>CANIII010000007.1 GCA_947467605.1 Acidobacteriota bacterium
CGAGCTCTGTCCCCAAATTGTGGATATCTGTGGAAAAGGGCTCTGACCCCGTCGCTTTTGCCTTTGTCCCTGCCCGTGTCACCACATCAGAGATGTCGAGCACTGCGGGGCCGCTGTAGCCGCGGTGGGTGAAGAGGAAGCCGCCCTCGGATGTGCGGACCTTTCCCTGCCACTTGGCGCGGATGCGGACGTCGAGCGAGAGGCCCGACAGCGATGCGTGCACCGCTGGACTGGCGAGCAGCGGTGTCAGTGCAGGGTAGACGTCATGCACCGTGTGGCCGAGCGACTCGGCGAAGCGCAGCCCCGCGCCGTCACTGCCGGTGTCGGGCACAGACAATCCGCCGGTGGCGATGATGACCGCGCGCGCGTCGATGACACCATTCGATGTCTCGACACGCCAGCCGTCGCCAACGCGCGTGATGTTCTCGACGGTTGTGCCGAACTGAAACTGTACGCCGCGTCGCCGCGCGAAAGCGACGAGACCATCGCGAATATCGCGCGCCTTGTTCGACACAGGGAAGTACTTGCGCGAATCCGCCTCGAACTTGAGCGGCACGCCCAACTCATCTTGGAAGAACTGCTTCTGCGCTTCGAGCGGCCACGCGCGCAACATGTGCCGCAACAGATGCGTTGGCGACGACGTGATGAACCGATCGGGCTCGAGCGCCGCCGGCAACACATTGCACCGGCCGCCGCCGCTGATGATGATCTTGCGGCCCCCGTCGCTCGTACGCTCCACCAGCACAGCCGGATGCTCCGGCGTGCTCGCAAAGGCGGCGGCGACTAGTCCGGCCGCACCGGCGCCGATGACAACGACGCCCAACGCTATTTCACGACTTCATCGACGGTGAGTACCTTCACCGTCGCAAAGTTGGCGTCGCGAATGCTCTTCTCGATCTTCGACAGGTCGCCGACGACGACAATCGCAAACCTGTCGGGCTGAATGTATTTCTGCGCGGCGGCCTGCGCTTGTGCGGCGGTCACGGCCTGCACCTTTGGCACATACTCGTTGAAGAACGTCTCGGGCAGTCCATACACCGCCATCGACACGAGCTCGCTCGCCATGCCGGAGAGTGTCTCGAAGGATCGCGGGTAGCCAAGCGCCTGATAGTTCTTGCCACGCGCAAGCTCGGCCGCAGAAATCGGCTCGCGGATCGCGTCGAGCTCTTTGAAAAACTCTTTCAGCGCTTCGGTCGTCTTGTCCGTTTGCACACCCGCCGCGGCCTGGAACGGTCCCGCCGACTGGCGCATCGAGAACGACGAGCTGGCCCCGTACGCGTAGCCATGCACTTCACGCAAGTTCTGATTGAGTCGCGACGTGAACGATCCACCGAGGATCGTGTTCACGACATCGAGCGTGTAGAAATCGGGAGTGCTGCGCGCGACGCCCACCAAGCCAATGCGGATCTGTGACTGCGCCGCGCCCGCCTTGTTGACGAGATAGACCGTGCGCGGCCCAGCCGGCTGGGCCGCAGGCAGCGTCACCTTTGCCACAGGCGCGGTGTTCTTCCAGAGGCCGAATTGCTTTTCGAGCTTCGGCATGATCGACGCCGCCGTGATGTCGCCGACGACGATGAGCTGCGCATTGGATGGCTGAAACACCTTGGCGTGAAACGCTTTCAGATCGGCGACGTTGAACTCCGTGACCGACGTCTCGGTACCTCCGGCCGGCGCGCCGTACCGATGGTTGCCACTGTAGAGCGCTTTCGAGAACGCCATGGCCGCGAGGGTTGACGCGTTGTCACGCCCCTGCAGGATCGACGTCAGCCGCGTCTTGCGCATCCGCTCGAATTCGGTGCCGAGCATCGTCGGGCGCAGCGCCACGTCGCTCATCACACCGAGGCCATCGTCGAGTTTCGAGACCGGCAAGTGGAGGTTGACCACCGACGAATCCCAGTCGCTGGACGTCCGCAGCGATCCGCCCAGAAATGCGATTGCGTCGGCGATGTCGAGCGCGGTCCGTGTGCCTGCGCCTTCATCGAGCATGTCCGCAGTGAGGTTCGCGAGGCCGTACTTGGCGATCGGGTCCGATGAGGAACCCGACTTGACCACCAGCGTGACATCGACGAGCGGCACCTTGTGCATCTCGACAATCCAGACCGGGAGTCCGTTGGTCAGCGTGCGCTTCACGATCGGCGGAAGCCTCAACGATGGTGCCGGGCCAAGCACAGGCGCTTTGGTTCGGTCAGGACCTTGCTGAGCCGTGAGCGCGGGTGCAGCGATCAGCGCGAGGCCGAGTGCGAGTGAGAGCGTGAGTGTGTGTCTCATGATCGTTACTTTTTCGCAGCGGGCAGTACGGAGAATTCCAGACGTTTGTCAGCGGGTAGCCATCGACGGGCCGCGGCGCTGATGTCATTGGCGGAGAGCGCGCGATACCGCGCGAGGTCTTCGTTGAAGTAGTCGGGATTGCCGGTCTTCGCGAAGTAGGAGTTGAGCTGGCGCGCCTGGCCGTTCACGCGCTCCATCTGGCTGTAGAACGTCGACTCGAGGCCATTCATCACGCGCTGCATTTCGCGATCGGTCGGTGGCGTGTCTTTCAACTTCTGCAACTCTTCGTCGATGATCGTCTTCAGTTTGTCGAGCGCGAGTTCCGGTGCATCCGCCGATGGCTTCGGCGTCACCGTGATGCGGAACTGCGAGCCGAGCTGATTGGAATCCTGCGCCGCCGAGACGTTCTGTGCGACCTGCATGTCGTACACGAGGCGCTTGTAGAGGCGCGACGTCTTGCCACCCGCGAGCACGTTCGCCACCACATCGAGTTCGGCATCGCCCGGCGACATCTCTCGCGGCGTGAGCCAGGTGAGATACAGCCGCGGCAGCTGCACCTGATCGGTCATCGACTCTTTGATGACCTTCGTGATTTCCACCGGTGGCACTTCAATCGGCGGTGCTGAGGGGCCCGGCTTCACATCTGCGAACCAGTACTCGATCCGCTTGCGCAACTCCGCGCTGTTGAAGTCGCCGGCAATCGCCACGACCGCGTTGGACGGCGTGTAGAACCGCCGAAAGAAATCCTTCACGTCCTCAGCTGACGCCGCGGTCAGGTCTTCCATGTAGCCGACGACGGGCCAGTGGTAGGGATGATTCTTCGGATAGAGGATCTCGGGGATGCGCACTTCGGCCATGCCGTACGGTGCGTTTTCGTAGCTCTGCCGACGTTCGTTTTTCACGACGTCGCGCTGACCGTCGACCATTGCGGGCGTCACGACATCGAGCAGGTACGCTAGGCGATCCGACTCGAGGAACAGCGCCAGGTCGATCGCATTCGACGGCACATCGATGTAGTAGTCGGTGACGTCGTTGCTCGTACTCGCGTTATTTGATCCGCCGGCGGCTTCGAGGAAGTTGTCGAAGTCGCCTTCTTTCACGTGTCCGGATCCTTCGAACATGAGGTGTTCGAACAGATGCGCGAAGCCTGTGCGGCCCGGCTTCTCGTCAGCGGATCCGACCTTGTACCAGACGTTCACCGACGCGACCGGCACGCTGTGATCCTCGTGGAGAATCACGGTGAGCCCGTTCTTCAGCGTGAACATGTTGTACGGGACGTTGATCGCTTTCGGCGCCGACTGATGCGCGCCGAGCGGCACAGAGACCAGCGCGCCGAGCATGGCCAGTGACAGCAGAATTCGTCGAGACATGAGAGCTAGTCTAAGCTGAACGTCGATGTTCTCGTCCCGACTACCGAGCGCGCTCGAAGAAAACGCCGTCACCCGCGTGCATGCCCGATTGCGGACAGCGGGCACTGAGATCATCGATCTCACAGAGACCAATCCGACCCGTGTCGGCCTGCACTATCCGGCGGATCTGCACGCGATGCTGGCCGCACCGGCGGCGCTGTCGTACACGCCCGAACCGCTTGGCATGCTGAGCGCCCGCGAGGCTGTGGCGCGCGAGTACGCGCGACAAGGTTTGACCGTCTCCCTTGATCGCATCGTCCTGACCGGCAGCACCAGCGAAGCATATTCGCTGCTGTTCAAGTTGTTGTGCGATGCCGGTGATGAGGTCTTGATCCCGCAGCCGAGCTATCCATTGTTCGAGTTGCTCTCGCGTCTCGACCTGGTGACCACCGTGCCGTACGCACTGCACATGCACGGCGGATGGTCGCTCGATCGCGACGGCATCGCGAGCGCGCTGTCAGCGCGCACACGAGCCGTCCTCGTCGTGTCGCCCAACAACCCCACGGGCTCGGTGTTGAGCGCAGACGATGCGGTGTGGCTGGATGAGTTGTGTGCGGCGCGCGACATTGCGATCATCGCGGATGAGGTGTTTCTCGACTACTCGCTACGCGGCTCGCGGCTTCACGCGGTCGCCGAGCGCGTGACGACCGCGCTCACGTTCAGTCTTGGCGGTCTGTCGAAGTCTGCCGGGTTGCCGCAGATGAAGCTCGGGTGGGTGGCCGTGTCGGGTCCGAATGCACTGGTGCAGCGCGCGCTGCATGCCCTTGAGCTCATCTGCGACACGTATTTGTCTGTGGCGACGCCCGTGCAGGTGGCCGCCGCGTCTCTCATCAAGGCCGGCGCTGCCCTGCGCGGGTCGATTCACGAGCGCGTGATGATCAATCTCGCCGCGTGTCGCGCGCGCGTGGCGGGGCGTGGTGATGTGACGATGCTGGAGCCGGAGGCCGGATGGTGTGTCGTGCTGCAGATGCCGGCGACCGAAAGTGAAGAGGCGCTGGTGCTGCGATTGCTTGAGCAAGAGCATGTGCTTGTGCACCCCGGCTACTTCTTTGATTTCCCCCGCGAAGCGTTTCTGGTGCTGAGTCTGCTGCCGGAGCCGGATGTGTTTGCCGACGGCCTCGCGCGCGTGCTGCGCGCCTGACCCTGCGTACAATGCCTTCCACGATGCGTCGCCGCGGCGTTCTCCTGCCTCTGTCTGCTGCCATCTCCAGCCGGAGCTGGGGCATCGGCGAATGCAGCGATCTGGTGCCGCTCGCCTCGTGGCTCTCGTCTGCGGGTTTCAGCGAGCTGATGCTATTGCCGCTTGGCACCATGGCCGACGGACAGTCGTCGCCGTACTCGGCGTGTTCGGCGATGGCCCTGGACCCGATCTTTCTCTCGATTGAATCGATCGATGATTTTCATCGCGCGGGTGGTGTGGCGGCGATGCCGGGAGCGTCGCGTGAGGCACTCGACATCGCGCGTGCGAGCGATCGCGTCAACTTCACCGCGGTGCGCATGGCGAAGTCGGCTGCGCTTGAGATGGCGTTCCGTGCGTTCCTGCAGGACGAGTGGGCGATGCACACCGCGCGTGCCGCGGCACTCGCGGCGTTCATCGCGCGCGAGCGCTGGTGGCTCGACGACTACGCCCTCTACCGCGCGCTCAGCCAGCAGTACGGCGGCGCATGGCGCCATTGGCCGTCACCGCTCGCCACGCGCGATGCGCGCGCGCTCAACGAGGCGCGTCGGCAGTTTGGGCCGCATGTGCTGTTTGAGCAGTATCTGCAGTGGGTCATCGACGCGCAGTGGCAGAACGCGCGTCGCGCGGCCGCCGACGCGGGTGTGCGCATCTACGGTGACGTGCCGTTTGTCGTGGACACGGGCAGTGCCGACGTGTGGTCGCGCGCCGACGAATTCTTTCTCGACCTGTCGGCCGGCGTGCCGCCCGACTCCTTCAGCGCGACCGGGCAGGATTGGGGTCTGCCCGTCTATCGCTGGGACGTGGTGGCGGGTGGCGGGTTTCAGTGGTTGCGCGCGCGTGCGCGACGTGCGGCCGCACTGTTTGACGGGATCCGCCTCGATCATCTCGTCGGCTTCTATCGCACCTACGCGCGCGACAAGAGCGGCAACGCGTGGTTCACCCCCTCCGACGAGCACACGCAGCAGTGGCAGGGTGAGCAGGTGATCGCTGCCATGCGCGAGTCTGGTCTCCACGTGCTCGCAGAAGATCTCGGCGTCATCCCGGATTTTGTTCGCGCGTCACTCACACATCTGGCGGTTCCCGGTTACAAGGTGATGCGCTGGGAGCGCGCGTACGATCAGCCCGGCCAGCCATTCATCGATCCGGCGACGTACCCGGAGACCTCGGTCGCGGCCTCCGGTACCCACGATACCGAGACCACGGCGGAGTGGTTCGACAGCCTGGCGCCTCAGGATCGCCTGGCCGTGTCAGGCCGCGTAGGCGCCTTCGATGACTCCATCCGCGATGTGCTCCTCGGCCACATCCTCCAGGCGGGATCCGCTCAGGCGTTTATTCCGATGCAGGACGTGTTCGGTTGGCGCGATCGGATCAACACGCCGGCTACTGTGGGCGATCACAACTGGACGTGGCGTCTGCCGTGGCCTGTCGACGCCTGGGGCGACGTGCCTGAAGCGGTCGAGCGGGCGGCGTTCTGCCGACGTAAAATAGCGACCGCGTGAGCCATTCCGAATATTTCATCCGTGAATACCCGCTCCAGCAGGGCGCGCTCGAGATTGCGTACATTGAGGAGTTCTTCAACGAATTCCCGAAACGCAAGACGGCGACCGACATCGAGTCGCGCTTGAAGGATCGGCCGATGCAGATTCTGATGGCCGAAGTGCCGCTGCCGGAGGATCCGTCGGTGTGGCTGCCGGTGTCGTACAAGGTCTCGCACGAACTGACGAATGACGAAGACGATCCGGCGCTGGCCGATCTGGTCGATCGCCTGCGCGACGTCGTGGAATTTCGCGGACGCCGCATTCTCTACAACTGGCTCGGCGCGACACGTCGCGATTGGCGCGGCCAGGGACACTTTCGCGCGATCACCGAACAGCAGGAAATCTGGGCCCTCGCCCTCGGCTTCGACGAGATCATCGTCAAAACCAAGAACCGGTACTTCGACATGCGCGCCGCACTCGCGAGCTTGCAATTCAATGTGATCAAAGTAGAGCTTCAGGACACGGATGATCCGCAGGACGCCAAGGTGTACCTGTCAAAGCGTCTTGGACCGTCGGTCCTCGACGCGCATCGAGCGCCAAAACAAGTGAGGTCGTAGTCATGAAGAAACTGTGGGCGATCGCGTTCGTGGTCGTGATGTGCGCGTTGGTGCAAGCGCAAGGCGCCCCGGCGACGGAGGTCTACTTGGCGCCGCTGACGATCAGCGCCAATGGCGTCACCGTCGGCACGCCCGTGAACATCGCGAACAACCCTGGCTACGACAATCAGCCGTCGTTTCTGCCAGACAGTTCGTCGGTGCTCTTCACGTCGAATCGCGACGGCAAGCAGAACGACATCTACAAGTGGATCATCGCGACGTCGCAGTTGTCGCAACTCACGCGCACGGCAGAGAACGAGTATTCCCCGCTCGTGGCCCCAGACGGCAAGTCGTTTGTGTGCGTGCATGGCACGGAGCAGTCACTCTTTCGCTACGACATGGACGGCTCGCATCCGCGGCTGGCGTATCAGCACGGCAAGGAGTTGATCGGGTATCACGTGTGGATCACCGATACCGAGATCGCGGCGTTCATTCTCGGCGCCGGCGGCTTGCCGAACTCGCTCCAGGTGATCAACACCACCACCGCGGCGTCACAGACGATCACGTCGAACATCGGTCGCTCACTGCTTATGCGGCCCGGAACGAACGCGGTGAGCTTCGTCGTCAAGCTGTCGCCACAGGCGTCGGCGATTAAACAGTTCGACGTGAGGACACACGAAGTCTCGACCATCGTGGCCGATACGCTGAAGCCAAGCGAAGACCTCACGTGGTTGCCGGACGGCAAGCGCTTTGTGATGGGGCAGGGATCCAAGCTCTCCGTGTGGACCGACGGCGTGGGTTGGTCCGACATCGCCGATCTGGCCGCGGCCGGGGTGACGAAGATCACGCGGCTCGCCGCGAGTCGAGACGGCAAGTGGCTGGCGATCGTCGGAGAACCGGCGAAGTGAGCGTGTCGTCGTCGTTGCGAGAATCGCGGCGCGTCGCCGCAGTGCAAACACCCGTCATTCCCATCGTCACGCAGTGGATGATGGAGACGCCCGGATCAATTTCGCTCGGACAAGGAGTGGTGGCCTACGGTCCGCCAGATGCGGCGATGATCGCGGCACGTGAGTTCCCGAAGTCGCCCGATGAACACGGATATGGACGCGTCGCCGGCATGCCGGAGTTGGCGGCGGCATTTGAAGCGAAGTTGCTCGCCGAGAACAACATTCGCGTGCGGCCGCACAGCCAGGTCGTGGTGACGGCAGGCAGCAACCTGGGTTTCATCAATGCGGTTCTGGCGATTGCCGATCCGGGTGACGAGTTCATCTTTCCCCTGCCGTACTACTTCAATCACGCCATGGCGATTGATCTCGCCAACTGCAGACTCGTGGGCGTCAAGACGCAGTCCGACTATCAGCTCGATGTCGACGCGATCGAGCGAGCGATCACGCCGCGCACGCGCGCGGTCGTGACGTGCTCGCCGAACAATCCCACCGGCGCGGTCTACACCGAGAGCTCACTGCGCGCGGTCAATGCGCTCTGTCGCGATCGCGGGATCTTTCACATCCACGACGAGGCCTACGAGTACTTCACGTACGACAACACGGTGAACTTCTCTGCGGGGTCTATTGATGGCGCCGCGGCGCATACGATTTCCCTGTACTCGCTCTCGAAGGGCTACGGCATGGCGAGCTGGCGCATCGGGTTCATGGTGATCCCGCAGTCGTTGTGGCTGGCGGTCAACAAGATCCAGGATACGTTTCTGATCTGTGCGCCACAGATCTCCCAGCGGGTCGCACTGGCAGCCCTGCAGGGTGGTTCGGTTTATCCACGTACTCAGGCGGCCACGATCGGCGCGTTGCGTCCGCGCGTCCGCGCCGCGCTGACTGCCGCATCAGTGCCCTGCGAGATTGCCGATGTGCACGGCGCCTTCTATCACTTCGTGCGGGTGCGCACGACGATGAACTCGATGACGCTTGTGGAGCGACTCGTGCGCGAGCACCGCGTGGCGGTACTGCCGGGCGAGGCCTTTGGCGTGACGGATGTCTGTGCCCTGCGTGTGTCGTTCGGCGCGCTTGATGAAGCGACGGTGGATGAGGGCCTTGGCCGCCTCACGACCGGTCTTCAGGCGCTCTGCCGATGAAGCTGATCACGTGGAACGTCAACGGCATCCGGGCGCGTCACACACAACTCATCGAATTAATGGAGCGCGAGCAGCCGGACGTCGTGTGCCTGCAGGAGATCAAGGCGTCGCCGGCGCAGGTGCCTGAGTTTCCGATCCACTCGGCGCTCGCGGGCGACTATCGCACGTACTGGCACGGCAGCGGCGGCTACTCCGGCGTGGCGTTGCTCGTGAAGCGATCGGCGTCTGCTTCGCTCGACGTCACGCATCCAGAGTTCGATTTCGAATGTCGCATCGCCACATGCGTCGTCAACGGTGTGCGCATCGCAGCGACGTATGTGCCGAACGGCGGCAAAGACTACGACGCCAAGCTCCGCTTTCTGGAAGGCATGGCCGCCTGGACCGAAACACTCCGCGCAAGCGGCGAGCCGGTGGCGATCTGCGGAGACCTCAACGTGGCGCTCACGGATCGCGACATCCACGAGAAAGAACGCAAGCCGAATCAGATCGGCGCGCGGCCGGAAGAGCGTGCGTTGATCAGTCGCCTGGTAGACGCGGGTCTGGTGGATGTCGGCCGCACGCTCGATCCGGACAACGAAGCGCTCTTCACCTGGTGGCCGCCCTGGCGCAGCATGCGCCAGCGCAACATGGGATGGCGGATCGACTACATTCTCGCCAGCGCCCCGCTCGGCTCTTCGGCGGCCTCGTGCGTCTCAATGAGAGAGTTTGGCACCAGTGACCATGCCCCCGTGATGGCGGTTTTTGGTTAGCGGAATGTTTTCGGCGCCAACCCGGTCTATGTACTAGTAGTCATACAGAAGACGACAGAACCATGACCCTGCGCACACGCCTCATCCTTTGGCTTCTCCTTATGTCGGTCGTCCCGTTGGGCGCCGTCACCGTCTATACCTACGTTTCATCAGCTCGCGCCCTGCGAGTGGCTGCCGCGCGTGAGGCCGATCTGCTGGCCGGTGAGCTCAGCTCGCGCATGCAACTGGTGACGGCTGAACTGAGCAGCCGCGTTGAAGAACTGATGAACATGCGCGCGGCGACACCCGCGCGCACTGCGGCCAATCCACCAGCGAAACCTGCGGCCGTGACGACCACCGCTAACACCACCACCGCGACGGCAGCAGCGGCGGCGGCAGACACGAAGGAAGACACCGTCGACACGCAGGTGGCCAACGCGCTTGGCGACGCGGCGATGTTGCTCAATAGCGTCGAACTGCAGGGTGTGCGCAATCTCTTCCGTGGCGGCGGCGGTGGCGGTCGAGGTGGTGGACGCGGCGGTGATCAAGGCAGAGGAGCCGGAGCCCCCGGAGCAGTTCCGGGCTCGGTGCCGGCCGCATCTGCCGCCAATCCGGGTCAGCGCGGGCAGGGCGGGTTTCCTCCGCGCGACTTCCCGTTCGATCCGAACAACCCGAATCGCGGCAACGATCCCAATCGGTCGAACGATCCAAACCGCCCACCCAACACTGGACGCGGCAATCCGCGGCCGCGGCCCGACCAGGTCACCAAAGACACGAAAGACGCGAAGGGCACAACCTCGGTCCCGCCATCGCCCGGTGGAACGACCGCGCCTGTGACTGCTGCGGCTCCGGTGACATCGATTGGTCCGGCTGGTCCAGCCGCAGCGCCGATGCCACCGGTTCCGCCAGCGACGCCCGCAGTGCCGAACGCCTCCGGTGAAGATCGATTCGTGGTGGACCTCGGTGCCATGGCACGCGATCTCACGAAACGCATCGCACCTGAAGGCCTCGACAAGCTGTCGCCAGAAGATCGTCAGCGCGTGACGCGTGAGATCGGCATGCGCATGATGGGCATCACGGAAGGTCTGAAGATCGGCGCGGCCGAGTTGCAGAAGAAAGCCGACGCCGCCAAGAAGAAGGCCGAGGAAGATTCGAAAACCGCTGAGGCGGCGCACACGACGGACGAGTCGCCGACACTGCCGAGCCTGACCAAGTCCACACTGACCGGCAACAAGCTTGGCGTCACGGTTGAACGCGGCGGCAAAGTCGTGCACTCCGCAAACGCCGAAGTGAATCTCGACAATCTCCTGATGACCGTGTTCTCAACGACGCGGCGCGATCAGGGCGAAGTGCCCTTCGCCGTGGCGAAGGACGGCAAGATCTACACGCAGAACGCTGCGGACAAGAAGACCGTAGAGTCGTTTGCCAAGTCCGTGAAACCGCCCGTGGCCGTTGGCACCGCCATGGTCTCCGACTGGATCATTGTCACCAACACCGATCCGTCGGGTTCGGGGCTGCGGTTCGGCATCGCGCGCCCGGTCGGCGATTCGCTGTCGGCGCTCCGCAAAGCCGCGGGTCGCAACGCCGGCCTTGGCCTGCTGCTCATTGGTTTTGCCCTCGTGATCGTCGTCCCGGTGTCGAAGGGCCTGACGAAAAATCTCTCGACGCTGACCGACGCCGTCGGGCGCATCGCCCGTGGTGATTTCGCTGCGCGCGTGCCCGTGACGGGCGGTGGTGAAGTCGCCGCACTCGCGGTGGCCTTCAACAAGATGGCCGGCGACATTCAGAAGCAGCAGGAATTGCTTGTCGGCCAGGAACGCTTGAAGCGTGAGCTCGAGCTCGGCCGGCAGATTCAAAGCGAGATGCTGCCCCACGAGTCGCTGCGCTTCGGTCTCACGGAAGTGAAAGGCATGTCGATCCCCGCGCGCGAGGTTGGTGGCGACTTCTTCAACTACTTCGCACTCGACAACGGCGACGTGGCGCTGCTCGTCGGCGACGTCTCAGGCAAAGGCGTTGGCGCGGCGCTGCTGATGGCGAACTTTCAGGCCGCACTACGCACCCGTCTCACGCTCGGTCACGACCTCGCGTCGATCGCCGACGCGATTGATCGTGACGTCGCAGCCACGGCACCTCGCGGGCTCTACACAACTCTGTTTGTTGGCATCTACGAACCGGCCACGAAGCGCTTGCGCTACGTCAACGCAGGACACAATCCACAGTTCTCGTTGCGACAGGGCAAGCTTGATCGCCTCGTGTCGACCGGAACGCCGATCGGTCTCCTGCCGGGTCGTGGCTACACGCAGCAAGAGATCCAGTTGGCGAGCGGCGACTTCCTGTTCTTCTACACAGACGGCATTGTGGAAACCGAGAACGAACAGGGCGAGCAGTTTGGCCCTGAACGCCTCGAGACGCTGCTCATCGACACGGTCACCGCAGATCCCGGCGGCCCGGATGCGGTGCTGCAACGTGTCGAGTCTGCCGTCCGCACCTTCCGCGGTGCCGCGGAGCCGTTCGACGACGCGACGTCGATGGTCGTTCGAATCGGATAGGCGTTACTGGGGCGCCCGCGATCCGCGGCCGCGCCCCATCATCATCACAAGCAGTTGCTGTCGGAAGTGCTGATTCATCGACGTGCGCAAGGCGTCGCCATCATTGGCCGTCATCGTCGAGGCCATCAGCGTCATGCTGCCCATTTCATCGAACGACTCGCGGCCCCACTTCACGCGCTTCACCGGTGAGTTCGGCTGGCGCGGGTTGGCCGGTGTGTTGTCGTAGGTGATGTCGGTTTCGATGCGCGTGCCCTTGGGCAGATGGAACGGCGTCTTGTAGTAGTACGAGTCCTGCCAGCCAAAGTCCCAGTCGTTGATCCACAGCAACCCGCGTGTGGATCCGTCGGGGAGCTTGGCGACCATCTTCATCTCACGCGCGAGGTAGTGCGCGTGTCCGCGGACACCGAAAGCATCCACGTCAACCGGCAGAACGTAGGAGTCGTGAATCTTGTAGCTCGATTCACCCGCCGGAATATCGATGCCGGCGGCGTAGCCGAACATCGGCGGCACCTGTACGGCCGTGAGCGAGCGCGCCGGCGGCGTCTTGGCAAAGTAGATCGCCAACTGTCCGCGTTCTTGCTGCGGTTTGCCCGACGGATGCAGGTGCAACTGGACGACCAGATTTGAATGCGCCGGAAATGGCTGCGCGATGCCGTCCGGGAAGAACTTCGGCGTGATGCCCGGCACCCAGCCACCAACGCCGCCCCAGGCCGCGTCAAGCGCCGTCGCTGCCGCGGCACTGCCGCCACCGCGGCGTCCGCCCCGGCCCCCGCCGCCGAGGTTCAGACCCGGCAGCAGGTCGTTGTCGCCGATCTGCGATGACATGTTCGCTGCGCCCGTGAAGAAGAGCGCGTGATGCACTTCACGCCGCGCGGTCGGCGCGAAGTCGATCGCGGTGATCCACTTGGCGTCGGCCTGATCGATGGGCAATACGATGTTCCGGTAGAGGTCCGCTCCCTCCGCGGGAATATTGATCGTGTTCGGCAGTGTCAGGACCAGGTCAGGTGTGCCGAGCGCCCAGCCTGATTCGTACGTCGGTGCTTTCGGCGCCTTCGACATGTCGCCGGCCGGCATGCCGGCCTCGACCCACGTTTTCAGCATCGTCAGCTCTTGATCGCTGAGTCGGCGATCATCGCGGAACTCTTCAAAGCCCGTCGCGGTCAGTGCGTGCCACGGCGGCATCGCTCGACGCGCCGTCACCTTGACGATGAACTCGCCACGCTTCTTCACATCGTCATACGACAGCAGAGAGAACGGTGCCGACTGGCCCGGCCGATGACAGACGCTGCAGTTCTTGTAAATCAGCGGCGCGATATCGGCGGCGTAGGTCGGTGCGGCGGCGTTCGTCGATGGCGATGTTGCCAACATCACTGTTGGTTGAGCCCGAAAGGCCAGGAGAGCCGTCAGCATGGCGAGAGCGAAGGGGAGTCTGTTCTTCATGAGTTAGCGTCTTTCGATGGAGCAACCGATGGGTTCGGTCTCCGAAACCGGCGCGCGCTTGCCGGCCACAACGGCGTCGAGTGCTTCGCGCAGATCGTGAGTGGTGGCTGCACGTCGAGGCTGTCCGACATTCGCGTAGAGGTTGTCGATGCGGCCGCGATAGGCGAGGCCGGTTGATGTATAGATCGCAGCCTGCGGCGTGACCGTGGCGTCAACGGCCGTCGTCAGCGCGAAGCCGCGGTCAATGATCGCAGGGGCACCAGGAGCAAGCGAGAATTCCTGACGGTGCTTGCCAATGGCTGCGACCGTCGTCGTCTGATCCGGATACACGAGCACGCAGTTGACGCCTTTAGCTTGATACTCGCCGCAAATCCGCGTGATTTCTGGCGCGTATCGGTTCGAGATCGGACATTCCGTGTTGACGAACAACAGCAGCTCCGTCTTGCCTCGAGCCGGCGCAAGCAGCGACAGCGACCGGCCGTCGACGTCGCGAACGACGACGGGCCCGCTGGCAGCCAAGGCCAGCACGCAGACGAGCAACAGCCGCATCCCAGCATATTAATCTTGAATATCACTTCGTCACACCCTTGACGCGGTCCGGCGATAGACTCCGCTCATGCGCGCTCGCCTCCTTGCTTCCGTTTTTGTTGCCGCGGTGATGCTGGTGTCTGTGGCTGGTGTCACGATCGCTCAACGAACACCGCCTCAGCTTGCTCAGCGGCCCGGTGTGCTCGGCGCCGGCGTGACCCTGTTGCCCAACGGCTGGAAGATTTCGCCGGTCGGCAAGCACATCTCCATCGGCGATCTGCCCCTCAATATGACGTTCTCGCCGGACGGTCACTTTCTCATCGTCGCGAACAGTGGGTATGCGAAGCCGACCATGCGCGTGGTGGATCTTGACCGCGAGATTGTGACCTCGACCATGCAGTTGGATGACGCGTGGTACGGGCTGGCGTGGCACCCGGACGGCAAGCGGCTCTATGCGTCGGGTGCGGCGGCGACTGACGTGGTGGAAATGGCATGGACGCCCGGAACCCTGCGTCAGCGCGGCATCTTTCCGCTTGGCCGATCCGCCGACCCAGCCGGAGAGGGGACGAATCGCCCGCAGGCCGCGCCGCAGAGCTTTGTCGGCGGCGTCGACGTGAGTCCGGACGGCAGGAAGTTGTACGCCGTCCACGTGCTCGGTCAGTTGGTCAGTGTGGTTGACATCACTACCGGCCTGGTGCGGGCCACGGTGGATCTGCCGGCCGAGCCGTTCACATGCTTGGTATCGAAGGATGGCAAGACGCTGTTTGTCTCGCTGTGGGGCGGCGCGAAAGTGCTGATGTTTGATCCGGCCACGCTCGCGCCGAAAGGGGAAATCGTGGTCGGCGAACATCCCAACGCCATGACGCAATCCCCTGACGGTGGGTGGCTGTATGTCGCGTGCGCCAACACGAACGCCGTGTGGGTGATCGATGCGAATGCCGGCAAGGCGGTCGCGCAGGTTGCGACGTCGCTATTTCCGGAATCGCCCATGGGCTCCACGCCGAACTCGGTGTCGCTTTCACCAGACGGCAAGACATTGCTCGTGGCCAATGCCGATAACAACACCGTGGCCGTCGTCGATGTGACGTCGCCGGCGCAGTCGCGTGTCTCTGGATTTATTCCGACCGGCTGGTATCCGACCGGCGCACGGTTTACGCCGGACGGCAGCCGGATCCTTATCCTGTCGGGCAAGGGACTCACATCTCTTCCGAATCCACGTGGTGCTCAACCGGGTGCGCCTGGCGCCGAAGGCCAGTACTCCGGTTCGATGCTGCAAGGTTCGCTGACGATTCTGGCCACGCCGACGTCGGCGGATCTGGCAAATTACACAAAGACGGTTTACAGCGTGACGCCGTACAGCGACGCGACGCGACTTGCGCCGGCATCGGCGCCGGCAGTGGCCACGTCAATCCCGCGGCGGGTCGGCGACGCCTCGCCCATCAAGCACGTGTTCTACATCATTCGCGAAAACCGGACCTACGATCAGGTGCTCGGCGACCTCGAGAAGGGCAACGGCGACCCGACGCTGACGCTATTTGGCGACAACGTCACGCCGAATGCGCATGCGCTCGCCCGCGACTTCGTGACCCTCGACAATTTCTATGTCGATGCCGAGGTGAGTTACGACGGCCACGCATTCTCCACGGGCGCGTATGCGACTGATGTGGTCGAGAAGTTCTGGCCGCTGAACTACGGTGGCCGTGGTGCGGCCTATCTCAGCGAAGGCGGCGGCGCCAACCGGAACGCGTATGGCAACGTGACCGCGCCGATGAACGGCTACATCTGGGATGCGGTCTTGCGCGCGGGCAAGACTGTGCGCAGCTACGGCGAGTTCGTGATGCGTGGCTTCACGCCCGATCAGGATCGCGACTCTGGCGTGGGCCAGGTGCAGGCCACCGTTCCTGGTTTGGTGGGACATGTGCATCCGATGTATCCACCGTTTGATCTGAAGATCCCTGACAACAAGCGTGTCGACATCTGGCTCGAAGAGTTCAAGCGGATGGACGCGGCCGGCACGGTGCCGTCACTGTCGATCCTGCGACTCGGCAACGACCACACGAATGGCACGCGCGCCGGGTCGGTCACACCCACCGCGATGGTGGCAGAGAACGATCAAGCGGTTGGTCGTGTCGTGGATGCGATCAGTCACAGCCAGACGTGGAAAGATGCGGCGATCTTCATTCTCGAAGACGACGCCCAGAATGGACCTGATCACGTGGACGCGCACCGTTCGCCGGCATTTGTCGCGAGCCCGTTCGTCAAACGCGGAACGGTCGATAGCACGCTCTACACCACGTCGGCGATGCTGCGCACGATTGAACTGATTCTGGGCCTGCCGCCAATGAGCCAGTACGACGCCGCGGCCACACCGATGTACAACGCCTTCGGACCGACGCCGGTCCTGACACCCTTCGCGCTCCGTCCGGCGAAGGTGAGCACGACGGAGATGAACCGCGCGGGCGCGCCCGGTCAGGCCGCATCCGCAGCGATGAACTTCGACGAAGCGGACATGACCCCGGAAATTGAGCTCAACCAGATCCTCTGGATGTCCGTCCGCGGCGCCAAGGCCATCATGCCGCCACCTGTGCATGCCGCGTTCTTTCGGCCGAATGGCAACAAGCCCGCGTCAGCGGTGATCGACGACGACGATGACCTGTTCGACCGGTTGTGGAAAAGGAAGACGGCGGTGCCGGCCGACAAGAGCGTGAAGCGCCACTGACGCTTCCCGCTAGGCGGCTTCAGCGACGTTCATCACCGACTTCTTCTTGTCGCGTCCGAACAATCGACGCATCCGATCGCGCGTGCTGGCCAGGATGTCGTAGAACGTCGGAATCACGAGGAGCGTCAGCAGCGTCGATGTGATGACGCCGCCGATGACCGCGCGACCCATCGGCGCGCGGAAGTCGGCACCCTCGCCATGGCCCATTGCCACCGGAATCATCCCGGCGATCAACGCGAACGTCGTCATCAGAATCGGCCGCAGCCTGGCGCGACCAGCTTCGATGATGGCATCACGTCGCGAGAGCCCCTTTTCTTCGGACCACTTCGCAAAGTCAATGAGCAGGATGGCATTCTTCGCCACGATGCCCATCAGCAGGATGACGCCGATCAGGCTCATGATGTTGAGCGTGTCGCCGGTGATCATCAGCATACCGACGACGCCGATCAGTGAGAGCGGCAGCGACAGCATGATCGCGAGCGGATCGAGGAACGAACCGAACTGGATGACCAGCACGAGATACATCAGCATCACAGCCACGCCGAGCGCGATGATGATCCGCCCAAATACCTCGCGCTGATCCGCCGTGTCGCCACCCTGGGTGATCTGGTAGCCAGGCGGCAGGTTGACCTTCGCGAGACCAGTTTCGATGTCTTTCATGACCTCAGAGAGCGGATGTCCTTCGGTGTTGGCTTGGACCTCGATCACGCGTTCGCGATTCAGGTGATCCACACGTGCCGGTCCGTTGGACGGCGTGATTTTGGCGATCTGGCCGAGGGGCATCGTGCCCGCGCGACCCGTGCCGTCACGCACCACCAGTGGGAGACCGGCAAGATCGGCCGCACCCTGACGCGTGTCAGGCGCGAGTCGGACGCGCACGTCGCGTGTCTTGCCACTCGGGTCAACCCAGTCGCCGGCTTTGAAGCCGGCGAATGCGGGACGCAGCGCTTGTGCGATGTCGCTCACGCGAATGCCGAGCGATCCGGCCAGCGCGCGATCAACCTTGACGTCGAGTTCAGGCTTCTGCCCGCGCGTGGACAGGCCCACATCAACAGCGCCCGGCACGTTGCGCACGATGTTCAACACCTGATCGGCCAGTCGCGCGAGTTCACCGGGATCGGCACCGCGGATCTGAATTTGGATTTGCTTGAGGTTGTCCATGCGTCCGCTGGCAATTGACGCCGTGACCCCACCCATGCCCTTGATTCCTTCGCGCAGTGTCGACGCAATCAGATCCTGATGGCGCGTGCGCGTGGCCTTCGGCGTGAGACGCACATAGATCGTGCCCTCGTCGACCGCGCCCGTCTTGCTGCCTAATGTGGCGTAGGTGTACGAGACCTCTGGCTGTCTGCGGACCAGCGCCGCCACTTCTTCGATGCGCTTCTCGGTGTAGTCGAGGTTCGATCCGGGCGGCGTCTCGATGTTGATGATCAGCTCCGACACATCCTGCACCGGGAAGAAGCTGCCGCCGAGGTAGCCCAGGGCCGGCATCGCGATCGCGCCCACAAAGGAGGCGAGCGCGAGTGTGACCATCGCCAATCGGTGACGCAGTGCCCACCCGATGACCCGCTTGTAGTTGTTCGCCTGCCGGTCGAACCACAGGTTGAACTGGTTGAGGCCGCGCGAGATGAATGACCGCTTCGACATCTCCACGTGCGGATCGGGCCAATAGGCAGACAGCATTGGGTCCAGCGAGAAGCTGACGAACAGCGACACGAGTACCGAGCATGCAATCGTGAGCGCGAACGGCGCAAACCACTGCTGTGCGATGCCGCCCATAAACGCGATCGGCACAAAGACGACGATGATCGAGAATGTAGTGGCCGCGACGGCCATCGCGATCTCCGATGTGCCTTCGCGAGATGCCGTGTAGTGGTCTTTGCCCATCTCGATATGTCGCACGATGTTCTCGCGCACGACGATGGCATCGTCAATCAGGATGCCGATGGAGAGCGACAACCCGAGCAGCGACATCGTGTTCAGCGTGAAGCCGAACGCCAGCACGGCGATGAAGGAGGCCACGACGGAGACGGGCAGCGCGAGACCGGTGATCACTGTGGAGCGCCAGGAATTCAGGAAGAGGAAGACGGTCAGCACCGTCAGCAACGCGCCTTCGATGATCGCGGATTGCACGTTGTCGACTGAGTTGGTCACGCGCGCACCAGCGTCGCGGACGAGTTTGAGCTCAACGCCAGGCGGCAACGTCTTGCGCAACGCCTCAACTTCGGTCTTGACCGTGTCCGCCACTGCTGTCGTGCTGTAGCCCTTCGATTTCTTCACGTCGATGCCGACTGACTCGAGCCCCGAGTAGAACGCGCCGGTGCGCGGCTCCGCAATCCCAATGCGTGCGGTGGCCACGTCTGAGAGGTGGATGACGCGACCCGCACGCTCAGCGACAACAAGTTGCGAGAAGTCGTCGACCGTCTCCAGCCTGCCGCGCAGACGAATCGTGCGTTCGTCCATCTTGCCGAGTAGTTGCCCGACTGGCACCGAGAGATTTTGCGACTGCAGTGCGCCGACCACTTCGCCCACACTGACGCCGCTCGCCTGAAGGGCGTCCGGCCGCAGGTCGATCGTCATCTCGCGCGCGTGTTCACCGGCAATTTCCACTTCGCCCACGCCGGTCACCGCGCGCAGTCGACGTGTGATGCCGGGATCCGCCAACAACGTCAACTGTTCCACGGGCATGGTCTTGGACGAGAGCGCGAGCGAGATGATCGGCACGTCATTCGGATTGACCTTGGTGAGGATGGGTTCCTTCATCTCCTCTGGGAGGTCGTTGCGGATCGAGTTGATCTTGTCGCGAATCTCCTGCGTGGCTTCCTGCAGGTCCTTCTCGTACTGGAATTCCACGACAAGCACACCGAAGCTGTCGAGCGCGTTCGACTTCACCTTCTTCACACCGCTGATGCCAGAGAACGCCTCCTCCATCGGATCAAGGATCTCGCGCTCGACGTTGTCGGGTGACGCGCCCGGATATGGCGCAGAGACGACAACGACCGGCACGGCGACGTCGGGGAATTCGTCGGTCTGCAATTGAAACAGCGACACGATGCCGAACACCACCAGCGCCAACATCGTGACGACGGTGATGACAGGGCGACGAATGGCAAAATCTGAGATGGTCATGGCTAGTTCTTCACCACGTTGACGGCGGTGCCCGGTGCGACGGCCTTGGACGAACCGAGGATCACGATGTCGCCGGCACTGAGCCCGCTCGCGATTTCCACCAGTTCGGTGTCTGACTGCCTGAGGCCGAGCGTCACGCTGACGCGTTCAGCCTTGCCGTCACGCACGCGTGTCACCGTGGGCGTCGGGCCAGTTTCGTCAACGGCCGACAGCGGCACCACGATGCCGGTTCGCGTTGAGGTCTCGATGCGACCTTCAGCGAAGAGGCCGGCAATCAGGCGACCACCCGTGTTGGGCAGCGACACGAACACGACGATCTGGCGTGTGATGGCGTCTGCCGTCGGGCTGAGCCGATCGACGCGGCCGATGAACGTTTGCTCCGGATAGCCACGGACACGGAAGGGCACTGACGCGCCGGCGCGCACCTGACCGATCTGATCGGCTGGGACCGACGCTTCAAGGCGCATGCTCGATGGATCGATGATGGTCACGATTGGCGCGCCTGGCGACACGACGTCGCCCTGGTGCGCGGGGCGATCGCTGACGACGCCCGCGAACGGCGCCCTGACGGTTGTGTCGTCGAGTTGCTGCCAGACCGACTTGTGTCTGGCCTTTGCGGCAGCGACCATCGCGCGCGCATTCGAGACCAGGTTGTTGGCTTGTTCTAGATCACGGGCTGCGAGCGCTCCGCCTTTGACGAGCGATGCCGTGCGCGCCTGCTCGCTCTCGGCGACGCTCAGGGCTGTCTCGGTTGATTTCACTGCCGCTTCGGCCGACTGAAACGCATCGTCGAGGTCGCGCGCGCCGATCTTGGCGATCACCTGGCCGGCGGTGACCGGCTGGCCCTTGTCGACGGTCAGCGTCAGCACGGAGCCGCCCACTTGCGCACGCACGGTGGCTTCACGCGCAGCCGTCAGTTGACCCGACACGGCCGGACCCGAACGCAACTCAGATACCGATGCGGTGGCGACGTTGTCGGTGGCGAGCTTGACCGATGGCGGCGCGACGTTTGCTGCGGCCGCCGGTGTCTGGGCCGACCCACACGCGGTCGTCGCGACCAGAATTGCGGCCGCCACGCCCATCACCACCCACTGTGTTGTCTTCTTCATCGTCATGGTCTCTCTCTCCACTTGTCTACCGCGCACCGATCGGAAGGTTCTTCAGGAGCGCCACCCGCGTGCGCGCAATCTGCAAGTCGCGTGCGGCCACCGCGCGGTTCGCTTGCGCCACCTGTAGCGACAGTCGCGAATCCGACAGCTCCAGTTGTGTCGATAGACCCTCGCGGTAGCGGAGGTCTGCAATTTCGTAGGCGCGCTGCGCCTGTTGAATGGTTCCTGCAGTGGCTTGCCATGCCGCTTCGGCGGCTCTGAGTTCGTTGACGGCGGTCTCCGTGTCGAGGCCAGCGAGCGCGCGTGCCTGATTGCGTTGCACCTGGGCGCCCTCGAGATCCGCTTGCGCGGCGAGGGCGTCGCCTTGCAAGCGATAGCCCGTGAAGAGCGGCACGTTCAACTGCACACCGATCGTCGCGTTGGTACGGAAGTCATCGAAGCCGGGAATCAGGCCGCTTGAGGGATAGCCGACCTTGCCGAACGATGACGTGACGCTGACGCTGGGAAGGCGCTCTGATCGTGCGATCGCGATGGCCTGTTCGCGCACGTTCACGAGCGCGTCAGCCTGGAGTACTTGCGCGCGCGTCGCTTTCGGCGGTTCCGCCGTCGCGGCGGCCAGCGCGGCGATGAACGGCTCCGGTGCCGAGAGCGTGGCGACGTCAAGGTCCACGTTGAGCGCGAGCGGTTCGGGTGCCGGCATCTTCAGGAGCTGACGCAAGCGCAGGTAGGCGGTGTCGCGATCGGCGCGGCGACGAATCACCACAGGGCGCTGGTTGTCTCGGGCGACCTGCGCCCGAAGCAGTTCGAACTCTGGCTGGCGGCCGGCGTCGAATCCGAGCTTCGTCTGCTCGTAGGCCGCACTGACCTGCGCGAGACCGGATTCCGCGATGATGACCAGTCGATCCATCAGGGCGGCGTCATAGAACGCTTTGGTGACTTCGAGTTGCAGCTGCGCGCGGGCGCCGTCGGTGGCGAGCGCCGCGCTCGTCTTGCCCAGATCGGCCTGTGCGAGTTGCGCTCCAGTCCGTCCGCCGGAATAGAGCAACTGCGATGCGGACACCGTGGCGCGGTAGACGTTTCGCTGACCAAACGGCAGCTTGCTGAAGTCGACGCTCGAGTCGGACGACGACGAGCTTGTGGTGGCGGATGTCGAGGCACTCGAACCGAAGATGCCACTGAACTCCGACGCGAGGGTGCGGTCGTACGAGCCGGTCAGGTTCACCTGCGGCAGACGCAGGCTTCGAGCGCGGATGCGATCCGCCTCAGCTCGCGTTTCTGAGGCGCGGGTCTCTGCGATCGTCTCGCTGCGAGATTCGGCAATGCGCAACGCTTCAGTGAGTGTGATCGCCGGTGCCACTGGCGCCTGCGCCTGGGCCGGTGCGGCCATGGTCAATGACAGAACGACACACGCGATTGTTGTCTTCATGATGTCTGGGTCTTGTTCACGGCAATGGCGTTGAGAAAGAGGGGCACGTAGTGATCGACCGCGTCCCGAAGGGCGTAGGGAAAACGCGCCGACATCGCGTCGCGACCAAGCGCGTCACTGAAGAGCACCCCCATCAGCATCGCGGCGGCCGCGTGCGGCTTCCACGTCGTGGAGGCCAAACCGCGGAGTTGCAGCGTCTTGAGGTAGTCGGCGAGGTCGTCGGCGATCTTCGTCGACGCCTTCATCGAGCACTCGCACATCTCCGGGTGTTCATCGAACTCGCCCATGGTCTTGCGGATGAGCGTGCGGTACTTGTGGAGGTGCTTGTGATGATGCCGAGCCCAGTCGGCGAGCTCCGTGGCCGGATCGACGGGGTTGTCGGGCAAAGACTTCGCGGCCACGATGTCGACGAGCGATTCAAGCGCGGCTTCGAGCAGGTCGTCCTTGCTCTTGAAGTGTCGGAACAGCGTGACTTCGTTGACGCCGGCCTCCTGCGCGATCCGGCGCGTCGTGGCCCCGCGGGACCCGACCTCGCCGAATAGCTTGATGGTGGCTTTGAGCAGCGATTCTCTGACGTCCATCTCTCCAACCTAGCTGACCCGGTGGAATCAGAGCAAGTGATTACTTGCTTGCTCGAATCCGAACACTGCGCGGTGCCTATAGGCGTTGTGACGCCTGTTCTGGCGACTTTGTTCCTTCGAGCGACAAGCAACGGGTTATTTGTGATCTTTGGTACCCTCGGAAGGTTCCGTGCCGAATATCACCGTCGTCCGACACGCCCGAGCCCGTCGCTACGTCCTGAGACTCGGGCCGGACGGCGGCATCCGCCTGACCGTGCCCCGGCGAGCGTCAGTTGAAGGCGGCCTGAAGTTCGTCGCGGGCCAGCACGAATGGATCGCCCGCGAACGCGCACGGATGGCCGAGCGCGCCGAGACCTGGACGGAGGGCACCGAAATTTGGTGGCGGGGTGAACGCGTCACGCTGGTCCTCAGTGCGGATGGCCACCACATCCTCTGCGGCGATCAGCGGATTCCGTTCACCGGCGGACGCATCCGTTCATCCACTGACGCACAACCGTCGTTGTTTGACCTGCCGGATCTGCGCCCAACCGTCGAAGCGCACTTGCGCGCGGTCGCCGCACGGGAACTGCCGCCGTTGTGTCTGGAAGCCGCGCGTGCGCATCAGGTCGCCGTGGCGCGCGTGTTCGTGCGCAATCAGCGCTCACGCTGGGGCGCCTGCTCATCGACCGGCACCATCACACTGAACTGGCGCCTGCTCCAAATGCCGGCGTGGGTGCGTGACTACGTCATCCTTCACGAACTCATGCATCGTCGACAGCCGAATCACTCCGTGCGGTTCTGGCGGGAGGTCGCGTCGGTGTGCCCGGCGTGGCGCGAGGCGGAACGTTGGATCAGAAAGAACGGTCGAACGATTCTGTGAGGGCTATCGAACGCTGATGCGTGTCTGTGCGCGGGCGCCTGTCGCATCAATGGCCACGATCTGATGTTCACCGCGCGTGAGTGGCCACTCGATCGCTCGATCGGCATCGCTCGTGCCGAATCGGGTGCCGTTAATTTCCCAGACGACGTCACCGGCTGCGCCGCGAGCTCGCAACTTCAGCGTTTGAAAGTCGGCGCGCAGCGTCGGATCGTACAGATAGGTGGCGCCGCCAAGCGGATTCACAATCTGCAGGCCGGTCGCGGTGATCGTCGGTGACGTCGATCGACTGCGCGCCGCCAATGGTTGCCGTGTCTGTGTGGATGCCCAGGCTCGATACTCGTCCGGCCACACCGTGATCACGCCTTCGTCGCTCGCGTGATGCCAACTGCAGCGCCCGGCCGGTGTCTCATTGGGTACCCACTCATCGACGCGCGTCGGACAGGCATCTCCAGCAGGCAGGCCTGACATGGCACAAATCGATTGCCGGTGCACAGTCGGTGGCGGCGCGAGCACCGGCGCCAGCGGATCGCGCGATCGGCCGAATCGCTCCACGGCTGCTGTCATGACTTCATGGAAGATGGGACCTGCGCCGGTGACGCCCGACGATCCGCGCATGGGTGCGCGATCGAAATTGCCCACCCAGACGCCAACCGTGACATCAGGCGTGAAGCCCACGGCCCAGTTGTCGCGATACGCCTGCGATGTGCCGGTCTTTGCAGCGACTGTGAACGGGAACTCGAGACTGCCGCCGCGTCCGAAGATGAACGCGCGCGCCTGATTGTCCGAAAGAATGTCCGTGAGGAAGAACGCCGAGCGCTCGGAGATGACCCGATTCGACGAGCGCACCGCCACGCCGCCGCGCGCCAGCATCGCGTAGGCCTCGACCATTTCATCGAGCCGGACTTCCGCGTTGCCGAGCGTGAGCCCGAGGCCATAAAACGCGGCGTTGTTGTCGAGCGTGGAGAATCCCGACTGCCGAAGCATGCGGGCCACAGCCGGCACACCGACCTCAGAGGCCAGGACGACCGCCGGAATATTCTCTGAACCCGCAAGCGCGTATCGCACGAGCAGCGGTCCGCGGTAGAGGCCGTCGTAGTTGCGCGGCTCATACAGAATGCCCGACTGCGCCGTGGGGAAGTGCGACGGCACATCGGCGAGCGCGCGACCCGGGTGCACACCGCGTTCGAAGGCGGCGGCGTACGTGAACGGCTTCAACGCAGACCCCGGCTGTCTCGGCGATGTCACGCCGTCGATCGCGCCACCGTGTTCACGATCGCTGTAGTCGCCCGAACCTTCCCACGCCAGCCACTCACCGTTGTGGTTGTCGAGCACCGCGACGGCCACGTTGTGTGCGTTGTGCGCATCCAGTGAGGGCCGGTTGGCGCGGATCACGCCGCCCACGATGCGTTGCAGCTCAGCATCCAGCGTCGTGACGATGCGTCGATCGCCGGCGTCGCGATCGGCGGCCGCCAGTGCGCGCTGCACTAAATGAGGAGCGAGTGTGCCGCCGCGTTCGCGCTCGAGCACGATCCGCTCTCTGACGGCGGCGCCGGCGACTTCGGCCGTGATGAAGCCGCGGGACTTCATCTCCGTGATGATGCGCTGCTGACGCGCGCGCGCGGCATCGGGTCGTCGCCACGGGTTGAACCGCGTCGGCTGCTGTGGCAGCGCTGCAATGAAGGCCGATTCCGCCACGGTGAGTGACGATGCCGGTCGTCCGAAATAGGCCTCGCTGGCTCTGGCGGCGCCGGTGATCTGGTTGCCATAGGGTGCCAGTGACAAATACCGCGCGAGAATCTCGTCCTTTGTCAGGCGATGCTCGAGTCGCAGTGCAATGACGGCCTCGCGCGCCTTGGCCCACCACCCGCGCGATGCCACGCCGTTCTGCTGACGCAGGAGCAGGTCCGCGACCTGTTGCGTGATGGTCGATCCCCCCTCCACGATGCGTCGCGCGCGCAGATCCTTCCATGCGGCACGGACAATCGCGATCGGATCGACGCCGACGTGATGACGGAAGCGCACGTCCTCTGCCGCGATGGTCGCATCGCGCAACGACGCCGGTACGTCCTCAGGTCGCAACACACTGCCACGGGTCCCTGACGAAGACCGTGCTTCGTAGAGCACTTCGCCATGTCGATCGACCACGACGACCGACGGGGACTCGTGGGTGTCGAGGAACCCCGGTGGCAGCGCGCCGCATCGCAGCCACACCCCGCCCGCAATGCTGCCGGTCAGCAGCGCAACAAGCGTGAGGCGTCGTCTGGGCGTCATGTGCCGGTCAGCGAATGTCGATGGTTGTCACGGCGCCGCGGCCGAAGACCTCAGGCGCGTACATCATCTCGGCCCAGGTGCCAGCCACGACGAAGTTGCCGCCGGTCGTGGCGCGGACCAGATATGAGAACTCGTGCGTGCCGGCACTGAGGCGCGTGGCGAAGAGTTGGACGCGATCGTCGAACTTCTCAACGTGATCAAATCCGCCCTTCTGCATCCAGGCCATCCAGCTGCTGTCGGTATCGCCGATGGAGGCATCGCGCGCGAGGTCCTGTGCCGTCGTGCGGAAGAACCCGTCGACCGGTTCGAACCCAGCGGCGAGCGGGTCGGTGACCGCGACAAAGCGCGCTTCTTTTGGCAGCGTCACGCGCAACGTCACGCGCACCAGATCACCGGCGGAGAATGATGTGGCGGCAGGGCTGGAGCCGGTCTCGACGAATCGCTCGAACTGCCGTTCGATCCGCATGCCTTGATCAGTCGCGGGTGGCGGGTCCTTCGCCGCGTACTGCAGGCGCGTGGTGAAGTAGAGGCGGCCGTCGCCGGTCCGGTTGATGGTCAGGGCCGTTGGTGCCGTGGCCGCCAGCAGGTCCTTCATCGCGACGCGAATCGGCGCCGCAGACGTCGTGCTGCGTCCTGCGAAGGTGGCCGTGCCGATCGTGGTGCTGCCGAGTTGCACGCGCGCCGTCATGTTGGGCGGTGTCGCCTCAAACTTCTTGTAGTACGACACAAACGCGATGAGGGCCGTGGCGTTTTCCTGCGTGTTGTTCCAGCGGCCGCTGCTCCGCGCGCTCGTGAGCCAACGGACCAGTGACGGCACCAGCGTCGGGTTGTCGCCGCGTGTGGTGAAGCCGTCCAGCACGATCGCGGTGGCACGCACGTTGGAGTTCCATAGCCAGCCGAGCGCATCCTGATCGATCTCTTCGACGTGTGCGCGATCGCCTTCGACGCGCATCGCGTTGGTGATGCGCCGCACAATGTCCTGGTAGCGAGGGCCACGATCGTTCGCTGCCGCCATCGCGTCAGCCAGATACGACAGCGCAAAGACCGGCAACCGGTTCCCGATGCCCACGAGTCGCGTGATATTGGAATCCTGATTGCGTCCGAACTCTGCAAGGACTTTCACACCGAAGGCTTGTGACGCGTTCCAGACCGGCTGCCACTGCACTTCCTTCGGCATCGGCGCCTTCAGATCCTTCTCCAGGAAATCGAGGGCGGCGTTTGTGACGTTCTTGTCGACCGTGAGGCCCATCGACTCACCGATCTTCATGACATGCAGCACGTAGCTCGTCAGGTAGGCGCTGCGCGTGGCGCAGCGGCCGGGCCAGAGTGCGAACGCGCCGTCGCTGCATTGCGCCGACGGCAGATCCTTCAGCAGCGACTCAGCCTGCGTGCGATAGGCCGCGGGTGTCGTGGATCCGATGGCGAATGCACTGCCAAGATCCGCCGCGAGCATGGCTCCGAGTGCGCGTGACGCCCGCTGCTCGGTGCAGAGATAGGCGTAGTCGGTGAGATACCGCACGCTCTCGGTGAGACCGACGAGGGCCGTGGACGACAGCGATACATCGAGGCCGCCGATATCGGGCAGGACGCCGCGCGGGACCTCGAGCGGTTGCGACGCTGTGCTGTCGGTGTCGCCGAACGCCGCCGTTGTCTCTGTGCGTGCCACCGCCTGAATCGGCAGCACGGTTTCAAACGCGTCGCTGTCGCCGCCCATCTTGACCGTCATCTGCACGCGCGGTGAACCAGCCGTGGACGTCGTCGCATCGAATCGCACGGCTTCGGTCGCACCCGCGGCCAGACGAATGGCGCGAGACGTGGTGGTGAACGTGAGCGACGGGCTCAAGCTCTTGATGGTGACGACTGCATCGCCGGCCTTGGTGGTGGTGTTCGTGACCGTTGCGCCAAACGACGCCTTGTCGCCGAGTGCGAGGAAGCGCGGGAAGTTAGGCAACAACGTCAGTGGCTTGGTGACTCGAATCTCCGACTCGCCGGATCCGAAGCGCGAAACCTCGTCTGCGGCGACGGCCATGATGCGATAGGTCGTCAACGATTCCGGCAACGTGATGCTGGTGGTGGCTTTGCCGTTCTTGTCGGTGACCACAGAGCCGAGCCAGAAGGCGAGCGGCCGGAAGTCTTTGCGCATGCCGTTGGGACCGCTGTCGGCACCGCCACCGCCGCCTTCACCGGCACCCTTCGGCGTGATCACGCGGCGACTGATGATGCGCTGACGCGAATCGGCGGTCAGCACCTCAAGGGCCTTGTGCACGTAGACACCCTCGCGCACATTCGGCGCGCGGAAGTCGGTGAGCGACAACACGCCAACATCAACCGCCCACAACGTGACTTCGCTGACCGATCCCTTGCCTGCCGTGTCACTAACCGACACAGACACCTTGGCGTCTTTGGCTGGACGATACTCTGGATGGTCCGCCGTCACTTTCACCGCGAGTTCCTTCGTCTTGTCTTCAACGAAGAGCTCTGTGTGGCCGAGGCGGAACGCCGGTTTGCCCGGATCGGATGGATCGTCGAGGATCTCCGGCTGTCGTCCCGATGTGGCGGTCGCGGTCGCCGCCACTGGTGGTGTCGCAAGGCTGCGGCCCTTGATGAGCAAGACCGACACGAAGACGTTGGGAATGTCCTTCTCTGTGATCGGCACATCGATCGTTTGCTGCGTCGATGTGAGCGCGAAGCGCCGCACTGTGCGAATGCCCTCGCGCTCGGTCGTGAGCAGGGCCGTGGCGGACTCCCATGGCGACTTGATCATCACGCGCGCCGTCTGTCCCGGCTTCCACGTCTGGTGCTCAGGCGTGAGGTCGATGCGGTTGTGGTCGTACCGTTCCCAGGCCGTATAGCCGGCGCCGAGCACGTAGAAGCTGAGGTCGGTGCGGGCGGTGCGTCCGGCCGCGTCTTTCGCGACGGCGCGCACTTCGTACATGCCGCCTTCGGTCGTGGCCATGGACAGCGGCAGCCCCGCGGATGTTGTGGTGATCGTCCACTCACCGGCCGGCACTTCCTTTCGCTCGGTCTCCCAGTGGTAGAAACCCTGACCCTCTGCACGACGGACGGAGCTGTACTGCACACGCAACAACGACACATTCACCGCAACACCGGGCACGGTCACACCGTTCAGGCCCGCCGCAAGCACCTCGATTGATGCGCCCTTTGACGAATCGACGAAGCTGGCCGGCCGCTTCAGCCCGATGTACCAGGGCGCCGGGTGGAGCACGACCGACGTGCGATTCGCGATGTGCTGGCGCGAGATGTCTTCCACGTCGCCTTCAAACGTGTATTCGTACGCGACATCCGTCTTGGCTTCGGTCGGCAGGGTGAGTGCGAGTGCGCCCTGTGGATCGAGCGCAATCGTTGCGCCGGCCACGTTCGCATTGGCAGGCGAGTCGAACTGTCGCTCAGGGTAGTAGCCGAACGCGTACTGATCCTGTGAGAACTTGTCCGTGATGGGTGCGGGCACCTGTTGCACCGGTTCGCGCTTCAGCGACCAGATGACCGGTCGCTTGGCCATCAGTCCGCCGAACAGGTACTTCGCTGACAGCGACGCCTGTAGCGATGCCCCTGCCAGCGGTATGCCGTCGCTGGCCGGTTTCATCGTGACATCCACGCGGAAGTCGGGCCGGCGATACGCGGCCACGAGAAACGACGCGCGCAGATCGCGCTCCCAATACTCCGGATCTTCTTCGCCTGCGGGTTTGGCGCTCGCGACTGCGGGCTTCTTCAATTCAATATTGTAGTTTCCCATGGTGGCGCCGGCAGGCACCGTCCACGTCCACTCTGCGCTGCTCCATCGCGTGACGTTGATCGCGCGCTTCTCGACCGCCGTGCCACGCGCGTCGGTCACGATCAGTTGGAGTGCCGTGCCGGCTGGCAGCATCGTGATGCCCGACGGTGTGTCGTAGCGCACGATCGCTTTGAAGTGCACATCCTCGCCCGGCTTGTAGACGCCGCGATCCGTGAACACTGACCCGCGAAGAATCTCGCGCGCTTCCCAGCTCGAATACATCGTGTTGAAATTCCAGGGCTCGATGCCTTCGTTCCAGTTGCTGCACACGTACGCAACGTCGCCATCTTTCTCGGCCGTCACCAGAAACGACAGTTCGGATTCACTGCCGCCGCGCTTGCGCAGCGTCAGCGGCGGCGACAGGGCGACGCCGTCCGTGTTGGTGGTGCCCGACCAGACGTTCTTGTTGTCGAGCGTCACGATGGTGACGCGTGCGTCGGGAACCACGGCGCCGTTGTCGAGACGCGTCACGAAGACGAGTGTGGATTGAAGACTGTCTTTCACCGTGATGCCGAGGTTGGTGACCTGAACAATCGTCGATCGAGAATCCGTACTGATGGCCTTCGCGCGGTCGATCGTCTGTCCGGGCTTGGCGGCGACCCAGGCAAGCCCGGTGCCCTGCGGCGAGAGCGCGCTCGAGATGTCGAGCCCGTGCGACTGAATCACATCAGGCGTCACCGTCAGGCGTCGCGATGTGCCGGCGCCCGTCGGCGTGAGATTGAAGTTCTTCTCTTCGAGGGCGCGGATGCGCGGCATGAGATCGGCCGGCGTGAGCTTCTGCAGCCACTGCAGCACGTTCGTGAAATTGCGCGCATAGAACGGCAACTGGGCACCGCCGCTCTTCTCCCAGACCCCATGGCCGCTGCCGAAACTCACGAAGGCGTCTTCGCGATAGTTCTCGACCACTTCCATCCACGTGTAACCCAGCGTCTGCCCGTCGGCCGCGGTGAGCGACGGATCAAGACGAAGCAGCCACGTCTTGGCTGGCGGCTGACGATCGAAGCCAGCATCCTCAACGCCCAGACTCTGTTCGGCGTCCAAACTCGGAGATTTCGGTTTGCTCGATGGCGCCACCGGCACTTCGCGTGCCGGCGTGGTCACATCGCGAATCGTCAGTGCGCGCGATAACGCTGTCGGCACGACGGCGACGGGAAATTGCAACGCGTTCCAGTCACCAGGGCTGCACTCGGTCGTGCAATTCAACTTCGGTCCGACCAATGCAGGCTCAAGTTCCACGACCGTTGAGAGTGGCTGCCCGGGTGTCTGCGTGCCACCGGGGCTGGGCGTGCGGGCGTCGAAGGTGAGCGACAGATGAGATTCCGGCGGGGGCACGCCCGTGGTTTCGAACACGACGAGGTCCGGTGACGCCGGAAAAATCTTCTTGTCCCAATCAGCCGCGATGCGCACCGGCCACACCGTGGTCGATGCCGCCACCTGTTTGATCCCCGCGACCTTGGCGTCGAACCGCTGGAGCGCCGTCGGGTCTGTCGCCGTCAGTCGCTTGCGCGCCGCATCGCTCAGCGTGGGTTCACCGTCCCACGCGTGCGGGTCCTGCTGCACGCGCAGATGCGAGAGCACGTCGGCGCCCCGCACGGGCTGATTGAATCGCACCGCAATCACGGTCGGCGAGTCGACCTTGCCTGTTTTGCGATAGGCGCGCGCCGATGTGGGTTTCACCGTCGGCGTCGTCCACGTCAATGCGTACGGTGTGCCGAGTTTCTGGCCCGCGGCACTTGTGGCTGCTGCGCTGATGCTGAGGGTGTATCTCGTGGCGTATGGCAGCGGTGTGGCAGGGTCCGGCGTGAAGATCAGGATCGTCGTGCCCGACCAGCGGAAGCTGCCCTTGAGCGCAGGGGTGATCGTGGCCCAGGTCACATCCGGGTTGGCTGGTACTCGGCCGAGCGGCACCATCGGCTCAGAGAAGATGACGCGCACTTCAGCGGCATCCGACAGCTGTTCGATCACACCGGATGGCGCAGCACTGAGCACTCGCAGCGCCTGACCTTGCTCCGGCGATGCCTGAGCGACGAATGCCAATCCGATCCACAGCAGTACGACTAGCCGACGCATGAACACTCCATCAGGGCTGCACATTCTCCGTGGGTCCGAATTCCGGATCGAGCAGAGAAAGAAACTCGCCAAGCATCATGGCGGTGGCACCCCAGACGTGGTACTCACCGAGATGAAAGTAGGGGAAATCAATCAGGTAGCCCTCGCGTGTGCGATGGCCCCATCGGATGCTGTCGCGGCTGAGTGCCTCGAGTGGCACTTCGAGCAGCTCGGCGACTTCGCGCGGTTCGGGTCGAAAGTCCGGTCGCGCGTGTGCGATGCCGACAAACGGCGTCACGAGGAATCGGCTGACGAAGACATACAACGGCGTCAGCGATCCGAGTAGCGTGACCTGCGATGGGTCGACGCCGATCTCTTCGACTGTTTCTCTGAGTGCGGCGGCCGCAGCGGTCTCGCCTGTGTCGATGCGTCCGCCAGGCAAACTGATTTGACCTGCGTGATCCGGCAGGTCCGCGCGGCGCACCGTCAGCGGCAGTGAGTACGTATCATCGCCACGCGTGGGATACAGAAGAATCAGCGCAGCGGCGCGGCGCGCATCCGCAGGTGCGGTTCGTGTGAGAGGGACACTCCCCTTGGGCCGCGGCGAAAATCTTGCGTGCGCAGCATCACCCGGCAGCGGTGCGCGCAACCGTTCGGTCAGGCGATCCGCGAGATCCCGATTCACTCACTCATCCTAGCTTGGTCGACCGTGTCGTGCGTCTACCCCCGCAGCGCGGTCACTGGTGCCACCTTGGTGGCGCGCCGTGCCGGGATCCAACTGGCGGCCACCGCTGCCCCCGTCAGCACGGCCAGCGCGCCGATGGTGGCCACGGGATCGAACGGGCTCGACTGAAAGAGCAAGCTCCGCACGCCGATGCCGGCGAGCACGGACAGACCCAGACCGATGGTCAAGCCTGCGGCGCTCAGCACGGCGCCCTCCTTAATCACCAGAGACACGACACTGCCAGGTGTGGCGCCGAGGGCCATGCGAATGCCGATCTCCCGTGTCCGCCGGGAGACGATGTACGCCTTCACGCCATAGACACCAATCGACGCGAGCACCAGGGCCACCAGGCCAAACACACCGAAGATGGCGGCGCCCAGTCGGACCACTCCGAGCATGAAGTTGCGATCGGCATACTGCGCGCGCGTTTCGACGCGCAACGCCGGCAGCGTGCTGTCGACCTCGCGCAACGCCTGACGCAAGAGTGGCAGCATGGCGCTCTCGGCCTCGGGTGTCGTCGCTGCGGTCGTGAGATGGAAATAGACATCGGCACGGAAGTCCTGGCTGAGCGGCGTGTAGATATGCGCGACCGCCGCCTTGTCCGTTAGCTGGTGCTTCAGGCCCGGCGCGACGCCGACCACGTCGAGGACGACAGGCGCGTCCTGATCTTGCCGGCCTTTGTACTGGATCTGTTGACCGATCGGGTTGTCTGTGCCGAACAGCTTCGTTGCGAGCACGTCGTCAATGATCGCCACGTGTGTCGGTGTAGCCGCGAATACTTCGGTGTCGGTGAAATCGCGACCTTGCTTGAGGCCAAGTCCGAGTGCGTCGAAGTAGTTCGTGCCGATCGCAGTCGCGATCGATTCGACGAGATTCGTTTTCTCGGTGGCGGTGTTGCCTCCGCCCAGTTGCATCGATGTGCCGCCGGCCTTGGCGCCGTCGACCGTGGCGCCTGGCTTCTGCACGCTGCGTGTCTCGGTGATTTCTCCGAAGGGCATGATGGATCCAAAGCTCGCGGCCTTCACGCCCGGCACGCTGCGCAGTTTGTCGCTGACGCGCTGATAGATCAGGCATGTCGGAAATCGGCGGAGGCGACTCCGTTTCCGCGAAACGCGTGCTGATCTACGGGGCCGGTGACGCGGGACAAATGATCGTGCGCGAGATGCGGCAGAATCCGTCACTCGGCAATCGCCCGGTGGGATTTGTCGACGACGACTCAGCGAAGATCGGCCGACGGATCCACGGTGTGCGCGTGCTCGGCGGGCACCGCGACATTCCCGACATCATCGACCGTGTCGCGCCCACCGAGATCCTCCTTGCGTTGCCGACCGTTGATCCCGCTGATATTCGACGCATCGTCCGATCGCTGGAGAACTACAAACTCCCGATCAAGACGCTGCCGACGATGCGCGAAATCATCGACGGCCGTGTGGGCGTGGCGCAAATTCGTACGCTGCGGCTGGAAGATCTGCTGGCGCGTCCGCCGGTGGGGCTGGATTCGCGCGCGGTTCGTCGCCTGATTCATGGCCGACGCGTGCTCGTGACCGGCGCCGGTGGATCGATCGGTTCCGAACTCTGCCGGCAAATCATGAGCTTTCGCCCGGCCAGCCTCGTGCTGTTTGAGCGCTATGAAAATAGCCTCCACGCCCTCCGCCTGGAACTGGAAGATGCCGGTTGGGGCGGTGTGGTGGTCACGCCGGCGATTGGTGACGTGACGGACGCCGCTCTGGTGTCGGCCGTGTTTGCGCAGCACCGCCCCGAACTCGTGTTCCATGCGGCCGCGCACAAGCACGTCACCCTGATGGAGGAGAACCCATGCGAGGCGGTGAAGAACAACGTGCGCGGCACGCGCATCGTGGCGGCTGCCGCCGAAGCCGCCGGCGTCGATCGCGTCATTCTAATTTCCACTGACAAGGCCGCCAATCCCATCAGCGTCATGGGGGCGTCCAAGCGTCTCGCCGAACTGGCCGTGCATGCCCAGGCAGATGGCAGCGCGACGCTGTTTGCCGTCGTCCGCTTTGGCAACGTACTCGGCAGCAACGGCAGCGTGGTGCCGCGATTCATCGAGCAGATTCGCGCCGGCGGTCCAGTCACCGTGACGCACCCTGACGTGCGTCGATTCTTCATGCTGATTCCTGAGGCCGTGCAGCTCGTGCTGCATGCGGCGGCCGACGCGCACCCGGGTCAAACGTATGTGCTCGACATGGGAGAACAGATCAAGCTCGTTGACGTCGCACGCAATCTGATCAGTTTGTCTGGGCATGTGCCTGACGAAGAGATCAGGATCGAGTTCATCGGATTGCGGCCTGGCGAAAAGATGGAAGAGGAATTGTCGGGCGTCGGAGAAGAACTGCGCGCGTCACCCATCCCCAAGGTGTTTGTTGTGCACGACCGAGGCGTGCCAACGCCCGACTTCATGGCGTCGGTGGCCGCGCTGGAAGAGCTGGCCTTACGCGGCGACACGGTGCGTGTCCTGTCCGCACTCCGAGCGATGACGGGCATGGGCGATGCGCGTGTCCCCGAGGGCGCCGCGGTCAGCGCCACGGCGACGGCTCCAAGCCCTCTGAAGGGTGTGCCGTCGTCTCAGCCAGGGCTGCATCCGTGCCCGAAGTGTGGATCTGAGGCGCGACGCTCGCGCGGGCATCGGCTCGACCAGCAGATCCGAAAGCGCTTCTCGGCCCTGCGCCCCTACCGTTGTTTGAAATGCGACTGGCGCGGCTGGTTGCTGCCGCGCGATCCCACGGCGCTTCCGGGAACACTCGGCGGAGAGACGCGGACGCCGGACTTTTCGGCATTGGACCACTTTGCATCGACCGAGCCACCACCCGTTCGAAGCACGTTTTCGCCGAAGGACTTATGACGCTGCGCATCGGCGTTGACCTCGACGGCACGCTGGCCGATCTGTCATCGGCGTACCACGACATCGAGGTGTCGCTGTTTGGTCGCCACAGTGACGACAGCGTGCTCGAAGAGCTTCCTGCAGAACCGACGGACAAGGAAAAACTGAAGGCGGCCAGAGCCCGATCCCGCGAACAGGACGCGGTCTGGCAATGCGTCAAGAGCACACCCGATTTCTGGGAGCAATTGAAACCGATCGAGCCGAACGCCGTGCGGGATCTGCAGGCGGCGGTGGCGGCCCACGGCTGGGAGGTATTCTTCATTACGCAGCGTCCGAAAACTGCCGGCGCCTCTGTGCAGTTGCAGACCCAGCGGTGGTTGGTCGCACAGGGTTTTGAGTGGCCGAGCGTGCTGACGTTGTCGGGCGCACGCGGAAAAGCGGCGCACGCACTCGATCTGGATGTGCTGATCGATGATCTGCCGAAGAACTGTATTGACGTGATCTCCGACTCACGATGCCGCCCGATTCTTGTGCTTCGCACCCCTAATCCTCAGACCGAGGCGGCGGCCCTCCGCATGAACATTGGCGTGGTCACATCGGTGGCCGAGGCCATTGCGTTGTTGGCGCAGCCGGTGCCAGCGACCCGGGAAACTGCGATGCGCCGCATCCTCAAACAACTGAGACTCGCGCGGTGAGACTCTGCCTGGTGGCCGGCGCCCGTCCAAATTTCGTGAAGGTCGCTCCCATCATCCGGGCACTTGAGGCGCGCCAGCACAACGATTGGTTTCTTGTGCACACGGGCCAGCACTACGACCCGCAGCTGTCTGATGTGTTCTTTACCGAATTGGGATTGCCGGCACCGGACGTGTGTCTCAACGTCGGATCCGGGAGTCATGCCGAGCAGACCGCCAGAGTGATGCTGGGCCTTGAGCCGGTGCTGCGTGAACGGCGTCCCGATGTGGTCGTCGTGGTCGGCGACGTCAACTCGACTCTGGCCGCCGCACTCGTGGCCGCCAAGCTCGGCATTCGACTCGCGCACATCGAAGCCGGTCTCCGCAGCGGTGATCGCACCATGCCGGAAGAAATCAACCGGATGGTCACTGACGCGCTGGCAGACGTGTTGTTCACGACAAGCCGCGACGCCCACGATCACTTGGCCCGCGAGGGCATCACGGCCGACAAGATCCACTTTGTCGGCAACGTGATGGTCGATGCATTGCTGACTCACCGGGCCGCCGCACAGCAACGGTCGATCCTCTCGACGTTGGGCCTGCGCGGCGTGGATGGTGCTCCCGTTCCCTACGCCGTGTTAACGCTCCATCGACCGTCGAATGTCGATGATCCAGATGTGCTGACCCAGCTCATGGACGCCGTCGAGCAGGTCTCGCGCCGGCTGCCCGTGATCTTCGCGGTGCATCCACGCACACGGGATCGCCTCGGCCCAATGATCACTGAACGCATTCGGATGCTGCCGCCTCTCGGCTATCTGGACTTTCTGGCGCTGACCTCGAGTGCCGCGCTGATCCTCACCGACTCAGGTGGGCTCCAGGAAGAGGCCACGGTGCTGGGCGTGCCCTGCCTGACGCTTCGGGATAACACGGAGCGCCCTGTCACGATTGCCCACGGTACCAACACGTTGGTTGGCACCTCGGCGTCTGCCATTGTGGCGGCCGTGGACCGTGTTCTTGGGGAGCCCACACGCGCCGCGTCAGCGCGTCCGGAACTGTGGGATGGTCGAGCGGCCGAACGCATTGTTGACGTGCTCGTGCCGCAGTAGATTCGTCGATGGTCGGTGAACAGCACGTGCGCATGGTTGGCTACCCGGTCATCGGCCGCAGTGGCCTCGGCAACGAATTGTTTCCATGGGCCCGTTGTGCCGTTTGGTGCCACGAACACTCAGCGCCGATGTTGAGGCCGCAATTTAGACAGATTCATATTGGTCCGTATGTGCGGCGCGAATCCGACAAGCGTCAGTACCATCGCCTCTTCCTCAACCCGGGCTACATCTCAGGGTGGCAACGCTTCTCGTCGATTCGGCTGCGACCGAGGCTCCGCGAAGGCGAGGAGCCGGGATTGCATGGCGGCACGATCTGGTTTCAAGGGATGTCCGGATTGTTCGAGCGTTTGCTTGACCGGTCGGAAACTGTTCGCGCGGAACTCCGCCGCATGACGCGCCCCGAGTACCTGCCGCCATCGTCAGCGCGTGGTTTCATCGCGGTACACATTCGCCGCGGTGATTTTTCCACCGCGTCGAGCGACGAGGTGTTGCGATCCGGCGAATGGAACTACCGGCTGCCGCTCAACTGGTTCGAACATGGCATCACCGAAGTGCGTCGGCTGTCGGGACCGAACACCCCGGTCGTGGTCTTCTCCGATGGTTCTGACGATGAGTTGCGTCCCATTTTGACCATGCCACACGTTGTCCGTTCGAGCCGAATCAGCGCAGTGACTGATCTGCTGGAGATGTCTCAAAGCGACGCGCTGATTGCGTCGGGATCCACCTTCAGCATGTGGGCTTCATACCTCGGCCAGATGCCAACGTTGTGGTTCCCCGGGTTGCTGCGACAGCGTGTGCTCGGGCCTGCGCGCGCGGCGGCGGAGTGCGAGCTTGATCTGGGGCAGAGCCTTTCGTCGGCGTTTCTCTCGTAACCACGGCGTTGGTCTGGCTCGCCCGCGCCACTACGTATCGAGCAGCGACTCGATCACCTGCGGCGTAATCTCATGCGCCCCCGACACAATCAGGTCCGCCGTCAGTTGCTCGGCAGGATACGAATTGGTGATCGCAATCGTATGCATGCCGGCGGACCGGGCTGAGTCGAGTCCCCACATCGAGTCTTCAATCGCGACACAGTTAGACGGGTGTGCATTGAGCCGCCTGGCCGCCTCCAGGTACGGCGCTGGATGGGGTTTGCTCCGTGGAGCATCGGCGGCGCCGACGATGGCGGAGAAATGCTGGCGGAGTCCGGCACCGTCCAGCACGCGTTCAATCTCTTCGCGAAATGAGCCTGACGCCACGGCGAGTGGAAATGTCGCGGCCAGCGTGGCGATGCAGACGGCGACATGGGGATACAGCGTCGCTCCGGATCCGATCAGGCCCTCGAAGATCCGTCCCTTCTTCTCGATAAACTCGCGCACAAAATCCGTCAGGTCGGCATCGGCGGCGAATCGACCCTGGTCGCGCGCGACAGCGGCGGCCATATCGGCGTCGCTGTAGCCGAGATACTTGGCGTAGTAGCGCGCCTGGTCGATGGGCACGCCCTGTTGGGCGAGCACGATGCGCGAGGCTTCGAAGTGCAGAGCCTCAGTGTCGGCGATGACGCCGTCGAAGTCGAAGATGACCGGCATGGTTTCCCCAGGACCTAGCGTCCATGGCTTCAATACAATACCGTGCGTGGCCGCACCAGTCAGCAATTCGAGCCGTGAAGAATTGAGGGACATCGGCAGCACGGCCCTGATGGAGGGTGCGCCGCGGCAACTGAACATCGACGGTCAGCGATTCTTTCTCACTCGACGCCAGGATGCCCCAGTCCTGCTCTCCGCTATATGTCCTCATGCCGGCGGTTTTGTCGCTGATGATGGCGCCGTGCTGAGGTGTCCGGTCCATAACTGGACGTTCGATCGAATGACTGGGGCTTGCCTGAACTCACCCAATCGCGGGCTGCACGAAGTGCCAGTGGAACAACGCGGGGATCGGCTCTTCGCCTCAGTCACACCCCGCGCCGTTGGGATCGGACGTCGGTCTGGTCAGCCCAATGTCAGAAACACGCCGATCACGATCAGGCTGCACGCGCACGCGTGTCTTGAGTTCACGACTCCGACGTTTTCACTGCTGACTGACCCTTGGCTTGTCGGCCCGGCCTTCATGGGGGCGTGGACGCACTATCCGCCGGCGGCGATCGACTGGGCGCATCTACGGCCCAACGCGGTGCTCATTTCGCACGAACACTCTGACCACTTCCATCCCCCAACACTCGCCCATTTCCCGCGCGACCTCCCGATCTACGTTCCGGATTTTCCCAACCGACGCATGGTCAATCGCCTTCTGGCGATGGGTTTCACCGCTGTCAGGTCGCTGCCATTCGGCGTGTCGCACGATCTGGAGCCGGGGTTTACCATCGTTTGCCTGGAACCGGGCAGCCTCTGGAATGATTCGGTCTGGCTCCTCGACATACATGGCACGCGCGTCCTCGATCTCGGCGACGCCGGTCTCAATCCGCGCATCGCGTCCCTCGTCGCTCCGGTCGACATTGTTGCGGCTGGTTTCTCTCCAGGCGCCTCCAGTTATCCGCTGACCTGGGGCAACCTCGGTGCAGACCAGAAACGTCAGATCATGGTCACGGCGAAGCAGGGTCTGATTGAAAACCTCAAGCAGTCTGCTGAGATGTATGGCGCGGATCTCGTTCTGCCTTTTGCTTCGCATTTCCAGTTGGGTTATCCCCCACATCTGCACTTCAACTATCTCATCCCCAAGAACACCGTGGCGGACGTGGTGGCGGCGTTCGAGGGTTCCAACGTTGGCGTGATCGACCTCCTGCCCGGCGATGCTTGGAACAGCGTGGAACGAAACTTTTTGCGCTACCCGCGCGACGGGGCGACGTTGTATCAGGTGGCGACGGTCGTCGACTATCTCAAGCGCGATTTCGACCCTGCCGTCTTCGCAGCCCATCATCCGGTTGAGATGAGGATCACCATCGACGAGGTGGTGGCTTACTTCGATCGGTTCAACCACCTGACCGAGATTGCCTATTGCGAAGATCTGACGTTCGCCATCACCTCAACCGACGGGTACGCGGGGCCCGATATCACGTCCGTGCACTTCGCGATCACGGGTGGAAGACTGAGTCACGTGGAGCCAGGCGCGACAGCACCGAACGTGGCAATCTCGCTACCCTCGGCCGTGCTTGCCGCCATCATTCAACAGGAGGAGTCTTGGGATGAGGCGTTGATCGGCTACTGGTGCCAGAACTACCGTTCTCCAGATATCTACCACTCAGGGTTTTGGCGGCTCCTGCAGGCTCCGCACCTGGATCGATCCAAGCTCTTCAACGATTCCGATCTTGACGGTGATCGCTGGATGGGTGCCAATGTTGCCGTGGCCGACATTCTCGAGCGCGGAGGGGCCGAGGCCGATCGGCTGCTCCGACGGTATGGTCTCTACTGCATGGGGTGCCAGCACTCCACCAGTGACACGCTGGCCATAGCGGCCAGGAGCCACGGCGTCAATGAATCGCAGCTCAGTCATCTGGTGGCCGAGCTCGCTCGTCTCAAGATCTGATCGAGACATACAATATCTGCCATGGCACGACGAGGCATCATTCTTGCCGGCGGCGCGGGCACGCGCCTGTACCCGGCCACGCGCGCGCTGTCGAAACAGCTGCTGCCCATCTACGACAAGCCGATGATCTACTACCCGCTGAGCACGCTGATGCTCGCGGGCGTACGCGACATCCTGATCATCTCCACGCCGCGCGACACGCCGGCGTTCCAGCACCTGCTCGGCGACGGGCGCGAGTGGGGGATGCATCTACAGTACGCCGTGCAGCCGGACCCGGGAGGTCTCGCGCAGGCGTTCATCATCGGCCGTGACTTCGTCGGCACGGAACCGTCGGTCCTCGTGCTGGGCGACAACGTGTTCTACGGCAATGACTTGCCCCACATTCTCAGTGCTGCCGAGAACCGCGCGACTGGTGCGACCGTGTTCGCGTATCACGTGAAAGATCCCGAGCGATATGGCGTCGTCGACTTTGACGACAGCGGCCGCGCGCGATCCATCGAGGAAAAGCCGAAGCAGCCGAAGTCGAACTTCGCTGTGACGGGGCTGTATTTCTACGATGGTCGAGCGACGGAGTTTGCGGCCAATCTCAAACCGTCACCGCGCGGTGAACTCGAGATCACCGATCTGAATCGCTGCTATCTCGATCGCGGTGAACTGCAGGTGGAGGTGATGGGCCGCGGGTATGCGTGGCTCGACACGGGCACACACGCGTCACTGCTCGAGGCCAGTCAGTTCATCGAGATCATCGAGCGTCGTCAGGGTCTCAAGATTGCGTGTCCCGAAGAGATCGCGTTCCGCAGCGGCTTCATCGACGCCGCGCAACTCCGTACGTTGGCCGCCGCATTCAAGGGCGGCGAGTACGGCGAGTATCTATTGGGGCTGTTGTAGCACTCCACCCTGATGCGCCCGCGACAGCCGCCTGCCAAGGCTGATTGACGGTAGTTCCACGAATGTGTACGAGATTTGAGAAAGCAACACCGTCGTCGCCATTGCCAATAAGATGAGGACGACGACCGGCAGTGTTCCATAGAGCGTATGGAAGACAGCCAGCAGGACGATCGCGTGATACAGATACAGGCTGTATGAGATCCGGCCGAAGAATTGCGGGACGCGATGCCGAAGGAACGATCCGGTTCGACGCGAGCAAATCGCGGTGATCGTCATCATGCTCGCACCGAGCATGATCGGAATATCCTCAAAATAGAGCCAACGGCCCGGCAGATCCTTGGCATAGGCATACAAGAGGAATCCCACGCAGGCGAAGCCGATTCGGCCTGTGGTCGATTGCGATCGATACCAGCCTTCAATGGCTCGGATGTTCTGTGCCAACAGGAAACCCGCGAGAAAGACGCCGATGGCGGTGATCGTCAGAAAGTAGTCGAAATCGATCTGGAACTTCGTCATCGCGGTCGATGCGACCTGCCCGATCAACATGGCTGCCAGTACGAACGAGCTATTTTGTCGACGCCCAAGCCTGATCCACAGCCGTGCGAGCCACGGAAACAGCAGGGACACTCTGAGTTCGACGACCAAAGACCACAGCACTGGATCGAACGCGGAGCTGTTGAAGCTGCCAAGAAACGTCAGATGATCGAGTACCAGTGAACCTTGAATTCCGTGCGCCCATGTCTTGTTGAACCATGGGCTGAGGTCGTGGATCGGACCTCGGTACACAGTTCTAGCGCAGACCAAGGCGAACAGTAACGCTGGAAGGTACGGAAGGTAGATGCGACACACTCTACGCAAGAGGAAAGCCCGGTCAGGAGCTGCTTGATTGGCGAGATAAGGTAGGGAGAGCACGAACCCACTCAGCAGGAAAAACAGCACCACCGATTCATGACCGGCGAACAGGACGTACAGCGGCGTGGTCTGTGCCCACATGAGCCAGCGACCGACTGGGGCAAAGACGCCATCCGAGGTTCTGAAAATCAGGCTGTAGTGATCGATCAGAACGGTAACCGATGCGAGTCCCCTCAATGCGTCCAGCTCGGGCAGGTGGAGCCGATGCGCAGGGAGGTTCAAGAGAGCTTTTCCCCTGCCCGAATCGCCGTCACCATCCGGTTTTCTCGCGGCGGCACGGGGCACTCAAAGCTCGGGTTGAACAAACAGTAGGGGTGATACGCCCGATTGAAGTCGAGGTCGTACAGACCGGTCGGGGTACGCGTGAGTTCGAGATAGCGTCCGCCGCCGTAGGTCTCGGAGTTACTGGTGGCGTCAGTGAACGGCACGAACAGCCGATTCATGTCTGGCGAATCGACTTCCACGAATGCGGTCAGTGTGAGTTCGCCGGGGCCCGCGGACGGCAACGAGAAGTGCAGCACGCCGATGCGCTTCACCTTGCGCTTCTCGGCCGTGTGGCTTTGCGGCAACTCCAACACCGTTGCGCGGTCGACGGTGTTCACTTCGAGCCGCGCCGGCACCTGATACCGAGAATCAATGGGGAAGTACGGCAGACCCGTGAACGTGGCGCGCTTTTCAGGGAGCAACGGACCGTCCTTGCTCTTGAAGAACGCGTCGTTGGTCGCGCGATCTTGACGAATCTTCGCCAGATACGGCCCCTCGTCCGGTGGCGGCGGTCCTGATGTGCAGGCCGTCGCCGCGGCCAGCGCCGCGGCGAGCAGGGCGGCCGTGGTCAACGTGCCGAGGGCGTATCGCATGCGCCCATTTTCACACGAACGCGTAGCCTTTCTTCGCGAGCGATGCGTCCGACAACAGACGCCGCGCCGCTACGGTGTTGACCGTGGGCGTCTTCAGCAACTTGCGCAACGCGGCCTGCATCATCTTCAGGTTGTCACCCGTGCAAATGGCCGTGAGCGCGGTCTTCGCGTTCGCTTCAACGCGGAGTGCGGCATCGTGCACGATCAACTCGGCGACGGTCTGGTGCAGTCCGGTGCCGCCCTGCGCGGTGGCCCGAAGCAGGGCGCTTTCGGCCGAAAACGTGTCCATGATGATGTCGGACGCGAGCATGAGCACTTCCTGTTCCTTCTCGATCTCCTGCCGATAGGTCTGCATCGCCAGGCCAAGGATCGCAATCGACACCTTCTTCATGCCGGCGACGGCTTCGGACACCTCGGCTTTTTTGGCGCCGAAGAGGCCCATCACCGTGGCGCTCAGCAGATCGCCCTGCAGCTTCTGCGCGGCCGCAATGAGTGGCAAGCCGCCTTTCAACGCCCGTTTGATGAGCATACCCGGCACGAGCAGCCGATTGATCTCATTCGTCCCCTCGAAGATGCGATTCACGCGCGCATCGCGATAGTGGCCTTCGGCCGGATAGTCGTGCACGAAGCCATTGCCGCCGTGAATCTGCACGTTCTCGTCGACGACAAAGTCGGTCAGCTCGCTGCCTGCGATCTTCAGCAACGACGCTTCGATCGCGAATTCTTCGAGCGCCGCCAGCGCCAGTTCCGCATGTTTGCCTGAGCCACCAGATTCGATCGTGCGATCGATCAATCCGGTTGTGCGATACAGCATGCTTTCGAGCGCGTACGTCCGCGCGTTCATCTCGCCGATCTTGTGTCGGATGGCCCCAAAGGTCGACAGCGTCTGACCGAACTGGCGCCGGGTTGACGCGTACGTCACCGCTTCGACCATCGCGGACTTCGTGCCGCCGAGACACATCGCCGCCAGCTTGAAGCGGCCGTAGTTCAGCACGTTGAACGCGATTTTGGCGCCCTTGCCAATCTCACCCAGCAGGTTCTCTGCGGGCACTTTCGCGTCCTGCAAAATCACGGGTGTCGTTGATGAGCCGTGCAGGCCCATCTTGTGTTCTTCCTTGCCGGTGCTCACGCCGGGGAATGTGCGCTCCACAATGAACGCGGAGAAGTGTTCGCCATCCACTTTCGCAAACACGATGTAGACGTCGGCGAAGCCGCCGTTGGTGATCCACATCTTCTCGCCGTTGAGAATCCACGAGCCGTCAGCGGCTTTCGTCGCCTTCGCGCGCGCGCCGAGTGCATCGGAACCCGAGCCGGACTCGCTGAGGCAGTACGCGCCGGCCCATTCGCCGGAGACGATCTTCGGCAAGTACTTCTGCTTCTGTGCTTCCGTGCCGAAGCAGAGAATTGGAATGATCGTGAGCCCCGTCTGCGCGCCAAACGATGTGCTGAACGATGCGCACTGGCCCATCGCCTCGCCGACAACGACAGCCGCGGCCTTGTCAAGACCAACACCGCCGTAGGCCTCCGGCGTATCCGTGCCGAGCAGGCCAAGCTCGCCGCTGCGCTTGATCAACTTCTTCGAGAGCGCCCAGTTCTTCTGCTCAAGCTCAGGGAGCGCCGGCACCACCTCGCCTTTGGCGAACTCATCGGTAGTCTGCAGAATGAGCCGATGCTCCTCGCTGAGTTGCTCAGGAGAAAATACGTCGGCGGCCTCGGTCTCGGAGATCAGCCAATCGCCACCCTTACGCAGTTTCGTGTCTGTCATGACTCGTGCCTCTTCCTAGTAGCGTTCAAACAGGCCGGCCGCGCCCATACCGCCGCCGACGCACATGCTGACGATGCCGTAGCGTGAGCCGCGACGTTGCATTTCGTGGAGCAGCGTCGCCGTGAGACGAGCCCCGGTGCAGCCGAGCGGATGGCCGAGCGCGATCGCGCCACCGTTGACGTTGAGCTTCTCGTCAGGGATGTCGAGTGCGTTGGTGCAGGCGAGAATCTGTGCGGCAAACGCTTCGTTCAGTTCGAAGAGATCGATGTCGTTGAGGGTCAGTCCGGTATGCGCCAGCAACTTCTGAATGGCTGGCACCGGACCGATGCCGAAGAGTTCGGGAGCGACGCCGGCCGTGGTGTAGGCGACAAAGCGCCCGAGCGGCACGAGTCCCAGCTGCTTCGCGTGGTCCTCTTCCATCAGCAGCACCGCGGCCGCGCCGTCGCTCATCTGCGACGAATTGCCGGCCGTGACGGTGCCGTTCACGAGAAAGGCGGGGCGGAGCTTGGCGAGGGCCTCGAGAGACGTGTCTTGGCGCGGGCCCTCGTCTTGCCCAATATTGCCGACCGCAACGATCTCGTCCGTGAACTTGCCTGCCGCCATTGCGGCGAGCGCACGCTGGTGGCTCCGCAGCGAGAATGCATCCTGCTGTTCGCGTGAGATGTGGCTCTCGCGCGCGTGGTTTTCGCCGACCAGGCCTGTCGTGAGGTAGACGTCGGGATAGTCGTTGACGAGGCCGGGATTGGGCGCCACTTTGTTGCCGCCCATCGGCACCATGCTCATCGATTCGGTGCCGCCCGCGAGCATCACGGTGCCGTAGCCGAGCATGATGCGCTCGGCCGCTTGCGCAATGGCCTGCAGCCCAGACGAGCAAAAGCGATTCACCGTCATGGCCGACGCCGTGATGGGGATACCGGCTCTCAGACTCGCAATGCGCGCCACGTTCAGGCCTTGCTCGCCCTCCGGCATCGCGCACCCCAGAATCACATCGTCCACATCACGCGCGATGGCAGCGCCAAGCTCGGCGTTGCCGCCGGAGGCACGCGCGAGCGCCTCACGCAATACGAGCGCGGCCATGTCATCCGGCCGAGTGGTGGAGAGCACACCGCGTGGCGCCTTGCCCACGGGCGTGCGCACAGCAGAGACGATCACCGCATTCTTCATTCGTAGTCTCCGAGCAATTCTTCGAGTGCTTCGCCGACTTCCGGCGTTTGCCTCTCAAAAAGGTGATTGGCGCCGTCGATCACGACCAGTTCTTTGGGCTCCTTGAGCTTTGCGTAGTACGCCCACATGTCCTGGATGGCGCAGACTTCGTCGCTCTCGCCTTGCACAAAGAACTTGGGTTTCTCAGACTCGAGTGTGTTGGGCCACGAATAGCCCTCGCGTGTCCACGGCGGCGCAATGCCGATCAGCACCGAAATGCGGGGATCGGCCGAACCGGTTTCGAGCGCAATCCACGAGCCGAACGAGAACCCTGCGGCCCAGAGCGGCACGCCCGGATACTTCGCGGCCATGAAATCTACCGCGGCGGTAAAGTCGCCGCGCTCGCCCACACCTTCGTCGAACGCGCCTTCGCTGCTGCCGACGCCGCGGAAGTTGAACCGCAACACGGCGCAGCCGATGCGGAGCAATCCTTTGGCGCCCTGATACACGGCTTTCGTGTGCATCGTTCCGCCGCCACCGAGCAGCGGATGCGGATGCGCAAAAATCACGGCCGCGCGCGGAGACTCGGGTCCATCAAGCAACCCTTCAATGCGTCCCGCCGGCCCCTCAAACATCACGTTCATATCAGCCTCACGAACTAGTTCCGAAGTGTCTTGCCGGTCTTCAATGTGTGCGCGATCCGCTCGAGCGTCTTCTGTTCACCACACAGGCTCAGGAAGCCCTCACGCTCGAGGTCGAGCAGTCGCTGCTCGGTCACGACGCCCGCCGATGGCAAATCGCCGCCCGCGAGCACGCGCGCGATCTTTCGACCGATGAGCGCGTCGTGGTCACTGATGCGGCCGGCGCGCCACGCGAGATGCACACCAAGCGAGAGCGTTGCGTACACGTCCGGGCCGCCGACCTTGATGTCAGTCCTGAACTGCGGTGGTTGATATCCGGCGCGCACGCGTTCGAGTGCGACGGCTTTCGCGTCGTTCAGGAGGAGATCGCGATTCATCGTCACACCGTCGACCTCGCGGAGATAGCCGATCTTGCGCGCATCGACGCCACTCGTGGCGACCTTTCCGAAGCCGATGATCTCAAACGCCGTCTGCGGATTGCCCATGCGAATGAGCAGTTCTTTCGTGCCGCCGCCGGCGGGCAGAAGGCCCACGCCCACCTCAACGAGACCCATGTACGTTTCTGCGGCCGCTTGCACACGATCAGCGTGCAGCCCCATTTCGCATCCGCCACCGAGCGTGAGCCCGGCGGGTGCGACCACCACCGGCACCGGCGAAGTTTTGAGCGCCATCATCGCGCCCTGGAAGGCGCGCACGATCATGTCGAGGTCGTCCCATTCACCCTCCTGCGCGGTCAGCAGCACCAGCATCAGGTTGGCGCCGGCGCAGAAGTTCACCGCGTCATTGGCTACGACCAGAGCGGAGAAGTTGGTGGCGGCCTCTGTGATGCCGGCGTGCAGCATTTCGATCGTGTCGCCGCCGATCGTGTTCATCTTGGAATGGAACTCGACGCACAGCACGCCGTCACCGATGTCGACGAGGCTCGCGCCCGGGTTCTTCTGCACGACACGGCTCCGTGAGAGCAGTGTCACCGGCGCCACTGCCTCGCCACGAAGCACGGCGATTGTCTCGAACGGGCCGAGCTCCCAGCCGAATCCATTCTTCATGGCCTGATCGGTGGACTCATGGTTGGCGAAGGGCGCGTGCGCGGCCGCGTAGTCGAGTGTGGGCGTCAGCGTCTCGCGGAGCAGTGCGCCGGCTTTGTCGTCGGCCGCCATCAGAAACCGCAGACGCTCGGCGAGCGTGTCCATGCCCTTGGCTGAGTCGAGCGAGGCGATCTTCACTTTGGCCGCGTCGCGATATTCGAACGTGCTGAGATCAAGCGTCAGAATTGTTGTGCCGTCCGCGCTCTTTACTTTCTTGTAGAAGCCCTGACCCGCTTTGTCGCCGATGAGTCCACGCTCGAGCATTGCCTTCACGAATGCCGGCAACACGAAGGCCTGGCCTTGTTCCGGTGGCAGCCGCCGCTCGAGGTCGGCGGCGACGTGCGCGAGGATGTCGAGGCCCGCAATGTCCATCGTGCGCAGCGTCGCGCTCTTCGGACGACCGATCGCCGGCCCGGTGATCGCGTCGATCTCTTCGATCGAGTACGCGCCCGAGGCCAGCGCATGCAGCAACCGAACGACACCGAAGATCCCGAGGTGATTGGCGATGAACGCTGGCGTGTCGGCCGCCGGCACGACGACCTTGCCGAGGCGACGCTCGATGAACGCGCTGAGCGTGGCTGCGACTGACGGGTCGGTGTCCGGTGTGGCGATCAATTCCACGAGGCGCAGGTAGCGCGGTGGGTTGAAGAAGTGCGTGCCGATCCAGTGCGCGCGGAATCCCGCTGAACGGCCCTCCGCAATGGCCGCGAGAGGAATACCCGACGTGTTCGACGACACGATCGTGTGCGCGGCACGCACCGCGTCCACACGCGCGAGCAGCGTCTGCTTCACGTCGAGTTTTTCGACGATCGCTTCAATGATCCAGTCAACACCGGAGAGCGGCGTCAGATCGTCGAAGCTGCCGGTGCGAATCAGCGATACGTTCTCCGGAACGAAGAGCGGGGCCGGACTCATCTTCTTCAAGCGCGCCACGCTGACATCGGCGGCGTCCTTTGTGATGTCGAGCAAAACAACAGGCACACCGGCGTTGGCCAGATGTGCTGCAATCTGCGACCCCATCACGCCAGCGCCAAGTACTGCAGCGGTTTGGATACGTTGTGTCATGGTTGGTTGCCCTTCGCTTCGAGTCCGCCGAGCAGTAGATTCATCACTGGCTCGGCGTCATCTTCGAGTTGGTATTCACGTTCGCTGAGAATCCAGTTGGTGGCCATTTCATCGAGGGCGCCGAAGATCACTTTGGCTGCCAGCGTCGGATTGATGTCCGAGCGGAACTGCCCGTCGCGCTGGCCGTCGACGATGACGTCGCGGAGTAGGCCGAGGTAGTCGCGCAGGCTCGAGGTCGAGAGGCGCGCCATAAACTTCGTGCTCTGTCGCAGCTCGATCTGAAACACCACCGCGAGCTGCCGATCGCGGCCAAGGCGGGCCAAATGCACGTGCGCAATGTGGCGCAGGCGCTCCACCGGGGTGGCCGCGTGATTCAGGGATTGGAGTGCGGCCCGGCCCTCGGCGATCGCGTCGCGCATGGTGCGGTCGAAGAGGGAGAGCAGGAGGTCGTCCTTGCTCTTGAAGTACAGGTACACGGTACCGGCAGCGACGCCGGCGCGTTTGGCGACGTCAGCAACCTGGGCTGAAAAGAAACCCCGTTTGGCGAAGACTTTGGTGGCCGCGTCGAGGATGCGGTCCCGTTTGTCTGGGGGATTCATCAGTAAATGAATGATCGTTCATTCAGTTAATAATCGCAAGAGGGCAACCTGAAAATATCCTGAACACTAAACACTCGTTCGGTTCCCGCCGTATTCGGTGAATTAGCCTCTCAAGGAGATCCATGTTGGACGACTCGCAACAGCAGACCCTCGTCACGCGACTGAACCGTATTGAGGGCCAGATTCGCGGAATCCGCCGAATGGTGCAGGAACCCCGCCTGTGCATCGAGATCCTGCAGCAACTGGCCGCCGCCGAGGCCGCCCTCAATCGCATCAGCCTCGCCGTCTTCAAGCACCACGTCGACACGTGCGTGCCCGAAGGCGCCAACCTCGGTCCTGAGGAGACACGCAAGCGCCTGACCGAGCTGGTCGACATCTTCGATCGGTTCTCGAAATAGTCCAACTTCGGCGTCCAACTCCTTGGATCGCTAAACCGAATGGCCGTATTTTGGGGCAGTTGTGGGCCCGTAACTCTCTTATTTACAAAAACTTCACGACATGTTCGATAATGGGCGCACGTAAGTTTGTTACCACGTGATTAATGGAGGAAGTACATGAATAGCAGACTGGTGAAAGTCGTCCTGGCTGCCCTGTTCCTCGCAGTGTTCGCCCTTCCCGCTTCGGCGCAGGTTTACACGGGACGTATTGACGTCACCGCTGTGGACAGCACCGGGGCGGTGTTGCCGGGTGTCTCTGTCGAGATCGGTGGCATTCAGAAAGCAATGGCAGTGACGGATGCGCGCGGTGAAGCGCACTTCCTGAATCTGGCTCCCGGTAAATACATGGTCACCGCCACCCTCAAGGGTTTCGGCGATTACAAGAACTTAGATGTACAGGTCGGCGCGGGTGGCGGCGTCACACTCAAGGCTTCCATGTCGGTCGCTGGCGTGTCCGCGACTGAAACGGTCAAAGCCGAAACACCGATGCTCGACGTGAAGAAAGATGCAATCTCGACGACCGTGTCGCTCGACGAATTGCAGAAGATCCCGTCGTCGCGCGACCCGTGGGTCGTGCTCCAGACGGTTCCCGGCATCATCGTCGACCGCGTGAACGTTGGCGGCGCCGAGTCGGGTCAGCAGTCAAGCTTCCAGGCCAAGGGCGCATCGGGCGCGGACAACACCTGGAACATGGACGGCATCGCCATTACGGACATGTCGGCCACGGGTTCATCCCCGACCTACTACGACTTCGACATGTTCTCGGAAATGAACGTCACGACCGGCGGTGCCGATGTGACGACGGCGACGCCAGGTGTGTCGCTGAACTTCGTGCTGCGCAGTGGCACGAACTCACTGAAGGGCTCCGGCCGTTACTACTGGGAAGGCAACAAGACCCAGTCGAACAACGTGGTCGGCGGCGACGTGGCCGGCATTCTGGGCAGCTACAACCGCATGAAGGAAATGACCGACTTCGGTGGTGAAGCGGGCGGCCCGATCGTCAAGAACCGCCTCTTCGTGTGGGGTTCATACGGCAAGACGCATCCCCAGCTCCAGATTTTCACGAAGGACGCGGTCAACATCGGCAAGTACATCCAGACGTCTGCCGACGAGACGCGCCTCGAGAACTACTCCGGCAAAGCCGTCGCCGAACTCAACAGCAAGACGCGCGCGTCGTTCACCTACTTCCGCGGCAACAAGCAGAAGTTCGGTCGTGGCGCCGGCGCGACCCGCCCTGACGAAACCACGATGAATCAGACGGGGCCGTCGCAGTTGTTCAAGGGCGAAGTCAACCTCACGCTGTCCAATGCCCTCTACGTCACGGCTCGTTACGCCCACTTCAAGAATGGCTTCTCGTTGACGCCCCGCAGCGGCAACAAGACGACGCAGGCGTACCTGGACGACAGCGGCGTGTGGCACAACAACTTCTACTTCTACAGCACCGATCGCCCGCAGGACACGGTCTCGGCTGACGGCAACTACTTCGCGGGCAACAACGAGTTCAAGTTCGGTTTCTCGTACCGCAAGGTGAGCGTCACGTCGTCGACCAGCTGGGCGGGCGGCGCGATCTACCTCGCGAACGGCAACCCGAACTACATCGCCGAGCTCGTGCGTGACCACAACCCGAACGGCAGCGCGAAGTACTACAGCGGCTACCTGCAGGATACGTTCACCAAGGATCGCCTCACGGCGAACCTCGGCGTGCGCTGGGATTATCAGGCGGCGTCGCTTGGCGAGATCTCGGATCCGGCCAATGCGTTTGTGCCGAACCTGCTGCCGGCCTTGAAGGGCACGGCGGTCAGCAACGCGATCACGTGGAACACGCTCTCGCCGCGCATCGGTTTGACGTACGCGCTCGACGAGTCACGTCGAACGCTGCTGCGGGCCAGCTACTCGCGGTTTGCGTCGCAGATGGCGTCGGGTGCCGCCACGGTGCTGAGCACGGTGCAGTACTCGTACATCTACTTCTACGGCACCGACAAGAACGGTGACCGTCAGGTGCAGGCGAGCGAGCTCACCGGCAACCTCAACACGGGTGCCGGTAACGCGGGCTACGTGGGCTTCAACATCGCCAACCCGACGTCGGCCACCACACCGAACAAGATTGGCAGCTACAAGACGCCGATGACCGACGAGATCGTGTTCGGCGCGGATCGTCAGATCATGCGCGACCTCTCACTGAGTGGCTCGTTCACGTGGCGTAAATACACAAACTTCGTGTGGAACCCGCTGACAGGCGTCGACGGCAACGACTACACGGTGGCCGGGTCAACCTCGGCGACCTCGTCGCTTGTGGGGCCGTACTCGGTGAATTTCTACAAGATCAACCCGTCGGCCGTGCCGGCCGACAGCGGCCACACGTACTCCACGCGTCCGGACTACTACCAGACGTACAAGGGTCTCGAGTTCGCGGCGACCAAGCGCATGAGCAACAACTGGTTCGCGCGCATGGCGTGGTCGACGAACGTGCACCGTGAGTACTTCGACAGCCCCGCGGGCCAGGGCGATCCCACACCGGGACCGGCCAGCCCGAATATCAACGGCGGCCTCGTCGTGCGTCAGACCGGCGGCAGCGGCAAGAGCTCGATCTACATGGTGCTCCCGAAGCAGCAGTTCATCTTCAACATGGGCTACCAGCTGCCGTTCGGCATCACGACCGGCATCAACTACCTCTTCCGCAACGGCTACTCGCAGCCCTACTTCCGCAGCCGCGTGGCGACGGGTGATGTGCTGAGCGCCAGCAAGAGCGTGCTGGTCGTTGGTGGCGCTGACTGGTACACGTTGCCGAGCGTGCACTCGCTCGACGCGCGTATCGGCAAGGAAGCGAAGATGGGCCGCGCGACGATCAACATCGACGTCGACGCGTTCAACGTGCTGAACGTCGCGACGACGCTCGGCAAGCAGTATGACCTCCGTCTCGCGACGGTCGGTCAGGTGCTCGAGATCATCAACCCGCGCATCGTGCGCTTCGGCATCCGGGTCGGCTTCTAAGCCGACGCAGGTCCGACGCGAGTAAGACACATGGGGCGGCCTCCTTCGGGAGGCCGCCCTTTTTTGTCTATTTCCAATCGAGGACCGCGATCGCGTCCTTCGCGTCTTTCTCGAACGGTCCGCCGAGGGTGAGGTAGTGGCGGTATGCCGCGAGCGCGTGCTGGCGGTCTTCCTCGCCGATGGCGGAAGGCGAGGGGAGCCTGGCGGCGGCGACGTTCTGTTGCAGGCGAAGGTAGCGCAGTTGATAGGACCGGCCGAGATTGAAGAAGGCGAGGCTGTCGGCCGGCTTCGCGATCGTGATGCGTGTGAAGACGTCGATCGCATCATCGAGCGCGCCGCGTTTGACGAGGAGCGTGCCCAGCGCGTTTTGCGGTTCAGGTTCGGTGGGCCAGCGAGCGGCGGCGTTGCGGAGGATGCCGAGCGCATCTGAACTGCGGCCGAGACTGATATAGGCGTCGGCCAGATCGAAATACACCGGCATGAACTCCGGAACCTTCGCGCGGACGGTGTCCCACGCGACGACTGCGGCGTCGTACTGCCCGAGCGCGTATGACGCGAATCCAAGCGCGTACGAGACCCACGGGGCGGCCTTGCCAGTCGCAACGGCCGCAGACAACTTCTCGCGTGCCACAGCCACATCCCCGAGCGCATACGCATCCCAGCCAGCATCAGCCAGGGACTTCACGTCTGCGGATTCCCTCGCACCGGGAGAGACTCTCGTGAGCGAGGCGACGTTCTTGTCGGAGTTTGGACGAAAACGCGTTGGTGCAACGCTGGTCGGCGGCGTGTTCTCCAGAGCGCTGGCCGGTGGTGTGCTGTTCGGCGCTCTGGTCGGCACTGTCGGGGCCGTGCTTGCTGGAACCGAACCCCCAGGCGAAACCCCCGGAACTGCTATGTATCCCTTCCGCGCTCTAACCGTGACGTCGGGTCTTGTCACTTTCACAGTGATGCCGTGGTATTTCCCGTCCATCGGCCGCGTCGGCGCATAGCCGAGGACGTAGTACGTGCCCGCGGCCATGGCAATGATGTCGATGCCGGGCTTGAGGTCGTTGCGGTTCATGATGATCTCACCGCCGGTGTCGATCGCGAGACTCGACAACACGTCGGCGTTGGCGTCACCGGAGATTGATGAGAGATCTCCGGCGGCCGTTAGCGGTTGCATGCCCATCATGCTCTGCGTGCGCGGATCACGGCCGAGCCCGCGCGCGTCAAGCGTCGAGAACCGCACGTCATTGCGTGCCGCGAGCGTGACGACATCCTTCAGGCGCTCCATGAGCTCGCCCGTGAAGAATCCATCAGAGAACACCAGCACGTTCTTGCTGCCGGGCAATCGGCCCAGGCCATTGGCGAGCGTCTGAAACGTCGCCAGCGAGAGAGCCGAGTCGCGCTGCACGGCCGACGCAATCTCTCTGGACTTCGCTTCCACCTGTTGCCGCACCGGCTCGTCGCCGGCCGGCCCCTGGCAATCGGACGGCTGTTCACTGCATGCCCGTTGCACGACGCGCGTCGTGGTCTCGCGGTCCATGCGCGCAATCGCCACACCCTCGGCCTCGTCGATGAAACGAGGGAACGTGCGCATGTCGTTATAGCGCGAAAGATTCGGCCCCTTCATGGCGTCCATGGCCTTCAGTAACGCGGCCTTGTCCGTATCGATCTTGTTGTTGAGCATCGTGCCGCCGGCGACGATCCCGACGAGGTCGGCCGAGGCGATGTGTTCTCTCAGAAAACTTTCAACGGCCGCACGCGAGCGTTTGTAACCGTCAGCAGACAAGTGCGTCAGGTCAAAGACGAAGACCAAAACTCGTGGGCGAAGTTCACGGCGCACCGGTTCGCCAGAGACTGACGGGGGGTCGAAAGGGCGCGAGGGTTCGTCGGGCTTCGCTCGGGGTTGGGTTCCTCGAACAAACGCGGGGTCCGACGACACCAGATAGATCGTCTGCACCGGCTGTGACTGGCCGTCTTCGACAATTTGAAAATCGGCCGCCGTGAGGTTCGTGACGGGCTGGCCGCTCTTGTCGTACACAGACGCTTCGACGGCGATAATGTTTGCCGCGGCGCGAAACGGCACCTGCTGCGCGGTGGCGTTGCGCGCGGCCGCCAGCGCGATGAGGGCAACGAGCGCGAACCTACTTGATCTCGCTGACGACAAGGACGGCCTTCTTGCCACGCACTTCGAGCCAAGCGAGCTTCTTCGCATCGTTCGAGAAACTCGGCACGTAGACGCCCTTCGTATCGGAGATCTTCTGCTTCGCGCCCGACTTGTCCATCACCATCAACTGGCGATTGTTGGGTTCGGCATACGCAATCAGCCCGGTGCCACGTGGACCCCATCCAAAACTCTGGCCCGGCACGATCGGTTGATTCAGCCACTCACCGACCACCTGCCCCTTGAGCCGCATGATGTTGGCCGTGCCTGATTGCGATTGCTGCGCCACGGCGGCGACCGATTCCGCAGAGATCGTCCCTGCAGAGCCTGACGAATCGCCGGTGGTGCCGCCGCGCGCATAGTCGCCGCCCATCGGCAAGGCCGTGGCCGAGTTGCGCCGCTGCTCAGTGGCCAGCTCGATGATGAACGCGTCATCGCCCGGCGCAGACTTCCACGACTTCCAGTTGTAGTACTCCGCCGCCCATGCCGGTTCCGCATCGACTTGCTTCAGATCGCCCGTCGCCGCGCTGATCGTGTAGTGAAACAGCTCTTTCGGGAGTGCGTCGACCTTGAGCTCCGCCGTCTGCAAGTACAGCTGCGTGTTGTCAGCGTTCCAGGCGAGCCGACGAATGACGCCCTTGAGTTTGCTGACCTCGAATTCCGCCACCGTTCTTGGTGTGAGTGTCAACGCGTTGGCCGCGACCGGGCCTGTTGTTGACTGCGGAAGGATTGACAGTGCGAGAGTGAGCAGTAGGGTCGTCATTTCTTGATCGTCTCCAACAATTGTTTCAGTTCCACCGAATTCGGCTGACGCGCCAACCCGGCCTCGACCGCCTGAATCGCGAGCGCGGGTTGCTTCAGTTCCAGATACGTATCCGCCAGCGCCAGATGCGCGGGGATCATCGTGGGATCCAGTGTGGCCGCCACGCGGAAGGCCGAGACTGCATCCACCAGATTTCCGCGGCCGCGCTCGGCCCAACCCAGCAGAAACGACATCGATGCCGACTTCTCACCTGAGGCCGCAAACGCCGCCTTCAGAGTTGTGGCCGCTTCGGCATAGCGTGCGGCCTTCAATTGATTGACGCCGTCAGCGGCCTGTCGGACGGCTGGATTCGGTGATGTGGCCGCGTCAGCGATCAGCACACCCGCCACGATGCTATCGGCAGCTGCCGACGGCGCCGGCGGCGCCGGTCGCGGCTCGGCGACGGGAGCCGGACTCGAGCCGACCACCACGTTGACCTGTCGGCGCAACTCGGCCACGAGCTCGCCGGCCGCGCGGATTTCAACTCGTGCGATGTAATCACCGGCCGGGACGTTGGTGAGGGGCAGCTCGAACATGACGTCTCGCAGCGGCTGGCCGTCGATGTCGCGCGTGTCAGTCGCAACGCCATTGACGCCGGCGACGGCCGTGCTGGCGCCGATGGCGATGAGGTCGAGTCGTGTCGAGAGCTTCTCGATTTGTGCGGCCGACCGCCCGTAGACGCGCACAGCCGCCGGCAGAGGCTCGGCTGTGTAGGCGGTGGCGCGTACGGGAAGCTGCGGCGTCGGTCGGCCGAGGATCAGGTCGCTAGCCGCGACCTCCGGGCCCGTGAGTTGACGGACATTGAACTGTCGATCCGCGCTGCCAATGAGCCCGCCCGGCTCGCGTACGATCGCGCGCATAAGGTAGTCGCCCGGCGGCAGCATGAACTGCACCCGCCACGTACCGATTCCGGTCGTTCGTCCAGGCGCCACAGTTGTTGGCAACGCCATCTCGTCGGAACCGCTACCGGCCACACGACCTGTGCGCGCATCGCGTACCAGAAACACGACGTCGGCCTTTGCCGCCGCCGGGGACACGCTCACCGGCAGCTCCGCCTCGAGGCTCAGCACCATGCGTTCGGCGCCGGCCCCTCCATGGCTTTGGTAGGTCGTGTACTCGACCTTGAGGCCCTGATGCCCAAATGGCGCCGCCAGTGCGGAGTCGATCGTGAGTCGACGCAGACTCGGCAGCGCGGCATCGATGCGCGTGTTGGCACCAGCCGTGTAACCGCTCCGCGTGGTGACGACGGCGCCGGGGCGCGTGACCTTGACCTCCACGTGCTGGTAGCTGCTGCGATCCGCCAGCGCATTGGCCGACGATTCGAATCCGACGATGTAGTAGTCACTGCTGGGGGCGAGCGCACCAAGGGCCTGATCGAGGTGGCTCTGCGCGTCAGGCACCAGGGCACCGCTGGTTTCAGCGGCGAGGCCGCCAATACTTTCGACCCGACTCTGAATCTCTTTCGCCGTGTCGTTGCCGGATGGTTCGGCGCCCGAGGCGTCCATGCGCGCGTTGAGGTCGAAGGCGTAGATGACGCCGTAGACGTCAGCCGCGGCCGCGGCGACGTTGCGCAATTCCGTCGCGACGTTGTCGGCGTGGAAGCCCTCGCTGAACAGCACGATCGTCTTGCGGCCATCGATGGTGCGGAGCGTCTTCATCAAGTCGGCCGTCAGTTGCAGGAACCGGCGGCTGTCGCCGTCGGCGCGCATGACGATCGTCTGCGCTTCCATCTTGAGATTGCGTCGCTGCACATCCAGCGATTCCGGGTTGCGATTGCTGTTTGCTGCGTCGGCGACCGCCGATGCGCGTGACGTCGTGCCAAAGTCGCTCATGGAGAGGAAGCGCTGCAACACTGCGTCGTTGCCACGCATGATCTCGTACGCCTCGTTGACGGTCATCTCGCTGAGCACACCCGTCTGGAGCCGTGTCAATCCGCCGCGCACGTGTTGAAGCTGGTCGATGGCCGCGCGCCCGTTGTTCGTGAACGCGAGTGACGGACCGGGCGTGGGCAAGCCGTACACCGCGACACGATCCTGTGGCTGCACGCGCTCTTTGATGAACCGCTCTGCCGACAGCCGCACGCGCTGCTCCGCGCCGGCGGTGATGTGCTCCTGATCGAACAGCAGAATGTACAGCTGACCGCGCGGCGCACCTTGGTTCGTGGATACCTCTGCGGCGATCGTACGCTGTGCAGATTCCGCATAGGTCCGGCCGGCTTCCGCAATGCGCTGGAGCAGGACGACCGGGCGCGCTACTCCGCCTTCAATAATCTGCACTTCGTCGGGTCGCAGATCAGCGATCGCCTTGCCGGACCGATCGGTGACGCGCACGTCCATGCGGGCCACGTCGACCGCTGAGGTAAAGATGGGCGGCTTCTGGTTGGCCGGGTCCGGCGTTTGCGCCGTGAGCCGCGACGTTGCTGCCGCTCCCATTGCGACGAGAAGGCTCGTCAGAAGAGCCGTGACGAACGGGCGTCGAGTCATGTGAATGTCGCCCAGACTATCACCGGGCCTAGCGGCCGAGCAGGCGTTTGACCGCCGCGCGTTCCGAGGCGAAGAAGGCGGGTGGTGCGGTGGCCAGAAAGCGATCGCCATAGGCGGCCGCCTCTTCGCGCGTGCCGCGCTGCGCCAGGGCCAGCGTGAGGTTATAGAGCGCGTCGAACTCGGTGTTGTCGATTTCGACGGCCCGCCGCCAACTTTCGATGGCGTTGTCCATCTGATTGGTGCGTTGGAAGATCACGCCGAGTGTCGTGTAGGCGTTGGCCAGCGACGGATCGGCCGCGAGGGCCCGACGCACGTACACCTCTGCCTCGTTGACCTTGTTCTGTCGGAGTCGGATGGTGCCGATGTTTTGCAGCGCGATGCCATTGGTCGCATCCACCGCGAGCGCGCGCTCAAATGCCGCGACGGCATCCGCGTCGCGGCCGGCTTGACCGTACGCAATCCCCAGCGCGTTCTGCGCTTCGACGTCGTCACGCGGTGCGGTGGCCAGCACGGCGATGCCTTTGGCGGCATTTCCGGTCTCTGCGAGGAACGTCCCGAGTCGCGTGCGCACATCCTGATCGGCCAGGCCCAGTGTGAGCGTGGTTTCGAGCGACCTGATCGCCGCGGCCGGCTGGCCCATTTGCCAATACACGAACGCCATGTATCGGTAGGCGTCGACCAGGTCGGGACGCTTGGCGATCACGCGCTCGAAGACCTGAATCGCTTCGGTGTAGCGCCCGGTGGAGTAGAAGTCATTGGCGGAATGGAGTTCGCGGTCGAGGTCGATCAGTCGCTTGGGGTCGTCAGCGTCGGTGAACGTCGTCTTCATCGCTGCACGGGGCCCACTCGATGTGTAACCGAGTGCGCGGAGCTGCTCGCTGACTTGCGACGATTCTCTCTGCGGCAGTCCGGGGAGATTGCGGTCAAATGTGCCGAGCGTGTTGGTTAACTGCACGACGCGAGCGGTGTTGATCGTTGCCTGATTCCGTTGCTCACCCGCGTCGTCAGTCAGTCGATAGAGTTCCGGCACGGGCAGATCGATGAATTTGTCGCCGCCGGCCAGAACGCCGCGCAGCGGTGCCCAGCCGCGTGTCAGCAGACCGGTCATTGCTTCGAAGTACGCGGGCCGATCAGGGCCGCTCGTGCCAGAGATCAGCGATCGCAGTGAACTGCCGGGCAGAGACGTGTCGGCCGCGATGGCGAGGCCATCGAGCACGGTTGGGAGCAGGTCGATGTGTCGCACCGGCGCGCTCACGACGCGGCCCTTCGGCAACGCCGTGGCTTTCGGGTTGATCTCCGCGATGATGAGCGGCACTTTGAGCGTGCTCTCGTAGGCGAAGAGGCCGTGCGTCATCTCGCCGTGATCGCCGAGTCCTTCGCCGTGATCGGCAGTGACGATCACCAGGGTCTTGCGTGGGAGCGATGCGAGTCGATCGAAGAGCGGGCCGAGCGCGGCATCGGTCCACGCCACTTCTGCCTGATACGGCTGACCGGGATACTGCGCGGCCCATTGTTCGGGCGCTTGATACGGCGCATGCGGATCGAACACGTGAACCCACGCGAAGAACTTCTTCTGATCCTGGGCGGTGATCCAGTTGAGCGCTCGACTCACGACAGTGTCGGCGCGACGCTCGGGGAGCGCAAAGTCGACGGCGCCGCGGATCTCCGCGATCTGGTCGTCGTATTCGTCGAAGCCGAGTGTGAGACCGAAACGCTTGGTCAGCGGGAAGGCACCGATGAACGCGCCAGTCGAAAACCCCGCCTGCTTCAGTCGCGTAGCCAGGGTTGAAGTGTTCAGCGCCACGCGGAAGCCGGCGTTGTCGCGGACGCCCGTTTGATAGGGGTATTTGCCGCTCAAGATCGATGTGTGCGACACGAGGGTGACGACCGCGTGGGCGTGCGCATCGGTGAAGCGCGCGCCGTGGCTTGCGAGTCGATCGAGGTTGGGTGTCTTTGCGGCGCCGCCATACGACGACATCGCGTCCGCGCGCAGTGTGTCGATGGTCACGAGCAGCACATTCTGTTCGGCATCCGTCGGCAGTTCGAAGCCGCCGCGCTGTTGCAAGAACCACCAGCCACCGACGCCGACAACGGCGAGGGCTGCCACGAGGATCAGCTTGCGCACTACTGACCTCCGAACTTTGCGCGGGCGGCTGCGGCGACAGCCGCGGACTTGTCGGGATGGCCGAGTACGCGCCAGAGTTCGGCGGCCGAGGCGTACGTGGCCGGTGTTGGTACGGCGGCCAGCATGTCGCTGATGACGCGGTCAGTGGCGCCCGGTTGGCCGCCCGCTTCGTACAGCATGGCGAGGCCGTTGCGCGCGCGGATCAGATTGGGAAAGAGCGCGATTTCCTGACGGAAGGCGGCTTCTGCCTCTTCCACGCGACCGACCTGCGCGAGGCAGTCGCCGAGGTAGTAGTTGACGTCGTTCAGTTGAATCGTGCGTCCTTTGATCTTCTGGACCGCGCGCTGAAAGAACGGAATCGCTTCCGCGTACTTCGACGGATCCTTCTGCGCTTTGCCGTGCAGCAGCACGCCCTGCACGAAGTCCGACATCGGGAGTGTGGGATCAGCCTGCTCGGCGGCGGCGGCTTCTTTCAGGGCTTCTTCCGGATTGTGTTGCGCCAACGCGATCTTCGCGAGCACCTGGTGTGCGGTGACGGCTTCGCCGCTGACCGCGGCGCGCGCGTGCGCGCGGGCCTCGTCGTAGCGCTGCAGTTTCATCAGCACGGTCGCCGCATCGAGCAACACCGGCGCGGCATTCGGCCGGAGCTTGAGCATTTCCTGGTAGGCCTTGAACGCGTCGGCATCGCGACCGAGACGAATCAGCACTTGCGCGTACTGATTCCACGCGTCCGACATGCCCGGATCTTTCGTCGTAATCCATTTCAACCGGTCCGCGGCCTCAACAAATTTCAGATTGCCGATCGCGCGCGCGGCGAGCACAAACGCCTCACGCACATCGGATCGATCCTTGGGATCGGGCAGCGTCAGTCCCGAAACTTCCGCGCCGACCGCCGACGACCCGATGTAACCGAGGGCCGCGAGGCGTTCGCGGTCTTCGCCTGAGACCGATCGCGGCGCATCGACGCCGCGGCCGGCGATGAGCGCTTCGAGGCCGGTGCGCATGGCCAGTACGACCTGCACGCGATCGCCCAGCAGATTCGTGGCCTCTGCGTGATCACGCTCGAGGTCGTAGAGTTCAGCTTTCGGCGCGCGAATGAACTTGTAGCGCTCGTCGGTGAGTGACGTCAGTTCGCTCCAGCCGAAGTGATACCGGCTCATCATCGCTTCCGAGTAGATACCTTGTGCGGCGAGCGTGCCGACGCCTGTTGCGACCGGGAGCAGATTGCGTCCGCGCAGTGCCGCCGGCGGCTTGAATCCCGCGGCAGCGCCAAACGTCGGAAGCAGGTCGATGTGTTGCACCGGCGTCGGCACTCGGCGACCGGCCCCACGCTCTTTGGGCAGCTTGAGTATGAACGGCACGCGAATCGTGGGCTCGTAGAGGAATAGACCGTGCTCTTCTTCGCCGTGGTCGCCGAGGCCCTCGCCATGATCGGCAACGAGCGCGATCGTCGCGCTGTCGTACCAATCGTGCCGCCGTAACTCAGCCAGCAGCGTGCCGACGGCCACATCCGCGGCGGCGATCTCGCCGTCGTACGGTTCGAGATCCTTGAACTGCGCGGGTGGCTCGTATGGCCGATGCGGCTCGTACATGTGCACGAACATGAAGAGCTTGGGATCGACGTGCGAGTTCATCCACGTCAGCGCCGCCGCCACTGTGGCCGCCCCGGAACGCTGCACCTGCGCAATCGGCCGATCGAGCGCGCCGACCGGCAGATCCGCGTTGTAGGTATCAAAGCCACGGCCAATCCCGGTCTCCGGCCGCAACACATACGACGACACGAATCCACCCGTCGCGTAACCCGCTGTTTTGAACAGCGCCGCCATCGTCACTTCGTCCGACTTGACCGCGAAGCCGATGTTGTCGCGCACGCCATGTTCGAACGGCAACTGGCCGGTGAGCATCGATGTGTGCGACGGCAGGGTCTGCGGCGCATGCGCGTAGGCGCGGTCAAAGACGACACCGTCTCGTGCGAGTGCGTCGATGTTGGGGGTGCGTCCCTTGCCGTAGCCGTAGACACTGAGATGGTCGGCGCGCAGCGTGTCGATCGAAATCAGAATGACGGGTCCTGCCGGTGCCGGGCGCATCAGCCAGAAGACGCCGCCGCCGACTGACGCGACGAGGATCAACACGCCGAGCAATCGACTGAGGCCAAAGCTGCTGGCAGCGGCCGGCGGCTGTTTGCGCGAGTGCGTCGCAGTGGGCTGAGGGCGACGAGGGCGCGCCATGAGAGGACTATCGCTCAGTATAATTCAGCCACCTATGCGCACTCGCCTGATGCTCGCCGTGCTGCTGGCCGTCGTCCTCCCGAAAACGACCTCGGGAGTCGTTGTCCAAACAACGACTCCCGAGGTCGTTTCTCGCCTGTCGCTGATCGACGCCGTCGTCGCTGACGCAATTGCGGAGAAGAAGGTGCCAGGCGCCGTTGTGCTGGTGGGCCACGGCAACCAGGTGGTGTTTCGCAAAGCCTATGGGAATCGGTCGCTGGTGCCGGTGACGGAGGCGATGACGCTCGACACGGTGTTCGATCTGGCGTCGCTGACCAAAGTCGTGGCGACGACCACTGCGGCAATGGGCCTGATCGAAGACGGCAAGATTCGGCTCACCGACTCGGTGGCGACGTTCATTCCTGAGTTCGCCAAGTACGGCAAGGACCGCGTGACGGTGCGCCATTTGATGACGCACATGTCGGGGCTGCGCCCGGACGTCGACCTCGGCGATGCCTGGATCGGGCACGCCGCCGCCATTCATCTCGCATGCGAAGAAGTGCTCACGCAGGCGCCGGGCGTCAAGTTTGTCTATAGCGACATCAACTATTTTCTGCTGGCGGAGATCGTGGCCACAGTCAGCAAGCAGCCGTTCGAGCAGTACGTGCAAGACAGGATCTTCAAGAAGCTGGGCATGACCGAGACAATGTTCCTGCCGCCAGCCGCGTTGCGCGCGCGGATCGCGCCGACCGAAGCGTGCACCGCGGCGGGTGGTGCCTGCACAGGCACGGATACGACCATGATGCGCGGCGTGGTGCATGACCCGACCGCGCGTCGCATGGGTGGCGTCGCGGGCCACGCCGGCCTCTTCAGCACGGCGGACGACCTCGCCAAATTCTGCCGCATGCTGCTTGGCGGCGGCGCGCTGCCCGGTGGTGCGCGCATCCTGTCGCCACTGACCGTCGCGCGCATGACATCGCCGTCGACGCCGGCCACTGAGCCCAATATTCGAGGGCTCGGTTGGGACATGGATTCGTCGTACTCGGCGAATCGCGGTGAATTGCTGCCGCTCGGCTCGTTTGGCCACACCGGCTTCACCGGCACCTCGCTCTGGATGGATCCAGCGACCAACACCTTCGTCGTCATTCTCTCGAATCGCGTGCACCCGGACGGCAAAGGCGACGCGACGCCGCTCCGCGCGCGCATCGCCACGATTGTGGCGTCTGCGATCACCGACATTGCACCGGCACGAGCGCAGCAGCTGATGTGGCCGCGACAGGCGTTTGATTCGCAGACGGCCGCCGTGACGCCGCCGGCGACAGTGCCCGTGCAGAACGGCATCGACGTCCTCGCCGCCAATGGGTTTGCGCCGCTGAAGGGCTTGCGCGTGGGCCTCGTCACCAATCACACTGGCCGCGCGCGCAACGGGCAATCGACGATCGACCTGCTGTTCACGGCATCGAACACGCCCGGGCTCGGCATGAAGCTCGTGTCGCTCTTCAGTCCGGAGCACGGTATTCGCGGCATTCTCGACGCCAACGTGCCGTCGACAAAAGACGAAGCCACCGGTCTACCGATTCATTCGCTCTACGGCGACACGCAGCGGCCGACGGCCGCGATGCTGGCCGACGTTGACGCGATGGTGATCGATCTGCAGGACGTCGGCGCCCGGTTCTACACCTACCCCACGACGCTGGCCTACGTCATCGAAGAGTGCGCCCGACAGCAGAAGAAAGTGTTTGTGCTGGATCGACCGAATCCTATCGGCGGCGTCGGCATCGAAGGCCCTGCGCTCGATGCAACGGCGACGTCATTTGTTGGCTACTTCGCCGGCATGCCGATCCGCCACGGCATGACGCTCGGTGAACTCGCGAAGCTCTTCAATGTCGAGAAGAAGATCAACGCAGATCTCACGGTGATCGCGATGAAGAACTGGCGTCGCGACGCGTTCTTCGACGAGACCGGTCTCGCCTGGATCAACCCGTCACCGAACATGCGCAACCTCTATGAGGCGACGCTCTATCCCGGTGTGGGATCGATCGAATATGCCAACGTGTCGGTCGGTCGCGGCACCGACACGCCGTTTGAGCAGATTGGCGCACCGTGGATTAACGGTCCGGCGCTGTCCGACACGCTGAACGCACGACGCTTGCCCGGCTTGCGGTTCTATCCGGTGACCTTCACGCCGACGTCGGCCAAGTTTCCCAATGAACGCTGCGAAGGCGTCTTCATCATGATTACCGATCGTGTGGCCGTCCGCCCCGTGCGGCTCGGTGCCGAACTCGCTTCTGCCCTCATCAAGATGGCGCCTGACAAATTTCTGCCCGACACCAATCTGCGGTTGATCGGTTCTGCGAGCGATGTCGCCAAGCTCAAGGCCGGCGATGACCCCGCGACGATCTCCGCTGCGTGGAGCGGTGCCGAGGCACGGTGGAGGCTGTTACGGGCCAAGTACCTGCTGTACTGATCATCGCCAATCCCACGGCTGGGTATCACCAGCCGGCGTGGCGCGAGCCCGTCACACGCATCCTGTCGCAACTCGGACAGGTCGACGTCGTGACCGCGGAGTCTCCCGAGGGCACGACCGCCGCCGCTCGCGCGGCAGAGGATCGCGGTGTGAAGCTCGTCGTGGCTGCGGGCGGCGATGGGACGGTGCACCGCGTGGTGAACGGACTGCGCTCGGTAGACACGCACCTTGGCATCCTGCCCGTCGGCACGGGCAACGACCTCGCGTTTCATCTGGGTGTGCCGCCAGTTCCGGAAGACGCGGCGCGCGCGATGCTGTCGGAGACCTTCCGCGACATCGACGTCATTCGTTTCAACGGACGACGGGTGTTTACGTCGGGCATTTTCTGCGCGATCGCCGAAGCGGCGTACCTCGCCAATCGCATGAAGGCGCGTCGACCCTGGCTCGGCTCGCTCGTGTATCGGCTGGCGGCCGCTCAGATCATCGCCACACGAGGCGGAGAGGCCGTCGCGGGTGTGTTCGTGGCGAACATGCCGCGCCTCGGCGGCAATCTCAGATTGCCGTCGGGCTCGGTGATTGATGACGGCCTCTGTGAAGTGGCGACACTGCGCGGTGGTCGCGTGCGATTGACGCGCACGTTGCTCGCGCTGTCGCTCGATCGTGCGCTACGCCACGGCGAACTGACGTGGCAACGCGTGAGTGAGACGATGTTGGAATTTGAGTCGGAGGTGATGGCGTTTGGTGACGGTGAAGATCTTGGTATGGGCCGTGCGTTTCACGCGGTCGTCGAGCCGGCCGCAGTGCGCGTGCGGTGCCCGCGCATCGTGTCGGCCGAAGGCACGTTCGTGCTGGCCGAGGATCAGGCTGCGATCCGGGCGGTGGCCGGATCGTTCAATACAGCATCAAGTACACGATCACGCCAGTAACCGAGACATACAACCACAGCGGCAGCGTGATCCTGGCGATCTTGCGGTGTCGTGCGACGTCCATGCGTAGCCCGCGCGCGAGCGTGATGAACTGAAACGGCAGAATGGCAGCAGCCAGAATCACGTGCGGTACGAGAATCGTGAAGTAGATCGTGCGCATGATGCCCGTGCCCGGGTACGGCTTCGAGCCGATGTTCGCGTGGTAGATCAGGTACGACGTCAGGAACACACCAGACGTCGCGAACGCGGCGAGCATCGTGCGTTTGTGCCACGTGACGTTGCCGTTCTTGATGAAGAGAAACGCCACGACCAGCAGAACCGCCGAGCAGCCGTTGAGGATGGCGTTGAGCAACGGGAGATCAGCGATGTGCAGCATCAGCGTCGGCTCGCGGCCATCAAGATCAGCAACAGCGGCAGGTAGGTGATGGAGGCCAGGAAGAGCGTGCGCGCGTTTTCACGCGAGCGATTCATGGCAAACACCATCGCCACGACCGAGAGCGTGATGCCCAGCACGAGCGCGCCGATGCCATACGCGCGCCCGGTGAGGCCGAAGATCATCGGCAACACACTGGTTGGCACGAGGGCCGCCGCATAGACCACCGCCTGTCGTCCGGTCATCGCGCCGTCCACATCAATTACCGGTAGCATCGGCATCTTCGCGCGCGCGTAGTCTTCGCGATACATCCAGGCGATGGCCAGGAAGTGCGGCAGTTGCCAGAAGAACATGATCGCGAAGAGCGACCACGACACAAATTCCGCTGAGCCGTGCGACGCCGCCCAGCCAATCATCGGCGGCAGCGCACCAGGCACCGCGCCGACGACGGTCGCGAGCGAACTGCGCGTCTTCAGCGGGGTGTAGACGACGACGTAGAGCAGGAGTGTGGCGAGCGCGAGCGCGGCGGCCAGTGGGTTGGCGCCCAGCCACAGCATCAGCGTGCCGAGCGCGGACAGGCCGTAGGCCCAGGCGTTCGCCTGACCGACACCGAGTCGACCCTGCACCATCGGTCGATGGCGGGTACGTTCCATCAGGCGGTCGACGTCGCGCTCGTGAATCTGGTTGAAGGCCGCGGCGCCGCTCGCGACCAGCGCCGTGCCGATGCAGGCGTTCAACATCAGCAGCGGGTGAATCGGGCCGGTGGCGCCCATGTAGTAGCCACCCGCGGTGGTGAACACGACGAGCGAGTTCAGCCGAACTTTCGTGAGAACCAGCAGGTCGTTCATGGCAGGGGCGTCGCCTGAGTCTGTGCCGCTACTTCGCGGCGGACAGGGTGAAGTTGGCGGTCCCGGTCTGGCTCGCGCTGATCTTCACGTGCTGTGTGGATGTGCCGAACTTTTCGTGCCACGCCGCGAGTTCGTACTCACCCGTCGGGAGGCCCGGGATCGAGAACGTGCCGTCGGCCGAGGTCACAGCAAAGAAGGGATGAGCCATCACGCCGCCGTAGGCGGTCATCCAGCCGTGGACGTCGCACTTGAAGCGCACCATCACTTCCGGTGCCGTGAAGACCTGCGTCATATGGCTGCCCTGCACCGGCTGGCCCTTGTTGAATTCGCCGTTTACCATCGGCAGCGCGTGCACGTTGTGCAGCGTCGCGTCGCTGTTCACGATGTCGACCGCCTGACCGACGCGCACACCGAATATCCGCGGCGAGTAGCGACAGCCCTTCTGATCGAGCGATACCGCGGCGGTCGGCACGTCGAACGCGTACTCTGCCATGGTGTCTTTGATGTAGACGAACGTGTTGGCGATGCCGCCATCAGCACTGATGAGCACCGCGTCGCTCTTGGTGTTGTTGCCGAGCGCCTGCATGCAGACCGGATCCGCGCTAATGCGCATCACGTCGGGGGCCGGCGGGGTGCCGGTGAACGAGACCTTGCCACTGATGGTGCCAGTCGTGGACGGGTCGACCTTCTTCGCGACGGCCGCTGTCTGGGCCGGCGCCGGTGCGGGCGTCTCTGCGCCGCAGGCCACCGCACCGAGGGCGGCGGACATCAACAAAATCAGGAGTGTTGGACGCATAGGAATGAACGAATTTCTCATGCTACCATGTCAGATCCAGTCCTCTTGTGGCGATATCGTCTAGGGGTTAGGACATGTGGTTCTCAACCACAGAACCGGGGTTCGAATCCCCGTATCGCTACCAACGAACATCGTTCTTCGAATCGTCAGCTATCTCTGCAGCACACCCTGTGTCAGCAGATAGCGCCCCACAAGTGAACCGGCAGCCGTCGTCAAGTGGCCTGTGTCCCATGTGATCAGGTCTGTCGGCGCGCCTGGGACATGCGTCAGGCACCCCTCCGAATTGCACAGCAAGCGCATCAGGGACACGTAGCGCACCGACGCCAGGTGATCAGTGACTCGCTCAAGTTGAGCATCGACGACGGAGGCGTCGGGAAAGAGGCCGATGCTCAATCGCTCGGGAATTCGATAGCGTGGCGCATCCAGCACCACGCGTTGGGCGAGCAGCGCCGGGAGGTTGAGATTCCACAAGGGCGCCGGTCCAATCACCACGATGTTCGGCACCCCACGCTGTCGCAGTTCCTCAATCGTCAGGAGCAGCTGTTGCGCAACAACCGGCAGCCGCGCCGTGGAATTCCCGGCGTAGATGGTCCAGTTGGCAAAGAGGATCACGGTCATCGGGTGTACGCGCTGAACGGTTTCGAGAACGGACCTGTTGCTCTTCCCGCAGAACGGTTCGCCAAAGTCCCCGATCGGCGGGCATCCCTCCCGAGCGAAACTGGAAATGGCCACGTCGTTCTGGGCGACCTTCGTCAGTCCCGGATACAGTCGACCGGCGTGCGAGTCGCCCCAGAGCAGCACCGACGGCCCCTGGCCAATCCCCACATCGCACGACGCCGGAAACCCGTCCTGCAGTTTGGACAGAAAGCATTCACGGCGCAGATCGATTGCGTAGTCGTAGTTGTATTGAAGCAGACTGCCGACGCTGGCTGGGTAGCGCGAGGGCAGCCCGTGCTGACGGTACGTGACATACCCAGCCAGTCCAACAGCGAGCATCAGTCCGCAGAGCGTGAACACCACCCGTTTGCGCATCGCGCCAAAGCGGATGGGGCGTTCGACGAAGGCATACGTCGCCCACGCCAAGGCCACGCTCGCAAGAAGCACCGCCGCGCGAATGCCGATGGTCGGAATCGTCGCTTCAGCCTGCCTGACGAAGTGCAGCAACGGCCAGTGCCAGAGATACAACGGGTAGCTGATCAAGCCGATCCACACGAGTGCCGGATGAGCCAGCGCCCGGCGATTGAGCCATGCGTCCGGCCCTGCCGAGATCACAAGGAATGCTCCGAGCGTTGGCAGCAGGGCCAACCATCCCGGGAAGACATCTTCCGGTTTCAGCATCACCATTGCCGCGCCGATACACGCCAAGCCGACGGCGGATTGGACGTCGCGGTATCCCAACCGGCCCGGTGAGGGCTCTGGCAACCACGCCACCCGACTGCCCGGACCGAGGACGAGCGCCAGGCACGCTCCCAGCAACAGTTCCCAGAAGCGTGCAAAGGGAGAGTAGAAGGCCGCGACCGGATTCGTGTGAACGATCCAGAGACCCAGCGTCGCGGACAACAGCATCAGTGAGGCCGTGCACGCCAGCACGTTGAGTCGGGTCTTCCAGATGACCCACAAGAGTACTGGCCACAGCATGTAGAACTGCTCTTCGATGCCGAGCGACCACAGGTGGAGAAGGGGCTTGGTTTCGGGCAGGTCGAAATATCCGGATTCTCGCCAGGACGTCAGGTTGGCGACAAAGCCGGCGGCGGAGGCGACGTGCTTGCCCAATGCCGCGTAGTCGTTGGGCAACACAAAGAACCATCCGTACACACCGCAGCCACAGAGCACGACGATGAGCGCGGGAAAGATCCGTCTGATTCGGCGTGCGTAGAAGTCGCGAAAGCTGAACGATTCGCGTCGCAGGCCCTCCACGAGAATGCCCGAGATCAAGAATCCGGAGATGACAAAGAACACATCAACGCCGACAAAGCCCCCCGTGAGGCGGGCAGGGAACGCATGGAAGCACATCACTGCCAACACGGCGACGGCACGCAGGCCGTCGACATCAGGGCGATAGGTGAGCGCAGTATCGCTCGTCAATTTGCTCTCTTGCACGCAACGTACTGTATTCCCGATACATCACCTCGCGGAACTCAGGGACGCCGAGCGAGCGCAAATGCGACAATGCCGGTTGAATGGAGACCGTCCGTCGCCTCGCCATTGGCACCGCCTTCGGTCTCGGGGCCGCGGGTCTGGCCCTCTGGGCTGCGACCACGACGTTCGGCATCAATCTCGAGAACAGCAGCTACGACTGGCGCCTGCGCCACACGGCGCGTGCCGACACGGCTCGGCAGGACATCGTGTTTGTCGAGATCAACGATTCGTCCATCACCGCGCTCGAACCCCTCTTCGGTCGCTGGCCCTGGCCGCGCGTCGTGCACTCGGCGATCATCAACTACCTGGCACGGTCGGGCGCGCGCGTCATCGCGTACGACGTGCTCTTCCTGGACGCTGACACGCGTGCCTCGTTTCCGGTCGGCGACCGGAAGATGATGGGCACCGACTCCGATGCCGAGCTGGCCGCCGCCATCGAACGCGCCGGCAACGTCGTGCTGCTCGCCGATGCGACCTACGCGGGGTTGCAGTCGGGTGCCGATGCGGCCACGCTCGTGCCCGCCGCACTGCCAGGCCGTTCGTGGCAGGTGCCCGACTTTGCGCCGTGGCCCGCGCTGCGGCTTCCGCTCCCGCTATTCGCGAACGCCGCGGCCGCCATCGGCCACAACGCGTACGTGCATGACGAGCGCGATCGCGGCACCGCGCGCAGCTTCAATCCCTTCCTCCAGGTCGGCTCGAACTCCGTGCCGTCACTCGGCATGGCCGCGGCGCTGATGTCACTCGGCACGATGCAGAAAGACGTGGCGAGATCTGGCGCTGTGCTCTCTCTCGGCGCAGCTCGCATGCCGCTTGTCGACGGCACGCGCGCACTGCTGAACTACCGCGGCGGCTTCCAACCGAATGCGGCGGATCCGTCGCGACGGCTCTACCACACCGAGTCGGCGTTCGATGTGCTGCTCTCGGAAGAGAACGTGGCCACTGGTGAAACGCCGCCGATCGATCCCGCGGTGTTCCGCGACAAAGTCGTCTTTGTCGGCGTCGCCGCCGCCGGCCTGCACGACGTCGTCGTGACGCCATTCGAAAGCGCAGGCAGCACGCCGGGCGTATTCCTGCACGCGGCGCTGGCAGACGATGTGCTGTCGTCGAGGTTTCTCGGCAAGGCATCTCGCAGCAACGAATGGATGTTGACGGTGGTCGCCGGCGTTGCCGCCGGTGTGGCCGCCCTGCTCTTGCCCGTCTGGTCCGCCATCGTCGTCGTGGCCGTCGCGCTTGTCGGCCTCGGTGGATGGCTCACGTGGGACTTCGGCCACGGGATCTGGCGCGCGGCCGCCGCGCCGATGAGTGCCACTGCGGTGGCGCTCTTTGCCGGGACCGCCTGGCAGTACTTCGTCGAGGGTCGCGACAAGCGCCGCATCACGCAACTGTTCGGTCGATACGTGTCAAAGAGTATGTTCGATCAACTGCAGGCCGAGCCATCGCTCGCGCGACTTGGCGGCACGCGACGTGAGATGAGCGTGCTCTTCTCCGACATTCGTGGCTTCACGGCAGCCTCCGAGAACGCGACACCCGAGTCGGTGGTGGCGCAACTCAATGAGTACTTCACCGCCATGGTGCATGTGCTGCACGCGCATCAGGGCACGCTCGATAAATTTGTCGGCGACATGGTGATGGGCCTGTTCGGCGCGCCCGTCGATGACCCTCACCATGCTGAGCATGCCGTGCAGACGGCGCGCGAAATGGTGCGAGAGCTTGGCCGCCTGAACCGGCAATGGGCCGCCGAGGGGCGGCCGACCCTCGACATCGGCATCGGCATCAACTCGGGGGAGATGATCGCCGGCAATATCGGATCGGAAGCGATCATGAGCTACACCGTGATCGGCGATGCGGTGAATTTGGCATCCCGGCTGGAGTCGCTCAATAAAGACTTCCACACGCGTATCATCATCAGCGACGCCACGCGGGTGCGGCTGCTCACACCACTTGATCTGGTGCCGCTCGGCGACGTGAAGGTCAAAGGTCGAACGCAACCGGTATCGATCTTTGAAGTCCGCGCAAGTCTGGGGGAGTAACGACATGAAACGAATCCTGATGGTGACGATGGCCGTAGCGTCGTGGCATGTGTCGGCACTGCCGGCCGCTGCGCAGCTCGGGGGGATCGGCAATCTCGCCAGGAAGGCCGATAGCGCGCTCGATCAGGCCAAGAAGACCAAGGACGCGATCAGCTCGCTCATCTTCACGGACCTTGAAGAGCAGCAGCTCGGTCAGGAGGTGAGCGACAAACTGCGAGCCCGCTACGGCGTGGCGCAAGACACTGCCGCACACAAGTACGTGACGCTCGTGGGCACGGTGCTCGCGCAGGCGAGCAGCCGACCCGCGCTGCCGTGGAAGTTCATCATCCTCGACACCGACGGCGTGAACGCCTACGCCGCGCCTGGCGGCTTCATCCTCATCACCCGCGGTGCGCTGGCGTTGATGGAGAACGAATCGGAACTCGCCGGCGTGCTCGGCCACGAGATCTCGCATATCACCGAGAAGCACACCATCAAGTCGATCAAGAAGAATAACGGCGAGAAACTCGCCACGGAACTCGGCGGCGCGGCGACGCGCTCACAGATTCTTGGCGCGTTTGTCGACAAGGCGTACGACAACCTCTTTCAGGGCGCCTACGATCGCGGCGACGAACTCGACGCCGACGAGAAAGGCATCGCGCTCGCCAACAAGGCGAGCTACGCCCCAAAGGGGCTGGCTGCATTTCTCGCGCGCCTCGACGAACGCAACAAGGATCAAGCTGATCGCAACGGCCTGTTTGCATCGCATCCCGACACGAAAGAGCGCATCGACAAACTCGGCAAACAGATCAGCAACCAGAAGCTCGCGTCCACCGCGATCGTCGGCGGGCGGTACAAGTCGTCGATTACCTACAAGCCGCTGGCTGTGACATCGATCACGCTGGTCACTGACGGCGCGGCCGGTCTCGCGGATGGCAAGGCCGCACCGAAAGACGCGAAGGCTGACGCGAAGGCCACTGAGACGAAGTCAGGCAGCAAGCTCGGTCTCGGTCGTTTGACGGCGCTTGGTAGCGAGAACAAGAGCACGGCGACCGTGGCCTCCGCCGGTGCTCGAGGCAGCGTGCCGGATCGCGACGCCAAGGGTGGCAGCAACCCGGCCATCGTCGGCATCACGCTCACGCCTGCCGAAGTGGCGGAGTTCAAGAAGGGGATTGTCGGCTGACGTGTGAGCCCCGCCCGAGCGGGGCTACTTCGTCCAGACGAGCACGCGCTCGCCACCGGGACGTTCGAGATCGACAATCAACTTGGGCCCGATCCGCTCGAGTTGATTGATGTCGATCTGCAGACGATTGAAGTCGAACGAGTCCGCGCCGCTGATATCGATCTTCTTGCGCCCGAACTTCAGCAACCAGAACGGCAATGTGATGCGCACGGTGCGCTCGTTGTTCGGTGCCCACACGAAAATTTCCATGGTGGTCGCCAGCGTCTTCGAGACGGGCAGACCGTCGATCTTCTTCTGAATTGTGGACGGATTGTCGATATCCTCGAGCGTGAGCAGGGCCTGCTGGCCGCCGAGGTCTGCGCGCGCCTGCTCAAATGTCTTGACCGCACTGGTGGCGGTGGCCGGCTGCGACTTGAAGTTCCGCGTCACGGCGTAGATACCAACCCCCGCCAGCGCCACGATGCAGACGACGATCACGCCGATGATGGCGAAGATGATCAGGATCCAATTGCGCGCTTTGGCCATGCTCGTCTCCGCCTTGACCCTACTGTAGTGCGAATGGCTTTCGCGAGAATTGCACCGCTTCAGCCACGCAGAACGGGTCGTTGTGCTTGCCGCAGTAGTCTGCGCCCAATCGGTAGTCGGCGATCGCTTCGGTGCGCTTGCCGGCCAGATCCATCAACTGGCCGCGCGCCACGTGGATCCGGCCTCGCACCCAGCCGACCGGGTTGGCCGCGAGCGCCTCTTCGAGATCGGTTGCTGCGTCGGCGCGGTGATTCCAGTTGAGACGCGCGAGACCGCGCTTGTAGTACCAGTACGCATGCTCGCCGAGTGTGTGCTGACGCGGATCCTTGTTGAACTTGGCCATGCCGGCTGTAATCACGGCGTCGGCCGTATCGGGATGACCGGCACGAATCAGCGCGGCGCCTTCTTCGAGTACCAGAATGCGATTGCGCGGGAAGCGCTGCACCAGTTCCTGTAACTTCGTCACCGCGTCGGCATGGCGCCCATCACGGCTGTAGATGACCGCGAGCGCAAACAGCGCGTCTGCTTGTTCGGTGCCACCCGTGGCCGCGCGCTCAACCATTTGGATCCCGCGTTCCTTGCCGCCGCCAAATCCCGCCATGTAGGCCAGCATGCGGCTGGGCATGCCGAGCGTCGATACGGCATAGCGATACATGCCGACGACGAGGTTGGGCTCGATCTTCTTGGGGTCATGCTTCAGCGCGTATTCCTGCGCGTTAAACGCTTTACGGGCAGCGGCAAATGCGCCCGTCACGCTGCCTTGCACGGAGCCTGCGTAGCCGGCACGCAACGCCCACGCAGAGCCGAGATCGAACTGGGCCTGGGCGTCCTTGGGATGTGCCCTGACGTGCGCATCGCCGATCGCGATCGCTTTGTCGATCATCTTGTTGAATTCGGCATCAAGATCCGCCGGCGGTTGCGGCATCGTCACCTGCATCTTCGTGACTTTGCCGAGGTAGTGATCGACAAACGTGCCGCCGCGTGCAAACAGAATCTGAAGCCACGTCACCGTGGCAACCGCACGATAGGCCGCCGGTTCGTCGGGATGTGTCGCAATCACGCCGCGAGCGGCCGCCAACGCCTCTGTGAAGTCGAGGTTGTAGGCCAGGTCGAACGCCGACGCAAGCTCCGTGGAATATCCCTGCGAGCCAACCGGCGCTGGCGTCGTCGTGGCGGCGTCAATCGACACCACGATGGCGGTGGCGAGTGCTATCGCCGTGATAACGCGAGTCACAGCGAGATCTCCTGTCCGAGTCCGCGCCCTCTGGCGCGGTCGACCGCAAGTTGGGCGGCCACGACGTCTTCTACGGCCATGCCCAATGATTTGAAAATGGTGACTTGCTGTGCGCCCTGACGTCCGGCGACAGCGTTGTTGACGACGTCCCCGAGTTCGCCGGCGATGTGTGCGGCGCTGACGGCGCCTTCGCTGATGGGGATCAATATTTCTCCGGCTTCTTTGAGAGCGGCCGCGCGGGAGTCGACGATGAATCGCGCGCGCGCGACGAGTGCCGTGGGCATCTCGCGCTGATCGGGACGGCAGGCGCCAACCGCGCAGATGTGCGCGCCGTCGGCCACGTCGGTGTCTAGGATGATCGGCGTCTTCGAGGCCGTGGCCAACACGATGATGTCGGCGCCGCGGATGGCGTCCGACGCCGACGCACAGGCGCGGACGGTGAGACCTGTGGTGGCGGATGCATCTCGCGCGAACGACTCTCGATGCGCGGCCGTGGGGCTCCACACACGAACGTCGGTGATGGCACGCACGTGTCGAATCGCCTCCAGGTGGCTGCTGGCTTGCACGCCGCTGCCAAGGATCGCGAGCGTCGTCGCTTCAGGTCGCGCGAGCATCTTCACGGAAACGGCCGACACCGCAGCGGTACGCGCTTCAGTGATGTAGCGGCCATCAAGCAACGCCAGCAACCCGCCCGTGGCATGGTCGAGCAGGATGATCGTCGCCAGGTGCGACGTCAGTCCCTTCGCGTGATTGCCGGGATAGACGGTGACGAGCTTTGTGCCGACCGACTCGCTACCGTCGATTGACGCTGGCATGACGCCGAAATAGTTTTTCTCAGCGCCGACTTCCAGCACCGTGCGAACAGGCTGCGTGACGCGGCCGGCAGAGAACTCGGCCAGCGCACCAGACATCGCGTCGATGAGTAACGGCATGTCGAGGCACTGACGGATAACGGACTCACTCAGGAGGAGCGCCATGAATGGCTTCATTCTATTAGTCTTACGAGGATGATGTTCCGAACGATCGATGCCCATACGGGGGGCGAGCCCCTCCGCCTCATTCTGGAAGGCTGGCCCGAGCCCGAAGGCCGCACCATTCTTGAGAAGCGCAAATTCGCTCGCGCCAAGCAGGATCATCTGCGGCGGGTGCTCATGTTCGAACCGCGCGGCCACGCAGACATGTATGGCGCGCTTTTGACGAAGCCAGAACGTCCCGATTCCGACACGGGCGTTCTGTTCATGCACAACGAAGGCTACAGCCTCATGTGCGGTCACGGCGTGATCGCGGTGACGAAAATGGTCGTCGAGCGAAACCTCCTGGGCGAGGGTAGGACGACGTTGGTGCTCGATGCACCGGCGGGTCAGATTCGCGCGCGCTACGACCGAGGACGCGTCTCATTCGTGAACGTGCCGTCGTTTGTGCTGGCGGCTGGGCTGCCGGTCACGGTCGGTGCGCGCACCCTGCATGTTGACGTCGCATTTGGCGGCGCGTTCTACGCGATCGTCGACGCAGAATCCGCGGGCCTGGCGGTCGTGCCTGGGAAGTTGCAGGAACTGCGCACGATGGGCGATGCCATCTCACGTGCAGTGGAGAAGGAACTCGAGGTCGTGCATCCGCTGGAGGCGGGCCTCAGCGGCATCTACGGCACGATCTTCACAGGTCCAGCCACAGCGCCCGATGCTGACCTCCGCAATGTGACAATCTTCGCCGACAAGGAAGTGGATCGCTCTCCGTGTGGCACCGGCACCTGTGCCGTGCTCGCCGTGCTCGATGCGATGGGCCTCGCCGATCCTTCACGCCCATTCGTGCACGAGAGCATCGTTGGATCCACGTTCAGCGCACGCGTTGTCGATCGGCTGATGATCGGTGACATCCCGGCAATCGTGCCGGAACTGACGGGCACCGCGTCCATCACCGGCGAACACACGTTCATCGTCGAGAAGGACGATCTGTTCAAGAAGGGGTTCAGGCTCTAGTTATTTCAGTGTTGCGAGCTTCGACATGTTGATCTGGCTCGCGACGGCTTTCACCGGATCGGTGCCGTTGAATCCCTTGCCTTGGAGGTGTACGAGAAATCGTTCACCGACGAGCACGGTGATGCTGGCGCGTCGGTCCGTGAGTGCCCACTCTTCAAATGCCGGCTGGCTCTGAATCGTGATCGCTTTCTTGTAGCCCTGTTCGTTGGTCACCGCAAAGCCACTGGCGAGGAATGCCGCCACGGGTGCGTAGAGTGACTGATTGAACACCGTGTCGACGATGTCGATCACGATCTCGGTGCCGCCCTTGCGAATCGTCACCTGCGCCTGCGAGCCCTTGACCGGCACCGACAACGCCATGCCGGTCAGTTCCGTTTTCTCCCACCCGTCCTGCTTCAGGAACGCGTCCGATGGCAGAAACTCCTGCAGCGTTTGAAACTTCACCGGCTCGCCCATCGACTGCATGGACCTCGCCATGCTCTCGAGATCGGCCTTCTTCGGCGCAGGCTTGCTGCAGGCGGAGACAGCGATCAGGAGCGCTGCTGCGATGTATCGAGAGACGTTGCTGAGCATCGATTGCAGTGTAACGAATCCCCGGACCTTCAGGTCCGGCCGAACCTAACTACCGATCCGTTCACGCACCTTCGCGGGTTTCGTGAGTTTCTCGCCAGCGACGTCGACCGTGACTGTGTAGTCGCCGACTGTCGCTGGCGGCGCTGGTGCGGCTCCGCCACCGCCCCGACCGCCACCGCGCCCGCCACCACCGCTGCCGGCCAGCGTCCACAGCACGCGGTTCATGCCCTTCTTGCCCGGGCCATCCAGTTGCCGCATCACACGGCCGTCCTTGTCGGTGACCGTGACCTTCGCACCCGCCGACTGATCCGCCTTCAGGTAGTAGTTGATGACGATCGCTTCCGGCTCGTTCGGCACCGACAGGTATTTGTCACCATAGAGTTCGTAGTTCATGCCCTGACTACCGAAGCCATAGCGCGCCTTCGGCTTGATGTCGAAGAGATACGCGTTCTTACCCAAAACATCGGGAGTTAATTCCGGCATGAACGACACATCGCCGGTCCACAGGCCACGGCCGTACGTGGCCAAGACCAGATCGTTTTCGCGTGGGTGAATCGTGAGGTCCGACACAGCCACCGCTGGAAGATTCGCATGCAGTCGCGTCCAGTGTGCACCGGCGTCGATCGACGCCCACACGCCGCGATCATTGCCAACGTAGAGCAGGTTTGCATTCTTGCGGTCTTGAACCACGACGTTGATGGCGAAGTTGGGGAGGTCGCCGGCAATCGATGTCCACGTCGCGCCGTAGTCGGTCGTGCGATACAGGAACGGGCGGAAGTCGTCGTTGCGCATGCCGTTCTTCGACACGAACGCCGTGCCCGCGTTGTGCGGCGACGCGAACACGCGACTGACCCAACGCTCGGGCAGTGCGCCGGCCTTGGTCAACGACGGCGTGAGATCTGTCCACGACCCACCGTGATCTCTCGTCAACTGCACCTTGCCGTCATCCGTGCCGACCCAGATCAGGCCGGCCGTCAGCGCACTCTCTGAAATGGACGTGATCGTGCAGAACGGCACGTTGCGTCCGGTCTTCGTGGCGTCGTTGGTGGTGAGGTCGGGGCTGATCTCTTCCCACTTGTCGCCGCGATTGAGCGACCGAAACAGTTTCTGCGCGCCGGCATAAATGATCTGCGGATTGTGTGGCGACATCGCGATCGGCGCGATCCAGTTGTAGCGCAGTGGCGGCGTGCCGCTGTTCGCGCGGCCGGGCGAGATGTCGGCGCGCATGCCGGTCTTTTGGTCCATGCGGCCCATCGAACCGAGTTCGCGCGTGTTGTAGACCCACCGACTGTCAGTCGGATCGGCCATGTTGTACATGCCGTCACCGGGACCGACCGTGACCCAATCTTCGAGCGTGATCTCGCCGAAGCGCGAGTTTACTGGCCCCTTCCAGGAGTCGTGGTCCTGAAAGCCGGCGTACACGTGATACGGATCATCCATGTCCACGCCCAGCGCGTAGGCTTCGCCGACCTTCATGTTGGGAAACCAGTCGGCTGTTTTGCCGCGGTCGTACGACACGCTCACGCCGCCGTCGCTACACGTCATCACGCGGTCTTGATCCTGCGCGTCCCACCACATGCAGCGGAAATCACCGAACGTCCCGCGCATGAAGTCCATCGTCCACGTCTTGCCGCCATCTTTGGTCTGGAACATGGAGTCGCTGTTGACGACGACCTGCAGATCGTTGAAGGGATTGATCTTGATTTGGTTGAACGAGTACGGCGCTTTGCCGCCGGCCACGTTCACGTCGCCGCTGACTTTACGCCACGTCTTGCCGCCGTCGTCGGTGCGATAGAGCTCGTTGCCGATGATGCCCTGTGCCAGTGGGCTCGTTGAATTCACCGGTCCGGTACCGGCGCCCTGCTTCTGATTCTGATTTTCGAGCAGTGCGTAGAGGATCAGCGGATTCTTCTGGTACAGGTCGATGCCGATGCGGCCGATCTTGCCGCCAGGTAAACCATTGGTGAGGCGCGTCCACTTCTCGCCGCTGTCATCGCTGCGGTAGACGCCACTCTCGGGCCCGCTTTCGATGATCTGCCACGGCAGGCGCTCTTTGTCGTACATCGCCGCAAACACTTGCGTCGGCACTTTCTCGTTGATGACGAGGTCGATCGCGCCGGTGCCGTCGTTGATGTAGAGCACTTTCTTCCACGTCTTGCCGCCGTCCATCGTGCGGAAGACGCCGCGCTCCGCATTCTTCGAGAAGAGATGTCCCATTGCCGCGACGTAGACGATGTCGGGGTTCTTTGGGTGGATGATGATGCGCGCGATGTGGTGAGAATCGGGGAGGCCCATCGCCTGCCAGGTCTTGCCGCCGTCGATGGACTTGAAGACGCCATCACCTGACATCGACGAGCGCGCGTTGGCTTGATCGCCGCCGCCGACCCACACGATCTGGCTGTTGCTCGACGCCACGGCGACGGCCCCGACCGACGCGATTGTGCCCATGCTGTCGGTGACCGGGTCCCACGTGATGCCGTTGTTCGATGTCTTCCAGAGCCCGCCGCTGCGAACGCCCGCGTAGATCGTGTAGAGATGTTCGCGAGCCGGTGCCTCGGGCACCGCGATGGACGTGACCCAGGCGCCGGATCGGAACGGGCCGATGTTGCGCATCTGCACGCTATTCAGCACACCGGCCAGGGTGGGGTCTGGCACTGCGCCTTGCTGCGCTGTTGAGGCCTGACTGGCCGCCACAACCAACAACAACGCAGAACCGATCAGCAGTCGCTTCATCCGCCGATTGTAAGAGCTTTCGCTATGCGCGGCCATGGAGACTATCACGAAAACTAATTCTCATGAGCGGATCATGAACCCGCGGATTTGACGCGCCGCCACGACAGGCAGACTATCTGCGGTGGGAGAAGCCTCACATGGATAGTGTCTTGAGTCAGTTGCAGGCGCACGTCTGGATGTGGTTTGCGCTTGTCGCGTTTATCGTGCTCGTCGTGGCGTGGAAATTCGTCATGCGGTTGTTCGGCATCGTCATCATTCCGGACGACAGCATCGGTCTGGTCACCAAGAAGTTCGTATTGCTCGGGTCGCACCGGGAACTCCCTGCGGGCAAGATCATTGCCCTCAAAGGCGAAGCGGGTCTGCAAGCCGACACGCTGGCGCCAGGTCTCAAGTTCGGCTACTGGCCGTGGCAGTACGCGGTCGACATCACACCCTTTCTCGTCGTGCCCAACGGCAGCATCGCCGCGTGGGGACTTGATCATGACGCGGCGGTGAAAGCGATGAGATCCGACGAAGACGTCGACGGCGGTGTATCGGGTGAAGTGAACACCGACGCGCGATGATGGCCAGGACCACCCCGAGCTCTCGGAGAACGTGCACTTTCTGCCTTTCTCAGTTATAGTGCCGCCCTCCCGTGAACGTCGCGCGTCGTCTACCTCGTCGAGTATTTCCGTTGATCGGCAGGCCACACGTGTGGGCGTCGCTCCTGTTGTGCGTGATCGCCGCCGGGGGCCGACTCGCCGCGCAGAGCGCCACGCTGCCTCTCGATGAAGCTGTGCGCCTCGCGCTCGCCAACAACCGGAACCTCTCGCTGGCAGCGCAGGAAGTGGAGAAAGCCGGACACGCCGTCGAGGCGGCGAAGACCGCGCGTCTTCCCAAGCTCAACGTCAGCCTGATCGATCCGACGTTCCTGACGCACCTCGACTTCCGGCTTGGTCCGCTCGGCGCACTCGACATTCCGCACAATTTCGGTTTTGCCATCGGGACGGCGACGCAACCGATATCTCAGCTCTACGACATCGGCCTCGGCATCAAGGCGTCCCAGATTTCGAAAGAACTGGCCGCTGAGCGTTTGCGCGACGCCCGTCAGACGGTCGTTGATGAAATCAAGCGTGCCTACTACGGTTGCCTGCGCGCCGAGAGCGGGCTCGTGACGATGCGCCAGGCGGTGGACCTGCTCAAGGAAGTGGACCGGGTGCTGGAAACGCTGGTGGCTGAACGCGCGGCCCTCGACGCGGACCGGCTCGACGTGCAGGCCCGCCTGGCTCAGCAGCAGCACGACATCCTCGTGCTGGAGGATCAGCTGGCGACGGGTCGCGAGCGTATCAACGTCGCGCTGGGCCGTGATCCTGAAACACCGTTCACCTTCGAGGCGCTGCCGCTGGCGTTGCCCGCCGAAGCCGACGTCGTGGCGACGAAAGCCGCGACTCTCGAACGGCGTCCCGACGTGCAGCAGGCGCGACTCACTATCGATCTCGCAAAGATCGACCGGCAGTTGAAGAACGCGGAGCGTTATCCGCGCGTCGGCGCGCTTTTCTCGTACGTCGGAAACGTGAACATGCCGTTGCTGCCGGGCAACATCGCGTCGGTGTTGTTGCAGGCGAGCTGGGAGCCGTTTGACTGGGGCCGCAAGGGCCGCGAACTGGCGAACAAAGACATCGCGATCGCGCAGGCCGAAACGCAACTCCGTCAGCTCGAAGCCACAGTCGCCGTCGATCTGCGTGAGCGCGCGCGCGCGCTGCGCGAGTCGCGCTCGCTCGTGGCCGTGACCGAACTCCAAATGAAGGTCGCGCGCGAAAAGTTGCGCGTGATACTGGACCGGCGCGCGGAAAACACTGTGTTGGTGAAAGACCTGCTGCAGGCGCAGGTGGCGGTCGCCGAGGCGGATCACCACCATCAGGCCGCGCTCCTCGGCTATTGGGAAGCGCGCGCGAATTTCGAGAAAACCATGGCGGTCGAGCGATGAAACGACACCTGCTGTCCCTGACGCCCGTGCTCCTCGCGGTACTCGCGACGGGGGCATGCTCGGCGGCACCACCGTACGATTCACCCGTCACGCCCGTCTCGGTCGCCACGGTCGGTTCGTACACGACCGGCACCAGCGTCCGGTATTCGGCGACCGTGAAACCGAGCGTCGAGGTGGGCCTCGCGTTCAAGATCGCCGGGTACGTCGACGACATCCTGACAACACGGGATGATCAGGGGCGGATGCGCGACATCCAGGCCGGCGACCGCGTGGAGCAGGGCGCGGCACTCGCACGCGTGCGACAGTCCGACTATCAGCAGCGCGTCGATCAGATCAAGTCCGGCCTGGCCGAAGCGCAGGCCGGATACGACCACGCCAAGCTCGAACACGACCGCGCCACGCGACTGTTCGACAAGCACAGCCTCACCAAGCCCGAGCTCGACGCCGCCAAGGCCCAGCTCGACGGGATGACCGCCAAGGTCGCGGGCGCGCGCGCGGGCCTGCGCGAAGCCGAGATCATGCTCGGCGACGCGGTGCTGCATGCGCCGATGTCTGGCGTCGTCATTTCGCGCGCCGTCGAGCGTGGATCGTTGGTCGCGCCAGGGACGCCCGCATTCGCGATTGCCGACACGACGTCGATCAAAGCCGTCTTCGGCGTTCCCGACGTGATCGTCAAGCAGCTCAAGATCGGTCGACCGCAGCGCCTGACCTTCGAGGCATTGAAGGACGAAGCCTTCGATGGCCGCATCACCGCCATCGCGCCCGCGCCCGATCCGGTCAGTCGCGTGTATCAGATTGAAGTCACCGTGGCCAACGCGCAGCGCAAGCTCGAGGTCGGCTTCATTGCCACGTTGTTGCTGGCCGATCAGCCGGGACGCGCGGTGGCGGCGATCCCACTCGAAGCGATCGTGAAACCGGCGGGGGCTTCAGCCGAGTACGCGGTGTTCGTCCTCGAGGATCAGGCGAAAGACAAGCAAGTGGCGAAACTGCGCCCGGTGAAGCTCGGCGAAGTCATCGGCAACGTCATCGTCGTGACCGAAGGTCTCGCGGTCGGTCAGCGCGTCATCGTCCGCGGCGCCACGCTGCTGGTGGATGGCCAGCGCGTGCGCGCGGTGCAATAGCGCGCCATGAGTCACGGACACAACGACGATCAGGCAGTCGCGACGACCCGCAACACGGCGCGATTCTTCGTGGAGCACCGCCAGGTGGCGTGGGTGCTGCTCGTGTTCACCGTGTTGTTGGGCGTCTTCGCGTACTTCAAGATGCCGAAGCGGAAAGACCCGGTGTTTCCGGCGCGCACGGCCGTGGCCGTGTGCATCTGGCCCGGGGTCAGCGCGGAGAAGATCGAGGCGCTCGTCACGCGGAAGATCGAGCAGAAGATCGCGGAGAACCCGACGATCACCAAGCTCGAGTCGATCGTTCGCACCAGCGTGACCATCGTCTACTTCAACATCGACGAACGCATCTCCGATACGTCGGCGCAGTTCGATGATGTGAAGCTGCGACTCGACGGCATCACGGATTTGCCGGCCGGCACGCAGCCCATCATTTTTCTCAAGGACTTTGCCGATACGGCCGCGCTCATGCTCACGGTGGCCAGTCCGCCGGTATCCGGTCCGGAACTCGAATTGAAGGCGGCGTCGGTCCAGCGGACCATCGCGGACCTGCGCGCCAAGCTGCCGGGTGGCGGAGCCGACCGTGCGGCGCTCGTCGTGTCGTTTCCGCAATCACTGGCGGCGCGCGTGGTCGAACGGCCCGGCCGTCTCCTCGGCGCGTTCTTCCAGGAGACGGGATTCGGGAAGGACGTCCGGGTGGAGATGGGCCCGGGCTTCATCGTCATCGACGGCGCGATGGGATCGGATGACCGGGCCATTCTGCTCGAGGCGCGGCGTTTCATCGAAGAGCGTCTGCACGCGTCCGAGTTTCACCCGGATGTGTGGGCGCCCACGATCGTGCGCGATCCCAAGGACGCCCTCGCGCGATTGACGACGGTGGCGGGTGACAAGTACTCGTATCGCCAGCTCGACGAATTCACGGACCTCATCCAGAAATCCGTGCAGACCATTCCAGCCGCATCGAAGGTGCAGCGATCGGGTGTGCTGAATCAGCGCATCTATCTCGACTACTCGCAGCAGCGGTTGGCGGCGTACGGACTCCATCCGACGGTGCTGCCGCAGTTGTTCGCGACGCGCAACACGCAGTTTCCGGGCGGCATTCTCGAAGTGGGGTCGAAGAACATCACCATCGATCCCTCCGGAGAGTTCACGAGCGAGCGCGAAATCGGTGATCTCATGCCGCCGCGCGCAGCGGGCGCGTTGCCCGCGCATCTGCGCGATGTGGTGGACATCAGCCGCGACTATGAAAGTCCGGCCTCGTTCAAGAACTACTACTCGTACAAGCGACCCGACGGCACGTGGCACCGGGCGCGGTCGGTCACGGTGGCGATTCAGATGCGCCAGGGCGGTCAGATCCGCGACTTCGGCGGCGAGATCGACAAGGTGCTCGACGGGCTGAAGGCGCAGTTGCCGGCCGATCTGATCATCGGGCGCACGTCCGATCAGCCGAAGCAGGTGGCGGAGATCATCGACGTCTTCATGAGCAGCCTCTACGAGGCGGTGGTGCTCGTGGTGGTCATCGCGCTCATCGGGTTCTGGGAGTGGCGGTCCGCGCTGCTCATGGCGCTGTCGATTCCGATCACGCTCGCGATGACGGCGGGTTTCATGGCGGCGCTCGGCCTCGACCTTCAGCAGATTTCGATCGGGTCGTTGATCATCGCGCTTGGCTTGCTCGTGGATGACCCCGTGGTCGCGAATGATGCGATCAAACGCGAAATGGCCAATGGGCGGCCGCGCCTCGTGGCGGCATGGCTCGGTCCGACGAAGCTCGGTCGCGCGATCCTCTTCGCGACGATCACGAATATTGCGGCGTATTTGCCGCTGCTCCTGCTGAGCGGCGACCTCGGCCGATTCATCTACGCGATTCCCGTCGTGCTGGGCTCGTCGCTCGTTGCCTCACGCATCGTCTCGATGACGTTCGTGCCGATGCTCGGGTACTACATTCTCCGGCCGGGCAAGCCGGCGGCCGAAACGCCCACGCGGCACACGGGCTTTGCCGCCACGTATGCCGGCGCGGTGCGCTGGGCATTGCGGCATCGCTGGTTGTCGCTGGCGGCCACCGGGGTCGCGATCGGCGTCGGATTCGCGTCGACGTCGAAGATCAAGAGCGACTTCTTTCCGCGCGATCTGTCGTACCTGTCGTATGTCGACGTGTGGCTCCCGACGGATGCGCCGTTGTCGGCGACGAACGCCATCGCGACTGAAACCGAGAAGATCGTGCAGCGGGTCTCGGCGGAGTACGGCAAGGAGCATCCAGCTGCGGACGGCACACCCCGCGAAGTTCTGAAGTCCGTGACCAGCTTCGTCGGCGGCGGTGCGCCGCGGTTCTGGTTCTCGGTCGCGCCGGAAGTTCAGCAACTCAACTACGCGCAGGTGCTCGTGCAAGTGAACGACAAGCACGACACGAACCACTTGCTCCCGCTCATTCAGCACGCGGTGTCGGCAGAGATCGCTGGCGCGCAGGTCGACGTGCGCGAACTGGAGATGGGCAAGCCGGTCGGTATTCCTGTGTCTGTGCGTATCTCGGGTTCCGATATCCCGACATTGCGGGCACTCGCCGAACAGGCCAAGGCCGTCTTTCGCAGCGTGCCGATCGCGAGTGGCGTACGCGACGACTGGGGCGAAGAGAGCTTTACGGTCAAGCTGAAAGTCGATCAGGAGCGCGCCAACGATGCCGGAGTGTCGAATCTCGACGTCGCTGTCGCCTCCGCGTCGTCCATGAACGGTTTGCCCCTCACCACGCTGCGCGAGGGCGATCAGCAGATTCCGGTGGTCCTCCGCTTACGCCTCGAGGATCGCGCGCTGATCACCGACGTGCAGGGACTCAACGTCACGTCCGTCACCGGTGGTGGGAGCGCGATGCTGCGCCAGGTGTCGAATCTGGCCTACGGCACAGAGACCGAGAAGCTGCGACGTCGCGACCAATTCCGCACCATCACTGTCGCCACGTTCCCCGTGCCGGGCGCGCTGCCGTCGGAGGTCATGAACGCGGCCCGAGCCGGTCTCGCGCAGTTGCAGGCATCGATGCCGCCCGGCTACACGTTCGTGATCGGCGGCTCGGAAGAAGAGCAGAACAAAGGCTTCGGCGAGATGTCGATCATCATGGCCTCGTCGGTGTTCATGATCTTCCTGGCGCTCGTGATCCAGTTCAATCACGCCTTCAAGCCGGTGATCGTGTTCCTGACGATTCCGCTCGGTGTCGTCGGCGCGCTCGCGGCGCTGGCGATCATGGGCAAGCCATTCGGCTTCATCGCGTTCCTCGGCGTCGCCAGCCTCATCGGTGTCATCGTCAGCCACGTGATCGTCCTCTTCGACTTCATCGAAGAGAAGCACGACGAGGGTGCGCCGCTCGAAGATGCGCTGGTCGATGCCGGCATCGTGCGTCTACGGCCGGTGCTCGTCACTGTTGGCGCGACCGTCTTCGCGCTGTTTCCCCTGGCGTTGCACGGCGGTCCGTTCTGGGAACCGCTCTGCTACGCGCAAATTGGTGGCCTCACTCTCGCCACCGTTGGCACGCTGTGGCTGGTGCCCGTGCTGTACGCCATCGCGGTGCTCGATTTGAAGGTCGTCAAGTGGAACGCATTGCCCGCGAAATAGGAGGTCCGCATGGCTTCTAGAGGAAACACCCAGACAGAGACGGCGAAACCGGAACCGGGCTTCGTGCCCGTGATATTCGGACTGTCGAAAGTCGGACTCACATTCATCTTGTACGCGCCCATCCCGGTGATCGGGATCTTCCCGTACCTCATCACGCGCTGGGTGGCTCAGCCGCCGTTCTTCGGGATCGAGGCCCTTCGCTACATCGGACTCGCGCTCCTCCCGATCGGGTTGACGGTTCACGTGGGCGGTCTGCTCCAGCTTGCCCGCGGAGGCGCGAATCCCATTCCTCCGGTCTACTCGATCGTGAAGGACGGCCTCTTCGCCTGGACTCGCAATCCCATGTATATCGGCGCCCTGACGACGGTGCTGGGTGAGGCGCTGTTCTTTGGCAGCCGCGGCCTGCTGTACTACATCGTCGCAGTGCTGGCCGTTGCGCACACATTCGAAGTCACCTATGACGAGCCGGAGTTGCGCAAGAAGTTCGGCAAGGAATATGAAGACTATTGCGCCTCGGTGAACCGCTGGCTGCCGCGGCCCCCGCGCAGGCGGTAACAACCGCGCCGCGTCCGATTTGCCACGACGTGCGCCGCACGTTGAGCTGGTTCGTAACCGTTGCACGGTGCTTACTATTTGACTGCGTAGGTTTGTGAAACTAGGCTGCATACCCAGATGCGCCCCGCTGTTCGTAGGTCGTCACGTCCGTAAAGAGCGTCGAGAAACTACTCCCGATCCACTCAGCGCAGGTCCTGACGCACCTCCGAATGACCGGCGCGCGCCAAGCGTTGTTGTTGAACTTCGGTCAGCTGACGCTGATGGCCGGATTGAAAAGTTTCCTGGGAACGGGGAACGAAGTACCCAACAGCGTGGAGTAAGGGTTTGACCTACCCACAAATTGGGTTTGATCTTCCCCATGGCCCCCCATGTTGAGGAGCCCTTGATCTTAGGCCTTGGTCCTGAACACCCGGTCCCAAAGATCCGTCGTAATGCCCCAGTTCACGTTGTCTTTCGCGTGATGGAGCAGATGGTGCCGACGGAGGTTCATGAACCAGCGATTGTTCCAGCGCGCGTGGTGCAGCGCGTGATGCATGGCGCAATAGCCGATGTAGCCCAGCCACGTGAACGCCATCACCGCGCCGGTGATGGCCGGGTTCGCGATGTAGGAGAGACCGTAGTAGACCGCGACGATGACCACGACCGTCAGATACCACGGCACGCCTAGCAGGGCCATCGGTTCATCGTGATGAATAAAGTGGCCGTCGCGGATCGGCGATTCGATGTCGTGGTACAGCCACTTGTGGAGGAAGTATTCGAGCAGCGTCCACAGGAGCAGACCGCCCACAATCGTGCTCGCCCACTGCGCTGCGCTGAGCTTGGAGGCGCCACCGGTGAAGGCACGGCTGGCGAGCCATGTCACCAACGTGATGTTCGAAACGTAGCCGAACCAGTAGTTAAAAACAGATGACGACAACCTGCGGATCGTGTCTCGATTGGAATTGCTCGCCCCGTCAGCCATGTGTCGCCTGCACTTTCTCTACCCCCGTCCCATCCAGTGTAACAGTCCGAGCGTCAGCCACGGAATGTAGGTAATCAACAACACCCCCAGTGCCAGTATCCCGAACATGGGCAGCGTGGCCCAAGTCACCTCTAATACGGGTTTTTTGAACCGGACGGATGCCAAAAGTAGATTCAGGCCCAACGGCGGGTGCAAGAAGCCCAGCTCAAGGTTGGCCACAAAGATGATGCCCAGATGGATCGGGTTGATGTCGTAAATCTGCGCCAGCGGCAGCAGGAGGGGCACCACGACGACGATGGCCGAGAAGATGTCCATCAAGGTGCCGACAAGGAGCAGGAACAGGTTGAGTGCCAGCAGGAAGGTCAGGTGCGAGTGAATGTGCGCCTGCGTCCAGTCGATGAGGCGGGTCGGCACCTGAGCATCGACCAGGAAGTTGGTCAGGCCGGCCGCCACCGCGAGGATCAGGAGCACGCCGCCGACGAGCGCAACGCAATCGCCCATCACCCGCACGACATCGCCCCAAGTCGGCAGATCCCTGTGCACGAACCGCTGCACGAGCAACGTGTAGAGCGCCGCCATCGGCGCAGACTCACCGAGCGTGGCCACGCCGCCAAGGAATGACCCGAGCACAAACGCCGGCAGGAACAGCTCCCACTTGGCTTCCCACAACGCGCCGCCGGCTTCCTTGAACGTGAACGGTGTCCGCTGCGCCTTGGCGATGACGCCTTCGCGGATGCCATACAGCGCGAGCAGGCCCAGCATCAGCAGTCCCGGGATCAAGCCGCCGACAAACAGGTCCTCGATCGAGACATTCTGCGCCACGATGCCGTAGAGCATGAGCGGCAAGGAAAGCGGGAAGAGGAGACCGAGCGAGCCGGATGCAGTCAGCAGACCGATGGAGAAGCGCTCGCGGTAGCCGTCCTTCATAAGCGTCGGCAGTAGCAGGCCGCCAAGGACCAGAATCGTGACGCCAGAACCGCCGGTGAAGAGCGTGAAGAATGCGCAGAGCGTCGCGGCCGCGACTGCCGTGCCGCCCGGCGCCCAGCCAAACCACGCGCGGAACACACGCAGGAGTCGTTCCGATGACTTCCCCTCAGCGAGCAAGAAGCCGGCGAGCGTGAAGAGCGGAATCGCGGCGAGACCTGACGAGGTCGTGAGCTCCTCGTAGGCCTTGATCATGAGCACGATCGGCTTCGACCCGGCCACGAGGAACGCAAACACCGCGATGCCGCCGAGGAGTGTGAAGATCGGCGCGCCGAGCACGCCGGCGACGATCACCAGCATCATCCATGGCAACAGCGACTGCCCCTCGAGAATGTCGAGGTGCATGCTGATGTAGATGCCGGCCACGATGCCCAGCGCCGCGATGCCGCGGCCGAGCCAGTTGGGCGACGCGCGATGTGCGAGGCGGATGGCGATGACGCCGAACGCAAACGGCAGCACGAGATCTGAAATCCAGACCGGCACGCCGATCGCAATGATGTCGCCAGCCAGCCGATCACTCTTGACGAGCGCCACACCACCAAACGCGAAGAGCGTGGCCACCATGCTGCCGACGGCGCCGGCGATGATGTGCGCGACGTTGCCGATCGGTCCCTTCGGCAGGAACTCGCCGGTGGCCAATGACAGCAACTTGCCCTGCCGTGCCGCGATCGCCGCACCGAGCAGCCCCACCCACATCGTCAGGTTCTGGGCAAACGGCCCGGAGCCTGGGATTCCCGCGCCGAGAAATTTGCGCGAGAAAATCTCCGCGAGCGGCAGCAACATGATGCCGCCGAGCGCGAATGTGGCGAGGAGTTCCTCAGACTTTGCGGCGAGTGCTTTCACTTACTTGCCCTTGGTCTTGCGATACGCGTCGCGCGCGGCCACGGCCATGTCGTAGATGTCGGCCGGCACCATGTCGCCACGCATCGAGGCCACGAGTTTGGCTGACGCCGAGCGGAAGTCTGCGGCCGCCTTCGCGTCCGGCACGATCACTTCAAGGCCGCGCGCCTTCATGGCGGTCACCGAATCGGCATCCTGCTTTGGACCTTCAGCACGGGCGCGCGCTTCCATGGCGAGTGCAGCGGTCGTGACCTTGGCCTGATCTTCCGGCGAGATCTTCTTCCAGGTTTCATTCGAGATGATCGTGGCACCCACGAGCGGAGCGAGTCGCGCGTCGAGCATGTACTTCGCGTCGCGGAACACCTGCAGCGTGAGCGCGATGTACGGCGGGTACGGGGCTGTGTCGATCAGGCCCGTGGAGAGCTTCAACTGCGCGGGAATTTCCGTGGGCAGCAATGCGACCGGATGGAACGCGTTGCGTGTGTACCACTGGACCATCTTGTCGTCGCCCTTCGACGTATACAGCTTCGAACCCTTCACGTCGTCGAGCGTCTTGAGCGGCTTCTTCGAGAAGATCTGCACCCAACCGCCCGTGCCCCAGTTAAGGAGGTGGAAGCCCTTGGCATTGAGGCGCTGCTCGAGAACCGGCGTGAGCTTGGTCTGCACCGCGAGCTCTTCCTCGTCGGTCTCGAAGAAGAACGGCATGCCCATCACGTTAAATGCGTCGTCGATGAGCGCGAGGCCGCCGCTCGTGTAGAGGCCCGCCTGCAGCGTTTCGACACCCGGACGCATCATGCGCAGCGTGGAGGCCTCGTCGCCCTGCGTGCCGCCAGCGTAGACCTGCAGCTTCACGCGTCCTTCCGTCGTCTTGTTCCACGTCTCGCCCATGTCGAGCAGGGCCTTGTGCCATGTGGTGTTGACTGGCGCCAGCGTCGCGAGCTTGATCGTGACGGGAGCGGCCGACAGCACCACAACCGACGTGGTGATGGCGATGAGTGCGGCAGAAAGCAAACGTCGTGAACCGAACATGAGTCGTGTCTCCAAACGGGAAAGCGCTACTTTGCGGCGAACAAATCGTCGAGGTGCTCGAGCATGCCTTTGGCCCGGCGCTGCATGATGAGACTCACCAGCCGCACACTCGGTTGCGCGTTGGGATCGAGAGCCACAGCCTGCTTCATGAGCTTCTCGTATTCCGCCCGGTCAGGGATGCTCAAAGAGACACCTTCAGCCAGCTCGACGTACGGGCCAGGCAGCTGGCCCTTCTGGATCCGGATGGCCTCGTCAAAGTGCTTGCGCGCTCGTGCCGGGTCGCCGCCGAGCATCTCGGGCTGGCTGTCGAGCGTGATGAACAGTTCGTGGATTGTGCCGTTCGACCAGTTGGGGTTGAGCGCCAACGCACGCTCGGCCAACGCTCGAACGACAGGAAAGTCTGCGACCAGATCGGGCTGATCCTTGCCAAGCGACATCGCCGAACCCCAGGACGCCGCGGTCCAGTAGAGCAGCTCGACGTCCTCTTTCTTGGTGTTCGCAACGGCCGCAACGGGGTCCAGCAACAGCTTCTTCCTGATGCCCGGGAAACGCAGTTCCATGGCGCGCATGCAGAAATCTTTCGCGCGCAGGTACATGTTCAGCGAGCGTTCGATGCCCAGGCGTGCGGCGGACTGGTCGGTGAACTGCAGCAGCTCGGCCGGCGTTTCCACGAATCCGTAGGCGTACGACGTGTAACCAGAACAGGTTGCGATCAGTAGTCCCTGATTCTTCGGCACCGATTCCAGCAGCGACTCATACGTCTTGAGGCCAAACGGAATCGCGTCTTTGATCAGCTCCGGGTCGTTATCGCGGGTCATGACGTCGCTCGGGGCGGCCAGCGAGTTGGCCACCGCGTTGACGGCCATGGTCTTGAGTGAGCACCCCGTGAGGCCAGCGGCCAACACGGCCACGGCTCCGGCACGAGACAGGAAAGTAAGTGACTTTGAAAACATACGGACCATTAACTGTAACAACCGACCCCGTGTTTGGCTACTCCAGCATCCCCAACTGCCACATGAGGAACGTCCGCTGATCCGCCGCGTCCCGGAGGCGCAAATTCAGGGGCTTGCCCTGGCCGTGGCCAGCCTCTCGGTCGACCCAGAGAAGCACGGGGCGCTCGGCCGGGTCGGACGACGTGGCGGCCTGCAGCGCCGCGGCCATCTTTCGGGCGTGCATGGCGTGCACGCGGGTGTCGTTCTCACCGGCTGTCAGGAAAACCGCCGGATACGGCGTGCCGGAGACGATGCGGTGATACGGCGAGTATTTGTTGAGGTAGGCAAACTGCTCAGGCACTTCCGCGGAGCCGTATTCGGGCACCCAGTAGCGCGCCATCAGGAAGTCCTGGTAGCGCAGCATGTCGAGGAGCGGTACGGCCACGATCGCGGCGCGGAACAGATCCGGTCGCTGCGTCACCGCAGCCCCGGTCAGCAATCCGCCATTCGAACCGCCGCTGATGGCGAGCCTGTCTGCGCGGGTGTATTTGTTGGTGATCAACCACTCGAGCGCGGCGTGAAAGTCGTCGAACACATTCTGCTTGTGCTCGAGCATGCCACCTGCATGCCACGCGTCGCCGTATTCGCCGCCACCGCGCAGGTTCGGGACCGCGATCAATCCGCCGGCGTTGAACCACTGAAACCATGTTCCGACAAACATCGGCGTCTCGCTGATGTTGAAGCCGCCGTACGCCGTGACGAGCGCCGGGTTCGCGCCGTTTCTGACGAGGCCCTTCCGGGAGATCACGAACATGCTCACCCGCGTGCCGTCTTTCGAGGTGTACCAAATCTGCTCCACCTCGACCGCTGACGGATCAATCGGCACGGCCGGCTGCGCCCACAGCGTTGGCTCCGCATCGAGATGCGCAAGGTCGATGCGGAAGATGGACGTCGGGTAGTTGAAGCTCGTGAACGTCAGGAACGCTTCAGTGCGATCTTCGTCCGTTGACAGGCCCGCGGCACCGATCCCGGGCTGCTTCACGACGCCGAGCGAGGTGCCCGCCAAATCAAACACCTCGACGACGTTCGAGGCGTTCTTCATGTAGGTCACGACAATTGTGCCCTTGCCGAACGTCACCGCTTCAATCACCGCATCGTCGCGCTCAGGCACCAGGTCTTGCCAGTGTGCTTCACCCGGAGCGGTGGCATCGACCACCGCGACACGTCCCTTCGGCGCGCCCTTCGTCGTGTGCAGATACAGCGCGCCATCAATGACTGTGCCGGAGATGTGTCCTGGTGTGCCCGCCGAGACGATGATCTTGTTGATCGCACCGGTCTCTCGAAACGTCTCGAAGTCGACGAGCCACGCATCGTTCGATTTCGTGTCGATCCAGTAGGTGAGCAGCAGCCACTTGCCATCGCGCGACAGCGACCCGCCCGGCCCCCACGTTGTGGCCAGCGTCTCGTTCTCAGACTTTGTGAACTGACGAAACAACAGACGATCGTCCGCAACGGGAGCGCCCACCTGGTGAAACAACACCTGGCCGGTGTAGGGATCCTTCGGATCCTTGAGATTCTGATAGACGAATCCGGTATCGTCAGGCAGCCAATCGGGCGCCTGCGTCTTATCGGGAATCGTGAGGCCGGTGTCCGTGCCCGTATCCACATCGCGCACATGCAATGTGGTGTTCTCGTCCCCGGAGCGATACGTTCCGTACGCCACCAGTTGTCCGTTGTGCGATGGCGAGATCCACTCGATTGTCGTAAGCCCGCTGGGATCGAGCACAGCGGGATCGATCAACACACGATCGGGCCCATCGACGATGTCGCGGTAGTAGAAGACTGGCTGATTCTGTCGTCCTTCGCGCTTCGAGTAGAAGTAGCGCGATCTGCTCACGATGGGCGCACTGACGACGCCGATTTCCATTAGTGGACGCAGGGCATCTTCAACGGCCTGGCGACCCGGAAGTCCGTCGAGCACGGTGCGCGTGTGCGCGTTCTGCGCGTCGGTCCACGCGGAAACATCAGCAGTGACCTGACCCATGCGATTCGGATCGCTGTTGTCGCCTTCGAGCCAACGGTAGTTGTCGACGATCGTGGTGCCGTGCAGTGTGTCGACGACGGGGGAGCTGCGAGTGACGGGTGGTTTCATCCGAGTTGTCGCGCTGCCTTGTTCAGTCGCTGATCCGCGCATGAAAAATGCACGTCATCATCCTCGACCATGGTCAGCAGACGCTCGAATGCCGCGAGGTGGACGGCGTCAGCTCCGCGCAACGCATGTTGTTCGGCCAAGCCGCCTGCGCGAATGGCGATTGCGTGGTCGCAGTTCAACACCAGCATCGTCCCCCAGTCAGACTCGAACTGCTGTTTCGCTCGTGCCAATGTTGTTGGCGTCAGCGAGTGCTCGCGTCGAAGGCGTCCTAATGTCGCACGGACTTCCGCGTAGGCCAACGCGGACGTCGCCACAACGTTGGCATCCTGCACCAGTGTCGCGACGTCCTCGGAGCCGGTCTCCTTGACGTAGAGCTTCAGCAACGCGCTGCTATCAAGATAGAGCGTCACCGGCGATCTTCGAGAAGCATCTGCGATGCCGACTTGCCACGAGTGCGCAATCGAGGGTTGAGCCCCGCCGGCTTGCCACCGCCCCACGTTGCCTGTCCGGTGGCCACCATCCGATGTGCCCATTCGAGTTTCGGACCAGCATCAATCGGCGACAACACAGCGATGGCCCGACCGCGGTCTGTGATCGTCACCCGCGTGCCGCGCTGTGCCCGTCGCAGGTGATGGCTCAGCCGCGCCTTCAGCTCGCGAACGCCCAATGTCATCATGTGGTCACATTAGCATCGTCTAGGTGACCACATCAATCCCCCGCGTGCGCTATGAGGCGGGTCGCCATCGGCTGAGGGTGCCGGTGGCCACCGCGTCGCTGAACGACGTCGGTCGCGGCTGCCCGGGCGCCGGCATGAGCACGCGCACCTCGTCGCCGATCCACTCAAGGATTCCCATGCTGACCTTGCCCTGCAGCGCGCCACTGAGATGCAAATAGTCGATCGCGATCGGTGCGGTGGTGTCGTCGATCCGCATCTTCGCGTGCACCATTGTTTGGCCGCCGAATACCACCTTCATGTCGTTGCCCGTCGTCGTGCGTGCTCCGAAGCTCAGCCATTCGGCAGGCATGGGCTTGCCGGCCTGGATCAACTCCACAGCCATCCAGCGCCCGGCCAGTTTCTGGAGCATCGGCGACAGTGGTCCGTCGAATGCTGTTGTGTCGATGGTGATCGGCGCATTCGGTTTCGACGCGACCGTTGTCTTCTTCTGACGTGTTCCGCCATCGACCGCCGTCGGCCGCGCTGCCGCCGTGCGCCGCAACCGCTCGAGCGCGTGACCTGTTCCTGCCTGTGTGCGAAACGCGACTGGCCGAGCCGCCCCGGTGAGTCCAAGGCACAGCGTCAGTTGATCGCCCTGCAGTTCGTAGATGCCGTATGACCAGTTGCCGGCCTCCGGACCTTCCACAAACTCGATATCGATGTGCGGTGGCGTCGTGCTCACATCCAGCGTGAACACTCCGTCGTAGTTGGCCTCGGGCGATTCGGTGCGAAAGCGATCGCCGTCGATCAAGAGCCGCGACGCGCCGAGTGCGGCCGCGGGCATTGTTGAACCGTCCACTTCGAGCGCGACGAACGCCCATTCGCCTTCGAGTGCGCGTCGGCGAGACGAAACCCGGCTGTGCGAATCTTCGCCGGGGTCAGCGTGTTCGCTGCCGGAAGGAATTCACGAAACGCGGCGATCGCAGACGCGTCGCCGTCATGCAGATCTGCGAGTAGTGTTTTGGCTTGATGACGCAGATGGTCGAGATTGGGACGAGCGGGAAGAGATGGGCTCACAGGAAATCCTCCATGCATGACCCGGGTCCGCCAACAGGTGCACAAAGGATGCGTGTACGAATACGGTCTTGCAGAAGGTGAGTTGAACTCTTTCCGGCGGACCCGGCGGCTGCCTGACAGCCACCGGGATTCTAGCGCAAAAGACTCTGATGTGAATCGATCAGCCGAATGGCTGATCGATCGCGATGCTCTGCTTCGTGAAGTAGTGGGCGCCGCTCTCGTCGAAGTAGACGCAGTCTTCGAGGCGGATGCCGAACTCGCCGGGGATGGAGATGGTCGGCTCGTCGCTGAAGCACATACCGGGCGCCATCGGCGTCATGTTGCCCTTCGTGAAGTTGGTCCACTCGTGGCCTTCGAGGCCGATGCCGTGGCCCGTGCGATGCGGCGTGCCGGGCAGCTTGTAGTCGGGACCGTAGCCGAACTTCATCAGGCCCGCGCGCACGGCTTTGTCGACGTTTTCGCACGGATCGCCGAGCTTCATCGCGGCGAAGGCCATCGACTGCAGCTCTTTCTCCTGATTCCACACGTCGGTCTGTCGCTGCGTCGCCTTGCCGAGGACCGTCGTTCGCGTGATGTCCGACGCGTAGCCTTCGCAGCTCGTGCCGCCGTCGACCATGACGATCTGGCCTTCTTCAAGTTTCTGCGGCGTGATGCTGCCGTGCGGCAGGGCCGACCACTTGCCAACCTGAACGGATGCCGAGCCGCTGAACCCCAGCTGTTTGAAGGCCGCAGCGATATTCGCCGAGAGATCGCCCTGCGACATGCCGGCCTTCATCGTCTGAAACGCGGCGGCGTAGGCGGCGATGGTTGCGTCGTTGGCGCGCTGCATGAGCGCGATCTCCGACTTGGTCTTGTAGATACGGCAACCGGCGCTCACCGGTGTGGCGTCGACCACTTCGAAGCCGGCCGCCGCTTTGCGCACGCCGTCCGCGATGAAGAAGCGCACGCGCTCTTCCATGCCGATGCGGTGATGCGTCACGCCGCGGTCCTTCACGATGCCGGCGATGAGCGCATACGGGCTCTCATGCTCTTCCCAGCACCGCACTTCAGCGCCGTAGTCTTTCTTGAGCAGTTCCATCGCGCGGTCTTCTTCGAACTTCGGGCAGACATACGCCACGTCGCCCTTGGCCGGAATGACCACACCGAACGTGCGCTCGCTCTGGCCCCAGCGCATGTCGACGAAGTAGTACATCGACGTCGTGCCCTCCATGAAGATCGCATCGATCTTTTGTTGGGCCATCAATTCCTGGGCCCGGGTGATCCGGGCCTTTCTCTCGGCGACGGTAATCTTCACGATCCCGTCCGTCATCGGCTTGAGGGCGGCGATCGCGGGATGCAGGGCACTGGTCTCCGCCGGCACGGTCTTTTCCCCTGTGCTGCCCGCGCAACTGGCGATCGCCATCGCGCTGCCACCCACCGCTGCTGTGCCAATGAACTGTCGTCGATTGAGCGTCATTTCTCTTCCTCCGCCACGTAAGTTTTTCGGGCGCGCACAGTGTAGTTCGATTGCAGGACGCGCAGGTCGAGTTTGTGCATCCTGCCGTCGAGCGTCGCCGGCGTGAAGCCCAGCAAGTACTGATGATGCAGTTCCTGAGTGACCTCGGTCATGATCCGGTTGATCTCATCAATCTCGCCGAACCGCATGTAGCCGCCGCCGCTGTCTTCGACGAGCGACAACAGCCCAGGCCCGGGCTTGATCAACGCCTGGGGTTCCCGGCCACCAGTGCCGCTCATGCTGATCCAGTAGACGATGACGCCGGCTCTGCGCGCATGACTCTGCACGTCGTTCATCGATGCCTCACTGAGCGTGTCGCCGCCGTCAGTGATCACAAACACTATCCGACGCCCCTCGGCGCCTTCGAGGGTCTTGATGCCCTCCTCGATGCCGTCCCACAGCCGGGTGCGCATACCGACGCGCAGGTCGAAGCTCTCGCGCAGGAACTTGATCAGCGCGTCACGGTCGCTGGTCAGTGGCGGCCCCATCCGCACCTCCTCACTGAAACTGCCGACGCGCGCGCGATCACCCGGCATCAGCCGCACGATGAACTGCTCGGCCGACGCCAGCACGGCGTCGTGCCGCGGCAGCATGCTGCGACTCAAGTCGAGCATGATGGCCGCCGTGATCGGCACAAACTGATTCGAGAATTGCGTGATGGCGACCGGCTGGCCGTTGTCGGTCAGCGTGAATCGCTCTTTGGTCAGATCGAGAATGAACTGCCCGTTGCGGTCCGAGACACTCGCATAGACGGGCACGACCCGGACGCCGGCCCGAAACGTCGGTGGTGCCTGCTGGTCGGCGCGCAGCGCCACGACGACGACGAGCAGCGCGACGAGTGACAGCGTCCCCTTGAGCACGACCACGCGCTAACGATATGTCACTACGGCGTCGCGACGTAGCTCTTACGCGTGCGCACGGTGACGCCCGGCACGTTCACTCTCACTTCCAGCTTGTGCAGCTTGCCATCGGCCTTCTCCGGCGAGAACCCGAGCACGTACTGGCTGTGGAGCTCCTCGGCGACACGCTGGAAGCTCGCGCTGAGATCATCGCTCCACTGCAATTCGGTGTAGCCGCCGCCCGTCTGATCCGCGATCTTCCGCAGCCCATCGTCTGGCTTCTCGAGCTTCACCTGCGCGTTGAAGCGGCCGCCGTTCTCCGTGCCCCAGCAGCCGATCGCGTAGATCATGAACTCCTGCTGCTCGGCGCGGCGCATGTCGTCCTTCAGGTTCAGCCGGCTCTGCGAGTCCTTGCCGTCGGTGAACACCAACACGACGCGGCGTCCCGTGCGATCGGCCAGCGTGTCCATGGCAATGTCGACGGCGTCCCACAGCGGCGTGCCGCCGCCAGGCTGCAGCCGCTGCCACACAAAGCGCGCGAGGTCGTCGCCGTTGTTCGTGAACGCCGGGCTCAGCGTGATGCGCCCGCCAAATGTCCCGAGCCGCACCTGATCGTCGGGCTTGAGATACGACACGAGCGCCATGGTGGCATTGCGCACGAGCCCGACGTTCGGCGCCATGCTGCCGCTCGTGTCGAGCATCACCGTCATCGTGATCGGCTGCGGATCGTTGGCAAAGAGCGACGCCGGCTGCGGCTTGCCGTTGTCGTAAATCGTGAAGTTCTCTTTGGAGAGATTCGTGACGAGCCGTCCCGTCGCGTCCAGCGCCGTGGCATAGATCGCGACCGTGCGCGTGCCCGTCTTGAATGGCTGCTGCGCGTCTGCGATCAGGCCGCTGCCAACAACAAACAAGGCGAGTGCGACGACGCGTGTCATCACGGGTTCGCGATGTAGCTCTTCCGCGTCCGGGCTTTCAGACCCGTCTGCTTCACGCGCACTTCAATCTTGTGCAGCTTGCCGTCGAGCTTGTCGGGCGAAAAGCCCAGCACGTACTGGCTGTGCAGCTCATTCGCGACGCGCGTGAACGTCGAGTTGAGATCAGTCGTGCCCTTCAGTTCGAAGTAGCCGCCGCCGGTTTCTTCTGCGATCTTCCGCAAGCCGGCGTCCGGCTTCTGCGTGATGCCGCCCCCCGGTGTGCCGCGCAGACCAATGCCGTAGATCATGAACTCGCTGGCCAGCGCGCGCGTCTGCACGTCCTTCTGACTCTTGCGGCTGATGTTGTCGTCGCCGTCCGTGAAGAGCAGCACCACGCGGCGGCCGTCCAGGCCCTCCATCGCGTCCATGCTCCGATCCGTCGCATCCCACAGCGCCGTCGGGTTGCCGAACTGGATGTCATTGCGGATCGCGCGAATCAGCTCATCGCGATTGCCGGTGAACATCGGGGGCGTGATGATGATCTTGTCGCTGAAGCTGCCAATCCGTGCCTTGTCGCCCGGCAGCAATCGCAGCGCGAACTGCTCGGCGCCTTCCTTCAGGTTGTCCATCTGAAACGTCATGCTGCCGCTCGTGTCGAGCATGACGACGACGGTGATCTTCTGGATTTCGTTGGCAAAGAGAGTGATGGGAGTGACGATGCCGTTGTCGAGGATTTCGAACTCGTCGCGCTGCAGGTCCGGCACCAGGCGGCCCGTGCCGTCGATCACCGTCGTGTAGAGCGGCACGGTCCGCGTACCCGACTTGAACGTCGCGCCCTGTTGAGGGGGCGTCTGTTGTGCCGCGAGGACAGCCATTCCGCTCAAGAGGACGGTAGCCAGGGCCAAAACGCGGAAGGGGCGAGTCATAGGCCCATCTTACGCAAGAAACCTACCAAGGTTGTTATCGAACGAGTTTCCTCAGCACGGCGATGGCCAGGTCCTGCGCGATGAAGAACGGGCTGGTCGCGATCGTGATGAGCGACGTCGTGGGCAGGTGCGCGTCGATGAAACGCGCGGTCTTGGCGTGGTCGATGTACGACATCTCGGGCGCAAAGAAGTCGAGGTCGATGTTGAGGATCTTGTTGCCGTGAGACACGAGGCTGCGGTCCGCGAGGCCGTCCTCGCTCGTCACCAACTGGGCGGTGCCGACGACACCCGCCCGTTGCGACGGCACGATGTAGTTGCCGACGTTCAGATGGAAGTTCGTGTAGTTGAACGCGTCTTCGAGGGTCTTGCCGTCATAGAACCGTTCAGGGACGCGCGTGTCTTTGTGCTGGTCGATGTGGATAAGCGTGGCGTCGTGCGCGATCTGTCCCCGGGCCAGTGCCTCCAGCCAGAAGTAGAAGACGTGGTTGTGGTTGTCGACGATCACGGTAGGGATGCCGCGCCAGGTGGTCTTCACCAGGCGCGCGAGGCCCGTGCAGGATTGCCGCACGCCGAACTCGTCGAGGTCTTCGAACACGACGCGATCGCCCGGCACGACGTCTTCGACGCCGCCAACGAAAAGGGACGGCACCCAGAGTGTGGGTGCCGTCCCTCGAAGTTCGTAGGAGAACGCGTTGTTACCGACTGGCCCGGTGATCTCGAATGGCTCAGCGTAGTCGGTCGGCACGCACCTATTTTGCCGTGAATTGATACGACGACAGCGCCACCTTGCCGAACCAGCTGGCCTGGAACCCAGCGCGTGAATCCCCCCAGATCGTCATCAGCATGTCTTTGGTCATGTCGATGCCGTCGTTGTCGTCCTGCTGTGAGTTGCGGTAGTAGTCGCGCGCCGGCGACTTCTCGTGGCTGACGCGCAGTGGTGCGCTGAACGTCTTGCCGGCATCTTTCGAGATCACCGACCACACATCGAAGCTGCCACCCGGATACGTGGCCTTCCACGTGAGCCCGAGCACCCCGCCGAAGCGCGAATACATGATGGCCGGTTTGGTGACGCCCGTCGCCTCGGGCACGCTGCCAACCGCCATAAACGGTGACCACGTCTTGCCGTCGTCATTGGATGTGGAAATCTCGTAGTGCGGCGCCGGTGTGTTGACAGTGCGCATCACCGAGAACCGTCCGGGCGTCGTCGGGTCAGCGATCAGGTTGCCGATACCGCCGCCACCGCCGCCGCCACCACCCCTGGCGCCGGGCACGGCCGCGGGAAGGGTGATGTGCTTCATCACGTGACGCGACCACGTCTTGCCCTCGTCATAGCTGATGCCGAAGACCTGACACGGGCACGACACGCCTTCGCTTGCCGGCACTTTGCTGACGACGTAGATCTCGGCGAAGCTGCCCAGACCCGCTGCCGCGTTGACGCGGCCCGACTGTGGCCAGTCCGGTGCATCGAGGGCGTAGACGGTGCCGAAGCTCTTCGCTTTGTCTTTCGACACGGTGAAGTAGGACTGCGACCGCAGTTTGTCGGGCGCGCCGGTGTCGATGTTGGTCTGGCCACCGGAGGACGTGAGGTAGATCGTGCCCGTCTTGTCGTCAAACGTGAGCCACGGACGATCCCAGGGCGAGTTGCCGCCGAAGTACGGCTTCAGGTCCGCAGCGAATTGCGGGAACGACCGGATGTTCAGGTCGGTCTTGTATTTGCCGTTGGGTGTGTAGGAACTGATGCCTTCGACGCGCTTGCTCCACGTCTTGCCGTGATCTTCCGAGCGCAGCAGTGCGGTGCCGCCGGGTGGATCGATCGCCACTGGATCGGTTTCTCTCGGCTCGCAACCGATGAGCATGATGCCGTCCTTGGTCGCGCCGGCAAATGGATCGGGGCAGCGTGTGCGCTTGCCTTCAAGAATCGGCAGCACGAAGTGTTTCCAGGTCCTGCCGCCATCAAATGACTGCGCACTCACCGGCCACGTCGAGTTGGGGAAGTTGTGGAAGTCTTTGCAGTTCACGTTCGGCGCTTCGCAACCGGGGATCGCCTGCCACGTGCCCATGCCGGTGCCGATGATGTTGTTGGCGTCGGTGGGATCGATGACGAACTGGGCTTCACCGGAGCCGCGCGTTTCGTCGCCGAGAAGGAGGAATTCTTCCGAGATGGGCTTCGGTGGCGGCGGCGCGGCCTGGCGTCCACCACCCGGTTGCAATTCCTGTGCGATCAACCATCCGGCGCTGCCAATCACCGCGATGCTGGCCAGGATCGTCCCAATCCACGTTTTAGTCTTCGCTGTCATGGGGCCGTTTATATGCCACTTCGCGCGGCGGGAATGGTTGTTACGGTTACACGTACATGACAACGGGACGGTCGCATGACTGCGACCGTCCCGTCAGGTGTCAACCGAGAGCTAGGTCGTGACGGTCGGGCCGCCGGTCTCCGAGGCTTCGAGTCGATCGACGAGTGCGTCGAGGTCCTGGAAGCGGAAGACCTGATCCATCATCTTGTGTCGGCTGAGGATCGGCTGGTAGCGATGCACGGCGCGGAAGACCGGCTCACGCACGAGTTTCTCCCAGAGCGCGCGCACCTTCGGGTCCGTGCTCTTGGGTTCGTACGCCAGATACTGGTGCACGAGCGGATGGCCTGGCGTGATGTCCATCGCCATGGTGGTCGAGGCCGCCACGCCGTGGCGGATCGAACCCGTGAATTCCTCGTCGGCGCCGCGTCGCTTGATGAGGTCTTCGAAGATCTCCGGATGGCGCATGTTTACGATGTTGGTCGGCCACGTGATGCCGGCCTTGAGGATCTTGAACGCGCGCTCGTTGGGCGCTTCCATTTCCGCAGCGATCCACGGTGAGGCGACCGGCTGCACCATGTGGCCGGGCGAGAAGTAGAGCGCGCGACCGGCGCCGCGCCAGAAGTGTTCCCACGCGATCGGATCGGTGTCGGCCAGCACCTTCTGCACGAGGTCAACCATCGGGTAGTTGAAGCAGCGCGTCACGAGGCCGAGCGATTCGAGGGCGCAGCCGACGTAGCCGGGCACCGAGTTGTTGTGGCAGAGCTTGATGAACGCGCGGAGCACGCGCTCAACGTCCTGCGTGCTGCTGTCGAGCGTCAGTTGTTTGATCAGCGACTCGCCCACCGCCAGCCCGAGGCCGGCGTGCATCATCGTCTGCGACTTCATCGGCACGTGGGCGGCCTGGCCATCCGTGAGGATGCCGTGGGCGTCTTCGCTCACGTTGTGTTTCATGATCCACGTGCGCTGCGAGTACACGTGTCCGAGGCCTTCGACCGACCAGATGTTCTCGTAGTCGCCGATGCCGTAGGCCTTCTCCATGAAGTGCGCGAGATCGAATTCGCCAGACTTCGGGATGCCGATTTCCTCGGGGTTGTTGCGAACGAGGACGAAGATGTAGCGGGTATTCTTCGCCTGCTGCATGTAGAGCGAGCTTTCCGACCCGATGGTGGCGGCTGCGGCGAGGCTCGCCTGATCAAGCAATTGCCCGGGCAGGTCGCTCCAGTACGAACGGAAGCCGCGTGGCGAGGAGACGAGGTTGGCGACCGAGTCGATACCCTTCGACAGGTACTCATCCATGGCAATGAAGGTGACAGCCGCCGGATCGCCGAACTTTTCCGCCATCCGCTTGGTCTTGAAATACAGCTGACCCGTCATCGTTGGCGGGTCTTTGGCGTCGGGGCCGGGGCCCGGGGGGTTCTTGGCGTTCACCAAAGACGGTGAGACGCCGAGAGCCTTCGCGGTTTCCTGAGCGGTGTAGAGCGTGTTCGCCAGACAATAACTTGCAAAGGATGAGACGAACTCGCGCATTTGAGGCCTCCGGAAGATGCCGGACGGGACCGCGGGCCGCCGGATACCCGAGCTTACAGGGAAAACCCTGTCAACGTCGAGGCGTCTCTTGAGACGGCGGCGAGCCTTGACAACGATCTGACGAGCGTCATACTCAGCGTTCTGTCGCGTTCGCATTGTCTGATCTTCCGACTGACGGGTGTGCATCATGTTCAAGAACACGAAGATTGCCACGGTGATCCTCGGAGTCGTCCTCACCATCGTGTTCTTGATGAGTTCGCTCGCGGCGTATGCGATCTTCGAAATGGCAGGGGTCAGCGACCGGGTGCGACATGCCAATCACGTCGATTTGCCGCTCAAGCAGGCCGCGGCGAATATCGGCGAGCGACAGTTGCTGCAGTCGATCGACCTGTACGAGTCGATCGTCGATGCGACGCAGGGGCGCGCGGACGAAGTGGCCGGCGATCTCGCGAAGGTCAAGGCGCTCGACGGTGAAGTCGCGGCGGCGCTCACCGAGTCTGCACGCATCATTGATGCGGCCGCCGCCGATCCTGATTCCGGGCCGGCATACGGCGAGCTCCGGCAGGCGCAGAAGACCCTCGAGCGCGGCTACAGCACCTACCAGGGACGCGTGGCTGACACGACGAGGATACTGCTGGCCATGTCGCAGGATCGCCCGCTCGACGCGGACGGCGTGGTCGCAGCCAAACGGACGCTCGAGACCGCTGTCAACGACCTCAAGACCCTCGAATCCGCGTTGCAGAAGGATGTCGACGAGTTGCAGGGCCGCGTCGACCAGCTGGCGACGGCCAGCGCCGCAGCGACCGAAGCCGCCGAGGTCCGGATCGAGCGATCGATGATCTTGCTGAGCGTCATCGCGGCGGTCTTCGGTATTGTCGCCGGCATGAGTCTGGCGCGCTCGATTCGTCGGCGGCTCGGCCAGACAGCCGCGTCGATTTCGCGCCTGGCTGGCGGTGACCTCTCGCAGCGGCTCGAAGTGACCCGGCGCGACGAGATCGGTCTCATGTCTGAAGCGATGAACGACATGCTTGACGTGCTCCGCGACACGATTGGCAACATCCAGTCGATCACGAGCGGCGTGACCACCAGCAGCACGCAGCTGCGTGCGGCGGCTCAGCAGATCTCCGCCGGCGCCAGCAGCCAGGCGAGCTCCATCGAAGAGACGTCATCGGCCATGGAGGAAATGGCGGCGGGTATCAAGCAAAACGCGAAGAACGCCGACCAGACGCAGGTCATTGCCCGGCGCGTGGCCGGTGACGCCAAGACGAGTGTCGACTCGGTCGAGCGGACGGCGACCTCCATGCGCGGCATTGCCGAGCAGATCGGCATCGTCGGCGAGATCACGCGCAAGACCGAGTTGCTGGCGCTGAACGCCTCGGTTGAGGCGGCCCGCGCCGGCGAACACGGGCGGGGGTTTGCCGTGGTGGCCTCCGAGGTGAGCAAGCTCGCCGAGACCAGCCAGCGGGCGGCGTCCGAGATCATTCAATCGTCGGCTGATGGGCGGGAACTCGCCGAGTCGACACGGCGGATGCTTGGCGCACTGCTGCCGGAGATCGAGAAGACGAAGGACCTGGTGCAGGGCATCTGCGCGTCGTGCGACGAGCAGAGTGTGGGCGCGGGACAAATCAGTCTGGCGGTCAGCCAGCTCGATCGGGTGATCCAGCAAAATGCCGCGGCCTCGGCCGAGCTTGCGGAAACGGCATCGGCTCTGTCTGCCCAGGCCGTTGGACTGAAGCGAGCCACGTCCTTCTTCAAGCTCGGCCGGAGCGCGGAATTCGAGGACGGTCGCGGCGCGCCGAGAGTCTTTGTTCACGACATCGAAGATCGCGACGGCCGCCTGTTGATCGGCCGCACGGAGAGCGATCGCGCGAAGTTACACGACGGTGATCTCGGACGGTACTGAACTGATTCCGCCGTCCCGACTCTTGACAATATTTAGGTGGGCGTCATACTCATCGCGCCGGTCATGAGAAGAGCGTCGCATCGCGAGACGCGCGCCGGTAGACGTACACACGAACGCGGCCGCATTGTGCGGCTCCCGGACCTGAGGCCTAACGGATCGTGCTGAAGAATCTAAAGATTGCCACCGTCATCCTTGGAATCGTGCTGTCGCTGGTTGTGCTCATGGGCGTGCTGGCCGGCTACGCCATTCTGGAAATGAGCATCATCAGCAGCCGCGTGAAGCACACCAACCACGTGGATATTCCTCTCAAGCAGATTGTGGCCACCGTCGCCGAGCTCCAGCTGCATCAGACCATCGAGATCTTCGAAGCGTTGCAGGACGCCACGCATGGGCGCGGCGATCAGCTGAACGGCGATTTCTCGAAGATCAAGACGATTCAAGCCGAAACGGCCAGCGCATTCGAAGAGGCCGGCAGCCTGGTCGACAAAGCCGTGGCTGACGCCGACGGCGAGCAGGCGTATGTCGAGGTGAAGCAAGTCCTTCGCAAGCTGACCCGCAGCTACAAGAGCTTCGAGGATCGCGCGGACGAGCTCACGAAGCTGTTGCCCGTGATCGCGCAGGCCTCGACCCCGGAGACAGAAACGGTCGCCTCGGCGAAGCGTGCGCTCGAAGCGAGCACGACCGATCTGCGAGCCATCCAGACCACGCTTCAGGGTGAGGTCGATGAGCTCATGAGCAAGGTCGACCGGCTGACTGCGGCCAGCACCGTCGAGACCGAAGCGGCTGAATCGCGCGTCCAGCGCTCGCTCATCATCTTCAGTGTCATCGCCGTGCTGTTTGGCGCCATCGCGGGCGCGCGGACGGCATCGTCGATCCGCAAGCGTCTCGATCAGTCGGTCCTGGCGATCTCGCGCGTGGCCGAGGGCGACCTCTCGCAGCGTCTCGAGGTGACGCGGATGGATGAAATCGGCCAGCTGTCGCAGGCCGTCAACCGGATGCAGGACAACCTCGCGACGACGGCACGCATGGCCGAGAAGATCGCCGAAGGCGATCTGACCGTGAAGCCGCACCTGCTGTCGGATCGCGACAGCCTCGGCATCGCCCTCTCGAACATGCTCGAGGTGTTGCGCGACACGGTCGGCAACATCCAGTCGATTACCGGCAGCGTCACGGCGAGCAGCACGCAGCTCAGAGCCGCCGCGCAACAGATTGCCGCGGGCGCGAGCAGCCAGGCGAGCTCGATCGAAGAGACGTCGTCGGCCATGGAAGAGATGGCCGCCGGCATCAAGCAGAACGCCAAGAACGCCGATGAGACGCAGGCCATCGCGCGGCGTGTCGCCGATGAAGCCAAGTCGAGTGTGCAGTCGATTGAACGTACCGCCGGCTCGATGAAGGGGATTGCCGAGAAGATCGGTGTCGTTGGTGAGATCACGCGCAAGACGGAGTTGCTGGCACTCAACGCGTCGGTTGAAGCCGCGCGTGCCGGCGAGCATGGCAAGGGGTTCGCGGTCGTCGCGTCCGAAGTGAGCAAGCTTGCCGAGACGAGCCAGCTGGCGGCCTCGGAGATCATGCAGTCGTCGGCCGAGGGCAAGGAACTCGCCGAGGCCACGCGCAAGATGCTCGCAGCGCTTCTGCCCGAGATCGAGAAGACCAAAGACCTCGTGCAGGGCATTTGCGCATCGAGCGACGAGCAGAGCGTGGGCGCCGGCCAGATCAGCCTCGCCGTCAACCAGCTCGATCGCGTGATTCAGCAGAACGCTGCGGCGTCGGCAGAGTTGGCGGAAACCGCTGCCGCGCTGTCCGCGCAGGCTGTGGGGTTGAAGCGCGCGACGTCCTTCTTCAAGCTCGGGCGCGCGGCCGCCGATGGCGACCGCCCGGCCAGCCGTGTCGTCATTCGTTCGGTCGAGGATCGTGACGGCCGGCTGCTGCTCGGGCCTGGTGAAGACGGATCGAGCGCGACGCACGACGGCGATCTGGGTCGCTACTAGCTTCCCGGCTCACATTGGTGATGCAGGACCCCAAACATTTCGTCTACGCGCACCGCGGATTTCAATACGCGGTTCCGGTAGAGAACGTGCTGGAGATTGTTGAACTGCCGTCACTGCTGCCCTTCCACGGCACCATGCGCGGCGCGCTCGGCAACATGGTGCATCGAGAACATTTGTTGCCGGTGCTCGACGCCACGGATCTTTCGACCAGTCTCGGGCCCGGGCCCGAGCGACAGATCGAAACCATCGTGGTGATTCAGCACGACGGCGTGTTCTGCGCCCTCGCAATTGATCGCTACATCACCGTGGTGCAGCTGGCGTCGCCCGTCGACGCGGCGGCACCCGTCGATCCCGCAGTCGACGGCCGACAACAGATCGTCGAGGCGACGCTCGGCTTCCGCAACAACTCATTGATCGTGCTGTCGGTCGCGGCGCTGACGCGCATGGTGCGCGATCAGTTCGGCGACCAGCACGTCCTCCGTGAAGACGGCGATGCCACGGGGCCTGTCGAAGACGTCGCTGATGTCGCCTGGAATGGCTACCTCTGCGCACGCATCGGCACCGTGGTGCTCGGCATCCCGATCGAGCCGGTCCTCGAAGTCATCGAAAACTACGAAGTGACGCCGCTCTTTCTCGTCGACCCCTCGCTGCGCGGCTTGATCAATCTGCGGGGTCAGGTGCTCGCCGTACTCGACATCTCGGGCGATCTGGGCCTGCCATTTCGCACACTTGAGGAAGTCAGCCAGTTTGTGATCGTCCGCGCCGATGACACCGAGTTCGCGCTGTGCGTGGACAAAGTCGTCGGGCAACGGCGAATCCGCCAGGCGCAGATTGAAAGCGCCGACTCCCTGATGAACGGTGAGTTGGCGAAGTATCTGGTGGGCGTGCATCAGTCGGACGCCGACCCGACGCTGATCATCTCGGTCCCGAACATCCTGCAGCTCACTCGGCTCCAGTCCGTGCTCAATCAACCGGCATGAAGCACTACCCGGAAGCGCTGCTCGATGTTCCGGACGCGGCCACAGGGCCAGCGCCACTGCCGACCACCGGCGCGGTCGCGGCGTGCTTCGCAGACTTTCGCGAAACGGCGCTCATCGAACTCGCCTGGATCAGCCGCACGGTCAAACAGATCAAGCAGAGTGACGACGAAGACGTGCTCGATCATCTGTACCGTCGCGGCCACGTCGTGGCCCGCCTGGCGGAAGTGCTCGAGATCCCGCGCGTGTCGCAGGTGCTCGCGCTGCTCGATCTGGTGCTCGACCTCGGCCGCAATGCCGGAGGGTTCGGCTCCCACTCCATGGGCTATCTCGTGGCGTTGCTGGTCGACACCGCCACGAAGGTACTCGACGAGTTGGCCACCACGGGGCACGCGTCGATGGACATTGATGATGTCGTCGGCGAGTGCCGCACCTATCTTGCTCGGCCGCTGGCCGAGAGCAATGCCCCTCCCGTCGTTGCGGTCGTTGAAGAAGCGCCCCCGCCCGCCATCGCCGAGCCTGACGTCGTCGAGGCCGCGCCGCCCGTGCGCCTGCCACCGACGGTGGTCGACGATGGACCCGAGGCGCTGGACGTGCCGGTGGACAAAGTCACCTTCATTGCTGATTTCTGCGACGAGGCACGTGAAAGTCTGGGCAACGTCGGACGGAAGTTGATCGAGCTTGAGACGTCTGCGTCAGGCGGAGACGTGGTCAACGACCTGTTTCGCAGCGTGCACACGGTGAAGGGGGGCGCCCGTCTGCTGAAGATCAGCAAGATCGAAGCCGTCAGTCACGCGATGGAGAGCATTCTCGATCAGGTGCGCAAGGGCACGCGCCAGGCCACACCCGCGACCGTCGATGTGCTGATGGATTGCACACGCGGTCTCGAGTCGCTCGTTGAGGAAGTCGGCACGGGCGGGCCGTTGCTGACCCGGATTCAGCCGCTGCTCACGGCGCTCGATGCGGTGACGAGCGGGGCGCCAGTGCCAGTCGCACCAGCCGCCGCGGAGGCCGCGACCACTCCGCCAGCGCCCGCGAGCGATGCCGCGCTGATGAAAGACGCCGCGCCCTCAAAAGACGCCGCGAAGGCGCGCGCCGTGTCGGGCGGTGAAAGCATTCGCGTGCCCACCGAGAAGCTCGACGAAGTGCTCAACACCGCATCCGAGATCTTCATCGGTCGCATTCGACTGCAGAGCGAGCTGGCGGCGCTCGACGCGGCACTCCATCAGTTCAAGAAGGCCCTGCACCAGATGGAGGGCCTCGACGCCAACACGATTCTCGCGCGACTCGCGGTGGCCAACAGCCGCGTGTGTCAGGAACTGCAACACCTGCTGAGCCGCGGCACCGTCCATGTGCCGCAGGATCGGCTCGAGGCGATGGTCGGCCGATTCCATGATGAGCTGCAGCTCGAGCTTGAAGCGCAGCACGTGTCGAACGCCGAGGAGATCACGCTCAACGTGCTCTCGATCGAGGAAATCCGCAAGCGGTTCCAGAAGAACATCGAGCGGCTCGAGCAGTTGAGTTCGCGACTGCAGTCTGGCGCCATGAGTTTCCGCATGGTGCCGATCTCGCAGCTCTTCGACCGGTTCCCCGCGCAGGTGCGTGAGGTCGCGCGGCAGGTCGGCAAGAAGGTGCGCCTCGATGTCAGCGGCGGCGACACCGAACTCGACAAGGTGTTGATCAACAAGCTCGGCGATCCGTTGATCCACATCATGCGCAACGCGATCGATCACGGCATCGAAGACGCCGAGGGGCGCCTCGCTGCCGGCAAGCCCGACGTCGGCCGCATCACCCTGCGCGCGTATTACCACGGCTCGCACGCCGTGATCGAAGTGTCTGACGACGGCCGCGGCATCGACCAGCAGCGCGTGCTCGACAAAGCGGTCAGCGTGCAGCTGGTGACGCCGGAGCGCGCGGCAACGATCACGCCTGCCGAGATCCTTGAACTGATCTTCGAACCAGGCTTCTCGACGGCCGGCAAGGTCTCTGCGCTGTCGGGCCGCGGCGTCGGCATGGACGTCGTGAAGACGGCCGTCAATCAGGTGCAGGGCTCGGTGGCCATCGAGAGCACGCTCGGCACCGGGACCACGATTCGCATCAAGCTGCCGCTCACGCTCGCCGTCGTCGGCATTCTGCTGGTCGAAGAGCGGTCGAACCAGTTTGCGTTCCCGATTCTGAATGTCGAGGAAGTGCTGTCGGTCGATCGCACGCAGATTCGTCAGGTCAGCGGCGCGACGGTGTATAACCACCGCGGGCGCACGATGCCGGTGATGTCGCTGTCGAAGCTGCTCGACTTCCCGAGCGGCTCGTTCTCCGAACCGTTCCTGTCGCTGGTCGTGCTGACCGACGGCGACAAGCGGATCGGCATCATTGTGGATGCCGTGCTCGGCAAGCAGGACGTGCTGATCAAGAACCTCGGCAGCCTTGTGCGGCACGTGCCGTTTGTGATGGGTTGCACCATCTTGAGCGACAGCCGATTGGTGCTGATCCTGAATGCGTGGGAGGTGGTCAACAAGGCCCGCGCGAAAACCGGCGCGACCGATCTGGCCGTACGCCCCACGGGCCACTCGAAGCGCAAGGAACACGTCGTGCTCGTCGTGGACGACTCGCCAATCCAGCGCAAGAACCTCTGTTCGATCATCAGCCAGGCGGGCTACCGCGTCGATGCGGCCGAGAACGGGTTCGAGGGACTGAAGTTCATTCGCCGCCGCCGGTACTCGGTCTACTGTGTTGACGTGATCATGCCGCTCATGGACGGATTCGAGTTCGTCGAGCGTCTCCGGCGCACCACCGGCCAGACCGACGCGCCGATCTTCTTCATCACCGCCCGCACCACGCGCACCGATCGCGAGCGTGCGGCGGGCCTCGGCGTGGTCGAGTACTTCAACAAGCCTGTCGATGCGGAACGACTGATCGCATCGATCGACGAGCATTGCCTCGGTGCGGCGCATCGTGAGGCTGCCGAGTCCGGGGCGGAAGGCGGCCACACGTGATGGAGTCCGCCGGCATGTTGTTGTGCATCGAGAATCCTATCTACCGCCGCTATCTCGAGCATGAGTTCACGGCCCGTGGCACGGCGTTCAGCTCGGTCGACACCGAATCGCTCGCGACGGTCATCGCCGAGAACCCGAACGGATTACTGCTGCTGCAGTCGGAGTCGTTCGAGTACGGCCTGATCGATCTCTCCGCACGGCTGAAGCGCATCTTCGGTGACGAGATCAAGGTGTTGCTCCTGTCGTCCGACTATCGGACGGGCGACGACGCCGGACACTCGGTGGATGCGTTCTTGCAGTTTCCCGCCACGGTCGATGAGGTGCTGGGTGCCGTCGGCACGCTGTCGGATCGCGGACGGAAGATTCTGCTGATCGACGACTCGAAGCTCGTGCACAACCACCTCGGTCCGCCACTGCGTGGCGAGGGGTATCAGGTCTTCAACGCGTTCGACGGCGCGGAAGGTCTGGAGCAGGCCAAGATCATCGCGCCCGATCTGATCATCTGCGACATCGAAATGCCGAAGATGAACGGGTACGAGGCGTGCTCCGCCATTCGCAAGACCGAGGGCATTGCCGACACCTACATCATCATGTCGAGCACACTCGGCTCGGCGACCGATCAGCAGCAAGGTTTCAAAGTCGGCGTCGACGAGTACCTCACCAAGCCGGTCGTCATTCCAGAGCTGCTGGACCGCATTCGCAAGGTCTTCAAGTCGTCGCGTGGTGGACGCGAAAACATTCTCGTGCTCGAGAGCGACGACGTCGTGTCGCGCAGCGTGTACAAGTCTCTGCACAAGCAGGGGTTTTCGGTGCGCGAGACCACCACGATCAAGGCGACGGTGCGGCAGCTCGAGAAATTGAGCTATGACCTGGTGATCTCGACCATGTCACCGCGCGACGGATCGGTGATTGAGCTGATGACGGCGCTGCGTGGCTTGCCGGTCGAGCGTCGGCCCGACGTCGTCATCATGACGTCGCGCGGGAGTTACGCCGACGAGAAGATGGTTGTGAACGCCGGTGCGGCCGGCATCATCACGAAGCCGTTCACGATGGACAGCCTGCTGGCAACCGTCGAGCGCACACTTGCCGACCGGCGTGCCGGCCAGGAGCGCGCGCATCTGGACAAATACGTCTCGAAGGCGTCGCGGAAGATGGCGATCGAAAAATCGATCCTGTCGGGCAAGACGGCCGGGGCCCGGGCCTACAAGAAGGCCGTGACGGTCTTCTTCAGCGACATCAAGTCGTTTACGTCGCGCTGCGAGAAATACACGCCGCGGGAAGTCGTGACCCAGGTCAACACGCTGTTCGAGGTGCTCACGCGCGTCATCATGGCGCACGAGGGCGACGTCGACAAATTCATCGGCGATGCATGCATGGCGTTCTGGACGGATCGCGATCTGACCGTCACGGCCCGCCGAGCGCTCAAGGCCGTGGTCGAGATGCGTCGCGCGTTGGCGGTGATGAACGAGCAGCACCCGAACCTGAAAGAGGATCCGATACACATTCGGATCGGTCTCAACACCGGCGAGGTCATCCTGTGCGACCTCGGCTCAGCCGACGCGCGCATGGATCTGAGCATTATCGGCGACCCGGTGAATGTGGCGGCGCGGTTCGAATCGGCGGCCAAACAATACGGCGTCGACAACCTCATCGGCGAGAGCACGATCGCCGGCCTGCTGGATGAATTCGCCGCACGGCCGATCGACTGGGTGCGCGTCAAAGGCAAGAACGAACCGGTCGCCTGCTACGAACTGATCGGCGAGCAGGGGCAGATCTCCCCACGCGAGACGACGTTGATTCAGGAGTACTCCCGCGGGATGGCGCTCTACCGCGCCGGCAGTTTTGCGGAGGCGCTCGCCGCATTTGAAACGTCGGATCCGTACGAGTGGCACACGGCCGAAGGCGACCTGAATCCGTCGCGGCTGTTCATGGAACGCTGCCGCACCCTGATCGCACACCCGCCCGAGCACTGGGACGGCGTGTGGACGCTGACGTCCAAGTAGCGCTGTCGTGACCGACGCCCTCGCCTCGCGGTTGCCGCTGCACGTCCATGAATACCGGCGCCTGAGAGACCTCGTCGGCCAGCAGTTCGGCATTCAGCTCACCGATGACAAGCAGGTGCTCGTCACCAACCGCATGGGCAACTACCTGGTGAGCCGTGGCTTTCAAAGCTACACGCAGTTTCTCGACCAGCTCGAGACCGAACGTGGCGGGCCGTTGCTCGACGACCTCGCGTCGCTCATCAGCACGAACCACACGTATTTCTTCAGAGACGACGTGCATTTCACGATGCTGAGCACGACGGTCTGGCCGGAGCTCGAACACGAGGCGCGGCGCACGCGCGCGCGTGACCTGCGCGTGTGGTGCGCGGCATCATCGACCGGCGAAGAGGCGTACTCGATCCTGTTCACCATGCTCGACTACTTCGGGCCGCGCTACTCCACGTTCGAGGCGGGCCTGCTCGCGACAGATATCTCGACGGCAGCGCTCGACCAGGCCACACGCGGCGTCTACGAGGCGTCCCGCGCCGCGGCGGTGCCGGCGCACCTGCGCGACAAGTACATGAGCCGACGCCCCGACGGCAAGATGGAAGTGCTGCCCGAAGTGCGGCGTGAAGCGCACTTCCGTAAATTCAATCTCATGACGACGGTGTTTCCGTTCAAGAAGCCGTTTCACGTGATCTTCTGTCGCAACGTGATGATCTATTTTGACGTCGCGGCGCGCGCGGCGCTCGTCGAGCGTTTGAAAGATTGTCTCGTCCCCGGTGGTCTGCTCTTTGTGGGACCGTCCGAGGCGATTCACGGCGAAGTGGGTCTCGAATACGTCGCGCCGGCTGTGTATCGGCGTAAGGGCCGACGCTGATGACACCGGTACGCAAAGTGCGCGTCGTCGTCATCGATCACATGCCCCTGTCGCGCAAGGCGGTGGCCGAGAGCGTCGGCGGGTCGGCCATCGTGGAAATTGTCGGCGTCGCCTCCTCGCCGCGACCGGCGATTCGCAAGCTGGATGCGCTCAAGCCCGATGTGATCCTCCTTGATCTCGAAGATGCGTCGGCCGAGGAGCTGTCGTTGCTCGTGCCGCTGGCCCGCGAGGTGCAGGTGCCGATCGTCCTCTTCACCGCGCTCGACGCCGCCGCGCGGCGCATGGTGATGACCACACTCGGCATCGATGCGGATCGCGTCATTGAGAAGCCACTCAGCAACCTGATCGCCGGGATCTTCGAAATCGCCCCCGTGCTTGAAGCGACGCTGAAACGAGTGCACACCGGCGAGCGGCTGCGATGGCCAGGCCCGGTGACCGCAGAACCGGCGCGCATCGTTGCGCGTCCTGCCGCACGTCCTGCGCCGCCGTCACCACCACCACCACCACCACCACCGCAGCGGAACCTGCTGCCGTCCGCCACGCCCGCGCGGTCATCGCAGCGCATCATCGCCATCGGCGCATCCACCGGCGGCACCGAAGTGATCGCTGATCTGCTGACGCGCTTGCCCACCGACATGCCGGGGATCGTGATCGTGCAGCACATGCCGCAGGAGTTCACGGGCAAGTTCGCTGAGCGGCTCGATCAACTGTCTCCACTTTCCATCAAGGAAGCCGAAGACGGCGATCGGATCTTGCAGGGCGCGGTGCTGATTGCGCCCGGTGGCCACCAGTTGCGCGTGACCCGTCAAGGTGACGGCTTCGTCGTGCGCGTGCAGGAGACCACCCGTGTCAGCGGGCATTGCCCGTCAGTGGACGTGCTGTTGTCGTCGGTCGCCAAGGCGGCCGGCGCGCGTGGCATCGGCGTCGTGCTCACGGGGATGGGAAAGGATGGCGCGCAAGGCCTGCTCGAGATGCGGCAGGCGGGCGGGCGGACGTTTGCTCAAGACAAAGCCAGCAGCACCGTGTTCGGCATGCCGGCCGAGGCGGAGCGCATGGGCGGCGCCGAGAAGGTCGTGTCTGCGGCCGATCTGCCGCGGCAACTGTCGCTCGTCGCCTACAGCTGAAAACCGACTCACCCAGAACCAGTAACCATAAAGGGCAATGAAGGGCCAAGAAGAAGTGGTTTTCAAAAACCTAACTTCGTGGCCCTTCAATGCCCTTCATGGCTATTAAGCACAGCTCTTAAGGAACTGTCGCGTCCCGATTCGGCGGGCGCGTGTTCAGATTGCGCGTGGCACCACCATCGATCAGCACGCTGATGTACGGCTGCCCGGGGGTCTGCGACACATGCACGGTCGCGGTGTGCACGCCGTTCGTCTCGTCCTGGCTCCACGTGCCGAAACCCGTAAACGTCATCGTGTCGTAGTCGCCGGCCGCGGCGGTTGACTGACGCGAGTTCAGAAAATCCACCCAGATGAGACGCGTCATTGTGAAGGTACCGCCATCGGTCATGTCGGTAAATTCGAAAGATGACGATGCACCGGGCTCTGGGGCGATGGCGTAGCGATACGTGAAGTCGGCGCGGTTCGATGCGGTCATGTGGAACGAGCTGGCGCGTTTGGCGACCATTGGCTGGTCGTGTGGCACGTGCACACCCTGAAACCGCAGGAACGGATCGAGCGCCGAGTCCGGTCCGATAGAGATCGGCGTCGTGAGGTCAGCGGACGGAAACGCGAAACCTTCCGGGAACGGGATGTGGAGGTCGCCGTGATAGCGGAACACGGTCTCGCCATTCACGCCCTTGACGAACGACGCGGGGCCGCGGAACGCGAAGGTGCTCTTGGGCGTGCGGGGTTCGAGCTGCAGCATCGCGAGAATCCAGCTCGTGGTGATCATGCCGCGGCGTAAGAAGTGCCCGAGCACTTTGCCGGTGGTCACGTCGACGCAGCCGGTCGCGATGTCGAGCGGATCGTCGAGCCACGTGATCCCGCTGTTGTTGTACATCTGGTGCTTGAAGCGCAGCCACTCGTCGTGGCCGATGAGGCTGTCGGGCACGCGCTTGCCAAACGCCTGCGCGATCGGCGACTGCGGCCGAGAGTTCAGCAAGCCACCCGGCATCAGGCTCGTGATCGCGAACGACACGGAGTTACCCGAGCGTTCGCCGAACTGAATCTGATAGCGACCGACCAGATGCGAGCGGCCCGTGCCTCGTCCGCCAATCTCTGGCGCGTTGAGCGAGAAGTCGTCGCCGAAGTAGTTGCCGAAGCTCGGCGCCGTGAAGACCTGGAGCGTGTTGGTCGGAAACTCCGGGACGGCCTGCGAATCTTCGACCGGCTCTGGCGCCATCGTGCTCAGGTGCAGGTGCGGATGGAGCGCCGTGCCATCACACGGGATGCTCGCGAAGCTCATCGACGGGCTCGCGAACGGCAACGGGAACCGCGCCGGCGCTCCGAGCACGCTCATCGGAATGAAGGTCGTGCAATAGCACTCGAAGTCGAGCAGGCCGTCCGCGCGTTGCACGAACCGCGCCCAGGTCGAACCGTACTGCCCGGGGAATTCGATCGGCGCTTTCGGCAGATTCGGGTTCACCTGCGCGAGTGCAAAGATCGCGCTGTTCTGGAAGAAGAGCCGATACTTCAGGTTCGTGACCGCGCCTGTGGCGAGGTCGAGATCACCCGATGACAGCACATCGCTTGGGTCGAGCAGGGCATTCATCAGGCCCGGGAGCCTGAAGAACTGCGGTGCTGACAGCCGCGAATCAGTGCCGGCGAGTCCCTCGCCGTGGGTCACTTCGAAGTGGGTAATGTTGTTGACCGGCTTCGTGAACGCGATCTTGATGTGACCGCTGAGATGCGAATCAAGCAGGGCGAGGCCGCCGAAGAGCAGGTTGCCGGTAATGCCGTAGCCAATCTCTGCCGGATCGGTCGAGTGCACCGCGCGCAGCGCGTCGCCGTAGTAGCTCGCGTCCTGATTGAGCGGGAGGATTTGTTCGAGACTCGCCGGTAATTGCAGTGGCAATGCGCCGGCAACCGCTGCCTGTGATTTTGCCTTTCCCGACTTCTTCGCTGCGGCAGCGGCTTTAACGGGTGCGGCCGCTGCGACGGGTGCCGGCGGCTGAAGATCCTGTGCGGTGAAGTCCGGACCGTCAGCCAGTCGGTAGTTGGCCACCGCGTCGCCTGGCATCAGGGCTTCGACGTTGATCGCGCCGAACGACGTGCCGTAGTTCGCATTGAGAAGATCGAGGACGCCGTTGGCGATCAGTGCCTGACCAGTGGCGCCCGGGTAGTAGCCATTGAGGGAGTAGAACCCGCCGAGGAAATCGGCGGTCAGCGTCTTGCCGGCGACCACGACGCCCGAGGTCCTGACGGTTCGATACAGCGCGTGTAGGTGGTACACCGTGGCGCCGCACTTGGCGGCCACCGCCGCGATCTCTTCGTTGAGCCCGCTGACGCGCGCGCTGATTTCAGCACCGACCGACGCGCGCAGTACGGCCGCTTCGGATGGTGGCTGCGGCTTCTTGCAGATGAGCTGGTAGCCCATCTCCATCAATCCATCGACCGACAGGCGGTCGTTCGCAGCCAGACCCGACACCATGGCCACCATCGGTGCCGGCACCTTCAGCACGCGCGCCACGGCATCCACCGGCGAGAAGTGTGCGGTATCTGACGGGTCGGGGATGGTGGCGACAATGACTTCGCAACCGGCCGCCCGCAGGGCGCTCACAAGCTTTTCGTATTGCGCGCGGAAGGTCTGTTGGTCGGGCATCGCCGCGACGTTGCGCGTGATGGCGGCGTGGAGCACCTCGGCGAATCCCACCTCGATCACCGCGAGCGTTGGTTTTTGCGCCAGCGCGTATTCCAATGGTGTGGGCGTGGCCATCTCGGCGGACGTCAGCGCGCCGTCCATGCCGATGACGAGATTCACCGCGGTCTGCAGGGCGTCGTCACCGCGCACCAGCGGTTGGGCGGCGCGTCGGGTCAATGCATCGGCGAGCGTCAGTCCCGGCATCGAGACGTTGGCGTGCGACTCGGTGACGGGGAACTGTGACAGCACGGTGGTCTGCAGATCGAGCGGTAGCCGAACCGGCAGGCGCGCGAAGCCCGGCGCATCGCCGAGGCCCGGTGCCTGAAGCAGTGGCTGCACAAACCGCACGTTCATCGCGCGCGCGATCTGCGCCGGGAAACTGTGCACCTGATCCGATTCGATCAGGCTGAAGTTCGTCATGCCGGCCGCAAGGCCTTCACCGATGACCAGAAAGCGACTGCAATCGAGTGTTTTCATGCTTATTTGGCCTCCGCGAGTTCGGGGCCGATCTGGCCGACGTACGGAATGCCGGCGCGCCGCGCAGCGAGAATTTCTTCCATGACCTGTTCGGTGATCTGTTCGAAGCCGAGTGGATGTGTTTCGAGCACGAGCGTGCCCATCGGCAGCGTGGCCGTTCGGACGTCGCCGCCTCCCGATGGCAACCAGTCGTCGTCCAGAATCACGTCATCGCCGTCGCGAAAAATCCGAAACTTGAAATGTCCGCGGAAGAATCGGCTCGTCACATTGACGTGCACGGTGAACGTGTCGGGGTCGGTGACGGGTTCCTCCGACATGTCCCATTCCACGAGCCCCAGTGCCGCGACTATTCCCGCGGCGACCGCCTGTCCTGCGGACTTGCCGGGGTCTCCGAAGGGCTCGCCAAGTACTTCTTCCATCTTCCGGGTGAATGGATTGATCTTGAAGTGCCGCGTGCGCTTCACGCGGTCGTAGGTTTCCATCTTCCGGTCCATGAAGTTCCGGAAGTCCGCGAACATGATGCCCTCACGCACTTCCTCGAGCGTCACACCAGACAGGCGATAGCGCGCTTTGAACAGCAGGCGCTTTTCCGCGAAGGGATTCACGACCGGCACAAACAGCGGCACGTTGAACGGCACGCCGGCCTGCTCAATCTCGCGAACGGTTGTGCCGAAGGTCGAAATGCAGGATCGCGCCTCAGGGGAGATCTTCATGACGTCGTGGTGTCTCCTGTCGTTTCGGCTACACTATCGCACACTTCGAATTGCGTGCGCTGCGCGGCACGTTGAAGGAGCCTCCTCCCGTGGATCCATCCAACCGCTTGACCTCATTCGATCCGTCCAGATTTCTCGTGCTCGGTGAGGGCCTCGCAGCCGGGATGACCAACTTCTCGTTGATCGAGTCGGATCAACGCGAAAGTTTCGGTGCGCAGATGGCGCGCCAGATGAAGGTCGAGTTCGTTCAACCGTTGTTACAGGCGCCGGGCCTCGGCGACGCGGCAGGGTTCCCGCGATTGCCGGTGCGCCTGCCATTCGATCACCAGACAACGGTTCTGTCTGAGTTCCCCCCAACAGCACCCGTCTGCAACTTGTCAGTACCAGGGCTCACGGTCGCCGAATCGGTCAGCCGTCGGCCCGTGTCGCCGCTGATTCACGCGGACGACGCGCGGCAGACGGCGATCAATTTCATTCTGGGCTCGCCGGCCCGGCCGGAGCGAGAGTCGGTTGCGGGGACGCAGCTCGAATGCGCGATCGATCGCGCGCCGTCGCTCGCCATCGTCGCGCTCGGATTTGCCGAGGCACTCGAGGCTGCGACCGCCGCTCGGCCCGATGCGATGCCTGATGTCGCCACGTTCCGCGAGCACTACACAATGCTCGTGTCAGGGCTTCGCGCGACCGGCTGCCAGGTCATCGTCACCACGATTCCGGATCCGATGGACACCGCGCACTTCTCGACGAGTGCCGCCGCCGCGCGCGTCGTCAAGATGCCTGCGGCGCTGCTCGAGAGTGAATACAACCTCGATCGCGGCGGTCGGGCCACGGTGAACGGCCTGATGGAGATCGGCTACCGGCGGATGAGCGGCAAGGCGTCACCCCTGCCGGCCGGTTCGGTGCTGCGTGGCTCGATCGCGGCCGAGATCACCAACCGCGTGGCGTCGCTGAACAAGGTCATCATGGCCGTGGCCGCTGAGCAGGGCGCGACCGTGTACGACCTCGGTGCGTTCTTCCGGAAACTGAATCGCGGAGGTGTTGCGGTCGGTTCCCGCACGTTGACGTCAGATTTCCTCGGCGGCTTCTACTCCCTGAACGGCTACTACCCGGGCAAGACCGGTCACGCGCTGATTGCCAACGAACTGCTCACGCATATCAACAGTTCCTACGGCACCACGTTCGAGATGATCAACGTGCTGTCTGTCATGAAGACGGATCCGGTGGCCGACTACCGGCCGGCCGACGGACCCGACTACAGCACCCTTGCCGGTGCTGCCGCGTCTGCGGTCTCCACGCTCAAGACGTGGTCGACGATGGCCAGTTTTCTGGCCAATGCGGTGGTCGACACGATCACGCGCAAGCGCCCGGCACCGCCGGCCATGACCGATTCACATCCGGAGCTGTGGACGCTGCGTCTGCCTTCTGGCTTCGAGCAGGAATTGCCGCTACACAAGTCATCGAGCTACTACGGCGACGCGCTGCGACCTGTGCATACCGACGACACGAAGGAAGCGGAGTACGGTCTGACGGGTCGTCTGCTCTTTGGCGGCCTCGCGATGCTCGACACGCATCTGAGTGGCACGGTGAAGATCAAGTTCACGCCGCCGGTGAACAACATCACGTCATTTGAAGTGACACATGGCGCCACGGGGCTCGTCGGCGACGATTCGCGTTTGTCCGCACCGCAGTTCTTCTGCCTGCCGGCGATTGGTCATCAGGTGCTCGACTCGGCCGCTCAGCCGTCAACGGGCAAGTTGAATCTGATCACCAGCGAAGTGACGGATCTCAAGTTCAAGTTCTTCTTTCTGAATTCCGTGATCATGTCGCTCGCGGCCGTCAATCCCACGTTGCTGCGAGATCCGCTCCAGTTTCCCGGGGAATACGGATCGACCTGGGCCAAGTTTGAACAGCGGCCCGACGGGCGACTCGACTACACGTGCTATGCCACCACGTTCATTCCGTTGAGCGTGCTGAAGACGCCGATCCGTTTTCCGTTGCCGTTCACGGGCCCGAATGGGAGCTTCGCGCACATTCCGTCGGACGGCACGGCGTTGCATCCGCATATTCATCTCAGCACGCGGCCGCCCGAGGCGGCCGATCCTGGCGTCGAACTGCCGGATCTGCCGGTCAACACGATTCAGATGTTCACCGCGCCGTCGCACAACAATCATTTCGGCGACGACTTCTCCCTCAATACGCCGGCACTCGGCGGCTTCGGCACCGGGCGATCGCATCTGGTCGGGCGGTATCAGATTCAGTTCGGCGAGCGCTTCGGCAATTCGCTGCAATTCTCGATTGTCACCAGCCAACCGGGCGGCGTGATGACGACATTGCCGCAGACCGTGATTGCGAAAGCGTTCGGCAAACGGATACCCGACAGCCTCCTGGGACACGACGAGTTCCTGCGCTTTCACAAGCAGACGTACAACAACGATCGTATTTCGTGGCTCGACGATCCGCTCGATCTGGCCGTCGGTGTGATCAACCTGAAGACCGGCAAAGTGCTCGGACATCTGCTGCGGCGCGGCATGATTTCGACGAGCTGGATTCTGGCGATGCTGCATGTTGAGCCGCGAACGCCCAGCGCCACATTCAAGTTTCGCGGTCCGGCGGGATTTTCGAAAACGCGCAAAGGCCAGACGCGTTTCTGGTTCCACGGCGATCTGAGCATTCCATTCCCGGAGAATTTCAACTTCCCGACAGCCCAGTTCACCGAAGATTTTGCGGCCGACGCCGATGCGGCCAAGCTCGGTGAAGGCGTGAAGTCATTCCCGATTGGCCCGAAGTCGGCGCTTGATCCGTACCTGCGATTCTCCGGTATGCACGTACCCGGGCCAGCGAAATTCCCGAAGCGCGTGGGCGGCAGCCGGCAGATGACGGCGCTCAACGGCATCGACTTCGCGTATCACTACGAGCTGGTGCCGAGCCCAGGCGTGTCGACGTTTGAGTTCACCAACATCACGATGGGCGCGTCGTTCCGCATGACGCGCCTCACCTGGGTCGACTTCCTCAACTCCGCAACGTCATCGGCGGCCGAGGGCGACTACGACACGTTCACGTTTACCGGCTTGGGCACCTGGAGCGAAGACCCGGATCCGACCAACACGACGCACGTGGCCACGGTGCATGTCTCGACGTCGCCGACCCATCCGTTTGTCAGTGTGATTATCGACGGCGGACCGGCGACCAACGTACAGACACGGCCACCGGATCGGGAACTGACGCATCCGTAGCGAACGTGGCGCGATGGTGTGACGATGCGGTCAGAGTTCGACGCCGGAGAGCGCGATTCGCGAGACGGTAACAGCGAACGGCTCCGCGCCGGCCGGCATCGGCAGTCCGGCGATCGCGCGCGATGAGATCCGGATCTTACCGACGGCGCCGGCATCCTCAGACAGCTTCGACGCGATATTCACGGGATCTCCCGAGATGCCGCTGCTCCCGCGCTGATTTCCAAACATCAGCACCGGACCGCGATCGATGCCGATCTTGACCTCGACGCCGTTCTCGCGGAACCGCGTGCGCACGGCGTCGGCGAACTCGAGGGACTCACTCGGCGTGTCGAATGTCAGGATGGCGAGGCCCGCGCCAAAGCCGGCCACGTGGTCGCCGGCGCGCATCGTCACTCTGACGATCGTCTCCATCAGCGCATTGTCGACGAAGCCATCGAGCAGCGCCGTCAGACCTCCTGTGGCTCCCTCGGCGCCCGCCTTCGCGACAAACACGATCACCCGGTCGCGCAAGTACGCGTCGTAGATGCGGCGGCGCAGGCTGTCGACATCCGCGGTGAGACGGAGCGCGTTCAGGTCGGCGAAGAACTCGGCAGGAAACGGATGCGGGTATGGCGTCTCGTCAGCGCGAAGGTCGGGTCGGCCGCACGTCCCCGACAATCCGAAGACACCCGGCGCGTGCACCTCAGTGAGGTCAGGGCGTGGCGTCAGTTCCAGTGACGCGTCGTCACCCAGGTGATTGCGAATCGCGCGCGTGACGAGCACGACGCCGGGGTCGGCGAAGTCTTCCGCCAAGCGCTGGACGGTTTCCGCGTCCAGGCCGTAGAGGCCGCCGCCGACTTCGAAGAATTCGCCGTGGTGCACACACATGCCGATGCGCAACGGGCTCTCTCGGGCGATCCGCGATTGCGCCTCCGCCATCGCGTCGATGACGAGCCGAGTCGGCACGGATGTCGGGTAGTACATCTCTGTGTTGTCGGCCGTCCAGATGCCGATGGGGCGTCCGCCTACGGCCACGCCCAGCCCGTGAACGGTCTGCTTGGGTCCCGAGACCAGTGCCAGCACGTCGAGCAGATCGCGCTCTTCGGTGAGCCGGCTGAGGCCAGACGTGTCCGACGCGACGACGGTGCCGACGCGTCGATAGGTGTCGAGCAACCGTTCGGCTTCCGTCGCATTCTGATTGCCGCTCGCCCAGCTCTGCAGCAACTCAATCGGCAGGGGACCGGCGATGTCTTGCGTCAGGTCGGCCAGAGCGGGAATGATTTTCGGCAGCGCCACGCCGGTACTATGCCAGACCCATGGTGGCGCGGATGAGAATGATGAGAATCATGAGAAGATCTCGCGCATGACGAAGTCGTTCTGGTCCGCAACTGCAATGGTGTGTCTTCTGGCCTCGCCCGTGGCGGCGCAGACCCCGGCCACGCATCCTGAACCTGCTGAACACAAGGAAGCCCTTGCCAAGGCGGAACTCTTCGCCGGCTACTCGCTGTCGCGCGACGACGGCGAGACCTTCAACGGGTTTGCAGCCTCATTGAATTTCAACGTCAACTCGTGGTTCGGCCTTGGTGTGGAGACCAGCGGTCACTACAAGAGCCACGACGGCGTGGATCTGGCGAAGAACTCGTTCCTGGTCGGCCCTCGTGTGTCGAAGCGTGGCGGCAAAGTGGTGCCGTTCGCCTACGTCCTTGGCGGTATCGAGCGCAGCCGCGTGTCGATTGGTTCGGTGGCCGTCTCGGAGAACGACACCGCCTTTGCCATCGGCGGCGGCCTCGATTTCGAGATCAACGCCAAATGGGCGTTCGCGATCGAGGGCGATCAACTCCTGGTGCGTTCGCACGGCGACACGCACGGCACGCCACGGCTCTCGATCGGATTCGTTGTGATGCTCGGTCAGAAGTAACATCTCCGCCCTGAGGGCAGATATACAATGGCGCCCAGTGGCTGATCTCGAATTCCTCGCCGCGATTCCGATCTTCAGCTTCTTCAGCCGCGACGAACTGGCTGCCGCTGAGAAGCAGTTCCGGGAAGTGTCGTTCGCCAAAGACGATGTGATCATGCGCATCGGCGACCCGGGCGACACGTTCTATGTCGTGCTCGATGGCGAGTTGGAGGTGTGGGACGCCAGCACACCGCCGCGCCAGACCGGTTCGATCAGCCGTGGCGACTGTTTCGGCGAGATGGCGCTCTTGCAGGGCGGCAAACGCGGCGCCACGGTCACGGCCGCGCGTCGCGCCAAGCTGCTGGCGGTCGACAAGCCGACCTTCGACCGCGTGTTTCTCACCAATCCGAAGGCGATCGAGTATTTCGCCCGCTTGCTGTCGAAGCGGCTCGCCGGCGTTACGCGCGCCGAGCGGATCCGTCGCGCCACGACCACGATCAGTGTGGCGAGTTCGCGTGGTCTCAAAGGTGGGTCGGTGCTGGCGTTTTCCATCGCGGCGCTGCTCGAGAAGATCACCACGACACAGGTGATCTACGTCGAGATGCGGCCGAGTAGTGAAGCGCAGGACCGGTCGATTCTCGATCTGCTGTCGGACGATCTCGACACGGCCCCGCTGAAGTTCACCGGCATCGCGACCAACGCCCCGGGGCCCACCGTGCTCCGCGTCGTCGTGCCGCCGGCGCAGGACGCGGCGGCGTACGGCAACCTCCTGTCGAACCTCGTCTCGAAGCTCAGCACCGCGTTCAGTTTCATTGTTCTCGATCTGGGCTCTGAGACGCCGGACCTGCTTGAATCGGCGAGCGCCTACTCGGACGTGTTCGTCGCCCTGGTCGACACGCCCGAAGACGACACCGGCATCACGGATCCGCGTTCGATGAAAGTGATGCGCGTCATCAACCTCATCAACCCGAATTCGCGGCCGATATCGATCAACGCGAGTGAGCCGTTCGTGTTGCCGCGGAGCGCCGCGTTAGCCGGATCGCTCGCGCAGGTGGCGACGTTTCTTCGCGACAATCCTCGCGCGGCGCCGGCGCTGCCGATCTATCGGCTCGTGCATAAGGTGCTCGGCACATCCATTGGTGTCGCGCTCGGTGGAGGTGCCGCGTTCGGTCTCGCGCACATCGGCGTACTGCAGGTGCTCGAAGACGCCGGCGTGGCGGTCGACCTCGTTGCCGGATGCAGCCAGGGCTCGATCGTTGCGGTGGGCTACGCGTCCGGGCTGGCCGTGTCAGAGATGGCTGACATCGCGCGCGAACTCGGCGTGCGGCGAAACTTTCTGGCGGCGTCGGATCCGACATTTTTCGCGAAGCCCGGCCTCTTTGCCGGCACGCGCTTTGTGGCCCTCATGCGGCAGTACCTCAAAGGGAAAGAAACATTCGAACATCTCGTGCTGCCGTGTCGAACGGTGGCCACGGATATCGAAACGGGCGAACGCGTCTCGATCGGCACCGGCCGCCTCGAAACGGCCTATCGTGCGAGTTCATCGGTGCCGATGGTCATGGCCCCAATCCGCGTCGGTGAGCGCGTGCTCGTTGACGGCGGCGTGGCCGATCCGGTACCCGCCGAGGTCGTTGTGGAAATGGGCGCCGACATGACGATCGCGATCAACGTCGTTCCGCGACTCAAGCGCGGCGTCGAGAATGCGGTCTCCGCGTGGTTTCGTCGCATCAACACCTTCAATCCCGTCAATCTGTTCGTCGACGACGAGAACATGCCGAATCTGTTCGACATCGTGATGAACCAGATGCAGATCACACAGCACGAGCTTGGCAACTTCAAGGCGATCAGCGCCGACGTGCTCATCAAGCCCGATCTGTCGGACTTCACGTGGATCGAGTACTACCGCGCGGATGAGCTGATGGCCCGAGGCGCCGAAGCCGCCCAGCGCGCGCTGCCGGCGATTCAGAAGGCGATCGAAGCGAAGCTGGCGCCCATTCGCCTTGCCGCGCCGGGCCATCGCAACGCTTCTGGCGCGTAGTTCTACGAAGTCGTCAGCGTGAAGGCCACCGCCGGCGCGTGAGTCCATTACCATGAGAGCGCCACATGACATCCTCCACTGACACCACCGCCACGCTGGCGCCGAGCCGCGCCCTCGCGGGCCTCGAACACGCGATGCGCATCACGGACGACGTGGCGCCGTTCAATGTCGTCATGGTCCTGCGCCTCGATGGCGAACTGCCGGTGGCCACACTGCGGCAGGCCCTCGATGTGCTGCAGCAGCGCCATCGACTCTTGCGCACACGGATCCTCGCTGAGGGCAAGTCGTACGCGTTCCACTTCGAAGGCACACCGGCGATTCCGCTCGAGGTGCGCGACCGCGTGCAGGCAGATGGCTGGGTCGCGATGGCAGAGGATCAGTTCCAGCAGCGATTTCCGCTGACCGAAGGCCCGCTGATGCGTTGCCTCTATCTGGCCGATGCCCAGGGCGGCGATCTGATCGTGACGCTCCACCATACGATTGTGGACGCGGCGTCCGCGCGGCACTTACTGAGCGAGTTGCTCGATCTCTGTAGCGGCGTCACCCCCGAGCATGTTCCGGCACAGGCCTCCGAAGGCGCCGTGCCAGCACCGGCGCTCTATCCGAAAGCGTTTTCCGGTGCCGGTTACGCACGTGCGCTGGCCTCGTTCATGCGCCGCCAGATGGCCGATGAGTTCTCGTTTCGATGGAAGTCGCGCGGGATCCGCAAGGCGCCCATTGCCGCAACGGGGCGGTGCTGCCTGCTGCCCGTGCGCTTTCCGGCTGAGCTCACCGACAAACTCATTCAGGCCAGCCGGACCCACCGCGTGACGCTCAACTCCATTCTTGGCGCCGGCATGCTCTCGGCCGTGCAACGCCGGCTGTATCCATCGCCGCTCGTGCCCCTGCGCCACGTCATCTTTGCGGACTTGCGTGATCGGCTCCGCACACCGATGGCGCCGACCACGCTCGGTTGCTTGCTGACGATGTTCCGGTTCACCGTGATGGTGCCGAAGGCCGGCGATTTCTGGCGCATTGCCAGTGACATCCAGGACGCCACGGCTGTGGCGGCACGTACGGGTGAACGGTATCTGGCCTATTCGATGAGCCCCGGCATGATGAAGATGATGTTTGCGGCGAAGGCGTTTCGCATGGGCGCGACCGCCCTCAGTTATTCCGGTCCCATCGAACTGCCGGAGACATCGGGCACGTTCCGTGTGACCGGACTGCACGCGTTTGCGGCCAACATGACGCTCGGGCCCGAATACACCGCCCTCGTGCGACTGTTCCGCGGCGAGTTGTGGTGGGACATCATGTACATGGATTCCGATATGAATGAGACGACCGCGCGCGAGATTGCCCGGGACATGCAGCTGATTCTGGAGGCCGCGTGCTGATCGAGCTTGATGACGTGTGCCGCACAGTGGGCCTGGTCCTCGGCCGACATGATCCGAAGCCCGACGACCGCATTCAGGCCGATCTCGGCGGTGAGTCGATCGACGTGCTCAACATCATCGTGACGCTTCAGCAGAAGTACGGCATCTCGCTCGACGAGGCCGATCTGGTGAATGTCTCTACGGTGCGCGACCTGTACCACCTTGCCCTGAAACGATCAGATGCCCCGACATGAACTCCGAACACTGATCGATCTGGTCGAGGAACAGGCCCGGCAGAGACCGGAGCAGGCGGCGTTCTACTGGGAAGACCAGCCCGTGTCGTACGACGCGCTCTGGCGCGGCGTCAACCGGTTTGCCGCCAGGCTCGGCCAACTCGGTGTCGTGCGCGGCGACCGCGTTCTGATCGGACTGCCAAACGGTCCCGACTTCTTCGCGGCGTTCTACGGAGCGATTCGCGCCGGCGCCATCGCCGTCCCGGCCTTTCCGGCTTCCGGGCCGGAGCGCCTTGCCGCGCTGGCGCGGCTGTGCGGCGCCACGCTACTCGTCGTGCCCGGCGCGACGTCGACCGTCGTCGATGGCGTGCGCACGCTCACCGTGGCCGACAGCGATGACTGTGGATCCGACGGTGTGTTCCCGGACATCGATCCGTACGACATCGCGTTTCTGCAGTACACCTCAGGCAGTACCGGCATGCCGAAAGGCGTGATGCTGTCGCATCACGGACTGCTCACCAATATTCGCCAGCTGATCGCCGGCATGGCCATCACATCGTCAGACTGCTTTGTCAGCTGGTTGCCCGTGTACCACGACATGGGGCTGATTCTGATGACGATGGTGCCGTTCTTTCTCGGCGCCAAACTGGTGCTGTTGCCGACATCGCTGGCCAATGCGCGGCCCTGGCTCGTGGCCATCACGCGTCATCGCGGCACACTCACGGCCGCTCCGGACTTTGCCTACCGGCTCGCGCTGCGCTATGTGCGCGATCCGTCGGTGTACGACCTCACCAGTCTGCGCGTGGCGCTCAACGCGGCTGAGCCGGTTCGCCCGACAACACTGGCGGGCTTCGAACAGGCCTTTGGCCTGCACAATGTGCTCATCGCGGGCTACGGCTTGGCGGAGGCCACGGTCGGCGTGTGCACCTGGACACCCGGCGTGGCGCCGCTGGTTGATGCGCGCGGCGTGGTCAGCGTCGGCGGTGCGTTCAACGACGTCGACATTCAGATTCTCGAAAATGACGCGCCCGCGGCTGCCGGAGTGGTCGGTGACATCGTGATTCAGAGCCCGGCCAACACGCGCGGTTACTTCAGCGACGCGGCTGAGACGGCGGCGCTGTTCTGGCGCGAGTCCTACGTGCGAACGGGTGATCTCGGGTACCTCGACGAGGACCGGCACCTCTTCATCACGGGCCGCCGGAAGAACATCATCAAGCACGGCGGCGAGACGATCTTTCCGCAGGAGGCTGAGCAGATCACCGACAGCGTGCCCGGCGTGCGTCGCAGCGCAGCGGTGGGCATCGATGCGGGCGGGCCCGAGGGCGAACAGCTGTACGTGTTCGCGGAAGTGTCCAAGCCGGCGGGCCTCGATGAGCGTGAGCTTCAGGAGACGGTGATCTCGGTGGTGCAGGCGATCCACGCACAACTCGGCATCCGGCCCGCGCGCGTGTATCTGCTGAAGCCGCGCGGGATTCCGCTCACCCACAATGGCAAGACACGCCACGCCGAATTGCGCGACACGTACGAGTCGGGCGCACTGCGCGCCAGTGGCGTCATTCTCTTTCCGGGCTACTGACGTGCACACGACGATGCGCGATCGCGTATGCCTGATCACCGGAGGATCGTCGGGCATCGGGCGTGAGACCGCCCGCGGCCTCGCGCGGCTCGGCGCCACGGTCGTGATCGTCGGTCGTTCGGAGGCACGCTGCCAATCGGCCATCGCGCAGATCAGCACAGAGACCGGCAATGCGAACCTGAGCTTCATCCCGGCTGACATGTCGGTTCAGACAGACGTGCGGCGGCTCGCGGCGGAGTTCACGAGCCGGCATTCGCGCTTGCATGTGCTGATCAACAATGCCGGCGGCCTGTTCATGAATGGGCAGGTGAGCGCCGACGGCATCGAGATGACGCTCGCGCTGAACCACCTTGGCGGCTACTTGCTGACGCGGCTCCTGCTGCCTGTGTTGAAAGCCAGCGCGCCGTCTCGTGTGCTCGTCGTGTCATCGGTCGCGCACCTCGGCATGCGCATCAACTTTGGGGGCGCCGATCAGCCCGCCGTTGAGACGCTCCGATTCGGCAAATGGAACGGCTACGCGCGCTCCAAGCTGGCCAACATCCTGTTTACCTACGAGCTCGCGCGGCGTCTCGAGGGTGCCGGGGTGACCGTCAATGCGCTTCACCCGGGCCTGGCCGCGAGTGGCTTCGGTATGAACAACTCTGGGCTCTTTCCCTGGGCCAAGCCGGTGATTGACCTCTTCGCCATCAGCAGTGAAGAGGGTGCGCGCACCAGCGTGCATGTGGCCTCGTCGCCCGAACTGGAGGGCGTCACGGGCAAATATTTTGTGAAATGCCGCGAGACCAGATCGTCCTCGGCCTCGTACGATACACACGCTGCCACCCGGCTCTGGGACCTGAGCGCCTCGATGACCGGACTCGACACACTGGAGAAGACACAATGATGGTGCCGCTGTTTTTCTGTCTGGGATTTATGTTTGCCGTGCTCTACATCGACATGGTGTTCGATGTGTCGGCGCGCGGGCATCGCCACACGGGCAAGCCGCTGCCGCCCGACGTGCTCGAGCCGATCGTGACGTATTACCGCTACATCACGAAGAATCCGTTTCTGCTGATCGGGATTCTGACGACGGCGCTGGCGTCGATCATTGCCGAGATTAGATACGCGCTCGTGCCGGCGTGGGCCGGCTATGCCTCACTGGCGCTGATTCTGCTGACGATGCTGACCGGAGTGCTGAAGATTATTCCGCAGGCGCAGCGACTCGCCGCAGGCAAGGATTCCATCGAGCAGCAGACGACGTTGGTCCACGGCCTGTTGCCGTTTCATACCGTGATGATGGTGAATGTGTTTCTCCTGATCGCCGTCCAGTTGATGGCGAAATACCTCTAAGTTCGCGAAAGGATCCGCGCCATGACCTCGTCTCCTCGTCCGAAGATCGTTCCCGCTGCCAACATCGATGACTGGGTGCGCCAGGTCGTCGATATTCACTTCCACCCGTCGCACGGCACGCCGTTCTGGATCGCGCGGGAAAAAGAACTGGGCATCGACGCCCGTCGCGACATTCGGTCGTACGCCGACTTGTCGATCCTCGGCGCGTTTCCGATGGAGGCCCTGAAGACGCGTAGCGTGCTCGACTTCCTGCCGGCGACGATCGCCAAGGACCGCAGCCAGCTCGTGGTGCAGGAAACCGGCGGCACGACCGGGTCACCGGCGCGCGTGGCGGTGAAGAACTTTTTCGGTCCGGTCAACGACTTCATGAACTGGTACCTCGACGAGGTCACCGGATTTCCGCGCGGCGGCAACTGGCTCTTCATCGGCCCATCCGGGCCGCATGCCGTGGCCGCCAGTACGCGGCAGATGGCGCAGTCGCGCGGCGGCATGTGCTACTTCATCGATCTCGACCCGCGCTTCATCAAACTGCTGTTCCAGAAGGGCGACATGAAGACGGTCGGCCTGTACATGCAGCACATCGCGCAGCAGGCGTTTTCCATTCTCGACACACAGCAGATTGATGTGCTCGGCACGACACCCATCCTCATCCAGTCGCTGGCGCCGATGCTGAAGCAGCGCGGCCACCAGTTCTCCGGCATGATGTACGGCGGCACGCAGCTCACCAAGGACCTCTACCATTTGCTGCGCACGGAGTTCTTCCCCAACACCGTGCACACGGCCATCTACGGCAACACCTTGATGGGCGGAGCGCTGCTCGCACCGCCGCTGGCCGAACCGAGCGAGGTCGTCTACTACCCGATGGAGCCGCTCGTGACGTTCGATGTCGTCGATCCCAAGCAGACCGATCGCCGTGTGGCCGAGGGAGAGACCGGTCAGGTGCAGGTCACGGTCTTGTCCGAAGAGCGCTTCTTGCCGAACGTGCTCGAGCGCGATCAGGCGGAGCGATGGCGCGTGTTGCCGGCGCTTGGCTGGGCGGGCGTGGCCAACGTGCGGCCGCTCGCGTCGATGCCGGGTGGCGCGACTGAGGGAGTGTATTGACGATGTTCGTACCGGCCCTGCTCCGCAAGGGACGGGACGGCTATCGCAGTCTCGACCGACAACGCCACATGGGTTTCGATGGCTCGCTCGTCGCCGAGTCGACGATCACGCCCGCGCTGCTCGTTCACGATCTCGCACGCCGCCCTCCGTCATCCCTGATGAAGATGCCGATCCGGCAGATCCTCGACATCTTTGCGCGCGCGGCAGACCGCTTTGAAACCGGCCAACCGGATGGCCTCGCGCCGGAGGAGTACGTCCGCAAGGCGACGCTGACCTCTGGGCTGCCGCTGTCGATCAATCGGCAGCAGACGCTTGGCGCGTTTCCACCAGCGATGCGAATGATGGAGCAGTTCATTCGCGTGCAGAGCCCCGGCGGGCTGGATGTGTTCGACAGCCACGTGTATCAGGCCGAAGGCGTGCGGATCGGGTTCACGCCGCGCGGCCGCAACGTGGGTTTTGTGATGCCCGGCAATCATCCGTCCACGCATTTCATGTGGATGTGCTCGCTGGCCATGAAGATTCCCGTCGTCGTCCGCCCGTCGAGCGACGACGTGTTTACGCCGTATCGAGTGGCGATGGCGCTCTTCGAGGCCGGGCTGCCGGAAGATGCGTTGACCTTTGTGCCTGGCGGCCATGATCTGGTGGATGCGATCATCGGCACGTGTGCACTCTCGGTGCTGTTTGGCGGTCAACCGCTGGCCGATCGCTATGCGGCGAACCGCAATGTGCGTGTGCACGGTCCAGGGCGTTCGAAGGTCGTCGTCTTGGCGAATGCGGATGTCGATGAGACGGTGAAGCTCATCACGCGTCTGGTCATGGACGATGCTGGTCGAGGCTGCATCAATGGCAGCGCCGTGGTCGTTGAAGGGGACGCGACGAAGCTCGCCGCGGCTGTGGCCGCGGCGCTGGACCGTGTGCCGATCATCGCGCCGATCAACGAGGACGGGCGGCTGGGATCGGTGCGCCCGGGCGAGGCCGCCGCGTTCAACGGCATGATCGATCACGGACTGGGCGGCGCCGCAGAGGAATTGACGACGAGCCGGCACGGTCGAGTGGCAGCGGTTGATGGTGTGGATGTGATGCGTCCGACGGTGATCTCGGTGTCGTCGTTCGAGCATCCGCTCTTTGGTATGGAACTGCCGTTCCCGTTTGTGGTGTTTACATCAGCCGGTCGGCAGGATCTGGTGCGCGCGGCGCGGCACTCGCTCGCGGTAGTGGTCGCCGGTCGAGATCCCGTGATTGCCGAAGAACTGCTGATGGAGCCGACGATCGACAAGGTCTTTGCCGATGGCGCGCTCAGCACGGAATTCGATCCGCGCGAGCCGCATGAGGGGTTCCTCGTGGACTTCCTGTACATGAAGAAGGCCCTCCGTTCGGGGGTATCATGACTCGAAATCCAGCAGCGCTTCCGTGGAGGGCTCCCCGTGTCTGATGCATCCGGTGTTCTGAAGTTTCCCCTGGCCGTGTCGTGCTTTGCCGCTGAGCGTGTGCTCGGGCTGATGCCGATGTCGGATTCGGCGGCGGTGCGCGCGGCGCGAAAGTCGCTCTACCAGGCCGGTGAATCCGCCAAGAAAGACTTCAGCACGAACACGATGATGTTCGGGGCGTTCCAGTTCGGCGACAAGGCGCAGAGTGCCCTGGCGGCGCTGGCGTCTGATGCCATGGGAATGAAGATGCTGGCGCCGAGTTACATGCGCGACGCGGCGGCGAACTTTGCACAGGGCGCCGCTGACGCCTACGACGCGCTGACGACGGAGCATGCGCGGTCGCTGCTGAAGCATCAGTTTCAGAACACCGGTGACGTGATCGGGTTTGTCAATCACGTCGACGCGCCGACCGAGTTGTCTGCCGATGGCACGTATCCGCTCGAAGACCGCGTGGCCGATTGCTATTCCCGCGGCGACTATCCCGCGCTCTGGCTCGTGGAAGGGCTCGGCGAACGCTACGCCCACGCGCATCTAGCGGCCGATCCTGACCTGCAGAATCTGTTTACGCGCGGTGCCGGCGCGGCATTGCCGGAGAAGACCCAGCTCATGATGCACGCCGGCGCGGGCATCACATTCGCGAAGCACGAGATCGATGGCCTGACACCCTGGAGCGAGCCGGCCGACGTGCAAGCCGCGCTCAGCCGTTTTCTCCGTCTGTGTCTGCGCAATTCCATCCCCGGCTATGAAGGCGCCGCGTTCGAATCGCTGGGGCTGGTGACACGCACGTGGTATCCGCAACTGGTCACGACGATCAATGACAACCTGCTCGCGGTTGACCCGAACGCGGCGGAGTTCTTCTGGCACGGCGCCGGCCGTGCGATGTATTTCTCGCCGATGTACATGCTCCCCGGGCTGTCGCCGTGGGATGCGGCCGAGCAGGAACCGCCAAACGACACCGCGCGGCTAAACGCGCGCGCCGGCGTGGCCTGGGCGTTCACGATCGTGAACATCCGGCAGCCCGGCATTGCCGAGCAATTTCTGCGGCTGAAGGCCGGACGCGTCCGCAACAACGGCGGCTACACGAATGGCGTCTATTCCACGCTGATCATGGCCGGCGACATGGTGCCCGGCCATCAGTACGTGAAGGAGTTCTGTGCGTTCAGGCCGGACGCCGCGGAGAAATCCCTCGTGAACGCGTGGGACAAACAGATTGGGCGAGACGTGCAGCAGCGCACCGACGAATATCGCGCCGCGCTGAAGACGCATCATCGTCTCGGCGAGGTGTTCCGGCACCATGCACTGCCGCAGTTTGTCGGCGAACTGGAGCTGTGATGGCCACGCCCGTGATTTCCCCTGAGTCCGCAGCCGACACGCTGACGAGTGACGATCGCAAGTTGATTGATCTGGTCGAGGCGGCCAGGCGCGACGGCACCGCCCTCGAGGCCTGGTGCAAGATGCGCGGTGACGGCCGCACCGAGTTCGCGCTGGATCTCGGCCAGACGTTCGCACTGCCTAATCGCGCCGAGGGCTATTTCGGTGCGATCACGCTGCACGACGGCCCACGCTCCGTCATGGGCGTGCGACAGTATGTCGAGTTCGCACGCGTCAGCAAGCGGTATGACGCGAAGCAGTTGCTGAAAGACTTTGTGCTCGGGGAGTTTCTCAGCCGGTCTCACTGGATCAACGCCGACGACACCCCCGGCGGGTTCGGCATCAAGAAGACACTCTACGAGACCATGGACGGCCGGCAGGGCAAGTTTCCCGAGAGCGAACGCGTGGGCGCCATGGACTGGCGCGACATCGGCACGAAGTATCGCTGGGTGCTGATGACCATCCGCCTGTACGATTTCGCCGTCTCCATGGGGCCGGTCAGCCGGCGCCTCGAAGAAGCGGTGTGCGTCACGCCCAGACCGGAATTCCTCCACATCGTCGAGAACCCGACCCCCGAGTTCGCCTTGGAAGTGTCGATCGGCTATCCCTTCATCGAATACGCGCCCATTCCGAACAATCTCGGCTTCGGCCCAGGCAAGTTCGGGATCGCGATCAAGCTGTTTTCGTTCTTCCTCACCCATGACAACCGCATTCGCGTCACGATGGATTTTGCCGCCGCGCCACGCGCGCAGAAGATCTTCGACTTCTGGGGGCTGGATCCCGTGTACGGCGGGGCCGATCTGGTCGACAAATTGACATTGGGGATGATTGACTCGGAACCGTTCCACGACATGATGGACAAATTCATGCTCGCCAAGCACTGTCATGTGCACCAGAAACTCATGGATGGTGCGGCGAGAAAATGGGAAGAATGGCTGGGCGATGCCGGACATAGCGCGTCTTGACACGTTTGCCGCAGAGCTCGCCCGGAACCGGGCTGAGACATTTGGCACGATCGATCCGGACCTGGACGCCGTCGTCGCCAGGTGCTGCCGGCTGTCGCTCGAGCGCATCGCGACGTCCGACATGCAATACCACAACGTCGAGCACACGATGCTCGTCACGGGTGTCGGCCAGCAGATTCTGATCGGCAGACACCGCACGGCGGCGGACGTCACCACCACCGACTGGCGACTGTTCACTGTGGCGTTGCTCTGCCACGACATCGGCTATGTGCGCGGTGTATGCCGCGTGGATGCCGGCAACCGGTTTGCCACCGGCGATGGCGACGGCACGGTGATGTTGTCGGACGGCAGCGAGGACGCCGCGCTCACGCCGTATCACGTCAGCCGCAGCCAGTGCTTTGTTCGGGAAAATGCCGCCGCGCTTGGTGTTGAGGCGCAGGATGTCGACACGATTACGTCATACATCGAGATGACGCGGTTTCCGCCGCCGAAGACGCCGGAATATCAGCCAACCGGGACGTACGCCGGCCTGGCCCGCGCTGCAGACTTCATCGGTCAGATGGGCGATCCGAACTACCTCCGCAAGGTCCCGGCGCTCTTTCATGAATTTGCGCAAGTCGGCGCCAACGAGAAGATGGGCTACCGGACGCCGGCCGACATGCGAAATGGCTATCCGGATTTCTTCCGCGAAGTCGTCAATCCGTACATTCAGGATGCCCTGACGTACCTCCGCGCGACGACGGCGGGAGCTGATTGGATCGAGAACCTGCAGTCACACGTGCGCGAAGTCGAGCACGGCAACTCCTGATCTCACGACCAGAAATCTGCCGCGCTCGACCTCACGCCGTTACTTGGCGGGGATGCGACGGATCACAAACTGGAGCGTGCCGGCGCAGTAGGGGTTGGACTTCACCCGTGGGTCGCATTCTGCCGGCAACGTCAGCATTGGATCGTTCGCCGGGAACGGCGTATTCGGCTGGAGGTTGACGATGCCGAATCCGTCGGTCAGCGATTACGCGTACGGCTGGATGTAGCCACGCATGATGTTCGGATCGGCTGCGTCAAAGAACATCACGAACCGCGGACGGATCACGCCGAGGAAGATCGACAACGGAAAGCGCGGATCGGCGTCTTGCGCGTTCCGCGGCTGAAACCACATGAAGCTCGCCTGGATGCGATCGTAGGACTTGCCATCGATCACGGTCTTGCCGGCGACGTCCCACTTGCCGGTGGACGTCGTGTGGTGGTCGAGGATCGAGAGATGGTCGGTGGCGATGACCGTCCCGTCGGCGAGCAGCGTGGGCGCCATCACGACTTCGTCCACGGGGAATGTCGACGCCTGACAGGTCGCGCCGCCGCACGCCTCCTTGCAGATCGACTGGTTGACCGTGTTGGCCGGCACCGGGAATCGGCTGCCAGACGTGCATGGCCGAGCGATGCCCCACCACGCGCCGGCGGCAGCCGGCAGCGGTGGTGGCGACTGTGCCCGCACATTCATCGAGGTCATGACGACGGCCATCCCGATGGCCGCTCCGATTACTGTGAGATTGCGAACGTTCAACATTGCAGCTCCTAGAAACGAAAGTTGAAACCGATGAGGCCGCTGGTCAGCTTATTCGACTCATCGATGGTGCCGATGACCTTGTTGTTGAGATCCGGGAACGGCCCGACCACATGCTGCCGCGGCACGTAGTACGCGCTGGCGTTCATCTCAAGAAACGGAAAGATCTTGAAGCCAAAGCCCGCACAGAAGTGGTGCTGGAATGTCGCCGGCGCGCCGGTCGCCGACAGCACGACCTCGGACCGGAGTGGCATCTGGCTGTAGTTGTAACCGGCTCGCACCGTCAGGGCGTCGCTGACGGCGTGCTGGATGCCGGTCTTGAACGTCCACACGTTGCGCCAGCCGAACGGGTAGACGATACCGTCGACGATGCCGCCCGGGCTGCCGAAGCCGTTGACGCCCTTGTACTTCGTGAACATGCCGTCAACGGCCAGCTGCGTACGCTTGCCGGCGAGGGCCGAGCCGAAGCTGACGATCATCGGGCCGTCGAGGTCGTACGAGAGCTTGCGCGCCAAGCCGAAGTTCTTGGACGCCGGATCAGCAATGGTCGAGTTCCATTCGTACGGCGCAAAATTCTGCGGCGTCGTGAACGACGCACCGATGCTCATCAGCTCGGTGGCCTGATAGTGGAAGCCGACTTGTGCGGCGACCGCGAATTTCTGGCTCGGCCGTCCGGCTTCCGGATACCAGCGATCGCCGTTCGGGCTCACGTCGAAGTCCTTGTGCGGCAGCGGCGCCACCGAGAACTGGCCGACGTAGGCATTGAACGATGCGCCGATCGCGAGCTTCGGCGTGACCTGCACGGCGAGGGCCACGGGGATCTTGGTGACGGCCAGGTTCGTCCAGATGCGGCCGAACCCGTTTGGCGGCTGCGCAAACAGCACGCTCGCATTGTCCTGAGGATAGTCGGTGCCGAAGCCGGCGACGCCGATCAGCCCGAAGCCGAGCGCCATCTTCTTGCTCGGATCGCGCATCATCCATCCGAACGCCGGCACGACACTGAGCTGGCTGGACGGGTGGGCATCGCCGCTCAGCAGTCCCGCGGTGGTGTGGATATTGATGTCGTCCTTGAAGAACTCCGTCGTGAACGAAATCTGATTGCCCTTGGTCTTGGCGATCAGCGCCGGGTTGAACATCAGCGCGCCGAGTGATTCATTCGGCAAGGCTGTTCCCGCGCCGCCCATGGCGCTGTTGATCGGGCCGATGCCGTGGAGCATGGCCCCCTGCGCCGAGGCCGAAACCGGCACGAGCGCCAAACACCCGACGATTGCTGCGTTTCTGAGAATCTTCATCAATGCCTCCTAGAACTTGAAGTTTAAGCCGACGAGCGCGCTGGTCGCTCTGTTTGACAGATCAATCGTGCCCACGGCGTTCTTCGCGTCAGCGTAAGACCCGGACACGTGCTGGCGCGGCACGAATGACACGCCTGTGGTGGCTTCGAGAAACGGGAACAGCTTCAAGCCAAAACCGGCCGACAGATGGTGCTGCGCGGTTTCCGGCATGCCGATCGCTGAGAGCACCGCGGCAGACGTGAGCGGCGTCTGGCTGAAGTGGTAGCCGGCGCGCACGACCAACTTCTCGCTCATCTCCCGCTGAATGCCGGTCTTGAAGGTCCAGACGTTGCGCCATCCGAGCGCGTCGAATCCCGCCACGCCGTCGTACTTCGTGAACATGCCGTCGAGGGCGATCTGCGTCTTCTTGTCGGGCGTGAGGCCGATGCCGAAACTCGCCACCATCGGGCCGTCAAGGTCATACGAGAGTGTCCGCGACGCGCCGAAGCCACGCGACAGCGGATCCGCAATCGTCGAATTCCATTCGTAGGGCGCAAAATTCTGCGGCGTGGTCACCGATCCGCCAACGCTCACCATGTCGGTCGCTTGATAGTGAAAGCCGAGCTGCACCGAATAAGCGAATCGCTGACTCGGTTTGCCCGCTTCTGGATAGAAGCGATCGCCGCTCGAGTTCACATCGAACACCGTTGTTGACAGCGGCGCGTACGAGAACTGACCGAGGTAGATGTTCATCGAGGCGCCGAGCGCCAGCTTGGGCGTGACCTGATACGCCATCGCGGTCGGAATCTTCGTCACCTTCAGGCTCGACCAGACGCGACCGAGGCCACCCGGTGCCTGCGCGAACAGCACACTCGCGCTGTCCTGCGGGTAGTCGGTCTCGATCGACGTGACGCCGATCAACCCGAATCCGAGCGCCAGCTTCTTCGTCGGGTCACGCATCATCCAGCCGAACGCCGGCACGATGCCCAGCTGGCTGGTCGACGTGGCGTTGCCGGTGAGCGCACCTTTCGTGGTTCGAACGTTGATGTCGTCCTTCATGAACTCGGTCGTAAACGAAATCTGGTTGCCCTTCGCGCCGGCGATCAGCGCCGGGTTGAACAGGAGGGCGCCGAGCGACTCATTCGGTACCGCCGTGCCCGCCCCACCCATCGCGCTGTTGATGGCACCAGCCGCCGGCAACATCGATCCCTGAGCCGACGCCGACGCTGGCAACAACACCAAAGAACTGATCAGGATCACACGCTTCATGGACGTTTTCATCGCGAACCTCGTGCCTTTCGGCCGGACGACTTAGTACCCGTAAAATAGGCCGCCAACGGCTGCCAGTAGAAATCAATCCACCCTTGCCGATACGCGTCGGCCTGTTCGGTGGGGACGTGCGAGTGGACCATCCGAACCTTCGTGCCGTCCGTGACCGTCGTGAAGGACCATTCCACGCGTGATGGCGCCGCGCCTTTCGGCCATTCAGTCGTCTGCCAGTCCTGCACAATGCGCCGGTCCCTGACGAGTTCGCGGTGGACGCCCGAGATATACCCGTCCCATGACGTAAACGCGCCACCCACGCGCGCGGCGCCCGTTGCCGCGGCTCCGGTGAACGCCGCATGTGTTCTCGGATTGACGAACGCATCAAACCCTTCGCCCGGCGTCGCCGGAACGACGACTGTCTGGGTAATGGTTCGTGTGCGAGCCGCCATGATCACCTCGTTTACGTGCTGGGTACTGCCAGTTGAAACGCCAGTGGACCGCCGCGACCAATCGCGAGCCCATGCTCCCGTCGCGCATGCTCGACGATGCTGGTCTCCAGGGCTCCGTACGGTTGCCACGACGCCAGCAACCCAGGCACGAACCACTCGAGAAACGTCAGGCTGTAGGTGAGCCCATTCTGAAACGCGGTCCGCACCTGTGGCTCGAACGGGATGTCGCTGCGGCGCAACAGCATAGGCAAGTCCGCGCTGTTGATCATCGCAAACGCGAACGCGATGCCGTGCGTCACCGGCTCAACGCGTTGTTCGGGCAATTTGGTCGCATCCTGAATGGCGCGGTAGACGTCCATGTGGCTGAACGCCAGAATCCGCCCGTACCCGTGTGCGATCAGTCGCTGCACATGCGGCGGAAATTGATCAAGATACGTCGCAAAGAACCCCGACGAGTCCGGACCCGCGGGCGCGTCGAACGGAATCAATCCCCGCGTGTGCGCCAGGAGCTTCAAGAACCCTGGCTCGTAGGCGCGGAGCATCGCGCCAACGCCTTCGTAGGCAAATTCGGCATAGCCAGGCGCGCACTCACTCTGAAAGCACGTCGTCAACGCCGCAGCATCGAAGCCCACACGTTCTGCCGTGCCAGAACCAAATCCGACATGCGCGACCGGCCGGACCTCGACCGGAATCGCAGGATCCATGAGCGAGTTCTCTGACAGTCGATGTTTCGCGACGGTCGTCGCGAGTCCCTCTGATTTCCACAAGGCGGCGACGATGCGCGCGCGTTCCGTGCCGGCGGAAACCGCTTCCGCGTGATAGGCAGACCACTGGGGGATCAATTCTTCCTGCGTGACCGGCCGATCGAATGCGCCCGACGCCACCGTCTCGACGCCGGTCATCCGGCGCGCGGCACACTGTGCGAGCGGCATCGACAAGCCGGAGGTTTCTCCCGTGGGCGTCTGGCCACGGGGGCCCAGGCCGGCGATCTCAGAGACCGCGCCGATGAGCCCGCTCTGCAGGTTGGTGCTGACGGTGAGAATCGCTTTCGCGAAAAGACTGGCCGCGTTCGTGGCGTCCGACATCCGTGCGCCTACAGCCGCGCCGCGGCGACCAGCAGCCAACCGCCGACCATCAACACGATCATGGCCGCGACCCACTCGAGCGTTGAGCCATGCGCCGGCGTGACGTGACGCAGGAGAAAGGTCACCGCGACCATCGTGACGAGGCTTGCCACGAGTGACACCGTGCGGTTGCGCGCAATGCGACGATCGTCGGCGTCGGGGATCTCCGCGGTGATGCGCAGCCGGCCGGTTGCGGCCGCCGTCAGGATCTCGTCGAGCTTCTGCGGAATCTGCACGAAATCGCGCGACATGCTTTCGAGCGCAACCATGAGTCGCTCGGGATCCAGCAGATCCTGCGCTTCGGTCTGGCCCATTCGCCACTGTTCGTCGTGGAGTGCGGTCAGCACTTCATCTGCGTACGGTGCGAGGGCGGTCGTGGCGACTGACAGCGCGTGCACGCCGCGATAGAGGCGCAGGTAGCGCGCAGGCATGTGCCACTCGGCGGCACGTGTGGCGCGCCAATGCACAAAGAGGCGCTCCGCAAGCCGATCGTCGCCGCTCCATTCGCCATCGCGAAACGGCACGGCCTGCCGAAGTCGCCGACGCAGTGATTCGGTCGGCAACCCGATGGATCCAGGCGCAGCTTCCGTGACAATCCAGTCGAAGGCGCGATCCGGGTCGTCGATCGCTCCCGCCAGAAGATATTTCAAGAACTCCGGCCCTTCGGCCGTGCTCATCGGCTCGAGTGCACCACCGACCAGCACCAGCCGACCATCTCTCAAGATGACGTCGTCGAGATCGAAGTCGAAGAGCACGGAGTGACCCGAGACGGTGAGCCGCACCCACGCGGATGCCAGTTGTCTGGCGACCGTCGCCGGATCGATGTTCTCACCAGGTCGCAGCGCGCCGGCGTCGCCGAGGGCAGTGGCGAGCGCCAGGCCATCGATGCGTTCTGCCGTGAGCACGTTCTCCGCGCAGACGTCCGGATAGCTGCGCGGGGCATCCAGTAGCCCACCCGCGCGACTGAACTCGGCCAACCGCGCGAGCGCCAGCCGTCGCTGTGTCTGGTCGAGTCGCAGCTTCATCGATACGGCAAAATCCGCGACGGCCGCGTCCATGGCCGCAGGCGATGCGTCGAGCCAAGGGGCGACGAGCGACAGGAGCGGCAGGTCCGCGTCGAGCCGTGCCTGCGCATCGGGCCGAACGATGGTGACCACGACGGGCGCGTCGTTCGAGAGCCACGCGTCATGCTGCTGCGTCCATCGCGTGATCCGACGCGGTGTGTGATCGAACGACGCAAACAACATCTCTGTGGTGGCGCCGAACGTGTCGTGAAGGACGGCCGCGCCGTCAGCGGGCATTCGTGTGGATGACTGCCGACCGACGGCGGCTAACTCCAGACAGTCACGTCGCGGCAACAGATCCAATCGCGAGGACAGATAGCGACCAAACGACTCAAACACCGGTCCGAGGTGCTCACACGCCGACCGTAGTTGTGCGATCGATTGCTCACTCGGGCTCAGTCGCCCTTCCGGCGGCGGCGACCGTCGTCCTGCACGTGGCTTCCCGAGTACGCCGAGATGTTCTTCAACGGTGCGACGACGTTCCTGCACGGTGGGCGAGTGCATGCGCGCTTACCCGGCCCAGACCAGCCGACGCAGGGAGGCGACGAGCAGGATCAGCGCGCCTCCGGCCAGCATCGCTTCTGCCGTGAAGACGTTGAATCCAATCGTGGCCGTGCCCGTGGTCAGCTCGATCAGCGCGCTGAAGGCGACGACGATGCCGGCCAGGCGCAAGGTGCGGTGTCGATGTTTGGCGTCGGCATCGACCGTGGTTTTGACATCGACCTGCGCGATCATCTCGCCGTCGGCCAGCCGCTGGAGGATTGTGGACGCGCGCGCCGTGCCCGTGCTGATGAGGCGCAGGGTCGATGACATCAGCGTGCCGAGTTGTTCCCGTGACATCGCCTCGCGCCGCATTTCGCCGGCGACGAGTCGCTGGCACTCGGTTTCGAGATAGCGCCCGACGTTGAAGCCCGGCGCAAGGCGCGTGATCAGACCGTCGGCGGCGACCGCGCTGCGGATGTACTTCACCATGTCGCGCTCGGGCCAGATCCGCGCTTTCCGGCACACGGTCAGCATGTCGAGCATCACGAGCGTGAAGTTCTTTCTGAGGACCGACTCGCCGCCTTCTGCGCCGTACCACTCCTTCGAGGCGTCGAGCATCAGCGCGCGGAACTTCGCCGGATCCGAATCGGCATCCGACCGCGTGAGCTTGAAGAACATGTCGGTGAGGCTGTCGATGTCGGCGCGCGTATAGGCGAGCGTCATCGCCACGAGATGGCGGCGCGAAAATTGGCTCAGCACGCCAGTGATGCCGAAGTCGACGTACGCCACCACGTTGCCCGGTTGGAGCAGCAGGTTGGCCGGGTGCAGGTCGGCGTGAAACACGCCGTGTCGGAACGCGTCGCCGAGGAAGTTGTCGATGATGTGGCGCGCGAACGCGTCGGGATCGAGCCCGTAGGCACGAATGCGGCCCACCGCGGCGTCGTCTCCCGCGGTGGTTGCGCGCAGGTACTCGAGCACGGTGATTCCGGGCATGAACTCCATGACCAGCGTTCGGCGGGTGGTCAGTTCCCAGAAGATTGACGGCACGCGTTCGAAGGGGCTGCCCGCGGCGTTGCGACGCAGGCGCTCGGCGTATCGGGCTTCGCGCCGGTAGTCGAGTTCTTCACGCGTCCACGCCGCGAATTCGCCCATCGGCTCGAGCAGCCAGTAGAACGAGGTGAGCCGCAGTTGGCGCACGATGCGCATCGCGAGGAGCATCAGGCGAATGTCACCGTCAAACTCGACGTCGACAGACGGGCGCTGAATCTTGACGGCGACTTTCTGTCCGCCAAGCCACGCGATGTGCACCTGCCCGATGGATGCGGTGGCTAGCGGTTCAGGGTCGAACGACTCGAAGATCTCTGCGGGCGTGCGTCCGAGTTCTTCGCGAAACACCCGTTCGACGTGCGTGTAGGGGAACGGCGCGATGCGATCGAGCAGGTCGAAGAGTTCGTCGCAGTACTCGCGTTCCAGGATGTCGGGTTGCAACGCCAGCATCTGGCCAAACTTGATGAAGCTGCCGCCGAGATCTTCGAACAGGCGGCGGAATCGCTGAGGGGCGGGCAGTGCGGCGAGAGGCATACGCCGCACCAGCCACGGCCACGTGGTGCGGTAGCGCGCAGCGATATGCGCCGCGCCGTGGACCGTGAGCACGCGGAGGATGTGGAGCAACCGGCGCACGTTCAGACCGACGGTTTTCACTGCTGGCGGACCATCATACTCTGCAGGACTAAAAAGCAGAGGCGCCGCCAGTCTCCCAGCGGCGCCCCAACTTTCGACTTCTGTCTTTCGACTTTCGACTTAACGTTCAGTGGTCATCCAAATGTCTTCCATCAGCGTGACCGTCGTGAGATAGGTCTTGTCGCCGACGGTGAGACGCACCTGGTAGGTGCCCGGGTCGAGCATCGCGTTGCCGCCACCCCCAAAGCCGCCACCGCCGCCGCGTCCGCCCGAGACGAACGGCACGCCGGCGTTGCCGCCGCCGCGTCCGCCGCCACCCTGCTGGAACTGTGCGAGGAGCGCCGGATCAAGACCTGCCGGCGGAGCAGGGGCACCCGCTGCGCCTGCGACACCGGCCGCGCCCGCCGCTCCCGGCGCTCCGGCACCACGTCCGCCGCCACC
>CANIII010000008.1 GCA_947467605.1 Acidobacteriota bacterium
CGCCATAGGCAATGGCGCGACCTCTGTCCCTTTTCTGTGGAAACCTGTGGAAAAGGGCTCTGACCCCGTTCTAGTACAAACGCACCTGTCCGTGCTGAGGCGTGTGCTGATGGATGCCGCAGATCCAGCGGTGTTCGTCGGCGCGAAGCCAGAGGCGCGTGGACTCGAGAAGACCGCCGGGTTCGGGCCGGGCTTTCCAGATGGCCTCATCGATGCCGAGGAATTCACCCCAGACGCGGCGCCAGAACGGGTAGCGATAGTGAATCGGATCCAAGCTGTACCACTCTGCGCGCAGTGGCACGAAGCGAAGTGCGCGTTCGGCGGCCATCCGCTCGAGGCCGGCCTGCACGACGAGCGTGCTCGCCTGCGCGCCGGCGAGCGTCTGATGACTCGACGGAAACATGATGGCACGCATGATCCGAAACTGTCGCTCCGACAACACATTCGCGTTACGTGTGGGCAGCCCTGTGAGCGCGATGGCCCGCGTGTGCTTCTGCAACCGCGTCACCGCCTCGCCAACCCACTCGAGAATCTGTTCCGGTGGATAGCCGTACAGAATGTCGTTGCCAACGTCTGACACGATCCCCACCGACGGCTGCGGCGGCAACCGATCGAGCGCACGCCAGATGCCGCACTGAAGAATGCCAGGCAACCGTCGCACAAGGACGCGGCTGTCGGCACCGAACGACCGGCCGAGCCCGAGCGCCGCAATCACCTCGGTATCAGGTCCCCACGCCACGCGGCTCATCGACCGCACGGTCCGCAACCCTCGCGTCAGGTTGCTGGCGCCGAGCGCAATCACACGCACTACTTGCGCGCCTTGACGAGAATCACGTCACTGATCTGCCGCGGTCCGGCCGGATCCGACGGCCTGTTCACGATCTTGTCCTTCACCACCATCGTGACCGACCCACCACCGTCGAGGTTGAGCGCGTCACGCAGCTTCAGTCGATCGCACAAACGCTGCAGTTCCTTGAAATCCATGCCCGCGGCATAGCCAGGCTGACGACCGTCGATCGCCACGAGCCACGCGGCGCCGCGATCGTCCACGCCAATCACCGTACGCGGATGTCGCACATCCAGGAACGTCGTCGGATTCAGCGCCTCGGCTGTCCACTCCGTCATCGTCTCGCCGGCGCGGCGCAACAAGCCGGCACCATTCACCACATCCTGGGCTGATTCAAAGATTGACGAGGGCAGATGATGCACAGACTTCCAATTGGTGACCACCGTCACCTTCACGCCAGGCGTGAGCGATGCCATCTCGGCGGGCAACTCCAGCCCACCGTATGACAAGACGATGCCGTCACGCGGAATCGGCGTGTGGCCGGCATTCGACCGGACGTTGCGCACCGTCAACGGCTTGCCGCTGATGATGATCTCCGTGCCGTTCAGCGCCGTGTCGGTGTCGGCGTGATACGTCGGCGTATACAGCATCAACTTGCCGCGCTCGCGTGTGGTGTCAACACCATCAATCGGCACAACGAAGTTCTTGCCGCCGACCGTGAAGTGCAGCTCCTGCTTCGCGCTGAGCTGATCGAAGGTCAGCGTCTGTGGGCGCCCGCTTTCTCGTCCCACTGGCATCGGCGCAATGGCGACGACGCCACGTGGCAGCGTCGCGTCGCTGACAAATTCGCCGGCCATCTTCAACACACTCGCCGGGTCTCCATTCTTCGTGTTGAAGAACCCGGCGTTGACCGCCGCAATCGCGCCATGGCGTGTCGCGATCACGTCCGCTGATTCGAGGCCGAGAATTTCGTCCTTCGCGTGCGCGCTCGATAGCGCCACTTTCGAGAGATCCAGCTTTAGCAGATACGCCGCCGACGCGCCTTCAGGATCTGCCAGGGTCGCATCGGTCGACGTGAAGTACTCCACACCGGGCGCGATCTGCTGCGGTGCGCTCAGCCATGACGTCGGCGCCTGCGCCCACAACACCGTCGACGCAGCAGCGCACGCCAGCGTGACAAAGAATGATCGCGCGGTGCGAAGACCCATGGTTTCCGCGTATTCTGACACGGCTATGAGACGACGTTACTTTCTGAAGAGCGGCGCAACGGCGGGCGTGATGGCGTTGGCGGGCGCGAAGATGGCTGCGGTGCCGGGCCTGAATCATAGTGACGCGCCCTTTGCGCCACTGAAGCCCAAGCGACTCCAGCCGGGAGACACGGTCGGCCTTGTGGCACCGGCCACGGCCGTCTTTCAGGACGTCGAGCAGGACATCGCGCGCGAATCACTGGAAGCGCTCGGTCTCAAGGTGAAGATCGGTCCGCACATGCGCGACCGCCACGGCTACCTCGGCGGCGAAGACAAAGCGCGCGCGGAAGATATCAACCACTTCTTCGGCGACTCGTCGGTGTCGGCGGTACTGCCCATCCGCGGCGGTTGGGGCTGCGCACGACTCCTCCCCTACCTCGACTTCGACCTGATCAAGAAGAATCCGAAAGTGCTGATGGGCTACAGCGACATCACGGCGCTGCACAATTCGATTCAGGCGAAGACCGGCCTGATCACGTTTCACGGGCCACTCGGCGGCGGACGGTGGGATGCCTGGTCGGTCGACTACATGAAGCGCGTCGTCTTTGGCGGTGAATCCGTCACGATGTCGAATCCGAAGTCGATGAACGATCGAAATTCACTGACGCAGATCGACAACCGCACACGCACCATCACGCCGGGCAAAGCGCGCGGACGCATCATGGGCGGCAACCTCACGGTGCTCACGGCGATTCTCGGGTCACCGTACGTGCCCGACTACAGCAACTCGATTCTGTTTCTCGAAGACGTGCAGGAGAATCTCTACCGCATCGACCGGATGCTGACGTCGCTGAAGTTGGCTGGCATCCTCAGCAAAGCCAAGGGCGTGATCTTCGGCACGTGCAGCGAGTGCGGCCCGGGCAACGACAACTACGCCGCGCTGACCATGGAGGAAATCCTCGCCGATCACGTGAAGTCTCTCGGCGTGCCGGCTTGGCAGGGCGCGATGATCGGTCACAACACGCCGCAGTGGACGATCCCATTTGGGCTCGACGTCGAGATCGACGCCACCGCCTGCACCGTGACGATGCTGGAGTCCGGCGTCAGCTAGTAACAGTGTCTCCAAAAGTGGAGCTCTGTCCCTAAGCTGTGGAAGCCTGTGGAAAAGGGCTCTGACCCCTTAGGTTTTACGAACCACTTCGCGAACGACGGCTTGTGGGCGCTGGTTGATGGTGAGGAACATGCGGCCAAGATACTCGCCGATCAGGCCCAGCATGACGAGTTGTGCGCCGGAGAACAGCAGCACCGCCGACGTCACCCAGCCCCAGCCGTAGGCCGGACCGCGATCCTGAAACCAGAGCCACACGACGATCGCGAATGCAGCCAGCCCGGCGGCGGCGGTGATCAATCCCAGCAGTGTCGCCGCGCGAAGGGGTAGCAGAGAGAAGTTCAACCACGCACTGAGCCACAGGCGCAGCAGGCGGCGGAACGTGTAGCCGCTCTCGCCGGCGGATCGCTTGTCGTGTCGCACGGTGATCGAGCCGATGCGCTGTGTGACTTGCAGCAGCAGGCCGTCGAGGTACGGATACGGTCCGGAATAGGCGGCGACCTGTTTGGTGATGAAGCCGCTCACGCAGCGAAAGCTCGAGAGATAGAACCCGTGCGGCTTGTCGAGGGCCCAATCGGTCATACGATTGGTGAACCAACTGCCGAAGTTCCTGAACATCGAGTGCTGCTTGACGTCGTAGTGGCCAAACACGACATCAAGCTGTTCGCGCCTCGCGTGTTCCCAGAGGCGTACTGCTTCTTCTGGCGGGTTCTGCCCGTCATCGTCCAGGTTCACGACGTAGGCGCCGGTCGCATGGCGCCAGCCGGTGAGCACGGCGTTGTGCTCGCCAAAATTGCGTGCGTGTTCGATGTAGATGATGGGCGTCTTCGCGGTGCGGACGAGTTCGCGGCAGACCGAAGCCGTAGCGTCTGCGCTGCCGTCATTCACCAGCACCACTTCATGCCCGCCATCGACCGACAGCGCGTCGATGGTCTTGACCAGCGCGCCAATCGTGGCGGCGCTGTTGTACAGCGGGATAACGAAACTCAGAGCCGGCCCGGACATCGGGAGTATTGTCTCCTAATTCAGGTCGGCCTTCATGGCCGCGGCGATGCGGATGGCGTCGGATTCGGTGATTTCAAAGAGCCCGCGCTTGAGTGGCAGCCCCCAATTCGTCTTGTCGGTGACGAACTCGAGGTCGGGGATCAGCGGGAGGATCGACGCCTCTTCGCACTCGACAAACTCGACGCGGCGGCGCCACGGCATGAACTTCGCCGAGACCTTGGTCTGAAACGCATCCTTGCCGGCCACATGGCCGATCGCCGTGAATTTCTGCAGTAGCTCACCTGCGCGAAAGAGCGTGCCGGATGAATAGAAAATGATGAGGTCACCGCTCGAGAGCTTGCGGAGCGGCTCTGCTTTCCCATGAGCCGATTGCGTGAAACCACCTTCCACGCCCGCGACCACGTGGTTCTTCGAGATGCAGTTGATCCAGTACTTCACGTCATTACTGTGACATGAAAACGCCCGGCAGGAGGTTCTCCTGCCGGGCGCTCGTGTATCGCTGTTGATCTAACTGACGCCTTGGCTTACTTGCCCCACGTGACGCGACCTGAGACCTGCGCCTGGCGCGACGCGTTGATGCCCGTGAGGCCCGTCACTTCGTAACTGGTCTGCACCGTGCCGCCGACGCCGCCAACTGGAACGAAGTTGAGGTTGTTGAACACGTTGAGCAGTTCGAGTCGGATCTCGACACGCGCCTGTCGGAACACGGTCAGCGATTTCACGACCGCGAGGTCTGATTCCATCAGTTTCGGACCACGCACAACCAGCGTGCGCGTGCCGCAATCACCGTAACCGGCGGCGATCGATTCGATACAGTCGGGGCCGTTGGCCGGGGCGAAGTACTGACCCGACGGGGCACCGAGCGAACCGTAGCCGGTCGCTGACGTGGCGCTCACGCTGAACGCCTTGATCGATTCCTGAATCAGCGCATCCGGGAGCATGTAGATGCGATCCACACCACTCGTCGAGTCGTGGCGCAACTTGTACATGCCCTGCAGGTCGCTTTCGGTGAAACCCACCATGCGCACATTCCCCAGGTCGAGCAGACGGCCGCTCTGGAAGCGTGTGTTCATGTTGACCTGCCACCCACCGACGATCGCGTCGAGGATCGGGTTCGCGCTGCCGAAGAAGTGACGGCCCTTGCCGAACGGCAGATCGAACACGATGTTGCCCTTCAGCGCGTGCGTGACGTCGCCGCCGCCGCCCGTCTGCGACACTTCCTTGCGCGCAACGCGGAACGAATAGCGCGTGGACTGATAGCCCTTGCCGTAGCTGTAGTTGGCCTGGAACTGGATGCCGTTCGCGAGACGACGACGAATCTCCGTCTGAATGCCGTTGAAGCGCGTGAACCCACCGTTGCCGGTGATGCTCGCGCCACCCAGATAGTCGGGGTTGGCATAGAAGAAGTTCGACGGCAGCCCGGCCGCAAGCGCGTTGCTGCGCTGCGCCGCCGCCGCACCGGAGCCGGCCAGATCGGCCGCCGCGCTGAACGGGTTCGGGTTGTACTTCGCGAGGCGGTTCACGAACGTCGCGTTCGTGTAGTTGGCCGACGTGTAGAGCGCCGCGTTGCCGGCATTGGCCGCCGACACGCCGCTGAAGTACGCCTGATAGATCGGGAGCGGCACCGAGCCTGCGACCGTCGCGTCGTACTTGAACGACGCGGCCTTGCCGGCCGCGACGGCCAACTGCAGGTTCTTCTGCGCGTTCTTGAACTCGTTCAGGAACCCGTTCTCATTGATGTTCACTTCACCATTGAGGTTGTAGGTCGTGAGGGCGTCACGGCTGCGTGTGCCCACGTAGCGCACTTCGATCGCCATGTTCTTGGTCAACCCGCGCTGCACGCCGAACGTGTAGCTGTCGGCGTACGGCTGACGGAGGTTTGACGCAAACACGTTGATCGAGTCGGTCACCACACCAGACAGCGGATAGGTCGGCGATGTCGGGAACGCCGCCGGGGTCAACTGGCTGTCGTTGCGAAGCAACACGAGGTTGGAACCCAGATTGCCAAGGCCCTCATTCTTGTTGACCGCGATGCGGATGCCCGGGTTCGCGTTGAACACGCCCGAGTAGTCACTCAAGCCGTTACGCGTGTAGGCGCGCGTCCAGCCACCGCGGAGGACGAACTGGCCGGAGTCGCCCATGACGGCCTTCAGGAAACCGTTCTCGCTTGTCGGCGTCCAGTTCACGCCGATGCTCGGCGCAATGTTGTTGGTGTCATTGCCGTAGGCCTTGGCGCCGCTCGTCAACTGTTGAAACTTGGGCGTCGTCCCCGGCAGCGTGCCCGGCTTGAAGAGGTTGCAGATCGCCGCTGTGGGTTCGTCTGGATCACAGGTCGAGGTCAGGCCTGAGAGACCAAACGCCTCGGTTGGCGTCGCAAACGAGTAGAGACTATTGGAGGCCGAGAAGGCCCCCTGCAGTTCGTACCGCAGACCGTAATTGATGGTCAGGTTCGGGCGAAGGCGCCAGGCGTCCTGCACGAAGATGCCCGACTCCGTCATGCCGAACTGCTGCCGCGCGGCACCCTGGTACACGTACTGGCCAGTCGCGGCATCAATACGTGCGTTGCCAGTGATCGAGCTCACGCGACCCGTGAGGACCGAGTAGAGCGCGCGCGCCGCATTCAGGTTCGCCGTCGATGCGCCCGGGAAGTTCGCCGTGCTGAACATCGCCGTCGCTGGATCATTGGTCTGCAGACCGAAGGCAATCGTCGGCACGGCAGTGATGTTGTTACCCCAGCCCGAGATCTTGGTCACCGAGATGCCCGCCGAAATGCTGTGCGATCCCTTGGACAAGCTGACGGTGTCTTCGTACGTGTACACGATCGCGTTGCGGCTCTGTGCGTTCGGCGCCGGACCGGCGTTGGTGATGCCGGCGGCGCTGATGTTCAGTTGGAAGCCCTTCTGATTCGCGAGCGGACCGTTCCACAGGGACGTGCTCTCCTGCTCCGGGAAGAACAAGACCGGTGAACCCTGCACGGCAAAGCGCGCTTCGTTGACGATGTTGCTGCCGAAGGTTGAACGCAGCGTGTTTGACACCGAGATGCGCTTGGAGGTCTGCGAACCGAAGTTCGGGAAACCCGGGAACGTCGGTTCGAAGCTGTTGGTCGTTGCATCCGGCGACGTGTTGAACACGTCGTGGTTGTAGACGCTCGAGAACTTGTGGTTCTTGCCGAAGTTGAAGTCGACGCGAACGGTCGGGAACCAGTTATCCGACTTCTGCGCCGAGTTGTAGTTGTAGGTCTGATACAGCGGGTCGGTTGAGTCGGTGATGGTGCCCGTCGTACCCGTCGCTGTGCGGATGTCATTCAGCAACGCCACGATCGTCGGATCCATCGTCGCCAGCTGGCCATTGGCGGCCGCGAGCGAGATCAGATTCACGTTCGAGGTGCCAGTGGCGGTCGTGTAGCTGAACACGCCGGCCTGCGCGGTCGGGCGCAAGATGGTGCGTGCGCGCGTCACGCCGCTCGGCTGATGGAACTTCTCGATGTTGGAGAAGAAGAACGCTTTGTTCTGACCCGAGAAGATGCCCGGCAACCAGATTGGACCGCCCAGGCGGCCGCCCGTCTGATACTGCCGTAGCGGCACTTTGGCGACGCCGTCTCGAAGATTGAACCACGTGTTCTTGTTCCACTCGTCGCGGCGCACGTACTCGTAGAAGCTGCCGTTGTACGAGTTTGTGCCTGCGCGCGTGACGAACTTCACGGTGATGGCGCCCTGGCCATCGGCCGCGCCGGCGGCCGCACCGGTAATCGACACTTCTTCGATCGCGTCGGTGCGCGGCTGAACAATGGTGAAGAACCCGTCGGATGTCTTGAGCGTGTTGTCCTGAATGTTGACGCCGTCGAGCGTGATGTTCACGGCTGATCCAGGCAGTCCATTGACGTTCGCAGAGCGGTTGCTCGACGCCACATTGACGCCGGGCAGGAATGTCAGAAAGTCGATGACGTTGCGGCTCGTGAGCGGGAGCGCCTGAATCTGCGCGACGTTCAGCGTCGCGGTGACTGACGTCGCCTGCGTCTGCACGATGGCGCCGGCGCCTTCGACGATGACGGTTTCAGAGACACCGCCCACTTCGAGTTTGGCCGAGATGGTGGCGGGTGACACGGCCGAGACCACGACGCCGTTGAAGACGGCTGTCTTGAATCCCTGCAACGTGACGCTGATGGAGTACGTGCCCGAGGGCACAGCGGGAATGTTGAACGAGCCATTGGATCCGCTCACGGCCGTCAACAGGGTGCCGTTGGCGGCGTTCTTGGCTTCGATGCTCGCTCCAGGGATGGCGCCACCCGAAGCATCAACAACCGTCCCCGAGATTGATGAGGACGTCGCGCCGCCTTGTGCAAAGGCGGGGACTGCGGCAAACACCACGATGGCGAATGCCGATAGAACAGCCAACACACGTCGGACCATGTTTTTGTTTTCCCTCTCCTCGACTCGATCTGTTTCCAGTTGTTGGACGACAGGGACGAACCGCTCCTGTGGAGACGCAAGTGAACTAAGAACGCGAGAATTGTGTTCGGGTCCGGACGGGGGGGCAAGCTATTACTGAGGATCCGTAATCTTGGTCGTCACTGCTTATTTAATGGATACGAAGGCGATCACGGCGCCTTCAAGGACCCTATCCATGTTGCTGAGTCCATTGGTGATAGCCGCGAAGACGGTGTAGTCGTGGTCAAGTCGCGGTAAGTCCACAAGATCAAAGAAGATCTGGGCATCGCCGGTGTCGCGGCCACGCGTTGAAATGCCGACCGAGCCGCGGAGATTGGGCAGACGGCCCGCCTCGTCGCGCATGTATCGCGCCTCGCCAACGTACTCGCTGGCGCCCGGGCTGCCACCTTGAATCACAAAATTGGAGACGATGCGATGAAAGGTGAGGCCGTTGTAGTAGCCGACGCGCGCGAGTTTCGCGAAACGCGCAACGGTCATCGGCGCATCCGATAGCAACTCGATCTCGATGTGATCGCCACTCTGCATCACCAGCGTGGCGGTCTTCGGCAGGTCCTGCACTTCATCCAGCGTCGCCTGCTGCGGCAATCGCACGCGTGGCTCGAGCTTGAACACTGCGTCGGGCACCAGGCGTTCGCACAAGGCCTTGGCCGCCGCGGCGATTTGCGGATCGAAATCTTCGAGACGGGCCTTGATGAACGGCAACAATTCGATCGGTCCCTGTTCGGTGATGCGTTCGAGCAGCGCCAGGCGCGGATCACGCGACGTGTCTTTACCTTCGTCGCTCAAGCGCTTCAAGGTCTGCACCAGCGCCATCGCGGTGTCGCCATTCTTCGGCGCACCTTTGAGCGAATTGGCGGCGGTGCGAATCAGCTGAAAATCACGGCTCGACAACGCATCGATGGATTCAGAGAACAGACGCGCGCTCCCCATTGCACGCAGTCCGTCGAGCGCCGATGAACGCACATTGGGCACGGGGTCTTTCGCGAGTGCCAGCAACACCGCTTCGTTTTTCAGACGACCGGCCACGGTCGCGACCGTCGCGCGCAATTGCCACGTCTGATTCGCGACGACTTCACGTTTGGCGAGATATGGCGCGGCCTCCGCGGGCACAAGACGACCGAGACCCACGAGCGCACGCGCGCCGATCTGCCACGGCGTCGTCGACAGCGAATCGCCGAGCTGGTCGGCCAGCACGTGCAGTCGCTCGAGAATCGGCGCCATGTCTTTGCACGCAGTCACGAGGCCATCAATCGCCTGCATCGCCACAGCCGTCGCCTCGTCACGCGTGGCGTTGAGCAGCGCACCGCAATCGCTAGAACGACTGGCCACACGGGCCGCGACCTTGACCGCCTCAATGCGGACCTGAAACACCTCATCCTTTAATTTCTGCTCGAGTGCAGCGAGCACAAACGGATCGGCGGTCGCGCCGTCGATGGGCAGATTGACAAGGGCCATCGTGGCGATGCGCCGCACCTGCCAATCACCGTCGGTGGTCGCTTTGATAATGGTGTCTTTGTCACGATCGCCGGCGTTGATGAGCGTCTGCATCGACAATCGGCGGATGCGAGCAACGAGGTCCTCTCCCTTGAAGTCCGTTCGACCGTGACCACTCAGATTTCGCAGCACCCGCCGGCTGCCCTCACTGAAGGGGATGCGCGGAAATCGTCTCGTCAATGCCTCGAGGCCTTTGATGCCGCCCAGCAAGCGCTCGGGCGCGATCCGAATGTCGAGCGCACCATCCGGAACATTCGGCAGGCAGTTGATGGCGATGAAGCAGTTGACGAGGAAGGTCCCGGCCTCCAGGGTGTTCGCATCGGCGTACGGCAAGCGACCCAGCGCATCCTGCATTGCTGAGGCGGTGACTTCATCAATCGTGGGTGTCGCGGTCAGCGCGGCCATGATCGCCGCGTGTACGGCGGGCGCTTCGGGGCTGTCAGTGTGAACGACCTGCGCAAGTGAGTTGGCCGCCTCTGCGCGCACGACCGCCTGCGAATCTTTGAGCAGAACCATGAGCGGCGCAATCGAGGTTGGCAGGTCGAGCCGGCCCATGGCGAGCGCCGCGGCGCGACGCACGTCGGTCGACGTCGACCGCGGCGCCGCGGTGTAGATCAGCGTGCGCTCGCGAACTTCTTTGTGGGAGGGAAGGTGTGTTGCACACGTGCAGAAGAAGCGATCGTCGGCGGCCCAGAGGACGTTGGTCGCCGTCACGGGGATCGGGCCCATCGTGACCTGGTCGCATGGCGCCTGCTCGGTCACGGAAGCAGGCGCGTCGCTCTGAATGCTCAGCGGGATAAACGCCGGCGCGTTGGCGCGCGCTCCTTTGTACTGCGGCGTTGCTGATGAGGTGGTCGCTGGCTTGGACACGATGAGGCGACTCACACTCTCAATGGCCTGGTCGTACCATTTGCGCCATGCGGCCACAATCGTCGCGTTCTCCTCGGGATTGACGCCAGGACGCGCGATCGCACCTTCGCGTGTCTCCACAACAACACGGGCAGCGCCGACCTTCGTGATTAGCGCCTGCACTGCCGCGCCGGCTTTCGCATCGGCACTGGCCATCAACCATGCGCTCGCGGCCACCGCGGTGCCGACGTTGCGCATTTCATCCGGGCTCGTCTTCTCAGCCGTGTCGCGGTTCGTGTGGTAGAAGCGATCGGTGAAATGCCAGTCGAGAACCGACGGCACACCCGCACTACCAAACTGCGTGTGATCGCTGCCGCCCTCGTACGGATTGCTGCGCACATCCCACGCACGCTTGACGCTCGAGAGGCTCTTGGCGGCCACGCGCTCGCACATGGCCATGTGGAAGTCGTTGATGAGATCGCCCTTCAGCGTGTCGGCGCTCACACGACTCGCGCCCCACTCCGTGTGCGGGTCCCACGGGCGCTGCCAGACCGCACCGGGATCAGGCCAACGCTCGATCAGGAACACACCGCCGGTTTTGGTGATGTCTTCGCCGGTCATGTCCATCGAGAACATGTATTTCACGCCGGATTTCTGATCGGGATGTTCAGTGAGCCAGCGACGGCTGCCGCTGATCTCGTTCACCCAGAGAAATGTCAGCGTGCGCGCTGGCTGCGGAATCTTCTTCGACAGCACGCCCATCACGAGCGCGCGCGAGAGTTCCATGTTCGTGGCCGTGCCGCTCGCGTTGTCGTTCGCGCCGGGCTCTTGCACGTGCGCGGCAATAACGATGCGCTCGTTGGGCGCGATGGCGCCGGGAATCTCCGCAGAGAGCGTGCGCTCGGGCTTGCGCGCAAACGACGTGACGACTTCCACGCGCACTTTCACGGCGCCGGCATCCGTCGCGGCCTTCAACGTGGCCGCGGCGCGTGGTGTGGCGCGGAATCCGAACGGCTTTCGCGTCTCGTCGTACGTGATGCTGCCCCACTGCAACAGATCCGGGCTCGGATCGAGATACGCCGGCACCTTCGCCGTCGATATGACACCGATCGCACCGCGATTGACGACAGCCTGCGTGTAGAGCTGACCGGTCGCAGCCGTGCCGACCACGACCGCGCCTTTCACGTCTTTGTTGGCGTAGTCATTGGCGTTGCCGCCGCCACCGACGTCGATGAGCGGCACCGTGACGCCACCCGGCGCCGTTGAGAACGAGTTGATCGCGAGCGCCAGCCGTTCCTTCTCTTTGGAGAGAACTATCTGTTCGGGCTGGCCGTCGCGAACAATCGCGAGCGTCGCCACCGCTTGATCCCAACCCGGGCTCGGTGTGGGCGCCGGTTCAATCCACAGCGATGGCACAGTGATCGGTGTCTTCGGACGTTCCGACAACTCCTTGAAACCCGCGGCCACCAGCCGCGCCTTCACGCGATCGATCGACTTGTCGAATCCTTCATTGCCCGCGAGGCGCCAATAGTTGTCCATGAACCGGACCTGCGAGATCGCCGCATCGCGATCGAAGCCATCCCACACGCGGTCGATCACGGGGGTGACGACGGCATCGAGCGCGGGCGGCAGTTTGCGGGCGGCGGCGAGCTCAGCACGGACTTTTGCGGCGAGGTCGTCGTTTGTGGCGGGAGCCTGCGCCGTCAGCGCAGCAGGAATCAAGAGCGCAGCCAAGGCCGCGCGGGTCAGGACGCGAAGAGACATGGGCGGAATTGTAGGAGCTTTTTACCGTGATGGACGTAAAGAACATGAAGACAGATTTTCAAAAAGCTCTTTGAAAGTCTGTCTTTACGCCCTTCACGTTCTTCACGGTTAGTCGGCCTTGGAGTACTCAAGCATCTGGGTCTCCAGGTCCTGCGGATAGCTGATGGTGACGTCGGTGATCTTACCATCGGCGCCAATCACTGGTGACAGCTTCGGTTGCACGAAGCCCGTGTACGACGGCAAGTTGAGCTTGTCGACACGCGACACCACTTCGTCGCGCAGCGACGGGTCGAAGTGAATGCCATACGTGTCGAACAGCTTCGCGGCAGCCTCGTAGTCGCCCTCGCTCTTGATCCGCTGCACTTCGGCCAGCATGCGACCAACGCCCTCGTGGAACGCGTTGACGTCGACGACGACATAGAACGTCTTGCCGTCGCGCTGGCGCACGTCAATGGCCGTCGTGTGCGCCAGGAGCCAGTGCACGATCGCCTGGCGGTTGCGCATGTGGTCCTCCTCGATCTGTGAGCCTTCGCGAATGCGGCGGAGCTGCACGAGCGCGTTGCGTGCGTAGGCTTCGTACTCGGTGAGCACAATCGCGGTCTGATGCTCCGCCGGCAGCAATCCACACTCGGCGACCTTCGGTTCCCCGACGAAGTACAGCGCGACCAGATCTGCGCGCGACTCCTCCAATGCGGAGTAATGCTCCTTGATCACCAGTTGCGGCTGCCCGTTCAACCGATCGGCGACACGGCCGGAGCCATGGCCCAACACTTCATGAATCGCGGTTGTCACTTCACCGGCGAGCGCGCCCCACTGCTCGGCGCGCGCCACTTCCTCTTCCGACCACGCAAACTCACGGCGATACGACGTCGGCAGCGACTTGTCGTACGCCTCGTTGATATTGGCCAGCGACACGGACTTGCTGCCGTGGACTTCGCGAATGTTCTGGTCGTTCGGCAGGTTGATGCCAATCGGCGTGACCGGCGCAGAATCCCCAGCCTCGACCACGACATCAATCGCACGTGCGGTGACGCCCTTCACATCCTTGCGGCGCCACTGCGGATCCCACGGCATCCGCGCCTCAAACCACGCGGCCGACTGCGCCAGTTGTTCAATGCCCTTCGTCTTCTCGACATTGACGATGTAGACAAGCGCTTCCCATGCGCCTTTGATGCCGCGTGCATCGAGATAGACCTCAACGAAGCCGTTGATGGTGTCGACCACCGAGTCTTTGTCGGCGAGCCACGCGATATCGTAACTCGCGCGATCGGCGTCCTCACCGGTCGTGTACCAGCGAATCAGCGCCTCCAGCGCCGTCCGCATCGTGGCCGGCGCATACGGCAGCGCATCCGTCAGATGACCCACGATTGCGGAAATCTCTCGGTGGTACTTTCCACCGACGCGATAGACCTCTTCGGTCAGCGTGTCGCCGTTCTTCACAAGTCGTGAGTTGAGGCCGTACGTCTCCCCAAAGCCCACGAGATCTGCGCTCGTCACTCCGCGATAGAGGTTGTTCGCGCTCATCTCAAGGATGTCGCGGCCGGCACCGGGCGTCTTGCAGGTGACCATCGGCTCACTGGCCGCATCGAAAAACGCAGCTTTGACTTCGAGCTCTGTCCCTATTTCACGCAAAACTGTGGAAAAGGGCTCTGACCCCGTGCCTTTCCCCAGCGCGCTTGCGAACTCGTCCCAGGTGCACTTGAGGACGAATTTGCGCGCAGTGAGGTTGTGGTACGGGCCGTTGTTGATCCAGAACAGCTTGGTGTAACGCCGAATTTCGGCGAGCACGGCCGGATCGACGCCGTCGGGGTGCGTGAGCACGTGCTCAAGCGCACGGCGCATGGCCAGGCTGTGGCGATAGCGCTGGTCATAGTAGATGTCGCGACCCGCAAGCGCCGCCTGATACAGGTGCCACACCAGGATCTTGTCCTGCAGCGTCAGCGCATTGAACCCGTCCGCGTACACCTGCACCACAGCCGCATCGTCAATCTGTTCGAGAAGATATTTCCGGTCGCTCACAGTGGGATTCTCTCGCCTTGCATGGGCGTCTTGACGGTCCACTTGAGTTCGCGCTCAATGCGCGCCTTCAAGGTGTCCATCGGGCCGGGCTCGCCGTGCACGAGACACGTGAGCGTCGGTGGTGTGGTGAAGTGGCCGAGCCAGCGCATGATCTCATTCGCATCGGCGTGCGCCGACATCGAGTCGAACGATGCGACGTGTGCACGAATCGGGATGTCCTGTCCGTGCATGCGCGTGAACTTCGCGCCATCACGAATCTGACGGCCGCGTGTGCCCACGCTCTGATAGCCGACAAACAGAATCGTGTTGCGCTCATCGGGCAGGCCCGTGCGCAGATGATGCAACACGCGACCCCCCGTCGCCATGCCGCTCGCCGAGATGATGATCGCCGGCTCCGCCGATTCCTGCACGGCCTGTGATTCCTTCGGCGACGACACGACGCGGAGCCGCGCCGTGGAAAACGCCATAACATCGCGCTCGCGACGACTGTGCGAGCCGGCCTGCGCGGCCATCTGTGCGATCTCGGGGTCCAGTTCGTTCAGACGCGTGCGGTACTCCTGCAACACTTCGCGCGCCATCGGGCTGTCGACATAGACCGGCAGTTCCGGAATCCGCTTTTGCGACTCAAGCAAGCCGATCCAATAGAGCAATTCCTCAACGCGACCCAGAGCAAACGACGGGATGATGACCTTCCCCTTGCGCGCCGCCGTCTCGGAAATCACCTGCGCCAGCCGCGCCTCATCGTCATGACCCTCGTGCAGGCGATCGCCGTAGGTCGACTCGAGCAAGACGACATCCGCTTCAGCGACGGGCGTCGGATCCGGCAGGACGGGACGACCGTACCGGCCGAGGTCGCCGCCAAACAGAATCGTCTTGTTCGCGTCGGCGATGCGCACACGCGCGAACGACGAGCCGAGCAGATGACCCGCGTTCAGAAACTCCACCGTCACACCCGGCGCCACGGGCACGGGGCGATCGTAACCGACAGGCTGCAACTGCAACGCGGCGCGCGCCGCATCGTCTTCGGTGAAGAGCGCGAGCGCGGGCGTGTGTTTGCTGTAGCCCTTGCGATTCGCGCGCTCCGCATCCTCTTCCTGCAACCGGCCGGCGTCCGCCATCACGATCTTGGCAAGCTGGGCGGTGGCTTGTGTGCAGAAGATGCGGCCGCGGAAGCCCTGTTGCACCAGGCGCGGTAAGAGACCGCAGTGGTCGAGATGCGCGTGCGTGAGGATCACGGCCTCCACGCCCATCGGCAGCGGCTGCCAGTTGCGGTCGCGCAACTCTCGCAGCCCCTGGAACTGCCCACAGTCCACAAGAATTTTGTGGTCGCCGACTTCCAGTAAGTGCTTGGAGCCGGTTACCGTGCGTGCTGCGCCGTAGCTGGTGAGCGTCACCGACATGACGATGATGATGCCACTTTTCTTGTCAGACGAAATAGCCCGGCACGCCGCCCGTGTGCCAGAAGAGCACCGTCTCGTCGCGCCGCCAGACACCTGATCGCACTCGCGCGATCAGGCCGGCCATCGCTTTCGCGGTATAGACAGGGTCGAGGACGATGCCCTCGGTGCGGGCGACGAGGGCCAGCGCTTCGGTGGATGCCGGTGTCGGCACGCCGTAGCCACTGCCGACGAACGCGTCATCCACCACGATCGGGGAATGAGCGCCAATTGACGCGGGTTGCGCGCCGAGCAGCGACGCGGCGCCGAAGAGAAGCTCGGCGATGGTCGTCGTCAGCACGGCAGAGGGGTCGTCCGCGCTGACGCCGATGATGGATGTTTTCACACCATAGAGCGCGCAGCCGAGAATCAGCCCGGCCTGCGTGCCGCCCGATGATGTGGAGTGGACGATCGCGGCGGGGCGATGTGGCGATGTCACAAGTTCTTCGACGCCACGTGCAAAACCGATGGCACCGAGTGGCGTCGACGCACCGAGCGGCACGATGAATGGATGCTTCTTCTCGGCACGCGCTTCTGCGGCCACGAGCTCCATCGTCTGATTGCGCTCCTCGCGCGACGCGACGTAACCAACTTCAGCGCCGAACAGGGCATTGAGTCGCGCATTGCCCGTCAGGGGCTGTGGACGAGCGCCGTTGGCGACAAGGACCACCTGCATGCCCAAGACCGCGCCGGTCGCGGCGGTCACGCGCGCGTGGTTCGACTGCACACCGCCGCATGTGATCAGCATGTCGGCACCCTCTTGCTGCGCAGCCGCGGCGACGGTCTGCATTTTTCTGACTTTGTTACCGCCCTGACCGAATGACAGCAGATCGTCGCGCTTCATCAGCAGCCGCGGACACTCGGGCCCAAGCGCGGCGCGCAGGCGCGTCAGCTCATCGATCGGCGTTGGATGCGGTGCGAGTGGGATCGACGGAATCAGCTGAAGGCTTCGTAAGGCGGTCGCCATGACACTGACATGTTAGGGGAAAGGGTAAACTTCCGTCAGTGTCTCTGTTCAAGGTTCTGACCGACTCCCCAGGCATTGTCTCTGTTGAGTTGCGGCCGCCGCGCGCGGAGCTCGACGCATCCGCGGGTATGGACGCCTGGATCGACACGTATCACAGCGTCACCGGGCTCGTACGCGACAGCATGCCGGTGTTTCTCACGGATAGCGCCGTGGGTGCGCGAGAAGAAAACAACCTGCGCCATCTCGTGATCAATCTCGGCAGCGACGTGCCGCGCGATCGCGTCGTGCCGTTTCTGACCTCGAAGCACACGATGGAGTTCTGCCTCAACTACGCGGAGCGCGCATGGCATGAGGGCTTCTCGTCGCTGGTCGTACTCGGCGGAGACAAGTCGGTGGGCGCGCCGCGATGTGTCGAGCATGCGTGGCAACTGCGGGAGGCCATTCACGCGCACGTGCCGGAGCTCACACTCGGCGGCTGGGCAAATCCGCACGCGAACGCGGAGACACAGGCCGGGTTTCTGTCCGACAGCCGGTTCTACGGCGAGTTCTTCCTCACACAAGTGGTCTCGCACCACGATCGTGCCAAGGTCGATGCATTTCTGAATGCGGCCGCGAAGCGCCATGTGACTCAGCCCGGAATTTTTGGCGTGTTCTATTACCGCAGTGCCAACGTCAAAACACTCGAGACGTTGAAGCAATTTCTGCCGGTCCCAACCGAGGGGTTGATCACGGAGTTTGCTGAGGGCGCGACGCCGGAAGATGTCTGCGCCGCGACCATTCGCGGACTGCGCGCGTCTGGTGTGAAACACATCTATGTTTCGAACCTGCCTGTGCGCCGAGCGCGGCAGACACTCGCCGACATCCTCGCACGCGTCTAGCCACGATCGACTGATTTCGCCCAGCTACACATACCTGACAAAGTCGGCGATGGGCCGACGCGCGCGCGGTTGGGTTTCGCCGGCACGGTGCTTCTCGTTCGGGAGCGCATCGGGCGCGCCGGGGTACCCGAGCGCCATGATTACGACGGGTTCAAACGGCGGTTCAAGGCGACAGCCGATCTGCGCTTTGTCCCGATCGAAGCCGGCCATTTGGCGCAGGCCGAGGCCCATGGATGTTGCCTGAATCGTCAACATTGAGACGGCCTGACCTGTGTCATACCAGGCGTGTTGATTGGGCCGGCCCGACTTCTCCATCTCGATCCGCGCCGCGGCCAGCACCAGCACCGGGGCGTACTGTGCCCAGCTCTGGTTGCCCTCATTGAGCGCAGCGAGCATCGCGGCGAACCCGTCCGCACTCGTGAATCGATCCGCGACGATGAATTGCCAGGGCTGTTCGTTCGCGGATGACGGCGCCCACCGAGCGGCTTCGAAGAGTTGTTTCTGCACGTCGTGACTCACAGGACGCGACAGATCGAAGGCACGCGGGCTCCATCGTGCGCGAATGACGTCGATTACATCGTGATCGGTGTTCGCGATCTTGGGGTGACTCATGGCTCTAGTATTATCAAAGGATGGCTGCGTTTCTCGACTCTGTTCCGATCTCCGGCATTATCAGAATCCGCGACATGATGTACTCGGTCGACAAGCCGTTCCGGCTCGACCAGGGTGACGTGAGCTTTGACGCGCCGCCCTCGGTCAAGGATGCGATGTTGAAGGCGGTGCACGACAACCGCACGCACTACCTGCCGACCAACGGCGTGCCGCGCCTCCTGGAACTGCTGGCCGAGAAGTTGCGCCGGCGCAACCACCTGCCGGTCACTGGTCCCGAAGAGTTGATGGTGACGACTGGCGGCATTCACGCGCAGTACCTCGCGTGCCAAGCGCTGCTCGAACCGGGTGACGAAGTCCTCGTGCCCGATCCCTGCTGGCCGCCCACCGCCAGCATCGTGATGACCTCGCACGGCGTGCCCGTGCCATACACACTCGACGCGACTCGCGGATGGCAGCCGGATGTCGCCGAGATCGAGTCCAAGATCACGAGCCGCACGAAAGCGATCGTCGTCTGCACGCCATCAAACCCGACCGGAGGTGTGATCACGCGCGCGGATCTCGAGGCGATTGCGGCGCTGGCGATCAAGCACAACCTGTGGGTGCTCGCCGATGAAGCGTATGAAGACTTCCAGTGGGAGGGCGACCACTTCAGCATCGGATCGCTGCCGGGAATGTACGAGCGAACGATCGCTCTGCACACGTTCAGCAAAACGTATGCGATGACGGGATTGCGGCTCGGCTACCTCGCGATCAAAGACAAGACGATCCGGATGCGCGCGCACAAGGTGCTGCTCTACACGGCATCAAACATTTCGTCGGTTGTGCAGTTTGCCGGCATTGGCGCGCTGGAAGGACCACAGGATTACGTTGAGGAATTCCGCAAGGAGCTCTTCGCACGTCGACAGATTTTCCATGACGGCATCGTGACCAACGCGAAGGGCATTCTCACCAGCCATCTGCCGGCCGGCGCGTTTTACAACTTCGTGCAAATCAATCCGGAATGGCAGTCGCCGCTCAAGTCTGAGCACACATCGCTCTCGTGGGCGATGACCGAATACATGATCAAGGCCGGCCGCGTCGGCTGCATCCCCGGCGCCGACTTCGGCGCCAAGGGCGAAGGCTACGTGCGGCTGTGCTACGCGCGCGATCGAGATGAACTCAAGGGCGCGCTGGAATCAATTGGGAAGATTCTGACAAGAACCTAACGACACTTAACGAATGTGCCTTCCGCCGTCGACGCGGATGGTTTCACCGGTGACGAAGTCGGAGTCGATGAGCGCGAGCACGATCTTGGCAACTTCGTCCGCGCCGCCCCAGCGGCCGAGTGGCGTGGCAGCTTCGACGGCCTTGAGTTGTGCGGCGGTGAAATCATCCGGGGGCAGCACGGGACCGGGGGCGATGGCGTTGACAAGAATCTGATCGCGCGCGAGTTCGAGAGCGAGCGCTTCGGTCAGCGCTTTCACACCGGCTTTCGCGACGTAGTACGGCACATACCCCGGGTAACGCGGACGTCCGCTGGCCGCCACCCAGTCTGAGAAGTTGATGATGCGGCCGCCGCCGCTCAGGCGCATGTGTGGCACCGCGGCTTTCGCGCAGAGGTACGTGCCGCGCAGATCCACGTCCAGCTGGCCATCCCAGTCGTCCACCGTCAATGCGTCAAACGGAATCGCACGGTACAGCGACGCCATGTTGATCAACACGTCGAGGCGTCCGAGCTCACGCGCCACCGTATCAATCAGCGTGGTGCATACTTCGGCATCCGACACATCCGCTCGCACCACGAGCGCTCGGCGTCCACGCGCGCGCACGTCAGCCGCGGCGGAATTCGCCTCGCGTTCCGAATGGTGGTAACTGAGCGCCACGTCCGCGCCGCGATCCGCCAGCGCAGCCGCGACGACCGCACCAACACGCTTCGCGCCCGTGATGAGCGCGACCTTCCCTGTGAGATTCACCGAAGACCTCTAGATCTTGCCGCGCAAGCGCGCGCGGCCGGCCTTGTCGCGATCAGCGGAACGCTGATTGATGCCGTCCACCGACGCATCGCCGCCGCCCGAGAGTGCGAGGCACGCGAGCGCCGCGATGAGGACGATCGCGTATTCCATGCCTTGATTGCGATTGGGAGCTGCCATCCAGTTGAGGAAGAAGCCCCACTGGAAATGCACTTTCCAGATGGCGATGCCCATGCCGATCGCGAGCGCGATCGACACCGCGCGCGTGAGAAATCCGAATGCGAGGAGCACCCCGCCGACCAACTCAAGCGCGGCCTCAGCGACGGCAAATACAAATGGAGGATTGAGTCCGAGGGTGCCGAAAAACGCAGCCGTCGTCGACAGACCACCCGGACCAATGCCGGGGCCGCCAAACCAACCAAACATCTTGTTTCCGCCATGGGCGACGAAGACCACTGCGAGCGCCAGACGGAGTACGAGCAAGCCCAACCCGACCATGCGCCCTCCCCCAATCAGTCTGTGGTAATCGCCCTATACGGCGTTGGTCCGCCTCATTGTGCCACGTTACCCACGAAACTCACTTGACTGCGGTGGTAGAAAAACAGGCCTTAAAAGACAAACGCGACCCCCCCAGTCCACATTGACCCTTGGTGGGACATGTTCAATTGGCCCAATCCCGGCACGGCGTGGAGCAATCGGGTGACGGCCGACGCGCTGTTATCGGGCGAGGCCAGCGATTCGGGGTCGTTGCCGAACTTTACAAAACGGTACCGATAGTCGGTGTAGAAGACAGCGTGACGACCGACCTGAATTTCGGCACCAAACCCAAAGTGGGCGCCGATCTTTCGCTCATCGGCCGTCTGAGACACGACGCCCCCAGTGCCCATGACGTCGTAGCTCCGGGAGTAGACCCCCAGGCCGCCGAGCGCGTACGGGGCCAGGATGGCGCGAATCGGGAACACCAGAATCGACGCCTGCATGGGCGTCTCGCGCACGCGCTGCGTCCGGTCGGTATTCCACGTGGTCTTGGTGTCCAGGGCGCCTTCAAGCGTCAGGTTTCCCGACAGCTTCAAGCGGGCCGTGCCTCCCATGAACCGTGAGGTTGGGGTGTTGGTTTCGAGATCACCCCGAACGAGGCTAAATCTCGGCCCCACGCCGATCATCTGGGCGCCAGCCCCGGCCGGCACCAGCAGCGTGGCCAGCACTCCGAGTCCCACTATCCCCCGCATCTTCTGACACATAGCGGTATCTCCTTCAGGAGTGTTTCGGCCGCTGGGCGTTATACGATTAGGCCTCATGCCCACCTCGACGTCCATCGGCGTGTCGGCCCGGGTGCGGGGCTTCACCTACGCGATTCGCAACATCGTTGCCGAAGCGAAAAAGGTCGAGGCGACGGGCCGCAAAGTCCGGTATCTCAACATCGGCGATCCAATTCCATTCGGCTTTCACACGCCGCCGCACCTGATCGCCGCCGTCGAAAAGGCGATGCGGGACGGTCACAACGGATACACCTCTTCGGCCGGCGTGGAAAGCGCGCGCAACGCCGTGGCGAACGAGTACACCTCGCGCGGCATGCCCATTTCAGCGGACCGCGCGATCATCACCTCGGGCACCTCGGAAGGCATCGAGCTGACACTCGGCGCGCTGGTCGATGCGGGCGACGAAGTACTGGTGCCCACACCCACGTATCCGCTCTACACCGCCGTGCTCTCGAAGCTTGGCGCCCGCGCGGTCTTCTACCGCACCGATCCGTCCAACAACTGGCAGCCGGACCTGGATGACGTGAGGCGGCTGATTTCGCCGGCCACCCGCGCGCTGGTCGTCATCGATCCCAACAACCCGACGGGTGCGATCTATCCGGAAGCCACGCGTCGCGCGCTGATCGAACTCGCCGATCAAGCGAACATCGTCTTGATGGCCGACGAGGTCTATGGCGACCTCGCCTTTGATGGACCCGCGCCGCTCTACGGCGCGCTGGCACCGGACGCGCCGATCATTTCGTACAGCTCGCTCTCGAAGGCCTATCTCGCCCCGGGCTGGCGCGGTGGATGGATGGCCGTAGGCCGCACCGAGCGTTTGAATGAAGTACTCGCCGCCATCAAGAAACTCGCCGACGGCCGGCTGTGTAGCCCGGGCCCGATGCAGTTTGCGGTGGAAGCGGCGCTCAACGGCGATCGCTCGCATCAGGCGTCATTCGTTCGTGAGCTGCGCGTGCGCGCGGATCTGACGGTCTCGCGCCTGAACGCGTCCCCTCACGTGCGCTGTGTGGCACCGCAGGCTGCGTTCTATGTGATGCCCCAGGTGTTGTTGCCCCAGGGCAAGACGGACGAAGACTTCGTGCTCGGCTTGCTGCGCAACACCGGCATCCTCTGTGTGTACGGATCAGGCTTCGGCATGCCGGCCGATCAGGGGTTCTTCCGCATCGTATACCTCGCGTCGCCGGACGAACTCAGCGCGATTTATGACGACCTGGTCCAGTATGTCGACCATTTCGTCGGCCAGTCCTAACCTCAACTTTCTGGACGCCCCATGAAGCTGTCAGTCATCATGCCGTGCTACAACGAGCGCCGGACGATTATCGAGATCGTCTCGCGTGTGCAGTCGGTCGATCTGCACGGCATCGAGCGCGAACTCGTGATCGTCGACGACGGCTCGACGGATGGCACGCGCGACATCCTGGCGGAGATGAACGGCAAGAACAACGTGCGCGTGTTCCTGCAGCCGAAGAACTGCGGCAAGGGCGCGGCGGTCGCGCGTGGTGTGCGGGAAGCCAACGGCGACGTCATGATCATTCAGGACGCCGACCTCGAGTACGACCCGTCGGAGTTTCCCCTCCTGCTCGATCCGATTCTGCGCGGCAACGCCGAGGTGGTCTTCGGCTCGCGTTTCCTCGGCACGCCACGTGGCCATCGCGTCCTCTACTTCTGGCATTCGGTCGGCAACAAAATGCTGACACTCCTGTCGAACATGTTCAGTGATCTCAACCTCACCGACATGGAGACCTGCTACAAGGCGATGACGAGCGACGTAGCGAAGCGTCTCGATCTGCAGTCGCAGCGATTCGGCATCGAACCGGAGATTACCTGCAAGGTCGCGCGCCTTCGCGCGCGTGTGTACGAAGTGCCGATCTCCTACAACGGACGGACCTACGCCGAAGGCAAGAAGGTCGGCTTTAAGGACGCCCTGCAGGCCGTGTGGGTCATCCTCCGCTACGCCTGGTGGAACCCGAGCGACACGCAGTAAGTTCTGATGAAGCGCTTCACGCCATCACTGAACAATCCGTGGTTCGTCGCGCTGGTGTTCGCGGTGCTCGCCATTGTGGCGACGTGGCCGCTCACGTCGGGGATCCGGACAGAGATTGCCGGGGACCTCGGCGACCCCGTACTCAACTGCTGGATCATGGTGTGGACCGGCGGTCAGTTGGTGCGCTTTCTCAAAGGCGATCTGACGGCGCTGAACGACTTCTGGAATGGCAACATCTTCTACCCGGAGCGCAACACGATTGCGTTTTCTGAACACCTCACACCGCAAATGCTCCAGGCGCTGCCGGTCTTCATGGCCACCGGCAACATCGTCCTCGCCTACAACCTGCTGTTTCTGTCGACGATCGTGTTGTCGGGCTTGGGCATGTACCTGTTTGTGCGTGAACTGACGGGTCGACCACTCGCGGCGTTCGTCGCCGGCATCGCGTTTGCGTTCTCGCCGTATCGCGCGTATCAGGCGCCGCACTTGCAGATCATCACGACACAGTGGATGCCGCTCGCGTTCTACGGTTTGCGCCGCTACGCGGTCAACGGCGGATGGCGGCCACTCATCGGTGGCGCCGCATCGCTGGTGCTGCAGATGTTGTCGTGCGGCTACTACATGTTCTTCTTCACGCCGTTCGCGGCGCTCTATGGCGTGTACGAACTCGTCGCACATGGCCGATGGCGTGACCGTCGCACGTGGACGCAGATCCTGGTGGTGGGCGCGTTCAGTGCCTTGGTGCTGGCGCCGTTTGTACTGCCATACCTCCGTGTGCGCGAGACGCCGGGCTTCGGCGTTCGAGCCCGCAGCGAGGTCGTCTCGTTCTCGGCAGACACATGGGCGTTTGCGACGGCGTACGAAAACCTGGCGCTGCTCGGACCCTCGCTACAGACCTACGTGAAGGGTGAGAGCAAGACGTTTCCGGGCATCACGATCCTTGTGATGGCGCTGATTGGGAGCGTGGTCGTCATCGGGCAGGCGGCCCGGCGTCACCCACGACCACCTCGCGTGCTCTGGCGCACGACGGCCGGCATTGTTTTGGCGATCTCGGGTCTGGTCCTCGCCGGAGCATGGGGATGGATGCTCGTCGATGCGGGCGGCATCGCGACCGTTGCCGGCGTACGACTGTCGCTGCACGATTTTCAGACGCTCGAGTTGCAAACGTTGGCGTGGTGGGCGCTGCTGTTGGTACTGCCCAGTGCGAGGCAAACCCTTCGCAGTCTGTGCACGATGGCCGGCGGCTTCCTGATCGTCAGCGCCTGTGTGTCGCTGCTGATGACGCTCGGCCCGGACATCAAGGTGCATGGACGCGTCATCGGCACGGGGCTGTATCAGTTCTTTTACGACTACGTTCCGGGCTTCAACGGTATGCGCGTGCCGGCGCGCTTCTTCATGGTCACGACGTTCTTTCTGGCCGCACTGGTCGGGCTGGCGGTGGCGGCCGCCGAGATGCGCTGGCGGCGCGCCGGCCTGATGATCGGCGCGCTGGTCGCGTGTCTGATTGTGGCGGAGGGATTTGTGCGGCCATTTGTCACCAACGGCCGCCTCTACGTCGAGCACTTCGATTTGACGCCGCGACACCTCGCGTCCGCCGACACGCTTGGTCCCGTCTACGAGCGCGTGCGTGATCTGCCGAAGGGGGTCGTGCTCGCGGAGATTCCGTACGGCGCATCGCCGTACGACACACTGGCGGTCTTTTACGCAGGCTTCCATCGCAAGCCACTGATCAACGGATACTCCGGCTTCTTTCCCAAGAGCTTCAACGATCGCATTGCGACCCTCGGCTGGGATCCCACCGAAGATCGCGACGCGGCGTGGAAGACGCTGATGACCTCCGGTGCGACCCACGTCGTGGTCCATGAGGCCGCGTACTTCGACGGCAAGGGGGAGCGCATCACAAACTGGCTCCGCGACGCCGGTGCCCGCGAACTTGTCGCGAACGGCACCGACCACTTGTTCGCGCTGAAGTAGTCGGGGCCTATAATTCACGGATGCGTCAGGACCCGCTCGCATTCCTCACCACCGAGCTCGACAACCTCCGGCAGCAGGGCCTCTACCGCTCGCTCCGTATTCTCGAGAGCAAACAGGAGGCGACCAGCCGGTTTGACGGCAAGCAGGTCGTCAATCTGTCGTCGAACAACTATCTCGGTCTGGCGACCCATCCCAAACTGATCGACGCGATGGTCAAGGCGACGCTGGAATTCGGCGTCGGCTCCGGCGCCGTGCGCACCATCGCCGGCACGATGTCGATTCACATGGAACTCGAACGCCGGCTCGCTGCGTTCAAACACACCGAAGCGGTGGTCGTGTTCCAAAGTGGCTTCACTGCGAACGCCGGCACGGTGTCGTCACTGCTCAACAAAGACGACGTCATCATCTCGGACGAGTTGAACCACGCGAGCATCATCGATGGTTGTCGGCTGAGCAAGGCGCCGATCAAGGTGTTTCCGCACAAAGACATCGACGCCGCGCGCAAGATTCTGAAGGAACTCCCGAGCGGCCAGCGCAAACTGCTCATCACGGACGGCGTCTTCAGCATGGACGGTGATCTCGGTCCGCTGCCGGCGCTCTGCGATCTCGCGGATGAATACGGCTGCATCATGATGGTGGACGATGCCCATGCGAGCGGTGTGTTTGGGCGAAACGGCCGGGGCACGGTGGATCACTTCAACATGCATGGTCGCGTCGATGTGCAGGTCGGCACGTTGTCGAAGGCACTGGGTTCGCTCGGTGGCTATGTGGCCGGCACCAAGTCGTTCATCGAGTTTCTCTACCATCGCGCGCGGCCCTTCCTCTTCTCCACCTCGCACCCGCCCGGCATCGCCGCGGCGTGCATTGCCGCCGTTGACATCCTCGAGAACGAACCGGAACTGATCGAGAAGCTGTGGGACAACACGCGCTTCTTCAAAGCCGGGTTGGCTGAGCTCGGCTTCAACACGGGCATCAGCGAGAGCCCGATCACGCCGGTGATGGCCGGCGAAGGCGCGTTGGCGATGAAGCTGTCGGATCGTCTGTTCCAGGAAGGTGTCTTCGCGTCCGGTATCGCCTTCCCGACCGTCGCGCGCGACAAAGCCCGAGTACGCACCATCGTCACCGCGGCCCACACGCGCGAGGAACTGCAGTTCGCGCTTGACGTGTTCAAGAGGGTTGGCACGGAGCTGGGACTCATCTGAAGCGCACAAAGCACTTCTTCGACGAATACACCCAGGGGCTGACGTCTCAGGACGTGCAGCGCCTCTTCACGCGCGACACGCCGGAAGCGTATCGATATTTCACGCGCGGGCTCGACGTGGAGAAGATCCAGCGTGAGCCCTGGCAGCGGCGCTGGTGGATCTATTCGCGCGAGCTGTTCGTGCGGTTCACGATGCGCCTGTCGCCGGCGCGACGTGCGCTCTATGCCTTCGCCGTGATCTTCACGCTCGTGGGCATGCTCGAGCTGTTCCAGGGCGTGCGCCTCACCGGCATCAACCTTTTCCCGTTTGACGCGCAGTTGCCGTTGCCGAGATGGACGCCCGGCACACTGAAACTGTTTCTGGGTTTCATCGCGATGCAGCTCCTGATGTTCATGGAGATCGCCGACCGACTGTCGCTCAAGAGCGAACTCGAAGTGGCCCGCGATATTCAATTGGCGATGCTGCCGCGCGGTGTGTCGATCCTGGGCGACTCGCGCGCGTGCGGACTCACGCGACCAGCCAACACCGTCGGTGGCGATTTCTACGACATCCTCCCCCTCCCCGACGGCCGCGTCATCGTCTCGGTCGGCGACGTGGCCGGCAAGGGCAGCCCTGCCGCGCTGCTCATGGCGCTGCTGCTCGCGATAATGCGAACACTCGTCGATGAGGGACTTGAATCCGCGCGACTGCTCGCGCGGCTCAACGTCCAGATCGTGCGACACAGCCCGGGCTCGCGCTTCATCACGTTGTTCTACGCGATTTATGACACGACAACGGGGCAGCTCGAATACGTCAACGCCGGACATCTGCCACCGCTCATTCACCGCAAGGACGGCACGTTCGAACGACTGACGAGCGGCAACATTGCGCTCGGCATGTTCGAGGGCTCGACCTACGAATCGCATCACGCCCAGCTCCACCCGGGCGACGCCATCATTCTGTACAGCGACGGCATCACCGAAGCCGAGAACACGGCCGGTCGTGAGTTCGACGAATCAGGACTGAGCGCGACGATCTTGGCGGCAGGCACGCACGAACCGGAACAGCTCGGTCGTGCCGTGCTGGCCGCGGTCGACGAGCACGCGGGCGACGCACGGCTTGGTGATGACTTGACCGTGCTCGTCCTGTCCCGCAACTAGACACCGCCCGTTTCCCTCGACCACACGGGCTACTATCGGCCATGCGCCTCTGCGGGGCAGTCGCACTCGTCACGGTCCTGCTCGGGGTCTCGGCCCCGGCGCGGCAGGCCACACCCACGCCCGATCCGGTCGCCCCGCTGCTCTCCTCGCTCGCGGCAGCGATCGCGGCGAATGACGTCGCCGCGTTTCGTGCGCTGTTATCGCCGCGCATTCCTGAACTCGACAGCGTCGCCTTTGAAGTATCGCTGCTGAGCGGCGGTGTGACGGGTGCCACCGTGCGTGAGCGCGACCGCGAACGCACCGCCGGCGCCACTCGCGTGCTGGCAGAGTTTCTGGTGAATCGCAGCGGCGCGGGCCAGATCACGACATGGCAAGTCGGCGTGGCGGCTGTCGGCGGGGTGATCCGCATCGCTTCGTTGCGCCAGATCTCTTCCATCAACGGGCTCCATCGGCTCGAGCTCGACACCTCGTCGGCATTCGAGATCAACAACTTTGCATTCACGGCGACGGACTTTCGGTTGACGATGACGAAGGGCACGGCGTTTGTGGGACGCACGGCCGGCGGCATCACCGCTCTCGTGCTGCGTGGCAGCGGTCGCATGTTGTTTGAACCGTCGGACCCGATCGAGCGACATCAGATCAAACGCTACGCACGCACCGAAACGCTGAACGACGAAATCGATGCAGCGTTTCTGCGCATCAGCCCGGCCGAGTTCCAGACGCGCATCTCTGAAGGGAGCCTCCGCCCGATCGCCGCAACCAGCGGCGACACCAATCGCGCGCGGTCGATCTTCAATCAATGGGCTGGACGCTCGTATAACGTCGCGCTCGGCGACCTGAGCGCGGAGCGGTGGACACTGCTCCCTCCTCCCGGCGATGCGCTCGCCGACATTCAGACCCGCCACTTCCGCTGGCTCACCTACTCGCGTGCGGCCAGCCAGAACGAAGACGTACAACTCTTTGACCGCGAGAACCGCAAGAACCTCTCGGTCTACGCATCGCCGGCAAAGATCGCCACGCGCGGGCGGTTTTACAACGAAGACGACGACCGCGCGTACGACATCGAGCACTACGAGCTGAACGTGCGCTTCCCCGAGCCGCAGCCGGTGGGCAAAGTGCTGACCATCTCGGTGACGTATTCAGGGCGACTGGTACCGCAGTCCTTGTCGCGTGAAGCCGCGGAGGTGACACCGCAGACCGGCAACACGCAAGAAAACGCGATGCCGCCGGAGCCGAACTACGCCTACAGCAACAACTCGTTCTGGTATCCACAGTCGACCGTTAACGACTACGCCACGGCGCGAATTCGAATCGCGGTACCGCAGGAGTATCAAGCGGTGAGCACCGGCACGCTCATCGACGAAGGCGTCGTCGGTGACGATCGCGTCGCGGCGTTCTCGGCGGACGTACCGGCGCGGTATCTCACGACGATCGTCTCGCGCATGGTGCCGCTGCCCCGAAGCAGCGTCACACTGCCCTCCGGCAAGACGCTCACGATCGACGCGCAATCGAATCCTCGGCAACTCGGGGGCACGAAGACGCTCACGGCCCGCGCGGCCGAGATCATGAAGTTCTACGCCTCGATTGTCGGCGAGGTCCCCTTTCCCAGTTTCACGCTGCTGTCGCTCGAAGCCGATTTTCCCGGCGGACATAGCCCGGCGTATTTTGCGGCGATCAATCAACCGACGTCGACCACGGCCTACACCTGGCGGAACGACCCGATTGCTTTCGACGACCAGTTTCCAAACTTCTACCTCGCGCACGAGATTGCACACCAGTGGTGGGGGCAGGCCATCGGCACGAAGAACTACCACGACCAATGGCTGAGCGAAGGGCTCGCGCAGTACTTCGCGTATCTGTACGCCGGTACTGATCGCGGCCTCGAGGTCCAGCGCAGCATTCTGGAGCGAATGCGCGACTCGGTTCGTCGGTACAGCGACAGCGGCCCGATCTCGATCGGCTACCGGCTGGGCCACGCGGTCGGCGACGGCACCAACTTCCGGGCGATCGTCTACAACAAGTCGGCCGTCGTGCTCGACATGCTGCGCGGACTGATCGGCGACGAGGCATTCACGGCTGGATTGCGGCGCTTCTATCAGGAACGCAAGTTTCAGAAAGCGGGCACCGACGACCTGCGGCAGGCGTTTGAGGCGGAGGCGCACCAGCCCCTGACCCGCTTTTTCGACCGGTGGGTCATGAACGCGGGCCTGCCCAACCTGAAATTGACCGCCGTCATCGAGACCTCGGGTGAGGCTGCCCTCCTGCGAATCGACCAGACGGGGGACATCTATGACCTGCCTGTCGCCGTCTCGATTGCCTACCAGGACCTGCCTACCGAGTATCTGACGCTCCGCGTGCGGAGCGCCCAGACCGAAGAGCGGGTCGTGCTGAAGGGCAAGGTCCGGTCAGGTGGCATCCGGCTCGTGCCGGGTCTCTGAGATATCATTTGTGTCTTATGGAAACGGTAACGCTGACGATCGACGGCAAGCCGGTCACGGTCGAGAAGGGTAAGTCAGTTCTCGAGGCAGTCATTCAATCCGGCGGTCATGTCCCTTACTACTGCTATCACCCCGGGCTTGGCGTCGACGGCTCCTGCCGTGTCTGCATCGTCAAGATCGAGAAAATGCCGAAGCTGCAGACGTCGTGCTCGACGCCGTGTGGTGAAGGCATGGTGGTGACGACCAATTCGCCTGAGGTGGAAGCGGCCCGGGCCAGCGTGTTCGAGTTCCTGCTCGTGAATCACCCGCTCGACTGCCCGGTCTGTGACAAGGGTGGCGAATGTCCGCTGCAGGACTTCTCCTACAGCTACGGACCCGAGCGCAGCCGCATGGCGTTCGAGCGGCGCACGTTTGACGGCGAAGGCGTGAAGGCCGATATCGACTTCGGCCCGACGCTGATGCTGAACCGCAACCGCTGCATCCTCTGCACGCGTTGTGTGCGGTTCATGAAAGAAGTGGACGGCGACGCGCAGATCGGCATCACCAACCGCGGTGTCCACAGCGAAATCTCCACGTTTGAAGAAAAGGGCGTCGTCTCGCTGCTGTCGGGCAACTTGATGGACGTGTGCCCGGTCGGCGCGCTGACTACGCGCGACTACCGGTTCAAGTCGCGGCCGTGGGACAACCCGAATGCCGTCGACACGATTTGCACGCTCTGCGAAAAAGGCTGCAACACGACAGCGTGGATCAAAGCCAAGCCGGAGTGGGCGAAGGGCACGCAGCTGATCCGCACGACGCCGCGGCTGAACGAAGACATCAACAGCTATTGGATGTGCGACATCGGTCGCTTCGACTACCACTGGATCGAGGGCGATCGCCGCATCAATCAGGCACACATGAACGGCAATGTCACCTCATGGGAAGACGCATTGGTGTCGGTGAAGGACGCGGTTGATGCCGTTGGTGGCGCCACACACGCGCAGTTCCTAGTGTCGGGCCACGCGTCGCTCGAAGAGCTGTTCATCATCAAGCAGTTTGCCGGCAACACGGGCGGCGTCACGTTCAGCTGGCGGCATCGCGTGAAGCCGCAGCCGGCCGATACCAAGTTCAAGATTCCCGCTGTTGACGCGCCGAACCTGCATGGCGCGAAGGACCTGGGGTTCAACACAGCGACCTCAGGTGTCGCGAACATCTCGGCGCTCCAGTCCGCAGTCGATGCGGGCATGGTCAAGCTACTCTACGTGCTTGATCCGGGTCCGGACGGCACGCTGGGCGATGTGGAATGGGTGATTGCGGCACGCAAGGCCGGCAAGATCAAGACCTTGATCGTGCAGGCGGTGTTGCATTCGGCGCTGACGGCGGCGGCAGACATCCTCTTGCCGGGTTGTGCGTTTGTTGAAAAAGACGCGACCTACACGAACATGACCGGGCACGTGCAGGGCGCCGCGCGCGTCATCACAGCCCCGGGCGAAGCGGTCGAAGACTGGCAGATTCTGTCGAAGCTGTCGGTCGTCTTCGGCGTCAACGTGACCTACTCGTCATCAGCGGCCGTCCGCGTCGCGATTGCACAGGCGCTCGGCGCGAACCCGGCCTACGCCGGTTTGGCAACGATGACGTTCTCGCGGCCGATGTCGGCAAAGAGCTGGCTGCAGGCGTCGAATCCGTCAGAGCGTTGGAAGTGGGACTTCATGTTCCAGGATCTGCCGCCCATCAAGTTCGGCGACGACTTCGGTCCCACGCCGCGCGCGAACGTGATACCCATGAAGGAAGTTAAGTAGTTTTTTTGACGGACGTAGCCGACGGGCTTTAGCCCGTCGGACCCGATGCGACGCATTTCGATTACCCTCCTCGCCCTGCTCGCGCTCTTCGCGCCTTCGCTGTCGTTCGCCCAATCTCCCAACGCCGCAAGCATCACGCCTTTAGTCTCGGCGTCTGGCGTCGCACCCGGCGGCACGATTGATGTCGCCGTGCGGGTGGTGCTGCCGGAGGGTCTGCACTCGCAGTCGAACAAGCCCAAAGACGAAGGCCTGATTCCGACGACGCTGACGTTTGAGCCAGGTCCGGGAGTGACACCGAAGGAAGTGGTGTTCCCGCCGGCGCACGACTTCAAGCTGGAAACGGGCGACGTCCTTCTCGTGTTCGAGCGCGAGTTCGTGATCGGCGCGCGCGTCATGGTTGCGCCAACCGCGACGTCGGGCCCACTCACGTTGACCGCGCAGTTGCGCTATCAGCCGTGCAACAACACTGTGTGTTTCCGTCCAGTTACCGTGCCGGTTCGCTGGACGATTCCGGTCGTCGCCACCGGTGCAGCAACGACGAAGACGTTGTCGGATGTGTTCAGTCTCATCGCCTTCGGCAAAGGCCAAGCGGCCGTCGTTCAGTCGGCGGAAGCTGACTCAGCAGCCACCGCGCCGACGGTCGCACCAACAGCGTCATCAGTTTCTCTGGATCAGTTCGTCGTCGCCGGCACCGCCGGCGGCTACATGAACGTCGACGCATTCCTCGGCTTCATCAAGAACGCTGAAGCTGGCGTGACATCGAAGGGCATGTTCGCGGATCGTGGACTCTTTGCGATTCTCCTGCTCGTGTTTGTGGGCGGTCTCGCACTGAACCTCACGCCGTGCGTGTTGCCGATGATCCCGATCAACCTCGCGATCATTGGTGCGGGCGCGCGTTCGAGCGACAAGCGTCGTGGCTTTCTCCTCGGCTCGGTCTACGGCGCGGCGATGGCACTCGTCTACGGCGTGCTCGGCCTCATCGTCATTCTCACGGCGGGCACGTTCGGCACGATCAATGCGTCGCCGTGGTTCAACGCCGGCATCGCGGTGCTGTTTGTGGTGCTCGGTCTTGCGATGTTTGACATCGGCGCGATTGATTTCTCGCGGTTCTCGAGCGGTATCCGTTTCAGCGATGGCGGGCGCGGCACCATGGCGGTGGCCTTCGGCATGGGCGCCGTAGCGGCGCTGCTCGCCGGTGCCTGTGTGGCGCCGGTGGTTATTCAGGTCATCGTGTTTGCCAGCGATCTGTATGCGAAGGGCTCGACCATCGCGCTGGCGTTGCCGTTCGTGCTCGGTCTCGGCATGGCATTGCCCTGGCCAATCGCTGGAGCCGGCTTGTCCAAACTGCCAAAGCCGGGCGCGTGGATGAACACCGTGAAGTACGTCTTCGGCGTCTTCATCCTCGCGATGGCGGCGTACTACGGCTACCTCACCTATGAAATTGTGTCGAGCCGCTGGGTGAACAAAGCTGACGTCGAAGCCAGCATGCAGGAGAAGTTGCAGGAAGGCTGGTACTCGTCCCTCGATGACGGACTGCGCGCCGCTCAGGTTTCAGGCCAACCGGTGCTGATCGACATGTGGGCCACGTGGTGCAAGAACTGCCTCACGATGGACAAGACGACGCTCGCTGATCCGCGGGTGAAAGCGGCGCTCTCGGGCTACGTGAAGGTCAAGGTTCAGGCAGAAGATCCCGACGCGCCGGCCATCAAAGACGTGATGCAGCGTTTCGGCGCGGTAGGCTTGCCCGCATACGGGATTACCAAGCCGCGCTGACCAATGGGGGGAGCCTCCCCCCGATGCTATAGTTACCAGCGAAATGTCGCGACGCGATGGATCACCGACGCCGTTCATTCTCGGCTTCCTCGTGCTCGCGCTCATCACGCTCGCCGGACATTGGCGCATCGACGTGATGCGTCGCGCCGGCCGACACGCGGCCACCGTCATCAACAACGATCTGCGCTTGGCCGAACAGGGCCTGGCCGAACTGCGCGGTGCGCAGGCAGGATATCTTGCCGTTGGGCAGAAGCCTGACGAGTGGATGACCCGAGCCACGGGTGCGTCGGTTCAGTTGGAGACGTCGATCGCCGATCTGGCGGCCACCACGTCTTCGCCTGACGCGCATCAGCACTATCAGGCGGCGTCGGCGCTCGTGACCGAGTTGACGACAAACGATCGCAAGGCGCGTGCACTGGTCGCGTCAGGACAAGAGCTCGTCGCGTCGGATGTGCTGTTTCAGGAGGGCGCGGATCCCACCAAGAAACTCGCGTATGAATTGACGGCCGCGCGCGACTTCGAGATGGTGGCCTTCGAAAAATCTGCAGCGACGCTCGGCTGGATCAGCCTCGGCGCAAACGGCGCCGCGTTTGCCATCGGTGTGCTGATGCTCGTCATCGGCACGCGGGCCGCCAGAAGCGGATCGCCGGAGCCGTCAATCGAGTCTGAGGAGCCGAAACCCGATGTCTCCGCGACGTCGTTCCGCAGCGCGCCATCACCCGAACCCGCCAATGACCCGTTCGCCGCGCCGTCGGCGGACCTGTCGGCGGCTGCGGATCTGTGTGTGGACCTGGGTCGCATTCTCGACGCTCGAGACCTGCCAGGGTTGATGGCACGAGCGGCGACGGTCATCGAAGCCAAGGGTCTGGTGTTGTGGGTGATCGAGGCCGGCGGTACGCAGCTGCGACCGTCCATCGCGCACGGCTATTCAGATCGCGTGTTGCAGCGCATGGGCACACTCCCTACAAGCGGCGACAACGTGACGTCCCTGGCGTTCCGCACGCTGCAGCCACAGGTGTTGCGTAGCTCATTTGATGGCCATGGCGCCCTCGCCGTGCCGCTGATCACGTCAAGCGGATGTGTGGGCGTCCTGGCCGCCGAAGTGCAGGGCGCCAAACCAGGCGACGCGCGGTTCGCAGTGGCCCGAATGATCGCGGCGCAGCTCTCGACGCTCGTCGGACCAGGTTCTGCCGTCCCAACGCAATCGGCGAGCGGCCTGAACTAATTCAGGACACCCCGCCCTGCTCCACTGTCCTTAAAAGTTTCCAAATCTGCGCCATTGCCGCGTCAGAAGTACGGCACGGCTCTTGATTAAGAAGACAGCGGAACCGCTCGGCAAGCGGGTTGCGTCACAACCGACAGGCAGGCGCTGGCATCGCCGCAACCCGTCCGCTCCAGGTCGTCCGAGCGGTTTCATTCTTCCTTCTTGAAGCTGAATCGCACGACGACCACGGTCATGTCGTCGTTGGGTGGTGCACCGGCGCGGTGGTCTTCAACAGCGTTATTGATGTTGTGCACAATTTCTCGCGCCGGCAGGGCGCGCGACGCCTCGACGACCTTAATGATGCCGGCGCTGGTGAACTCTTCGCTCTTGGAGTTCATCGCCTCCGACGCGCCGTCCGAACAAAACACAAACACATCGTCGTGGCCGAGGGGCAGCACGATTTCATCGTAGGTCGTGCCGTAGAACGAGCCCAGCGGCACGCCGGGCGACTCGATCTGCGCCACGCCTTCCGCTGATGCGCGCACCGGGTACGGCACGCCCGAGTTCGACAGCGTCACGGTGCGTCGCTTGAGGTCGAAGACCACGTAGCAGAGCGTGCAGTAGTACTCCTCGAGTTGCCGTTCGTGCAGGATGGTGTTGATCGATTCCAGCACGGCTTTCGGCGTCGACTGTTCGGGCATGAAGCGTCGACGAAACGTCCGTCCGCGCACCAACTCGCCGGCAAAGACACTGTAGAGTGCGGCCGGCACGCCTTTGCCCGAGACGTCACCGAGCGCGACGATCAGCGTGTTGGAATCGGGCACGAGAAAATCATAGAAGTCGCCACCGAGCTCGCGCGCGGAGGCGAACGAAGCGGCGATGTCGACACCCTTGAGTTTCTTCGGCAACTGCGCGGGCAACAGCGCCGCCTGAACGCGCTTCGCGAAATGCAGCTCTCGCTCCATTCGCGCTTCAGATGCGGAGACCGCCTCATAGAGTCGGGCGTTCTCAATGGCCACCGCCGCCTGGCTGGCGAGCAGTGTCAGGATTTCCACATCGCGTTTTGAAAATGCGTCGAGCTCAGGACTCTCGAGGTCGAACACACCAATGCAGCGGTCCTTGAGAAGAATGGGCACCGCCAACTCGGATCGCACGTCCTCCAGAACCTTGATGTAGCGCGGATCTTTTGAGACGTCTGGCACGATCACGGCTTCGCGATGCAAGGCCGCGTATCCGACCAAGCCTTCGCCCAGCTTGACCTTGGGAATATCGCACTTCTCGCCGTACTGCACGGCGACCTTCATTTCGAGTTCTTGCTCGGCCTCGTCGTACAGCAGAATGCCAAACGTGCGGTAGTCGACAACGCGTCGTGTGAGTTGAGCGATGTTAGACAGCAGCTGATTGAGATCAAGAACCGCGGCGACTTCCTTGCCAATCTCCGCCAGCATTTCAAAGGCTTCAGCATCAGCGCGCTCGCGCTCGAAGAGTCGGGCATTGGCGAGCGCCACCGCGACGTGTGCGGCGAACTGACGCAAGATCACCGCGTCCTGATCGGTGTACTGATCACGCGTGCGGCTCAGAATATTCAGTGCGCCGAGCGCCTTCTTCTTGTAGATCAGCGGCACGGCCAGCGTGGATGCCATGCCTGGCACCACGGCGATATAGTGCGGATCGGCCGACACATCGCCAATCACCTGGGCCTGCTGAGACTCCACAACGCGGCCAACGATGCCTTCGGAGACGCGAACGCGAAAGGGCTTGTCGTCGGGGTAGCCGACGGAATACGCGACGGACAATTCACTGCGTTTCGGATCAAGAAGGTAGACCGCAAACGCGTCGAATGGGATCAATCGCCGAATCAGCTCTGGGGTCTTCTGCAGCAGCTCGTTGACATCCAAGACTGCGGTCACCTGACGCCCCAAATCGAACATGGTCAGGAGAATGTCCCGCTCACTCATTACCTTTAACTATACTTGGAAGGTGCTGACCTTGCCGCTGGACTACACGGCCATCGAACGGATTTTGCCCCATCGTTATCCGTTCCTGCTCGTTGATCGCGTGACCGAACTCGAGCCCGACAAACGCATTGTCGGGATCAAGAACATCTCGCTCAACGAGCGCTATCTGTCGCACAACACCGGCGAACCGCCGTCGCTGCCGCCAACGATCCTGACCGAGGCCGTCGCGCAAGTCGGCGCGATTCTGATTCTGTCGAAGCCGGAAAACCGCGAGAAGTTGATCTATTTCATGGGGATCGAGCGCGTGCGGTTTCGGCAGCCAGTGCATCCGGGGGATGTCGTGGAAATTGAAGCCATCGTGCGACGACTGCGCAGCCGTATGGGTGTGCTGAGCGGGCGCGCGCGCGTCAATGGCAAGATCGTGTGCCACGGCACGATGACGTTCGCGCTAGGGGAGCGGACGGCCGGAGCGCCCAGCAACGAGAGTTAGCGCCATGAACGCGGCCTTCACGCCGCGTGATGCCCAGACCGCCCACCTCTGATCGGGCTTCAGGTACCGATATCCATCCAGTAGTGCCGGCGCCAGAATCAGCGCGCCGATGACCGGTTCAGGCCAGCCGGATCTTCCAAGCGACCTCGACATTCCGAGCGGATCACGTTCGGGTGGACCGAGGCGTCCAATCGCGGCGCCCGCGTACATCGCTGACGTGGCGAGATTGAAGATGAGCACGCCTTTGAGAAATGGCCGGGACTCGTCGCGCAAATGTGGACGCGCGGTCAACAGCCATTCGGTTCCGACATGCTGCATCCAGAAGCCTGCAGAGGAAATCACGAACTCCTGCTGACGCGTGACGGGCTCGTGCGTGATGGCAAAGAACGGAATGCCTGCGTAGCGAATCGGCTTCGTGCCCGGATGCGCATCAAACAGCGCACCCGTGATGAGATGACCCGATTCATGCACCACCAGACCCATCGACGCACCGGCGAGCAGCGAGACGGTCTTGCGTGCCACGGTCTGCGCAGACGCGATCCCCGGAATGAGACACAGCGCGATGATGGCGAGTGCCTTCATGACACATCTCCCTCGGGCGCTTTGCCCGGTCTCACAATCAACATCCCCACGGCAATCACGGCCGCAGCCACAAGCTGGCGAACATCAAAGGGCTCGTGCAACAACACGATGCCGAGCGCCACAGCGATGACGGGATTCACATAGGTATAGAGCGACACGACGGCAATGGGCAGATGCTTGAGCGCATACGAATACGCCACGAACGCGACAACCGACCCCAGCACAGTGAGGTAGGCCAGCGAGAGCGCGGTGGGCGTGGAGAACGACAAATGCTCCCACTCCCCACGCACCGTGCCACCCACGGTCAGGAAGATGCCGCCAAACAACATCTGGAGAGTGGCGGCCCCGAGTACATCACCTGACATCACGTGACGCTTGGTGTACGACGACGCGAGTGACCAGCCGATGCAGGCAACCTGCACAGCGACCACGCCGATCAGAACGCCGCGGGCACCGGCGCCACCGAGCGACAGGTCCGGCCACACCAACATCACAATGCCGAGAAAGCCAACACCCATGCCGATGAGTTGACGGGGATGGAGTCGTCCCCCACCCGGAAAGGCCGCGTCGACGCCGACCATCCAGAATGGGCTCGTTGCGACGAGCACCGCGGTGAGTCCACTGCTGAGATAGCCTTCACCCGTCACGACGCCGCCGTTACCGAGCGTGAGCATGAAGAAGCCGATGGCCGCCTGCGTGGGCCAGGCGCTGGCGGGCGGCAGGCGGCGGCCCTGCAGTTTCAAGACGGCCACCATGATGGCGGCGGCGAACAGATATCGGAAACCACCGAGCAATAGCGGAGGAATCGTGCCGAGCGCGATTTTGATCGCCAGGTACGTCGTGCCCCAGATGAGGCAGATCGCGAACCAGGCGATCCAGGCTCGGCGCGTGTGATGCTCAGTGGTCACGCGCGCTACGCCTGCGGCGGTTTGAACAGGACGCGGTCGAGTCGTTTGCTGTACTGCGTGAATGGACCGTCACCGTCATCGTCCGCAATGTGTTTGCGGAGCTGAAACATCTTCGCGTCGAGGTCGTCGGCGGTCGCGAAGATGAACGCTTCGAGCGTCAGCGGCAAGACGGGCGAACCGTTCTCGCGCGCGCCATGATGCGAGAGCACGATGTGTTCGAGTGCGAGTCGGAGGTCGTTGGGGAATGACGGGTCTTCACGAATCGCATCACGCAGCATGCCGAGACCGATCGCGATGTGCCCGACGAGATTGCCCGCGATCGAATATCCCGTGGCGCCCTCGTAGGTGAGTTCCTCGGTTTTGCCCAGATCGTGCAGCACCGCGCCGGCCACGATCATGTCGCGATCGACGTGGTAGGCGTCGGCGAGGAAGGTGCCCACCTCCATGATCTTCAGCAGGTGTTCGAGCAAGCCGCCACGGTACGCGTGATGCACGGTGACTGCGGCCGGCCAAATCCGAAGTCGGTCACCGTGCGTGGCGACGATGCGCTCCAGCAGCGCGCGCAGCTCGGGCCGTTTCACCGCCGCGATGCGGCCCTGGAGCTCCTGCCACATCTCAGTCAGCGGTCGCGGTGAACTGGGAATGCAGTCCTCTTCGCGAAAACCATCGACGGCGTCTTTGGCGGCATTGACGCGACGCACGTTTTCGATGACCAGCTCGACCTGCTGTTTGAACACATTCCCGCGGGCCTGGATCTTGACGAAGTCGCCCTTGTTGAATTGCGTGTTCAGCGAGTCGGCACCATCGAAGACCTTGCCGGCAATCTCACCGGTCGCGTCCTGCAACATCAGCGAGAGGTAACTACCGCCGTTTTTGGTGGGACGCAGGTCCTTTTGTGAGCAGAGGAAGAAACCCCAGCCCGAGGCAGCGCCGTCGATTTCAGCAATGGGAGGCAAGCGGAAGATCGCCATCAGGACACGAATCCAAAGGTGCCGCGACCGAGCCACGCAGCGCCGTCAATAGTCAACACATCGCCGGTAATGTAGTTCGACAACGGCGACACCAGAAACGTGACGGCATCGGCCACCTCGCTGGGTTTCCCCCATCGTTTGAGCGGCACCATGTCGGTGATCCGCGCCACGTCAGCCTCGGACGCCCACAGTTGTTTCGCGGCACCCGGCGATTCGATCGGCCCCGGTGCCACGGCATTGACGCGAATCTTGTGCTGCGCCCACTCCACGGCCAGCGTCTGTGTCATCGACAGCACGCCGGCTTTGGCGGCCGCCGAATGAATGGTGCCAGCGCTGCCGGTCCAGACGTAGTTCGCGAGGATCGACACAATGGTGCCACCGTGACCGTTCGCAATCATGTGGCGACCCACCGCGCGCGAGCAGTAGAAGCTGCCATTCAGCACGATGTTGATGACGGCGTTCCATCCGTTCGGCGACAAATCTTCAGCCTTGCACACGAAGTTGCCGGCCGCGTTGTTGATCAGGATATCAACGCGACCGAATCGTGAGACGGCCTCGCTCACCATGGCATCGACATCTTCCGGGTTGCGGACATCCGTGACGACGGTCAGAACGGGCGCGCCGGGTACCGCGGCCTCGATCGCCGCAGCGCCATCAGCGAGATGCAACTCGGTGCGACTCGCCAGGACCACATTCGCGCCGAGCGACGCAAACCGCTGCGCGGTCGCCAAGCCAAGGCCCGTGCCGCCGCCGGTGATGATGGCGGTCTGTCCGGCAAGCAAATCCGCTGTGAACATGACGTTTCAGTGTATCGCCAGATGCTAGTATTTCGCATGCGCTCACGCCTGTTGTTGGCCGCCGCTGCCCTGCTGATCGTCACGTCGTGCTCGAATAACTCGGCACCACCAGACGGATCGCAGAGCATGGCGCGTCCGGCGAGCGTGGCGCCGCAAGCGAATAGCGAGAATCCGCTGTTTGTCGCCGCCGATCTGCCGCTGCTGCCGGCTGGTGCACCCTCGGCACCGCGCCCACTCTCGGTGGTCAAGGCGGCGTACGAGTTTGCCGCGCGGCATCCGGAAGTGATTGGCTATGTGCCGTGCTTCTGCGGATGTGAACGTGGCGGGCACAAGAGCAATGAATCCTGTTTTGTCGCTGGTCGGCGCGACAAGACCATCACCTGGGACAACCACGGCATCGGCTGCGAGATCTGCCTGGATGTGGCGACCGAAACCATGCAAATGCATAACGCCGGCGCCACCGTCGCGCAGATTCGGCAATTGATCGAGAAGAAGTACGCCGGTCTCTACGAAGGCCACACGCCCACGCCGCCGGCCCCGCGCGGCAGCGGTTCGCAGCACTAAACCGCCACCGTGGCGACTGCTCCGAACGCGTCACTCGGCAGCGACGCGTTCGCACGCCTGTTTGAGGCGGTGCACGAAGGCGTCTACATCGGCCTCGTGGGCGCCGTGCCCAACATCGCTGTCACCCTCGCCGCAAATCCCCATCTGCGTTTGATGTTTGGCTGGGCAGAGGACGTGCCCGTCGCCGACGTGCAGCCCTTTCATCACGCGCGATTTGTGGACGAGCAGGCGCGCGCGTCATTCCTGCAGCAACTCACGCGCGACGGCTACGCGCGCGACTATCTGCTCCGGCTTCGACGAGCCGACAAGTCCGCGATGTGGGTGGAAGTGACCGCGCGCGCGGAACCCGCGCCCGAAGCCGGCGCCTTGCGCGTCGAGGCCGTGATGCGCGACGTCACCGAGCGCAAGAAGCTTGAGGATCAGGCGCGCGATTTGTACCACCAGTTGTTGCAGGCGGAAAAGCTGGCCTCACTCGGGCAAACAATGAGCGGTGTCGCGCACGAGTTGAATAACCCGCTCGCCACGGTGCTCGCGTGCGCCGAGCGGCTCACCGGCAAACCACTCGACGACACCACGCGCCGCGACCTCGACGCCATCCACAACGCTGCGGAACGTGCGGCGCGCATCGTCCGCAACCTGCAAACATTTGCCCGCAAGCGCCACACGACGCGCACGATGGTGGATCTCAATCATGTCGTGCGAGACACTCTGGCGCTTCGTGCGTACGAGCAGCGCGTGGCGAACGTGGTCATTCTGGAAGCGCTGGCGGCAGGCCTTCCGCATGTGTTTGCCGATCCTCATCAGATTCAACAGGTCTTGCTGAACCTCATCATCAACGCCGAGCAGGCCATGCTCGGCGCGAACGGTCGCGGCACGTTGATCCTCCGTTCGTGGCACGAACCCGACGAGGATGTGATCAAACTTGAAGTGAGTGACGATGGACCTGGCGTGCCCGCAGATGTGCAGGCGAAGATCTTTGATCCGTTCTTCACGACAAAGGAAGTGGGCAAGGGCACCGGGCTCGGTCTGACGGTGGCCTATGCGATTGCGCAGGAACACGGCGGCATTCTGAAAGTCGCGTCGAGTGGTGGACGCGGTGCGTCATTCACGCTGGCACTGCCGGCCGGCGGCACACAGATGCGCATGAGCGCGCCGCTGCCGCCCCGACCCGCGCCGGACGTGCCGCCGGGGACACGCGCGCTCGTCGTGGAAGATGAAGCCGCACTCGGGCAGGCGGTCGCTGACGCCCTGGGTGATGAAGGATTTGTTGTCGACCGCGCGTCCAACGGCGAAGAGGCGCTCGCCTGGATCGCGCGGACCACTTACGATCTCGTGATTTGTGATCTCAAGATGCCGAAGCTGGACGGCCCGTCGCTCTTTCGACAGCTCGCCGTGACCCACCCCACCCTGAGCACACACATGGTGTTTGTCACAGGTGACGTGGCGGGCACAGACGCCGAGCGGTTCCTCGAAGAATGCGGATGCCGTTGGCTCGCGAAGCCGTTCAGGCTGCGAGATCTCGTCCGCGTCGCACGAGAGACAGTCGGGTAGCCGGCGCACTGTCCTTCGATTTCTTCGAGGGCGCTGGGGTAAGAAACGCATCGACGGCCACGCCGAGCGCATGCTTCAACCGGCTGATCGCGCGCGCATGAAGCTGCGAGACTCGAGACTCGTTGACGCCAATCGCATCACCGATCTCCTTCATCGTCGCGTCCTTGAAGTAATACATCGAGATGATCTTGCGTTCACGCGACGGCAGCGCGCGCATCGCGGCGCGGATCTTTTCGCGGACTTCCACCTGTGCGTAGGTGGCGTCGGGTGACATCGGTTCGCTCGGCACCAGGACGGCCGGCAGTGTCGATGGATCGAGTGTCTCGAGATTCGCAAGCGCGGAGGTGGACTCGATCGTGTTGATGCGGACGATCGTGCGCTCGAGACGCGCGGTGTCGGTGCCGACCCGCGCAGCCAAGTCGGCCAGCGTGGGCTCGGCGCCCAGTTCGCGGCGCAGCAGTTCACGTGCGGCTTCGAGTTCGCGGCGCACGCGACGCACGCCGCGCGGCCACGCATCTTTTCGGAGCGCGTCGATCATCGCCCCGCGAACTCGGCGTTCGGCAAAGGTCTCAAATTTGATGCCTCGCCCCTCGTCGAACCGGTGAGCGGCGTCCATCAGGCCGAGGACGCCGTCCTGGACGAGATCTCCCAAATCGATTGAATGGGGCATCGTCGACGCCATTCGGCGCGCTAGGGACTCCACAAAGGGCAGGCTAGCGATCACGCGGTCTTGCTGGTCGGCGGCGAGTGGGGCGCGTTGCATGTTGGAACCTCCAAGGGACCTTCATACGAAGGCCGTGCCTCCCTCTTCCGCAATGGCGGTGCCAATGATCTGTACGAACAAAAGACGAAAATATTGGTCAGGCGTGTCTGCCGCCTAAAGCTATTCATTTCATCAACTTAGAAGGAATATGCCGAGCTGTGCATTGGTGTGAAGTGGCGTGACGGCCTGACAACTCACGTCAATTGCATGACGTTTTGACAGACCTATGGTCAAAGCATTGACCAATAGTTCACGCCTTTTCTGCCGCAGAGCTATGTTGTTTGATGCGCCTGGCCGTGCTGATGGCATCGAGCGCGCCGGCCACGATCTGAGCGGCACGTGACTTGTGCTTCTCATCGCTGAGCCGATGCTCAAGCAGTTCAGCGTTCGCGAGGACGACCCCGAGCTGATTGTTCAGCTGATGGAGCAGGGTGTTCAGATCGGAGTCTGGCACCTATGCGCCTCGACGGAGCTCGGCGTCGGTCCACGCTTCGGCGGGCGCCAGTTCGGGCCCACGCCACAACGTGTCGGCAAATATTCTCACGGAGCCACCGGCGGTCCTGACGTACTGGACCTTCCCGCTCGCCATCCAGTTATAGATGGTGCGGCGACTCACGCTGACAAGTTCACATGCACGCGGAATGGAGACTGTTTGACGCTCGACGGTATTCATATTCGATTGAAACTATCGGCGGGCGCGTCGAACAGCTATAGACCGCCCCGGTGTGTCAAAATGTCGTCGGCCTCATGAGTTCCCCTGACAACCCCACGCATCTGCTCCTGGTTGATGACGAGGAGGGGTTTCGCACGGCCATTGCCGAGCAGTTGATCGAACAGGGTTTTCTCGTTGAGCAGGCGGGCACGGGTGAGCTTGCGCTCGAGCGCCTGGCCGAGTTCGCATTCGACATCCTGATCACGGACCTGCGGCTGCCAGGCGTCGACGGTCGGCAGCTGCTTGACGAAGCGCTCGCGCGGTATCCCGACATCATCGCGATCGTCATCACCGGATTTGGCACGGTGCGTGAAGCGGTCGAAGTGACGCGGCAGGGCGCGGAAGGGTTTATCACCAAGCCGTTTCAGTTCGAAGAACTGCGTCACGAGCTGAATACGGCAATCGAGCGCCGCCGGCTCCGCGCAGAGAACGCGTATCTGCGCGCGCAACTCCGCGATCGCTACAGCATCGACGGCATGATCGGGCGAACGCCGATCATGATGAAGCTGTTTGAGTTGCTCGAGACGGTGGCCGTCACGACGAGTACGGTGCTGATCACCGGCGACACCGGGACCGGCAAAGAGCTCGCGGCGCGCGGCCTGCACGACGCCAGTCCCCGGCGGGCGCAGAAATTTGTGGCGATCAACTGCAGTGCGATTCCGGAAACACTGCTGGAAGCCGAGTTGTTTGGCCATGTGCGCGGTGCCTTTACGGGCGCCATTGCGAATCGGCAGGGTCGGCTCGAGCAGGCACATCGCGGGACGCTGTTTCTCGACGAGATCGGCACGATGAGTCCGGCGTTGCAGGCGAAGCTGCTGCGGGTGCTGCAGTCTCGGGAGTTTGAGCGCGTCGGGGATTCACAGACGGTTCGCGTGGATGTTCGGGTGGTCGCGGCCACCAACTCGGACCTGAAGAAAATGGTCGAAGCGGGTACCTTCCGCGAAGACCTGTTCTATCGGCTCAACGTGATTCCCATTCGACTGCCGTCGCTCCGCGAACGGCGGCCAGATATCCCGCTGCTGGCCCAGTACTTTCTCGACAAGCTGGCGAAAGAATCGTCACCCGCCCGTGGGCGCGTAACCTTGTCCCAAGAGGCCCAACAAGCACTGATGGCCTTTGACTGGCCAGGCAACGTGCGACATCTCGAGAACGTGATCGAGCGCGCGTTTTCACTGTCGCCGGGGAGAGCGCAGATTGAGGTCAGCGATCTTCCGGACGAAGTGGGCCAAGCCCAGGCACCGCGTCCGGCCGACACGATGGAATTGCCGGATGCCGGCACGGATCTGGACGATGAAGTGTCGCGGTACGAGCACGGCAGAATTCGACAAGCATTGGACAGAACGAAGGGCAACAAGCGGAAGGCCGCGGAACTCCTCGGCCTCAAACGTACGACATTGATCGAGAAGTTGAAGCGCCTTGAACGACGCTAGGAAGCAGAACTGACATGGCCCGAGCTGGAATGTACTGGGTAATTGTGGTCGGCACCGTGCCGACATCGTTTCGCGCGCGGGACCAGGAGACGTTGATGCCGACGTTGCGTCAATTGCAGCGCAAGCAGCCGGAGGCTGTGATCCGGTGGTTCGACGGTACGCGGTTCTTCGAAACGCAGGAGCAGGCCGACGTGCGCGGCGAGCAGCGCGATGGCTTCCGCCGCGAGCGTAAGAAGGACTGGCGTCCAGGCGGCGATCACAAGGACCCGCGGGCGAAGTACGACGTCTCGCGCGATGTGCGACGCGCACGGTTCAAGGAACGCCTCACCATGAACAGCCGGGCCGAGGCCTCGGCGAAGCCAGATGCAACAACACCAGGATCGGATGCGCCGCGGCCCGAACGGCCGCCGTTTCGTGAACGGAAGCCGTTCGCCGAACGGAAGTCGTACGCTGAACAGAAGCCGTTCGGTGAGCGCAAACCGTTCAGCGAGAAGCGATCATTCAACACTGAACGCAAGCCTTACGGCGACAAGAAACCATTCGGGGACCGAAAACCGTTCGCCGAGAAGAAGCCGTTCGGAGAGCGCAAGCCCTTCGAAGATCGGAAACCATTCGCCGAGCGGAAGCCATGGGCCGGCCCGAAGAAGTTTGGTGCCGATGGCCCGCGACGCGAAGATGCGCCAGCAGGTGAGCGCAAACCGTGGGGAGACAAGAGGCCGTTCGGTGAGAAGAAGCCGTTCGGGGACCGGAAGCCCTATGGCGACAAAAAGCCATTCGGCGATCGCAAGCCGTACGCCGCGCGCAAACCCTGGAGCCGAGGCGCAGCCGCACCGAGGCCATTCAATGCCGACAGTCCGCGTCGCGAAGGCCCGCCGGCGGGGGAGCGCAAACCGTGGGCGGACAAAAAGCCATTCGGAGATCGGAAGCCGTTTGGCGACAAGAAGCCGTTCAGCGATCGAAAGCCCTTTGGAGAGAAGAAGGCCTTTGGTGATGGCGAAAAAAAGTCGTTCGCTCCCAAGCCGTTTGGAGCACGCAAACCTTTTGGCGCCGGGAAGCCGTTCGGCGCCCGCAAGCCATTCGGTAGCGCCCGACCGTTTGGTGACCGGCCGAAGGGTCCGCGGAGACCGAAGGAATGACCGCGCACGTTGTGCTGTTTGAACCCAAGACTGGCACAACCCCGGGTGATCGAGACGCGTTCATTGAAGTCATGCGCGTGACCTTCGAGCAGATTGAAACTGTTCGAAGGTCATTCGTCGGCCTCAGGCAGACGCTGGGAGTCTCGTATGAAGCTAAAATAGGCGAAACAGCCTATTCATATGCTGCAGTGGTTTAATTTGAAGATTTCAAAGGGCTCAGAACCTACCTCGACCATCCACTGCACGACAAGCTAGGACGGCTATTCTGGCAGCACTGCGAGCGGACGATGATCCTGGATGTCGACTGTTTTTGGGTTAACGACAAAAAAATCAACAATTATTGACTTGAGCTGATTTATTGACTCTGCAGAGTTAATTGACACTCGCAGTTGCGAGCCGCCGTTTAGCCCTTTTGTGTACCAGGAGTTGAGGGCTCTGAGCTTGTTGATGACCCATTTTTCGCGCCCTTTGGCTGGGGCTGAATGGGAATCATGTCCTGGCGCCAAATGGCGGAATCCGTCAGCTTCGTTCACCCGTTCATTCAGTAGCAACTCCAGGTAATCGAGCAGGAACTGGCCGCGTTCTTCCATGGTGATCGGCTGGGGCTCGCGACCGGCAGCCATGTCGGCGGCCTGGCGGAAGATCCAGGGATTTCGAAGCGCACCACGGCCAACAAGCACACCGCCAACCGACTGGCCAGACAACCGCGAGATCACGTCGCCGGGCTCAACGCAGTCGCCAGAGCCAAAGACCGGAATCTTGATGCCGCGCGCCACCCGCGCAATCAGGTCCCAGTCTGATTCACCAGAGTATGACTGGGCCGCCGTGCGACCATGCACTGCGATCGCCGCGGCGCCGGCATCTTCCACCATGCGCGCGAGTTCCGGTGCGTTGATCTCGTGCTCATTCCACCCGGCGCGCATTTTGACGGTGACGGGAATCTTGACGGCCTTCGCCATCGCCCGAACGACACTGGCCGCATGCTCAGGCTCACGCATCAAACTGCACCCGGCATTGTGGCGCGCTATCTTGTGCACGGGGCAACCCATATTGATGTCGACCACATCCGCGCCCATGCCTTCGACGATCTGCGCGGCATCCGCCATCTTGCTGGGGTCGCCACCGAAGATCTGAATCGATACGGGCCGCTCTTCTTCCGTGTACTCGGCGTACTCCAACGTGCGATCAATGCCCCGCACCAGACCCTCGGAGCTCACCATCTCCGTGACGACGAGCCCGCAACCACCACGGCGCTTCACCAGCCGACGAAACGCGGTGTCGGTCATGCCGGCCATGGGGGCCAGTGCGACGGGGTGTGCGAGGGAGATGGATCCAATCTTCATGGCAACAATCAGTACGGCTTGACGTCGGCGGCGTCGACTTCCACCGAGACGCCCTGTCCGATCAGCTCAACAGACAACACCAGCCGCGCGTGCGCGCCCTTGCGCACGAGCCGTCCGACCACACCGCGCAGTGGACCATGTGTCACCTCAACCATCATGCCCTCTTTGATCATGGGACACGGGTCAAACTGCAGGTCCGTCTCGATCAGCGTGCGAATGCTCTCGATCTCATGGTCGGGAATCGGCGTGAGCTCGCCACTGAATCCGACGATACTGACGACGCCCGTTGATTTCATGACGGCGAGACGATCATTCGGTTCGAATTTCGCAAAGCAGTAGCCGGGAAAGAGCGGCCAATCAATCTGCTTTTTGCGGTCTTTCCATCGGCTCCAGCGCATCACCGTGGGCAGAAACGCTTCGAGGCCCTTGCGCTGCAGTTGCTCGCGAACGACCTGCTCGTGCCGCGAGCGGGTCCAGATGGCGTACCACTGGCTCACCGTCGATCCGCGTCGCGGCCTCCGGCCATCTTCTGATCGTACAGCTTGTGCAACTCGTCGTTCTTCCACTCGATGATCGCCTGCGCGCGCAGCTTGTCGATGTACTTCTTCTGCTCGTTCTCCATGCGCGACGATCCGATCTTGTTCGCGATGTCCTCGCGTACTTTGTCGAACGGCTCTGGTGTCGGCACGGTGCGCGTCTCCAGCTTGATGAGTTGGTACCCATTCGGCGTGTGGATTGGCTCGGAGATATCACCAGGCTTCATCTTGTCGAGCAGATCTCGCACCTGTGGCGCCAGTTCCGAGATGTTGATCGGCCCAATCAAACCGCCATTCGCCTTCGACGGCGACTCTGACACTTCTCCCACGACCTTGATGAAGTCCTCTCCCTTAAGGAGACGCGCGCGCACGTCCGCAATCTTCTTCGACGTCTCATCGTCAGCCGCCACGTTGGTGACGGCCTGGCCGCCCTGCATCACGGTGGGCACAGAGATGAAGATGTCGCGAATCGAGATCGTCGCGGGCTTTTCGAATTCCTTCAAGTGCGTCCGGTAGTACTCCTTGGATTCTTCTTCCGTCAGCTGGATTTTGGTCATGATCTCCTGCTGCTGGACCCGGGCCTTGATGTATTCCCTCTCAAGATTCTTTTCGAACTCTTCGTAGTTCATGCCCGACTGCTGAAGCGCCTGACGAAACTGCGTGTCGGTCGTGATGTTGTTCTGCTTCTTGATCCGATCGACCGTGTCCTTCATCTGTTCCGCGTTCGGCTGGAGGCCCAGTTCCTTGCCGCGTTGTACCAGCAGGAGTTCGTCGATGGCATCCACAATCACCGAAGGCGTCAACTCAACGAGTGCCGCTTTTAACGTTGCGTCGCTCTTGAGATCGCCCGGATTGTTGACTTGCCGATTCGTGGCTCTGAGTGCGTCGATCTGGCGCGTCTCAAGGTCGGTCTTGGTGAAGATCTCGCCGTTCACTTTGACGAGGACCTGTTCGAGAATCACACCCTGCCCAAGAATTGGCGCGGAGGCAACGAGCACAAAGGCGGCGAGAAAAGCGGTAAGTGGTTTCATGTCTAAGTTCCTAGGTATCAATATGTTAGCTTGCCTTTATGCCCCGGCTCAACTCCGTCAAAACATCGCCAAGCCGTTCAAACAGGCCGCCCGGTAGCCGCGGGTCAATGGCGCCTGGCGCCAAAATAACCTCTCGGCTGAAGCCGGGCGTGACCTCGCCAGACTTGGCCCTGGTCGTCCACCAGGACGCCGTGGCCTGAGCTGGCTTCTTCTTAGACCGCAATTGGGCCTGCGGGGCCGTCTCCGGCGGGTCAGCTGGGCGATTCAGGTCCAGTTTCAGGATGGCGGGCGGGAGCAGCGTGAGGTCGCCGCGGGCCTTCACGGCGCTGAACAGCCAAGCCGGATCCAACTTGGCATCAGGGCGGAACTTCAGCATCACGATCTTGCCTTCCCGCTCGACACTCTCCAGACCAATGGAGTCTGCCAGAATCCTCAGCCGCGCAAACTCGGCCAGATTGAGGATCGACGGTGATGGTGGGCCGTACCGATCGCGCAATTCCTCGAGCAAACGTTCCAATTCCGCCATCGATCGCGCGCCGGCCATTCGGCGATAGACCGAGAGACGCTGATTCATGTCCCCGATCACGTCGTCATCGATACGGAAGTCGAGACGCAGGTTCACGATCGCGCGACGGTCGTCATCGAGATCTTCGCCCTTGAGCTGCTTGATGGTTTCCTCCAGCAGCTTCATGTACATGTCGAAGCCTACGGCTTCGATTTGTCCGCTCTGTTCGCCGCCCAGCAGGTTTCCGGCGCCGCGAATCTCGAGGTCCAGTGCCGCTACGCGGAATCCACTGCCAAGATCGCTAAACTCGCGAATCGCCGCCAGCCGCTTCCGGGCGACCGGAGAGAGCGCGTCGGTCGGAGGCACGAGTAGGTAGGCGTAGGCACGACGATCCGCTCGACCCACGCGACCTCTGAGCTGATAGAGCTGCGACAACCCGTAGCGGTCCGCGCGATTAATGATGATCGTGTTGGCGTTCGGGATGTCGAGCCCGTTCTCAATGATTGTGGTCGCCACCAAGATGTCGAACTTCTTGGCCACGAAGTCGACCATTACGCGCTCCAGTTCTTCGTCACCCATCTGGCCGTGACCAATGCCGAGTTTCACATCAGGCACGAGTCGGGAAATCAGGTTGGCGATTGAGAAGATCGACTCGACGCGATTGTGGACAAAATAGATCTGCCCGCCCCGCTCAAGCTCCGTGGTGATCGCTTTGCGGATCACCTCCTGGTCAAACTTCACGACGTGGGTCTGGATCGCCAGCCGGTCGCGCGGCGGTGTCTCGATCACTGACATGTCACGAATACCCGCCAGCGACATGTTCAGCGTTCTGGGAATCGGCGTCGCGGTCATCGTCAACACGTCGACGCGCTTGCGCATCTGCTTGATGCGCTCTTTGTGCGAGACGCCGAAGCGTTGCTCTTCGTCGACGATTAGCAGACCGAGATCTTTGAAGATCACATCTTTCGACAGGAGCCGGTGCGTGCCGACAATGATGTCGAGTTGCCCGGCGGCGAGTTTGACAAGCGCTTCCTTCTGTTCCTGCTTCGTCCGAAACCGACTGACCATGTCAATGCGAACGGGAAATCCTGTGAACCGTTCGCGCAACGTGCGCAGATGCTGAAACGCGAGCACGGTGGTCGGCGAGAGCAGAGCCACCTGTTTTCCGTCCATCACGGCTTTGAAGGCCGCGCGCATCGCCACTTCTGTTTTGCCGTACCCGACGTCTCCGCACAGGAGCCGATCCATGGCAATACCCGACTCCATGTCGCGCATGATGTCGTTGATCGCGGATTGCTGATCGGGTGTGGGGTCGTACTCGAATGCGTCGTTGAATTCCTGCTGCCAGTGCGTGTCGGGACTGAACGCGAACCCGCCGGCCGCCTTGCGCGCCGCGTACAACTTGAGCAGTTCCTCGGCCATGTCGCGCATGGCTTTCTTGACGCGTGTCTTTGCCTTTTCCCAGGTCGTGCCGCCCAGGCGGTCGAGTGCTGGTGCGGCACCGCCGGTGTACTTCTGGACGAGATCCAGTCGCTCGACCGGTACGAAGAGTTTGTCTTCACCGGAGTACCGAAGCTCCATGAACTCGTGCGTTTCGGTGCCGCCGCCGCCCATGGCAATCTGTTTCAGTCCGACAAAACGGCCAATGCCGTTGTCGACGTGTACGACGAGATCGCCGACCTTCAGGTCTCTAAAATCCGACAGGAACGTGCTGGACGCAGACTTGCGTCGTTCGTGGACGCGACGTTCTTCTTCGAATAGATCTGACTCACTGAAGATCTGCAGGGCCGAGTGCGGGAGACGAAACCCTTTGGACAAGCGGCCTGTAGTGACGAGCACAGCCGCCGCGTACAAGTCGTCAGACTGCCCGATGGCGCGCGCGCGCACATCATAGTCAGCGAGCAGTTCCATCGTGCGCTCAGCACGACCTGTCGTTTGCGCAACAAAGATCGTCGTCTCGCTCCGCTCACGTGCCTGCCGAATGTCGGCAACCCAGTCAGCGATTCGCCCACGAAACTCCGGGGCCGGCTGACACGACACCTGAGCCCCGGAGACGTCATCAAGTGACAGGGCCGTCAGCTGTCTGGCTGACTGGAGCCAAATTGAAATGGCCTCCCACTCCAGTGCGAGCTCTGCGAGGGGTGGAGCCAGGCGGCCGCGCACCGCTGCATCGTCGGAGCTCGCCCGCCACTGTTCTTCGAGTTGGCGCCCGCGAGTCTCAATGTCTTCGCGTTCAAAGGCCAGTACTTGCGCTCCAGCCAGGCGAACGTAGTCGATGATGTGCGACGACCGGTCGAACTTGAGGGGATTGTCCGGCTCAGCTGGATCATCAAGCAGTTCCCGCTGAGGACTGATCGTCACCTGATCGAGCGCGGTCAGCGACCGCTGGGTCGACGCATCGTAGCGCCGCAGCGAATCGATGATGTCCCCGATAAATTCGAGACGTACAGGCTGCGCCTCCGCAGTGGGATAGATGTCGACGACGCCACCGCGAACGAAGAACTCACCGTGCTCGTCAACGGGATCCTCTGGAGAGAAGCCGGCGCGGGCGAGCTGCTCACCGAGGTCCCGCGGGGCAATCTCTCCTCCGGATCTCAACACAAGCCCGGTCGCGGCCAGGCGCTCTGGTGCACTCAATCGAGGTAGTAATGCACGGGCAGAAGCCACCACGATGCGCGCGGTTCTCGTTGCGAGCGCGTGAAGCGCTCGGGCGCGAGCCGACGAGACTTCGAGATGTGGGGTGAGACCTCGGTATGGATCAACTTCCTGAGAGGGAAACGGCAGCACCTGTCGGTCCACAGCGTCATCGCTCAGCCCTTGTAGCGCGCCGAGAAAGAATCGCGTATCGGCAATGAACTGCTCGACGTCCACATCTGCCGGCACGATGAGAAACACGGCGCCGTCTTGCGCCGCCATGGCCGCATGCAGGGCCGCCGCCTGTGGCGTGACTCCACTGATGGATGCCTGAGGCCGCGCGAGTCCACTGCTGGCGGCAGCGGTCTTCAGCAGTGACCGAAATGCGAGCGATGACGATGGGTGGAGCACGATGTGTTGTCGGTTACTGGCCGTGAGGTGTGTGAATGGCGGTCACAATCGAAGTCGTCGACCAGCCTTGCTCGATCGGCATTCGGACCACGCGTCCACCGCGCGCCTCGACCGTGTCTCTGCCGACGATGGCGTCGGCGGCCCAGTCGGCGCCCTTGACCAGCACATCCGGTTGAATATGGCGAATGATGTCGGCTGGCGTGTCTTCGTCGAAGACCACGGCAGCGCTCACGCAATCGAGGGCGGCCAGGATCTCGGCGCGCTCCAGCTCCGGCGTGATCGGCCGGGACGGTCCTTTGATCGCGCGTACGGATCGGTCGGAATTGACGCCAACGATCAACGCGTCACCTTCCGCACGGGCCGCCTGCAAGTAGCGGACATGGCCAGGATGCAGCAGGTCGAACACGCCGTTGGTAAAGACCACGTGCTTCCCTTCGGCGCGCAGCGACTCGGCGAGCGCAGCCGCGGCGTCAAGCGAGAGCACCCGGGAGGTCATTCGTCCGTCCGTGTGAGCTTGACCGTTGGCGAGAATTCCCAGTGGTGCTTGGGTCGATAGATGCCGGCGTCCTTCGTGCGCGACTTTACTCGGAAGGTATAGAGCAACCGATGGTAGTCGTAAGGCGCGCCATCTTTTTTGTGCACAGCGACGTCGAGCTTGTACGTGCCTTCGACGAGGTCGAGGGATTCAATCACAAAGCGCACGATGCCTTCGCCTGAGAGTTCTCCGGCGACGTATTTCTCGATATCGGTATTTGTGCCGTAGACGCACGTGCCTTCGGTATTGAACATCGCGACGCCAAAGACGAAGTCGTCGTGGGGCCGATCGGCTTTTAGACCGATCTCGATCGCGACCTCATCGCCGGTATGAAACACATGGCCGACTTCGCCACTGGCGCTGCGCAGCGTGACACCCGTGATCGCGACGCCGCCGGATCCCCACCGGCCCTCGTCGGCCTTGAACATGTTCTTGGGTTCCGCCTCCGCTCGAACGTCGGCTTCGCCGGCTGGCTCCGGCGAGACAGGCCCGTGTTCAACAGACCCGTCGGCTCGAACGGGTTCAGCGACGGCGACTTCTTCCTGGGTCTTGGCGTCTTCCTTGGCGAGGTAGCCTTCTTCAGCCGACTCGACGTCGATCAGGTAGGCACCGATGACCCGCTTGGGATCGCCCTGCGCCAACTTCTTGCCATGGTCGAGCCAGACCGCATCGTCGCAGAACCGTTCAACCAGACCGAGCGAATGGGTGACCAGCAGGATCGTCTTGCCGCGGCGCTTGAACTCGGCGAATTTGTCGAGGCACTTGTGGGTAAATCCTTCATCACCAACCGCGAGTACTTCGTCGACCAGCAGCACTTCGGGATCGACGTGGATCGCCACGGCGAAGCCAAGCCGCATGTACATACCGGAGGAGTAGGTCTTGACTGGCGCGTCGATGAACTCTTTCATCTCGGCAAACTCCACGATCGCGTCGAAGCGCTCCTGAATCTCGCGCTTCGTCAGGCCGAGCATGATGCCATTGATGAAAACGTTCTCGCGGCCGGAAATCTCCGGATGGAAGCCTGCGCCCAGTTCGATCAACGCGGAGATGCGTCCCTCGACATGCACGGTGCCGCTCGTCGGCTTGGTGATGCCGGCGACCAGCTTCAGCGCGGTGCTCTTGCCGGATCCATTCCGACCGATGACGGCAAAAGTACTGCCTGTCGGCACGTCAAACGACACATCGTCGAGCGCCTGAAACGTCTCCCTGGGCTGAAGATCACGGAGAATGCTCCGTTGGAGAAACGCGCTCTTCAGCGTCGCAAATTGATGGCCGCCAAAGCGACGATACACCTTGGAGACGTGGGTGAGCGAAATCGCTGGCGTCGCGGCCATCAGACCACCTCAGCGAACGAATCGCGCAAGCGGTCGAAGATCCAATAGGCGGCAAAGAAGAAGACGACCGAGAGGCCTCCGAGCAATAGCAGCCAAGGTCCGTGGCCGAACCGTCCCCCAAAGAACAGACTCTCCTGATACGACACGATCAGGTGATAGACCGGATTCCAACGAAAGATGTGCTTGTACTGAACGACACCCTCACGAAAGTACGGATAGATGATCGGCGTGGCGAAGAACCAAAGAGTGAGCACGTTCGCCAGCAGATCGCGCAGGTCTCTGAAGTGCACAGTGAGCGCAGAGACAAGCAGCGCAAACGCAATCGTCAAGATCAACTGAACCAGTACGACGACGGGGAACCACACGAAATTGCTGAGAAGCGGAGTGTGGCCGTAATAGAGCATGAAGCCCGCCAGAATCGGCAAGCCGAAGGCGAAGTGCACCATGTTTGAGAACACCGACACGATGGGCAGCACTTCAGCAGGGAACAACACCTTTTTGATGAGATTGCCGCCGGCAATCAGCGAAGCCGAAGACTCGAGCAACGAAGAGGAGAACCACGTCCACGGCAGGATGCCGCAAAACATGAACACAGCGTACGGCTGCGTCTTGACGTCGTCGCTCTTCATGATCGTCGCAAAGACAAAGCTATAGATGCCGAGCAAGAGCAGTGGATTGACGAAGGACCAGAAGTATCCGAGGACAGAACCACGATACCTGGCTTTCAGGTCACGGACGACAAGCGTCTGGATGAGGCCGCGGTATCTGAAGAGTCGGCTGAAGTTATGCCACATCGTCGGCGTGTTCCACCTGAATGAGCACGACGGTGATGTTGTCGGGTCCACCGGCGTCATTGGCCGCATCAATCAACGTCTTGCAGATCTCGTCGAGCGGGCGCTCAGCAGCCAGCAGTCTGGCGATCTGGTCGTTGGGTACGACGGAGGACAAGCCATCCGAGCACAGAAGAATGCGGTCACCGGTCGAAAGAGCCAGCACCGTCAACTCCGGCTGCGGGTCATCGCCGCCGGTAATAGCGCGCGTCACCACGTTGCGCCAGGGATGACGACGCGCGTCCGCGTCGGTCATGAGGCCGGCGCGCACCTGCTCATTGACCCAGGAGTGATCCTCAGTGAGCCCAGTCAACACACCGCCGCGAAGTCGATAGGCACGACTATCGCCCACGTGCGCAGCGGTAGCACCTTCGGGATTCACAAGAATCGCGACGGCCGTCGTCGCCATTCCACGCAGATCATCGTTGTCGCCCATCGCTGCGGTCAGACGACGGTTCGCGAGTTGGAATGCGGCCCGCAGCCGATTGCCGTCAACGCTCAGGGTGGTGTCGTACGGAGATGGCCACGTGGACGAGAGGTCGGCCTGGCGTGTGTCGTTGATAAATGACTCGATGGTTTCGACCGCGAGGCGCGACGCAACTTCACCGGCCGCGTGACCGCCCATGCCGTCCGCAACCAGGTACAAGCCCAAGTCGGCACGGACACAGGAGGCGTCCTCGTTGCCCTCCCGTCGCAAACCGGGGTGGGTGGCAACGGCCGACGTGACAGTGGTCAACGGATTCGTATCACCCGCGCGTGCGACTCTGCCGCGCGATTTGCAGTCGTGAGATGGCGCGGAGCATCCCAATGCGGGCGCGCTCCATATCGAGGTCGGCCGTGGGTTTGGCAAGGCGATCTTCGGCGCGACGCTTTGCGGCTTCCGCGCGCGTGATGTCGATGTCTTCTGCGCGTTCCGCGACCGAGGCGAGCACGCTCACACGATCACCCGTCACTTCGGCAAAACCGTCCGCAATGAAGGCATAGCGCTTCTCACCGCCCGTGCGGTACCAGACCGGGCCGGTCTTGAGTGCCGCGAGCAGTGGGGCATGGCCGGGCAGGACGGCGAAGAAGCCCTCCTCACCCGGGAGCTCCACTTCGTCAACGTCTTCGTGGGCAATCGCCCGTTCAGGCGTGACGAATTCGAGGCGGATCGACTTGGGGATCGCCATTTACTTCTGCGCTTTCGCCTTTTCGAGCACTTCTTCGATGGTGCCAACGAGGTAGAACGCCTGCTCGGGGATGTCGTCGTGCTTGCCATCGACGATTTCCTTGAATCCTTTGATCGTGTCGCCGATCGACACGTACTTACCCTTGAGACCGGTGAACTGTTCGGCGACGAAGAACGGCTGCGACAGGAATTTCTGGATTTTGCGTGCGCGGCTGACCGTGAGCTTGTCGTCTTCCGACAATTCGTCGATACCGAGAATCGCGATGATGTCCTGAAGATCCTTGTAGCGCTGCAGCAACATCTTCACCGAGCGCGCGACGTTGTAGTGCTCGTCGCCGATAATGCGCGGATCGAGAATACGCGAGGTGGACGCGAGCGGGTCAACGGCCGGATAGATGCCGAGTTCCGCGATCGCTCGCGACAGGTTTGTGGTCGCATCGAGATGCGCAAACGTCGTCGCCGGTGCCGGATCGGTGTAGTCGTCGGCGGGCACGTAAATCGCCTGCACGGACGTGATGGAGCCCTTACGGGTTGACGTGATGCGCTCCTGCAGTTCGCCCATTTCCGTGAGGAGGGTCGGCTGGTAGCCGACGGCCGACGGCATACGGCCAAGCAAGGCTGACACTTCGGAACCGGCCTGCGTGAACCGGAAGATGTTGTCGATGAACAGCAACACGTCCTTGTTCTCGGCGTCGCGGAAGTACTCGGCCACGGTCAAGGCCGACAGCGCGACGCGAAGACGCGCGCCCGGCGGCTCGGTCATCTGTCCGTAAACCAGGGCCGCGCGGCTCTTTGAGGGATCGTGCGGATCGATAACGCCGCTCTCCTGGAATTCCAACCAGAGGTCGTTGCCTTCGCGCGTGCGTTCACCGACGCCGCCAAACACCGACACACCGCCGTGTTTCATGGCGATGTTGTTGATGAGCTCCATGATGATGACGGTCTTGCCGACGCCGGCGCCACCGAAAAGCCCGATCTTGCCGCCCTGAAGGTACGGCTCGAGCAAGTCGATGACCTTGATGCCGGTCTCGAACATCTTCAGTTCGGTCGACTGCTCTTCGAGCGTGGGGGCGAGGCGATGAATCGGCCAGCGCTCCTTCGAGTTCACCGGCTGATCCGGAAAGTCGACCGGTTCGCCGAGCACGTTCATCACTCGCCCAAGCGTCTCGGGACCCACCGGCATCGAAATCGGTCCACCTTCGTCGGTCGCGATCATGCCGCGCTGCAAGCCATCGGTCGGCTTCATCGCAACGGTACGGACGCGGTTCTCGCCGAGGTGCTGCTCGACTTCAACAATGAGATCGACCTTCTGACCGCCGGCATCGCCGGTCACTCGGACGGCGTTGTAAATCGCGGGCAACTGCCCGTCCGGAAATTCGATATCGAGAACCGGTCCGATGATCTGGACGACCTTGCCAGTTTTCGTAGCTGTCGCGACTGCCATGTCTTTGCCTTCGTCCTTGTCTACAGCGCCTGAGCGCCAGAAACGACTTCAATAATTTCGCGCGTGATTGCCGCCTGACGGATCTTGTTCATGACCAGTGTCAGATTCGCGAGCATTTCCGTGGCGTTCCGCGACGCGGAATCCATCGCCGTCATCTGCGCCGCATAAAACGCCGCGTTCGATTCTACGAGCGCGCGCAGCACCTGCGCCTCAACAAGCCGCTTCAGCAGAATGTCGAAAATCCGCTCCGCCGACGGTTCGTAGAGATACTCGGTCTGCTCGCCCGACGGCGATTCCGCAGGGGTTTCGATCGCGGCCATCGGGAGCAATTGCTCCATGACAACCTTCTGCGTCATCACCGACTTAAATTCGTTGTAGATGATGTGAACGCTATCGACCTTACCTGAGAGGAAATCTTCGATGCCTGAAGCGGCCACCGCTTCAGCATCCGCGGAGGTGATCGCTTTGGGCAGGTTGACATACTCAAACCGGACCGGAAATCCACGACGGCCCAGCAGATCACGGCTCTTGCGGCCCACCAAACCAAGCGACATGGTCCGTCCCTTGTTCTCGCGGAGGAACACGCTGACGGCTTTGACGATGTTCGTGTTGAAGCTACCGCACAGACCGCGGTCTGAACCGACGACAATGATCAGCGTGTTGCCGGTCGCCGCGCCCGCACGACGTTCAAGCAGTGGATGCGCCGACGCGTCCACGCGCGACGCGATGCTGGCGAGCACGCGCTTCGCTTGAATCGCGAAGGGCCTGGTCGCGATCACTTTTTCCTGCGCGCGACGCAGCTTCGACGCGGCGACCATCTTCATCGCCTTCGTGATCTGCTGCGTCGACTTGACGGCGCGAATGCGCCGGCGCATGTCAATCAGTGAGGGCATGGTCTAGGCCGCGGCCGCACCTGCGGCGAACTGCTTGCCGAATTCCACCAACGCTGCGTTCAGTTGCGTCTTGATCTCGTCGTCGAGCGTCTTCTTGTCCGCAATGGACGCCAGAAGGCCCGTTTTGCGCGTCTCAAGGAAGCGGTACAGCTCCTCTTCGTACTGACGCAGCTTGTCTACCGCAACATCATCGAGGTACCCGTTGGTCGCGGCGTACACGATGGCAACCTGTTTCTCGACAGAGAGCGGACGGTACTGCGGCTGCTTCAGAATTTCCGTGAGGCGCTTGCCACGATTGAGCTGACGCTGAGTGGCCTGATCGAGATCTGAGCCAAACTGCGCGAAGGCGGCGAGTTCACGATACTGCGCGAGGTCGAGTCGGAGCGTGCCGGCGACCTGACGCATCGCCTTGATCTGCGCGGAACCACCGACGCGCGACACGGAGTTACCGACGTTGATGGCCGGACGCACGCCCTGGTTGAAGAGGTCGGCTTCCAGGAAGATCTGGCCGTCAGTGATCGAGATGACGTTCGTCGGGATGTACGCCGACAAGTCGCCGGCCTGCGTTTCGATGATCGGCAGCGCCGTCAGTGATCCACCGCCGAGTTCTTTCTTCACCTTTGCGGCTCTCTCCAGCAGGCGCGAGTGGAGATAGAAGACGTCGCCCGGGTACGCTTCGCGGCCTGGCGGGCGACGGAGCAGCAGCGAGATTTCTCGGTACGACTGCGCATGCTTCGAAAGATCGTCATACACCACGAGCGCGTGACGGCCCGTGTCGCGGAAGAACTCACCAATTGTACAAGCCGAGTACGGGCTGATGTAGAGCAGCGGCGCTGGATCCGACGCGCCGGCGGCGACGACGATGGTGTATTCCATCGCGCCGGCTTCTTCGAGCGTGCGCACCACCTGCGCGATGGTCGATTGCTTCTGACCGATCGCGTTGTAGATGCAGATGACACCGAGGCCCTTCTGATTGATGATCGTGTCGATCGCGACGGCTGTCTTGCCCGTCTGACGGTCGCCGATGATCAGTTCGCGCTGACCACGGCCAATCGGCACCATGCCGTCGATGGCCTTGAGTCCGGTCTGCAGCGGTTCCTTGACCGGCGAGCGGTCCGTGACGCCGGGCGCGAGGCGCTCGATCGGCGAGAACTGCTTCGCGGCAATCGGGCCCTTGCCGTCGATCGGCTGGCCGAGCGAATTGACGACGCGTCCGAGCATTTCGTCGCCGACAGGCACCGAGATGATGCGGCCGGTGCGCTTGACCGTGTCGCCTTCCTTGATCTGTGTCGAGCGGCCCAGCAACACCGCGCCAACGCTCTCTTCTTCGAGGTTCAGCGCGATGCCGTAGAGGCCATTCGGGAACTCGAGCATTTCGCCGGCCATGGCGCGTTCAACGCCGTGGATGCGCGCGATACCGTCGCCGACCGAGATGACGGTGCCGACTTCGGCCACGTCGACATCGACGGCGAAGTTGCCAATCTGGTCGCGGATGATCTTGGAAATCTCTTCAGCCTTGATCTGCATCTGTTTCCCTGGGCTCTACTTGTTCTGAGCGTTAATGAGCTGCGTTTTCATGATCTCAAGCTGGCGCGTGACGCTGCCATCAAACACGGTGCTGCCGACACGCGCGATGACGCCGCCGATGATGGCCGGATCCACGCGTGCGTCGATCTTGACGGTGCCGCCGGTGGAGCGGCCGAGGGCGGCGGCAAGCGCCGCGGACCGCTCACTTGACAGCGGGACAGCGGTCGTCACCTGCGCCTGAAGGATGTTGCGCTCTTGCATGACGCGTGTTTCGAATGCAGAGGCGACGCTGGCGATGAGGCTGAGTCGGTCGCGGTCTCCCATGACACCCAGCAACCGAGCCACTTCTGGCGAGACGCCGAGTTGTGTCGCCACCGTTTCCGCCAACACGCGCTTCTTGGCCGCGGGCACGGCCGGGGAGCCAAACACCTTCTGGAGTTCAGCCGACTGTGCAACGAGCGACGCGAGCGACTGCAGGCCCGCGAAGGCCGCATCGATCGAGCCATTCTTCTTGGTCACATCAAACAATGCACCGGCGTAGCGCCGCGCGACGGACTGCAGGGTCATGCTCGCACCGCCGGAGTGGACGACGCGTAACGATCGATGAGTCGCGCCTGATCGTCTGGGGTGATGTCTTCTTGAATGCGTGTGCGCGCGAGTGAGATCGACAGCTCGACACCGTGCTCAACTAATGTGCGCCGTGCCAGACGCGATTGCAGTTCAATTTCTCGCCGCGTCTGATCGATCAGCCGCTGCCGTTCATGCGCGGTGGCTTCGGCGAGGCGGACTTTTTCAGTGGCCAATTCCTCTTCGCCGCGACGTTTCATATCTGCGAGTTCACCCGGGAGCACCGACAGGCGCTGCCGCACTGCGGCGAGCTGCTGCTCAGCCTCGGCGCGAAGCGTCTTCGAGTCCACCAGATCCTTGCGAATCGTCGTTGAGCGGGTGCGAAGGTAGTCGGCAATCGGGCTGCGGCCAAAATAGACGACGACCGACGCGAGAATCGCGAAGTTGATGAACTTGGCAATGGCCGGCGCCCAGCCCGGGTCGGCCGCGGCCTCTTCGGACGCGAGCAAGGGGGTGGCCGCAAGCAGCATCAGCGCGAGGGCGCAGAGGAGGCGGGTTCGGTGCGTCAGGACCATAGTCACAGTGTGATCAGCGGGCCGCGTTACGAGACGCGACGTCCAAGAATTTGTGAAGCGGCCTCAGCCGCCAGAGCGTCAGCGTCCTTGTCGAGACGAGCTCGAGCCTCGGCGACATCGGCGGCTAGATCAGCACGCGCCTTGGCGAGTGTCGCCTCGGCTTCCTTGCGCGTGGCATCGACGAGTGCAGCGCGATCCTCAAGAGCGGCACGACGCATCTCGTCCATCTGTCGATAGACATCTGCACGCGCCGTCGCCGTCTGGCGATCAAACTCGTCCGTGGCGCGACGCGCTTCGGCCGCGGCCTGATCAGCGAGAGCCTTGGCAGAACCGACTGCATCCTCGCGCTGCTTGATGATGGCCAGCAGCGGCCGGAAGAACAGGCGGTCGAGGATCAGCGTCAGGAGCAGAACAAAGAAAACGACCCAAAAGACCGAGAGATCCGGTAGCAAGAGAACGCGCCTCCGCGCACGAGAGAAACATTAATTTATACCATGTGAAGCGACTAAAAATCAGCCATCGGTCAGCTGTTCGTAGATCCGCTGCAGTTCGTCCTCGTTGACGAAGTCGATTTCAATCCGCCCCCCCTTGCCTTTTCGGTTGATTCGAACGCGGGTGCCAAGGGTCAAGCGCAGTTTTTCCTCGGCCGCACGGGTGTTCGCATCGGGTCTTGGCACCTCCGCTGGGACCTTGGGCTCGTTTTCGCTGCGGACCAGCGCCTCGGTTTCCCGCACTGACAGACCGCGGGACACGGTTTCACGCGACACTCGGCGCTGCGCGGCTTCGTCGGTCAGACCCAACAAGGCCCTGGCGTGACCCATCGCCAGGCTGCCGGCCGCAACGTCGTTACGAACTTCGACAGGTAACTTCAACAACCTCATATAGTTAGAGATGGTTGCCCGGTCCTTGCCCACGGCGATCGCCATCTGATCCTGAGACAAATGATGCTCATCGGCGAGCCGCCGGTATGCCTGAGCTTCCTCAATTGGATTCAGGTTCTCGCGCTGGATGTTCTCGATCAGCGCAACTTCCAGGAGTTTTTCGTCGGGGACGTCCCGGACGACGACTGGGACCTTGAGAAGTCCGGCGCGCTGGGCCGCCCGCCAGCGGCGTTCGCCGGCAATGATTTCGTATTGCTCAGCCCCGATACCTCCCGTCGTCTGCGCCGACCTTCGGATGACGATGGGCTGGATGACGCCGTTGGCGCGAATCGACTGCGCGAGTTCATCCAGTTTCAGTTCATCCATCGCCGTCCGGGGCTGGCGGGGATTGGGAATGATCCGGTCGATATCGAGTTCAACCGGAGACCGGTTGGGCTCGGCTGCTGCTTGGCGCTGGGGCGCCGGTGAATTATCCGGAATGAGCGCGCTCAGTCCGCGGCCAAGCGCTGGTCGTTTTTCTGCCATGCGTTCTCTCTTATCCGCGCGTCGCGTGGTCACGCGCCAGAAATTCATTCGCCAGAGAAATGTAGGCTTCCGCGCCACGCGATCGCGCGTCGTACAGGATGACCGGGACGCCATGACTGGGCGCTTCGCCAAGGCGGATATTTCGGGGAATAACGGTCGTGTAGACCTTCTCGCCGAAGAACTCTCGAATGTTGCTGCTGACTTGCTGACCAAGATTGGTGCGCTCGTCATACATCGTCAGCAACACACCTTCGAGCGCCAGCTCAGGGTTGTAGGCCGCACGAACGCGGTCCATGGTCGCCACCAATTCCGCGATGCCCTCGAGCGCGAAATACTCACAATTGAGCGGCACGAGCACCGTGTCGGCAGCGACAAGTGAATTGAGCGTGAGAAGACCGAGGGACGGTGGCGTATCAATGAACACGTAGTCGAAACGGTTGCGCAACACGTTCGTGATCGTACGAAGGCGCTTCTCGCGTTCCTGCATCGGCACGAGCTCAATTTCTGCACCTGTGAGATTGCGATCAGCCGGAATGATCGAGAGATAGTCGATACCGGTCGCGAGCACAAAATCTTCAGCGTTCGGGCTGTTGGTGGTCAACGCGTCATAGATCGTTCCACCAGACGCCGCTTGACCTTTTTGCCCCACGCCGCTTGTGAGATTGGCCTGCGGATCCATGTCGATCAGCAGTACGCGTTGTTTTGCCAGGGCGAGCGACGCAGCGAGGTTAATCGCTGTGGTGGTCTTGGCGACGCCGCCTTTTTGATTGGCGATGCTAATGACTTTTGACATTATTGGTCATGAAGCCAATTAAAATATTGGCTATTCCTTGCTGGGCACATTCTCCCCCGCTCATGACGATCCGTCAAGGAATGAGAGGCACTTGTTCCACGTGGAACAAAACTTCAACCACCAGAACTAGTCGGCGATGCGAATCGTTTGAAAGATGCTTGAGAGAGACAGAACGAGCGGAACCGATGAATCAACCACCAGCGACTCTGGAACCACCGACTCTGTATGACTGGCAAACCTGTAGATGCGACCACCTGGTTTGATGAGAAATCGAATCAATTCCACCAACTCGCTATCGATTCTGACCGCTCGTATGGTGATGACATCGGCTGCCTGCTTAAGTTCATGGCGGCCAGACAGCAGTTCGAAGCGCGACTCCTCAACACTCGTGCTGGCCAGGCCAACCATCCGTATCGCTTCGCGGATGAACGCGCACTTCATCGACCGAGACTCCACCATGCGCATCTTGAGCGTCGGAACCTGGATTCGAAGTGGGATTCCTGGAGAACCGCCCCCGGAACCCAGATCAACAGCCACCAAATCACGGTCCGAGAAGTGTGTGCTTGCGAGAACCGGCTCGACAATAAGACGATCGATGGCCTCATCGCTGAGCGGATCAAGTTTCAAGGCCGTCAGATTCGTCTTCCTGTTCCACTTGATCAGCAGGTCCATGTAAATAGACAGCTGATCGATATTTGCTCCGCCTGAAAAAAAAGCAGCATCAAGCCGATCTGCGATCCTTTTGTGTGTCAAATTATTGACCACCAAACAAGGCCGCCTTATGTCTAGATACCCTCAGCGCCACAATCGCCAAAGCCGCCGGAGTCACACCAGGGACGCGACCAGCCTGGCCAATCGTGGCCGGCTTCACGGCGCTGAGCCGCTCGATCACTTCGTGCGACAACCCAGGCACCCCGACGTACGAAAATTCCGCCGGGATGACACGATCGCCCTGCGATCGCACTTTGGCCAGTTGCGCGTCATGTCGTTTCAAATAACCCTGATACCGAAACTCCGCTTCGATCGTCCCAAGATCAATTGGCGCCCGATCCGGGTCAACAACGAACGACGCGCCGGCGGCCACGACGTCCGCAAACGGCATGTCAGGTCGAGCCAGCGCCTGCGCCACCGTCACCGTCGCGCCGTGAGCCTTGATTTTCTGTGCTTGCGCGCACCGCCGGTTTTCTTCAAGACGCGAAGCGCGCGCCTCAAACACCTGCCACCGCGCATCATCGACCAACCCAATCGTGCGGCCCTGTGGTGTCAGTCGAATGTCCGCGTTGTCGATTCGAAGCACAAGACGATGCTCGGCCCGAGATGTAAACATCCGATAGGGCTCCAGGCAGCCCTGGGTCACAAGGTCGTCGATCAAGATGCCAATGTAGCCTTCGTCTCTGCCAATCACCACCGGCGACTCATCCGACATGCGTCGCGCCGCATTGATACCCGCCATCAAACCCTGCGCGGCGGCCTCCTCATACCCGGATGTGCCATTGATCTGACCTGCCAGAAACAGACCTGGTAACCGCTTGGCCTCGAGCGCGGTTGTGAGTTCCGTGGGTTGTACGAAGTCATATTCGACCGCGTACGCATGTCGCAACACGACGGCGTTCTCAAGACCAGGCAATGCATGCACGATCGTGTCCTGCACGGACTTCGGCAAACTCATCGACAAGCCGTTGACGTAGATCTCGTCAACACCAATGCCCTCGGGCTCAAGAAAGATCTGATGACGCGTCTTGTCTGGAAACCGCATCACCTTGTCTTCAAATGAGGGGCAGTATCGCGGGCCGATCCCTTGAATCTGTCCGTTGTACAGCGGAGACCGGTCGATGTGCTGACGCACCAGTCCGTGCGTTTCTTCAGTGGTGTGCAGCACGTGACACGCAATCTGCTCGCGCGCCGACACATCAGACGCTCGCGTGGTGAAGGAAAACGGGACTATCGGATCGTCGCCGCGCTCCTCAGCAAATTTCGAAAAGTCGATGCTCTGTGCTGAAAGCCGAGGCGGTGTGCCAGTCTTCAACCGGCCCATCTCGAAACCCAGTCCAAGAAGTGAGTCCGCGAGAGCGTGCGTCGGCGGCTCACCGGCCCTTCCGGCAGGATGCTGTTCGTCGCCGATATGCAACAGCCCGTTCAAGAACGTCCCCGTCGTCACTACGATCGATCGGCAGTTGACGGCATCCCCCTCTTCAAAGGCTAGCCCTTGGACCTCACCACCCTGGACTTGGATCGCACCGGCACGACGGAACAGCCACGTGATGTTCGGTTCGGCCGACAGGCGGGCACGAATCCAGGCGCCGTAGCGGCGCTTGTCGGCCTGTGCTCGAGGCGACCACACCGCTGGACCCCGGCTCCGATTGAGCAGTTTGAATTGAATGCCGGTCGCATCGATCGCCAGACCCATCAAGCCGCCGAGCGCATCGATCTCGCGCACGAGATGCCCTTTCGCGGTACCGCCAATCGCCGGATTACACGGCATCAGCGCCACGGTCTCGGCCGACAAGGTGCACAGGCCAACGCGGGCTCCCATGCGAGCTGCAGCCCAAGCGGCTTCACACCCCGCATGGCCCGCACCGATCACGACAACATCAAAATCAGTCGTCATCACTACTTCCCTATGCAGAACGTTGAGAAGATGTGCCGCAACACGTCGTCGACGTCACGCCGTCCGGTCACTTCTTCAAGTCTGTGACGGGCCTCATGCAGATCAATCAGCAACATCTCTTCTGTGGCCTGTTGCTGCAGCGCGCGTTGCGCGCAGACGACCGAGTGTTGAGCGGCCTCTATCAACGTGATGTGCCGGATATTGGTGATTGTCGGCATGTCGTGTGAAACCACGCCCATAGACAACTCATGAACGATCTTTGTTCGCAGTGACTCGATGCCTTCTCCGGTCGCCGCTGACGTCGACACGACATCGACGGCCCACGGCTCGTCGCTGGGGTCCCACGCGCGAGGCTGATCGCACTTATTAACGGCGATGACTCGCGCCGTCGAGGCGGTCTCGCTCAATAACTGCCGATCAATTTCCCCAAGGGGCACTGATCCGTCCAGCACGAGCAGGGCGATCTCCGCTGCGGATCTAGCTTCTTCGGCACGTCTGACCCCTTCGCGCTCAATCGCGTCAAGTGCCACGCGAATGCCCGCCGTGTCGATTAACGTGATTGGGACGCCATGCACATCGACGCGTTCTGACAACACATCGCGGGTGGTGCCGGCGACATCTGTCACGATCGCGCGGTCACGGCCGAGCAGGGCATTAAAGAGGCTGGATTTGCCCGTATTGGGACGACCCGCAAGCACGACGACGCGGCCTTCACGGATCAACCGTCCGCGCCCCGACGTGCCGAGGAGCAATTCCAACTCCAGACCGATCGCTTCGAGCGACGTGGCAATTTCTCGGGGATCGGCAAAGTGAAATCCCTCGTCCGGAAAATCAAGTGACGCTTCGCATTTCGCGATCAATGAGAACAACACGGCATGCACGCGGCTGATCGCGGTGGTGAGTGTGCCATCGAGTTGATCCATGGCCACCCGCGCCTGGACCGGTGTCACGGCGTCGATCAAATCGCGCACTGCTTCTGCCTGAACCAAATCGAGGCGGCCGTTGAGGTACGCACGGAACGTGAATTCCCCAGGCTCCGCCAATCGCGCGCCGGCGTGAATGGCCAGCGTGACGATCCGTTCAAGCAACACCGGGCTTCCGTGCCCGCTGATCTCAACCACGTCCTCGCCGGTGTAGGAGTGCGGTCTCGAGAAGGACGTCACCACCACTTCATCAACAGTGCGCAGCACGCCATCATTCACGGACTCCACGACATGGGCGAGCGTCGCGTGGCGTGGCACAAACGACGACGTGCGGCCGGTCAATCGTCCGGCGACGGCGACCGCGTCAGCTCCAGACAGACGCACCACTCCGACGCCGCCACGCCCTGACGGGGTGGCTACGGCGACGATGGTGTCGTCGGTGGCAAACATGTGGGGTGTGAACTTCAGCGCCGGAGGGCCGACGCCACGCGCCGCACCCCGGGGCGAATCTACCGTTTAATCGAGATGACGACGACCTTCATGAAGTCCTCGCCAAGGCTCTCGGTGCTGACCGCCGGATTTTCCGATACCGCCATGTGCACGATTCGGCGCGCGTACGGGTTCAGTGGACCCAATTCCTCCGGGTTGCCGGATGCCTGAACCTGCTCGGCCAGTGCGCGGGCCTTCTTGCGGAGCGCCTCGTCCTGATCCTTGCGGAATCCAACAGCGTCCACCACGTAATGTCGATCGCCACGCTCGTCGCGACGAAACGCCGTATTGACGATGACCTGCAGCGCGTCGAGGGGCTCGCCATTTCGACGCAGGAACACGTCCGCATCGTCGCCGGTGAGATTCAATCGGACATGATCCGGAGTTTCCTCCGTCGCCACATCCAGGGTCAGCCCCATGGCGCCCGTCACGTCCTGGAGGAATGTGATGACTTTTTCGTCGAGTTCGCTCATCGCTTGGCTCCGATCATTTGATTCGTCACGTACTGCTGGCCGATGGCCATCAAGTTACTCGACAGCCAGTACAACACGAGGCCGGCTGGCGCCCAGATGAAGCTGAACGTAAAGATCACCGGCATGAACAGAAACATTTTCTGCTGCACGGGATCCGCCGTCGACGGCATCATCCGCTGCTGCCAGAACATGGTCGCCCCCATGAGCAGCGGTGTGATCCAGAATTTGTCAGGCATCGACAGGTCCTGAATGTAGCCAAAGAAGGGCGCGTGGCGAAGCTCAATCGACATAGCCAGGAGCGAGTAGAACGCGAAGAGAATCGGCAGGGTCAGCAGCATCGGAACACAGCCGCTGGCGGGATTCACGCCGTTGTCCTTGTAGAGCGCCATCATTTCCTGATTCATCTTCTGGCGCTCTGGGTCCGTGACCTTGTATTTCGCGTACCGATCCTGGATCGTCTTGATCTTTGGCTGCAACGATTGCATCTTCTTCATCGACACCATGCTGCGGTGGCGAAGCGGGAACAGCACGATGTTGATCAGAATGGTCAACACCACAATCGACCACCCCCAGTTGCCGATAAATCCGTGCACCCACTTGAGGGCTTGGAGGAGCGGCACCACCAGGAAGGCAAACATGCCAAAGTCGATCGTTCTCACGAGCTCGACGTCGACGGACTTCAGTGTGTCGAAGGCTTTAGGACCAAAGAAGAACGGCACCGAAATCGCGCCGGGAGCCGCCACGCTGTAGCTGATGAACTCACGCTTGCGATTCTGCGGATCGTTCCACGGCACCGGCAATTCCACCGGAGCGTACGAGGCCGTTACACTGGTCTCGCCTGGCAGCGCCGCGCTTAAGAAGTAGTGATCGCCGACACCCACAAAACGAAACGGACCCGCGTACGTCGGGGTCGTCGCAAAGTCCGTGGTCTTTGGCCGCTCCACTTTGCCTGCGTGCGACAGTACGGCCTGGTTGGGATATCCGTAGCGAGATCCCTGTTCGTTGTAGCCAACGCCGACTGATGGACCGAGATCAATCGTGACTGGCTTGGCCGCGCCGGCCACATCAATCGTTGCCTCAACGTTGATCACAAACGGCTGAGCCTTGGGTTGAAATTGAAAACTCTTGTGGACGTTCAATCCACTGGCCGGGTCGCGGTAGTCAAAGCTCAATACGCCGGGATTCGAACCAAGTGACAGGTCACCAGCGCTCGCCTGATAAACGGCGGCAGCCATCGAGGCCGTGAGGGCAGCGTCGCTCGTCGATAAGGAGAACGGTCGCGCGAATGCGGCTGGGACTTGAACGGGAATCAAATCCAGTGGCTGCCCCATGTTGTCGTTGTAGTGCTTCAACCGCCAGTGCTTCAGCACGGCGCCTTGTGTTGAAAACACCGCTTGGATGCTGTCGGTGTCGACGACGATATCGCGCGCCGCAGGGTTGATCGCTGGGGCTGGCGCCATGGTGGCGGGTGCTGCGCCGAAGGCGGTTGGTGCGCCTGAAGCCGGCGTGGTTGATGTGGTCGCAGACGCCGACGCACCTGGAGCGGCCACGGATGCCGGAGCAGGAGTCGGCACTGGGGGCACCAGATATTGATAGCCAGTCAACACCAAGAGGGACAGAGCGATCGCGAGAAAGACGCGCTTTTCCATAATTTGAATAGGACTCAGCTAACCAACATCAGATGAGGGCGGAACTGGATCCACGCCCGACGAACCAAACGGGTGGCATCGCGCCACACGGCGCAACGCCATTTGACCACCGCGCCACACGCCGTGTTTCGTCAGCGCCTCGATGGCGTATGCCGAACACGACGGAGAAAATCGGCACGCACCGCCCGCAAATGGAGCCAGCAGCAATTGGTATCCATGCACGAAAGCCACGGCCAGCCGAACGGCTGGCGACAGCGGCGCTGCGTGGAGATCAACGTGGACGTAGTTTGCGGAGAGCGGCATTGAATTCAGTCGTGAGGTCAGCAAACACCGTGGTGATGACTTCACGACGAGGAATCACGACTATGTCAAAGGATGACGAGGTTTGCCTGGTGCTTGGTTCGCCAGCGCGAAATATTTCGCGAATACGCCTCTTGGCAGCATTCCTCTGCACGGCGCCTCCGAGGCGTCGTGACGCAATCACGCCGAGGCGATCAACGCCGTGCGTGTTGGGGAGAGCCAACAGCGTCATGTTGCGGCTGGCGACACGTCGTCCACGCTCCTGCACGGCGACAAACTCTGCGCGTGAGCGCAGCCGCACATGCCGGCCGAATGACTGAGACATGAACACCGCGCGGGATGCGCGCTACGTGGAAACCGTCAGACGCTTGCGACCCTTGGCGCGACGGCGCGCCAGGACGATCCGGCCATTCTTCGTGCTCATACGCACGCGAAAGCCATGAGTCTTGCTACGTCGACGACGATTGGGTTGGTAGGTGCGCTTCATAGGAAACAACTGAGCATAACGAAGGACTGGTGAGTCGTCAACGACCGTCTTTGATTCAGTCGACTTGGAATCTGTGGTAGATTCGCCTGCCTTCCGCTCGGCCGGCCCCCATTTGGGAGTTTTCCACACCTGTGGAAAAAACTGTGGAAACTTTAAGTGGCTTTATTTTCAACGATTTGGGATGAAGTTCTTCATCGGGTAGAGACCAAGGTCAATGCCCACACCTACCATTCATGGTTCAAGAGCACCTCGCTCTTGAGTGATGAGGGGGTTGCTGGCCTGCGGGTCCAAGTCCCTAGCCAAACGGTCGTTGAGTGGGTCACGCGGCACTACGCGGACTTGATCGCGGAAGCCCTTGTTGAAGTCGGCCGTCCTGGCGCCGCCGTGGTATTTGTGCCTGGGGATAGCGCGACCCACCAGGCGCTGACACCCATTGAATACATGGAGCCGGCGCCGGAACCGCGCGCCATCGGCGACGATGATGCCTCGGCACCATCGGACACCGTAGGCCTGAGCCCTCGCTATTCGTTTGACACCTTCATCGTTGGAGCGTCCAACCAGTTTGCCCACGCCGCCTGTCGCGCAGTGGCTGAGGCGCCGTCGCGGTCCTACAGCCCGCTGTACATCTATGGGGGTGTGGGACTCGGCAAGACACATCTGATGCACGCGATTGCTGACTACGTGCTCAAACACAACCCGCAGATGAAGTTGACGTATGTCTCGGGTGAGCGCTTCATGAACGAGGTGGTGAATGCGCTGCGATACGACCGCATCCTGGAATTTCGTGAGCGTTACCGATCGGTCGATGTGCTGCTTGTGGATGATGTGCAATTCATCGCGGGCAAAGAACGGACACAGACGGAGTTTTTTCACACGTTCAATGCTCTACATGATGCGCAGAAGCAGATCGTCTTGAGCAGTGATGTGTCGCCTCACCAGATAGCGGAGCTCGAAGAACGCATGCGGAGCCGGTTTGAATGGGGGTTGATCGCCGACATTCAAACGCCTGATCTTGAGACTAAAGTCGCGATTCTCAAGCGGAAAGCCGATTCGGAAGGCGTGCCGCTCGCCGACAACGTCGCGTTGTTTATCGCGGGTCGCATCAAGTCGAACATCCGCGAGCTTGAAGGCGCGTTGATTCGGTTGCTGGCGTACGCCTCACTGACAGGTCGCGACCTCACCTTGGCGTTTGCCCAAGAAGTGCTTCGCGATGTTTTGAGCCACGATGACCGCGCGGTCACCATCGACATGATTCAAAAATTTGTGGCTGACTACTACCAAATGAAGCTGGTTGAATTGAAGTCGAAGAACAACGCCAAGTCGGTTGCGGTGCCGCGCCAAGTCGCGATGTACTTGTGCAAACAACTGACAAACGCCTCACTGCCAGAGATCGGCCGAAGTTTTGGCGGCAAACATCATTCGACCGTCATTCACTCTGTCAGAAAGGTCGAAGATCTCCGAAAGAGCGATTCGGCGTTCAACACACTTATCCACACATTGCTCGAGTCGTTCCGATAGCGAATGACGCGGTTTTCCACACTGCTCACGCGGTCGAGGCTGTGGATGAATTGTGCGAGACTTTCGCCTCATGGTTTTGCACGTTTTAGACACCGAAAACCCGCGACGATACCCACAGGCGCGTCCACAGCCTAACTCGCTGAAAATAAACAAGAAAACTCGTTGGATTCCGTTACTAACAGCTCCTTACTTTTGTTATAATTATTTGGTTCTCTGTTCCTCTAGATATTCGATCAATTACATGGCTCGAGAGTGAGGTCGCCCTGCCCATGGAGCTTGTCGTCCGCAAGAACGATCTGCTGAAAGAATTGTCCCTGTTGCAGGGGATCGTCGAGCGCAAGAACACCATTCCAATTCTCGCGAACGTGCTGATTCACGCTGAGAAGAGTGGTGTGTCCCTACTCGCTACAGACCTTGACGTGGGTCTACGCAGCAAGTGTGAAGCGACGGTGACCAAACCCGGGACGCTCACGTTGCCTGCCAAGAAGTTGTTCGAGATCGTGAGTGCGCTGCCCGATACCGACATCCGCATCGAGGAAGACAAGGGCGGCAAGAGCGTCACCGTCGCCGCAGATCGCTTCGAATCGAAGATGCAGACGCTGCCGGCGACTGAGTTTCCGACGCCACCACAGGATGGTGGCCCGTCTGAGGCTTCACTGCCTGGGAAAGCGCTCAAGCGCCTGATTTCCCATACGCGATTCGCCATTACCAGCGAAGACACCCGGTATTTTCTGAACGGCGCGCAGCTTGTCCTTCGACCTGACGAGATGAGCATGATTGCGACGGACGGTCATCGTCTTGCGCTCATCACGGTAAAGGAATCCGCCGGAAAATCTGCGAAGTCTGAAGTTCTGCTGCCGCGCAAGACGCTCAATGAAGTCAGCCGCTTGATTGACGACAACAGCGTCGTGGAATTCTCACAGGGCGAAAATCACTTGTTCTTTCGGACCGAAGGCCGCTTGCTGATCTCGCGAAAGATCGACGCGAACTTCCCCGCCTACGAGCGAGTCATTCCCAAGTCGAACGACAAGTCGATTGAGTTTGATCGCGATCGCCTCGCGGCGGCCGTCAAACGTGTGCGCCTGTTGTCCAACGAACGTTCGAAGGCTGTGCGTTTTGTGATGGGCAAGGACCAGGTTGAAATCACGTCGAGCACGCCGGAAGTCGGTGAAGCTCACGAAGTGATGCCGGTGGAATACTCCGGCACGCCGATGCAGATTTGTTTCAACGCAGACTACGTCGACAACTTCCTTGGCGTCGTTGAAACCGAGAGCGTGCTGCTCGAGTTCAAGGACGAAATGAGCCAGGCGGTGATGAAGCCCATCGGCGCTGATGGCTATGACTACACGTACGTGATCATGCCGATGCGCATCTGACGCAGGACCCGACTCGTTAATGTCAAACACGGAACAAGAGCCGCGCGACACCGCTTCAGCTGGAGCGGCTGACGACTACCGCGCAGACAAAATCAAAGTCCTTGAAGGCCTTGAAGCTGTTCAAAAACGACCCGCGATGTACATCGGGTCGACCGGACCGCAGGGTCTGCACCATCTCGTCTATGAAATCGTCGATAACTCCATCGATGAGGCGCTAGCCGGGTATTGCAAGAACGTCTCGGTCACGATTCACATCGATGGTTCCGTCACCGTGATCGATGACGGCCGCGGTATCCCGGTTGATATGCACGACAGCGGCAAGTCGGCCGCGGAAGTCGTGCTGACCGTGTTGCATGCTGGCGGCAAGTTTGAAAACTCCGCGTACAAAGTCTCTGGTGGCCTTCACGGTGTCGGTGTCTCCGTGGTCAACGCGCTATCAGAAATCCTGGAACTCGAAATCTGGCGCAACGGCCACGTGCACCAGCAGCGCTATCACCGCGGGATCCCCGCCGGCGATCTCTACATCACCGGCAAGACCGAAAAGCGCGGCACGAAGATCACGTTCAAACCCGACACGAAGATCTTCGAGACCACTGACTTCAGCTTTGAAACGTTGTCGCAGCGTCTACGCGAACTCGCATTCCTGAACGCCGGCGTCACTATCTCCATTGACGACGAACGCGATGGCAAGGCGCATAAGTTTTTGTACGAAGGCGGCATTCGCGAATTCGTCGAGTACCTCAACAAGAACAAAGCCGTGGTCAACGACAAGCCGATCTATATGTTCGGCGAGCGCGACCTCATCAACGTCGAAATTGCGTTGCAGTGGAACGACAGCTACACGGAAACTACGTACACCTTCGCGAACAACATCAACACGATTGAGGGCGGCACACACCTCTCCGGATTCCGCGCGGCGCTGACGCGATCCATCAACAACTACGCGACCAAGAACAACCTGACGGACAAGCTCGCCGAGAGCGTGAGTGGTGATGACATCCGCGAGGGCATGACCGCCATTATCTCGGTCAAGATCCCGCAGCCACAGTTCGAAGGCCAGACCAAAACCAAGCTGGGTAACACCGAAGTCAAAGGCATTGTCGAGACGATCGTCAACGACAAGCTGGGTGCCTTCCTTGAGGAAAATCCACAGGTCGCCAAGAAAGTCGTCCTGAAAGCGGTTGACGCGGCCCTCGCGCGCGAAGCGGCGCGCAAAGCGCGTGATCTGGTTCGACGAAAAGGCGCGCTCGACAACTCCGCGCTGCCTGGGAAACTGGCCGACTGTCAGGAACGCGATCCCGCAAACAGCGAACTCTACATCGTTGAAGGTGAGTCAGCCGGTGGCTCGGCCAAGCAGGGTCGCGATCGGAAGTTCCAGGCTGTGTTGCCGATCAAGGGCAAGATCCTGAATGTCGAAAAGGCCCGATTCGACAAAATGCTAGGCCACGAAGAAATCCGGACACTGATCGCAGCCCTGGGGTGCGGTATTGGTCAGGACGAGTTCGACGCGTCCAAGCTTCGCTATCACCGCGTGATCATCATGACGGACGCCGACGTTGACGGGTCGCACATCCGGACGTTGTTGCTGACGTTCTTCTACCGGCAGATGCGCGCGCTCGTCGATCGTGGCCACATTTTCATCGCGCAACCACCACTCTTCCGGGCGAAGCGCAGCCGTCAGGAGACATTCATCAAGGACGAACGTGAACTTGAGACGTTCTTGATCCGCAGAGCCGCCGAGTCTCGCACGCTGGTATTGGAGAACAAGAAGGAAATCTCCGGCGAAGCGCTTGAGCGACGTCTCGAAAAACTGATCCAGTTCCGAAAATTCCTGAATGTTGTCGAGCGGCGCGGACCGGCCCGCAAAGCCGTGCTGGCGCTCCTTGAGGGTGAAGCCCGAGACAAAGTGTTCTGGACTGACCGTGAGCGCGTCGATGCGCTGGGAACGTACCTGTCAACCGGGCCGCACGTGTCCGCGAAGACCGTTGAAGACGCCGAGCATCAGGCCCTTGCCGTCGTGCTCATTGACAAGTCCGCCGGATACGCGAAGCAGCACCGACTTGATCTGGATTTTGTGAACACTGGTGAGTTTCGCACGCTGGCCGCGGCCTATCAGGATGTTCGTGAATTGATGATGGGTCCGGTCATCATCCGCACTGCCGCGAGTGCTCACGCGGTCGCCGAACAGGCCGCGGATGATGCCGACGAAGCGATGGAACGCATGGGGGCTGAGGAAGACGCGCTGAATGCGCTGGGCGTGAAAACAGCACCCGTGGCCGCTGCGGCGAAGGTCGTCAAAGACGGCGACACGGTGGTGGAGTCGATCGACGACCTGGTCGAATACTTCGTCGCGGCGGGCCGCCGCGGTCTCGCGGTGAACCGCTACAAGGGGTTGGGCGAGATGAATCCCGACACGTTGTGGGAAACCACAATGGATCCCACCAAACGCACACTGCTTCAGGTGCGCGCCGAAGACCACACGGAAGCCGATCTCATGTTCACGACGCTGATGGGCGATCAGGTTGAGCCACGGCGCAAGTTCATTGAAGACCACGCGCTCGACGTGAAGAACCTCGACATCTAAGTCGTACCCTGGGCCAAGACATCTGATGGATCAAATTCAGTCGCGCATTCCGGTCAACATCGAAGACGAAATGAAGCGTTCGTACATGGATTACGCCATGAGCGTGATCATTGGACGCGCGCTGCCTGACGTCCGCGATGGACTGAAGCCCGCCAACCGGCGTGTGCTGTACGCCATGCGCCAAATGGGCCTCGTCTCCAACCGGGCTCACCGCAAATGCGCAAAGATCGTCGGCGAAGTCATCGGCAACTATCACCCCCACGGTGACGCGCCCGCGTACGACACCCTTGTGCGCCTCGCGCAGGATTTCTCCATGCGGTACACCCTGGTCGATGGTCAGGGTAACTTCGGCTCCGTCGACGGTGATCCGCCGGCCGCCTACCGCTACACCGAAGCCCGGCTGAAGTCTCTCGCAGAAGCAATGATGGCTGACCTCGACAAGGACACGGTCGACTTCAGGCCGAACTTTGACGAGACCACCGAAGAACCCACGGTTCTCCCGACCCCGTTTCCAACACTGCTCGTTAATGGCTCGACCGGCATCGCCGTCGGCATGGCCACCAGCATTCCGCCGCACAACATGCGCGAGGTCCTGGACGGCGTCATTGCGGTGATCGAACAGCGCGACGCTCCCAAGGAAGATCGCTTCCGCACGTTGCTCCAGCACATCAAGGCGCCCGATTTCCCCACCGGCGGCCTCATGGTCGGCCGCGCCGGGGTGTTCAAGGCGTACCGCGACGGTCGTGGCAGCGTGGTGGTGCGGGGCCGCGCCGCATTCGAAGAGAACAAAAAAGGTGATCGCACGTCGATTGTGATCACCGAGATTCCCTACCAGGTCAACAAAGCCAACCTGGTGTCGGACATCGCCGGCTTGGTGCGCGACAAGCTCATTGAAGGCATTTCTGATCTGCGGGACGAGTCGTCTCGCGACGGCATGCGGATCGTCATTGAGTTGAAACGCGGCGAGCTGCCGGACGTGGTGCTGAACAATCTCTACAAGCACACGAAGCTGCAGATGAGCTACGGCATCACGTTGCTCGCGATTGTCGGCAACCGCCCGCACGTGCTGAATCTGCTGCAGATCGTCGAGTACTTCATCGAGTTCCGACGCGAAGTGGTGCGTCGCCGCACAGAATTCGAACTGCGCAAAGCGGAAGCGCGTGCGCACATCCTTGAAGGTTTAAAGATTGCGCTCGACCACCTGGACGAGGTGATTAAGCTCATTCGGGGATCAAAGACCACGCCTGAGGCCCGCGAAGGGCTGATGACGCAGTTCGGTCTGTCGCAGCTCCAGTCGCAGGCCATCCTCGACATGCAGCTCCAGCGACTTACGGGACTCGAGCGCCAGAAGATCATCGACGAGTTGATGGAGCTGCTCAAGGTCATTGAGCGCCTCCGTGCGATTCTCTCCAACGACGAACTGGTCATGGCGATCGTCAAGGATGAGTTGATCGCGCTTCGTGACAAATACGGCGACGACCGCCGCACCGAACTTATTGAAGACAGCGGCGAGCTTCGGGTCGAAGACCTCATCGCCGACGAAGACGTCGTCATCACGGCGACGAACACCGGCTATGTCAAGCGCACCGCCCTGACCGAGTATCGCAAGCAGCGTCGCGGCGGCAAGGGGTTGATCGGCATGCAGACCCGCGAAGAAGATGTTGTCAAACATCTCTTCATCGCGAACACGCATGCCTACGTGCTGATCTTCACCGACCGCGGCAAGTGCTACTGGTTGCGCGCGTACGACATCCCCGAAGTGAATCGCAGCAGCAAGGGCAAGGCGATCGCGAATCTCGTCCAGATGGCCGAGGGCGAGAAGATGTCCGCGATGATTCGCGTGCAGCAGTTCCCTGAGAACGAGGACCAGCGGTTCATCGTGATGGGGACTCGTAACGGCACCATCAAGAAGACCGATCTCAAGGCGTTCTCAAATCCGCGCGCGGCCGGCATCATCGCCATCCAGGTTGAAGACAACGACTCACTGATTTCTGTTGCGGAGACCGACGGCACGAAAGATCTGGTCATCGGGACACGGAACGGCATGGCGATCCGCTTCTCAGAAGAGGACGCGCGCCCCATGGGCCGTACCGCTTTTGGTGTTCGTGGCATCCAGCTCCGCGAAGGCGATCACGTCGTGGCCATGGAAGTCGTCACCGAGCAACAAACCCTCCTCACTGTCTGTGAGAATGGTTTCGGCAAACGAACGGTAGTCACCGAGTACCGTCGTCAGACGCGTGGTGGCATCGGCCTCAAGAACATCCAGGCCACCGACCGCAATGGCATGGTGGTCGGCATTGCCTGCGTCAGCGACACAGATCAACTGCTGATGGTCACCTCTGGTGGCCAGGTCATTCGGATGACGACGGATATGCGCCCGATTGGGCGAGACACCCAGGGCGTCCGGCTGATCGATCTTGCTGATGGCGACCTTGTGGTGTCAATTGCGACGCTCAGTGAGCCTGAGGGTGAGAGCACGGATGAGCCCGACGCCGAGGGCGGTCCAGAGACTCCGGACACGCCAGGCGCCCCCGAGACGCCAGAGAACTAGGCGGGTTCGAGGTTCGCAAACTTCGCAATCAGCTTCTTGGTACCAACCGACGCGAAGCGCACGGTGATTTTGTGGTCATCATCACCGTGTTCTTCGATCCCCACGACCGTCCCCACACCGAATTGCTTATGCCGGACCTTCTGCCCCAGTTTCACTGCGGCGGCTGACTGGTCCTCATCCTCGTAGGCGTACGTCTTTGTGGGCTGCTCGCGCGCGGACGGCGCCGGCGACCGACGACCGTACGGATTCCTCAGCTCATATCGGGGTGTTGCCCATGACGGGGCGTGGGTCACCGCTTCAAGCTTTCGCACCAACTCGGCGGGAATCTCGTCCAGGAAGCGAGAGGGCTCTGTCGACTGGTATTCGCCAAACACGCGCCGCCGTGCCGCGCTGGTGAGGATCAGCCGCTCTCGCGCCCGCGTCAGGCAGACGTAGCAGATCCGGCGCTCTTCCTCGATGTCCTCGTCGCTCTGCAGCGACCGCGCATGCGGAAACAGACCTTCTTCCATGCCGGCCACGATCACGATCGGAAATTCGAGACCTTTGGCCGCGTGCATCGACATCATCCACACGCGCGCTTCCTTGGCCCCGTCTTCCTCGTCAGCTTCCGAGAGCAGCGAGAGGCGGTCCACGAACCCACCCAGTGAGGCTTCGTCATCGCGCCCTTCGTATTCGCGCGCCGCAGAGACGAGTTCCATTAAGTTTTCGATGCGTGCCTCGGCGTCCTCGCTGCGTTCCTCCCGCAGATCCTTCAGATAGCCGCTGTCATCCAGCGCTCGCGCAATCACCGCTGCGACACCGATATGTGACGCGTCGTTGGCCAGCGAGACGATCACGTCACGGAATGTCTTTAAGGACTGAATGGCGCGCGGCTGGGACAGCTTCTTTTCGATCAGCACATGCATGCGCGCCCACATCGACTGCCGCGACACCACCGGATCCAACCCAACCGCCAGGAGCGGCGGCACATCTGAATCCGCATCCGCCAGGTCAACCGCGTCGAGCGCTTCCATGACCGTCTTGCCAATTCCCCGCGTCGGGACGTTCACCACTCGACGAAAACTCACATCGTCATGTGGGTTGATCACCAGTCGCAGATAGGCGAGGACGTCCTTGATTTCCTTCCGTTCGTAGAACCGAACGCCGCCGATGGTCCGGTACGGCACACCTTCGCGCATCAGCGCGTCTTCAATCGCGCGTGACTGCGAGTTGGTGCGATACAGCACCGCGACCATCGTATTGGCGTCCTTCTGACGCGCTTCCCTGACGGCTCGTGTGATGAAATCGGCTTCCTCGATTTCATCCGCGGCGCGCATGTAGAGAATGGGTTCGCCGCCCTTCTTTTCGGTCCAGAGTTTCTTCTCTTTGCGGCCGCGGTTTTGACTGATGACCGCTGAGGCGGCGTCGAGAATGACCTGCGTCGATCGGTAGTTCTGCTCAAGTCGAACGATGACCGCCTCGGGAAAGTCCGTCTCGAAGTCGAGGATGTTCTTGAGGTCGGCCCCTCGCCACTTGTAGATGGACTGGTCCGGGTCGCCGACAACGCACAAATTGCGGTGCAACTCTGCCAGTCGCTTGATCAACATGTACTGCGGACGATTTGTGTCCTGATACTCGTCAATCATGATGTATTTGAATTTGCGGGCGTAGCGCTCACGCACCTGCTCATTCCCCTCAAACAGATCGACGGTCTTCAGCAACAAGTCATCAAAGTCGAGCGCGCCGGCATCGTCCAATACGCGCCTGTAGACCTCGTAGACTTTCGCAATCTGCTGATCTCGCAGGCCCCAGCCAGATGACTTCATCTGGTCCGGGGTTTCCATCTTGTTCTTGGCCTGACTGATGCGCGACAGTGCCGCCCTTGGCTGGATGAGCTTGTCGTCGATGTCGAGCGACTTCAGCGCCTGTTTGACGACCGAAATCTGGTCGGACGAGTCGTAGATGACAAAGTCTCGCGTGAGGCCAATGGCGGGGCCTTCCCGACGGAGCAGTCGCGCGCAGAGCGAGTGGAATGTGGACATCCACACTGGGCGCCGGGCATCGCCCAGCAATTGCTCCACGCGCGTCCGCATCTCTTCGGCGGCCTTGTTCGTGAATGTGACGGCCAGCACCTCATCCGGGGCGGCATGACCCTCGCCAATCAGATGCGCAATGCGAAAGGTAATGACGCGGGTCTTGCCGGATCCGGCGCCGGCCAGGATCAGCAACGGGCCATTAGTGTGAAGGACGGCCTCGCGTTGTTCGGGATTTAGCGAATCAAGGAACTGCATCAGGGCGGACACTCAGAATACCAGACGATCTTGATAAGCAAGGAGAATGCCGGAACCAAAGATCCATCGAGACTGCTACGATCAGCACACGCGATGCCGCAGACACTGTTTGAAAAAGTGTGGAGCCAGCACGCCGTTCGGCAATTGCCGACCGGACAGACACAGCTCTACATCGGCCTCCACCTTGTTCATGAAGTGACGAGTCCGCAAGCGTTCGACATGCTCCGCCTCCGGGGCTGGCGGGTGCGCGCGCCGCATCGCACCTTCGCCACAGTGGACCACATTGTTCCGACTGCGTCGCAAGCGCGTCCATTCGCCGACCTGATGGCCGAGCAGATGGCCCAGTCGCTCGAACGCAATTGCCGTGACCACAACATTCCCCTGTTTGATCTCGCCTCGGGACGTCAGGGAATCGTGCACGTCATCGGACCGGAACTGGGGTTGACACAGCCCGGCATGACGATCGCCTGCGGCGACAGCCACACGTCAACTCATGGAGCGTTCGGCGCCCTCGCTTTCGGCATCGGCACCTCACAGGTTCGGGACGTCCTGGCGTCGCAATGTATGGCAATGACGCCAGTTAAGGTTCGACGCATCGAAGTGCGCGGGCTGTTGGCTCCAGGTGTTTACGCCAAAGACGTCGTTTTGACGATCATTCAGCGACTGGGCATCGAGGGTGGCGTCGGTTATGCCTACGAATATGCCGGCGACACGATCTCGCGGATGTCGATGGACGAGCGGATGACCATCTGCAATATGTCCATTGAGGGCGGGGCTCGCTTCGGCTACGTGAATCCAGACGATGTGACGGCTGACTACCTTGAAGGTCGGCCGTATGCGCCCACAGCGGCCGAGTTTCCTGCCGCCCGTGCACGGTGGAAAGCGCTCGCGTCAGACGCGGGTGCCGTCTACGACGATGTCTTCAGCCTGGATGCATCGACGATCTCTCCGACCGTTACGTGGGGCACCAACCCCGGCCAGTCTGTTGGGGTCGCAGATCGTCTTCCCGGTTCGGCAGACGTCGACTCGCTTGCATTCATGGGGTTGTCGCCGAACCAGCCGATCGCCGGGACGAAGATTGATGTCGCGTTCATCGGCTCCTGCACGAATGGCCGCCTCTCTGACCTTCGTGAGGCCGCTCGAGTCATCGCCGGTCGAAAAGTCGCGCCTGGCGTGCGCGCGCTCGTGGTTCCAGGGTCGCAGGCCGTCAGGGCCGCGGCCGAGAGTGAGGGTCTCCATGAGATTTTCCGCTCGGCGGGTTTTGACTGGCGTGATGCCGGTTGCTCGATGTGCCTGGCGATGAATCCTGATCGCCTCCACGGTCGAGAAATCTGTGCTTCGTCATCGAACCGCAATTTCAAAGGTCGGCAGGGTAGTCCGACGGGTCGCACATTGTTGATGAGTCCAGCGATGGTCGCCGCTGCGGCGATTCAGGGCGCGGTGGTCGACGTGCGGACGATGCTGGGAGTGATGGCATGACTGACTCCCGCATCATCACCGTCGTGGGGCGAGGCGTCGTGCTCCGCGGACCTGACATCGACACCGATCGCATCATTCCAGCTCGATTCCTGAAGACCGTGACTTTTAACGGTCTCGAGCAGAATGTCTTTGCCGATGATCGTCAGGCGCTGAAGGCTGCCGGCGAACGGCATCCGTTCGACCGCCCAGAATTTTCTGGCGCGTCTGTGCTGCTCGTGAACAAGAACTTCGGCTGTGGATCGTCGCGTGAGCATGCTCCGCAGGCCTTGTGGCGTTGGGGTATTCGTGCCGTCATCGCTGAGTCGTTCGCGGAAATCTTTGCGTCGAACTCTCTCATGCTGGGCCTGCCGTGTCTCAGCGTGACCGAGCACGACATGCAGGACATGATGAAACTCGTCGATGCCGACCCGGCCGTCGGCATCAGCGTCGATATCGCCCAAGACGGCATCACGATCGGCGCGCACTCATGGCCGACGACGATTCCAGCGCACACGAAAGACGCGCTGACATCAGGCCACTGGGACGGCGCCGCGCTCCTCCTCGATCGATACGATGAGGTGGAAGCGACGGCGTCCCGGCTACCCTACTAACCCGCTTTGACCGACCGCAGCTTGACGGCTGCGTCGGGCAATGATTTCCGAACCGTTTCCAGAAACGCGCGTGCAGCGTGCGAGAGCTCGACGTCCTTGCGATAGATCAATCGCACCTGACGCGGCGATCGCAGTTCCGGCACAAGGACCGCCGCGAGCTGCCCGCGCGCAATCTCTGACAGTGCACATCGGCGCGGCAGGAGCGCCACACCAAGACCCATCTCCACCGCGCGTTTGATGCTGTCAAGGCTCGGCAGCGAGAGCCGAATGTTCAGGGCCGCGTGACGCTGCTCGTAGAGACGCAACACGCGGTCGCGCGTTGGCGACGGATCGTTATGGGCGATGATCGTCTGCCGGCCCATCTCTTCCATCGTGATCTGCTTGCGTTGCGCCAGAGGATCATTGGGCCTGACGAGGAGCACCAGTTCGTCGGTCCACAAGGGAATCGACTGTAGTTCCTTCTCGGGCGGCAGAAACGTCAGCACCCCGAAGTCGGCTGAGCGCAGCAGCACTTCCTGAGCAATTTGGCGCGAGTGCACACGGCGCACATCAACCAGCACGCCCGGGTGATGCCGACGGAATGTCTCGAGCAACGGCAGTAGAGCGTGGACGCCCGCTTCATTGGCGCCGATGACCACCCGGCCCTTCTGAATATCGCGAAGCTCGCCCACACCGACAGCCGCTTCATCAAGCAGGCGAATGATGCGCTGGGCATACGACAGCAGCAGGTCGCCGGCGTCGGTCAGGGTGCCGTCTCGTGACGAGCGGTCGATCAGGCGTTCCCCCGTCGTGTCTTCCAATCGTCGAATGGCCTGGCTGATGGCCGGCTGTGTCCGGCGAAGCTTCTTGGCGGCCCGGGAGAAACTACGCTCGGCCGCGACGGCCACAAGCACTCGGAGGTCCTCAACAGTCATAGTGATGTATAAGATATCCTAAACGAAAGCTAAGAATTATAACTTTGACAGATCATAAGCGATCCCGCGACACTGGCAGCATGGCGACTTGCGGTTTGGTCGTGTTCGACACCACCCTGCGCGACGGCGAACAGGCACCCGGATTCTCCTTGCGCCTCGAAGAGAAGTTGCGGATGGCCCGGCAACTCGAAGCGCTGGGTGTCGACATCGTGGAAGCTGGATTTCCGATCGCGTCGGAGGATGACGCTGAGGCCGTGCGCCGAGTGGCGCAGTCGCTCCAGCGACCAATCGTCGCGGCCCTCGCTCGATGCGCCCCGAACGACATTGATCGCGCCGCCTGGGCGCTTGAGCCCGCCCGCCGCTCACGCATTCACACGTTCATCGCCACATCAGATCTCCACCTTGAGCGGAAGCTGCGCATGACGCGCGAATCAGCGCTGGATGCCGCGGTTGCTGCGGTTCGTCGCGCGCGCAGTTTCACCGACGACGTGCAATTCTCGGCGGAAGACGCGACTCGCAGCGACCGAGATTTTCTGTGTCGCGTGATCGAGTCGGTCATCGCCGCCGGCGCGACGACGATCAATCTCCCCGACACCGTTGGCTACTCCACTCCGGACGAAGTCGCAGAGTTCTTCACCTCAATCATCGGCCGCGTGCCCAACGCGGACCGCGCGATCTTCAGCACGCATTGCCACGACGATCTCGGTCTGGCTGTGGCGAATTCTCTGGCCGCCATTGGCGCCGGTGCGCGCCAGGTCGAGTGCACGATCAACGGCATCGGCGAACGTGCCGGGAATGCATCGCTTGAAGAAGTGATCATGGCGACGCGCGTGCGGGCCGATCGACTGCCCTACGACACCCAGATCAACACGTGTGAACTCTACGCGTCGAGCCAACTGCTCTCAACGTTGACTGGCGAGGCGGTGCAGTCCAACAAAGCGATCGTCGGCCGCAATGCCTTTGCGCACGAGGCTGGTATTCACCAGGACGGCATGCTGAAGGATCGCCGCACCTACGAGATCATGCGGCCTGAAGATGTGGGTGTGCTGCAGACTACGCTGGTGCTCGGCAAACACTCCGGTCGGCATGCGGTGCAGAAACGCTGCGAGCAACTGGGCTATGAGTTGTCGCGGCAGGAATTGGATGGCGTCTATCGGCAGATGACGACGCTCGCCGACACTCAGAAGAACATCGCCGACACCGATCTGGACGCTATCATTGCCGACGTGTGCGGTACACCACAGCGCATTGCCGCGGAAGTCACCGGCACTGATTCGGCAGGATACGGATTTGGCGTATAGCATCGCCGTACTTCCAGGCGACGGCATTGGTCCGGAGGTCATCCGCGAAGCACGACGGGTGCTGGATCACGTCGCTGAGATTTCACACTTAGAGCTGCGATTCACCAGTCACTTAGTTGGTGGTTCTGCGATCGCGGCAGGCCTGCCACCACTCCCACCGGAGACCATCGCCGCCGCGATCGCTGCCGACGCGGTGTTGCTTGGCGCCGTCGGCGATCCATCCTTCGACCATCTACCGCCCGGATCTCGCCCTGAGTCTGGTTTGCTGGCGCTACGCCGCGACCTTGGTGTCTTTGCCAACCTTCGCCCCGCGAAGGCGTGGTCTGGCCTCGAAGACTCCGGGCCACTGAAACCCGCAGTGCTCGCCGGTACCGACATGGTCGTCGTCCGCGAACTGCTCGGCGGTCTGTACTACGGGGAGCCTCGTGAGTGGAATCGCGCTACCGACCAATCCATCAACACGATGCGATACTCGCGCGCGGAAGTGGATCGCGTGGCCCGCGTCGCCTTCCAACTCGCGCGCGGCCGTCGTCGACGCGTGGTGTCTGTCGACAAAGCCAATGTGCTCGAGACTTCGCAGCTCTGGCGTGCGGTGGTGAATGACGTAGCGAAGGATTTTCCCGACGTGCAGCTCTCGCACGAGTACGTCGATGCGTGTGCCATGAAGCTCGCGTGCGCACCAGCGTCGTTTGACGTATTGCTGACAGAAAATCTGTTTGGCGACATCCTGTCCGACGAAGCCGGCGCGATCTGTGGCTCCCTCGGGTTGCTGCCGTCGGCGAGCCTTGGTGCGGGGCCTGGTCTGTTTGAACCTGTCCACGGCTCAGCGCCGTCGATCGCGGGAAGAAATCAGGCGAACCCGTCCGGGGCGATCTTGTCAGCGGCGATGATGCTGCGATCCGGGCTCCAGCAGCCGTCGGCCGCCGATGTCATCGAGCGGGCCGTGGCTGAGACGCTGGCCGATGGTTTCCGCACGGCGGATATCGCGTCACCAGGTGCGCGCGTATCTTCGACGATAGAGTTTGCCGACGCCGTCGTCGCGCGCCTTCGGGCCTAAGCGCTTCTACTCCACTGTCACGCTTTTCGCGAGGTTTCTCGGCTGATCCACATCGCATCCACGTCGAATGGCGATGTGATACGCGAGTAGTTGGAGTGGCACCACCAGCAGCACCGGCATCAAAAGTGGATCGGTGTCGGGGACGGCGAGCAGCGTATCGGTGTCGTGAAGGATCTCGCTGAACGATTCAGCCTTCGATTCACTCGTGATCACAATCAGTGATCCTCCACGTGCCTTGGCCTCTTGAATATTGCCGATCATCTTTTCAAAGACGAGGTCGTTGGGCGCCAGCGCCACGACCGGCAGATTCTCATCGATCAGCGCGATGGGACCGTGCTTCATCTCGCCAGCGGGATAGCCTTCGGCGTGGATATACGAGATCTCTTTCAGCTTCAGCGCGCCTTCCAGTGCGATCGGATAGTTGATCCCGCGACCGAGGTAGAGAAAGTCGCTGCACTGATAGAACCGTTTGGCGACGGCTTGAATCGCCGGATCCATTTTGAGTGTCTGCTCGATCAGCAACGGCAATTGATCGAGTGCCTTGAGCAGCGCATTCGCGCGGGCCGGGTCGAGCGATTGCCGTGCGTGCGCCAGATGCACAGCAAGCAAGTGGAGCGCGACCAGTTGTGAGGTGAACGCCTTGGTGGAGGCGACGCCAATCTCCGGGCCGGCGTGCGTGTAGACCGTCCCCTCGGACTCCCGCGTAGCCATGCTGCCGACCACGTTGCAGATGGCAATGCTGCGCGCACCCTTGCGCTTGGCTTCGCGTAATGCGGCCAGCGTGTCTGCGGTTTCACCCGACTGGGTGATCACCACCGCGAGCGTCCGCTCGCTGGCGATCGGATCGCGATAGCGATACTCCGAACCGTAGTCCACCTCCACGGGGACGCGGGCAAGTTCTTCGATCAGGAACTTTCCGACTAACGCTGAGTGCCAGGACGTACCGCAGGCCAGAATGATGATGCGATCGATGTCTCGGAGCGCTTGATCATCCAGCGCCATCTCCGAGAGGAACACTTTTCCTGATTCAACCGACGCGCGTCCCAGCACCGTCTCTCGCACGGCCCATGGCTGCTCGTAGATTTCCTTCAGCATGAAGTGCTTGTAGCCGGCCTTCTCGGCCATCACCGGATCCCAGGTGATGCGCTGGCTCGTCCGCGTGTGCGTCGCCCCGGCGAAATCCGTAAACGTCACTCCATCGCGGCGCACAATCGCCATCTCCTGATCGTCCAGGAACACGACATCGCGGGTGTGCGCCAGAATCGCAGGAATATCCGACGCCACAAAAAATTCGTCGGTGCCGAGCCCAACCACTACGGGCGGGCCGTTGCGAACGGCGACAATTGTTTCTGGATCATCCACCGACAACAGCACCAGGGCGAAGAGACCGCGGATCTGCTGCAGCGCCCGTCGAGTGGCCGCGACCAAACCGTCGCCGCGGCTCTCCTTCTCGATCAGGTGTGCCACAACTTCGGTGTCCGTCTCGGTTACGAACGTGTGCCCCGCGGCGATCAGTTCGCGCTTGAGCTCGAGGTAGTTCTCAATGATGCCGTTGTGGACGACGACGATGCGACCGTGGCAGTCCTGATGCGGATGCGCATTTTCTTCGGTCGGCCGTCCATGTGTCGCCCAACGGGTGTGGCCCACGCCATACTGCCCCGCAACGCTCTTCAGGGGTTCGAGCGCGAGACGATCTTCGAGTTGTGAGAGCTTGCCCGCGCTGCGCCTCAGGTCTAACGTGCCGTCAGCGACGAGGGCCACACCGGCAGAGTCGTAGCCGCGGTACTCGAGGCGTCGAAGTCCTTCAATCAGGATCGGGAGAACAGGTCGCGGGCCAACGTAGCCGATGATGCCGCACATGCGCTATTGAGCCTCTGGAGGTTTCGCCCCGGTGGTGGTCTTCCGTGTGGACGTCCAATCTTCCTTGTTGTGTTGATGCCCGCGCGCGACACCTAACGCGCCCGCCGGCACATCGCGAGTGATGGTCGAGCCCGCGCCGACGTAGGCGCCCGCACCAATTGTGACCGGGGCCACGAGCGCCGAGTTGCTGCCGATAAACGCGCCGTCTTCAATCACCGTGCGGTTCTTGTGTGTGCCGTCGTAGTTACAGGTGATCGTGCCGGCGCCGACATTGACGCCATCACCGATGACCGCGTCGCCGAGATAGGCCAGATGATTCGCCTTGGACCCCGTGCCGAGTGTGGTCTTCTTCAGCTCCACAAAATTGCCGACATGCGCGGATCGCCCCACGACTGACTGTGGTCGGATATGCGCAAACGGCCCGAGCCGTGCACCGTCACCGACCGCGGCGTCCGTCAGCACACAGTGATCCAGAATTGTCACATCGTCGCCCACTGAGACGTTCCTGAGCCGGCAGCCGGCGAGAATCGTGCAACGCGCACCGATCGTCGTCGAGCCCTGAAGTTGCACGCCAGGTCCGACGGTTGTGTCGATGCCGATGGTGACGTCCGCGTCGATATATGTGGTGTCGGGGTCTTGCAGGGTGACGCCGCTCAGCATGATCGTCGCGTTTCGGCGATCGCGGACGATGCGCGCCATGTCCGCGAGTTCGACACGACTGTTGATGCCTCGTAGCTCATCGGGCGTGTCGACGCAGAGCGCCTCCACCTTGCGATGCTCCTGGCGATACAGCGCGACAAGATCGGTCAGGTAGTACTCGCCCTGCGCGTTGTCGGTGGCGAGTCGATGCAGTGTTTCGAACAGGTGGCTCACGCTCAGCGCATAGATCCCGCTGTTGATCTCACGAATTTCGCGCTGTTCAGCCGAAGCGTCCCGTTCCTCGACAATACGTTCGAGGTGCCCCGCTGCGTCTCTCACAATACGACCGTACCCGTACGGGTCGGCCAGTTCTGTTGTCAGCACCGTGGCTGCGGCGTGTGACGTGTGGTGCGCTTCAAGCAGACGTTGCAGCGTCCCCGTCGAGAGTAGCGGCACATCACCGTAGAGCAGAAGTACGGTGCCCTTCTTCGCCGAGAGTAACGACTCTGTCTGCAACAACGCGTGACCGGTACCGAGTTGCGGAGACTGCTCAACAAACTGCAGGGTGGTCCAGCCAGCGAGCGCAGCTTTGACATCCTCGGCGGCATGGCCGACGACCAGCGTCGTTGATGTGGCGGTCAGCGCACGCGCGGTGTGGAGCACATGCTCGATCAACATCCGCCCCGCCAGGTCGTGCAGCACTTTCGGGCGCGCAGACTTCATCCGCGTGCTCTTGCCCGCAGCGAGAATGACGACGTGCAGGTCGTGCATAACTAACGTCCTGTCTTGCGAACCGGCTTCTTGATGGATGGCATGGCCGCGGCCGGTGTGGCCGCCGCGGTCGGTGGTTCGATCAGTGCGTGAAAATCGTCGCTATCCATCAGCGGGTCGAACTCTTCATCTTGCCGTGCCTGCAGGCGGCATTCGGGATTCAGGCTGATCGCGCTGCGCAGATGCGCCAGTGCCGTTTCGACGTCGCCACCGCGAGATGCCACGACCGCGAGGAGATACTCCGCGAGATCCTGCGAGGCATCTTCATTCAACACGTCGGCCGCCAGGCGAGCGGCTTCGACGTCGTTGTGGTTGTTGAGCGCCAGGGTTGCGGCGGTGAGCCGTTCCTCAATATTGCCGCCGCCGGCCGGGCGTCGGCGCAGCTCGCGGGTCGCAAGTTCCAGATAGACGCGTGCACGGTCGGCGAGAAATCCTTCATTCGGAAACTGGCTCAGGATCGTTTCGAACGTTGTGGACGCGGTCTTGTAGTCGTGGCGCTGGAGGGCGCTCATGGCTTGCTCAAAGGCCTTGATCGCCTCAGCTGAGGGGGACCTGACAGCGGAAATCGGCGCGAGTGGAGGCGTCGGATAAGCCACTTGCCGAGGGACGAACGGAGCCGGCTTGACAGGTTTCTCCGGCACTTTGGCTGGCTTCGCCTTCGGCGCAGTGACCTTGACTGCTGGTGCTTTGGTCTTCACCGCAGTTTTGGTTGTCGTCCTCGCGACGGGCTTTGCCGGCTTCTTCGCGACTTTCTTTTCGGGCCTCTTGGCCATGGATCCTCTCGAATCTACCTGTTTTGCTGTTTGACCAATATCTTGGCTTTCTTTACAGCCTTCCTAGCATCGGTCAGTGTCAGATCCAGCTTTAGTGCGGTCAATTCTATGGCCAAATCCTCAGAAATATCTGGAGCGCCAGAGAGCTGCGTGAAAAGTTTCAGGGCAGCTTCCTGTAGCTCGGTGGTTTGAGCCTGTCTGGCCACGTCATCAATTAGTGGAATAACCGCAACAACAAACTCTCCCAATGGGTTTACAGTCCCAATAGACGCAATATTTGGCGATACGACCAATGTTTCGTTTAACTTAGTTAGCTCTCTTGCTACTATAATTTGCTGATTAACCAAATATTTAGAGCACTCAATAAGTGTCCTCTCGATCCTATGTGGTGCTTCGAAGAACACAACCGGGTGATCAGTCCTCGCCAGGCGCACGAACCAGACATCGCGGTCCGTTCCTTTTGGAGGAGGAAAGCCGAAAAAGCTGAATTCCGGTGCCTCAGCTCCCGAAACGCTCATGAGCGTCGTGACGGCGCTTGCACCTGGTATGGGAACGATCGTGACGCCCCCGGATCTCGCTGCCTGCACGAGCCTGGCTCCAGGGTCGGCAATGCCCGGAGTGCCGGCGTCAGACACCAGCGCGATCGACTCCCCCGCCAGCATTCGGGCGACCAGCCTCGGACTCTCACGGGTCTCGTTGTGCTCCCGCAGGCTCACCATGGGCTTGCGGATCTCGTAGTGCGCCAGCAGCTTGCTGGTCCTTCGGGTGTCTTCCGCTGCGATCAGGTCCACCTCGCCCAAAATCCGTCTCGCCCGAAACGTCAGGTCCTCCAGATTCCCGATTGGGGTGGCGACAACGAAGAGCGTGCCGGGCATGTGTGAAGGATTATCTATAATGAAGAGCTGTTCCTGAGCCACAACAATGCCACTTTACGAATATCAGTGCGATTCCTGCGGACACCGCTTCGAGAAGATCCGCCAATTCTCCGATCCGCCCCTTGACGTGTGTCCGTCGTGCGGCAAAGGACCGGTGACGAAGCTGATCTCGTCGCCGGCCATCCAGTTCAAGGGGTCGGGGTTTTACATCACCGACTACGCGAAGAAGAACTCGCCGTCTGAGACTGAGAAGAAGAAGGCCGACGCGCCCTCGTCAACGACATCTGAGTCGAAGTCTGAATCCAAGACGGAGACCAAGACGGAAACCAAGACCGAGTCGAAGCCTGAGTCCAAGGCGCCCTCGACATCGGAGTCGAAGTAGGATTTCGCCATGCTGGATCCGGCCTACGTCCGAGAACACTTTGATGAAGTGGCCACCCGGCTCGACAGCCGCGGTGTCGACCAGTCGTCGGTGCTCGCGCCTTTCAAGAAGCTTGATCAGCAGCGTCGAGAGCAGATCCAGATCGTCGAGACCGCAAAGCGCGAGCAGAACGAAGCCAGCGCGTCGGTTGCTGTGGGCAAGAAGCAGGGCGCTGATGTATCTGAACTCATCGCAGCCAACAAGGTGCGCGGCGGCCAGATCAGAGAGCTCGAAGTTGCTGTTGCGGACATCGAACTCAAGCTGAGCGAGACGCTGCTTCGCATTCCAAACCTGCCGCACGCGAGCGTACCGGTGGGGAAGAGTGCGGACGACAACGTCGAAGTTCGCACGTGGGGCACGGCGCGCGCGTTTGATTTCACGCCGAAGCCGCATTGGGAACTTGGCGAGGCCCTGGGCATTCTGGATTTCGAACGCGCGACCCGAATGGCTGGCGCGCGGTTCTCCGTGTTGATGGGCGCCGGCGCAAAGCTCGAGCGCGCGCTGATCAATTTCATGTTGGATCTGCATACGAGCCAGCATGGCTACACGGAAGTGGTGCCGCCGTTCCTGGTGAATCGCGCGGCACTCACTGGCACGGGCAATTTGCCGAAGTTCGAGCAGGATCTGTTCAAGATTGCGGGGGAGTGGGACCTATTCCTGATCCCGACCGCAGAAGTGCCGCTCACGAACCTGCACCGCGAAGAGATCCTCGACGGCCGCACGCTGCCGATCAAATACACGGCGTATACACCGTGTTTCCGCAGCGAGGCTGGTTCGTATGGTTCTGACGTTCGCGGGTTGATTCGGCAGCATCAGTTCGACAAAGTCGAGCTCGTGAAGTTCACAACGCCTGAGCAGTCGCACGATGAACTCGAAGCCCTGACGCGAAATGCCGAGACCGTGCTCGAGAAACTCGGTCTGCCGTACCGCCGCATGTTGCTCTGCACGGGCGACATGGGCTTCGGGTCCGCGAAGACTTTTGACATCGAAGTCTGGCTGCCGAGCCAAAACACCTTCCGTGAAATCTCGTCGTGCAGCAACACCGAGGCGTTTCAGGCGCGTCGTGCGAATATTAAGTACCGCATCGATGGGGCAGGCAAGCCGCAGCACGTGCACACGCTGAATGGGTCAGGTCTTGCCGTTGGCCGCACACTGATTGCGATTCTCGAGAACTATCAACAGGCGGATGGTTCGGTGGTGATTCCTGAAGCGCTCCGCCCGTTCATGGGCGGCAGGGAACGAATTAGTAAGACGTAGCACTCCGCGCGGAGAGATGGCCGAGTGGTTTAAGGCGGCGGTCTTGAAAACCGTTGAAGTCGAAAGGCTTCCGGGGGTTCGAATCCCTCTCTCTCCGCCATCCTTCGCCAGCGCTCGCGGCTTCGGTTGGCAAGCCCTGTCTGTGCACAACCGTACAGCGAGCGTCAGCCCTGATCGCACAAGCTGCTGTCAGTGCTATCCCTATTTCGCCGGCTCTGGTCATCAGGTCCGGTTCTCCCCGACAAACCATTTCGCGATGAACTGCTGAGCATCGAGCGGCTCGAAGAGCGTGCACTGGCACTCGCCGCGAGCTTCACGGTCGATCCGCGCCGGCGCGCCCGGAACATCTTCCCGCGATTCGAAGACAACGCCCGGGTGTTGCGCGAAAGCTACCGCGCGCTTGCCCATGACGTGCGTTCCGGTCTCTTCATCACCCCGGCGGCCGAGTGGCTCCTCGACAACTTCCACCTCATGGCCTCGGAAATCCGAGACGTCCGTGAGAATCTGCCGCGCAACTACTATCGCCAACTGCCGCGGCTCGCCTCGCGCGACTATCCCGGACAAGCCCGCATCTACGCGATGGCCGTTGAGTTGCTGCGCCACAGCGACAGCCGGCTGACCCGCCAGCAGCTCACGGTCTTCGTCAACAGTTACCAGCGCGTCGCGCCCCTCACGATCGGCGAACTGTGGGCGTGGCCGAGCATGCTCAAGCTCGCGCTGATCGAGAATCTTCGTCGGCTGGCCGACGTCATCACCTCCGCGCGACAACAGCGCATCGCCGCCGATGACCATGTTTCCCAAATGGCGCTCACCGAAAGCGAGATGGCGCTTCAGCTACCAGCCATCCTTGAACAGGCCTATGTCGTGCAGTTGCTGCATCGCCTGCGCGAATTCGGGCCCCGACTCTCGTCCGTTCGCGCCGCGATCGATGCGCACCTGACCGCAGAGCACACCACGGCCGAAGATGCGATTCGCAGCGAGCATCAACGTCAAGCCGCCACGCAAGCCTCAGTATCGAACGCCGTGAACAGTCTGCGACTGTGCTCGTCGCTCAACTGGCAGGACTACTTCGAATCGGTCAGCCTCGTTGAGCAGGTGCTCCAACGCGACCCCGCCGGTGCGTACGGACGGATGGACTTTCTCAGCCGCGATCGCCAGCGCCAGGCCGTCGAAGAACTGGCAGTACCCACCGGTGAAGCGCAGGTGCGCGTCGCCCTCCGCGCCGTCGAAAGCGCACGACAGGCCGCGCAGGTTCCGCCCGGCGCACAGCCGCCGATCTTCGACCGTGCCACGCACGTCGGTTACCACCTCCTTGATCGAGGCCGCCCCGGTCTCGAAGCCGACGTGGCGTACCAACCCAGCCTGCGCAGCCGGGCGCGACGCTTCGTGTTTGCGCACCCGACGCCGATCTATCTCGGCACCATCGCGGCGCTCACCGCGTTCCTCCTGTCGCTGACCCTCGCCTATGCGCGTCGCGCCGGCGTTTCGTTACCGGCGACCGTCACGATTCTTCTGCTGCTCCTGATCCCGGCCGTCGACATCGCGATCGCGCTGACGCAGCGCTTCGCGGCCTCGCGGCTTCCGCCGCGCCGACTTTCGCGTCTGAGCTTCAAAGCCGGCGTGCCCGACGACGCGAGGACGATGGTCGTCGTGCCGACATTCCTCACGAGTGTCGAGGGCGTATCACGCTTGCTCGAGCACATCGAAGTGCTGGCGCTCGGCAATCTCGATCCACGAATCCACTTCGCGCTGCTCAGCGATTTCACCGACGCCACCACACCGCAGTTGCCGAGAGACGATGAGATTCTTGCCGCCGCCCGCAACGGCATCGACGAGCTCAATCAACGATTCGGTGAGGGACACGCAGACCGCTTCTTCCTCTTTCATCGCGAGCGACGTTGGAACGCGCGCGAGCAGGCGTGGATCGGTTGGGAGCGCAAGCGCGGCAAGATCGAGGAGTTCAATCGGCTGCTGCGCGGCGCCACGGACACCAGCTTCACGACCGTGATCGGCGCGCTCCATCTGTTACCGCACGTGAAGTACTGCATCACGCTGGATTCCGATACCAAGCTGCCGCGCGACGCAGCCAAGGAATTGATCGGCATCATCGCGCATCCGCTGAATCGCCCGTTCTTCGACCCGGCCCTGGGTCGTGTCACTGAGGGCTACGCCGTGCTGCAACCGCGTGTCAGCGTGACGATGGCCAGCGCGGCCGGTTCGCTCTTCGCGCGCACCTACGCCGGCCACACCGGCGTGGATCCGTACACCACGGCCGTCTCGGATCTCTATCAGGATCTCTTCAGCGAAGGCATCTACACGGGCAAGGGTCTCTACGATGTCGATGCCTTCGTCGCTGCCCTCGACGACCGTGTGCCGGAGAATGCGCTGCTGTCGCACGACTTGTTCGAAGGCCTCTACGCGCGCACGGCGCTTGTCACTGACGTCGAAGTGGTTGACGACTATCCCGCCAGCGTTCTGACGCATGCGCGTCGACAACACCGATGGGTGAGAGGCGACTGGCAAATTGTCTGGTGGCTCTTCCCCTGGGTGCCCACACGGACCGGCGTCGAGCGCAACACGCTGCCGCTGATTGCGCGATGGAAGATCTTCGACAACCTGCGCCGCAGCCTGATGGCGCCCGTGACGATTGCCGCGCTGCTCTTCAGTTGGATCATGCTGCCGGGTCATCCCGCCGTCTGGACCGCGATGGCACTCGCGCCGATCGCACAGCCACTGCTGCCTTGGCTGCTCGAGACATTGCGGGGGCCCGCGCCACGTGAGACCTGGCGCGCGTTTGCGCCGAGTGCGGCTGAAGAATTCAACACGGCCGTTGCGCGCGCATCACTCCAGCTCACATTCCTCGCGACGCAGGCGGCCGACATGCTGCACGCCATTGTCGTCACCGTCACCCGCCTCATCTTCACCCATCGTCGCCTGCTCGAATGGGAGACGGCCGCAGCCAGCGCCGGCCGGATGGGGGCACCTCGGGTGCTCACGTTTGTGAAGCTAATGGCGGCAAGCCCGGCCATCGCGACCTCGACCGTGTTGCTGTTGTGGTTGACACATCCTCCTGCCATCAGAGCGGCGTGGCCGGTGCTCCTGGCCTGGGCTGCCGCGCCATTCATCGCATTTGTGCTCAGTCGTCCCGTGGCGACCCGCACGACCGAGCTCGTCGATGCTGACCGCGAGCTCCTGCGTGATGTCGCGCTCAGAACGTGGCACTACGTTTCGTCGCTCGTCGGCCCAGGCGACCACCATCTGCCGCCCGACAACATTCAACTAGTTCCACAGGTCACCATCGCCCATCGCACGTCGCCGACCAACATCGGGATGTCGCTGCTCGCCACCCTCGCCGCGCACGACTTTGGCTTCATCACGACGGATGAACTGCTGGAGCGCACAGACGCCACCGTGACCACCGTGGAGCGTCTCGAGCACCACAACGGCCATCTGCTCAACTGGTACGACACGCAGACGCTGACGCCGATGTTTCCGCAATATGTATCGACGGTGGATAGCGGCAATTTCGCCGGCGCACTACTGACGCTGGCGTCTGCGCTGGGTGCCATGGGCGTCGATACGCCTCGGGCGGCGCTGTTGTCGTCACGCGCGGCGGCACTGCTCGACGCGATGGACTTCCGGTTTCTCTTTGACACCCAGCGTCAGCTCTTCACGATTGGCTATCGGCTGGCGGACGCCGAGAATCCAGGTCGAGCAGATGTTTCGTGCTACGACCTCCTCGCGTCCGAAGCGCGGCTGGCCAGTTTCATCGCGATCGCCAAGGGCGATGTGCCGCAAACGCACTGGTTTCATCTGGGCCGCTCGGTGACCACTGTGCATGGCGCCCCTGTGCTCTTGTCGTGGAGCGCCACGATGTTCGAGTACTTGATGCCGAATCTGCTGATGCGCAGCTTCCCCGACACCCTGCTCGACGCGTCTTCGCGCATGGTGGTGCGTCGGCAGATGGACTATGCCCAGTCACGCGACGTGCCGTGGGGCATCTCCGAATCGGCCTACAACGTGGTGGATCGTCACGAAACCTACCAGTACAAAGCATTTGGTGTGCCCGGTCTCGGACTGAAGCGCGGTCTGGGAGACGACCTGGTGGTGGCGCCGTACGCGACGGCATTGGCCACATCGATTGCGCCGGCAGAGAGCGCCGCCAATCTTCGTCGCCTCTCTGCGGCCGGACTCGCGGGCGACTACGGTCTCTTTGAATCCATCGACTACACCAAGCGCGAAGCCGACACCAACGACGGCGCCCCGCCAAGTGACGCGCTGACCGGCGTCATCATCCAGACCTACTTCGCGCACCACGCCGGGATGACGCTTGTGGCCCTGTCGAATGCCCTGAACGGCAACTGCATGGTCAATCGCTTCCACGCCGATCCGCGCGTGCAGGCCACCGAGCTGCTGCTGCAGGAACGAGTGCCGCGGCACACGGCCACCATCGAGCCGCGACCCATCGATGAAATGCGCGTGATTGCGCCACTACCCGCGCTGCCCGTGCGCCGCTTCCGCTCGCCACACACCGAAGTGCCGCACGCGCAATTCCTCTCCAACGGCAACTTCGTCTCTGTCATCTCCAACGCCGGCGGCGGCAGCAGCTTCTGTCGCGGCCTGGCGGTCACGCGATCCCGCCACGACGCGACATGTGATCCTGGCAGCTCCTTTGTTTATCTGCGAGATGTGCGCAGTGGCAGCGTCTGGTCGGCCACCTATCACCCGACCGCCACCGAGCCCGACGACTACGTTGTCGCCTTCAGCGCCGAGAAAGCCACCTTCCGTCGCCGTGATGACGATATCTCCACGCAGCTGGAGATCGTGGTGTCCACGGAAGACGACGTGGAGGTGCGGCGCGTGCGTGTGACCAATCAGGGTTCGCGGATTCGCGAGATTGATGTCACCAGCTATGCAGAGATTGTGCTGGGTGCCGAGGCCGCCGATCTGGCACACCCGGCGTTCGGCAAGCTCTTCCTGCACACGGAGTACTTGCCTGACAGCCGGGCGCTCCTGTGTCAGCGGCGCCTGCGCCATGCCCATGAACAACCCACATGGGCCGTGCACGTCTTGAGCCTCGAGGGGCGTCCGCAGAGTCCCGTCGAGTGGGAAACGGACCGTGCGAAGTTTCTCGGCCGAGGTCGCGACACGCGCTCGCCGATAGCGCTTGATGGGCGTGCCCTCTCCGGTACCACGGGCAATGTGCTCGATCCGATCGTCAGTCTGCGTCAACGTATTCGTCTCGTACCGGGGGCCTCTGCGCGACTGTCGTTCGCGACAGGCATCGCGCATGACCGTGACACCGCCGAAGCGCTCGCGCGCAAGTACCACGATCCGAGCGCCGCATCGCGCGCGTTCTCCCTCGCGTTTACGCACGCGCAGAGTGGGCTGCGCCATCTTGAGATCACCAGCGACGAAGCGCTCCTGTTCGAGCGCTTGGCCTCGCGTGTGCTGTACGCCGACGGTTCGCTCCGCGCGGACCCGAGCGTGCTCGCCGCGAACACACTCGGCCAACCCGGCCTGTGGCCACACGGCATCTCCGGCGACTTGCCGATCCTCCTTGTTCGTGTGGTTGAAAACGACGACCTGTCGCTGGTGCGACAGGTGCTGCAGGCGCAGGAGTACTGGCGGCTGAAGGGGCTGGTCGCCGACGTCGTGATCCTGAACGAACAGCCCGTTGGCTACCTCGACGAGGTCCACGCGCAACTGACCGAGTTGCTCGATAACGGCCCATGGCGCACCGCCAAGCATCGTCCGGGCGGGGCGTATCTGCTGCGTGCTGACCGCGTGACACCCGCTGAGCGCATCGCGCTGCAGGCGGTCGCCAGCGCCGTGCTTGCTGGTGATCGCGGCGCACTCCGCGCACAACTGGACCGGCCGCACCCGATATTGGCGCCCGAGTCGCCCAAGGTACATGCCCACAGCGACGTTCCGCCGCCGATTGATCCATTCGACAGCGAGGGACGCGGCGACGTGCCGGTTATGACGCTCGAGAACGGCCGTGGCGGTTTCACCGACGGAGGAAAGGCGTACGCCATCGTGCTCAACGGCGCCGATGAAACACCGCTGCCCTGGGTCAACGTCATCGCGACGCCGCATTTTGGAACCGTCGTGACGTCATCAGGCGCTGCGCACACCTGGGCGCATAACAGCCGCGAGAATCGGCTGACGCCGTTCGAGAACGACCCGGTCACCGATCGCACCGCAGAAGCCATCTTCATTCGCGACGAGCAGACGGCAGAGGTCTGGTGCCCGACGCCGGGTCCCCTCCGGCGCGATGCCGGCGGCGGACCGATCGTGATCAAACACTCGGCGGGCGTGACTCGATTCACGCGTACGACTCGTGATATTCGCCACGAACTCAGCGTGTTTGTGGATGCTGCAGACCCGGTGAAGTACTCGATGTTGACGCTCACGAACAACAGTGTCGCGCCACGGATGCTGAGCGTGTTCGCCTACAACGACTGGTCCCTCGGTCCGCCGCGCGACGGTCAGCAACGTCACGTGAAGACATCGCGATGCGCCGAGACGGGTGCCGTGCTGGCCGAAACAGCCTACAGCGACGACTTCGCCAGCTATGCGGCGTTTACGCACACGAGCATGCCTGCGGAGTCTGCCACTGCCGATCGCCGGTCATTCATTGGCCGGAACGGCACTGTGTCGTCGCCGGCAGCGCTCGGCCGCCTCCGTCTGTCGAATCGATTCGGTGCCGGTCTCGATCCCTGTTCAGCCACACGCGTGGTGGTGACGATCGCACCAGGCCAGAGCGAGACGCTCGTGTTCCTGCTCGGCGAAGGCACCAGCGCGGACGACGCACGGCAATTGATCCACCGCCATGGCAGCGTTGATCAGGCGCGCGCGGCACTGCGCGATGTCGAAGCATTGTGGGACCACGCGCTCGGCGCCGTCGAAGTGCACACCCCTGATGACTCGTTCGATGTGCTCATGAACCGCTGGCTGTTGTATCAGAACATCAGCTGCCGCGTGTGGGCTCGCACCGGGTTCTTCCAGCCTGGCGGTGCCTTTGGCTTCCGCGATCAGCTGCAGGACGTGTTGTCACTGCTGTACACGAGACCAGACCTCGCACGCGAACACCTGCTGCGTGCCGCCGGCCGGCAATTCGTCGAAGGCGATGTGCAGCACTGGTGGCACGAGCCGAGTGGCCGTGGCCTGCGCTCGCGCTGTTCAGACGACCTGCTGTGGCTGCCCTATGCCGTGGCGGAATACGTCCGCACGACCGGCGATGATGCGATCTTCAACGAGCGGATCGCGTTTCTGGAGGCGCCGCCGCTGGCGCCAGAGGCGTATGAATCCTACGGGCACCCAACCACGTCAGCCCAGACAGGCACGCTGCTCGAGCACTGCGTGCGCGCCATCGAGAAGGGCATCACGAGCGGAGCGCACGGACTGCCTCTGTTTGGCGGTGGCGATTGGAATGACGGCATGAACCTCGTGGGCGCCGCCGGGCGTGGGGAGAGCACATGGCTCGGCTTCTTCCTGCATCACGTGCTGCGCACGTTCGCGCCCATTTGCCAGGCGCGCGGTGACGTGGATCGCGCAGATCGTTACCGTCGCGAAGTCCGCCGTCTCTCTGACGCACTCGCGCGTTCATGGGATGGCGAATGGTATCGACGCGGCTACTACGACGACGGCTCTCCACTGGGATCCGCGCAGAACGACGAGTGTCAGATCGACTCGATCTCGCAATCGTGGGCTGTGCTCACCGGCGCCGTGCCGGTGCGATTCGCCGAGCGCGCGATGGATGCGGTTCGTGCATCACTCGTCGTCCGCGCATCGCAGATGATCCTGCTACTCTCACCGCCCTTTGATCACTCCACGCAGCAGCCGGGCTACATCAAAGGCTATCCACCCGGTGTGCGCGAAAACGGTGGGCAGTACACCCATGCGGCTGTGTGGTTTGTGATGGCGGTGGCCAAACTTGGTCGCGGTGATGAAGCCGTGGAGCTCTTTCACTCGCTCAATCCCGTGAATCACACGCGCACGCCAGCTGACATCGAACGTTACAAGATTGAACCGTACGTCATGGCCGGTGATGTCTACGCGCGCGCACCGCACGACGGTCGTGGCGGGTGGAGCTGGTATACCGGATCTGCCGGATGGATGTATCGCGCCGGCCTCGAGAGCATCCTCGGTCTCCAGCGCCGCGGTGACACGTTTGTCGTGGCACCCTGCATTCCGTCCACGTGGCCAGAGTATCGGATCGTGTGGACGCACCGCAGTACACGCTACGAGATCACAGTGTTGAATCCAGAACGCCGATGTCGCGGGGTGGGCGCCGCCACGATGGACGGCGCACGCGTTGATCCGTCCGCATTGTTGCTGGTGGACGACGGCGCCACGCACGTCGTGACGATTGTGCTGGGCGATCGGCCGGGCGAGGGCTGCTGATGGTTAGGTCGGTTCGACCGAGATGATGTGCCCGGGAGTTTTGGCGACATTGTCCTTGCGGCAATGTGGGCAATCAAAGTGACTGAAGATCGGATAGCCGGCCACACCGGCGATGCCCTCGCACTTCAGCACCACCGCCGCACCACAACTCGCGCAGGGGACGGTCACGGGAACCAATTGAGCCAGCTCAGTCACACAGCCATTAGACCTGATTTCGAGCCCATCTTGTAAGCTTGAACTCGTGTTCCGATCTGCACGCGCGTTCGAACGGCTGGCGTGGGCCGTGCTCATTTACGGCATCTTTGTCATCATCTGGGGCGCCGTGGTCCGCGCCACCGGCTCAGGCGCAGGCTGTGGCGCGCATTGGCCGCTATGTAACGGCGATGTCGTTCCGCTCGCGCCGCGGCTCGCCACCATCATCGAGTTTGTTCACCGCTCCACGAGCGGCATCATCCTGATGATGACCGCGCTCCTCGTGTGGTCGGCGTTCCGCAGCTTTCCCTCGGGCCATGCCGCGCGCCGCGCGTCCGTGTGGTCGATGATCTTCGTGTTGATCGAAGCCGCGGTTGGCGCGGGCATCGTCTTGCTGCGCCTCGTCGAAAACGACACATCCGCGCTGCGTGCCGGCTACATCGCCGTGCACTTGATGAATACGCTGTTGCTGGTCGGTGTCTACACGTGGGCGGTGTTTGCATCGCGGCCACGACCCGTGACGTGGTCGCCGGCCGCTGCCGCCACGCGAGAGTCCTGGATCCGTATCGGGCTCTTCGGGATGTTGATCGTCAGCGCACTCGGTGCCGTCGTCGCACTTGGCGACACGTTGTTTCCGCAGACGTCACTGGCCGCGGGATTCGCCGCGGACTTCGACCAGACGTCGCACTTTCTGGTGCGGCTGCGGATGTGGCACCCGCTGTTGGCTGTGGGGCTGAGTTTCTATTTGATGACGCTGATCACGCAGACCGAATCGCTCGACGAGCCAGCGATTCGGAAACCGGCGCGCCTGGCCCTGTGGCTGATCCTGGGCCAGGTCGCGCTCGGCATCGTGAACATCCTTGCACTCGCGCCGTTGCCGCTGCAGATGGCGCACTTGTTCGTGTCCAACATCCTCTGGGTGTCGCTCGTGTGGATGTGGTTGCTCGTCCGTTCCGCTGCTACCAGATCCTGACGCGTTCTTCCGGCTTCCGGAACATCTTGTCGCCTGGTTTCACGTTGAAGGCCTCATAGAACGCGTCAATGTTCGTGAGCGGATTGCTGCCGCGGTACATGCTCGGCGCATGTTCGTTTGACGTCACGATCACGCGCAGAAACTCTTCACGATCCTTCTCGCGCCAGGCCTGCGTCCAGCCGATGAACACGCGCTGTTCGCCGGTCAGCCCATCCAGGGTCGTTGAGGGCTTGCCAGCGAGCGAGAGCTTGTACGCCTTGTAGGCGATTGACAGCCCGCCCAGATCGCCAATGTTCTCGCCCAGCGTGAGTTCGCCGTTCACATGAAGGCCGGGGAGTGGTTCAAAGGCATTGAACTGCCCGATGAGCATCTTGGCGCGCTTCGAAAATTCCGTGTCGTCGGCCTTGGTCCACCAATCGCGCAACTTGCCGTCGCCGTCGTAGTGCCGACCCTGGTCATCGAAGCCGTGGCCGATCTCGTGACCAATCACCGCGCCAATTCCACCGTAGTTCACCGCGTCATCGGCCTTGAAGTTGAAGAACGGCGGCTGGAGGATCGCGGCGGGAAAGACGATCTCGTTCTGCACGGGGTTGTAGTAGGCGTTCACTTCCTGCGGCGTCATCAGCCACAGGCCGCGGTCGACCGGTTTGCCGAGTTTCGCTGTCTGAAAGTCACTCTCGAATCGATTGGCGCGCTCGGCGTTGCCGACCAGATCGCCGGCTTTGATCTCGAGCCCGGCGTAGCTGCGGAACTTGTCGGGGTAGCCAATCTTGGTCGAGAACTTCGCCAGTTTCGCGAGCGCTTCTTTCTTGGTCTCCGGCGTCATCCAGTCGAGTGACGTGATCGACTGCTTGTAGGCCTCGAGCAGGTTCGCAATCATCTTCTCCATCCGGGCTTTCGCTTCAGGTGGGAAGTATTTGTCGACGTAGAGCTTGCCGACTGCTTCGCCCAGCGAGCCGTTGACGAGCGTGACGCCGCGCTTCCACCGCGGGCGCTGCGCCTGCTGGCCGTTCAGCGTCTTGGCAAAGAACTCGAAGTTGGCATCCACGAACGCTTTGCTCAGCAACCGGCCTTCGCCAATCACCACCTGTGCATTGAGCCAGGCCTTCAGTGTGTCGACCGGCGTCTTCGCCGCCAGCGCGCTGAAGCCTTTGAAGAATGATGGCTGCGACACGACGGCATCCGCCGCCTTGTCGAGGCCCTGGACCCTTATCCAGGTCGCCCAGTCAAAGCCGGGATACTCGGCGTTGAACTTCGCGACGGCAAGTTTGTTGTAGGTCTTGAGCGCATCGCGGCTCTGTGCGGGCGTCCACTGCACGCGCGCGATCTCGGTCTCGAACGCCAGAATGGCCTTCGCGTCAGCGGCGGCCTTCGGCTGACCGATCAGGCCGAGCACGTTCGTGAGGTACTCGACGTACTTGGCGCGAATCTCCACATACTTCGCGTCTTTGCTCAGGTAGTACTCGCGCTCCGGTAGCGAGGTGCCGGCCTGAATGAACGTCACGATGTTGGCCGACGGATCCTTGGCATCCGGCTCGATGTATTCGTTGGCCGGGCTGCCGACGCCAATCGCGGAGAGCTCGCCGGACACGCGCGCGAAATCTGCGACGGTCTTGATGGCCGCAATCTGATCGAGATGCCCTTTGATCGGCGTCATGCCGAGCGACTCGGCCTTCGCCTCGTCCATGAAGCTCGCGAACAGATCGCCCACTTGCTGTGACACGGAACCCGCAGCGTGTGTCGGCTCTTTGGCAGCAACTTCGATCAGGTCGTGGATGTTCTTCTCCGCGCCGTCAGCAAGTTCCGTAAACGCGCCATAGGCCGACTTCTCCGCAGGGATCTCGGTCTTGGTCAACCACACGCCATTGACGTGCTTGTACGCGTCGTCTTCGATGCGCACGGTCTTGTCCATGTTGGCGGCGTCAATGCCGGAGCCCAGCGGCGCGGGCGGGGGTGTTGGCAGCGTGGACTGACCGCACGCCGCGAATGTGGCGGCACACACAACTGCGCAGGAGAGCAATACGACCTTCTTCATCGGGACCCTTCCTTATTCAGGTTGTGCAGGATGAGATATCACGGATACACGTGCTTCGCGCACCCCTCGCCCTGCGAGCGCGATCACTTCAAACCGAACCAGTCCGAATTCGACCACGTCGCCGACGACCGGTGGACGGCCGAGATGTGCGAGCACCAGTCCGCTCACACTCTCTACGTCGTCGTGCTCGAGGTCGAGGTCGAAACGCTGACCCACTTCGTCGAGCCGTGCGGTCCCGGCGACGCGCCACACGCCAGGTGTCTCCAGCACGAATGACGGAATGTCACTTGCGTCTTCACTGATCTCGCCGACGACTTCCTCCGACAGATCTTCGATGCTGATGGTGCCGGCTGTGCCGCCGTGCTCGTCGATGACCACCGCGAGATGCGCATTCGCGCGCTGCATCACCGCCAACACGTCGTCCAGCGCCGCGGTCTCTGGCACGACCGGAATGGCGCGCACGTCGGCGCCGCTGATGGTCTCGTTCATGATGATGCGCCGGAGCAGATCCTTGACGTGCAACATACCCACGATGTGGTCGAGGTCACCGGCGTAGATCGGATAGCGCGAGTGCAGTCGCGAGAGCAGGATGGCTCGCACATCGGCCGGAGTCGCCCCGACGGGAATGCCGACGACGCGGACGCGCGGCACCATGACCTGACTCGCGGTGAGATCGCCAAACTCGAACAACTCCTGCAGCAGTCGTCCAGACTCTTCGCGCAGCGCGCCGCCTTCTTCACTTTCCTCGACGATCAATCGCAGCTCTTCCGGCGTGTGCAGTTGTTCGTCCGTGTGGGCGCTGCGGCGGACGCCGATCACGCGGAGACACGCGTCGGCGATCGTGTTGAACGCCAACACAAACGGGTACATCACCATCCACGATAGGCGCATCGGCCAATACAGCCATCGCGCTGCGCGTTCGGTGTGTTGCAGCGCGAGCGATTTGGGCAGCATCTCGCCAATCACGATGTGCCCGCAGGTGAGGACGATGACGGCGAGGACGCTCGCCACCGAGTGCGCAGTGATGAAGCGGTATTCGCCCGTGATGCCGACTTGCGTCAGGCGCGGCACCAGCCAATCGGCCAGCCCGTGTTCGCCGAACATGCCGAGGCCGAGGCTCGCGACCGTAATGCCGATCTGCGCGGTAGCGATGTAGCGATCCTGCTCTTGCGATGAGTCCATCAGGCGCGTGAGTCGCTGCGACATGCGGTCGCCCTGACCCGCACGATGTTCGATGGCGGCTTTGGGCGCGCCGACGAGCGCGAACTCCGCACCAACGTAGAGTGCGTTGATCACGAGGAAGACGCCGATCGTCAGCAGGATGATGGCGAGCGTCATCGTGCCTCCTTGGATGTCGCCGATGTCGCCATGCTGCTGATGCTGCTCGGCGCGCTTTGGCCAAGGAGTTCGCGCAGCACATCGTGAATCGTCACGAGCCCCACGACGCGCGCGTCGCTGTTGACGACGAGCGCGAGGTGCGCGCGCTTGCTGCGAAATTCACTGATGATCCGATCGGCTGGCAGGTCAACAGGGATGCGTGGCACGGGGCGCGCGAGTCGCGCGAGGGCGATCGGGCCGTCGCTGACGAAGCGCTGCACGAGATCTTTCACGCGAATCGCACCGAGGATGTTGTCGGGTGACCCCTGGTAGACCGGCAGGCGACTGAACGGGCTCGCGGCCACGACGCGTACCACATCGCCCCACGGCGTGTCGGCGTTGAGCATTGAGAGTCGCGCGTGGGGCACCATCAGATCGCCGGCCGTGCGGCGGCTGAGCTGTAGAGCTTTCTGGAGCCGCTGTTGTTCATCGGCTTCGAGCAGGCCGCCGTCGCGGCTTTCGGTGATGAGCAACGCGATTTCCTGCGGCGAATGGAGATGGCGGTGTGTGGTCGGGCCGCCGCCGAAGATGCGCAGGAGGAGTGACGCCATGCCGTTCAGCATCGTGATGAACGGGCGATACGCGCGCAGCGACCACTGCATGGGCAGCACGGTGGCCAGCGCGACCTGGGTGGGGAACTGCAGGGCGAGCGATTTTGGAATGAGCTCGCCGAGCACCACCTGAATGGCGGTCAGTGCCAGGAGCACCGAGATGATGGCGGCCGAGTGCGCCCGTTCGGGTGTCAGTTCGAGTGTGCGCTCGGCCCACGGCGCGAGGGCCACGGCGGCCGTGGCCTGCGCGTAGGCGCCGAGGATGAGGCTGGAGAGCGTGATGCCGATCTGCGAAGCTGCGACGTAGCGGTCGAGCTGGACCGCGTCCTCGACGAAGGGGAGGAGGCGGGAGGCCAAAGGGTGGCCATCTTCGCTCAGTCGCCGCACGCGGCTGCGCCGGACGCCCACGGCACCGAACTCAGCGGCGACGTAGAACGCGTTGGCGAGGAGCAGGAGGCTGACGATCAGCCAGACGGACGGGGACACCGGTTACAGCGTAAGGCAAAACCCTAAACTGGGATACCCAAACGGGTCTTGCCGTCTACAAGAAGGGGACTCTAAAGGGGACCGTTCTCACAGGAATATCGCCCGGGCCAGTGGAGATCGAAGGCCGCGAAGTGAGCTTCACGACCATTGACCCCAATCAACCTGAATCGAATTACGATCCCAAGCAGGTCGCAGCCGACTACCGGGCCGCCCTATGGAAGACCTTGCTACGCCACCGTGCCTCGGCACTAACTTCGATGCTCGGAGCATGGCTCTTACCGTTGATTGCTCTTTACGCACTTGGGTGGAGCGTCGGCTGGATCCGGCGCGGATTCGCTCGTTGAGTGGAGCGCGTGGCTGACGACTTCACGGTGCAGGTGATCAACAAGTTCGTCGCTCTCACCGGGCGGATGGCAGCCGCGCCGGAGGACTACAAGCAAGCGATGGAATGGGAAGCGACCGGGATGCCGGTGGTGATTGTCCTGAAGACGCTGGAGACGTGGACCGACAAGAACAAGACGCAGCCGTGGCTGCGAGATGCCCCGCTCGAGTGGGTGAAACCGTGGGTCCTAGAAGCGTTTTATAACTGGCGCCGAGCGATCGGGCCGCAATACGAGAAGCGGTTGATGTGATGCAGAAGCAGAAATGTGAGGCGTGTGGGCAGCGGATTGTGAATCCGGCCATCAAGGCGCGGTGTCGTGGCTGTAAGGCGATCCTGTCGGTCGTCGTTGCTCAGACCGGTTGATGAACCGCACGATGGCGCGCCCGTAACGCGAGGCTGACTGGCAACCGGAGCCGGTGGCGGAGATGCTGCGGTTCCGGCGACGGCGCGAAGGAGAGCTCGCGCTCGATACGCCGAGCGAAGGCTGTTTCTTTCGACAGGTGAATTGACCAAATAGCCCCGGCCATGCGTTCGGCCTCGGCTTTACTGCGACTGGTGATCCGAAGACCCAACCGCCGTGGCGTCGATCGAGCGGGCCGCCCGTGCGACCCGCTCAATCCTCCGATGATCAGCTATTTCAGGATCAGTTCCCGAGCGTACTTCCTGCCAACCACTGTGCGGTACTTGCTGCGGTCTTCATAGCCCTTCATCTGCTCGTCAGCAGTGCTATCCGACAGCAAAGACAGCGCATCAGCCTTCTCGGTGTTGGCTTCCATTGCAGCGAGGCTGGCGTATTCCCGGAGGATCAGCAGGTTCCAGGTCCCAGTCCCACCGTTGTCCAGTGTCCGAAGAATCTTGTACGATTTCAGAAAGCCTGCCTTGACCTGTGCGTCCTCCGACTTTTTGAACGAGGTGTCGAGGTGCTGCAAGTACTTCTGGTCCATGCCCGACGAGATCTCGATCATGCTGACCTCCCAGATGGTTCCCGGGTTGAAGTACTTGTGGACCTGGGCGATCACTGGGACCGAGCCGACCGCGGCAAGCCCGCCGATCATCAGCAGCACATTCCTGAGGATTTTCATCAGCTGTTCTCGCGTTTCTGTGTCGAGACTTCTGGGTAAACCGGCCGGGGGCGGAGTCTCGCTACGTCCCGGCCTTCCGACGAAAACAATTTCGTTGCGGAATCTTGATGTCTTGCACCGCCAACGGCGAGCTTCGGCAGGCAGGAGGCGGGGCAGCGTATCATCATCAGTGGCGAAACCAGGGCGAACTCACGAAGATATCCCCAGCCCGCGTCTATTTCTTCACTGCAAAAGGTGCGGCCGGCAGATGCCGTTCCGACCGCCTCATGGACGGCACGATGGAGCGGCTGCAGCGGGAGGCTGAAGGGCGACCGTTCCAGTGGCGCAACAAGTGGAAGACGGTCTGGGATGAGGTCACGTACTGCTCGGAGCGGTGTCGGGGACAGCGGCATCTGCCGACTCTGACCGTCTCGAAGGGTAAGGGGTAAGAGTTCGCCTACCGCGCAATCTGGCAGCCACTGAAATCGACAATCCGTGCGTATTGCGTCGGTGGCACGCCTTGGCTACACCCGCTCGTCGTAACGGTCTTGCGCGTGCCTGCGGGTACTTGTCCACCGCTACACGTCAGCGTCGTCCATTGGGTGTAGCTGAAACTCTCCTGACCGCACTCCAAACCGACTGGCGGAGTTCTCGCCGCTCCGTCCTGCCCACACGAAGCACATTCCATCACCGTAATCGATGGGAAACCTACTGGTATTGCCAGTTTCACCTGCGCACGCTGAGTCCTGCCAGAAGCCCACCGTGACGTAGCGCGTGGAGACGACGGGATTACTCGGAATAGACGCAGTGTTTGTGACGCTCGGCGCGCTTGGCGTCTGACTCTGCCCACCACACGCTATGCTGCCCAGCGTGACCGCGACGCCTACGCACCAGCGACTCTTCTGCCACAGACGCGAACTCATAGAGCATGACTATAGTGCTGCTGCTCACCGCTTACTGCTTGTCGAAAACCGACGTGGAGGATATCGGCTTGCCGTCGGCGTCGGTTCCCTTGGCCGTCTGCGTCATCGTCTTGCCGTCAGCGGAAATGACGGTTTGACCCGTCACGTGGTACTTCCCGCCCGTCTTCTTGACCTCAAAGGTCGTCGTACTCGGATCGGTTCGCTTGACGGAAACAACGTCGAACGCCAACCCGGTGGCCGGATACTCCTTGCCGTCGTATTTGTAGGAAAAAGACCCACTGACCGCAGTACCATCCCCGAGTACTGCCGTCCTCGTCACCTTGACTCCACCCTCGGGAGTGGCCTCCCGCACATCGGTCTGGCTCTTCAGTGCGTACGAGCCGCTGAATTTGGACTTGGCGGCATTGAGCTTCCAGGTTCCCACCGTGCTGTCGGCGGCGAACGTGACCCCGGCCGTGAGGGCCAGGCCCATCAACAGCATCGACAACTTTGCAGCGATCTTCTTCATTTTTCTTCCCTTCAGAGGAACTTCGGCGAAGTAGTTCCCATAATATGCGAGACTCGCGAGAGAGTGCGATGTTTTCGTCATCGACAGTAATCTAGCGCGGTGCGGATCGCCACCTGGAACGTGAACTCGCTGAAGGCGCGGCTGGACGGCGGGTTCAGCGGGGATTCCGGACAATGACAACTGACTTCACTGGGCGCGTTGCCATCATCACCGGTGCCGCACTCGGACTCGGCCATGCCGTCGCGGCGCGCCAGCGTCTGATAGGGACCGTTATGTTCGGGAAAGACCCACTTCATACGGACTATCGGCATCAGAAGAGCCTTGCGGCGGCTGGTCAGGTCTTTCTCAGAAAGGACGCGGATGTGCTTGATCCGATCTCGTGGACATGTGGTCTACCGTCGCGACGACTCGAAACACGATTCGGACCTGGCCCTGAGCCGCCCCTCCTCGCACCGCCAGTCCGCGCCCACTGCAGCAACGGCACCACGCGACCGAGGGATCCCGTCCCAATAAGGGCATCGAGATGCCGTCCCCAGGTATCGAGGGGAGAGGCCGGACGAATCGGCCCCTCGCCACGACACGTGCTACTTACTGCTTGTCGTAGACCAGAAAGTTGCTCTGGGGAAGACCGGCGTTAGTAGTGCCGCCCTGCCAACGCGTCATCGTCTTCCCGTCCTTCGACACGGTGTGCCGTGCTGTGTTTGTCACTTTGCCACCCTTCTTGCCAGTGAAGTCCATGGTTGGCGCGCCGACCACGGTGATCGTGACCATGTCAATATTGGTATTCCCGACCATCGGGTAATCCTTGCCATCGAAGTGTGCGGCCCAGCTTGTGGTGGTCTGGGCGCTGCCGTCTGCGTTCACGACCTCGTTCACGGCCTTCAGCCCGTCACCATTCTGCGTGTAGATGCGCGTTGAACTCCTGGGCGGCGGACCCGGCGAATATGTCGACTTCGCGAGCCTGAGAGATCAACATGCCCGTAGACAAGACATCGATCCTGCACGCCAATGTGGGAGCGAGTGAGGTAATTACTGCTCAGCTTCACAGCTAAGTGCCTTTTTTACAGCACTTTATGTCAATTAAATGGCGGTGAGGCAGGGATTCGAACCCTGGGTACAGGTATAAGCCCGTACAGCGGTTTAGCAAACCGCCGCTTTCGGCCACTCAGCCACCTCACCGCGGAAAGCAAGGATATCAGTACGCGGGTCAGCAGCAGCGTTTTGCTGACTTTTCCAGGGCTTTGACGGGGATCTGGATCAATTTGCTGAGTTTCTTGCGATCCTGATCGGTGCCCAAGGTCGAATGCAGTGCCGACAGGGTCGACCTGAGGACGCCCGCGACGGCCGGGTCCTCGAACTCGGCCAGGCGGTAGTGCACCCAGAGGCCGTCGCGGCGAGTCGCGACCAGCCCGGCTTTGCGGAGGTGCGCGAGATGGCGCGACGCCGTCGATTGCGGCACATCGAGCGCTTCATGCATGTGGCACACACAGATTTCCCCGGACGCGAGCAGTCCCAGGATCCGTCGGCGCGTCTCATCCGCCAGTGCCGCAAACACATCATCGAGCTGAACCATATTCGCCTTGACGAATATATCAGACAGCCACTATATTCGTTTTAGCGAATATGGAGGCTCTATGAGTGATGCCGTCAACGTGACCTTGACCGAGACCGTGAAAGACAAGTACGGCGCGATCGCGCGCCGCGTCACCGACAATTCCGGCGAAGCCGTTTCGTGCTGCGGCCCGTCATGCTGCGGCGGCGGCGACAAGGACGCGATCTCCGCAAACTTGTACTCCGAGAGCGAAGCCTCCGCCGTGCCGGCCGATGCCATGACGGCATCCCTCGGTTGCGGCAACCCGACCGCGCTGGCGGAACTCACGCCCGGCGACACTGTCCTCGACCTCGGCTCGGGCGGCGGCATTGACGTGCTGCTCTCCGCGAAGCGCGTCGGGCCGACGGGAAAGGCCTACGGCCTCGACATGACCGACGACATGCTCGCGCTCGCCCTGGCGAACAAGCAGAAAGCCGGCGCAACCAACGTCGAGTTCCTCAAAGGCCACATCGAGAACATCCCACTGCCGGCCAACACGATCGACGTGATCATTTCAAACTGCGTGATCAATCTCTCCGGCAATAAAGACCTCGTCATGGCAGAGGCCTTCCGCGTGCTGAAGCCCGGCGGCCGCTTCGCCGTTTCAGACGTCGTCAGTCGCCGTGAGGTACCAGCGGAAGTGCGACGCAACATGGAGCTCTGGATCGGCTGCGTCGCTGGTGCCCTCAGTGAAACCGAGTACGTGTTGAAGCTGAAGGCCGCGGGCTTCGTGGACATCACGCTCGAGGTCACGCGCGAATACCGCGCAGCCGAAGCGAAGACGTTCCTCGAGTCATCAGGGCTCGATGTGGAGAAGGTGGCCGATGCCATCGACGGCGCATTCGTCAGCGCGTTCATCCGGGCCCGGAAGCCGGACGGCGTCGCACAGACCTCGACCGCACCGGCTGTGACGTTCGAGGTGTTCGATCCGGCCATGTGCTGCTCGACTGGCGTCTGCGGGCCGACCGTCGATCCGCGGCTCGCGGCGTTCTCTGCGGACGCCGACTGGTTGACCTCACAGGGCGTCACCGTCACCCGCCACAATCTGGCCCAGGAGCCGCAAGCCTTCATCGCGCAGCCCCTGGTGACAGACCTGTTGAAGCGTGACGGCGTGGAGTGCCTGCCAATCGTGTTACTCAATGGCGCCGTGGTGAGTCACGGCAGCTATCCACGTCGCGACGAACTGGCACGATTGACGGGACTCACGCCGTCCGCGTCTACATCGAAGAAGAAGGTCGCGCTGGCCGCCACAAGTTGTTGCGAGCCCAACTCCGGGTGTTGCTAGTGACTCCGCGCTTGCCGTTTGAACCAACGCGCATCCTGTTCTTCACGGGCAAGGGGGGCGTCGGCAAGACGTCTCTGGCCTGCGCGATCGCGGTGGCGCTTGCCGACACAGGGCGACGTGTGTTGTTGGTCTCCACCGACCCGGCGTCTAATCTCGATGAGGTGCTGGATGTGGCGCTCTCATCCACACCCACCGCCGTGCCGTCGATCCCTGGTTTGTTTGCATTGAACATCGATCCGACTGCGGCGGCCGCCGCCTATCGTGAGCGCGTGGTCGGTCCGTATCGTGCGCTGTTGCCCGCAGCTGCGGTGAAGAACATTGAAGAGCAGCTCTCAGGCGCATGCACGACAGAAATCGCTGCGTTCGATCAGTTCACCGCGCTGCTGGCGAACCCTGCCACGACTGCGGGCTTCGACCACGTGATCTTCGACACCGCGCCGACCGGTCACACCTTGCGACTGCTCACACTGCCGGCGGCCTGGACGACATTCATCGACACCAACACGACGGGAACATCCTGCCTGGGCCCGTTGTCCGGGTTGCAAAGCCAGCGTGACCTGTATCGCGCGAGCCTTGCCGCGTTGGCCGATGCCTCCGTGACGACCGTGATCCTCGTGACACGACCCGAACCCTCCGCGCTCACCGAAGCCGCTCGTACCGCCGCGGAATTGGCAGCGCTCGGCATCAGACACCAGCGACTGATGATCAACGGGATCTTTGTTGCCGCGGATCCAACCGATCCCATCGCGCGATCGCTCGAAACGCGAGGCCGCGACGCGTTGGCGACGCTGCCTGAGGCACTTACCTCACTGCCTCGAACCGACGTGAAACTACTCGCTCGGGCACCCATGGGTGTAAGCGGGCTTCGACAGATCTTCAACAGCGAGGTTGCGCCCGCTGCGGGCGACGCCACGCCGTCGTCCGTGATGACCGTGCCGGGATCGCTTGTGGCCATGGTTGACGCCATCGAGCGAGATGGGCACGGCGTGGTGATGACGATGGGGAAGGGCGGCGTGGGCAAGACCACGATAGCCGCGGCCATTGCGTCCGAGTTGGCAGCACGCGGCCACGATGTGCTGCTCAGCACGACCGACCCGGCCGCTCATATTGCCGCGGCGATCGGTGCCGGACAGTTGCACCTGCGCGTCGCGCGCATCGATCCAGTGGCAGAGGTCCGCGCCTACACCGCCGAGGTCATGGCGTCGTCTGGCTCGACGCTCGACGCGCGCGGTCGCGAGTTGCTCGAAGAGGATCTGCGCTCGCCTTGCACTGAGGAAGTCGCGGTGTTTCGCGCCTTTGCCCAGACGGTCGCGGAAGGTGCGCACCAGTTCGTCGTTCTCGATACGGCACCCACGGGACACACACTCCTGCTACTCGACGCCGCAGAGGCATACCAACGCGATGTTGAGCGCGCCACGTCGGCCGTCCCCGAGGCGGTCGCGCATCTATTGCCGAGATTGCGCGATCCACGATTCACCAAAATCCTGTTGGTGACACTTCCCGAAGCGACGCCGGTACATGAAGCGGCACACTTGCAGGACGATCTGCGCCGCGCCGGCATCGAACCGTTTGGCTGGGTGATCAACCAGAGCTTCGCCGGCGCCGCAGTTCGCGACTCCGTGCTGCGTGAGCGTGGACAACACGAGCGTCGCTACCTCGACGAGGTACGCGATCGTTTGGCCACACGAGTCGCGTGGGTGCCGTGGTATCCGGTGCCACCTGTTGGACATGATCGGTTACTGGCGCTCGTGCGCGCCACTGAAGGAGCGATGGCCCTATGAAGATTCTCTTTCTCTGTGTCGCCAACTCCGCGCGCAGCCAGATGGCCGAAGGCCTGGCCCGTGCGCTGTTTGGTGCGGCGGCCGAGGTCTCGAGCGCCGGCAGCGTCCCCACGCGAGTGAACCCGAACGCCATCACTGCCATGGCCGAAGTCGGCATCGACATCACTGGTCACACATCGAAGTCTGTGAGCGACGTGAACGCCGGCTCGATGGACCTGATCATCACCCTCTGCGCCGACGAGGTCTGCCCGATCGTGCCCGGCCGCGTTGAACGGCTCCATTGGCCGCTGCCCGATCCGGCAGGCGCACCGCCAGATCAGGCACTGCAGAAATTCAGAGAGGTGCGCGACGAGATTCGGCGGCGACTGAGCGTGCTCGGCAGAGAACGCGGCCTGATTCAGTAGAATTGTCGGATGCCACCGCGTGTCCGCTTTGCTCCGTCACCCACCGGCTATCTGCACGTCGGTGGCGCGCGCACGGCGCTGTTCAACTGGCTCTACGCGCGGCGACACGGTGGCACGTTCATCCTTCGTATCGAAGATACCGACATGGAACGCTCGTCAACCGACATGGTGACGGCGATCTTCGACAGCATGACGTGGCTCGGTCTCGACTGGGACGAAGGCCCGCGCGTCGGCGGTCCGCATGGGCCGTACTTCCAGACTGAACGACTCGACAAGTATCGCGCCGCCGCAGACGCGCTTGTGGCATCGGCGCACGCGTATCGCTGCTTTTGCAAGCCCGATGACCTGAAAGCCGAGCGCGCCGCCGCCGAAGCCGCCGGCCAGACGTGGAACTACGATCGCCGCTGCACGCGACTGGCACCCGATGACATCGCTCGCCGAGTCGCCGCGAGAGAATCGCATGCGGTTCGCTTCCTCGTCCCCGCCGGCATCACAGCCTTCGACGATCTGGTGCACGGCCGCATCGAATTCGACAACGCCAACATCGAAGACTTCGTCATCATTCGTTCAGACACGTACCCGACCTACCACCTCTCCGTCGTGGTGGACGATGTGGAGATGCAGATCACAGAGGTGGTGCGCGGCGACGACCACATCTCCAACACGCCCAAACAGGTGCTGCTCTATGTGGCGATGGGCGCCGCGGTGCCGAAGTTCGCGCACGTGCCGCTGATCATGGGTCCAGACAAGAAACGCCTGAGCAAACGCCACGGCGCCACGTCCGTCGGTGAGTACGAAACGCAGGGCTACCTCCCGGAAGCGATGGTCAACTTTCTCGCGCTCCTCGGCTGGAATCCCGGCGGCGATCAGGAAGTGTTTTCACGGCAGGAACTAATCGACCGGTTCACGCTCGAAGGCATCAGCGGTGGCAACGCCGTCTTCAACCCGGACAAACTCGACTGGTTCAATCAGCAGCACATCATGCGGCTGCCGGCCGATGACGTGCTCCGTCGCATTCGCCCGGATCTCGAAGCGCTCGGCTGGTGGTCGGACGATCTGTTGTCCACGCGCGCCGACTGGATCGCGCGCGTCCTCGCGCTCATCAAACCGCGCGCCAAAAACCTGTCAGAGATCGCGCCGCAGATGCGTGCGTTCCTGAGCGACAACCTCGTCTTCGATGACGCCGCTGTGAAGAAACATCTCAGCGACCCGTCCGTGCCGGCGCACCTGCAGGCATGGATCGCCGTGCTTGAAACCACTCCGTCGTTCGACGCGGCGTCACTGGAAGCCGCGCTACGCGCACTCGCCGAGGCACGCGGGATCAAGCCGGGCGTGTTGATTCACGCGACCCGTGTCGCTGTGACAGGGCAGGGCAATAGTCCGGGATTGTTTGAAGTCTTGGAGTTGGTCGGGCGTGATCGCGTGATCGCGCGGATGCATCTACCAGCGTAAGACTCTGCGCCCGCGCCACATCGGGCCCTCTTCCACAAATCGCCATTCAGGATTGCGCTCCACATCGCGCATGGCCGTCAGCGTCGCGTCGAACAACGGCAGGTCCTCGTCCTGGCACTCGAAGTAGGTAATGAAGTCCCACTCGCCAGACCGACCGGGCCCATGCGGGTTGTGGTACAGCCGACGATAAATATGTTGCGCCGCTCCTCGACCGAGTGCCGCGTGACCCGCGACGTGGTGACCAGTCTTCGCATCATGATGCGGATAAAAGTACTGATGCCGCTCAAGATCCGGCATCGCCCACCAGTCAGCGCTCTTGCGCATCGGCAAAATAATCGCGTTCGCCATCGCGCGGCCGTTGCCATGGGCGCGCGCCTGTTCGTACGCAAACGTCGCCACATTCGCGCTCGTGTATTGCGGCGCACGCAGGCAGCCGTCGAGTGTGTCGACGTCACCAACATCGCCGACGCGACGTCGGAGTTCCTTCTCGAGCTCATCCAGTCGTGGACGGTACCGGGAATTGGCCTGCACGGCGTACCGCGCCGGATGTGTCGGCGCCGCGTCCACGCCGACGCCATTCAGCGACAGAAACTGCACCGTTTCCAGCGAGGGGGCATCAGAGTTTGCCCCCTCACGCTCAAAGGCGTTGAGAAACCCACGTGCCACGCCGTCGCCGGCGGCCTTCAACTTCACTCGCGTCGCGTCATCGTCGCGACAGCCGCGAACAAAGAGAAAGCGCGTATAGCCGAGATTGGGTGTCATCAGTACTTTTGGCGCCCCTGCGCGTCCTCCGGTTAAGCTGCTATCGGTCAATGACTCGGACTCCTGCAAAGAAGCGCCCGGCGCCTGTGCAATCGCGTGCAACCACGCGCAGCAGCAGTCCAGCCGAGACATTTGAGACCGCCCGGCGCGCTCTGATGCGTCGCGATCCCCGTCTGGGCGCACATATAAAGAAGATGGGGTCCCGTCGGCCAAGTTTTGCTCCCAGAGACCCGTTTCACGCCCTCGTCAGGGCCGTGCTGTCTCAGCAGCTGTCCACCAAAGCCGCCGATACGATCGAGCGCAGGGTCGTCGAACTGCTCGGCGGTCTCGAAGCCGTCTCACCCGCCGCCATGGTGGCCGTGGATCCGGTCGCGCTCCGCGCGGCAGGTGTCAGTGGGCCAAAAATCTCCTACCTGCGTGATCTTGCGGCGCACGTGATGGACGGAAGACTCGATTTGCACGGTCTCACGCACAAGACCGATGACGAGATCGTGACCGAGATCACTGCCATCAAGGGATTTGGCCGCTGGTCCGCCGAGATGTTCCTGATGTTCTGCTTGCACAGACCCGACGTGTTTCCGGTAGGCGACCTCGGCATCGTCAAGGGCGTGCAGATCCTGACGGGCATGAAGCGACGACCGAAGCCGCGAACGATGACGCGGGCCGCGGAGTTGTGGCGACCGCATCGCTCGGTGGCCAGTTGGTATCTCTGGAGGCTGCTCGAGTGAATAGCGACGAGACACGCATGGCGCCGTCATCGACGCCGTCGGGCCACAGCGGTTGGCTGAATTCGTCGGGCTCGGTCGATCACGGTCGATTCGCTCCGGGGACGATGCTCGACAATCGCTATCGCGTGCTTGGCTTGCTGGGCCGCGGCGGGATGGGCGAGGTCTATCGCGCCGACGACCTGCGACTCGGTCAGCAAGTCGCGTTGAAGTTTCTGCCGGAGGCACTGGCGGTTGATGCGCGTCGCCTCGCGCAGTTTCACAACGAAGTCCGCACCGCGCGTCAGGTCTCGCATCCGAATGTCTGCCGCGTGTATGACATCGGCGAAATCAACGGGCTGCTGTTTCTCACGATGGAGTACGTCGACGGCGAAGATCTGGCGATCTTGCTGCGCCGCATTGGCCGTTTGCCGGAAGAGCGTGCGATCGAAATCGCGCGACAGATTTGCGCCGGTCTCGCCGCCGCACACGAGCGCGGCATCCTGCATCGCGATCTGAAGCCCGCCAATATCATGCTTGATGGTGCGGGCAAGGTCCGCATCATGGACTTCAGTCTTGCGGCGATCGGACATGTGGAGGACGTGCGCGCCGGCACGCCGGCCTACATGGCGCCCGAGCAGTTGTCTGGGCTCGAAGTCACCGTGCGCAGCGACATCTACGCGCTCGGCCTCGTGCTGTATGAAGTGTTTACGGGTCGGCGCGCATTCGAGGCGAAGACGATCGCGGATCTCGTCGCCCAGCATCAATCCGGCTCGATCACACCGCCAGCGCGTCTGGTGTCGACCATTGACGATGTCGTAGATCGCGCGATCATGCGGTGTCTTGATCCTGAGCCGTCGCGCAGGCCATCGTCAGCGCTCGCGGTCGCCGCGTCGTTGCCTGGAGGCGACCCACTAGCCGCTGCGTTGGCCGCTGGCGAGACGCCGTCGCCCGAGATGGTGGCGGCTGCTGGTGGACAAGCCGCCACGCTCAGCCTCGCCGCCGGCGTCGCCTGGCTTTCGGTCATCATCATCCTGCTCGTGGTGTGCGTCCGGATCTCTGAACGGTCATCGCTCTTCGCGCGCGTGCCTCTTGAGAAGAGCATCGATGTTCTCGCCGACCGTGCTGATGAATTGCGGAAATCACTTGGCTATACCGACCCGGTGGTGGATCACTATCAGGGATTCAGCGCAAACGCGGACTACCTGAACTGGTCTGAGAAGAACGTAGCGGCCGCCGACCGAGACAAATACCTGGCCGCTGGCCGTCCGGCCGCGTTGCAGTTCTGGCGGCGCACCAGCCCCATGGTGCTCGTGCCCAAGAGCCCGCTGTCGTCGATTTCGCCCACCGACCCGCCGGCCAATATCAATGGCATGACCACGGTTGTGCTCGACACGACGGGTCGGCTCCTGCGATTTGAGGCCGCGCCGCCTCAGCAGGAATCGCCCGCGCCTTTGTCCCCACTGGCCACCGATTGGAACCCGCTCTTTGTGGCTGCGGGGATCGACAAGGCGACGTTTGCCGACGCGACATCGTCACGCACACCCGCGGTGTACGCCGACGAGCGTCGCGCCTGGCAGGGGACTTTTGACGGCACATCCATTGCGGTGCACATTGAGGCGGCGTCGTATCGCGGCCGGCCCATCCTCTTTGAAATTGTCGGACCGTGGACGTCGGCCTCGCGTGATGCGAAGGCGGTTCCACGCTCCAACAACGGCAATCCTTTCTTTATCGCGGCGCTGCTGATTGGCGCGGCGGTGGCCGGGCGCGCCAACTTGCGATCGGGGCGCGCCGATCGACGAGGCGCGTTTCGGATCGCCGTCTTCATTTTCGGCGTCATCCTCGCTGCCTGGTTCGTCGAGTTGCACGTGGGTGATCCGTCGAGCGAGCAACAGCGTTTCTTCGCGTCCACGGGCATCGCACTCTTTCTCGGCGTCGTGCTCTATCTGATCTACCTCGGGTTGGAGCCGTTCGTGCGACGCAGTTCGCCCATGGTGCTGGTCGGTTGGTCGCGCGTGCTGACTGGCCGCGTGCGCGACGCGCTCGTCGGCCGCGACCTCCTGGTGGGCGCGGCGTGCGGCTTGCTGGTTGCGCTGTTCAATTTGTTGCCGTTCGTGTTGCCGCGATGGGTCGGTCTTCCGGAACCGTCGCCGATCTTGACGCACACGGGTGCGCTCGAAGGCGTCCGCCCGTTCCTTTCTGACTTCATTCTGGGTTTCAACAACGCGCTGCAGGGCGCGCTCATCACAGTGTTTGAATGGGTCACGTTTCGCGTCGGATTTGAACTCTTCTGGGCACGCGGTGTTCGGCGATGGCTGCCCTCCATCCCAGCGGCATCCGAAACCGGTGTGGTGGTGCTGGCGGTGTTGTTGGTCACGGTCACCTCCGGCTTCGGTGACGGCCCGCCAAAGGCACAGGCGCTGCATGCGCTCTACGCGCTCCTGTCGACGTCATTGATCCTGATGGTCGTGCTCCGTGTGGGTCTGTTCGGCGCTGTCGTCAGTCTGCTGGTCGGGACCTACGTCAGCGACATGGCACTCACATTCGATAGTTCGCGTCTCTACGCGCCGGCGTCCCTGACCGTGATGACCTTCATCCTTGGCCTCGGCCTCGTGGGATATGCGATGGCCAGGTCCGGCGATCCGCTGACGAACCGTATTGAGAGGACGCGATGACGCGTTTTCACTGGACAATAAGACGATGACGCTGCGCCGTTCACTGATCATGGGAAGTGTGGCCGCGGCCACCGTCGTGGCAATTGCCGGCACGCTCGCCATTGAGTGGGTGCGCGCGCGTGATCGTGCGATTCAATTGGAACGCGCCACCGCGGCAGCCATCGTGCAGCACACCCGCGAGGCGTGTGAGGCGAGCCCGAACTGGTTTCTGGCTGGTCCGCGCGAGGGTCGGCCGACGAAGGAACAACTGGCGCAGCCCGACGCGGACGTCTTTACCCCGCGTCCCGATACCGAAGCGCGTCCGTATGAGTTCTTTGCGTATGACGAGGAATTTCGCGGCGTGAGCACGGCGGCGCCGCGATTCCCGGAAGCCTTTCGCGCGACACTGCGGCAGGGCAACGACGTCGCGACCGAGTCCTGGTCGGGCCCACTCGGCACGGGTGTTCAGACGGCGCGATGGACGCATTGGCGCTCGAGCGAATGCGCCATCTTCCTGTTTCGCGCGGCACCGCCGCCTCATCAGGTGTGGCTGCGCGCCGGCCTGTTCCTCGGACTCTTCACGGTCGTGTTCCTCGTCTGCTTCGGCGTGAGCATGCCGACCGAGCGCCGCGCTGCAAAGATCGCTGCCGCCATGCGCGCGTCGTCGCAGAGCGAGTATGCCGGCGTGGCGCCGGCTGACGGGCACGACGAGTTGACGGCGATTGCCGCAATCTTCAACGAGGCGGCTTCGAGCATTCAGCAGCGATCGACGGAGATCAAGGAGCAGCAGGAGGCCCTGCGCCGCATCAGCACTGACACGAGCGATGACCTGGTGAAACCGCTCGCCGCGGTGCCGGCGCGGATCGGCGATGTGCTGCGCTCGGTCAGCGTCACGCCGGCGGTGCGCGATCAAATGCAGGCGGCGCTGCGCGACGCCAAGACCGTTGAACATCGCGGCGCCAACCTCGTCACCGCACTGCAACTGCGTGACCGCGAGACCAGCGTTCAGTCAGCGCCCGTTGATCTGACGGCGCTGGTGCAGCGGGTGATCGAGCGAGAATTCGCGTTTGCCAGCGCGTGTGGCGTGCCGCTTTCCGGCACGGTGCCGGACCAGCCCGTTCAGGTGACGGGTGATCCGCAACTGTTCGAGCAGATGCTCGTCAACCTGATCGACAACGCTATCCGCTACAACAAGCCGGGCGGCACGGTGGCCGTGGACCTCGACGCGCCCTCGAAGGGACACTTCGTATTGCTCGTCAGTGATGACGGTGTTGGGGTCAACGAGGCCACGCTGAAATACTTCAACAGCATTCGACGCTTCCGCGGCGATGAACGGCGTAAGCATCGTGTGGATGAAGTCGGTCTTGGCCTCGCCATCGTGCATGAAGTCACAGGTCGGGCGAAGATCGCGCTCGCGTTCCGGCGCCGCGACAACGGCGGGTTGGAAGTGAGGCTCAGCCAGTAAGGCTGACTTGCACTACAATCCGCGTTGTCGTGAAACGGCGAACTATTCTGCGGATGGCCGGCGCACTGGTGGCGTTGCCGCCGGTCGCGCGGTTGCGGGCCGCCGCGCAAGCGCCTTCGCCGGTCGCACCCTTCACTGACGATCAGAAAGCCGCACTCTCCGCCATCGCCGACGTCGCTCTGCCCGTGTCGATTGGCGCTGCCGGACGCACGGCCGCCACCGACCGCTTCATCGCGTGGCACCTCAACTACAAGGCCAGCGCCGACATGGGCCACGGCTATGGCGCGTCGACGCTTCGACCGCCATCACCGGCACCAGTCCTGCCGCGTTACGCCGCGCAGTTCACGGCGCTTGATCAGGCCGCGAAGGCGCAAGGCGCCATGTCATTTGCCTCGGCCTCTGCAGTGATTCGTCGCGCAATCGTCGAGACCGCGCTGAATACACCGCAGCCGGTGAATCGCATGCCCGCGCGCCCAACCGGCGCCAACCTCGTCGCCGATTTCATGGGCCTGTATTTCAACAGCGCCGCCGCCTTCGACGAGGCGTACAACAGCGCGATTGGTCGAGACCGCTGTCGAGGTCTCGACGGCTCGGACCAGGCGCCTCCGCCACTGGCCGCCCGGCGCACAAGCGCCACGGAGCGCTGACGCATGCAGCGCACACCAAACACTGTCATCAACGCCGACTACGTGATCATCGGCGGTGGCATCACCGGCGCGCTCGTCGCCCAAAAACTTTCTGAGAAGAAACCACGCGCCTCAATCATCGTCGTCGAAGCCGGCAACGCGCTGTTCGACGCGGAGAATCGCTACAAGTACCGCGCGCGCAACCTCGACTACAACGAGAATATGTGGCCGGGCGACTACATCGCCGATCAGGCGCCAGACGGGATGATCTCGCGCACGATGGCCGTCGGCGGATCAGCACTCCACTGGGGCGGCGTGTGCAATCGGTTCTCGGAAGAAGACACGCGGTTGAAATCGATGTACGGTCTCGCCGTTGATTGGCCGATCGAGTGGAAAGAACTCGAGAAGTACTACTGCGAAGCCGAGCGTCGCATCGGTGTATCCGGCGAGCCAAGTCCACTGAAGGAAGACTGGCGCAGCGAGCCGTGCCCGATGCCCGCGATGACGTCCACGTTCAACCTGAAGCAGCTCAAAAGCTGGGCCGAGCAGAGCGGGATTCCATTCTGGACGACGCCGCAGGCGAAGAACACGGTGGATGGTTACAACGGACGCAACAAGTGCGTGCGCTGTAACACCTGCGAGATCTGCCCTACCGGCGCGCGTTACTCGCCCGACTGGACGTTTAAGCAACTGACCGCGGACAAGAGCCGCAACGTCACGCTGCACTCAAACCGATTGATTCGCAATCTGGTGCTCGGCGACACGACCTCGCGCATCGTTGCAGCGGAGGCCGTTGATGAAACATCGGATGCCGGCCACTACACGTATCGCGCACCCACGTTCATCGTAGCGTCCGGGTATACGTGGGCATCGCACCTGCTCCTGTCGTCCACAAGTGCACGATTCCCCAATGGCCTGGCCAACAAGACGGACCAAGTCGGCCGGTATATCAACGGCCACCTCGCCTATCAGACGCAGATGGATCTGGACCTGAAGATCTATCCGGGAATGAACGAACAGCACAGCCTGATGTCGCGCCAGTTCTTCCGCTGCGCCACTGACACGCCGTATGTCCGTCACGATCTGCGTGTCTGGGAAAGCGCGAGCGGCCGCGATCCGCGGCTTCGCGATGCCGCCGGCAAATTGCTGTTGGGCGACGATGTGCTGAACGACTGGCGCACACGCACCAACCGCGGGTCCGCGCGTGTGCGTGGCTACTTCACCGTCGAGCCAGACAAAGACAGCCGCATCACGCTGGACGCGGCGATCACGAACCGCTGGGGCGATCCTATGCCGCGTGTGCGCCACAAGATCGATGCGGCCAGCGAAGCGCGCGCGGGCGCGACCCGCCAGCACTTTGAGCAACTGTTTGCTCAGATGGCCAAGGCCAACGACGGCAAGATGGGCGGCGTCAGCGGCCTCAACTATCAGGACCATCCGGCGGGCGGCTGCCGCATGGGGACCGACCCGGCGACAAGCGTTGTTGATTCCTACGGCCGCACGCATGATCACGAGAATCTGTTTGTGGTTGGTGCGCCGACGCTGCCGACTGGTGGTTGCACAAACGGCACGCTCACGTTTGTGGCTGTGGCCCTTCGTTCTGTCGACGAAATCGCAAAATAGCTAGCCCAGAAATTCGAGCTTGCGCGCCTGCTCATCGACGCGCGCCTTGGTCAGCAATTCCACGAAGGTGCTGGCGAGGATCGTGACGCCTGCGGTGCCGGCGATGTTGACCCAGCTGCCAAAGAGCTGCTTCTGAAATATGGATAACACCGCGTTGATGATGGCGATGCCGGCAAACAGCGCGAAGATCGTCGCGCTCCGATTCTTGTCCGTCGGCTTGGCAAACGGCAGCTCCGGCTCCAGCAGAATCGTCAATTGCAACACCAGATGACTGATGAGTCCCATCAGGCCGATGTGCACAACGGCGTCTCCGAGGTTGTGCGTCGCCCAGCCCATCGCCACCATGACGAATAGCAGGTAAGGCGTCAGAAACATCGCGACGACAACGTTCTTGGAGGCTCGGATCAGGCTGGCGCGATTTACCGGAGCGGCGAAGAAGATCCACGACGCGCGAAACGCGTCGCTGCGTGTGAGCTGCATCTTCAACATCGCCGGAAACATCATGATGGCGAACCCGACGAACACGAATTCTCCGCCCGGGCGATTCACCGCGTTGCCGTCTCGGAAGATGCCCTGAAAGATGTAGAGCACGGTCAGCGGCAGAATCGTCAACACGCCCATGCGAAACTTCTGATCGTTGCGGAACTGGCTGCGGATCAGCAGTGACATCGCGCGGCCCTCGCCATCGCGAAAGAGCCAGCCGGCCTTCACCGGCGTCGCCTTCCCGGCGGTGACTTTCCTCGGTGCGACGGTGGATTCACCGAGGCGATCGGTGAAGCCCGTCGACAGTTTTCCCGTCAGCGCGACGCTCATCGCACCGAGCGCCACGACAGACGCGACGGACGGCAGCAACACGATCGTCGTCAACGTGCCGGCGGCCACGTCGAAATAGCTCGCAAACCACGCCGGCGGAAGCATCAGCAGCCACCACGTCTTTTGCAGCGTGAACTGCGCGAGAAACGACTTCGACACGACGCGCGAAATCAGAAAGTAGCCGCCGTACACCATGAAGCTCATGCCGAGCTGCACATACGACAACACCTGCTTGAGCAGGTTCGCGCCCACGATGCGCTGGAGGCCGGCGTAGCCGAGCAGCAAGGCAAACGCGATCCCGATCGACGCACCGTACAGCGCGAAGAGACCTGCGACACCTGCGGAGACGCCGTGCTTGAAGAACAGCACGCCGATCGGCATGTACACGACCATCGTCGTCATCAACAGCGTGTAGATCAGGACGTTGGTGAGGCGCACCGCAAAATATGTGCGCGAGGATACTGGTCGAAAGCCGAGCACGGCGTAGTCGTCAGCGGCCGTGAGCGCGGAGGAGTGGTCGAGCAGCACGGCCGTGCCCACCATGAACATGACGTACGTGCACATGATCAGGCCGACAAAGAACAGATCTTTGCTGACGACGATGGCGATGGAGAGGATCAGGCCGAAGACGGAATAGAAGATGGCCTGTGCGAAGAGCGCACGTCCACCGGTCGCCGGTCCGCGACTCCCTCGTGCGACTTGCGAGGACCGAGTGCGAAAGTCGCGCTTCAGCAGCGTGCGGGTCAGGGCCAGCCACTGGGCGTAATCCACACCGGCGGCTTCGAGCAGCGCTTTCACTTCTCGAGCGCAGACAAGAAGTCTGCGGCCACGCGGCCCACATCCTGGCCGCCGGTGAGTTTGCCAAACGCGGCTTCAAGCGAGGCCTCACCCGTCTGATGCTTCAGATCGTCTGACGTCCCGCTCGCAACCAGACGTCCCTGGTTGATGATCACAATCTTCGAGCACATGCGATCGACGACGTCGAGGATGTGCGAGCAGAAGAGGACGGTCTTGCCCTGCGCCGCCATTTGTTTGAGCAGTTCCTTGACGATCATTGCGGCGTTCGCGTCGAGACCATCAAGGGGCTCGTCCATGATCAGCACCTCGGGCCGGTGCATCATCGCGGCGATGATCGCCACTTTCTGACGCATGCCCTTCGAGTACTCACTCATGCGCTGGTTCTCGGCGTCGGTGAGCCCGAACAGCTCGAGTAGTTCATGACGTCGGTTCCTGGCCGTCTTGGTGTCGAGGTGGTAGAGGCACGCGATCAGTTCCAGGTACTCGCCACCGGTGAGTCCGTCGTACAGCGCGGCGGTCTCAGGCACGTAGCCGATGCGCTTCTTCACTTCCATTGGTTGTTCAACGACGTCGAACCCGGCGATGATCGCGCGCCCGGCGTCGGGACGAATCATGCCGGTGAGGATCTTGACGGTTGTGGACTTGCCGGCGCCGTTGGGGCCGAGGAAGCCGAGAATCTCTCCCGGCTCAACGGTGAGGTTGAGGCCAACCAGCGCCGCCTTTGTGCCGTAGCTCCGTGAGAGATTTTCGGTCGTAATCATTTTTCTTTCAGCAGACTCTCGATCATCTTCGCCAGCTTCTCTTCGTTGGCATCGTCATACCCGACCATGATCAGACGGATGTTGCCCTTCTTGTCGATCAGATGAATCTGCGGGATGCCGCCGACCTTGTAGTTCACGTCGTTCGGATCCTTCGCCGGAATGTACTCGACCTTGCCGTTCACGACCTTGACGTCGACCTTGGGGCCGATCGCGAGCGGCACGTCGCCGATGTGATGCTCTTCGAAGTAGACCTTGTCACGTGCGATTTCGGTCGCGGCGTCGAGGCCGCGCTCCGACTGAAAGTAGCCGTACAGCTGCGTCGCCTGCGCGACGCGGAATCCCTGCGCGCCATACTTCGCGCGTAGACGGTTAATGCCCGGGTAGCTCTCGCGGCACGGACCGCACCAATGCGCCGTGAACTCGAGCAAGGTCACGTGTCCGGCCATCTCCAGTTTGTTGTTGGCGGGACCGTTGAGCCAGACAGGCGCCGTGATGGGGGCCGCCGGTGTGCCAACCAGTTCGAGCCGCTCGATCTCCGGCTTGAAGTAGTTGTCGCGCGCGTAGTTCGGGACGGGGGCTGAGCCGTTCGCCGGCCGCGGGGAGACGTCGCCCCACTTGGAGACGCCGTCCCTCAAGAGCGCCAGCGCTTTGTCGGTCATGCCCTGACCCGCCCAGGCTTCGGCCATGTTCACGTGTGCGGACGCGATCGTGAGGCCGAGGCGGTTGCGGTCTGCGGGCGCGCAGGTCTCGCCGGCTTTGATGAGCCAGGTGGAGTGCTTGATGATGCCGGCGTCGATGTCGTCGGCGCGGTAGTAGCCGTTCATGCGCGAGTGCGCGGTGAACTGCTGCTCGAAGGCCGCGGTTCCGAGCGCGTCAAGCTCGTCGATCATCTTCTCGAGACGCGCGTTGCGCTCGTCGCCCTTCGGCTCACGGAGTCCGTTGTTGATCTGCAGCGCAATCGCGCTCGCTTTGTCGCTTGCTGTGGCGTCCTTGTGTTTCTTCACCGTGTCGATCAGCGCGGCCGATGCGGGCACGTCGCCCATGTCGCCGTAGACTTCGGCGAGTGAGACGAGACCGGCGGGCGGCAGCGTCTTCGCGTCGAACTTCGCCGCGCAGGACTTCTCTTCCACGTTCTTCTCGGTCGTGGCCTGCGTCACCATCGCCGATGTCAGCGGAATGGTCTTTCCCGGCTCCGGCTGCGTGAGTTCCTTCTGGCGTTTGGACATGAACGCGCGCCCGGCCGCGATGCAGTCGGCCGGTGTGACAGCCTGCGCAAACGTCATGGGCGGCGCCGGAGTTTGCTGAAGAGCAATGATCGCGATCGAGAGCAGCAGTGAAAGATACATGTGCCAGTCCTTTCAGGTTTATTCGAGACCCTTGCGAAGAAACGCGACGTACTCCGCCGAGTTGCGCGTGAGTCCGCCGAAGGCGACTTTCGGAGTGCCGTTCGTGTCGAGTGCGGCGTAGTAGGGGAGCGCAACGGTACCGTACACGTCGCGCTGCATGCGCTGGTAGCCCTGATACGGCTCGCCCTGACCGTCGGTGTAGAGGCGCACGCGCACGTAACGCGCCAGTTCAACGGCGACCTCGGGACGCGGGAACATGTTGGCTTCCATCCAGCGGCAGTTGGTGCAGGTGTAGCCGGTGAAGTCTATCAGGATGGGCCGATCCTGCTGCTTGGCCAGCGCGATGGCCTGATCGAAGTTGTTGACGATCCATTCGGGCTCCTTGCCGGCCGCGAGCACAGTGTCTTCAGCCGGCGGCAGGAAGGCTTCAAGTTCACCGAGACGGGCACCGCGGACGCCGTTGCCGAGCCAGAGCGCCAGCACGAGTGATGCGGCGGCCAACACGAACCTGGTGGTGGATCGCTTGCCGCGGAGGAACTGCGCCACGAGCAGCAGGGCAACGATGACCCACGAAATAAGCACCACCGTGCGCGTAAAGATGCCCCAGCGCCACACGAGGTCCACGTTGGAGAGGAACTTCATCGCCGCGGCCACTTCCAGCAGACCCATCGCCGTCTTCACTTCCGCGAGCCACGCGCCCGCGCGCGGCAGTGACGCCAACCGCTGCGGCACGATCGCGAGAATCACGAACGGCAGCGCGAACACACTCGAGAACGCGAGCATGCCGGCGAGCGGCCACTGCCAGTTGCCCGTGGCCGCGACCACGAGCAGGCTGCCGATGAATGGCGCCGTGCACGTGAATGATGTCAGCGTGAACGCAAAGCCCATCAGCAAGGTGCCGATGACATTGCCGCGACCCTGTTCTGCGGTCACGGCCTTCGTCACCATGCTCGACGGCAGCGCGATGTTCACCGTGCCAAAGAGACTCATCGCGAAGCCAAGAAACAACGCCGTGATGCCGAGGTTCACCCACGGATTCGCCGCAAATTGATTCAGGCCCGATGCGCCGAGGAATAGCGCGAGTGCAAGACCGACGGCGCTGAACGTCAGCACGATCCCGGCCCCATACACGAGCGCCTGCGTGATCGCTTCCCGCCGTGTACGCCCCGCGCGAGCCGTGAAGTACGACACGGTGATCGGCACCATTGGAAACACACACGGTGTCAGCAATGACAGAAACCCCATCACCGCAGCCAGCGCGAGGTAATTCGTGAAGGACGCGGCCTGTGCCGATGCTGCCGCCATGTCGGGAACAATGCGCCGACCCGCCGGCGTGGCAGCCGTTGCCGGACGAGAAACCGCTGGCTCGGGACTTGCTGGCGGTGTGGCTGCAGTCTCTGCATTCGCCGTCGTCGTTCCCGCTCCTTGGACCACAAGTGTCGCCGTCAGCGTTTCTGTCGTAGGAGGCAGACAAAGTCGCTCATTGCACGTCTGGAAAGACATGTCGATCTTCAGCGTGGCAGCACCGCCAGGCGCGGGCTTCGCGACTTTGATCGGAATCGTGATCGTTGCGCTGCCCTCATGAAATTCCGTCTCCATGTTGAAGTTCGGATCGAAGGCTTTGGTCGGCGCCGGGCTCGTGGGCCTGCCGCTCATAGAGAAGACCGGCGATTTCTGCACCGAGACTTCCAGCGCGTGTGGTCCGCCTGGCCCTTGCGTCAGCGCATAGACGTGCCAGCCGGCATCGATTTCTGCAGTGGCCGTCGCGGTGATGGTCGCGCCTGGCGCGACCGCACCAGAGGGCGACACCTTCAACGACCAATGCACCGGCGTCTGCGCCGCGGCGCGTCCGGCGCTCATCGCGATGATGAACAACGTCGCAGTTGCAACCACGACGGGAATCTTCAGCAAACCCACGCGCATGAGGCATGATAAGCGGCAAGTCGTCCTGTGAAACTGTCTGCGGTTATCAAAACCCTTCTGCTGATTGCTGTCGCCGTTCCGGCACTGAATCAGGCGCCCGTTCGGGCCCAGACCGAGCCGACGCCAGCGCGCGCATTTCGCTCCTTCGCGCGCGGGTCGGGTAGCACGGGTCTTCCAGCCTCTACGGTTGTGGCGCTCCACACCGATCGCGAAGGCACGATTTGGATCGCGACCTTCAACGGCACGGCGCGTGTGGAACACGGTGAAGTGGAGCGCATCGCTGGTGGGCCCGGTGGCGGAAAGGACGCGCCGGAGTCGGGCTCGATCTTTCGCATCATCGATCGCCGCGCTGGCGGCATCTATGTTTCGGGCAACAAGGGCCTGCACGCGTTCAATGGCACGCTGTGGACGCTGACACCGACGCCGGCGGAGTTCATTGACATCGCGGAAAACGCGGCTGGTGAAGTGGTCGCGCTCGATCGACGCGGCGGTCTCTACGTCAAACCCGTGGCGTCATCGCAGTGGACAGAGACTCACGGCGTCGTCGACGCGTACGAATTGCGCGCGTTGGCATCGACCGCCGATGGCCACGTGCTGGCCGCCGGCGCCGGTGGAGTCTTGCGAATTGACGGTGCGAACGTCACGCCACTCAGCCGCACCGGCGCGCCCTCGGCGTTGACGACGATGCTCGTCGCGAAAAGCGGTCGGGTCTGGGCCGGTGGTGAAGACGGACGACTCCATAGCTGGACGGACGCCGCAGGCTGGCAGAGTTTTGCCATTCCCAATTGGGATGGCGGTCGTATTCGCACGCTCGGAGAAGATCGTCGTGGTCGTGTGTGGGCCGGCGGTGATAACGGGCGCGCAGGGTTTGGCAATGAGGCGACACCGTTTGAACGATGGACGCCGGAAGTCGGCTTGAAGGCGTCGGCGATCACGGCGATCGCCGGCGATGCGACCGGCGGCGTGTGGTTTGGTTTCAACGGATCTGGCCTCCAGCAGTGGCTCGGTGAGGCGTGGACGCATCGCACATTCTGGCGAGAGCCCGGTGACGTCGACGCGCCAATAACCTTCAGCGTCCGCAGTACACCCGATGGCGGGTTTGTGGCGGGTGTGTTTAACCGCGGCGTGTGGAAGTCCGACGGCCACACACTCACCGCCTACGGCCGCGAGCAAGGCATCACGGAAGATGTGCGATTCGCCATCGAGCCCGAACCAGGTGTGATCTGGGCGGGCACACGCTACGGCATCTTCGAAGGTCACGGCGGACGGTTTACCCGCACGCTCAAGTTGCCGACAGGATTTGTCACCGGTATCTTCCGCGCACCAGACGGCAAATGGTGGGCGGCCACGACCGCCGACGGCATCTTCGTGCGCAACGGCAGCGCGTGGGAGCCCTTCACGCCACTCAACACGCAGCTCGCCGGGTTCTCGTCAAACATCCGCGACATCCTGTGGCGACCGAATGGCGACGTCTGGATTGCCAGTGGTCGCGACCTGATTGTCTTTCCGCCTGATCTGTCGAAAGCCACACTGATCTCGTTGCCATCGCTCGTCTCGCAGCCGACGGCGCTGCTCGAACGTGGCGATGACGTCTGGGTCGGCGGCGTCGGCGGCATCGCCATCCTCAACGGCACCCAGTGGAGCACGGTGACGATGGAGGCCGGGTTGCCTGGCAACACCATCTATTCGCTCGCGCTCGACGGCGACAACTCGGTGTGGGCCGGCGGCGCCTCGGGTGTCGGTCACTTCAAGAATGATGTGTGGACGCTCTATGACGCGAGCAACGCGCTCATCTCCGAGGAGTGCAATACATTCGGCCTGCTCGTGCGGCCATCCGGCGAAGTGGTGGTGGGGACGATGTCGGGTCTGGCGGTGTTCAATCCGTCGATGACGCCGCAGCCGCAGTCGCCACTGCGGTTGTTCTGGCGCACGCCGACCATGTCGGCTGATGGCAAGGTCACGGTGCCGGCCGGCGATCGCCGCGTCAATCTGCAATGGAGCGCGCCGTGGCCGCGACCGGTCGAAGTGGAATTTCGCACCCGCATCGTCGAGATCAGCGCGGCGTGGAGTGAACCGCAGATGTCATCTGTGCTGCACGTTGAGAATCTTGGCGCCGGCACCTACACGGTGGAAGTGCAAGCGCGGTTTCAGCGGCCTGGCGCCACGGACTGGACGCCGCCGATTGCGGCGACCGTGATCGTGCAGCCGCGGATGTGGGAGACGATGTGGGCCCGCATTGGCGCGTTGTTCCTCGTGATGGTGGCCATCGCCGGTCTGATCCGCTGGCGCACCGCGCGGCTGGCCAGCCGCGCGCGCAAGCTCGAGGCGGCCGTGGCCGAGGCGCTCTCGTCGGCCAAGATTCTTCGGGGCTTGCTGCCCATCTGCGCGCACTGCAAGAAGGTGCGCGACGATCAGGGCTACTGGACGCGGATCGAGGACTACATCAGCCGACACAGCGAAGCCGACTTCAGCCACGGCTTCTGCCCGGACTGCATCGAGAAGCACTACGCCGAGCTCAACATGAAGGAGCTCGACTAGCGCCGCTGGACCGTGGCGAACGAGTACTGATAACCTAGGAAATTCAGTCGCCTACTCGACTTCCTTGCTGGGACGTCGTTCAACGGTAGGACACCTGCCTCTGGAGCAGGTTATTGGGGTTCGAATCCCTGCGTCCCAGCCAACTTCGCTCGCTACCGCCGCCAAGCCAAAAAATAAGGAAAACCTGATAACCCGCAGTGTCCCTGCAGAGTGTAAGACCCCGTAGGTTTTCACGTTTTTATCGTTTGCCTCTGGGGGTCCTGATGCGTTCGTCTATCTTGAAGAACATGTTCCGATTGCTGCTGCCGGCTATTGCGGTGTTTGTGCTCCTCGGCGTGACGCCGACGGCGGCGCAGGCGCAGGTCACGATCACGCCCGGCACTGGCAGCTATGTGGACACCGTCGGTGATGTGGTCTCGCTGCAGCTGAGCTCGACCGGCGGCACCTCGCCCTACACCTACACGATCACCTCCGGCACACTGCCGACCGGCACGACGCTGAGTGCGTCGGGTCTGTTCTCCGGCACCTACACGGCGACGGGCACGTTCGTCTTCACCATTCGATCCACCAGCGCCAATAGCCTCACTGGCACGGCCACCATCACTCTGCAGATCTACCCGGCGCTCTCGGTCACTGTGCCGGCTGCAATTTCAACGATGCGCGTCGGCACGGCCGTCTCGACGGCCTTCACCGGCGTCGGCGGTTCAGGCGCGCCGTACACCTTCCGCCTCGCGGCAGGCACGTTGCCCCCAGGCCTCACGCTCTCCTCAGCGGGTGCCCTGACCGGCACGCCGACGACAGCTGCCGCCTTCTCCTTCACGATCGCCGTCGCCGACAGCGTCACCAACGAAACCACGCAGATCGTGACCGGAACCGTGGCCGTCGCCGCGCCGACCATGCCGCAGTGGGGCCTGTTGCTGCTCGCGATGGGCTTGATCGCCCTGGCCGTTCGTTCGATGTCATCACGCCTCGTGGCGCGGTGAGCACCCCGGTAGGTGTGCCCCAGGGAATCAGCGATTCCCTGGCGCCGTCATCGGCCCTCGAAACAGGCCCGCTCACGTCGCTCGGTCGCGAAGTCGTCGTCGACGCGCACGGTTGTGACCCGGCGCTGTTGCGCTCGGTCGACACCCTAAAACGACTCTTCGATCGCGTGATCGACGAACTGGACCTGCGGCCAGTGGATCAGTGCTGGCATCAGTTTCCAGAGCCGGGTGGCGTCACGGGCATGGTGCTACTGAGTGAGTCGCATCTGACGGTGCACACGTTCCCCGAACATGGCACCGCCACGTTCAACCTGTATTGCTGCCGCCCACGGCCGGATTGGCCGTGGGCCGCACGCCTCCAGGAAACCATCGGCGCCGTCTCCGCCGACGTCAGAACCTTTTCTCGCGGCTAACGTCTTTCGGCGGCGCTCGGCGTCGTCAGCGACGACGTGCACCACAATAGGGATATGCGACCGCTGATGGCGATGCGTCTCTCGGCCCCTGCGCGATTCGCCCTCCGAGCCGTCGCGCTCGGCCTCGCACTGTTCGGTCTGCTGCGGCTGCCGTGGGTAGACCGCACCCTGATTCGCGGCCTCATCGATCTGCAGACGTCACTCGCGCACTGGTATGGCGCGCCGATTGTGACGACCGTGGCGATCGATTCCAGCTGCAGCGGCACGGACGTCATGGCCCTCTGCCTGGGAATCACGCTGACGTATCCCGTCCGAGCCCGCTGGCGTTGGCTCGGTGCGGCGGGCGGCATGGCGCTCATCCTCGTGCTCAATACGATTCGCATCGGCACGCTGCTGGCCGCAGCCGCGTCAGCGCCGGCTGCGTTCAACCCACTGCACGAGTTTGTCTGGCCCGCGATCCTTGCGGCGTGTGTGCTGGCGTACGTCTGGCAATGGATGCGCGTCGCCGACCGGCACCAAAGCATGGCGCCGTCATCGGGTGACAGCAGTGATTGGCGACGGTCGCTCCGCAGGTTTGGCTGGACGTCGGCGGCACTGCTGGGCCTGCACTTCGCGGCCGCACCGTGGCTGATGAACAGTGCCGCCAGCGACATCGCGAGCCGGTGGACCGCACACGCGGCGGCGCTCGTGCTCTCCGCGATGCGCGTCACGGCCTCGTCGAACGGACCGTTCCTCTACACCGCGCGCGGGGCGTTTGTCGTCACCGGCGAGTGCTTGCTGACGCCGCTGCTGCCACTGGTCCTCGCGGCCCTCGTGACGATCCCGATGCAGCGGCTTCAACGTGCCGCGTGGGCCGTGGCCCTGCTGCCGATGTTCTTCGCTCTCGGCGTGCTGCGCGTGTTGGTGTTGGCCGTGCCTGCGGAAATCATCGCGCAACCACTGCCGCTCATGCACGGGTTCTTTCAGATGGTACTGGCCCTTGCGCTGTTGTACACCGCCGCATGGATCACGCGCGATCGACGCGGTGCTGTTGTGCCGCGATGGGTTGGTGCCGTGTCGGCGGCCGCAGTCGCGGCTGCGGTGCTCGGACCAACACTCGGCCGGATTGACGTGTGGATCGTTGCGCATCTGACGCCGATCGTGCCGCATGGGCTGACGTCGTTGATGCTGCCTAATGATCCGCAGGGCGTCCTCCTGCTGATGCCCGCGTATCAGATTGGACTGCTGATCGGGCTCTGGGTGGCGTTGCGCGCGGAGCGCAAGGTGCGCGCAATGGCGATCGGCGTGATCCTGCTTGTGATCACTGAGGTGTGCTGTCTGATCGCGGTTGGGCACTGGATCGCATGGACATCAGGCGTGCCGCACGCGTTGATTCTGCGCGCCTGGAGCATCAGCGTTCCGGTGGCACTGGCGTGGGCCGTGTTCATGTCGGGTGAGACCGGCGAGCGCGTGGGCAGCCCCGCCTACCTGAATTTCTGGGACGGCGTCGGCCGAGAGTTTCCCGATCTCGGCGGTGCGGCGTCCACCGCGATGTACTTCGAGGACGAGTCTCGCCTGATCCGCGAGCATATCCCCGACCTCGCGTCCTGTCGCCTCTTCAAGACCGACCTGTGGGATGAGGCGCGCAACACGCGCATCATGCAGTGGGCGTCGTCACAGGGCGCGCGCATCTACGGGATCGACATCTCGGAACCGACGCTGCGCATGGCCCGCGCGGAATTTCGTGACGTGACGCCGGGCTTTGTGGTCTCGGACGTTCGCCGCATTCCATTCGCGGATGGATCATTCGACGCGATCTACTCGATGGGCACGGTGGAACACTTCGAGGAAACCGACGCAGCGGTCCGCGAGATGGCGCGCGTGCTGCGACCGGGTGGACGCATGATTCTCGGTGTGCCGAATCGCCGCGACCCATTTCTGCGGCCGCTGCTCGTGGCGGGCCTCTACGCCTGCGGACTCTACGACTACGGATACGAGAAGTCGTACTCGCGCGCGTCGCTCAAAGCGATGCTCGAACAAGCCGGCATGACGGTGACCGCCGAAACCGGCATTCTGTTCATCCCTGGTTGGTTGCGCATGCTCGACCTGCTCTGCCACACGTCCTGCCGACCGCTCACACCGTTGACGCGCGCGATGGTCTGGCCATTCGCTGCGGTCTCGCGACACGCGCCGTGGCTACGGCGCCATGGCTATTTACTCGCGAGCGTCGGCGTCAAGCGCTGAACAGAAGCCAGTCGGCGCCCGACAACGCTCCCATCCGCATCGCTCACCGGATTGACCGGCACACACAGCACGGTCCCCTCGCGACGCGAGATGACGTTGCTGGCCACGAGCGCGCGCATCATCCAGATGGCAACTGCCACCGTCGGGCATTCGACGCCAAGCCAGCCGACGCACCGATGCGGGGACGCTCGAAGCTCCGTCTCGCGCACCACCGCCTCAGCCATGCGGTCGGCCAGGCCCCGCACACGATCGTTCATCACGTCATCGTCGAGCAGCGCCGGCACGATGAGCGGCATGTCGATCGCCATGGTCTCGAACAACGCCGCCACCTTCTTCTGCTGAGGTCGCGACATGTGCGCGAGCAAATAGTGCGACGTCTTTGCGATGACGGTGACGACGTTCTTGATTTCCTTCTCCAGGCGATAGTGCGGGCCCGCCGGTAGATCGAGTGTGGCGCCACTTGTGCGCGCGCTGACGTTTTCCATCACGATGGCACGCATCAACCAGGACGCCATGCTCTCGCTGAGACACCCGACGCGAACCCAACCCGGAACCGGCGAGGGCTGCACGGGAAGCTCGGTCACCATCCGCACACCACGACAGATCTCGTGAACGACGCGATCGTAGCCATCAGGGTCGGCATCGATCTCCGCTTGTGACGCCGGCTCGAGCAGAGTGCCCTTGTGTGGGGGGCCGCCCGCCATCGCGAGGTCGCAGAACGAGGCCCACATCTGATTCCACGCGACCTTGCCATCAGCGCCGAACTTCAAGCCCGCCGATCCCATCGAAACAGGCCGCACGTCGTCGCACCGGTCCTGATAGAGCTCCGGCAGCATCGTCTTGAGCCGGATCTCAAGCGCAGCCAACTCCCTCTCGTCGTCAGACCCCCGCGCCATCGGTCCACTCTAATTCTTTTCGCGCTGCCACAATATCCACACCCCCACTTCCGTCTACATATGCAGGTGAAGGCGCAGGATCAGCAGATCGCAGACGTCGTGACTCGCGAGAGGTCACGGCTGGGCCAGTTTATTCGCCGGCGCGTGCCCGATCCTCGTGATGCCGAAGACATCCTGCAGGACGTTTTCTCAGAGCTTGTGGAAGCCAATCGGCGACTGATGCCGATCGACCACATCACGGGCTGGCTCTTTCGTGTGGCGCGCAATCGCATCACTGACCTCTTCCGGAAGAAGAAGCCGGATGAGCTGTTGCACATGGAAGATCTGTTGCCGTCACTAGACGCCGGGCCGGATGCGCTCTATCAGCAACGCGCGCTGCTCGACGAACTGGAGGTCGCGATTGACGACTTACCAGAAGACCAGCGCGCGGTGTTTGTCGCGCACGAGTTGGAAGGACGGAGCTTCAAGGACCTTGCGGCGGAGACTGGCGTGAGCATCAACACGCTGCTGTCGCGAAAGCGTTACGCGGTGCTGCATCTGCGCGAGCGGTTGCAGGCCACATATGACGAAGTGACGAAAGGACAGACACGATGAGGAAGCACTGGATCTTTATCATCCCCGCCGCGATCGCGGGCATCATCATCTTCACGTTCATCGGCGGCATGTCGGTGCAGTTGCTGTGGAACTGGCTGATGCCGTCGCTATTCGGTCTGCGCGAGGTCACGTTCTGGCAAGGGCTCGGGCTGCTCGCGTTGTGCCGCATCCTGTTCGGGGGGTTCGGCCGTGGCATGCACCGCGGCGCTGGCCATCGCCGGCCAGAAGATCGCGAACGATTCCGCGCGGCTGTGCGACGGCGATTCGGTTTTGATCCAGCCGTAAGCGACGCGCCAGGAACTGCCGGGAGCTAGCTCAGCGGTCCTTGCCGTCGGTCTTGCGCGGCTTCACCGCATTCGACAGCGCGAGCCGGTTGTCGTGCGTGACGTAGCTGATCTGCAGGTTGTAGCCGTTCGGCGTTTGCGTGTGGTAGCTCTTGAATTGCGCGGTGTGAATGTCATCGGCGACCCACGTGCCGTCCGGCGCCTGATGTTTGCTTGATGTATCGATTTGTGCGCGCAGGCCGCGCTTCTCGAGTTCAGCCTTCACGCCGTCGGTGTCCCACGGCGCGATGCCGAACGAGATGTGATCGATGCGCACGCCGTTCGTGCCCTTGCGGTAGTTCGGATCGAGCGGATTGCCGCCGCGAATGATGATGTTGCCCACGTCCCCGATCAGCAGCTCGTTCTGACTGCCCTCGTCGTAGGTCGACGTCCAGCCCAGCAAGTTGCTGTAGAACGACGCGGTCTCCTTGTAGTTGGTCACCGAAAACGAGAAGTGATCCAGCCACACGGTCTTCCAACCTGTTGACTCGAACGGTGCCGCAACAGCGAGCTTCGCGGTGGACGCGATCTTGCGCGACTTGCTCAACCCGTTGCCGTTGCTGATCTGCAGATCAAACCCGTCCGGATCCTTCACATGGAAACTCTCAAAGCCTTTGCCATCGTTGTCGGCCACAGGCGCGAGTCCGCGCTTCTTCAGTTCCGCTTCAACCATTGCGGCATTCCACTTGTCGATCACAAATCCAAATGACGTCACCGAGACGCGACTCGGCGCGTTGCCGCGCCCACTTCCCGCCATCGGTGCTTCGGCGGCTGCCGCTGTTGCCGGCGCCTTCTTGAAAATCGCCGAGCCCCACGTTCCCGTATCAAGCACCGCCTGCTTGCCGTCGTCACTCCGCAGCGTCCAGCCCATTAGCGCGATGTAAAAGGCCGCTTCCTTCTGATAGTCCGCCGCCTGGAATGTGATCTGCTCGACCGCGATCGTTTTCCATCCAGTCGGTGCAAACACAGGCGTGATGTCTGCCGTGTTGCACGCAGGAGCGCCGAGCGTCAACATGCACCGACCCTGCGCCAACGCGGACGGCGCCACGGAGGCTCCGACCAGGATGACGACCAGTGCCGATCCGAACGAGCGCAACAGGTTGGCCAGTGGGTGTCTCATGGCCGGGAGGATACCAGAGTGCGTTAGGCTGTGCCTGTGAGTCTTACTCGTCGCGATTTCACTGGTCAGCTACTCCTCGCGAGCCTCGCGCCAATGTTCCTCGCGTCGCCGCAGTCTGGCCGCTCAGGCAATCCCATTGTGCCCGGCTGGTACGCCGATCCCGAAGCACGCATCTTTGAAGGCGAGTACTGGATCTTTCCCACGTACTCGGCGCCGTACAACGACCAACTCTTCTTTGACGCGTTCTCATCGAAGGACCTCGTGTCGTGGACGAAGCATCCGCGCATTCTCGATGTCGACCACATCACCTGGGCCAAGCGCGCGGTCTGGGCGCCGACGATCGTGCAGAAGGGTGAGTGGTACTACCTCTTGTTTGGCGCCAACGACATTCAGAACGATCCGCAGTTGGGTGGCCTCGGCGTCGCACGCGCAAAACATCCGGCCGGCCCGTTCGAAGACCATCTGGGCAAGCCGCTCGTCGACAAGTTTCACAACGGCGCGCAGCCGATCGACCCGTTCGTCTTTGCGGATGACGACGGCACCCACTATTTGATCTACGGTGGATGGAAGCACTGCAACGTCGCGAAGCTCAACGCAGACTTCACGGGCCTTGTGCCGTTTGCCGACGGCAGCGCATTCAAGGAGATCACGCCCGAGGGGTATGTGGAAGGGTCGTGGATGTTCAAGAAGGACGGCAAGTACTACTTCATGTGGTCGGAAGGCGGATGGACGGGGCCGAACTACGCCGTGGCGTACGCGATCGGCACATCGCCGTTCGGGCCGTTTGTGCGCGCCGGAAAGATCCTTTCGCAGGACCCGAAGGTCGCCACCGGCGCCGGCCACCACTCGGTGCTGCGCGCACCCTCAGGCAAGTGGTACATCGTCTATCACCGGCGCCCGCTCGGCGAGACCGACCGTAATCATCGCGTCGTGTGCATCGATGAGATGCGATTCGACGCGAACGGCGCAATTCTGCCAGTGGTGATCACCATCGACGGCGTCGCGCCCGATCTGATTCGACCGTAAGGCTACGACACGCCAACCAGTGCATCGATCGTCGTCTGCGCCAGCGGGTGATAGCCGGGCCGAGCGATCGCGTAGATGCGCGCGGCCAATGCGTGGCCGCTCGGTGTGACCACGAGATCTCGGTAGATCGGCACAATGAATTTTCGTCGGCCGATCGAGACGAGGTAGCGCTCCATCGCGGCAAACGCTGCCTCGTACTTCGTGGCAATCGCCAATCGAAACCACACATGTGCGATTTCCGCGTTCCGTGAACGTGTGAGATCGAAGCGTGTGTCGAGCTCGCTCATCTGCGCCATCGGCAGGTTTCGCGGCAGCGCGTCGATGAAGTGCATCCACTCTTGCGTGGTCCACGCCGTGGCTTCGGTCGCGAGCGCCCGTTCATCGCCGCCGAGCCAGGCGCGCATCACTTCGGCCACGCACTCGAACGCATCAGACGTTGGCAAGACGGCGAAACTCGGGACGCCTTCGGAGTGCAGCCACTCGTGGATCTCAGCGTCGCTGACGACACCCGGCTGTTGATCGAGCAATCGACATCGGAGAAATGAGAGACACTCCGCCGTCGTCGCACTCTGAAACGCGTGCTCATCAAACCACGCGCGCAGGAACGCGTCGAACGCCGGCCGTCCCACCTTCGATTCAATCCACATCAGAAACAGCGCGCCCTGCTCATACGGCACGATCGAATACGCATCGTCAGGATCGCGACCGGTGAGGTCTGGCTGGAGCGTGCGATCTCGGGCCACCGTGATGTTCGCCCGGGCCTCGGCCAGATCTTTGAGGGCGATCACCGCGTCCATATCGGCGCGCCGTTTGCCGTACACAGACTCGATGATGCGTCGCTCGAGGTAGACCGTGAACCCTTCGTTCAGCCAGAAGTCGCCCCACGTCGCATTCGTCACGAGGTTGCCTGACCACGAATGCGCTAGTTCATGGGCCACGAGCGAGACGAGCGACTTGTCACCGGTGATGACCGTCGGCGTTGCGAAAGTGAGGCGCGGGTTCTCCATCCCGCCAAACGGGAACGACGGCGGCAGCACCAGGATGTCGTAGCGCCCCCAGCGATAGGGGCCATAGAGGGCCTCGGTCTCAACGATCATCGCTTCGGTATCTTCGAACTCGGCAGCGGCCGCATCGACGGTGACTGGCTCTGCCCAGATCCCGGTGCGCGCGCTCATCGGCCTGAATGTCAGGTCACCAACCGCGAGCGCGATCAGGTACGAGGGAATCGGCTGCGGCATGTGGAATGTGTAGACGCCGCGTTCGCGATCGCTCGCCGTCGCTTCTGCGCCCATCACGACCACGAGCCCTGGAGGCACGCTGATCGTCGCGTCGAATGTGGCCCGGACACTCGGTGTGTCCTGACACGGCAGAAACGAGCGCGCTTGAATCGGCTCGGCCTGCGTGAACATGAAGGGGTGTGATCGACCGGCGGTCTGCTCCGGGGTCAACCACTGCAGGCCCTTCGCAAGGGACGACGTCGTGTAGCGGATCCGCACGCGATTGGCGCCCGTCGGCATCGCGATGCGAAGGGGTGAGCCGAACGCGGGATCGTCAGCGTCCAGCGAGAACGTCGTTGGCGCAAACGGGTGGGCGTCAGTCGATGTTTCCACACTGTGAATCTCAAGTGCGCGCGTATCCAGTGCAAGCTCGGTCGCCCAGGTGTCGCTGCGATCGAGATGCAGTTCAACACTGCCGGCGAGCTGGTGCGCCTCGAAGTCGGCTGTCAGGTTGAGGATCAGATGGCGCGTGGTGAATCCGTTCATGCCGCCGCGAAGTGTATCGCCAACATCGCTGCGATATGCTCGGGGCCATGGCACATCGGCTCCTCGCCGTGCTTCTTTCCGTCGTCGCACTCTCGGCACAGCCGTACGGCCAGGTGGCTGGCGGTTCGACTGCGGGCGCCTCACCGATCTTTGTCCTTGAGGAGGATCGCATGTGGCCTGTGATGCAGGTCGATCACGGCAAGTTCCTTCCGGCGATCGACGGCAGTGCCGACGTCCTCGACCTTGTGAAGTTTGCTGACGCCGCGTACCGGAAGGGCAAGAAGTACGACGTGTTCTTCGGCGGCGCCGTCGCCGGTTCGGCGGTGGTAATTGGTGACAGCCGCAAGGCTGAATGCGCGCAGGCGCAGGGCCAGGTCAAGGTGTCGATTGCGGCGCCATTCAATCGCAGTCTTCGCGTGATCGTCACCGACATCATCACTGTGAAGCGGCCGCGATCACGCCGCGCGGCCACGCCGGACGAGCGCGCTCAGGCGATCCGCCTGGCGACGACGGCGTATCAGGCCAACGGGGTTGCCGCCGCGCTCGCCGCGAAGCTTCAGGTGGTGAATCTCACAGCGATCGAAGTCGACGTCAGCGCGAAGCCACTCCTTGTCGGCACGTTCGTGGTCAAGAAGACCACCGGCGTCGAGACCCGCGATCAGTTGTTTCTCATTGCGGAGGCTGGCGGAGATACCTTTCGTCAAGTGATCGCCAACTACGTACACACGTCAGCCGACAAGATCCTGGAAGGCAGTGACATTGATTGGGTCGGCGTGCAGGTGTATGCGGAGAAGTTGATCGACCACCTCGACCTCGACAACGACGGGATTTCGGAGATCCTGACCGAGACGGCCGGACTCGAAGGCAACAACTACACGCTCTACAAGCGACTCGACAACCGTTGGACCGAGGCGATCAAGACCTCCCACTACCGCTGCGCGTTCTAGCCGCCGCAGGGTCGGCAAGGTAAGATCAAGTGTTCACATGGTTGATGCCCAGCCCACCAGCGACGAACTCGCCGCCAAAGTAGCCCTGCGGCGTACGTTCGCGATCATTTCGCATCCAGACGCAGGCAAGACGACGCTGACTGAGAAGATCCTGCTGTACGCAGGTGCGATCGAACTGGCCGGTGCGGTGCGTGGCCGGAAGTCGCGACGCCACGCGGTGTCTGACTGGATGGCGATGGAGCAGCAGCGCGGCATCTCGCTGACCTCCACGGCGCTGGAATTCGAAATCGAGGGCAAGCGCATCACGCTGCTCGACACGCCTGGCCACAAAGACTTCAGCGAAGACACGTATCGCTCGCTTGTCGCGGCCGATAGCGTCGTCATGGTGCTCGACTCAGCGAAGGGTGTCGAGGAACAGACGCGGAAACTGTTTGAAGTCTGTAAACGTCACCGCCTGCCGATTCTGACGTTCGTCAACAAGTGCGATACCGACGGCCGTGATCCGCTCGAGCTGCTCGATGAAATCGAAAGTGTGCTCGGCATCGCCGCGGCGCCGCTCAACTGGCCGATCGGCCGCGGCCAACAGTTCCGCGGTGTGTACGACATCAACGAGCGCCAAGTGTTGCTGTACGAGCGGCACATGCAGGGCCAGCGCCGAGCGCCGGTCACGGTCTCGCACCATCGCGATCCGGAGCTGCAGGAACTCGCCGGCGAAAACGCCTATCGCGAGTTCATCGAAGGCATCGACCTCATCGCCAGCGCCGGCACGTTGTTCAACCTGAACGAATACCTCGCGGGTCGGCAGACCGGCGTGTTCTTTGGCAGCGCACTCACCAACTTCGGCCTCGAGCCGTTTCTCGAAGGCCTGGTGCGCCTGGCACCGCCGCCGAGCGCGCGCATGACGAAAGACGGCGACGAGGAAATTGATCCAGCCTCGCCCGACTTCAGCGGTTTTGTCTTCAAGATCCAGGCAAACATGGATCCGCGCCACCGCGATCACGTCGCGTTCGTGCGCGTCTGCTCCGGCAGGCTCGTGAAAGACATGATCGTGACCAACACGCGGCTCAATGCGCCAGTGCGTGTGGCTCGTCCCTACAAGATCTTCGGCCGCGATCGTGAGACGTCCACCGAGGCCTACGCCGGTGACATCGTCGGCCTCGTGAACCCCGGCCGTTTTGCCATCGGCGATTCTCTCTATGTCGGTCGCCCGGTTGAGTTTCCGCTGGTGCCGCAATTCGCGGCTGAACATTTCGGTCGGCTGAAGCTCGAAGACCAGCGACACAAACAGTTTGACGACGGCGTGCGGCAGCTTGAGGAAGAGGGCCTGATGCAGGTGTTCCGCACTCGCCATGGCCGCGATCCGGTCGTTGGCGTTGTCGGTGCGCTGCAGTTTGACGTGATCGTGTCGCGCCTCGAGCACGAATATGGTGTCAAGAGCCGCATTGAGCCGATGAACTATCACGCCGCACGTTGGATGGATCCCGGCAACACGGATATTCAGAAACTCGCAGGCCTCGGCGCCAACGTGCTCGACGTTGCCGACCGCCGCGGCCGCACGGTTTTGCTCTTCCCGACCGAATGGGCGCTGCAATACGCTGAACGCGAAAATCCGAAGGTGAAATTTCTGTCAGAGGTCGAGCGTTAGGTTCTCGAGATCTTCTTCGCTCAACGCGGGCGAAAAATGTTTCACCCGCGGACCAATCTCCGTCGTCTCGATGTAATCCTTCACACACTTCGCATGAATAAATCCCGACGGCACAAACCGGCCGTCGTCATAGAACACAAGCGCGATGCGCCACGTGTCCTTCTCAATCAGTGTCTTGCACGCCCGACAGTTGGCACGGCCGGTCGGCGCTCGCTCCGCCGTGCTCACGCGCGGCAGACGTCGATGGGCGACGCCGAGTGCGGCTTCGTGTTCGAGTGTTGCGCTGTTGTCGATGGTCTCTGTGGTTTCGGCGAGGCCTTCGATGAAGGCCTCGGGCCGCCGATACGCGGCGCATGGCAGGTGAAACCAGTGCGTCATCAGTGCGCCGTCGCCGTCCGCGAACGGATTCGGCAATTGCTCGCCGAATCGGAGCTCGCCCGACGGGATCTTCTCTCCACAGCCACGGCACTTCGCCCGGCCACTCGATGCGCGTTCGATCAGATGGGGCATATGCAGAAAATCTCTCGTTAACCTTGCCCGGCGGGCTCGTCACCCCAATTTGGTCGGCTTCTGCACGTGGAACTGCGCGGCGTCCTGATAGGCCTTCGCGAGCGCGAGCAGTTCCATTTCCCTGAACGGGCGCGCGAAGAACGTGGCGTTGGTCGGCTGTCCGTTGTCGCTGAAGCCGTTGGGGATATTGATCGCCGGATAGCACGCGAGATTGGCCATCGTGGAGTGTCGCCCCGTCGGTGATGCATTGCCACCGCCGGCGCCGCCGCCCGCGCGACCGCCACGTCCGGCACCCGCCGCTGCCGCCGCCGGAGCGCCTGC
>CANIII010000009.1 GCA_947467605.1 Acidobacteriota bacterium
CGCGCCGGCGGGGCCGGCGCGGCTGGTGCTGGCGCGCCGCAGGGCGGACGCGGCGGCGGTGCACCGCAACCCGCAGCGGTGACGCCGGGTCGCTACACCGCGACGCTGGCCAAAGTAGTGGGTGAGACGGTCACGCCGTACGGCGCTGGCGTCTCCTTTTCAGTAAAGGCGCTTGAGCGATGAAGTCCAGAGTCTTTGGTGTCGCGCTTGTCGCGATTGTTGTCGGTTCGGTTGCGTTGACGCTGGGGCAGAGTGGCGAGCGCGTCACGACCGCGGCGTTGAAGGATTTTTCGCTGCGTAACATCGGGCCGATGCTGACGACCGGTCGCGTGCAAGACACGACGGTTGATCCGAAGGACAGCTCGGTGATCTACGTGGCGACGGCGGCCGGAGGTTTGTGGAAGAGCATCAACCACGGCTACAGCTTCAAGCCGATCTTCGACAACGGCGGTTCCTTCAACCTCTGCTGCATCGTCGTCGATCCGAAAGATTCCAATGTGCTGTGGCTCGGCACGGGCGAGAACTCAAATCCACGAGCGGCCATGTACGGCGACGGGCTCTACAAGAGCACGGATGCCGGCGAGACGTGGAACCGCGTGGGCCTCGAGACGTCGGAGCACATTGCCGAGATCATCGTGGATCCGCGCAACTCCAATACGGTGTACGTCGCCTCGCAGGGACCGCTGTGGTCCGCGGGTGGTGATCGCGGTGTGTTCAAGACGACCGACGGTGGGAAGACCTGGAAGAACGTGCTCGCGATCAGCGAGAACACGGGTGCTAATGGCCTGGTGATGGATCCGGCGAATCCGGATGTGCTGTATGCCACGACGTGGCAGCGGCGTCGTGCGGTGGGGCAGTTTGTCGGAGGTGGTCCGGAGAGCGGCGTCTATAAGTCGATCGACGCCGGCACCAAGTGGACGAAGCTCACGAAGGGCCTGCCGTCGGGTGACATGGGTCGCGTCGCGATTGCGCTCGACGGCAAAGTGAAGCCGACCCGCGTGTATCTGTTGGCCAATGCCGCGTCGCAGGCATCGCGAGCGGCCGGCAAAGACGAATCAGGTTTCTATCGGTCGGATGATGCGGGCCTGTCGTTCCGTCGCATGGAACCAGAGAAACCCGCCGTTGCTCCGGCGGAAGGCGCAGCAGCGACGGCGCCCAAGTCTGCAGCGTCAGCAGCAAAGCCTGCGGCACTTGCAAAGCCTGTTGAACCGATCGCGCCGTTCTGTGGTGGAGCGCCAGTGGATCCTGCTGCGGCACCGGGCCGCGCCGGCGGCGGTGGTGGTGGTGGTGGCGGGCGAGGTGGTGGTGGCGTCTATGCGGGCGGAGATCCGGGTTACTACCACGAGATCTTCGTCGATCCGATTCGGCCCGACACGATCTGGTCGGTGAACACGAATCTCGAATGCAGCGGCGACGGCGGCAAGACATGGAAGGCCGTCAACCAGGTCATGAACATGAGCAAGCCGGACGTGCACGTCGACTTTCATGACGTGTGGGTGGATCCGAAGGACAAGCGTCACATGATCTTCTCGAACGACGGCGGCGTGTACGAGACCTATGACGAGGGCAAGTACTTCCGTCACTTCGACAACCTGCCGGTGACGCAGTTCTATCGTGTGGCAGTGGATAACTCCTATCCGTTCTACCGGGTGTGTGGAGGCGCGCAGGACAATAACTCGATGTGCGGCCCCTCGCGCACGGCGCACAGTGTCGGCATTCGCACGAGCGACTGGTTCCTCACCGGTGGCGGCGACGGCTTCCAGTCACGCGTCGATCCGCTTGACCCGAACATCATCTACGCGCAGTGGCAGACGGGCAACATCGAGCGCATTGATCTACGCACCGGTGCCTTCAAATCGATTCGCCCTCCGCAGGCGAGCGGTGGCCGCGGTGTGGGCACACCGGCCCAGGCGGAAGCAGAGCCGAAGGATGCGATTCCGCATCTCGAAGAACAAGGGCGCGGCGGTGGCGGCAATGCGGATCGCGCGAACTGGGACGTGCCGTACATCGTGAGCCCGCATTCGCCAACGCGTCTCTACTGGGCCACCAACTACGTGTATCGGAGCGACGATCGCGGCGATTCGTGGACGCGCATCAGCGGTGATATCAGCCGCAACCTGAATCCGGCTGACATTCCGATTATGGGCAAGAAGTGGGATACGGCGACGACGGTCTCGTGGGGCAACGCGACGACCGCGCTGTCGAACGCCGTATCGCTCGATGAGTCGCCGTTGCTCGAAGGTCTGATCTTCGTCGGCACAGACGATGGCTTGCTGCAGATCACGGAAGATGGCGGCAAGAACTGGCGCAAGGTCGAGTCGTTCCCGGGCGCACCGGCCGGCACGTATGTGGCCGACGTGGAGCCGTCACCGCGCGATGCCAACGTGGTGTTCGTGGCGCTCAACGATTGGCAGCGCGGCAACTACGCGCCGTACCTCTACCGCAGCGACGATCGCGGCAAGACATTCACGTCGATCGCAGGTGACTTGCCCAAGGTGCGGAACAACGTCTGGACCGTGGCGCAGGACTACGTGAACAGCAACCTGCTGTTTGCCGGCGCGGAGATGGCGCTGTGGACATCGGTCGATGGCGGCAAGCACTGGGTGCAGCTGAAGACGGGGCTGCCGACCGCGCAGATTCGGGACATCGCGATCCAAAAACGCGAGAGCGATCTGGCAATCGGCACGTTCGGCCGCAGCTTCTACATTCTCGACGATTACAGCGCACTGCGTGAGATCACGAACGAGTCGTTGGCGGCCGAAGGGCAGTTGTACCCGACCCGTGCCAACGCGTTCCAATTCTCGCCGGCTGGCTATGAGCAGGCGGCGTGGATGAATGAAGCGACGCCGAATCCCGCAGTGGGGGCGATGCTGACGTACAGTCTTGGCGCTCCGGCCGCAGGCTCGAAGTACGTGATCACGATTACTGATGCAAGTGGCAAGAAACTACGCACGATGACCATCGAACAGACCGCAGGCCTGCATCGCGTGAACTTCGACCTGACCGGCGACCTGCCGCCGGCGGTCGCCGGTGCTGGTCGAGGCGGCGGCGGAGGCGGTGGCTTCGGTGGACGACCGCGTGGTCCGGCGCTTGAGCCCGGCCGCTACACAGCGACGCTCGGCAAGCAGGTTGGCGACACCGTGACGCCGCTCGGCAAGGCCCAGACGTTCCAGGTCACCGCGTTGCCGCCGATCGTGAAGTAGCTCGAAGGCCTCTGGCCGGACCGATGAAGACGTTTCGATGGATGTGTGTCGTCGCCGCCGGCGTACTGTTCTGCGCCGCGCCGGCGGCGGCACAGCAGACGACGCCGGATGAGCCGGTCGCGGTGTTCGGTGTGGGCGGTGTGCTGGTGCAGCGAGTCGCGCGCGACGGGCAGCTCAGCACCACCGGACCGACCGTGGGTTTTCAGTATCGATCGACGCATCAGGGCGCCGCTGGCTTCTCACTCGAGATCAGCGTCCAACTCTCCCCGGCGAAGGACCGCCATCCGCTGATCGCTGATTCGTTGGCGCCGTTTTATCTCATGGGTGGTGTTGAGGTTGGCCGCGGCACGTACGTCCGACTGAGCCTGGGGTTCACGAGTGTCGCGACAGTTGCCCCCATTGCGGGTATCGCTGTCGGCAGGGAAAGCCGTGGGCGTGGCCCGGTCACCGGCTTGGAATTCATCGCTCGCGTCGCGGGTACCCGCAAGTCGTTTGGTGTGCTCGCCGGCTTTCAGGCGCGCATCGGTGGGCGCGTCAACGCGAACTAGCCAAGCTCGACTCCACATCCATTTCACACTTTCCTCACTCCCAGAGAAGGACCCAATCAACCTGAGTCTCTAGGCTGGGTGCATGTTCATTCGAACGTGCACCGCGATTGTCCTTGCCCTGGTCGTCAGCCTGCCGTCGGCCGCGACCGGGCAGCGCCACAGCCAGGACGCCGCCACCCTTCGTCGTCAGGGGCTCGAGCTCGGATACAACCTCGACCACGCAGACGCGCTCACGACATTTAAGGCCGCGATCCTCGCCGACCCCGAGCATCCAGCGGGCTACCGCATGGCGGCTGCCGCGGCGTGGATCATGATCTTGTTCGAGCAAGGTCATATCTCGGTCGACGACTACTTCGGCGATACGCGGATCTATCAGCCGCGTGGCGTCTTGAACGCGCGACTCGAAGCCGAGTTCGATGCCGACATTGCCCAGGCCATCGCGCTGGCCGACGCCCAGGTCCGCCAGCATCCCGACAACGCCGACGCGCATTCACAACTCGGCGCCGCCTATGGGCTGCAGGCGTCTTTCGGTACGACGGTTCGAGGTCAGGTCATCGCCAGTCTTGGACCGGCACGCCGCGCCTATCGTGAGCAAGAACGAGTGATGGCACTCGATCCGTCGCGTACCGACGCGGGAATCACGCTCGGCATGTATCGATACGCGGTGGCTGGCCTGCCGGCACCGAAGCGCATCGTGGCTCGGCTGTTCGGATTCCCTGGTGATCGTCCGCTCGCGATTCGACTCCTGGAGGCTGCCGCACAGCGGTCGGGCGACACCCAGCCGAACGCGATGTTCACGCTGATCCTGATGCTGAACGGTGAACAACGCTACGACGAGGCGTTGGCACTGATCGTGGAACTCGAGCACCGCTTTCCCCGCAATCGCCTGATGCCGCTCGAAGAAGGCCGCACCCTGCTGCGACAGCGTCGATTTGCTGCAGCGAAATCCGTGCTCAGACGTGGACTCGAGACGTTTGTCTCAGACGTCCGCGCCAAGGCGCCTGGTGAAGAGTCGCGTTGGCGGCTGGCGCTGGGCATGGCGCTCGTTGGCCTCGGCGAATGCGATGACGCAGGCCGCGAGTTGCGGGCGGCGCTGCCAGTGGCGACCCGCGGCTGGGTGCGCGGTCGCATCCAGATCGAACTTGGCAAGATCGCGGACCTTGGCGGCGATCACCCGCAGGCGGTACGCGCGTACCGACAGGCCGCCCAACTCTGCTCACAGGACCACGACGTGGAATGCGCTGACAGTGCAGCGCAATTGATGAAGGTGGCGTATCGATGACTCGAAAACTCCTCATGGTGGCATGTGTGTTGGTGGGCATCACCGCGTTCCTGCTCCGTAGTCGGGCCGCCGCGCCAGCGCTGAGCAAAGACGCGCTCGATGAGACCTTCGACTCCGGGATTAGCCGGCTCGTCATTGCCTGGGATCAGGACGATGCACGGCCGCACGCGGCACGTCGGGCCGCGCTCTTCGACTTCATGTATGAGACCTACCAATCGTCGGCCTGGGTGCCGCAGTCGTTGTTCGACACCAATGCGGTCACGCAGGCGGTGGTCGGCGACATGGACACGATCGTCGGGCGCGAAGTGGGCCTGGTGCGATGGCGCGACAACCCGCGCGTGCCGGCATTCGGCATGGCGCCCAACGTCACAACGAAGGATCCATCGGTGGCGCCGAAGACATTGCGGTGGACGGTGAACTGTCTCGTCTGCCACACCGCGGAGATCGACGGTGTGGCGTATTTCGGCGCCGGCTCCAAGACCTTCGACGAGCTGTGGCTGGGGACCGCGCTCAAGCGGCTGACGAGCGAGCCGTGGCTCAGCCGGCTCCGCTCAAACCCGGATGACTTCGCGTTCGCGAAGGAAGCGAACCGCATTCTGAATAGCCACCATCACGACAAGATCGACTCACTGACGCGCGCTCGGTCCACCGCGTTCGCGGCGTCGCACGTGGAGATGTTCATGCGATCGCACGAGGGCCGGATGCCAGACGTGGCGGAGGTCGGTCGCGGTGACGTGAAGACGCCGCCGCTGTGGCACACCGTGGCCAAGATGCCGGTGGGGCGGTGGTACAGCGACGGCAGTTTCCATGGTCCGTTTCCGCTGATGGCCTCGTCGATGGAACTGGAGAAGGATCGTTCGTTTGAGACGCTGAGCACGGCCGTGGTGCCGGTGATCAAAGACGAGTTCACGTCGGTGATTCAGCATCTGCGCGCACCGCGCTATCCGTATGCGATCGATGTTGTTTTGGCAGAGAAGGGGCGCGCGCTGTTCAACTCACGGGAGATGGGGTGCGCAAGTTGCCACGGCACCTATGACGGTCGTGGTGGCGTGGACTGGCCAGGCCGACATGTTGACGTCGGCACCGACCGTGGCCGACTTGATGTTGTGACCCCGCAGTTCGTTGACGCGTTCGAGCACAGTCCGCTCGCCGCGGAGGGTGCACTCAAGAAGAGCCGCGGCTATGCGGCCACCCCGTTGACCGGCGTCTGGGCGAACTTTCCGTATCTGCACAACGGCAGTGTGCCGACGCTCTACGACCTGCTCGGGCCGGCCACGGCACGGCCGAAGGTGTTTGAGGTGATGGCAGCGCGCACGCTTGACCGTGAGCGTGTCGGTCAGCCCCTTGGACGCGCGCCGAAGGACGCCGATGATCGCAACTGGTTCAACACCGCTCGGCCAAGTTGTGGCAATGGCGGCCATGATTTCTGGTCGGCGATTAAGACCGACGCGAACCGACGCGCGCTGATCGAGTATCTGAAGACCTTGTAATCGGCGCCGCTAGCGAATGGCGAGGCTGCGGATCAACGAGAGCAGCATCCCGATCGCGACGGAGTTATGGCCACCTTGCGGCACGATGACATCCGCGTAGCGCTTGCTCGGTTCAACGAACTCCAGATGCATCGGCTTGACGGTGCTGAGGTACTGGTCGATGACCGAGTCGACCGTTCGGCCACGCTCGGCGACATCGCGTTGGAGCCTTCGAATAAACCGTGTGTCGTCGTCTGCGTCGACAAAGACCTTGACGTCCATCAGTGCGCGCAGCGGCGCATCGGCAAAGATCAGAATGCCTTCCACGATGATTGCGGTGCGCGCCTGCACGGGGGTGGTCGCCGAGACGCGCGCGTGTCGAGCGAAGTCGTAGACGGGGACATCGACGCGGCGGCCATCGCGCAGTGACTCGACGTGGCGCACCATGAGGTCGGTTTCGAGCGAGGCCGGGTGGTCATAGTTCAGCGCCGCGCGTTCTTCCAAACGCAGTTCGGGATGATCGCGATAGTAGCGATCGTGTTCCAGCACGCTGACGTGGTCGTCGCCGAGCGCTTCAACGATCCTGCGGACGACCGTGGTCTTGCCGGAGCCGGACCCGCCGGCGACGCCAATGATGATCGGTGCTGACGAAAACGCCATGTGGCTATTGTCCCCCGCGGCCACCGCCACCGGCGACGGGAAGTGCAAGGGTGATGAGTTCCGACGGCTGCTGCGCGTTGCGATTGGACGTCCAGAACGCGATGAATTGTCTGCCGTTGACCGAGTAGCTCATCGGCACACTGCCGATCGCACCCGGCACTGTGATCGATGTCAGTTCCCCGCCGGTGGCCTTGTCGAGCACGTGGAGGATCGGCTGCGCGCCGCTGCCCTCGGCCACGAGCAGGAACGTCTTGGTGACGAGAATCTCCGGACGTGTTTGCGCGCCTGTCTTCGGAATCGTCACGCCAGCCACGGCCGCGTTGTTCTTCACATCCGGCGGCGTGTCGCCGTTGGCGACCATCCATTGGTGATCGCCGGTGTTGAGATCAATGGCGGTGATGCGGCTGTACGGCGGCTTCAAAATGGGCAGGCCCCGCACGCGCGTCGAGCCACCACCGCCACCGGAGTAGTCCATGTCGGACCGCGGATCTTTCACGAGCGCGAAGATCGAGGGGTTCGTCCAGGAACCGACGTAAAGGATGCCGGTCTCCGGGTCGAGGGCGCCGCCTTCCCAGTTCGTACCGCCAAGAGCGCCCGGCACCGTCAGCGTGCCCGTTGTGCCGTCTGGCGCATTGGCGAGCGACGGGGGAGTGAACGGCGACTTGCCCAGTCGAACCTTGGCCATTTGCTTGACGGCTTCCGCGCGCAGCTCCGGCGTGAAGTCAATCAGGTCGTCGATCGTGACGCCCACGCGATCATAGGGCGCGGGTTTACTCGGCACGGGCTGCGTCGGAGATGTCTTCTCACCCGGCACGTCGGTCTGTTCGACCGGCACTTCATTGATTGGCCACACCGGCGCCCCGGTCACGCGATCAAAGACAAACGCGTAGGCGTGCTTGGTCAGCTGCACCACCGCCTCGATCTTCTTCCCGCTGACGGTGATGTCCGCGAGGATCGGTTGCGTCGGGTTGTCGCGATCCCAGATGTCGTGATGCACGAGCTGTTGGTGCCAGACACGCTTGCCCGTCTTGGCATCGAGGCAGACGAGCGACGAGGCGAAGAGGTTGTTCCCCGGGCGGTGCCCGCCATAGTAATCGCCGGTGGCGTCTTCGACCGGGACGTAGATGAGGCCGCGCTTGTCGTCGCCGGCCATCGGTGCCCACGACCCGGCGTTGCCCGTGTACTCCGCCGAATTCTTTTCCCAGCTGTCGTATCCGACTTCGCCTTTCACGGGAATCGTGTTGAAGCGCCACGCGAGCTTGCCCGTACGAGTATCAAACGCCATGATGCGTGCGGGCACGTTCTTCATGGATGGCGGCCGCGTGCCCTCCTGCAGCGCGGGCGGAATCACCACGACGTTGTCGAAGACGAACGGCGGCGAGGAGTTGCCGATGGCGGCGTTGATCAGATCGACGTCGACGCCGAGATTGGCTTTGAGATCTACGAGGCCGCTGGTGCCGAAGGTCGACACCGGCACGCCGGTCTCGGCGTCGAGCGCGGCCAGCATGAAACCTGGCGTAATCGTGAAGATGCGCGCCTTGGAGCCATCGGTCCAGTACGCCACGCCCCGGCCCGACGACCGGCGCGGAGCGAGGCGGCCACGTTCACCCTCTTCGAGATGCCAACTCCACTTGTTGGCGCCGGTGACCGCGTCCGCCGCTACCACCCAGCGCTCCGTGCCCGCCGTGAAGAACAACGTGCGGTTGATCATGATCGGCGTGCTCTCGTTCCGGTATTCCGGATTGGTGCCGTAGTTGTCTGACTTCCATCGCCACGCGATCTTTGCGGAGCCGATGTTGTCTTTCGTCAGCTGATCGAGCGGCGAATAGCGCCAGTTCGCGAGGTTGCCGCCGTAGGTCTTCCACTCCACAGACGGTCCGGTCGGCGCCGCCGGCGCGGGCCCCTGACCTCGGCCTTGTGGCGCGGCCAGTGCCGTGAGAGTGATGGCGAGCAAAGAAAGAGTAATGACGATCGGTGTACGCGCACGCATTGCCCAGAATGATACGCTTCCGACGTCATTTAGCGGAGGTCACGCGTGTTCGAAGGGGTCTATTCTGTGCTGCCGACGCCGTTCAAAAGCGGCGGCGATGTTGATGTCGAAAGTCTGAAGCGTGTTGTGGAGCTGATCGTGGGAGCCGGCGTCAACGGCGTCACGGCGCTCGGCGTGACGGGTGAAGTCACGCGCTTATCAGAGAAAGAGCGCGCGCTGGTCGTCGACACCGTCGTGACCCAGATCAATGGCCGCGCCAAAGTCATTGTGGGCGCATCCGCCGATGGCGTGCGCGCCTGCATCGACTATTCCAAGGAAGCGAAGTCGCTCGGCGCTGCCGCCGTCATGGTGAGCCCGCCGCGTGCGCTCAAGCTCAACACCGAGTCGGTTGTGAGCCACTACAAGGCGCTGGCCGCCGCTGTCGGCGATCTCGAGATCGTCGTGCAGGACTATCCGCCGATCTCCGGATTTGCGATGGAGGCCGGCCTGCTCGCGCGTATCTCGAAGGAGATTCCGACCGCACGCACGATCAAGCTCGAAGATCCGCCGACGCCGTTCAAGACCGCTCGCATTCTCGCAGCCGCTGGCGACACAAAGGTCGCGATCCTCGGTGGGCTTGGCGGCGTGTTCCTGATCGAAGAGTTGCTGGCCGGTGCGGCCGGCGTGATGACCGGATTTGCCTTCCCGGAAGTGCTCGTCAACGTGGTCTCGCGCTACAAGGCTGGCAAGATCGACGAGGCCGCCGAGGCGTTCTATCCGTTTGTGGCCCTGATGCGCTTCGAGTTTCAGGAAGGCATTGGCATGGCAATTCGCAAAGAAGTCTTCCGTCGGCGCGGTGCGCTCACGGATGGCTCGACCCGTGCGCCAGGACCGGTGCTCGACGACAATACGCGTGCGGCCCTCGACCGTGTGCTGGGCTGGACGGCCGCAAAGAGCGGCGCTGAGTTTTTGAAGGGAATCTGAGATGGAACTGGGACTGAAAGGCAAAGTGGCAATGGTGGCCGGCGCCAGCCGTGGCCTGGGCTACGCGGTCGCGCGCGGCCTCGCGGCGGAAGGCGTGCTGGTCTCCATGAGCTCACGTGAGGCCGGCAAGATCGGTGACGCGGCCAAGCGCATTGCTGCAGAAACCTACACCGAGAACTTCTCGATGCCCGTCGACGTGCGTTCAGCGGATGCGCTCGCTGAGTGGCACGGCAAGACGGTGGAGAAGTTTGGCGGCGTCGATCTGCTCTTCGTCAACGGTGGTGGTCCACCGGCCGGTACGGTGTTGTCTTTCGACGATGCGGCATGGCAAGGCGCGTTTGAACTGCTGCTCCTGAGCGCGGTTCGCATGGTGCGTCTCGCGGTGCCTTCCATGAAAGCCCGTGGTGGTGGCGCCATCGTCGTCTCCACGTCGTCGTCGGTCAAGGAGCCCATCCCGAATCTCGCGCTGTCGAACGTGATGCGCGCATCAGTGTCGGCCATGTCAAAAACGCTGGCCAATGAGCTGGCGGCCGACAACATTCGCGTGAACCACTTGCTGCCGGGACGCATCGACACCGACCGCGTGCGCGAACTCGACACACTACGCGGCAAAGCGGCCGGCACGTCGGCCGACGACATCAAAGCCAGCTATTCAAAGGTGATTCCGCTCGGCCGCTACGGTGCGCCGGACGAATTCGGTAATGCCGCGGTGTTCTTGTTCTCCGACGCGGCGCGGTACATCACGGGGGCCTCGCTGCAAGTCGACGGCGGGTTGATCAAGAACGTCTTCTAAATTCCGCTTCGGGTCGTTTACGCTCGATCGACGGGCGTATCAGCTGTCTGCCGGCGGCGCAGCCATTCCTCTGTCTCCGCGCGCCATTGATCTGCTGTTGCTCATGGTCATGCAGCCCGGCCTGCTGTTTACGAAGGACGAGATCTTCAACACGTTGTGGCCGGATGTCACCGTCACCGACAACGCGCTGACGCAGGTCATCTCGGAATTGCGGCAGGCGCTCGGCGACAAGCCGAACGCCCCCATGTTCATTGAGACGGTGCCACGACGCGGATACCGCTGGCTGGCACCCGTGGAAGTGAGCGACCCGGTGGCCACTGGCGTCGCGAGTGACGCTGGCGTCGAGCTTCAGGCACAGACCGCTCAAGCCGCGCAGCTGCAGAGCGCCATCGTCACCGCGCTGATGGCCGGGCTGAAAGTGACCATTACGGCGGCGCCGTCGCAGCCCACAGGCTCACGCGAGACGCCGAGCCTTGAGGCGTATCGCCTGGCGACCGACGGGCGGATGAAGCTCGAGACGCTCGATCCCAAAGCCATTCAGGAGGCCGTCGTCGACTTCACAAAGGCGATTGCGCTTGATCCAACGTATGCACCTGCGCATATTGGTCTCGCGCATGCGCACTTCTGGTTGTATCAAGCCACGCGCGTGCGCAGCCGTCCGGAGAAAGCCGAGCTGGATGCGGCTATCGCGCACGCCGAGCGCGCTGTGGCGCTCGACCCCAGTCAGGCAGAGGCGCACGCGGCGCTCGCATTTTTCCTCGCGATTACACCGCGCAACGCCGAAGCGCTCACGCACGGCCGTCTGGCTGTGTCGATGGAGCCCGGCAACTGGCGGCATCAGTTCCAGCTGGGCATCGCGGCGTGGGGGAGTGAGCGACTGAAGTGTCTGGCGGTGGTGATGGCGCAGTATCCGGCGCTGACGCACGCCCACTTTGCGGCCGCTTACGTGCATATCGCGCGCGGCGATCTGGATCAGGCCGATGCGGTTCTGGCAATCGGGTTGGAAACGCAGCGCAAGACGCCGTCAGATCGGCTGCCCGGCCGCGGCCTGCATTGGCTACGTGGATTGATCGCTCTCCGTCGCGATCAGCTCGACGAGGCGCACCAGCATCTGGCAGCGGAGCTCAGTGCCGGGGGCGATGATGTGTTCGCGGATGAGTTTACGGTTGATGCGCTGATGGGGTTGGGATTTGCGCACTTGGCGACGAAGAAGCCTGCCGAGGCCGTGAAGTGTTTTGAACGGGCCGTTGAGCGAGTGCCGGATCACGCGCGTGCGTGGCTGGGGCTGGGCAAGGCGCGGCTTGCGGCCGGCGACGAGCCCGGCGCGATCGAGGCGCGTGAGCGCGGTGTTCGCGGCGAGCATGACCTTTAAGTGTTTGGTCGCGCACCGGAAGCGACCATCGCTCGCGCGATGGCATTCTTTCTTGACGGCGACATCAACGACGCCTGCGCCGTCCTGACTAAATTCCTCACAGAGGCGCCGACGGGGATGTGGGCGGCGACGCTGCCCGTGGAGCCCTGGATGCGTCCCTTTCTTGATGACAAACGCGTGATCGCCGTGCTGTCGCAACTGGCGCAGCGCGCCAAGTAACCACGATCTGTATCTAATTCTGGGGTGTGTCGTCCGCGGAGTCTTCGACTTCGCGTTCGATGTCGATCGTGCACTCAGTAATCAGCGCGGCCAGTGCGCCGACTGCGGCCAACATCGGCGCGAACATCGCGCCGACGACGCCGACCGTGAGCGGGAACTCGGCGATGGTCTTCTCGCCCTGACGAATGCGAATGCGCCGCACGTTGCCGGCCTCGATGAGCTTCTGCACGGCATCGGCGAGCTGGTTGCCGGTGACTTGAATTGTTTCCCACACAGTGCGCGCCATCGTGATCGCCTCTACACACCCTTACGGCATTCATCGGGAAGGGTTCGCGTATTTTCGTCAGTGCCCGGTCGAATCGGTCACGACTTGTTGTAGCCTGTCGCCAGCCAGTGGGGGCAGAGATGTATTTCTACAGAAGATTCGCCGGGCGCGTGTGCGCCTGTGGCGTGTCGATCGCGATGGCGGTGGCCGCACCGTTGGCTCAAGTGCCTCGCGACCGTCCGACGCCGCCGCCGGCTGCGCCGGCAGGAACCTGCTCGCTCGCCGGGCGCATGGTGATCGCGACGGCCTCGGGTGTCGCGCCGGTGCGGCGCGCGCGCGTGGTGCTCGAGTCGAGCGCACTGAAACAGCCGATGACGACCGAGACCGACAGCGAGGGGCGCTATCGATTCTCAGCGCTGCCGGCCGGGCCGTATCGAGCGCATGGCGAGAAGGCGGGGTTTGTGGCGAAATTGGCAGACCCGCGTCGCGTCTTCGAGGCCCCAACGCCGATCGATCTCAGGGCAGGGCAGTCGGCAACCGCTGACTTCGTCATGCAGGCGGGGGCCGCACTCGAAGGCCGTCTCATAAAGGAGAATGGCGACCCGGCGGCAAACATCGTCGTGTCAGCCGTGCGTTTGGCGTATGACGTGACCGGCCGCAAACCGGTGGCGGTGCAACAGGCGCGCACGGACGATCTCGGTCGCTTCCGTGTGCACACGCTGCCACCGGGTGACTACTACGTCGATGCGGCGCCCGATCCGCTGGATGCTGCGCGGATGCCACCGCAAGGGCCACGGCCATCGGTCTTGTCGCGCACGTACTACCCGGGGTCTGCGCGCTTCGACGATGCCCGCATCGTGAGCGTCACCGTCGGGCAGACGTTGTCGAATCTCGACTTCTCGGTCTCGAGTGCTTCCGTGGCGAGGCTCGGCGCTCGCCTGGCGACTGCCGCCGGGCAACCAGCAAATGACGGCGGGTTTCGTGTGCAGCGCGTAGGCGGTCCGACAGGTGAAGTGCGTGGCAGTGCGTCGCCTGGCGGCAATCAGGTGTCGTATGCGGCCGTGCCCGCTGGCGACTATTGGCTGATGGGCGTGTGGCGGTCGGCGCCTGGTGCCGACGCGGAGTTTGGCATCACGCGAATCACCGTCGCCGGCGAAGACCAGCTCAACCTCTCGGTCGTGACGGCGAAGGCGCCCTCGTTGACCGGACGTGTCGAAGGTGTCGCGATTCCGCCGGGCTTGCAGGTCGTGGCGTACGAGACCGCGTACGAATGGCCGGCGATTGTCGGCGATCAGCCGTGGAAGTGGACCGCGCCGGTCGCCGCGGATGGCACCTTCACATTCAGCGCGCTCCCGGGACCGCGCCTACTGCGATTGACCGGTGTGGCCAACGCGCCCACCATCAGTCGCATCGTCGCCGGTGATGTGGACGTGACGGATGTGCCGACCGAGATCAAACCCGGCGAGTCGATGGCGGTGCGCATCGTCGCCGCGCCGAATACCGCAACGCTCAGTGGCTCGGTCAAGGATTCCACTGGCGTCGGCATTGAAAAGGCGCGCGTGGTGGTGTTCAGCGATGACGAGCGCACATGGGGACCGCGATCGCGCATGGTCAAGGCCGTGGAGTCGAACGCGACGGGGCAGTATGAAGTGCGTGGGCTGTTGCCCGGTACGTATTGGGTTATCGCGCTCGACTATTTGGACGAGAACGCCTGGAACGACGCGACGGTGTTGGCGAAACTCAAGACCGGCGCGATTTCTCTGACAACGGCGGGTGGTGCGGCGACGTTGCCGCTGGTGGTGAAACGATGACGATCATTCGACGCACCCTGTTGTTGTTGGTCATGGCCATGGTCGCTTCGTCTGCGATGGCGCAGGGCGGCCCGCCCGCAGCGCCGCAAGGCACCGCGCGAATTACCGGGACGATCGCACGCGTCGATGGGCGACCCATTCCCAACGCGACGATTCGTTGGGTGCGCTGGGAGGGCGGCCGCGGCACGCAGGGCAGTGGCCGCGCTGAGGCCGATGGCAAGTTCATCCTCGACAGACTGGTGGCTGGGTCCTACCAGATCACAGCTCAGTCGGAGGGCTTCGTGACCAGCGACTACGGTCAGACCGTGGCCGGCCAGCCCGGCAAGCGCATCGACGTGATCGATGGGCAAGTCTTTGAGCATGCCGACGTCGTGCTGCAGAAGACGAGCGCGATCGAAGGTCAATTGCTCGACGAGTTTGGGGATCCGGTGCCGGGCGCCACCGTGCAGTTGGCGCAAGTGCAATTCGTTGCGGGAAAGACTCGTCTGATGCCGGCGCCGGGGCAGGCGCCGCAGCCCTCCGATGATCGAGGCCACTACCGCGTCTCTGGTCTGGCACCAGGCGACTACTACGTCATGGTGTTGTCTGGCGCCTTCGCCGTTCCGGAGACCTCCGCCGGTTTCGCGCCGACGTTCTATCCGGGCACGGCCACTCCAACTGACGCGAAGTCTGTGCACCTTGTGGCGGGGCAGGATGTGCTCGACGTGGGTTTCGCGTTGACGCCGGCGACGATGCGGAGTGTGCGCGGAGTGACGCTGGCTGCTGACGGCACACCCACGAGTGCGATGGTCTTGCTCGCGCAGACGAGTGGCGGCGACGTGCGGGCGATGATCCTCGCCCGCGGCCAGAGCGCACCAGACGGCTCGTTCGAATTCCGCAGTGTCCCCGAAGGTTCGTACGTGGTGCAGGCATTCGGTCGCCCGGAGGGCGGAGGCAGCGTCGCGACGTCGCCGTTCGCTGCGGCCCAGCTCACCGTTGCGGGGAATACACCGGAGGTCCGGCTGTCGGTTCGGCCTGGCTCGATCGCGCGCGGCCGATTTGTCTTTGAAGGCGACGGCTCGGCGTTGAAGCCGAGCATGCTGCTCCTGTCGGGCGCGCCGACAGAATTTTTGACGTCGCCGCTGATTGGCGGCGGCCCGCCGCGAAACACGATTCTTGACGACTGGACCTTTGAAGTGCGCGACATGATCGGGCTTCGCGTCGTGCGCGCCAGCATCGCAGCGCCGGGCTGGTTCGTGAAGAGCGTGGTGGTGGCTGGCCAGGACGTGACGGACACCGGTATCGACTTCCGCCGCGGTGATGTGAGCGACATCGAGATTACGCTGACGCAAAAGCAATCGTCGATCACCGGGACAGTGACTGACGGCGACACGCCCTCTCGTGAATACAGCGTTCTTGTCTTTGCCGAAGACGCCGCAAAGTGGGCGTTTCCGTCACGGTTTGTGGCGCTCGCCCGGCCCGCGCCGGCAGATGGATCGTTTCGCGCTGCGGGGCTACCGGCCGCTGCCTACCTTGTGGTGGCGCTCTCGCTCGTGACCACCGCAGACATGCAGGATCCGGTGTTTCTGCAGTCCATGCGCGGCCAGGCCACGCGCGTGGTCTTGAATGAAGGTGACACGAAGGCCGTCGCATTGAGGATAATCAAGCGCTGACGTGGCGCTGACCTCAACGATCTACACATTCGACATTCAACTCTCTGACATGGACCGGGGCGTCTACGAGACGCTCGACGTCCGTGCGGCGCAGCATCCGTCTGAGACGGAAGAATCGCTCGTGACCCGTGTGCTCGCGTATTGCTGCGAGTACACCGAGGGCATTGGCTTTTCGAAAGGTGTCTCGACACCGGACGAGCCGGCGGTCTTCGTGCGCGACCTGACCGGACGATTGCGCACCTGGATCGACATCGGCGCGCCGGATGCGGCGCGCATTCATCGCGCCAGCAAAGCTGCCGATCGCGTCGTGATCTATACGCACAAGGACCCGAAGCAACTGCTCTCGCAGTGGGCCGGCGAACGGATCCACAAGGCCGAAGCGATCGAGTTGCTCGCCGTCGATCGCGCGCTCTTGGCGACATTCGTGGCGCGCCTTGAGCGCCGTATGGCCTTCAGTCTCACCATCACCGAACGACACCTTTATGTGGCCGTGGGCGACGACGTCATTGATGGCGAGGTCGTGCGGCACGAGGTCGTGATCTAGGTCTCGTCGATGCGGCCCTATACGCTCGTCAACGTCGGCTATCGCTCAACCAATTTCTATGTGATCGGCTCCGGGCGCACGCGTTTGCTCGTGGACCTGGGCTGGATGGGGATGCTTGGCGCCATGCGCACTGAGTTGCAGCGCAAGGGCATTGGGCTCACTGAGATCACGCACGGGTTCGCCACGCACTATCACCTCGATCACGCGGGCCTGGCGCAGGAGCTGAAGGCCTCCGGCATGCTGCTCATCATCACGCCTGAGCAGTTGTCAGCCGCACCGGTGATGAAGCAGTGGGCGAAACCCCAGGACAACTACGTCGACGTGGTCCTCGACGATGCGCAGACCCGCGTCGTCGAGTTGAGTGCGAGCCGCGCGTTTCTTGCAGGGCTGGGCATTGATGGCGAACTCATCCACACGCCAGGTCACTCAGACGACAGCATCTCGCTGCTGCTCGATGACGGCTGCGTGTTTACGGGGGATCTGACGCACCCGGCGCTGGTGGAGGAGAAAGACGTCGAGGTCGTGACTCGCAGCTGGAAGACCTTGCGGGACAAGGGCGCGACGACGATCTATCCAGGGCATGGGCCGGTGCGGCCGATCGGGACTTAACGAGCGCTCGAAGCTCGGAACAATCGGGTGAGTGGCAGCTTGAATGTGGGTAGCAACGGTGACGTCAGAGAATCACAGACCGCCGCCGATCGCTCGATCGCATCTTCGAATTGCGCATGCCCGTTGCGTCTTGCGACGCGCACAACGCCACGCTCCGGGTAGACGATCCAGTATTCGAGGACACCGGCTCGCTCGTACAAATCGCGCTTCACGCGTTCGTCGCGACGACGTGTTCCCGGTGAGACCACTTCGATGGCCACGGTCGGTGCACCGTGCACGTATTCCTGCAGGATCTGTCGTCGGTCATTGAGCACAACGAGCACGTCCGGTTCGACCACGTCGTGATCAGACAGAATCACCGCGAGTGGTGCCACGAAGCATTCGCCGAGTGGCGTGTGCTCGAAGTAGTTCGACAACTCCACATGCAGACGTCCCACCAGCCGCTGGTGGCTGAGGCGCGGTGTTGGTGTCACATAGTGCTCCCCGTCGATGAGCTCATGCCGCTGCCCATCGACCGGGAAGCACACGTAGTCGTTATACGTGAGCTTTCTCGGTGTCGTGCGCGTGGCCGTTCGGGGATCCATGGGTCGGGATTTTAGCATCGTCATCGGTCCTCGATTTCTTCCAGTCGCTCGGAGCAACAGCGTGGCGACCAGGTAATAGCGAGGATCGTGCCAAAACGGCTCTCATAGGAGAGCGCGACGCCACGGGGCCGGAATGACAACTGTAGTTGCGCTCGGACGCAACCGGAGGAGCGCCTCGACGAATCGAAGAAGGACGCCGTGGTCACTTACGCCGACAATATTGGTGCGGAAGAAAGGACTCGAACCTTCACTCGATTGCTCGAACCAGCTCCTGAGGCTGGCGCGTCTGCCAATTCCGCCACTTCCGCAAGAAGGGTGGACTTAGAACTATATCTCACGAACCCGGTCGTTTGTAAGGTGTGACCGGCCAAATTCTTGCGAGCCCACGCCGATGATATTGTCCGCCTGCGGCGATGCCGCATGGAGGCTCGGAATGGGCAAGAAGCTATGGATCGTATCGGCGCTCGGCGCGTTGGCTCTGGTCAGCGTGAGTGCGCAGGAAAGAGAAGACCGGACGCTGCTCCCGCAGGAGCAGATGACGGCAATCATCAATGAGGTGTCTGGCGAGCGAGCCATGCACCACATTATGGAACTCGTGCCGTATCAGCGTGTGCGCAAGCCGGCTGAGTACAACGTGCACTTCCAGGAAAGCGACGTCATGGCGCAGTTCGCCAAAGACTACGGCTTCGACAACGTCACGATCGAAAGCTTCGCGGCCGGTCAGGCCTGGCAGCCGACGCAGGGCGAGTTGTGGATGACGTCGCCGAAATCGGTGAAGCTGTTCGACATTCACGATGTCGCGCTGTCGCTGGCCTCGCTCAACTCGAACGGCGATGCGAGCGGTGAACTCGTTGACATCGGCGACGGCACCGACGCGACGCTCGCGACGAAGGACCTGACGGGCAAGTTCGCCCTGTCCGCCGAGTCCGTGGCCGGCCTCGGTCAGATCTACACGCGCGTGCTGGCGAAAGGCGCGGTCGGCCTCATCGGTCTCTCGCAGATCGGCATTCAGCGCGCGCTCGACTACCCGGATCAGATCGTGTCAACGAATGCCACCGCCCCGCAGGGCAAAGAGAACACGGCGGCCTGGAACGTGTCACCGCGGGTGGCGCGCGAGTTGAAGGGCCTGCTCGCACGCGGCGACAAGATTACGATCAAATCGATCGTCAAGAGCACGCAAGTGCCCACGCGCAGTGAAGTCGTTCATGCCGAGATCCTGGGCGACGGCAGCACCACGCAGGAAGTCGCGACCGGCGGCCATCTGTATGAAGGCGTGATCAAGCAGGGCGCGAACGACGACAACTCCGGCTGTGCCCTGACGCTCGAGATGGGCCGCGCGTACATCAAGCTCATCAAGGAAGGTAAGCTGCCGCGCCCGAAGCGCACGATCAACTTCCAGTGGCTGGCCGAAATCAGCGGCACCAACTGGTGGCTCGGCGCGCATCCCGACAAGGCGGCCAAACTGATCGGCGACCTGAACTTCGACATGGAAGCGCTGCAGATCTCGAAGAGCCGCAGCTACTGGATCTTGCAGCGGACGCCCGACTCGTTCCCGTCGTACATCAACGACATCGCGCAGAGCGCGATGGAGTACATCGCGGACATCTCGCGCGAACGCGTGCGCTTCCGCGGCAACGGCTACCTGCCGTCGCAGGCCGTTGAGTCACTGCGCGGCAGCAAGGACGCGTTCTACATCAAGGTCGACAAGCACTACGGCTCATCGGATCACGCGACCTACATGCAGCACGGCATTCCCGCCGTCATGTTCATCACGTGGCCCGACATGTGGTACCACTCGTCGGAAGACACGCCTGACAAACAGGATTCGACACAGTACAAGCGCGCCGCAGCCGTCGGTCTCGGCGCACTGGCAGCACTGGCCAATGGCACGGACGAAATGGCCGCGCGCATCCTGCAGGAAAACCTCGGCCGCGGTCTCGCGCGCATGGGTGAGAGCCACACGAAGGGCCTCGGCTACCTCGCAGACGTGAAGAGCGCTGCGGAACTGAACAGCGCGTGGCGTGAAGCGCGTGTGGCGATTCAGCACGCGGCGGAGATCGAGAAGGCGGTGGTGCGGTCGGCCAGCATCCTCTACACCGACGTCGAAGCGGGCAAGAAGCGCACGGCGGCGTTCGAGCCGATGATCGACAAGCGCGCCGCAAGTCTGCTCGACGAAGCGGCGGCGGTGTATCAGTTGCAGGCGGCTCAGCGCGGTCTGCCCCTGGCCGCAGCGCCGGCGCAGACGGCGGCGCCGAAGGGCGCCCCCGCGAAGTTGGCAGCGACTCCGCAGGAGCCGACGCTCACGGCCGAAGAGAAAGAAGCCGCGAACCTCGTCGTTGAAGTGGTCGGTGGCGCGGCAGGCGGTGGACGTGGCGCAGGCGGCGGTGGTGGCGCCGGTGCAGGTGGTGGACGTGCAGGCGCACCGCCGGCAGCCGCTGGTGTTGCAGGCGCGGGGGCGCCTCCGGCCGGTGCGCCGCCAGCGGGTGTCGGTGGCGGCGGACGTCAAGGCGGCGGACGCGGTGGTCCGAGCCTGCCGACCGAATACAACGCAGAGTTCTCGGCGATCCTGGGCCGCAAGATGACGGTGCTCGAGATTCGCGACTTCCTATCGGGCGAGTTCTCACCGCTGCCGCTGGCCGATGTGATGGCCGTGCTGAAGGCACGTGAGGCGGCCGGCACGATCAAGCTGGTGCCCAAATCACCCGCTCCGGCGCCGATCAAGAAGTAAGTCATCGTCGAAGGTTCTAGGGCGCTCCGGTGTGCAAAACAGGCACACCGGAGCGCCCGGTTTTTTGTACGCTGGATCACACTCATGTCCAGATTCGTTAAGCTCCTGTCGCTCGTTGCCTTCGGCGCCATTGTTGTGGCCGTGGCGTACTTTGCGTTCGTGCGGCGCGGCACACCGATCGAAACAAACTCCACGCTCTACCTGCGTCTTGAAACGCCGCTGTCTGAAACGGGAGGGGCGAGTGTGTTGTCGCCGTTTCTGCCCGATCGCCCGACGCTGCGCGATGTGGTGGCCACACTCGATCGCGCGCGTACTGACCCGCGTGTGAAGGGTGTTGTTATCACACCGGTCACTGGCAGCGGGCTCTGGGGGCAGTTGCAGGAACTGCGGGCAGCCGTTGTGAGCTTCCGCAAGTCGGGCAAACCCGTGACGGCGTACCTCGAGAGCGGCAGCGCATCCGACTATTACCTGGCGTCTGCCGCCAACCGCGTGCTGCTCATGCCAGGCGGCTCGCTCGATCTCTCGGGTGTGGCCACCTACGAGCTGTTCTTTCGCGGCGCGCTCGACAAATTCGGCATCGTGCCCGACATGCTCCACATCGGCGACTACAAGACCTACAGCAATACATTCACGGAAAAGGGGATGACGGCTGCCCATCGTGAGATGGATGCGTCGCTCAATCGCGACACCTACAACGAGCTCGTGCACGCAATCGCCGAGGGCCGCGGCAAGACCGACGCTGAGATTCGCACGTCGATCGATGGCGGCCCGTATCTTGGCGCTGGTGCGGTCGCAGCCGGGCTTGTGGACGCGCTCGCCTACGAAGATCAGATTGACGACGCCGCACCTGTGCTCGGCACCCGTCGTCTCACGAGTGATGACTACGGGATCCATGGCGAGAGCGCGCCGTTCCGAGCGCCGAAGATCGCCGTGCTGTACGCCGTGGGCGAGATCGCCAGTGGTGCGAGCTCGACATCGGCCACTGGGAACAATGTGCTGGGCAGCGACACGTTCGTGCAGTGGATCCGGTCGGCGCGTGCCGACACAGCTGTGCGCGCGATCGTGGTGCGTATCGACAGCCCCGGCGGATCTGCGATCGCATCGGAAGTGATCTGGCGCGAACTCATGCTCGCGCGTGACGTCAAGCCGCTCGTCGTGTCGATGGGGGATGTGGCCGCGTCTGGGGGCTACTACATTGCGGCCCCGGCGCATGCGATCGTCGCCCAGCCCGGCACGCTTACTGGGTCAATCGGTGTGGTGACAGGGAAGTTCGTCGTCGCCGGTGCACTCGAGAAGCTGGGCATTACGACTTCGGTGGTGACCGACGGCGCGATGGCGGCGATGAACTCGCCGTTCCGCGAGTTCACGCCGGCTGAGCGGACGAAGATCGATACGCAGATGCATGCGACCTACACGGACTTCGTCGCGAAAGTCGCGCAGGCGCGCGGCTCGACGCCGGCGAAGATCGACGCGATCGCGCAGGGTCGTGTGTGGACCGGGCGTCAAGCGAAGGATCTTGGTTTGGTCGATGCGCTTGGCGGACTCACCGATGCGATAGCGCTGGCCAAATCGCGCGCGAAGGTGCCGACGGGCACGGCCGTGTCGCTCGTGGTCTATCCCGGTCGCCGGAGCTTGCTTGATGTCGTGGCCAACCCGTTCGGCGCATCGGCGTCTGACAGCGGCACGACGATGGCGGTCTTCAACCAGGCCTCAGCGATGCTGGCGCAGCTTCGGCGCTACCGGCCCGGCGAGCCGTTGATGCTCATGCCGAACGTGTTTGTGAAATGAAAAAGGCGGCGGGATGAAAGCCCGCCGCCCATTCGGCCGGGCTGAAGCCCGGCCGCTCAAGCCCGCTGCTACCCGCCGATCAACTGCTTGACGACGGCGTCGTTGATGACGATCTTCATCTTTGCTTTGGCCTTCGTCATGTACGACGCGAAGAATTCCTGGCGGTTGGTCTGGAGGAGCTGGCCACGGATGCCGTCACGTTCGGCGGCGAAGCCTTCCGGCGTGCCGGCCTGCTTTTCGATCACGTGCGCCACGACCACCGCGCTGTCGGTCGCGATCGGCGCGCTGACGTCGCCCTGGTTGAGGGCGAACACCGCCTGATCGACCACGCCGCTCACGCCCACGTCCGGTAGCGCCGTGCCGCGTCCAACCAGTTCCGTCTTCTTCACTTCAACACCGGCGGCCTTGGCGGCTGCGACGAAGTTCGCCTTGCCCTGCAGTGACACCGCCTGAGCCTTGGCTTTGGCGAGTTCCACAGACTTCACGCGGATCACGTCCTCGCGAACCTTGGCTTTGACTTCCTCAAGCTTCGGCGCGTGTGGCGCCTGGATCTCGGCGAGTGTAATGAACGCGAAGCCGCGATCGGTCTTCAATGCCGCGCTGACGTCACCCTGCTTCATGGTGAAGGCCGATGCCGACACGCTCGGCACGAAGCCGAGGCCAGCGAGTGGCTCTTCGCGACTGAAGAGGCCCGAGTCACCGACAACGAGACCACGCGACTGTGCGATGCGTTCGATGTCGCTCGGCGTCTTGATGGACGGCGCCACTTCATCGCTGATCTTCTGGGCTTCAGTCTGCGCCTTCGTCCAGCGCAACTGATCGTCGATCTGCGCCTTGACCGCTTCGAGCGGCTTCACGTTGGCGTCGCGCTTATCGAGCAACTTGATGATGTGGTAGCCGAACTGCGACTTGACGAGACCGGAGATCTCGTCTTTCTTCAGCGCCCACGACGCCTCTTCGAACTCTTTGACCATCTGGCCCTTGCCGAACTCGTATTCGCCGCCCTTGTCCTTGCTGCCTTCGTCTTCCGTGTACTGCGTGGCGAGCTTGGCGAAGTCTGCGCCCGGGGCTTTGGCCTGCGCGAGAATGCCTTCCATCTTGGTTTTGACCGCTGCGTCGTTCTTGCCATCGGTCTTCATCAGGATGTGGCGCACATGCACCTGCTCCGGGGTGGAGTAAGTGGCGATATTCGACTGGTACTGCGCTTGAATTTCGGCGTCGGTGACCGCGACCTTGGCCCGGAGCGCCTGCGCGTCGATGGAGAGAAACCGTACCCGGCGACGCTCGCCGATCTGATACTGATCGGTATGCGCGGTGAACTGCGCCTGGAGGTCCGCGTCGGTCGGTTGGATGCCGTCACGGAACTTCGCCGCGTTGAATACGGCCACCTCCAGCTTCACTTTCTCGCTCTTCGACTTGTATTCCTTCTCGACGTCGGCGTCCGACACGCGCACCCAACCGGACACGGCCGCCTGCACCTTTTCGGCCAGCAACGTCTTGCGCAGCTGTTCTTCGAACGTGGCGGGCGTCAGCGGCGGGCGCTGCATGCTGAGCATCTGGCGATAGCGGGCATCGCCGATGAAGACCCCATTCTCCTGCAGGGCGGGGAGCCGGAGGATCCGCGCGAGCACTTCCGCATCGGTGACCTTCAGCCCGAGACGATTGGCCTCCGCGAGCACGGCTTCCTCGTCGATCATCTGCTGGATGAGGCGCTGTTCGATGCCGAGTTGCTTGAGCAACTGGTCATTGAGGCTCGCACCGTAGGCCTGACGGTACGCATCAACCTGCTGCGCGTACATCGTTCGGAAGTCGCCGGCCTTGACCGCCCGACCATCGACAGTCGCGATCGTGTCAGTGGCTGACGGACCGCCGGTCTGCAAAAAGCTGGGCACGTACAAAAGGACAAACGTCACCACGACCAGCCCCAGGCTCCATTTGAGCCAGGCTTTGTGGCGGCGCATGTTATCGAGCATCGTCATCGAAGGTCTCTCCGTGTCTGCCACGGGCGGCAGACGAAACCGCGATTATGTCATGAAATGCCGCAAGTATCAGGAAAAACAGGGGTTGAGCGTGATATCCTTGACCGGTTTATCACGATGCCTAGAGCCCTCACGCTCGCGGTATTCCATCGTAGCCGCGACGTCTTGCGGTATCTGGCCCCTTTGCGCCGCGCGGGTCACCTTCGGGTGAAATGCGTGCCGCAGACGGCAGTCGTCCAGGTGCCGTCGAATGCCACCGGTGTGCTGTGGGAACTCGGCTCCGACGATGAAGTTGATCGTCGCCGATTGTCGCGTGTGTTGTCGGGTGCACCGGCTGCATCGTTTGGTGATGGCGCGAGGCAAGTGTCGGATCTCTCGCGCGCCGCGGGGTTTCGCCATCACTTGAGTGTGCCGTTGCGGTTGGCGAAAGTGGAACGCGCACTGGGCTTGCCCGGCGTCCACGATCTCGCGGATCGCATCGACTCCGGTGCCGAGGTGCTCGCCGCGCGTGCAGCGCGTGCGGATGTGATTGTCGACATGATGCGCATGTTGAATATGTCGACCGATCCGGCGATGGTCGCCTCCGCGCTGTCGACGCGGATGTCTGAGTGGATGCCGATGGCGTCGTGGTCGGTGGTCGCCGTGGAGTCGGACGGCAGCGTGCGGTATCTGGCCGGCCGGCCGCAGGATCCTGCGATGCGTGCGCCCGCGGAAGCCGTGGCCGATGTCGTGGCGCAGCGGGAGCAGTCATTTGTGTCGGCGCGGCTTGCGTCCGATACACGAGTGGGTGAGCACGTGGAGGCCGCGGCAATGGGCTGGCCGATTGTGGCGCACGGTGCAGTGGTCGGCGTGCTGGTGGGCATCGATCACGGCCGCGCGCGACGCCTGCCGAAGTTTTCGCCGGTGTTCCGCCGGGCCATGACGCGGTTGCTCGAGCCGGCAGGATTTGCCCTGGCCCATGCGCTGCGGGTGGCGCGTGCGGAAGCGTTGTCGGTGACCGACGATCTGACGCAGCTGTACAACTCGCGCTATTTGCACGAGGTCTTGCGTAAGGAGACCAAGCGCGCCGTGCGCAGCCGATTGCCGTTGTCGTTGTTGTTCGTCGATCTGGACGGGTTCAAGCGGATCAACGACGCCCACGGCCATTTGCTCGGCAGCCGCGCGCTGGTGGAAGCGGCCGCGGTGATTCGCAGCAGTGCCCGCGAGACCGACATCGTCGCGCGGTACGGCGGCGACGAGTTCTCGCTGGTGCTTCCGGAGACCGGCGCCGACGGCGCGATGTCGGTGGCCACGCGCCTCCGCGATCGCATCGCGCGGCATGTGTTGTTGTCAGACCGCGGGCCGGGCAGTCGCCTGACGGCGTCCATCGGTGTGGCGACGATGCCCGAAGCGGCCGATACAGCAGATGGTTTGCTGGAAGCGGCAGACGCGGCGATGTATCGGGTGAAAGAAGAAGGCAAGAACGGTATTCATATGGCGGCGCGTCCGGACGGAATCGTTCGATTGCGCGGCGTCAATTTTTCCAAGAGCTCCGGTTTCACCAAGGAAGATGAGGGCGTGCGTTGAACTTTCGGTCGCTGTTTTCCCTGTTTTCGAGCGATCTTGCGATCGACTTGGGTACGGCCAACACTTGTGTGTATGCCCGCGGCAAAGGCATCGTCGTCAATGAACCGTCGATTGTCGCCATCAACAAGGTGACCGGCCGTATCGAGGCCGTCGGACGGGAAGCCAAGGAAATGCTCGGGCGAACCCCGGGCAACATTGTGGCGATCAAGCCGATGAAGGATGGCGTCATCGCCGACTTTGAAGTGACCGAGAAAATGCTCGCGCACTTCATCAAGAAGGCCCACAACCGCACGATGTGGGTGCGGCCGCGCATCGTCATCGGGGTGCCGTCCGAGATCACGCAGGTCGAGAAGCGCGCGGTGAAAGACAGCGCCTACCGCGCGAAGGCCAGCGAAGTGTATCTGGTGGAAGAAGCGATGGCGGCCGCGATCGGCGCCGGCATGCCCATCGAAGAAGCGTCCGGCAACATGGTCGTCGACATCGGCGGTGGCACTACGGACATCGCCGTCATCTCGCTCGCAGGCATCGTCTACAGCAAGGCGATTCGCGTGGCGGGCAACGAGATGGATGAGGCGATTATCCAGTACATCAAGAAGACCTACAACCTGCTGATCGGCGAGCGCACGTCCGAACAGATCAAGATGGAACTCGGCTCCGCGTTTCCGCTCGAGGAGCGGCTGACGATGGAGATCAAGGGCCGCCATCTGATCGAGGGCGTGCCCAAGACGATCACCATTACCGACGAGGAAATTCGCGAGTCGTTGGCCGAAACGGTCAACGTCATTGTGGATGCCGTGCGCGTGGCACTTGAACGCACGCCGCCGGAGCTCTCGGCCGATATCGTCGACCGGGGCATCGTGCTGACGGGTGGCGGGTCGCTCTTGAAGAATCTGGACAAGCGTTTGCGCGAGGAAACCGGTCTGCCCGTGGCCATGGCGGAGGATCCACTCTCCACCGTCGTGCTGGGCGCCGGCAAGATGCTCGCGAACTTTGAGCTGCTGAGAAAGATCTCGTTGGATTGATCGACATCCGCCGCCGGACCACGTACTTCTTTCTGCTTGTCAGCCTGGGCCACGTGCTGCTCATTTCAGCGCAGGTCCAGTCGAAGTCCGGCATGCCCCTGCTTGAAGCGATTGCGTTTGGCGCGTTTTCCGGCGTGCAGCGCGCCTCGGCGGGTTTTGCCGATGGCGTCGCCTCATTGTGGGGCCGCTACATCGCTGTGCATGGCGTCGTCTCGGAGAACGTCCAACTGCGCGCCGAGATCGCGCAGTTGCAGGGGCAATTGCAGCAAAAAGACGCGATCGCGGCGCAGGCCCATTCGCTCGAAGCCCTTCTCCATTTGCAGCAGTCCGTGGCGCAGCGCACGCTCGCCGCGCGTGTGATCGCCGGCGATCCCGCACCAGGTTCGCTCGTAATCACGATTGATCGCGGGACCGACGACGGGCTTCGCGCCGATCTCGGCGTGATTACTCTCGGCGGCATCGTGGGACGCGTGATCGGCCAACCGCTGCCGCACGCCGCGCGTGTGCAATTGCTCACCGGCCGCGGTGCCGGCGTCGGCGCCGTGCTCGAGCAGGCCAACGCTGTCGGTACGGTGCAGGGAGGCGGTGACACGCCGCCGCTGCGCATGTTGTATGTGCCGAACAGCTACGACGTGAAGGCGGGCGAGCGGGTGCTGACATCGGGGCAGGACGGCATCTTCCCCGCAGGGTTTGTGATCGGATCGGTGACGCTGGCTGAGCGTGGCAGCACGATGTACCGGCTCATCGCCGTGCGTCCATCGGTGAACTTTGCACATCTCGATGTCGTGCTGGTGTTGCTCGATGCGCCGCCGAGCGGCGCCGGCACTGCCGTGGGCGCGGAGAAATGAAAGCCGCCGGCGTTGTGGCTGCGATCGCGATTGCGGTGGCCCTGCAACTGACGCTCGCGCGCTTTACGGTGGGTAGTCGCTGGGCGTTTGATCTTGTGCTGGTCTCTGTGGTGTACGTCGCGCTGCGCTGGGGGCCGACGGCCGCGGTGATGGGCGGGTCGCTCGGCGGGTTGCTGCAAGACGCGCTGGCCGGCAGCACCATCGGGGTTGGCGGGTTGGCCAAGACGGTCGCCGGTTTCGCCACGGGCGTCATTGGCTCACAGTTCATCGTCACGCGTCCGCTGCCGCGGATGCTGCTGGTGGCGGGGGCCACCGTCGTGGCGCGCCTCATTGTGCTCGGGCTCTTCGGTGTCATCGATGGGCACTGGCCCGATGTCTCGTGGCTCGCGATGCTGGCAGAGACGCTGCTGAACAGTCTGGCCGCGTTCGTGCTGTTCCAAGGTTCAGAGTCGCTGCCTGGCATGCTGCGCCGCGGCCCCTCGCGACACTCGTCATTCGGCAAACGGAAGTGGTGACCTCATGTTGACGTCTGCCAACTTCGAAGATCGTCAGAGTTTTGCGCTGCGCCTCATGGTGCTGCGCATCGCGGCCATCGTGCTGTTTACGCTGATCGCCGTGGCCTTCTGGAAGATCCAGGTCCTCGACCATCAGCGTTACGAGCAACTGGCGGAGCGACAGCACCTGCGCACGCTGCCCCTGCGCGCGCCGCGTGGCATTCTGTACGATCGCAATGGCAAGGTGCTGGTGCGCAACACGTATTCCTTCACGATTGCTCTCGTGCGCGAGCAAAGCGCGAATATCAACGAGGCGGTGCGTCGGCTGGCGGCGGCCACGGGCGTCGATGAAGTGCGAATGGGAGAGATCGTCGCCAATGCGAAGAAGCGACGCGATCCGCTCTACCGCCCGATCCCGCTGATCGAGCACGCGACCATGGCGCAGGTTGCGGCGGTGACGGCGCGGCAAGTGGACCTGCCGGAAATCGTCGTGCAGCAATTGCCAACGCGCGAGTATCCCGAGGGCGGGATGGCGGCGCACCTCTTCGGTTATGTCAGCGAGATTAACGAAGCCCAATTGCAGCGGCCGGAGTTTTCGGAACTGCAAGTCGGCGCGATGATCGGACAGGCCGGCCTCGAAAAAACGTACAACGCGTTGCTGCAAGGCAAGGACGGCAAACGCATGGTCGCCGTGAACAGCCGCGGTCGCGAAATCGAAAAGCTTGGCGAGCAGGATCCGGTTGACGGAGACCGGCTGCAGCTGACCGTTGATGCCGATCTGCAGAAAGCGATGGAGGACTCGTTCAGGGCATCGGGTTACTCCGGAGCCGGCGCGCTGCTCGATCCCCGCACGGGAGAGATTCTGGCGTTGAGCAGCTTGCCGAGTTACGACCCGAATGCGTTTGCGAGTGGACTCGACGCGGCCGCCTACAACCGGCTGAACAACGATCCCCTCAAACCATTCACGAATCGCGTGATTCAGGGCACGTATTCGCCAGGATCGTCGTTCAAGATCCTGATGTCGACGGCGGCGCTCGAAGAGGGCGTGATCACGCCCGACACGAAAGTGTTTTGCCCTGGCTACTACGACTTCGGTGGACGCCGCTTCAAATGCAGCCGTCAGGACGGGGCGGGGCATGGCGTGGTCGATGTGCGCCACGCACTGGAAGTGTCGTGCAACGTGTTCTTCTACAACATTGGCGCGAAGATGAACATCGACACGATTCACGCCTATGCCGAGAAGATGGGGTTGACGGGGAAGACCGGTGTAGATCTGCCGAACGAGCGCGACAGCCTGGTGCCGAGCACCGAGTGGAAGCGTCGGGTGTACAAGCAGGACTGGTATCCGGGCGAAACGATTTCGGTCTCCATTGGTCAGGGCGCGGTCAACGTCACGCCGTTGGCGCTGGCCACGATGATTTCCACCGTGGCGAACGGTGGCACGCTGATCACGCCGCACATTCTGAAGGCTGTCGACCAAGGCACCGGCTGGGTCTCCGCCGGCGCCGCGCCCGTGCGCTCGCAATTCTTCATGAAGCCCGACAATCTGCAGGCGATTCGCGACGGCTTGTGGATGGTCGTGAACGGCGCAGGCACGGGCGGCAATGCCCGCGTCTTGGGGCGTGATGTGGCCGGGAAGACCGGCACGGCGCAATTGATCGGCAACGAAGCCAAGAAAGCGACGCAGGGGAAAACCGATCTGGATTTGCGCGACAACGGCTTCTTCGTGTTCTTTGCGCCGCGCGACAATCCTGAGATCTCCGGCATCATCTACGCCGAGCACGGGTTGCACGGTTCCAATGCCGCGTTGATCGCGCATCACGTCATCGAAACCTATTTCGCGAAGAAAGACGGCCATCCGTTGCCCGTGTTGCCGCCGCCGACGACGGTGAAAGGTGGGGGACAGTGATTGTCGATCGCCGCGTCCTGCCGCATCTTGACTGGGCCTGTGTCGCGGCGCTGCTGGCCTTGATGACCATCGGTGTCGTCTCGATCTATAGCGCCAAGTGGGACTTTGTCCATCAAGCGCCCGGGCGCGAGTTCTGGAAGCAGCTCTACGCCGTGGGCATCAGCCTGGTGGTCTTCGCCGTGTGTCTGCTCGTCGACTACCGATCCCTGACACAGCGGTCGCTGATCTTCTACGGGGCGCTGATCGCGCTACTCCTGTATGTCTCCTTCTTTGGCGTCATCCGCAACGGATCGCGTCGCTGGATTCCTCTCGGCGGGTTTGATTTTCAGCCCAGTGAATTTGCCCGCGTCGTGGTGGCGCTCGTGCTCGCAGCGTACTTCGCCGGCGCACAGCGGCTGAGCAAGTCGATGCGTGAGATCGCCTTCGGCGCGCTGTTTCTCGCGGCGCCGTTGCTGTTGATCTATCGCCAGCCCGACCTTGGCACCTCCGTGACGTTGATCCCGGTGTTCCTCGGCGTGGTATTGCTGGGCGGCATGCGCATGAAGTGGCTGGCCATTGCGGCACTGGTGGCGCTGGTGCTGGCGTGGCCGGCGTATCGGTTTGTGCTGTCGGACTACCAGCGCGGTCGCATTCAGACGTTTGTGAACCCGGATCTTGATCCCCGGGGGGATGCCTACCAGCAGCGCCAGGCCACCATCACCGTTGGCTCGGGCGGCCTGTTTGGCAAAGGGTTCGGCGGCGCCACACAGGCCGGTGGCTACGGATTTCTGCCGGAGGCGCACAACGACTTTGTCTTCTCAGGCCTCGCCGAGGAGCACGGCTTTCTGGGGGTGCTGGTCGCCCTCCTTTTGTACTTGTTTGTGATTTTGCGCGGGCTCGAGGCGGCCAAGCTGGCGAAAGATCGGCTGGGCGCCTATCTGGTGATCGGGATACTGTCCGGTTTTGCGTTTCAAGTGGTGTACAACATAACGATGTCGGCGGGGTTGGCCCCAGTGAAGGGCCTGACGCTGCCTCTCATGAGTTATGGCGGGTCGTCGCTGATGGCGACGCTTGCCGGTTTCGGCCTCATTCTGAACGTCCGGATGAGACGATTTACAAATTAGGAAGAAGCATGACGAAAGAGATGGTTATTTCCTCGACGCCGCACGAAACCCGTGTGGCCATTCTCGAGGACGATCTGGTGACCGAGATCTTCATCGAGCGGGAACACTCGCGCGGGGTCGTCGGCAACATCTACAAGGGGCGCGTCTCCAAGGTCTTGCCCGGTATGCAATCGGCCTTCGTCAACCTGGGCCTCGAACGCGACGCGTTTCTCTATGTCACCGACGTCATCAGCCCGTCGGAAGCTGAACTTGAGGATGATGACGACGAGCCGGTGATTCCGCCAACGCCGATCATCGACGAGGCCGAGGCCGCAGCCGCCGCGCCCGGGGCAGGCGATGCCGAGGGCAAGCTCTCACAGAACCCAGCCCAGACGACGCAGACCAACGCGGGACAGTCGCGTCGCAGCGACCGCCGCCGCGAGCAGGCTGCACCCACGTCCAAGATTGAAGACCTGCTGAAAGAAGGGCAGGAGGTGGTCGTGCAGGTCGTGAAAGAGCCGCTCGGGACCAAGGGCGCGCGCATTACGTCGCACATCAGCCTGCCAGGACGTTTTCTCGTCTACATGCCGACCGTCGAGCACATCGGCGTGTCGCGCAAGATCGACTCGCGCGATGAGCGCAAGCGCCTGCGCGGCATTGTCCAGAAGTTCAAGGAAGAGCATGGCCTCGTCGGCGGCGTGATCATCCGCACCGCCGCGTCGCATCGCTCGGACGAAGACGTCAACGCCGACCTGTCGTACTTTCACCAGATCTGGACCGACATTCAGAAGAAGAAGGAGTCCGGCCGTCCGCCGGCCGCGCTGTTCCGGGAAGACAGTCTCGTGTCGAAGCTGTTGCGCGATCTGCTCACCGAGCAGTTCACCGCGATCCGCATCGACGACGAGGTGGAGTTCCGCCGCGTGCAGACGCTGGTCGGCCGAATCATGCCGACGCTGCTCGCGCGTGTGAAGCTCTACACGAAGGACTATCCGATCTTCGACGAGTACGGCGTGCAGGCTGAAGTCGACAAGGCGCTCCGCTCGAAGGTCTGGCTCAAATCCGGTGGCTACATCGTGGTCAACCAAACCGAAGCGCTGGTCGCGATTGACGTCAACACCGGGCGCTACGTCGGCAAGAAGTCCGCCGGACGACTCGAAGACACCATCGTGAAGACCAACCTGGAGGCGGCGAAAGAGATCATTCGCCAGATTCGGTTGCGCGACCTCGGCGGCATCATCGTGCTCGACTTCATCGACATGGAAGAGAAGAAGAACCGGCAGAAGGTCTTCCAGGCGATCGAACAGGAGTTGCGGCGCGACCGCGCGCCGTCCAAGGCGGTGCAGGTGTCGGACTTCGGGCTGATCATCATCACGCGCAAACGCGTGAAGAGCAGCCTCGAGCGGCAGCTGACCGAGCCGTGCCCGTATTGCTCGGGCACCGGTGCCATCAAGGGCAGTGCGACGATTTGCTACGACATCCTGACCGAGGTCAAGAAGGTCAGTGCCGAGCTCGACGGCTACAGCCTGGTGCTCCGCGTGAATCCGGAGATTGCGCGGGCACTCAAGGACGAGGAGCGCGAGCTCTTCAAAGAACTCGAGACGTCGGTCGGTCGGCCGGTGACGGTACGGTCCGACGAGCAGTTGCATCACGAGCAGTTTGATTTGATGGCAATTTAGCGGCGTATAATCACCTCGCGCGGACGCGTCAGCGGCCGGCAGGTTCAAGGAGCTTGGTCATGAAACAGCGACTTTTTGGTGCGGTGCTCTCAGGTGTCATGGCGGTCAGTGTGGCGATGGTGGGCGCGCAGGCGCAGAAGCCCACGTCGCTCGGCGCGGTGAAGATCGTACGCAACGTGATGGCAGACGGCAAGCCGCTCGCGGCCGGCACGTACATGCTGCGCGTCTCGGACGAGATGCCCAAGGCGGTCGTCGGGCAGTCGTCCGACGAGGCCCGGTGGGTGGAGTTCGTGCAGGGCACGACCGTCAAAGGCCGTGAGATGGCGACCGTGCTATCAAAGGACGCGCTCAAGGCCATGTCCAAAGCCAAGACTGATGCGTCCACGCCGCCCGCGTCGATCAAGGTCGAAGAATTGAAGGGTGGCGATGGCTACATCCGTGTGTGGGTGAACCACGGCGGGGTGCAGTACCTGATTCACCTCACGACCGCGAAGTAAACCGGTCCAACACGAGAAAAAGCCGGGAGTTAATGAACAATTAACTCCCGGCTTTTTTGTACGCGGGCGCGGCCCTAGCGTCTTCGACTGGCGCCGATCGTGATGTCGCCGTTGAAGGTCTGGAGCTTCACGGTCGCACTCCCGTCGCCGACTTTGCCGGAGAGCGACCGCTGCCGCGAGCGGCCGCGGTTGCCAGCGTCGCCTTGGAGGGCAACCGACGAGTTGATGTCCCCACCAAACGACGTCGCCGTCAGTGAGTAGCCCGCTGATCCCGTCGGGGAGAACTGCACGTCGCCCGAGTGGCTGGTGATCTCGTAGCGCCCATTCCGCGAGATCTCGCCGGCGAATACCGCATCACCCGACATCGTGCTGAGGGTGGCCGAGTCGCAGATCACGTCGTGTGCCCCCACGGTACCGCTCACCGTGCTCGCGTTGATCTTCCGCGCCTTGACCTGCCGCAGCGTGACATCGCCGCTCAGGGTCCCCACATCCAGGGTGCCGTCGGTGGACGCACCGCTGACGGTGACATCGCCAGACGCGGTCTTGGCTTCTGACACGACGCCTACGTTGGTCAGAGTGATGCCGCCGCTGATCGTCGTGATGGCGAGTTCGCCCTTGATGCCGGTCACTTTCACATCCGCCGACACACTTTTGACGATGACGCTCGTGCCGGCCGGCGCCGAGACGATCATGTCGATCGCCACGCTGTACGGCGCCTGGCGATCATTCGGATAGTCCGCTTTGATGATGGCGCGTGTGCCGGCGACCTGGGTGTCGACCTTGACGCGCTCGAGGCCAAGACGCGCGTCGGCGTCGGTGCGGCCGCGCGAGTGGCGGACCAACTCCACCGTCGCGTCACGGCCACTGCTGACCGTCACCGTGATGTCGCCCGACAGGTTGTGCAATTCAATGGAGCCGGATGTTCCAATGGCCAGTGCGCGCGTCTGACGATCATCAGCTTTACCGCGCCAGTTGCGGTCCTGGGCCATCGCCCATCCGCCATCGAACGCCCCCAGGTCGCGCGCTATCCCAGGGAGGTCTCGCAAGCCTTTGCCGAGCTCGCGGCCGATGTCGCGCCCGAAGTTGGAGCCGAGATTCTGACCCAGTTCCCGGCCGAGGTCTCGCGAGACGTCGCGGATCGCGTCGGCGACACCGCGCGTGATCTCGCGGATGGCATCGCTCAGCTCCCGGCCGAAATCGCCGGTCGCTTTGACGTCGAGCTGCACGCGCTGTGCGTGTGCCTCTGCCGGTAGTGCCAGCACGAATGCGGCAAAGGCCGCCGATACCGTCAGTGTGCGTAGTGCGTGTGGTCTCGTCACGATTTTCCATCCATGATCTTGGCGGCTGTTTCCTGATCGCCGCGTTGCATTGCGCCCACGAGCGCGACGGTGTCCTGCAGAATGCTGACCTTCCGGCGCAACGCATCGAAGAGGCTGTCGCGCGCCGGCTCGTTTTGCGGTTCGCTCACCAGCGCCGCGCGACTCTCGGCGATGTACTTGTCAATCTGCGTCAGCGACGTCTGCAACTTCGCCGCGGTGTCGGCCGGCAGGGCGTTCGAATCCTGTTTGGCGACCGCTTCGAGTTGTGCGATCGCGGCTTCGTAGTGTTTCGCCGCGGTGGCCAACTCCTGTTCAACTGTTTCGACGGTGGCGGTGGGCGCCGCGTTGCCTGCCGATGTGACGACACCGTGCGAAACCGGCGCGGTGGCGCGTGCGAACGCGTAGGCGCCGGCCGTCACCAGCACGAGCGCGGCGGCCAAGCCGAGCCACTGCGCGCGCGCCTGTCGGCGCGCACCTGGCAATTGCGCCGCGATGTTCTGCCACACCAGCGGCGGCGGCGTCATCGGACCGAGCGCGCGCGCCGCGTCTCGCAGCCGCTCGAAATCGCGAGCCGTGTCGCGACACGAATCGCACGTCGCGAGGTGCGCCGCGACCCGGTCACGGAGCGCAGGTGCGAGCGCGACGTCCACGTACTCGCTGAGGTGGGGCTGAATCTCCGAACAGGTACTCAACAGGTTCACCACGGTCATAGCCGGCTTTCCCTGCGCGAGCCCGGCGTCGCAAGCGAGCGACGCAGGCGCATGCGCGCCTTGTGGAGCTGAGATTTTGATGTGCCTTCCGCGATCGTCAGCATGTCGGCGATCTCGCGATGTTCAAACCCTTCCACGTCGTGCAACACGAAGATGGCGCGGCAACCAGGCGGAAGGTCCGCCAGCGCCCGGTCAAGATCGAGGCGATCCACAACGCCGACGACCGGCCCTGAGCTGCCCGCCGAGAGTTCCTCGACCGAGATCGTCTCGTCGAACTCGCTGGTCATCTGGGCGTTGCGGTTTGCGCGGCTGCGCAGATGGTCGAGGCAGACGTTGGTGGCGAGTCGGAAGAGCCAGGTGCCAAGTGACGATTCACCGCGGTACAGCGCCAGCTTGCGGTGCGCCGTCAGGAAGATGTCTTGCAGCAGGTCTTCACCATGGCTGCGCCCGACCATGCGGCACGCCAAGCCGAAGAGTCGTGGTGAATGCGCGCGATAGAGCGCTTCGAAAGCCCCGGTGTCGCCCGTCTGGCACCGTTGGGCCAACTGGACGTCTGGATGTCCCTGCACGGTCGTCAGAGGCTTGGACGGGAACCTGCCCGTTGGGGTTGCCTAGGATTTCTTCGGGGCGTTGAAGAGACCGTACTTCAACATCTCGATCATTTCCTTGAGGACATCGCCACTTGACCGGCCGAAATGATTGGTGACGCCGAAGAGCACCTCGACCTCGTAGAACTTGACCATAAAGCGCGTGGCAAACTGAATGGCCGTGAGCGGCGAGACGCCGTCGCGGAACATCGTGGCCGACTGTTTGCCACGTTCGGTCTGCAAGTAGGCCTCGAACTGGCTCGTGAGGTTCTCGTAAAACCGACGCAGGTGTCGGCCTTCGAACTCGATCACGTCGACGTAGACGAGCAGTGACTGGGCGCGCTGCTGCACCAACGACTCGCGGATCGCGTCTGCCAGCTTGGCGAGGTCTTCCGGAAACGCCCCTTCGTTGATTGCCTTGTTGAAGGGATACGCCGGCGAGTTCGTCGTCACGGCGAAGTCGTCCAGCAACGTCTGGAACAGCGCTTCCTTATCTTTGAACTGGTGGTACACATTTCCGGTCGACACGCCGGCGGACTCTGCGATTTCGCGCATATTGGTGCCGCGATAGCCTTGGCTCGAGAACAAGCGAAGTGCGGCGGTGAGTATTTGCGTACGACTGCGTTCGGACCGGGCTTCTTGTTTCATCTATGGGGTCGGCCGAGGCGCGGGGTGTGTCTGCGGGGAGGCGGACAGACAACGCGCCGGGCAACCGCGGTGAGAGTGCCGAAAACCGAACACGATTGCAAGGTCTTGAATAGTTTATTTGTAACTTAATCCACGCCAACGTCGTATTCGAAAATTCGCCAGTCGTTTTCCTCGAAAGGTGTGGCCCTCGGCCACGAGGCGCGCCTTCTTAATGTGTGACGCGCCCCCGAAGCCCCCGAGCGCTCCGCCGGCGGCGATCACGCGGTGGTAGGGGAGCCCCGGTTCGGCAGCATCACGCATGATGTTCCCCACAGCCCGTGCCGCGCCCGGCCGTCCGGCGAATTGGGCGATGTCACCGTACGTGGAGACCTGTCCGGCCGGAATGCGAGCGACGACGCGTAGCACGCGACGCGTGAAGGCAGTGGCGGTCTTCAGCGAACGACCGCCTCGGTGAGCGGCCGTCCTTCAGCCCGCGGCAGGATGATGCCGGTCAACAGGGCCAGCGTGGGCGCAAGATCGGCCGGACTGGCGGATGTCAGATACTGGCCCGGGCGGATCCCGAATCCCATCATCGCGACTGGCACACGTTGGTCATACCCGTACGGTGTACCGTGCGTCGTGCCCGTGCTCGCGGCCATCCAGTTCTGCTTCAGTATCAACTGCAAATCTGCGCTGCGGCCCGGCGAGTAGCTCAGAATCGCTGCGTGCCTGATCGCATCATCTCCCGCGTTGGCCAGCGCCAAGTCATCGCCCCAGTAGGCCTTTGCAATGCCAGGTGTGGCGAGCGCGGCGTCGGTCACGGCCTGCCGCGCGGTCGGCGTGCTGCGAAGAACGGCGAGTGCGGCCGGCGTGAAGTAGATATCGCTGCCGTTGCCGCTCGCAATCGGGCTTGCAGCATCCGTGGCGAACGGTTTCCATGCGTCGATGATGCGCGTGTTCACGCTCGCCGCGGTCAGGCGCCCGGCATCGAGCCCGAGCGCGGTCACTTGTTCAGGAATTTGCGCGATGCCGTGATCGGCAGAGAGGGCGACGACGTAGTTACCGGCGCCGAGGCGTCGATCAAGCGTGTCGAAGATTTTGCCGAGCTGTGCGTCGAGCCGTGCCAGGATGTCCTGAACTTCATGGCTCTTCGGCCCGTACCGGTGGCCGACGAAGTCGAGTGCCGAGAAGCTGACCGCGAGCATGTCGGTGCCGGCCGTCTTACCGAAGTTGTCTGAGAAGGTGATCGCCATATCCGCGAGCGCTTCATCGGCGAATGGCGAGCGTTCCCAATTGAGCACGAACGTTTGATCGGGCTTGCCCTCAGGTCTGACCTGCGGGTGCGGAAAGGTGATGGCACCACCGTCATTCTTGACCTCACCAACGCCTTCGTCACTGAAGAGGTAGGACGACGGAGGCATGAAGCGATCCCACACGCGACCGTACTGCGCGTACACCGCGTGTGCCTTCGCGTAGGCATCAATGTCGGGCCGCGCGGAGTTGGCAAACGCACTGGAGGTTGCCCATTTGCCGTTGTCTTCCTCCCAGACGACCAGATCGCCGGCGTGGCCGACCATGCCGATCGATGAGCGCGCTTTGAGGGAGAAGCTGGCGATGTGCGGGGGAATCGCGGACTGGTTACGGAGCTCGTCGGCGAATGTCGTCGTTTGCAGCCACTTCGGTCCGTGGTGTTCCACCCCGGGGAGGCCACCAAACGGGACGGAGTTCACGGCGGCGTCGGCCGTGCAGGCCACCGATTTCTTCGACTCGCGATCAAACCACGAATTGCCGATCATGCCGTGCGTGCGCGGATAGGCACCGGTGCCAATCGTGGTGTGACCTGCGCAAGTCACGGTGCCGGAGTAGGGATACGCGCCGAGTGGAAAGTAGGCGCCGTTCGTGAAGATACGGTGCAATCCCTTCGTCCACTGCTTGCCGTAGAGCTGGACGTAGTCGCCGCGAAACTGATCGATGACAATCATCACGACCAGCGCCGGTGTGGCGCGCTTGGGGGCTGGCGTGGGCCGTGCGGCCGGTGCCGGCGTTTGCGCCGTGAGACTTAGTCCCATCGCCAGGATCAGAACCAACGTGCCCCACCGGGTGTTCGCTCGCGTCGTCATCTCAGCTGTGCTCTCGACAAAATGTGTGTGCCGCAATGGTGCGGCTATCGCTGCCGTGCGACGAAACATAACCCGGCAAGGCATCCGTCGTATAGGGCGCAGCCGATCAAATACCATCGCGGGAAGATCTCCACAGACAGCCCGCCTGGGCGATGCGCCAGATCGATCAGGGCATGTGCGAGGAAGCCGATCGCGCCGATCCAGAGTGCCGTGCGCGGTTCGCGAAAGAACATCGCGCCTCCGAGGCCGACAAACCCGAGGGCCAGGGCCATTTCCAGCGCCGCAGTGGCGGCGGCGCCATTGATGATCGCGAAGCCCATCGCGGACGCGCCGGTGGCCGCGAGGAGGAGGGCCGCCGCGTTGGCCGCCTGCAATTCGCCGATCAGCCGGGCCGGTGCATTGGGATCGTGACGCCGTAGGCGCATCACAAAGGTGATGGCGGCAATGGCGGAAAGCACGCAGGCAACGAGGAGCGTGCGGGCAGCGTCAGTCACAGATTCCAATATACTTGGCCCGCATGCGCGCGGTGGATGTGATTCGGCGAAAGCGGGATGGCGGGGTGCTTAGCCCTGAGGACATTCACGCCTTTGTCGCGGGTGCGACCGATGGCAGTTGGGCCGACTACCAGTGTGCCGCGCTGCTGATGGCGATCGTGCTGCGGGGGATGACGCTCGATGAGGCGGCCGCCCTAACCGATGCGATGGTGCACTCCGGCATGCGGGTGGACCTCGGACGGCGGCATGACGGGACGGTGCCCGTCGACAAGCATTCCACGGGTGGCGTGGGCGACAAGACCTCCTTGATTCTGGCGCCGCTGGCGGCGGCGTGTGGCGCCGTGGTGCCGATGATGTCGGGCCGCGGCCTCGGACACACAGGCGGCACGCTCGACAAGCTCGAGGCCATTCCTGGATTCCGGACTCGCCTGTCGCTGGACGAAATGCGTCGTGCGCTTGATCGACGCCGCTGCGCGCTCATTGGACAGACTGCGGAGATTGCGCCCGCAGACAAGCGTCTGTATTCGCTTCGCGACGTCACGGGCACGGTGGAGAGCATTCCGCTCATCTGTGCGTCGATTCTCAGCAAGAAGATTGCGGAAGGCATCGGCGCGCTGGTGATGGACGTGAAAGTCGGCCGCGGCGCCTTCATGAAGACCGACGCCGACGCCCGCGAACTGGCGACCTGGCTCGTCGGGATTGCCGAAAAGAACGGCGTCCGCACGGAGGCATTTCTGACGTCGATGGATGCGCCGCTCGGTCGCGCGGTCGGCAACGCGAATGAAGTCATCGAATCGATTGAGACGCTCAAGGGCCGCGGTCCGAAGGATCTCGAAGGCCTGTCTGTCACGCTGGCCGCGCGCATGCTCGTGCTCGCCGGCGTGGCCGCAGACGACGCCGCGGCGGAGCGGAAGGTGCGAGAGGCGTTGGGGTCGGGGGCGGGCGTTGAGGCTTTCCGCGGCATCATCGAAGAGCAGGGCGGTGATCCGCGCGTGATCGACGACTACTCGGTGTTGCCGACCGGACGCGATCGGCGTGAGATCGTGGCGACGCGCGGCGGCTATGTGTCGGCGCTGGATGCCGAATGTGTCGGGCGCGCCGCCGTGGTGCTCGGTGCCGGGCGCGAGCGGGTCGACAGTGTGATTGATCCGGGCGTGGGCATCGAGATTCGTCTGCCGCCCGGCGCGGCCGTGCGAGCGGGCGAGTCCATCATGACGATGATCTACAACGATCAGGGGCGCGCCGATCAGGCGCGTGTGTTGCTTGAAGGCGCGATCCAGATCGCGGACGTACCGCCGCCGGCGGTGCCGGTGATTCGCAACGTAATAGGAGGCCGTTCGTGACGCTGCTGACCAGACTGCAACCGCTCGTGGGACTTGTGCTGATCCTCGGGACGGCCTACGCACTTTCGACCAATCGCAAGGCGATCCGCATCAAGACCATCGCGTGGGGCCTCAGCCTGCAGTTCCTCTTCGCGCTGATCGTGCTCAAGACGGGCGCGGGGCAGGCGGCGTTTCGCGTGATGGGCGACAAGATCCAACAGTTGCTCGGTTTTGCGACCGTCGGTTCATCGTTTGTGTTCGGCCCGCTCGGCGACAAAGCGGTCTGGGGACAGGCCATGACCAAGGTCTTCGGTGAGGCCGGGGGCGCGTACACCGTGATCTTCGCCTTTCAGATTCTGCCGACCATCATCTTTATCGCCGCACTCTTCGCCGTCCTCTATTACTTCGGCGTGATGCAGATCGTGGTGCGCGTGTTTGCCGTGGTCATGAATCGCGTGATGGGCGCGAGTGGCGCCGAGTCGCTCAACGTCGCGGCCAGCATCTTCATGGGCCAGACCGAAGCGCCGCTGACGATTCGGCCGTACCTGTCGAAGATGACGCAGTCGGAGCTCATGACCGTGATGACGGCCGGCATGGCGCACATCTCGGGCGGCATCATGGCGGCTTACATTGCGTTTGGCATTAAGGCGGAACATCTGTTGACGGCGGTCATCATGACGGCGCCCGGCACGCTGATGATGGCCAAGATGTTTGTGCCGGAGACCGGCACGCCCGAGACACAGGGCACGGTGAAACTCAATATCGAGAAGACGGACGTGAACGTCATTGACGCGGCTGGCCGCGGCACCGGTGAAGGTCTGCACCTCGCCCTGAACGTCTGCGCCATGCTGATCTCGTTCGTGTCGCTGGTGGCCCTCCTGAACGCGATGCTCGGCGTCGTCCACCTCAGCATGCAGCAGATCCTGGGCTGGGTCTTCTCGCCGGTCGCGTGGAGCCTTGGTGTGCCGTGGAAGGACGCGGGCACGATCGGCAACCTGCTCGGCACGCGTATGGTGCTCAATGAGTTCATTGCATTCGCTGCGCTCGGTCCGATGCAGAGCTCGCTCGATCCGCGCTCCTTCATGATCGCGACGTTTGCGTTGTGCGGTTTCGCGAACTTTGCCTCAATCGGTATTCAGATCGGCGGCATCGGCGCGCTTGCGCCAGACCGCCGACACGATCTGGCCAAACTCGGATTCCGCGCGATGCTTGCCGGCACGATGGCGAACTTCGTCACGGCGATCATCGTGGCGTTGCTGACATAGGTGGAGCCGAACATGACGGCCTATTTCGATCGCGTAACACAGGCGGCAGAGTTTCTTCGCGCGCGCATTGGTGACACCCCGCTGGCGGCTATCGTCCTCGGATCCGGACTCGGTGACTTCGCCGACAGTCTGGGCGAGTCGACGTCGATTCGCTATGAAGATATTCCGCACTGGCCGGCCTCGAACGTCATGGGCCATGCCGGCAAGCTGGTGGTCGGCACCTCTCGCGGACGTCGCATCGTGGTGTTGGCTGGACGTGTGCACTTCTACGAAGGGCACGACCTGCTGACGGTGACCTTCGCGACCCGCGTGCTGTGGAAGCTCGGCATCAAAGTGCTGGTGCTCACCAACGCGGCCGGTGGCATCAACACGAAGTTCGCGCAGGGCGCCTTGATGGTGATCGATGATCACATCAACTTCATGGGCAGCAATCCGCTCGTTGGCCCCAACGACGATCGGTTTGGGTTCCGCTTCCCGGACATGAGCGAGGTGTATTCCAAACGCCTGCGCGGGCTCGCAGAGGCCAGCGCGAAGGCCATCTCGCTGCCGATCGAGCACGGTGTGTACGTGGCCGTTCACGGGCCGAGCTACGAGACGCCGGCCGAGATTCGTGCATTCCGCGTATGGGGCGCCGACGCGGTCGGTATGTCAACGGCTCCAGAAGCCATCGTCGCGCGCCAGATGCGCATGGAGGTGCTGGGCATCTCGTGCATCACCAATATGGCCGCTGGCGTCTTGCCGCAGCCGCTGCATCACGACGAAGTCATGGAGACCGCGGCGCGTGTGCGCGGACAGTTCATCGCGCTCCTCGAAGGCGTCGTGGAACGGTTGTGACGATGTCTTCCGACCGTCTCGCCGCCGTCGTCGCCACTGCGCGGGAGGCGAGGCTGCGAGCCATCGCGCCGTATTCACACTTTCTTGTGGGTGCGGCGCTCGTGACCTCTGACGGCCTGGTGATCACCGGCTGCAACGTCGAGAACGCGTCGTACGGCTTGACGATGTGCGCCGAACGCGTGGCGTTGTTCAAAGCGCTGTCGGAAGGCCATCGATCGTTTTCGCTCTGCGTCGTCGTGGCCGATACCGACAAGCCGACGCCCCCATGTGGACCCTGTCGACAGCTGCTGTGGGAATACTGCGGCGACATCCCGGTGGTAATGGCGAACCTGACGACGGTGACGGCTGAGCTGCGGATGCAGGATCTGCTGCCCCTGCCGTTTGATGGCAGGCTGCTCTAAAATCATCCCGAATGCTCCCGACGATTGAAATGCAGGCCGATGCGGTCGTGATGATCGACCAGCGGAAGCTGCCTGCTCAGGAAATCTACGTCCACTGCAAGACTGCGAACGAGGTGGCGCGCGCCATCAAGACGATGGTCATTCGTGGCGCTCCGGCGATTGGTGTGGCGGCCGCGATGGGCATCGCCCTGGGGATGCGGCGCAGCAAGGTGTCGGGCACCAAGCAGTTCGCCATCGATTTCACGCGTCTCTGCGAAGTGATGGCTGAGACGCGGCCGACCGCAGTGAACTTGTTCTGGGCCATCGAGCGGATGAAGCGGACGTTTTCGTCGGCGGTGCTGTCCGGGCAGTCTGTGGAAGAGCTGAAGGTGCGCCTCGATGTTGAGGCCCAGGCCATTCACGACGAGGACCTCGCCAGCTGTCAGGCGATGGGGCAGTGGGGCGCCGAGATTGTGCCGGAGCACGCGCGCATTCTCACGCACTGCAATGCTGGCGCGTTGGCCACGGCCGGCTACGGCACCGCATTGGGGGTGATCCGAGCCGCTGCGGCGCAGGGGAAGGTGCAAAAAGTGTTTGCCGACGAGACGCGGCCGTTTATGCAAGGAGCGCGGCTGACGGCGTGGGAGCTGGTGCGCGACCACATTCCAACGACCGTCATTACCGACAGTATGGCTGGTCCGCTGATGCGCGATGGCCAGATCGACCTCGTCGTCGTCGGTGCGGATCGCATCGCTGCGAACGGCGACTTCGCCAACAAGATCGGCACCTACACTGTGGCGACAATGGCGAAGGCGCACGGCGTACCGTTCTATGTGGCGGCGCCGCTCTCCACGATCGACATGAAGACGCCGAATGGTCAGTCCATTCCGATCGAACAGCGCAGCGCCCGCGAGGTCACGCACCTGGGAGCGATCCAGTTGACGCCCGATGGCGCGTCGGTATGGAATCCGTCGTTTGACGTGACGCCGCACGCGCTTGTGACCGGCATCATCACGGAGCGCGGTATTCTTCGCGCGCCCTACCACGACAGCCTGCGCGCGCTCTTCGCCGAATGAGGATCCTCGGTATCGAAACCTCCTGCGATGAAACCGCGGCCGCGGTCGTGGAGACGACTGACGACCTCGCGCGGCCGTGGGCAGTGCGATCGAGCGTGATTTCCTCGCAGGCCGATATTCACCGCGAGTGGGGCGGTGTCGTCCCCGAAATTGCGTCACGCCAGCACGTGGCAGACATCTGCGGTGTGGTCGAGCGCGCCCTGTCCGACGCGGGCGTTCGTGCCGCCGACATTGACGCCGTGGCGGTGACGCAGGGGCCGGGCCTGGTCGGGTCACTGCTGGTCGGTGTGTCGTTTGCCAAAGCCTTCGCGGCGGCGCGCGCGTTGCCCGTCGTCGCCGTCCATCACCTGGCGGGCCACATCGAGTCGCTGGTCCTTGAACACGGCGAGTTGCCGTTGCCGGCCGTCGTGCTGGTGGTCTCCGGTGGCCACACGAGTCTGTACTTCGTGCCGTCGCGCGGGGTGTATCGCCTGGTGGGACAGACGCGCGATGACGCAGCCGGGGAAGCCTACGACAAGGTCGCGAAGCTGTTGGGCCTCGGTTACCCGGGTGGCCCGGCCGTTGATGCGCTCGCCGAGACCGGGCGCGACGATGTGGTGAGTCTGCCGCTGCCGCGTTTCACACACGCGGATCGTAACGAGGCGCCGGCCGACTTGAAGGTGGACGAATTTCCCCCATCGGTACGGAAGATGGCCGAGTTCAGTTTCTCCGGACTGAAGAGTGCCGCCGTTCGTCATCTTGAGAAGCACGGCCCGGGCAACGTTGCCGACTTTTGCGCCAGCTTCCAGCGAGTCGTCGTCGGCACACTGGTCGACCGACTATTTGCCGTCGCCGGCGCGCTCGGGGCGAAGAGTGTCGGTATTGTGGGCGGCGTGTCTGCCAATCGACGGCTCCGCCGGGATGTGCTCGCGCGCGGTCAGCGCGAGCGGATGCCGGTGTTTGTGCCACCGGTGTCGTTGTCGACTGACAACGCGGCCATGATTGCCGCCGCCGGTCTGCGCCGGATGGCGATGCAGGGTGCGTCGCCGCTGGAGTTCAACGCGCAGGCAACGCTGCCGATGGCTTCGGACCGGTCGTGATCCGGGCTGCATTCTGCTGGACGACGACCCGAATGTGGGGTAACACTGCGTGGGTGTTCATTCAGGATTCACGAGGGAGTCACTGACGTGCAGAAGAAGCTGATCGTTTCGCTTGGGCTCGCGCTCCTGGCCATTGTGCCGCTGAGCGCTGACATCAAATATACGATGCACATGGAGGCACGGGTCACCGGCAGCGCCAACGATCCCATCTCGCAGATGGCGGGCGGCATGCTCACGCAGATGTTTCCGGCGGGCGGCCTCGATCAGATCGTGACGACTGGCGATCGGGGCACGCGCTCCGAGCAGAAGCAGGCGTTTGCGACCGTCAAGGCCGGCACGGTGACGCTCGTCCGACCCGATGGCGCGATCATCGTGATCGAGCCCGAGACCAAAACGTATTGGAAACAGCCGGTCATGTCCGCGGAACTGGCGGCGGCGATGGGCGGCGCCAAGCCCGACATCAAAATCACCAAACGCGGCGAGTTCGAGACGATCAACGGCATGAAGGCCGAGCACCTCACGCTGGTCATGACGATCGCGATTCCCGGCATCGACGCCAGCCAACTGCCCCCCGGCATGGCGCCCGATCTGACCATGACCTACAACGTGTGGGTGACCGACGCGGTCAAGGCCTCGGCCGGCGCCACGTCCGTCGCCATGACGTTGATGAAGCAGTTCGGCATGGATGGCGTCAAGGAACTGAACGACGGTCGCATGATGCTGAAGGGCGTGATGTCCATGTTTGGCGTCGAACTCGTGATGACGACGAGCGCGATGACGAATGAGTCGGTGCCGGCGTCGATGTTTGAAGTGCCGGCTGACTACAAAGAGGTTCCGGGCCCGATTCGATGAGTGATTCGAGGCTGGTATCCCGTGACCGCGCGTGGGCGCTGGTTACCGAGCATGTGCAGAGCGAGAGTCTGCGGAAACACCTGCTGGGGGTTGAAGCGGCGGTACGCGGATACGCGCGCGCCGCAGGCGCTGATGAAGAGGCCTGGGGCTTTGTGGCGTTGGTGCACGACTTCGACTACGAGAAGTATCCGGATCGCGCGGATCATCCGTTCCGCGGTGTCGAGATCCTGCAGTCGATGGGCTATCCCGAGTGGGTGACGCGCGCGATCCTGTCGCACGCGGATTACTCCGGCGTGGCGCGCGAATCTCCACTGGAGAAGACGTTGTTTGCCTGCGACGAGATGTCCGGGTTCATCACGGCGGCCGCGCTCGTCCGTCCCTCGAAGAGCATCATGGACCTCGAGGCTGCGTCGGTGATCAAGCGGATGAAAGACAAGGCCTTTGCCCGTGCCGTGCCGCGTGAAGACTTGAAGAAGGGCGCCGAGGAAATCGGCCTGCCGCTCGATCAGCACATCACCAATGTCATCGGATTTTTGCGCACAGAGGCCGACGCTCTGGGTTTGCGAGGCACGTTGTGAGAACCAGCCCCCGGTACGCGCCGTATAGAACGTCAGCGACTTCATGAGCGAATCCGTTGTCACACTCGATCGGGTCAGCGTCACGTATGGCAAGCAACGCGCCCTGCGTGATGTGTCGGCCGTGTTTCCCAAGGGAGCCGTGGGGTTGCTCGGCCCGAACGGGGCCGGCAAGAGCACGATGCTCAAGTCGCTGCTCGGCTTCGTCAAACCCGATAGCGGCACGTTAAATGTGCTGGGGCTGAACGTCGCTGACAAGCCCCTCGAAGTGCGCTCCCGGCTGGGGTACATGCCCGAGAGCGAAGCCCACATCCCTGGCATGAACGCCGTCAGTTTCGTCGCGTACTGCGGCCAGTTGTCTGGGTTGCCCAAGGCCGACGCGATGCAGCGCGCGCACGAAGTTCTGTATTACGTCGGGCTCGGTGAAGCGCGCTACCGTAATGTTGAGACCTACTCGACGGGCATGAAGCAGCGCATCAAGCTGGCTCAGGCGCTGGTGCACGACCCCGATCTGTTGTTCCTTGATGAGCCGACCAACGGCATGGACCCGAAGGGCCGCGATGAAATGCTCGAGCTCATTCGCGATCTGGCTCACAACAAGGGCGTGAATCTCATCCTCTCGTCCCACCTGTTGCCCGACGTCGAATACACCTGCGATCACGTCGTGGTGATGGACAAAGGCACGGTCGCGACCTTCGGTACGATCGAAGCCCTGAAGGGGCCAGCCGGACGCGTGTATGAAGTGCGCGTGAAGGGCGAGTTGCCGACATTCATTGCCGCGCTGAAGGCCGCCGGCCTTGAAGCATCGGAGACCGACGAAGACGTCATGCGCGTGTTTGTGCCGGGCGTGCCGGCGGGCGCCGGTGAAGATCAGCAGCGCATTTGCGGCGTCGCGCTGTCTGCGGGTGTGCAGGTCCGCCATCTCAAACCCAGCCTGCCAACACTTGAAGATGTGTTTGCGCGCGCGATCGGTGAGGCATGAGCCCGATTCACGATCAGAGTTATCGTCGCTATCAGGGCGCTCGCAACATGTCGGGCAGTGCCTGGGCCGTGATCGCGTGGTCGGGCATCCGCGCGATGCTCGCCAAGCGCGCCTATCTTGGCCTCGTCATCTTCAGTTGGGTACCGTTCATCGTGAACGCGGTGCGCATTTACGTGGCGGCCAATTACCCACAGGCCGGCGCGTTCTTCGGAATCAGTCCCAACACGTTCCGGCAGTTTCTTGAATCGCAGGGTGTCTTCGTCTTCTTCATGACGGTCTGGGCCGGCGCCGGGCTCATTGCCAATGATCGGCGCGCCAATGCGCTCCAGATCTACCTGTCGAAGCCCTTGCTTCGGTCGGAATACATCGGCGGCAAGCTGGCCGTACTCGTCGCGTTTCTGGTGAACGTCACGCTCATCCCGGGACTGCTGTTGCTCCTGCTGCAGATCGCCTTCTCAGGAAACTTCGATTTCATCCGGGCGAACGCGTATCTGGTGCCGGCGGTGATCCTCGGCTCACTCGTTCAGGTGATTGTGGCGTCGACGACCATGCTGGCGTTGTCGTCGTTGTCGAAGAGCAGTCGGTATGCGGCGCTGCTGTATACAGGTGCCATCTTCTTTACGGACGCCGTCTTTGGTGCCGTCCGTGTCATTACTGGCAACACGCGCATGGCATGGCTGTCGATCAGCGCGAACATGGGCCAGGTCACCGACGTGATCTTCCGGCAGACGCCGAAGTATGAGACGCCGTGGATCGTGTCGCTGATGGTGCTGCTCGCGCTGGTCGCGCTGTCGATCTCGGTGCTCGAGCGGCGCGTGCGTGGTGTGGAGGTGGTGTCGTGAGCACCGCGCCCATCATCACCGCCGAACATCTGTCGAAATGGTACGGCCAGATCAGCGGCCTGAACGACATCTCGGTGAACGTGCCGCCTGGCGTCACGGGCCTGCTGGGCCCGAACGGCGCAGGCAAGAGCACATTCATGAAGCTGATCACCGGTCAGCTCAAGCCGAGCAAAGGCACCATCCGCGTGCTCGGCGAGCCGATCTGGGGTAACCCAGGTCTGTATTTCAAGATCGGGTTCTGCCCCGAGCAAGACGCGTTCTACGAGCGCATGACGGGCATCGAGTGGGTTGCGGCGCTCGTCCGGCTGAACGGGTTTTCCGAGAAAGAAGCCAGAGATGCCGCCGAGCGCGCACTGACGCAGGTGGATCTGATGGAGGCGGCCAACAAGAAGATCGGCGCCTACAGCAAGGGCATGCGGCAGCGCGTGAAGCTCGCGCAGGCCATCGTGCACGATCCCGAGTTACTCATTCTTGACGAGCCACTCTCAGGCATGGATCCGCTCGGTCGACGCCGCACGATGAAGCTCATTCGCGAGTGGGCACGCGCCGGCAAGAGCGTGCTCGTGTCGAGCCACATCCTCCACGAAGTGGAGTCGATGACGTCCGACATTCTCCTCATCAACAACGGCCGCATCCTCGCAGAAGGCAACGTGCACACGATTCGTGGGCTCATCGACACGCACCCGCACTCGGTGCACATCCGCGCGAGCGATCCACGTGGTCTCGCGCGCGAGTTCCTGACGCACGACGATGTGATCAGCATGCGGTTTCAGGATGGCGCGGTGATTGTGGAAACAGGGAAGCCCGACGCGTTCTACTCGCGGTTGACGGATCTGGTCGCGGCAGGCCGCTGCGGCGAGATTGAAGAATTGACCTCGCCGGACGACAACCTGCAGGCCGTATTCCAGTATCTGGTGAAGAACTGATGGCGACCCCAACCAAAGCGCCGAGCTTCCTCTACGCCGCCATGCGCGTCTTCGATCTGTCGGTCGGCGAGATGTTGTGGTCGCGCCGCACGATCTTCATGGGGCTCGTGGTCGGTGTGCCTGTGCTTATCGCCTTGATCGTGCGGGGCGCGGAATTTCTCGGCGCGCAGACGATTCACGTCAACAACACGGCCGTGAACGGCCCGGCGATCTTCGGCCTCATGATCTGGGCCTTCTACCTGCGCTTCAGCATTCCGGTGCTGGGGGCCTTCTACGGCACCTCGCTGATTGCCGACGAGGTTGAAGACAAGACGGTGACGTATCTGTTCACCCGGCCCGTCTCGCGCGGCGCAATTCTTTTCGGCAAGTTCCTCGCCTATGTGCTGTGCACGATGATCGTCGTGCTGCCGTCGGTGACCGTGGTTTGGGTGATGGTCACGCCGATCGGTGGGTCTCTGGGCCAGAATTTCCCCGATTTGCTGAAAGATTTGGCGATTCTGGCCGCCGGCTTGATCGCCTACGGGGCTCTGTTTGCCTTCGTTGGGGCGACCTTCAAGCGGCCACTGCTGATCAGCCTGGTGTTCGTGTTCGGTTTTGAGCCAGCAGTGCTGGTGTTTCCGGGCTACCTGAAGCGGTTTACGCTGGCCTATTACATTCAGGGGCTGGTGCCTCAGGCCATGCCGAACGACTCGGTAGTGAGCCTCGTGACCCAGATCTTCCGGGAAACTCCGTCCCTGACGGCCGCTGTGGCCGCCTTGGCGGTGATCACAGTGGGTTGCCTCTGGCTGGCCGCCCGGACCGTGACAAACAAGGAATACGTCCTGGAACAGTAGATTTTAGGGACGAACCGGTGAACCGCTCCTCGAGCGACGCCGTATAGCCAGACTAGAGGTTATCGCCGATGACAAAGGGCACTCGCTACTTCATCTCTGCCGCATCCATGATCATGGTGGCCGGTCTGTGCACCGGGCTCGTGGCGTATTACAGCGGGGGGCTCCCCCTGATGGCCAGCCACGCGGCCGGGAACGACGATCTGGCCTACGTGCCGGCCGACTCCACGGTCGTGGCCTACGCTAACGTCCGCGACATCATGAACTCTGAGTTCCGCCAGAAACTCCGCCAGGTCATGCCGACGGGCGAGGGCCGGAACGAATTCTTCGACGAGACCGGGATCGACCTCGAGCGCGACGTGGTCTCGGTGGTCGCCGCATTCGCGGGATCGCCGATCGGCTCCGCAACGGGCAACAACACCGACAAGAACTTTGTGCTGCTGGTCCGCGGCGTCTTCAATCCGCCTGTGATTCAGGCCTCGGCCGTGCAGCGCGGCGCGACGGTCAGCGACTATAAGGGCAAGCAGGTCATCACCTCGAAGGACGGCGACGGCGGCGTGGCATTTCTTGAGCCGGGCCTCGCAGCCATCGGTGCGACGGCCTCCCTGCACCGCGCCATTGACGCTCACGCGGGCGGCAACGTGACGGGGAACGCCGATGTGATGCGCATGATTGGCGGCGTGGATCCGAACGCTAATGCCTGGGCCGTTGGTCGGATGGACGACATGCAGAAGGTCGCCAACTTGCCGGAACAGGTGAAGTCGCAGTTGCCGGCGATCCAGTGGTTCGCGGTGACGGGGCATGTGAACGGAGGCGTCAGTGGTTCGATCCGCGCGGAAGCGCGTGATGATCAGGCGGCCGAGAACCTTCGCGCGGTCGTCAACGGCGGTCTCGCACTGGCGCGGCTCCAGATGGGCCACGACAACAAGCTCGACGCCGTGATCAACTCGCTCCAGATGAATGGCACAGGCAAGTCGGTGGGCCTCTCCTTCAACCTCCCGTCCGACATCGTCGAGATCATCAGCGGTGCGGCCGGATCGGGGATCGCGAACCTGCACAAGCAGTTCCGGTAAAGACCGTCTTTCGATAGATCAGCGGCCGATGAGGACAACCTCATCGGCCGTTTTCTTTGTGCGTTACCATTCGCCCAATCGACGGGAGACACGTCTGTGCCACACACGTTCTACGAAGTCCGCGAAGTGAATGTCACGGCCCGACAGGTCGCCGGCGTGCGGGCGCAGGTCCGCCGTGGGCGGGTGGGGCAGGAGTTCGGCCGCCATTTGGATCAGGTGTATGCCGCGGCCAAGGCTGGCGCCGTGCAACTCGACGGCCAGAATATCTTCATCTATCGATCCGCGACTGCGGACGAGTTGACCGTCGATTTCTGCGTGGGCGTGAAAGCGTCGTTCGACGCCGTTGGTGCCGTGCAGCCGCTCGAGACGCCGCAGGGTGTCGCGGCCGTGACGACGCACGTTGGTGACTACGGACGGCTGGGCGAGGCGGTGACGGCCATTCATGACTGGTGCCGCGCCAACGACCGCCTGCGCGCCGGCCCATCGTGGGAAGTGTACGGACACTGGGACCCTGACCCCGCCAAGCTCCGCACGGACGTCTACTATCTGCTGAAGCCCTAACCGCAGGGGTTGGAGCGCCGGACCTAAAGGTCCGGCGCTCCAGAATGTTGAGACGGGTCTCGGTACAAGAAAAACGGCCAGCAGGGAAGTCCCTGCCGGCCGTTGTGTGTAATGACTATTTCTCTATCGCGTTAGAACGTGAACTTCGCGAAGAGGCGGATCGAGCGCGGGTTCTGGAAGCCAGCCGGGAGCTTGTAGAGCGGGCTCCTACGGCCAGTTGACGCGCTGGCGGCGTTGGCGGCCGCCATGATTGCGACGGTGTCGAAACCCGCTGCATTGCCGAAGAACGCCGGCGCCGGCAACTGACCGCCGGGGATCACGAGCGAGTCACGGTACGGCGCGGTGCCGATCGACGTCCACGTCGCCTGATCGAACAGATTGCTCACGTTGACCTGGAGGCTGAGGCGCGTGTTGCGCGGCAGCTTGAGGTCGTGTGAAAGCAGCAGGTCCGTCTGGCTGAAGAGCGGCGAGCGACCGAGGTCGCCACGGCCGAACACGTCCACCGGGACGCCGTTGTAGGTGACCTGCGACGTCTGCAGTGTGCCGCTGGCCGCGCTGAAGTTCACGCCCACGCTCGTACCCCACTTGGTGATGTACGAACCCTGGAACTTGAACTGGTACGGGCGATCCGTCTGGAGGCGGCCGTAGATGACGTTGAGCTTCTGGTCGAAGCTCATGTAGATGCCGTCATACATGCGGGTGACGCCGGGCGACGTGCGCGCGTTCTCGTCCGAGCTCGCCAGACCCGGGTAGGTGCCCCACAGGCGGCTGACGAGGAAGCTCGTGGTCGCCTGCCAGTTGTTCGACAGACGCTTGGTCAGCTTGAACTCGACGCCGTCGTACTTGCGGACCGGATCCGGTGTGCGCGGGAACGCCGTGCCCTGCGGATACGCACCGAAGCCGTAGCCCGGGTTCGCGATGTAGAACACTTCGCCGACGCCCGGCACCGTGACGCCGACGTCTTCGATCGTGCGCACGAACCACTTGTGCGCGTAGCGCACGCCGAACGACATGACGCGCGTCACTTCGTGATCCATGCCAAGCGTGAATTCGCCCGTCTTGGTCGGCTTGAGGTTTGGATCGACCAGGTTGTTCGCCGGATCGTTCGACACGTGACGACGGTCGTTCTGCTCGACGAATGTGCCGGGGCACTTCGGCGTTGCGGTCGGATCGCCCGAGCAGTCGATCGACTGCCAGTTGGCGGTGTCGAGGGTGTAGATGTAATCGATCCAGTGATCGGCACCCCACGCGCCACGCGGCAGTTCGAGCTTGAACGTGTCGTAGAAGTAGCCGAATGAACCGTAGGTCTTCCAGCGCGAGTCGCCCTTCACGTCATACGCGAAGCCGAAGCGCGGCGCGATCTTCGTGCCCCAGCCGAACGTGACGCCCGGGTTCTGTTCCTGGTACGACGGCACGTTCTCGTGTTCGGCGCGGACGCCGAAGTTGAGCGTCAGCTTGTTGCTGACCGTCCACGCGTCCTGTGCGAAGAGGCCGAGGCTCACTTCGTGGATGCTGCCCTGCGTGTAGGTGCGCGACACGGTGTAGTAGCCGTACTTGCCCTTGTTGGTGCCGCCCGAGAGGTTGCTGTAGGTCGAACCCCAGCTGAGCGCCACGGTCGGGAACTGCGCGCCGGTATCGACGTCGTTGCCGATGCGCTCGTAAAGGCCACCAAACTTGATCGCGTGATCACCCTTCCAACGCGCGAACCACGTGACGTCGGAGTTGAGCTGCAGGCGGTTGTAGTTATCCTTCAGCGAGAAGGTGCTGGCGGGGAAGTCGACATAGCCGCTGAGCTGCTGCAGGCTGGCCGGCACATCCAGCAAGCCGACGTTCGACTGGCTGAACGAGTGACGGATGCCGTGGTAGTAGTCGCCGCCGGTGCTGCCGCTGCCGTAGCTGAAGTAGCCGCCCGTGACGTTCACATACACCTTGTTGTTGGCGACCCAGTCGAGCACGCCTGTGTAGGAGTCGGTGAAGCTGTCCGTGCGAATCGTCGGCCGCGGGTTGAATGACGACGCGGTGGAGGTGCTGGTGCCGTCGGGCTGAATGTTCGGCAGGCCCAAGCCGCCGCGCACGCGCTCGTTGCTGCCCGTGAAACGACCACGCAGGGCGCTCGAGATCTGGCCCGTGACGTTGTAGTTGTACGAGAAATCGTGCGGCTTATCGACATTGAACGTCTGCGTCGGCGTGTAGATGCCCGGCGTCGCCCACGTGATCGTGCGTTCCTGCCGGTTGTATGACGGGTTGGCACCCGCGAAAAACCAGACCTTATCCTTGAACACCGGACCGCCGAAGTCGAACACCGGGTCCACCGAGTAGGTGCCCTTGTCGCGCGGCGTCGTGATGTATTCGCCCTTCGACGCATCGGCTGGCGTGGCGCGGATCGACTGACGGATCTTGCCGAGGAACGCGTTCGACGTGAAGTAGCCGCCCGCATCGCCGTGGAAGAGGTTGCTGCCGGACTTGGTCACCGCCGAGATCACGCCGCCGGTCGCCGCGCGATATTCCGCGTTGTAGCCCGACTGCTTGACCTGAATGCTCGAGATGAAGTCGGTGATGACGTCTTTCGCCGAGAGACCCGTGCGGGCGCTCGTCGTGTCGAGACCGTCCACCACATAGCGGTTTTCCGAGGCCGAGGCGCCGTCGATCATGATGCCGCCGCCGCGCGCTTCGTTGTTCGTGCCGGGCACCTGCGTCAGGACGCTGGTGAAATTGCGGCCCTTCGGGATGAGGTCGATGATGTCCGAGCTGACCGTGGACGTGGCCGCGTTCGCCTTGACGTCAATCAGTGGCGGCTCGCCTTTGACCGTCTCCGAGACCGCCACTCCAGCGACGGCCATCGTCAGATCGATCTTCAGCGTCGCGCCAACGCTCAGAACGACGTTGTCGAGCTTGCTCGCGCCGAAGCCCTGCAGGGCGGCCGACACGGTATATGTTCCGGGAGCGAGCGCCGGGAACCGGTACACGCCGTTGCTATCAGACACTGCTACCTGGACGCCAACGAGCGACGGGCTCTTGGCTTCCACGGTCACGCCAGGAAGCACAGCTCCAGAGCTGTCCTTCACGACACCCTGAATCGAGCCACGCTGTTCCTGCGCTGCCGCCGGCACTGCAACAAGCAGGGCCATCGCCAGCAAACCGAGTACAAACTTACGCATTGTTCCTCCTCCAAATCGTGACGGCACGCGCCCTATTCGGGACGAATGACCAAATCACGGGTTAATCAGATTTTAGGAGGGGCTAGGGGCCAGTAGCAAGGATTCTGCGTCGATCACCTTCGGTATGATCCATTGGATGCTTTCGTCCAAATCCACTGATGTCGTCATTCTTGGTGCCGCTCGTACGCCAATCGGCCGCTATGGCGGCACGCTGAAGGACACCCACCCGGCGGAACTGGGCGCCCGGGCGGCCATCGCGGCCATGGCGCGGGCCGGCGTGCCCCCAGACGACATAGAAGAAATCTTTATTGGGCAAGGGCGCCAAGCGGGCTCCGGGCCCAATCCTGGCCGTCAGGTCGCGCGACGTGCCGGAATTCCGGTCACCGCCCCGGCCCAGACCATCAACCAGGCTTGCGCCTCGGGTCTCGCGACCGTGGCCCTGGCGGCGCAGGCCGTGCAATTGGGCCAGTCGTCGATCGCGCTGGCCGGCGGCATCGAGTCGATGAGCCGCATGCCGTATTTCATCGACAGCGAAGACGCGCGCTGGGGCCACAAGATGGGCAACTTCACGCTCGTTGACGCCATGTCACGAGACGGGTTCTTCTGCCCGCTGTCCAACATGCTGATGGGGCAGACGGCGGAAGTGTTGGCGCGCGAGTACGGCATCACGCGCGAAGAGTCGGACGCCTTCGCGCTCACGAGCCAACTGAAGGCTGAGGCGGCGATCACCGCGGGACGTCTGAAGGCCGAGATCACACCGGCACCGGGGAAAGACGCCAAGGGCCGGCCGGTCGAACTCGAAATCGACGAACACCCCCGCGCCGGATCGACAATTGAAGGTATCCGCAAGCTGCCGTTGGTCTTCGCGCCGGTAGATGGACACCAGGGCATCATCACGGCCGGCACCTCCTCCGGCATCACCGACGGCGGCGCCGCCGTCATCGTCGCCAGCGGTGCCGAAGCCGTGCGCCGCGGCCTGAAGCCAATGGCGCGCATCCTCGGATGGGCGACCGCCGGCGTTGATCCGCGCCGCATGGGCATCGGCCCCGTCCCGGCGCTGCAAAGACTCTTCAAGAACACGGGCCTGACGATGAACGACATCGACCTGATCGAGCTGAACGAAGCGTTCGCGCCACAGGTGCTCGCCGTGTTGCGCGAGATGCCGATCCCGGAAGAGAAGCTGAACGTGAATGGCGGCGCGATCGCGCTGGGGCATCCGATCGGCTGCACGGGCACGCGCATCCTCGTCACGCTGCTCTACGAGATGGAACGCCGCGGCGTAAAGCGCGGCATCGCCACGATGTGTGTGAGCGGTGGCATGGGCATGGCGATGGCGGTGGAACGGGACTGAGCGCGGTTAGTATTAAGTCTGTGCGCATCGCAGTCATTGCCGGAGACGGCATCGGTAAGGAAGTCACGGCGGAAGCGGTCAAAGTCCTCACGGCGGTGACGCAGGTCACCGGGCGCTCGATTGATCTTGAGCCGCTGCCGTGGAGCGCGGACTACTTCCTGGCGACGGGCATCACGCTGCCGCCGAATGGCTACGCGATGCTGCGCGATGAGTTCGACGCGGTGCTGCTCGGTGCGCTCGGCGACCCCCGCGTGCCCGACAATCGTCACGCGCGCGACATCCTGCTCGGCGCGCGTTTCGAGCTTGATCTCTATGTGAACTACCGCCCGGTGCGTCTCATCGACGACCGGCTCTGTCCGTTGAAGGATCGCGGACGCAAGGACGTCAACTTCGTCGTGTTTCGCGAGAACACCGAGGGCGTCTACGTCAGCGTCGGCGGCCGATTCAAAGCCGGCACAGACGATGAGATCGCGATACAGGAAGAGATCAACACTTTTAAGGGCGTCAATCGAATCATTCGGCACGCGTTTGAATACGCAGCCGCGCACGGACTGAAGAAAGTGTGCATGGCCGACAAGAGCAACGCCATGCAGCAAGGCCACGCGCTCTGGCAGCGTGTGTTCAAGACGGTGGCGAGTGAGTATCCCGGCATTACGGCGTCCCACTTGTACATCGACGCGCTCGCGATGTTCCTCGTGAAAGACCCCGGTCAGTTCGAAGTCGTCGTCACCAACAACCTCTTCGGCGACATCGTCACCGACATCGGCGGCGCGTTGCAGGGCGGCCTCGGCATGGCCGCATCGGGCAACATTCACCCAGGCAAGACGTCACTCTTCGAACCCGTGCACGGCTCGGCGCCGCCACTCGCTGGCAAGAACGTCGCGAATCCGATGGGCGCGATTCTCTCCGCCGCGCTCATGCTCGAAACCCTCGGCGCCACAGATGAAGCCGCCCGCGTCGAAGCCGCCGTCGAAGCTGCCGTCCACGCCGACATGACCACCGGCGACATTGGCGGCAAACTCGGCACCTCGCTAGTGGGCGACTGGATCGCTGCGAAGATCCAAAAACCTTAAACATGGGGAGGCCCTCAATGACCCCCATGTTGATGGCTTTTGTTAGTACGTCAGCGTGATCGCGTACGACACGGCGCCTTCCTGCACCGTCACGTCAGAGACCAGCACGCAGTCGGTACCGGCCGGCATCGGCCACGCCATTTGCGGGCTCGTCGCGGATGCCGTGTTGACGAAGGCGCCGGGGAGCACGGTGCAGACTCCGTTGGTGACCGTGCCGAGGCCGACGCCGAGCGGGACGGTCGAGACGACCGAGCCATCGAGCATGACCTCGGTGGCGGAGGTTAATGTGAGCGACATGGTCGCCCCAGCGGGCAGGAGGAAGATGTGCGCGAAGCTTTGCGGCACACCGCTCACGGCGGCGGGTACTTTGCCGAGTAGTGCGTAGCTGTTGCTGACCGTGGTCGGCGATGTTGGCGACGACGTCGTCGATCCGCAGCCGATCGAAGCGAACAGGGCAGGCAGCACGACGAGAGCGAGCACGAATGAGGACAGTCGACGGATCATCCTGACGCAATTGGCAAAGGGCATGCCATGTATCTGACGATGCGGCGTCCCCTCCCAGGGACGATGTGCCATCTGAAGGCGTCTCACCGACCGTGCAGTACAATTCCCCTATGGAAGAGATCATTCGACGCCTGCTCGCCGAGCTCGGCGAGGATCCCACGCGTGAGGGATTGGTCGATACACCCAAGCGCGTCGAGAAGTCGCTGCGATTTCTGACCAGCGGTTACGCGACGGATGTTGACGGCATTATCAACAATGCGTTGTTTACGGTCGACTACAACGAGATGGTGATTGTTCGAGACATCGACTTCTACAGCATGTGTGAGCATCACATGCTGCCGTTTTTCGGCAAGGCGCACGTGGCCTATGTGCCGGATGGCCGGGTGATCGGTCTCAGCAAGATTCCGCGGCTGGTGGATGTCTTTTCGCGGCGGCTGCAAGTGCAGGAACGGTTGACGTCGCAAATCGCCGAGTGCCTGTGCGAAAAGATCAAGCCGCTCGGCGTTGCGGTCGTGATGGAAGCCACACACCTGTGTAAAGCGATGCGCGGCGTGCAGAAGCAGAACACCGTGACGGTCACGAGTGCCATGCGTGGCTCGTTCCACGAAGATGCGCGCACGCGGCAGGAATTCCTCAAGCTCATCGGCCGCTGACGACCGGTTGCAATCGCGCGTGCAGCACCGCCCGCCACTTCAACGGCGTGTCCCAGTCCTCAAAGAACGCGCGTGGGCGTCTCTTCGGCGAGGCAAGCGGGAGGACATGGGTTGGTATACTCACACAAGATGCGACGCGCGTTGATGGTGGTGGGGCTTGCCTGTCTGGTGCCGCTCGGTCTCGCGGCAGGCGCGGATGATCAACAACGGAAGAAGCCGACGGCGCCGCCGGCGAAGGGGGCCGCCGCCAAACCGACGGCCGTGAAGACCGTGCGCGACGTCACGTGCCCTGTCGATCTCGGACTGGGCGCGAAGAGTAAACGCCAATTCTGTGATGTAGTGATTGGCACGGACGCGGCGTCAGGTATTTCCATGCGGGTGCCGCCGCACGCCGGTGCGTCGACGCTCATGTTTGATCTGCACAATCGGTTTGCGGTCACCGGCGGCGCGTTGACGTTTGCGCGCGCCTCGGCGCTGGTCGCCGTGCTGAATGGCAACAGCGGCGCGGTGATCGAGCGCGCGGCCGTGCTCGGTGAACTGCGCACGGAAGTCGACCTCTTCGACCGTATCGCGAGTGCGGGTACGGGCGGCAGCAAGACGGTGGCACCGGGCCGCCCGGCGGCCGTGAAGATCGTGATACCTGCCGCCGTCACGTCGATCAGCATTGTGGGCGTGCGCGTGGAATTGACCAGTAAGGACGGCCGTGCGGAATACGCGACCATGGGCCGGCCGATTGCGATTGCGAGCAACATGCGGATTGACTACACGCCAGCGACGGTGAGCAGGCAGTGACTGTAGACGTCATCATCATCGGTGCCGGCCCCGTTGGCATTGCGGCCGCGATCGCCGCGCAGGATCATGGGCTGAGCTTCGTCGTGCTCGAGAAGGCGGCGCTGGTCAATTCGCTGCTGCACTATCCGACCGACATGATCTTCTTCACGACGCCGGATCTCATGGAGATGGGCGGTCTGCCGTTTGTCAGCCCGCACGAGAAGCCGACCCGTCAGGAAGCGCTGAAGTACTACCGACGCGTCGTCGATACCCGCGCGATTCCGATTCAGTTCGATGAGCCCGCGACGTCATTAGTGCGCGGAGCCGATGGCATCTTTCATGTGGGCTCACAGCCGCTCAATGGCGCCGCCGTGACGCGGACGGCCCGCGCCGTGGTGGTGGCGAGCGGGGCATACGACTTCCCGAATCGTCTGGGTATCCCCGGCGAAGACCTGGCGCACGTGTCGCACTTTTACCGCGAACCGCATGCGCACTATCGACGTCGGGTCGTGATCGTCGGCGGCAAAAACTCGGCCGCTGAGGCGGCGCTCGACCTCTATCGCAACGGCGCCGCGTCGGTGACGCTCGTGCACCGCCACGCGGAACTCGGCGACTCGATCAAGTACTGGGTCAAACCCGACATCGAGAACCGCATCACGGAAGGCTCCGTCGCGGCGCGGTTCAACACGCGTCTCGTCGAGATCACGCCCACCGACGTCGTGACAGACGGACCTGCGGGCCGCGAGTCACTGCCAGCAGACTTTGTGTATCTCCTGACGGGTTATCGCTCCGACACGTCGCTGCTGAAATCGGTCGGCGCGGCGATCGAGGAGTCTGAAGGCGCGCCCGTGCTGAACCCGGTCAACTTCGAAACGACCGTGCCGAGCCTCTTTGTCATTGGCGCGGCCGTGGCAGGCAAGCAGAGCGGCAAGATCTTCATCGAGAACGGCCGCTTCCACGGCGCCGTGGCCATCAGAGCCATCGCCGAACGGTCCAATTCATCGAGCTAGTGGGCGGCGCCTTGCCAGCCCTGCGAGCCCATCAGGAGTTGCATCTCGACGAGTTCGATCATCGCGCGGCAGCGTGCGACCGGGTCTGACAGTTCGAGCAGTGCTTGTTTCTCGATTGCCTCAAAGCCGAAGTACTGCGACAGCGCGTGCACAAACTCCACGTCGGGCATGGTCGGCGGCAGTTTGAAGGCGAAGTTCTCGGTGCCGGAGTTGGCCAGCAGGGATTCAAGCCGGCTGCGCTCCGCGCGCAGCGCATTCTTGTCGGAGGGCGCGTCGGAGATGGGGTCGACGTGTGCGACGCGATAGCGTCGAGTCGGATCGGGATCTTCGCCCGTGATGCGAAACTTCTGCAGGCCGCGCAAGATGATGTTGTAGCGGCCGTCCTCCACCTCTTCCACGTGCGAAATCACGCCGGCACACCCGATGGTGTAGATCGCCGGGGTGTCGAGCGCGACCAGATCGCTTGGCTCGAGTTCGCCCGCGGCGCCGAGCGCGGCCCCAGCGCCAGAGGCCCCTGCGGATCCCGTCTCCGAGGACTTGATAAGCACCATGCCGATGAGCCGGTCACTGTCGAGCGCGGCGCGGGTCATGTCTCGGTAACGCGGCTCGTAGATGTGCAGAGGCAGAAACACGTCCGGGAACAGGACGACATTCGGGAGCGGGAAGATCGAGAGCGTGGCCGGGAGCATCGCGACGCTAGTGTACCGTGCGGGTCTTGTTGGTCAGGTAGTCGGCAAGCACGTACTGCCCGAGCGTCTGGGGCGTTGTGAAGTATGCCTTGCCTCGGCAGATGTTCGCGACACGTCGCACGAAGGCCACGAGGTCGTAGTCGCGCGCGAGCATGAACGTGTTGATCATGATGCCGGCGCGGCGGCATGCGGCAACTTCCGCGAAGGTCTCGCGCAGCACGTACGGGTCGAGTCCCGCCGGGTTGCGGTAGATGCGCCCGTCGGGCAGCGTGACCGCCGACGGTTTGCCGTCGGTGATCATGATGATCTGCCGCATGTCTTTCTTCTGGCGCTCGAGAATGCGGCGCGCGAGCTTGAGCCCTTCACGCGTGTTCGTGTAGTACGGTCCCACCTTGACGCGGCCGAGTTGCTTCAGCGGCACTTCTTCGGCCGAGTCGTGAAACAGCACGCAGCGGATGACGTCACCGGGGAACTGATGCTGAATCATGTTCGACAGCGCGAGCGCCACGCGTTTGGCCGGCGTGAAGCGGTCTTCGCCGTACAGCACCATGCTGTGGCTGCAGTCGAGCATGATCACCGTCGCGCACGAACTCTGATATTCGCCCTGCGTGATCATCAGGTCTTCGTAGCCGATGTCGATGCCGCTGGACCCGCCGGTGGTGAACGCGCCGCGCTTGACCGCGTTGAGCACGGTCGCGGCCGCATCAAGATTCATCGTGTCGCCGAACTCATACGGTCTCGGCGGGCCGCCCGCGTCCACACCGGTGGCCAGATCCCGCGTGTCGTGGCGGCCGGCCGCGCTGCGGCCCATGGCGCCCAACAAGTCGCGGAGCGCGCGGTAGCCAAGAAAATCGAGCGCCTTGTCGGTGACTTCGAACCGCGCATTTGGATCAAGGGGACCCGTACCGCCGGGCCCCTGCGCCTGCTGTTTGCCGGGCTGTCCGGCCATGCTGACCAGGCCCTGCTCGCTCAACCGTTCGATGATCTGCTGAATCAGATCCTCGATGGCATCGCGCACTTCCTCGTTCTTGCCGTCCGCCTGCTGCGCCATCAGGCGATTCAGCATGTCGTCCGACATCGCGCCGCCGTTCAGCAGCGCATCGAGGATCGCATCGTGCAAGGCCTGCATCGTCCGATCGTCTTCGTTCATCGGATCGTACGGGTTGCCGAAGCCGCTCGACAGAAAGAAGTCAGAGAGCTTCGAGACGAGTGAATCGAAATCCAGATCGTCGAGCAGGCTCGGCGTGTATTTCGTGTATTTGTATTTCACGTTAGTTGTAATACTTCTTCTTTTTGCCGCCGGTCGGCACACCTTCGTCGTCCATCAACTGCTCGAGGGCGCGTTCGCGATCGGGATTGCGCGGCTTGCGTTCGGTCGCCGGCGCCTGGAAGCGGCCTTCGTCGGTGCGGCTGATCTTCTTCAGCGACGCCAGGCCCTCGAGGACGAAGTCGAGCGCGGAGGCACGATACGGCGCGTCCTTCTTGGGAGCCAGCCCCATCATGCCCAACGCACGTTCGAGGCCGTTCACCGCCTTGACCTGCTCGAGCACTTCCTCCGCGGGCGCATCGTCGGCCAACTGCAGCGTGCCGCCGTCTTCGAACCACTCGATAACGGGTTTGAGGTCGGCCACGGCCGCGTGGCCGTCGAACACGGTCGCGATCGCGACGCGCACGAGGTCGCGCGCGACGGTTTCCGCGCCGCGCAGCTCGCCTTCGTATTCGAGCTCGATCTTGCCGGTGAGAGAGGGCAGGGCCGCGTAGATGTCAGTGACGCGCGGCACGATCGATGCTTCGCCGCACTTCAACGCACGCCGCTCGGCGTTCGATACGGTGTTTTCGAGGCACGTGATCGGCAGGCGCTGGCTCACGCCAGATCGTTTGTCGACGCGCTGATCGCCACGGGCCTGGAACGCCACTTCCTCCACGACTTCGCGCACGAAGAGCGGGACGTCCACGGTGAGCGCGCTGTCCGCGCGCGCGATCAGCGCTTCCTGCTCGGTGATGTCCATGCCGTCGCGTCGCGAGGCCGGATAGTGCGTGCGGATCTCCGAGCCGATACGGTCCTTCAGCGGCGTGATGATCTTGCCGCGCGCCGTGTAGTCCTCCGGATTCGCGCTGAAGACCAGCATGATGTCGAGTGGGAGGCGCACGGGGTAGCCCTTAATTTGGACGTCGCCCTCCTGCAGGATGTTGAAGAGGCCGACCTGCACTTTGCCGGCGAGATCAGGCAGTTCGTTGATCGCGAAGATGCCGCGGTTCGCGCGCGGAATCAGGCCGTAGTGCATCGTCAACTCGTCGCCAAGCTCAAGGCCAGCGCGCGCGGCCTTGATCGGGTCGAGGTCGCCGATCATGTCGGCGATGGTGACATCTGGCGTCGCGAGCTTCTCGACGTAGCGGCGATCACGGGCCAACCACGCGATCGGCGTGTCCTTGCCTTCCGTCACGATGCGTGCGCGACATGCGGCGCAGATCGGCGCGCGCGGGTCGTCGTGGATTTCGCAACCCGGCATGACCGGGATCTCCGTGTCGAGCAGTGACGTGAGCGCACGCAGCATGCGGGTCTTCGCCTGGCCCCGCAAGCCGAGGAGGATGAAATTGTGTTTCGACAGAATTGCGTTCACGACCTGCGGCACGACGGTGTCGTCGTAGCCGACGATGCCGGGGAAAAGCGGTGCGCCGGAGCCCAGACGCGCAATCAGGTTGGCGCGCATTTCGTCTTTCACCGAGCGCCGAACGCGCCAGGCCGGTGATGCGACGAGCTCACCGAGCGTGTGTAGTTGTGGCATAAGAAGGATGGTAGAACAGATTCAGGATGAAAGAATTTCTCGACCTCGACCGCCGATTCGTCATCGCGCATCGCGGTGGCGCGCGTCGACGTCCCGAGAACACGATGACCGCGTTTGACGACGCGGTGGCGCTGGGCGTCGATGCGATCGAACTGGACGTCCATCTGTCGAAGGACGGTCAGCCGGTCGTCATCCACGACGCGACGCTCGAGCGCACCACCAACGGACGCGGCGCAGTGGCGGACAACACTGCAGACGCGCTCAGTCGTTTGGACGCCGGGTGGGCCTTCGAGGACTCCGGCGCGCGTCCGTTTCGGAGCCAGGACATTGGCGTCCCGTCTCTGGAGTCGGTGCTCAGGCGGCATCGCAACATGCGGTTCATGGTCGAACTGAAGGGCGCATCCACGGAACTGGCACGACGCGCGATTGACGTGGTGCGCCGGTGGGATGCGGTGGAGCGCGTGCTGTTCGGATCATTCAGTGACGTGACGCTCGGCGCCGTACGCGAGCACGCCCCCGAGTGCCTCACGAGCGCGGCCTCGTCCGAGGGCGTGTGGGCGTTGATCAAGTCGCACCTCTGGATCGGCCCTGGCCGACCGGCGTACCAACTGTTTCAAGTGCCCGAACGACGCCCGTGGCTCCGCATCGTCTCGCCACGGTTTGTTCGGCTCGCACGGAACGCCGGTCTACCGGTGCAGGTGTGGGTGGTCAACGAGCCCGACGACATGCGACGACTCCTCAGCTGGGGCGTGACGGGCATCATTAGCGACCGGCCGGACGTGGCGATCAAGGTCGTGGGTCGTACGTAGACGCTCTATACTTGCGACTTCGGAGGATCGTGATGCGCGCGAAGAACCTGTTGGTGTTGTTGGGATTGATAGGTGTGGTCTCGGTGGTCACCGTATTGGCGCAGGGTGCGGCGCAGACGCCGGCCGCGCCGGCGGCGGCCCAGGACAATTTCACGCCGGGCGATCCCGTCAAGGCGATGGTCGATCAGCTGACCTTGGACAAGTACAAAACCACGCTCAAAGGCCTGACCCAGTTTGGTGATCGTCGTCAGGGCACGCAGCGCAACCGGGACGCCGTCGATTGGATTCAGAAGCAGCTCGAGAGCTACGGCTACACGAACGCTGCGCGGATCGAGTACGACCCGCCGGTGCCCACGCGTGAGTGCGGTCCGAGCGTGCCGGCCTCGGTGGTCGTCGCTCCAGCTCCGCGAGCAGGAGGCGCGGGGGCCGCGGGCGGTGGCGCAGGCCGCGGCAACGCGAACGCCGGACGAGGTTTCGCGACCGGTCCGGGCGGCAGCCGCTCGGTTGGCAACACCACGGGGACGAGCGTGAACTGTGACCCCATGTTGCAGCCCGACGAACGCATCCGCGCACTCGATTCGGGTCCCTTCATCAACAAGCCGGTGCACGACGTCTACGTCACCAAGATCGGCACGAAGTATCCAAACGAGATGTATATCGTCGGCGCGCACATGGACGGTCACGGCTACAACGAGGCGGTCAATGACGATGGCTCGGGCACGGCGCTCGTGATGGAACTTGCACGCATTTTCGCGGATCCGAAAGTGCAGACGGAGCGGTCGATTCGCTTCGCGCTGTGGAACGGCGAAGAGGGCGGTCTGAACGGCGCCCGCGCGTATGTGGCGCAGCGGGAAAAATTACAGGGCATCGAGGAGCCGAAAGGCTCAGGCAAATATCCGGAGCCCAAGTGGATCGCGATGATTCAGCACGACATGATGATGTGGGATCACGGCATGCCGCAGCCGGTGATGGGCCCCGACGGCAAGCCGCAGGTCGATGGCCGCGGCCGCGCCATGTTCAAGGCGCCGAAGGATCAGCGGCCTGAGGCGGACGTGAACGTCGAGTTCCAGTCGCGTGCGAAGATGGCCGATGAAGCGATGAAGCTGGCGTTTGTGTTCAAGTACGCTGGCGAGAAGTACGCCACGGACTATCCGGTCAACGTGGGCCCGCACATGACCAACACCGATTCCGACCCGTTCATGGACATAGTGCCGGCGATCAGCCTTCGTGAGAATGAGCGCGGCGCGCAGACGGGTTCTGGTTGGAACCCGACCTGGCACACACCGCTCGACGTGTGGGCGACGTTCACGGACAAAGACTTCCGTCTGGGGCTCAACGCCGCGCAGACGACGCTCGCTGCGATCGCGCAACTGACCGGGGCGACGATCAAGAAGTAGCAAATAGAACTAAATAGAACTAAATAGGATCGGGAGTTATTTCGAAATAACTCCCGATCCTATTTTCGTCTTTCTGGGTCGGCCGGCCGATCGTCCGCTCGGGAGGCCGAGAATTCCTGCGACCGATTGGCTCCACACGCCATCGCCAAACGGCAGACTGCGCATCATGGACCGCCGCAGCACCCCCGCCTGGTCGTCAGAATGCCGCTGGTTGACCAGCCCGACCCAATTGTCCGGTCGCAAAATCGGCCACTCTTGTAAAGGGATTGGGTGGCAATTTCTGCGACGCGCCGCGAGGCTTGACCACTCCCAATCTTCGGCCCGATCTACGAGCGACGAGCGCAGGGCGTTGCCCTCGACGTAGCTGCAGGCGTTCAGAAAGTACTGATTTGTTTGAATCGGGAAGGAACGATATCGGCCCTGATAGACGCAGCCGCCGCCTTGTGATCCCCGCTGCCAATGCCAGCGCACACTGTGACTGACAGTGCCAAGTCTCATGAATTCAGCAAGTTGACCATCCTCAGAGGGCCGAAGAATGAAGTGGAAATGATTGGGCATGAGGCAGTATGCGAACACCTCCACTGGAAATCGATCGTGCGCCTCAGCGAACGCTTGCAAGAAAACGCGATACTCGCCGTCATGTTGAAACAGCTCCAGTCGTCGCGCTCCGCGGTTCATTACGTGGAAGACAAGCCCTCCCGTTCCCACCATCTGTCGTCTCGGCATGCCTGTCTATGTTCAAGAAGCTTGCCAAGAAAAATAGGATCGAAAAAATAGGATCGGGAGTTATTTCGAAATAACTCCCGATCCTATTTCTCGACGCTATTTGATCGGCTTGAATTTCGGCTCGATGTCGACGGGCACGTCCTTAAGCTTGTCGAGGACGCGCTGCACGTCGGGGCGCAGCGTCATGGCCGTGGCGAGCAGCCCTTTTGCTTTGTCGTAGTTGCCTTCGGCCTCAATCGTCATCAGATCGTGCGTGAGGCCGGCAACGGCCTCGCGGATCTTGGCATCGACGACCGCGAACGTGCCGTCACTGTTCACGATGAATGCGCCGCGGTCGAGGAGGTCATTCACCTGCAGGGCGACGCCCTTGCCGTGCGCTTCGGTGACGCCGAAACGAATCGATCGGAAGGCTGAAGCGAGGAACGTCGTGTACATGGTGTTCGCGACGTCCTTCGACACAACGCCCTTGCTCGCGAGTTGCTGCAGCGCCCAGAGGCCGGAGATGTCGGCCTTGGCTTCTTCGATCGCTGCGTAGGTGTCCGTCAGCGCGAGGCGAACCGCCTTGCCCGATCCGGCGACCTGATGCGGCCCGAGGCCGTGCATGAGTTCGTGCATGACCGTGTGCGTGAAGAACGCCTCGAACGACACCTTCGCGGCGTCGGCGGCCACGAGCGCAATCTTGGAAATCGGCACGAGCACGTGCTTGAACTTGGCTTCCTGCACGTTCTTCAGCATCACGCGCTTCGAGCCCTTCTCCTTGATCACGCGATCGTCGTTCGGCAGGTTGAAGGCCGTGGTCTGCACGCCGCGGTTGCCGTCGCCTGAGCTGAACACGGAGTTGACGACGCGCAGAGGCGCGAGGCCTCCGAGCTTCGGGTTCCGGAATTTCGGATCGATGGGCAGTGCGTCTTCGAGGCCCTGCAACTCTGCGCCGAGCGTGCTCAGCTTCTTCGTCTCCACATCGTCGCGGACGGTGATGAACGCTTCGAAGCCGGCCTTGTAGCCGAACCACTCGTCTTCGTAGGTTTCGTACGGCCCGATGGTGGGCTCGATGGACGCGTCGAGTTCCATCCACGCGATGTCACTCGCAAAGTAGTCGTTGGAGAGGAGCGCCGCGGCGCGCAGGTCGAGAAATTTCTTCAAGGTCGGTTGCGTGGTCAGCGCGGCGGCCTCCGTGAGCTTGGCCGATACGGTGATGAGGGTGTTCTGGTAGGCGACGTTGTACGGAATGTTGACGAACTTGCCGTCCGCGCCGCGGCGAATGACAGAGAAGAAGCCGGTCGCGTCCGCCTTCTTGTCGGCAGGGAGCGCGTTGATCCACTTCTCGACCTCCGCCTTTGTCGAGTCAGCGGGGTAGTGGTTGCCCATCTCCGGCTTGATCGGGGCGCCCGTCACAAATGGCGTGTGGTGATCGATCCGATCCCACGGTCCTTTATTAATGAGGAAGTAGTGGAGCAGCGCCTGGCCCTGTGGTGAGTGGTCCGCCGCGAGTCGCGCGAGCATTGAGGCGTTCTCCGCCCACGCCTGTTCGAGAAACAGACCGTCGAACAACTGTGCAGCGTCCACGATCTTGGCGAGCGCCCGGCGCTCGTTTTCGGGGAGGCCGGTCAGATCTGCCGTCATTTCGGCAGGGGCGTACTGGCGAATCTTGGCTTGGAGTTGCGGGTCGATGCCCTGCTCGGCCCCGTTGGCGGCAGGTGCTGGCGGTGGCGGCGCGGCCGTGCATGACGAAAGTCCGGCGAAGACCACAGCAGTTAGGACAACAGAGTGGAGGCGCATGCCTTACAATAAATCACTTAATCTCATAGAGGATCATGGACTTATGAAGAATGTGGCGCCTGATGAGGCCTCGGCCCTGGAAGCAATCGAAACCCGCGAGTGGATCGACTCCTTCGACTACGTTTTGCACGGTGGCGACAACAGCCGCACCGTTCGGCTTCTGGATGCGCTGAAACTCCGCGCCAGCCAGGCGGGCGTTAAACAGCCCTTCACCTCCAATACCCCGTACCTCAACACCATCCCGCCCCATCAGCAGGTGCCCTACCCGGGCAATCGCGAAATGGAACGCCGGATCAAGAGCCTGATCCGCTGGAACGCGGCGGCCATGGTCGTGAAGGCCAACCGCGAGTCGGACGGCATCGGTGGCCACATGTCGACCTACGCGTCGGCGGCCACCTTATATGAGGTCGGTTTCAACCACTTCTTCCGTGGCAAGGACGCCGGCCACGACGCGGACTTGATCTACTTTCAGGGGCACGCGTCCCCCGGCATCTACGCCCGCGGCTTTCTTGAAGGCCGGTTTTCTGAACAGCAGATCGCGAACTTCCGGCACGAAGAAGCGGCAGGAGGCGGCTTGTCCTCCTACCCGCACCCGTGGCTGATGCCCGACTACTGGGAATTCCCGACCGTCTCGATGGGCCTCGGTCCCCTGTGCGCGATCTACCAGGCGCGCTTCGCGCGGTACCTCGAAAATCGCGGCATGAAGCCGGTGTCGGACCAGAAGGTCTGGGCGTTCCTCGGTGACGGCGAAACCGATGAGCCGGAAGCGCTCGGATCGATCTCGCTGGCGGCGCGCGAAAAACTCGACAACCTCATCTTCGTCATCAACTGCAACCTGCAGCGGCTCGACGGCCCGGTCCGTGGTAACCACCAGATCGTCACAGAGCTTGAAGCCGTGTTCCGTGGCGCCGGCTGGAACGTGATCAAGGTCCTCTGGGGCTCCGACTGGGACGAGATTCTCGCGAAGGACACCGACGGCATCCTGGCCAAGCGCATGAGCGAGGTCGTTGACGGTGAGTACCAGCGCTATGTCGTCGAAGACGGCGCGTACCTCCGCAAGCATTTCTGGGGCACAGATCCGCGCCTGCTCGACATGGTGCGGCATCTGTCTGACGATGAGCTGAAGCAGTTGCGCGTCGGCGGACACGATCCGGTGAAAGTGTTCAACGCGTATCGTGCGGCCACGCAGCACAAGGGCCAGCCGACGGTCATTCTCGCGCGCACGATCAAGGGCTATGGCCTCGGCGAGTCGACGCAGGGCAAGAACATCACGCATCAGCAGAAGAAGCTGAAGGGCAGTGAGCTGAAGGAATTCCGCGACCGCTTCGGCGTGCCGATTCCGGACGAGACGGTGGAAGAGGCGCCGGTCTATCGTCCGGATCAGAACAGCCCCGAACTGCAGTACATGAAGGCACGACGTCAAGCGCTCGGCGGCTTTGTGCCGCGTCGCGTGCTCAACGCGCCGGCGATTGAGCCGACGGTGACGGCATCACTCGCGGCCGCGTTTGAAGAATTCAAATCGGGGACCGAGGACAAGAAAGCCTCGACCACGATGGTGTTCGTGAAAATGCTCGGCAAGTTGCTGCGCAACAAGGAACTCGGTCACCTCGTGGTGCCGATCGTGCCGGACGAAGCGCGCACCTTCGGCATGGAAGGTCTCTTCCGCGAAGTCGGTATCTACTCGAGCATTGGTCAGGTGTACGAGCCTGTCGACATGGCCACGCTTCTCTATTACAAGGAAGCCAAGAACGGTCAGATCCTCGAAGAGGGCATCACGGAAGCTGGATCGATTGCGTCGTGGATTGCCGCGGGTGCGGCGTACGCGAATCAGTCGGTCAACACGATTCCGTTCTTCATCTACTACTCGATGTTCGGGTTCCAGCGCATCGGCGACTTCATCTGGTCAGCCGCCGACGCACGCTGCCGCGGATTCCTGCTCGGCGGCACCGCCGGTCGCACGACGCTGGCGGGTGAAGGCCTGCAGCATCAAGATGGTCACAGCCATGTGCTGTCGCTTCCGGTGCCCAACTGTCTTTCGTATGATCCGGCGTTTGCCTTCGAATTGGCGACGATCATCAAAGAGGGCATCAAGCGGATGTACATCGACGGTGAGTCGATCTTCTACTACATCACCGTGATGAACGAGCAGTACGCGATGCCGGCGATGCCGAAGGGCGCCGATGTCGAAGCGGGCATTTTGAAGGGGCTCTACCAGTTCAAACCGGCGGCCGGAAAGAAATCCAAGCTGCGCGCGCAGTTGCTCGGCAGCGGCACGATCCTGAACGAAGTGCTCAAGGCGCAAGAGATGTTGGCCGGCTACGGTGTGGCGGCTGATGTATGGAGCGCGACGAGTTACAACGAGCTCTATCGTGACGCCAACGCGGTGACGCGCTGGAACATGCTGCACCCGGGCGACACCGCCAAGGTGCCGTATGTCACCGAGTGCCTCTCGAAGACGGATGGCCCGATCATCGCGGCATCCGACTATCTGAAGAGCCAGCCTGGAATGCTGGCGCAGTGGATCGGGAAGCCGATCACGACGCTCGGCACCGATGGCTTCGGCCGCAGTGAAGATCGTGGCGCGCTACGCAACTTCTTCGAAGTGGACGCACGCTACGTGACCATCGCGACACTGTCGGCGCTGATGCGCGACGGACAAATCGACGCGAAGGTCGTGCAGCAAGCGATCAAGGACCTCGGGATCAATCCCGACAAACCCAATCCGGCGGTTTCCTAATATGGACTTTACGATTCCGAATCTGGGTGATGGCGTTGACAAAGCCGACGTCGCCCGTGTGATGGTCAGCGTCGGCGACATGGTCGCCGTCGATCAGTCAGTGCTCGAACTCGAGACTGACAAGGCGACCGTGGAAGTGCCATCGACGGTGGCGGGCAAAGTGTTGACGCTGACCGTGAAGGCTGGCGACAAGGTCAAAGCGGGCCAGGTCGTCTTCACAGTGGACGGGTCAGCTGCTGCACCCGCGGCGGCTCCAGCTCCGGCCGCGGCAGTGCCCGCCCCCATCGAGGCCGCTGCGCCGGCGGCAGCACCAGCGCCGCCACCAGCGGCGGCCAAGGTCGTCGACATTGCGTCGGTTCCGCGGCCAACGCCGGTGCCGGGCGCACCGAAAACCACCGTGGGCTCGAGTGAGCTCGCACTCGCGGTGCCCGTACCTGCCGCGCCGTCTGTGCGTCGCTACGCGCGCGAACTCGGTGTGGATATCACACAGGTTGACGGCACGGGCCCCGGTGGCCGCATCGGCAACGAGGACGTGAAGCAGTTCGTGCGCGGTGCGCTCCTCAACGGCGGCGCTTCCTCGTCCGGTGGCGCGCGGCTCGCAGGCGTTCCGCTTCCCGACTTCACCAAGTGGGGGGCCATCGAGACCAAGCCGATGTCGAACATCCGCCGCAAGACCGCGGAGCACCTCAGCGCGGCGTGGGCCTCCATTCCGCACGTCACGCAGAACGACAAGGCGGACGTGACGTCGATCGAGAGTTTCCGCAAGGCCTTCGGCAAGAAAGTGGAAGCCGCCGGTGGCAAGTTGACGGTGACCGCGATCCTCATCAAGATCGTGGGCCTCGCCCTCGACAAGTACCCACAGTTCGCCTCGTCGGTCGACATGGCGAATCAGTCGCTCATCTACAAGCAGTACCGACATGTCGGCATCGCCGTCGACACGCCGAATGGCCTGCTCGTGCCGGTGATTCGAGACGTGAACACGAAGACGATCACCGAGATTGCGGTTGAACTCGGCGTGGTGTCTGGCAAGGCACGCGACAAGAAGCTCTCGCTCGACGACATGTCGGGCGGCGTCTTCAGCATCAGCAACCTTGGCGGCATTGGTGGCACGTCGTTCACGCCGATCGTGAACGCGCCCGAAGTCGCCATTCTCGGCGTGTCGCGCGGCGGTCTTGAGCCCGTGTGGCAGGGCACCGGTTTCGTACCGCGTGAGATGTTGCCGCTGTCGTTGTCGTACGACCACCGCGTAATTGACGGCGCCGATGCCGCGCGTTTCCTGCGCTTCACCTGCGACACGCTCGAACAGCCTCTTAGCCTTTACCTTTAAACGGGAATCATGTCGCAGACCACTCAGCTCGTTGTTATTGGTGCCGGTCCTGGCGGGTATGCCGCCGCTTTTGCTGCAGCCGACCTCGGCTTGCAAGTCACGCTTGTGGATCCGGAAGCGAATCCGGGCGGCGTGTGTTTGTACGTCGGCTGTATTCCGTCAAAAGCGCTGTTGCACGTCGCCAAAGTCGTGGCCGAAGCGAAGCACGCGCCCGCCTGGGGTGTGACGTTCGGTGAGCCGAAGGTCGACATCAACAAGCTCCGCGAATACAAAGACGCTGTCGTCGCGAAGATGACCGGCGGCCTTGGTCAACTCAACAAGGCGCGCAAGATCAACTACATCCAGGGCATGGCGACATTCGTCAACAACACGACGCTGTCGATTGCCCTCGTCAAAGGTGGTCAGGAGACACTGGTCTTTGAAAAGGCCATCATCGCCACGGGGTCGCGCCCGACGACGATCCCAGGTCTGTCCATCAAGAGCGACCGTCTGATGGATTCGACCGGCGCGCTGGCGCTGCCGGATATTCCGAAGTCGTTGCTCGTCATCGGCGGCGGCTACATCGGCCTCGAACTCGGCTCGGTGTACGCGGCGCTCGGCACTAAAGTCTCGGTGATTGAAATGACGACCGGCATTCTTCCGGGGGCCGATCGTGACCTCGCACAGATCCTCCATCGTCAGCTCGAAAAGACGATGCACAAGATCATGCTGGGGGCCAAGGTCACCGGCATCAAGGAAGTGAAGAACGGCCTGGAAATATCGGTCGAAGGTGAGGGCCTGAAAGACGACGAGAAGACGCAGGTGTTTGATCGCGTGCTGATCTCGATTGGCCGTCGTCCGAACTCGGCCGTGCCTGGCCTCAACACCACGAGCGTCAAGGTGAACGAGAAGGGCTTCATCGACGTCGACAAAACGATGCGCACGGCGGAAGCGAATATCTACGCCATTGGCGACGTGGTGGGCGAGCCGATGCTGGCGCACAAGGCGTCGGCGGAGGCGCGCGTCGCGGTCGAATCCATTCTCGGTCACGATGTCGTATTCGAACCGCAGGCGATTCCGGCGGTGGTGTTCACGGATCCAGAGGTCGCGTGGTGTGGTCTGACCGAGACTGAAGCGAAGAAGCAGAACCGCAAGGTGGAGGTCGCGCGATTCCCGTGGCAGGCCCTCGGCCGCGCCGTCGCGATCGATCGTCCGGATGGCGTCACGAAACTCATCATTGATCCCGTGACAGAGCGCATTCTCGGTGTTGGCATCGTCGGCTCTGGCGCCGGCGAGTTGATTGCTGAAGGCGTCGTCGCGGTCGAGATGGCCGCGCTCGCGAGTGATTTGAAGATGAGCATTCATCCGCATCCGACGTTGTCGGAGACGATGATGGAAGCAGCCGAAGTGTTTTTCGGTCAGAGCGTGCACGTCTATCGTCCGAAGAAGAAATAGTTTACGGAACTCCGGCAGAGCACCTGCCGGAAATTCGGCATTAACAAAATTTCATCTGAAAACATGCACGCTGTTGATAAACAGCGTGTGTACGCGTGTCGTAACCAAGTGAGTAAGACACTTGGAGGCACGTAGAGATGAAACGGATGATGTTGGCAGTGATCGGCGCGATTGTAATCAGCGCCGTTGGAATGTACGCGCAGGCGAAGCCGGCCGCGCCCGCGGCTGAAGGCACGAAGTTCACCGGTTGTTTGATGCCGGGTTCGGGCGAAACCTTCATGCTGATGAATGCGCAGGAAAAGGGCCAGAAAGACAAGCGCACGCTCAAGGTGGTTCCCGCGTCAGATAAGGTCGACGTGGCGGCGCATGTGACGCAGGAAGTGGAAATTGTCGGCACGGTGAGCGGCACGGGGTCGGCCGCGGTGCTCAACGCGACCAAGATCAGCCGCAAGGCCGATTACTGCGGATAGCACACCGCCGCACAAAACGGGCTGCGCCGGCAACGGCGCGGCCCGATCTCCAGTACAGTGAAGCAGCACTTCCTGGAGCACATCCATCCTGACTGCCATTACCGACCGCGAACTGAATCGAGCCACGCTGGCCAGGCAGATGTTGCTGCGCCGCGAGAAGGCCGGACCCGCCAGAATCGTGAAGGCGGTCGAGCAGTTGCTGGCGTTGCAGGCGCAAGTGCCGCGGCCGCCGCATGTCGCGTTGTGGTCGCGACTCCAGAAATTCGATCGCGAGCACTTGCTGAAGGCGCTGCACACGCGTGCGCTCGTGCGTGGCACCATGATGCGCGGCACACTGCACATCATGAGCGCGAAGGACTTCCTCGCGTTCCGGAGCGCGCTCCAGCCGTCGCTCACTGCTGGCATGCGGTCCATCGTCGGCAAAGGGCCGATTCCATCAATTGACACCCTCATTACGGCCGGGCGCAGTGCATTCGGTCGCAAGGCGCGTCCGTTTGCGGATGTTCGGGCCGCGCTCCAGTCACGCTTTCCGGACGCGCACGAACGGATGATGGGCTACGCCGTGCGCATGCAGTTGCCGCTGGTGCAGGTGCCGGTCGAGGGCGAGGCGTGGGGATTTCCGCCGGACTCGGACTTCGCGTTGGCGGAACACTGGCTGAAGACGAAGGTGGGCCCTGGGGCTGGCCTCGGATCGCTGATCGTGCGCTATCTCGCGGCATTTGGACCGGCCTCCACCGCCGACATTCAATCGTTCCTGGGGATTCGCGGCGTGGCCGAGGTCCTGGCGCCGATCCGTGACAAGCTGCTGACGTTTCAGGACGAGCGAGGCCGAGAGGTTCTGGATTTGCCCAAGGCCCCGCGCCCTGGTGCCGACGTGGACGCGCCCGTGCGCTTCCTCCCCGAGTACGACAGCCTCATCCTCGCGCATGCCGATCGCTCGCGCATCGTCGATGAGGTGCATCGCAAGGCGCTCGTCACCAAGAACCTGATTGTGCCCGCCACTTTGCTGATTGATGGTCGCGTCGCGGGGACATGGAAGATTGAACGGAAGCGCGCCGCCGCCACGCTGAATCTGACGCCGTTTGTGGCCATCCCGAAGGCCGCGCGAGCGGCCATTGAGGAAGAAGGCGACGCACTCCTCCGGTTTGTCGAGCCGGACGCCGTCACCTTCGCTGTGCGCTAGTGGCGCCGGACGATGGCGGGCTCCGCCATTGCCAGAATCTGCAGATCGCCCAGTGAGGCCGGCCTGGCCTGAGCGAAGTCGAAGGGCCGTGTAATACTACCGACGGCGTTTTCTTCGCCGTTCGGCCTGAACTGCCCCTGGAATGCTGGAGAGACTTCAATGACGTTACGGACCTGGATGACGCGCGCGGCGATCGCTGCGCCGGTGTGTGCCTGTGTGCTTGTGGCTTCAACCGTATTGCTGGCGCGCCAGACCGGCGCGCCCGCGGCCCAGCGGCCGATCGTGCCGGCCATCCAGCGGCCGAAGCCGGCGCTGCTGCCATCCGTGAACCCAGCGCTGCTCAAGGGGCTGAATTATCGTCAGATCGGCCCGTCGCGTGGAGGCCGCGTCACCACGGTGACCGGTGTCGCGCAGCAGCCAAAGACCTTCTACATGGGCGTCGCCAGCGGTGGCGTGTTCAAGACCGTCGACAACGGCGTGACGTGGCTGCCGATCACAGATGGCCAGGTGCCGCTCGGTTCAACTGGCGTCATCGCGGTCGCGGATTCGAACCCGGACGTCCTCTATCTCGGCACCGGATCTGACGGTGTGCGCAGCAACGTCTCAACCGGCCGTGGCATCTACAAGTCGACCGACGCCGGAAAGACCTGGGCATTCGCGGGACTGCGCGGGGGCGGTCAGACGGGCGGCCTGCGCATTCATCCGACCAACCCCGACATCGCGTTCGCCGCCATGAACGGTGTCGTGTTCGACAAGAACGAAGAGCGCGGGATCTTCAAGACCACCGACGGCGGCAAGATGTGGAAGAAGGTGCTCTACATCAACAACGAAATCGGCGCGATGGATGTGGAACTGCAGCCGGGTAATCCGAACGTCGTTTACGCGTGGATGTCGCATCTTGAGCGCAAGCCGTGGTCGATCATCAGCGGTGGCCCGTCGTCCACGGGTGCGGGTTTCTACAAGAGCACTGATGGTGGCGAGCACTTCACGAAGATCACCGACGGCCTGCCCAACGACTTGATCGGCAAGGCCAACATGGCCGTGACGGCTGCGAATCCCAATCGGATCTACGCACTGATCGAAGCGAAGCCGGGTTCGGGTCTCTACCGCTCGGATGACGCGGGCGCAAAGTGGCAGTTGATGAACTCGACGCCGGCGATGACGTACCGCCCCTTCTACTACACAACCATCGGCGCCGATCCGATCAACGCCGACATCGTCTATGCCGGTGCCGAGACGTTCTACAAGTCCACGGACGGCGGCAAGACGATGACGCCGTTCCGGACGCCGCACACCGACAACCATGATCTGTGGATCAATCCGAAGGACGGCAACATGATGATCCAGTCGAACGACGGTGGCGCCAACATCTCGAATGACGGCGGCCGCACATGGTCCTCGCAGAACAATCAGGTCACCGGTGAGTTCTACGCGGTCTGGGCCGACAACGCGTTCCCCTACAAGATTTATGGCGCCCAGCAGGACTCGAGCACGGTGATCATCTCGAGCGTCGCGACGCCGTACAACCTCGAAGACTGGAAGGGCGGTCCCGGCTGCGAGACCGGCCCGATCCTGCCGCACCCGACCGACATCTACACGATCTACGGTTCGTGCAAGGGCCAGTATGAAGTGCAGGACCTTCGGTCGAATCAGACCAAGCAGTACTGGATCGGCGGACAGTCGCTCTATGGCAACGCCGGCGAGGAACTGATCTACCGATTCCAGCGCGTGTCGCCGATGAACACGTCGCCCTTCGACCCGAACGTGCTGTACTACGGCTCGCAGTTCGTGCATCGCACGCGTGACAAGGGCGTGACGTGGGAGAAGATTTCGCCAGACCTCACCGAGTTCGACAAGTGCTGTCAGATGGCCAGCGGCGATCCGATCACGCGAGACGCCACGGGCGAAGAGTTCTACAGCACGCTGTACGCGATTCAGGAGTCGCCGCTCGAGAAGGGCGTGATCTGGACGGGCGCGAATGACGGTCCGTTCAGCGTCACACGTGACGACGGCAAGACGTGGTCGCGCATTACGCCAAAGGACCTGCCGAAGGGCGGTCGGGTGGCGTTCATCGATGCGTCACCCCACCGTCGGGGCTCGGCGTATTTTGCGGTGTATCGATATCTCCTCGGTGACTTCGCGCCCTACATTTACAAGACCAACGACTACGGCAAGACATGGAAGTTGCTGACCGACGGCAAGAACGGCATTCCGGCGGACACGCCGACTCGCGTCGTGCGCGAGGACCCGAACCGCGAGGGATTGCTCTACGCAGGCACCGAGTTCGGCATGTATGTGTCGTTCGACGATGGCGGACATTGGCAGCCGTTCTTCCAGAACATGCCGCAGATTCCGATCAACGACATCAAGGTGTATCGCAAGGATCTGCTCGTGGCTACGCAGGGGCGCGCGTTCTGGATCATGGACAACCTGAGTTCGCTCCACCAGATCGGCGCGACGCAGACGACCGACGCCGTGAAGCTGTACGCGCCGCGCGACGGGTATCGCACGCGCGTGAATCCGGCGACGCTCGGACCGATGTTCGAGTACTACTTGCCGACGGCGCCGACCGGGGCGGTGCTCATTGATGTCCTCGATCTGAAGGGCGCAGTCGTCATGAGCTACAGCAGCGAGACGCCGGTGGGTGGTGCCGGTGGACGCGGAGGCCGCGGCGGTGGTCGCGGCGGTGGCGGTGGAGCACCGGCAGCAGCCGGTGGCGATCAGGCCGCCGCGCCTGCGGCAGCACCGGATCCTGAAGCGGGCGGCGGTGGTGGCGGCGGCTTTGGCGGTCGCGGTGGTGGCGGTGCGCAGACGCGCGTCACGAAGGAAGTGGGCCTGAACCGCGCCGTGTGGAACGTGCAGGGCAAGGACGGCTTCACGATGCCGCCAGGTTCGTATCAGGTGCGACTCACCGTGGACGGCAAGGCGCAGACCCAACCGTTCAAGGTGCTGATCGATCCGAACGTGGCCGCGAGCGGTGTGACGCCTGCGGATCTGGTGGAGCAGTATCAGCACAACCTGGCAATGCGCGCGTTCAGTGCCGACGTCACGGCGTTGGTCACCCGGGTGCGCAACGCGCGCACGGCCGCCAAGACCGGCCCGGCCAACAAGCTCGCGTCGATCGACGAGATCTACTCGCAGCTCACGACCTGGCCCGAAGGCGTGCGCTACGCGCGTCCAGGTCTGCAGGATCACACGCAGTACCTCAATGGCCTCGGTACGCGCGTGGACCAGAAGGTTGGTCGCGACGCCATCGAGCGCCTCGCGCAGCTGAAAAAGGAATACACGCGGCTCAAGACGCTCGTGGATCGGCTGCTCGGCCCGACACAGTAGGAACATCCTGCAGAAAAGCCGGGAGTTAATTCCGAATTAACTCCCGGCTTTTTAGGACTACAATCCCGCCACACCCTCATGGATGAAACGGTTTCGGCGGCTACTTCTGTCGTGCAGCCACCTCCCGAGGTCCTTACCGAGCGGATGTCCTTCACGGGCAGCGGCGGGGAGTACTTCCGGATCTGGATCGTCAACATCGCGCTCACCATCGTCACGCTCGGGATCTACTCGGCGTGGGCGAAGGCGCGGCGGCTCGAGTATTTCTACCGGAACACGCGTTTAGGTGGGAGCGGTTTCGACTATCACGGCACGCCGATCGCGATCTTGAAGGGCCGCATCATCGGCGCGATCCTCTTCGGCGCCTACAGTTTCTCGGCGCGTCTGGGACCGAGATACCTGCTGGGATCGATCGTCGTCATTGCGCTGGTGATGCCGTTCCTGCTGAACCGCGCCTTACGGTTTCGATTTGCCAACAGCAGCTATCGCGGCGTCCGGTTCGGTTTTCACGGATCCACCGCAGAGGCCTATCGGGTCTTTCTGCTGTGGCCCCTGGCGGCCCTGTTGACGCTGGGTATTCTGTGGCCGGTCGCGCACCGCCGGATCAAACAATACGAACACGCGCACGCGACGTACGGACGTACGCCGTTCAACATTGGCGTGAAGATCGCGCCCTTCTACGGTGTCTATGTCGCGGCGTGGCTCATGATGACCGCGACGGTCCTGATGGCCGGCGCCGGCTTCGCCGTCGCCTTCATGTCGGTGATCGCCAAGAACGGCGGCAAAATGCCGGCGACACCGCCCGCGTTCAACATTCCCCTGATGATCGGTATTGCGGTCGTGTACATCACCGGCATCATCGGGACCCAGGCGTTTGTGACCTGCCGCATCCAGAGTCTTGTCTGGAACCACACGGGCCTCGGCGATCGGCATTCCTTTACCTGTGAACTGGGCGCCGGGAAATTCATGGGGCTGCTGCTCACCAACACGCTCGCGATCGTCGGCACGCTGGGGCTCTTCACGCCGTTTGCGCAGGTGCGGATGGCGCAGTTCATGATCAATGGCATGTCGATGATTTCGCGCGGCACGCTCGACGACGTGGCTGCGGATACCGACACGACGGTGAGCGCGCTCGGCGAAGAGTCTGTCGGCTTCTTCGACTTCGATATCTCGTTCTGATGCCGATTGCCTGCGCCTACTTCGACGGCGCCAGCGCCCGGCGCCATGAGGTCGATCTCGACATCGTCGATGGCCGTGTCGTCGTGGGTGGCGATGGCATCGCCCGCGATGAGCCGCTCGACGCGATGCAATTCAGCCAGGCGCTCGGCGCCACGGCGCGGATCGTGCGTTTTCCTGACGGTGCCACGTGCGAGGTGACGGACGTCGCCGCGCTCGGCGCCATGCTCACAGCGGCGGGAATTGCAGAAACCCGAGTCGCTGCCGCGACCAACGCCAAGCGACTTGTGGCGATCGGTGTCGCCGTCATTGTCGTCACGCTGGCGTTGGGCTATCGATACGGCGTGCCCGTGGCCGCGGGGTTCGTGGCGCATCGACTGCCCGTGCCGGTGCTGACGCAGTTGGGGCGCCAGACGCTGTCGACGCTCGACAGCATTGCCTTTGCGCCGAGCGACGTCCCGCTCGCACGGCAAGCCCAGATCGCGCAGGAGTTCAACGCGCTTCGGCATGTGGCGACGAGTCGCGTGCGCCTGCGGATTCTGTTTCGCAAGAGCGAGGTGCTTGGCGCCAACGCGATTGCGCTGCCGTCCGGTGACATCGTCGTGACTGATGCGCTCCTGCCGCTGATCCACGACGATCGCGAACTGATGGGCGTCCTGCTTCACGAGAGCGGGCACGTGCTGCGGCGACATGGCGTGCGCATGCTGCTCGAGAGTTCTGTGGTGTCACTCGTGCTCGCCTGGTACGTTGGCGACGTCAACACGCTCATCGTGACGGCGCCAACGGCAGTGCTGCAGGCCAAATACTCGCGCGACTTCGAGCGCGCAGCAGATGATGACGCGATCGCGGGGATGCACTTGAATGGCATACCACCGGCGCTGCTCGCGGATGCGCTGGAGCGACTGGACTCGGAACGAATCGAGAAACTGACGGACGGTCAACGCGTGGCCAGGTCGACGGGCCTCGCGTCGAAATATCTCTCAAGTCACCCGGCGACCGCCGAACGGCTGCAGTTGCTCCGCAACCGATGACTACTTAATCGTCTTCTGCACTGGTCCGTCTTTCTTGGACCAGTCTTCGAACGACCCGTCATACAGCTTCACCGTGATGCCGAGTGTGCGTGCCGCGAACACGACGCCCGTGGCCTGCTGACCGATGTGGCAGTACGCGACGACCGTGTCGCCCGGCTTGACGCCCGCCTCGTCGAACATCGCCTGCAGCTCAGTCGCCGGCTTCAGCGTGTTGTCGGCCTTCGTGAGCGTTGAGTAGGGGATGTTCTTCGCGCCTTCGATGTGACCGGTCTTGTGCGGGGCGGTCTGTGAACCACCCGTCTGCGTGCCGTCGTAAAAGGCTTTGTCGCGGGCATCCACGATCACGTACTTCGGTGTGTTGAGATGCGCCTTCACGAAGTCGGCATCCACGATCGGCGACGCCATCTTCAACACAGAGATCGAACCCGTCTTCGCAGCCGGCACGTCTGCGGTGACGGGTTTGCCGTCGCGTTCCCATTGCGCCAAGCCACCATCAAGCAATGACGTCCGCGCGCCGAAGCCGGCGGCTTGCAGTGTGAGTACCACGCGCGTTGCGGGCGTCACCTGCGCCTGGCCGAAGATGACGACGATGCGCGAGTTGTCGGAGATACCGAGCGACTCAAGCTTTGTTTTGAGTTCATCCGGCGGTGGCAGTTCGAGGGTCAGGCTGCCGGCAGGCCCCGTCGCAGAGATCGCGGCACGCGTGACCAGGCGGGATCCTGGCACATGTTTCGTGGCGTACTCTGCCGCATCGCCCATGTGGAGCAGCACCAGATCAGTGTCGTTGAGGTGCTGCGCGAGCCAGGTCGTCGAAACCAGCAGGGAGTCGCGCGGTGTCTGTGCGCGGAGAGCCGCAGGAACGACGAGCGGGAGCATCAGCAGGAGGCAGATCTTCGTCAAAAGGCGCATGGTGTTCAGAGTCTAGCGCGACTCGTTTCGGGATTACGATACGGACCAGAGATGAACACTCGAAGTGTTGTGATCAGCGTCGCTGCTGTGGTTGCTGCCTGTGCGGGCCTCGTCGCGCAGGGGGCCCAGGCGCCGCCTGCACCTGCCGCACAGAACGCGCCCATGGTCCGCACGGCCTCGATTTCCGGTCGCGTTGTGGACGCCGATACCGGCGAGGCCGTGATTGGTGCGGTTGTGAAGCTGCAGATGCGCACCCTCGCTGCGGCCGCGGGCCGCGGTGCGGCGGGTGGGCGCGGTGCGCTGCCCCTGTCGGCCGCGGAGCAGGCGGCCGCGAACGGTACCCTTTTCGTCATGGGCGACAGCGACGGTCGCTTCGTGTTTCATGACCTGCCGAAAGGCCCGGCGCAGCTGTCGGTCACGGCCTCCGGCTACGTCGACAATGGGGGCGGCGTCTTGCGTCGTCCGCCCATGCTCGACGACGGCCAACATCTCGGTGGCATCTCGCTCACGCTGGCGAAGGTCGCGTCTATTTCCGGTGTGATCACCGACGAAGCTGGTGAGCCGCTGGTGGGCATTACCGTGCGCGCGTTGTCGCGCATGGTGCCCATGGGGGCGCCGACCTACAAGCTCACGGGGGATGCGCGCACGGATGATCGCGGCATGTACCGCATCGATGGCCTCTTTCCTGGCAAGTACTTCGTCCTCGTGCCCCAGACGCCAACCACCGTGCCGATCGCAAATCTCGAGAAGAACTCCGATGGGCTCGGTGGGTTGATGAGCGCCGTGAATCCATTTATCGAGGCGCTCACTGGCGGCGCGCAGACGTCGATGGGACCAACCGGCGTTCGCGTCAACGACCAACTGTGGCAGACGGGCGCCGGTGTGGGCGGAGCCGTTTCATCCGCGCCACCGCCGCCGGTTAACGGGCGAGTGGCCACGTATCAAACGACGTTCTATCCGGGCGCGACGCAATTGCCGCAGGCGGGATTGATCACCGTTCGCTCAGGCGAAGATCGCGTGGGCGTGGATTGGCAGGTTCGGCCGACGGCATCCGCGCGCGTCGCCGGTGTGTTGTCCGGGCCCGACGGTCCAGCGGCCAACATCAGCATTCGTCTTGTGAACTCGCCGGGCACGAATGATGACGACGCGCTGCCGGTGGCCATGACCACCACGAGTGGCGATGGCTCGTTTGCATTCATGGGCGTGCCGGCCGGGTCGTACATCGCCAAGGCGCAGCAGACCAAGAGTGCGTCGGCGATGCCGGCGGGGCTCATGGCCGGCTTGCCGCCCGAGGCGGCCGAGCTGATGGCGCAGATGAACCAGCGCACCGCCGGCGCAGGTGGCGAGATGAATCTGTTGCGCGCGCCGGTGTCGGTGACCGATCGCGACGTGGTGGGGCTGTCATGGGGATTGCGGCCGGGCGCGCATGTGAGTGGTCGCGTACTGTTCGAAGGCGCAGCGACACCGCCGACGAGTCAGCAGCTGCAGAACATGCAGGTGTCGCTCGCCTCGGTCATGCCCGGATCGCCGTCGCCATTCGGTCCGTCGACATCGAAGCTCACGACAGACGCGCAGTTCAAAACGGGCTCGCAGGCGCCGGGCACGTATTTCGTGAGTCTCACCGGTGTGCCCGCCGCGTGGATGCTCAAGTCGATCACCGTCGGCGGTCGCGACGTCTCGACGTCCGGCCTGGAGATTGGTGATGTCGACCTTGCAGATGCCGTCATCATGTACACCGATCGCATTTCATCGCTGACCGGTCTGGTGCACGCCGACGCGTCGCCCTTGCCCAATGCCACCGTTATCGTGATCCCCTCTGACTATCGCGTTGGCATTGCGACCGGTGCGATCGGCCGTCGCCAGATCACGCAGGCGGTGCCGGCCACCGGCACCTACAACATCGCGCGGCTTCCGCCGGGTGACTATCTTGTGGCCGCGGTCGTCGATGATGCGATGGCCGGCGATCGCGATCAGAACTTCTATGACGCGTTGGCGCGCGTCGCCAAGCCGGTCACGATTACGGCCGGCGAGAAGAAGTCGCTCGATCTGACGATCACGGTGAAGATCCGATGACCGCACGTCTCAGCGCGCTGGTCATCGTCGCCGCGCTCGCACTCTCGGGCGTTGCCGCATCCGCACAGGTCCGCGATACGACCAAGACGCCCGTTGGCACCGCGTCGATCAGCGGCGTGGTCGTGAGCGCCACGTCACCAGAGACGCCGGTGCGCCGCGTGCTCGTCACGCTCGGCGGTGGCTCGATCAAAGTGCCGAGTGCCGCGATTACTGACGATGCCGGCGCGTTTCAGTTTGTGAATTTGCCAGAGGGTGCCTACACACTGGTGGCCACCCGGCCGGCCTATGTGACATCGGCGTACGGCGCCAAGACGTTCGGTCGCGGATCCGGTGTGCCGGTCTCGGTGCGCGCCGGCCAGAACGTGACAGGCCTCACGTTGAAGATGCTGCACGGTAGCGTGATCGCCGGCGTCGTGCGCGATCCGCTCGGTCGGCCCGCGCCGGATGTCGAGATCATCGCGATGGCGGTGCAGACCGTGAATGGCCGCCGCCGCACCACGCCGGTGCTGCAGCAGTCGCGGACGGATGGCCGCGGCGAATATCGTGTCTACGGGCTCGCACCTGGCGACTACCTGATCCGCGCGCAGCCCAACTCGCGCATCGATCAGGGTGGCATCCGCCAGACGACTGCCGCCGAAGTGGACTGGGCGAAGGCCGCGTCGGCGAAGTCGGGATCAGCGGGAGTGGCCGCAGAGATTCCTGCGCCGCCGCCGAGCGGTCGACCTGTCGCCTATACGCCGACGTACTACCCCGGCAGCGTGGACGCCGCGCAAGCCGGCGTCGTGTCACTCGGCGCAAATGAAGAGCGCGCCGGCATCGACTTCACCACACTACTCGTGCCTGTCGCGTCGATCTCGGGCACGGTCGTCGGACCTGACGGACAGCCGCCGCGCAACGCGCAGGCGCAACTCGCGCCCGCGCAAGGATCGACCACCACGTCACTCGACATGCTGATCGGCATGGCCGGTGCGGGTGGCGGTGTTCGCATTGGCGCGGATGGTCGGCTGAGCGCCAGCGGCATCGCGCCAGGGCGATACCGATTGCTCATCAGAGGGTCACTCGCCGGACCGGGCGGCCCTGCGGGGATCTCGCTGCCCGGTGCGGCAGGCGCACTCGCGAGCAGCATCGCATCGAGCATGCTCGGTGGTCGCGCCGGTGGCCCCACGTTGTGGGCCGCCGAGGAGCTGACCATCGATGGCCACGACATCACGGGCCTGTCGCTGCAACTCCAAACCGGTGTGAGTGTTTCCGGAAAGATTGTCTTTGAAGGCGATGACCCACAAGCGCCGGCCGATCCGTCACGTGTGACGGTGGCCGCGAACGACGCCGCGCGCGAGTCTCGGTCGGCGATGGATATGCTCGCCGGGATGCTGCAGGGCAGCGGCGGCAGCGGGTTGAAGGATGGCAGTTTCACCGTCGGTGGTCTGCCGCCAGGTGCGTATCGACTCACCTTTGGCGCGCCGGGCACCATGGCGATGCTCGGCATGACGACGGGTTCGAGCGGGTGGGTGCTCAAGTCGGCGATGCTCGGTGACGTCGACATTGCCGACGGCCTGATCGACGTGAAGCCGGGCCAAGACGTCTCAGGGATCGTGGCGACATTCACGAAGATGGCCACGCAAATCTCCGGGCGGTTGCAGGATGCCGCGGGTGGCGCGGTCTCGGGATTCCCGATCGTCGTGTTCTCCACGGACCGCGCGCGATGGAGCGCCGGGTCGCGACGCATCGTCTCCGCGAAGCCGGCGAGCGACGGCACTTACAAGATCACCGGTCTGCCTCCCGGAGAGTATTTCCTGGCTGCGCTGACGGACCTCGATCCGAATGATTTGTACGATCCGGCGTTCCTTGAAGGTCTCGTCGGGAGTGCCTTCAAGATCACCCTCGCTGACGGTGAGAAAAAAGTGCAGGACCTGCGGATGGGGAGCGGGTCATAGCCCGCATCGTCTCGCTCCTGTTACTGCTGGCTGCGCCGCTCGTCGCGCAAGCGCCGACACGCCCACCACCAACACGCACACAGGTGGCGCTCCTCGGCACAGGCACACCCAATGACGATCCAAATCGTTGGGGACCGTCGGTCGCGATCATCGTTGACGACCAGGTCTATCTCGTGGACGCCGGCGTTGGTGTGGTGCGTCGCGCAGCGGCCGCGCGAGCGGCGGGCGTTGAGGCGCTGAAGGTCACATCACTCTCGCGTGTATTTCTCACGCATCTGCATTCTGATCACACGCTCGGTCTCCCAGACCTCATGTTCTCGCCTTGGGTCCTCGAACGTCCGACGCCGCTCGACGTCTTCGGCCCGAAGGGCACCGCGGCGATGACCGCGCATCTCGAAGCGGCCTGGCAGGACGACATCGCTGTGCGCCTCTACGGCCTCGAGCCGCAGCACACGCGCAACTATCGCGCCGTCGTGCATGAAACGACCTCGGGAGTCGTTTTTCGGGATTCGAAAGTCGCGGTGACGGCCATCGCCGTGGCGCATGGTTCTTGGCCGGAAGCGTTTGCCTACAGTTTTCAAACGCCGGATCGCCGCATCGTCGTTTCGGGAGACACCGTGGCGTCTGACGCGATCGCTGCAGCGTGTAGTGGCTGCGATTTCCTCATTCACGAGGTCTACTCAGCCGAAAAGTTCAAGACCCGGCCGCCTGAGTGGCAGACCTATCACAAGGCGTTTCACACCTCGACGACTGAGCTGGCGGCCGTCGCCACCAAGGCCCGGCCCGGCACACTCGTCCTGTACCACCAGCTGTTCTGGGGCGCGACCGATGACGACCTGCTCGCTGAGATTCGCGCAGCTGGCTACCTGGGCCGAGTCGTCTCGGGAAAAGACCTGCAAATCCTCAAGTGACAGAAAAGACACTCAAGAGTGTCGGCGGTTCGACGATTACAGCTGTGTGTAGACCGAGGTGTCTGCGCCTGTGCCGGAGCTTCTCCGCGCTGAAGTCGGAGAATATCGATGCGAATCGGGAAGACAGTCGCCTGTGCGACGTTGGTCTGGTCGTTGGCCGCGTCAGCCTCGGTGAAAGCCGCGGGCGATGACCCACAGGATTTACTGCATCCCCTGCGCGTCAGCGAATCGATCAGCGTCAGAGTTGATCGGCCCAAACCGTTGCCCTTGTTCTACGCCGGCTACGCCGCGTTGCAGCTCGGGGACGTGCTCAGCACGACGTCGGGCCTTCAGGCCGGCGCTCGTGAGAAGAATCCACTCATGCAGTCGGTCGCCGGTTCCACCTTCAAGCTCTCCGTCGTGAAGATCGCCGCGACGTCGCTGACGATGTACTGCGCTGAGAGTCTCTGGCGCCAAGGACACCGCAAAGGGGCGATTGTCGCCATGGCCGTGACGACGGTGCTGTCGGGTTATGTGCTGATGAACAACATGCGCGTGCGCGCGCAGCTGGCGCGCTAGGTCCGCGCGAGGCGCTTCGCCGTGCGGAACGCGTCGCGAAGCATCATCGGAGTGAGCCGGCCGGTGTGGGTGTTCTGCCGGCTGGGATGATAGGCGCAGACGATAAGGGGTGCGCCGGGAATGCGAATGACGCCGCCATGCTCGAACAGCGGTTTCTTCGGAAGGCGCCATCCACGAGCCTTGAAGAGACGCAGCACCGCCTCAAACGCGATCCGCCCGAGCGCCACATAGACCTTTAGATGGGGCAGTGAATCAACCTCGGCAGCCAGGTGGGGCTCACATTCAGCGATCTCCTGTGGCGTGGGTGTGTTGTCAGGTGGCGCGCAGCGCACCGCGGCAGCAATCCAGGCGTCATGCAGTTCAAGGCCGTCGTCGATCGATTGCGACGTCGGAATGTTCGCGAAGCCGTTGGCGTGCATGGCCGTCATCAGGAAGTCTCCTGAACCGCCGACGCCATCACCAGTGAAGTTCCGCCCGGTCCGATTGGCACCGTGCGCGGCCGGCGCCAGTCCGAGGACGAGCACGCGGGCCTGCGGGTCGCCGAACCCAGCCACGGGTCTTCCCCAATAGGTCTCGTCGCGATAGGCCGCGCGTCTCTCACGCGCGATGCGTTGGCAGTAGGTGCGCAGACGCGGGCAGCGCTCGCACGTCACGATGTTGTGGCGGACCTCGGCCAGATTCATCTTCACCATTGGCGAGTGGCAGATTACTCCACTACGATGAACGCATGGTGACCGACCGACTGGCGAATGCCGCCCTGTATCGTGCCCTCGGCCCGCGTATCGCCGCGGCCATTGACTACGTGACCACGACCGATTTCACGTCAATCGCCGACGGCCGATATGCGCTCGACGGGGATCAGCTCTTCGCGCTGGTACAGCGCTATACGTCCAAGCCACTCACCGCCGGCCGATGGGAGGCGCATCGTAAATACATCGACCTGCAGGCGGTGCTCCAGGGCACTGAGCAGATCGGCTATGTGTCGATTGATCAGTTGCACGCCGAGCCCTACGACGCGGAGAAGGATCTGATCTGGCTCACCGGCACGGCAGGCCAGTGGTTCACGCTGCCGACTGGGCACTTCACGCTGCTGTGGCCGGGTGACGCCCACATGCCGGGCATCGTGGCCGAGGCGTCGAGCGATGTGTTGAAAGTGGTCGTGAAGATCGCGGTGTAGACGTAGCGACGGGACGACTGAACGGTCTATGTGCTGGCGGCGTAGCTGTCCGCTTGTTCGTGCGCGTGATACGAGCTGCGCACGAGGGGACCGCTCTCGACGTGGCCGAAGCCGAGTTCGAGTGCGATGCGCTTGATCTCGCGGAATTCATCCGGCGTGTAGTACCGCTCCATCGTGAGATGGGCGGCGGACGGGCGGAGGTACTGGCCGACGGTCAGGATCTTCACGTCGACCTTGCGCAGATCGCGCAGCACTTCAACAATTTCGTCCATCGTTTCGCCGAGGCCCACCATGATGCCGGTCTTGGTGGGAATCGCCGGCGCGATCGTGCGCGCGCGATCGAGCAACTCAAGCGCGCGGCTGTAGCGGCCGCCTGGGCGAGCGACGCGATACAGCCGCGGCACGGTCTCGGTGTTGTGATTGAGCACGTCCGGCCGTGCGTCGAGGACTTGCCGCAACGGCTCTTCCTTCCCCTGAAAATCGGGAATCAACACTTCGACGCGGCACTCGGGTCGTACCGCCTTGATCGCGCGAATCGTGTTCGCGAAATGGCTCGCGCCGAAGTCGGGGAGGTCGTCGCGATCGACACTGGTGACGACGACGTAGGCGAGTTGCATTTCACCGACAGCGCGCGCGAGTTTGGCCGGTTCGTTGAGGTCGAGCTGGTTGGGGGCGCCGTGCGTCACGTTGCAGTAGCCGCAGGCTCGCGTGCACACGTCGCCCATCACCATGAAGGTCGCGGTGCCGTGATGCCAGCACTCGCCGATGTTGGGGCAGTGCGCTTCTTCGCAGACCGTGTTGAGGTTCAGCTCGCGCATCAGGCCGCGAATCTTCAGGTAGTTGTCGGAACCGGGCGCCTTCACCTTGAGCCACTCAGGCTTTGGCGACCGTGAGAGGAGGGCATCCTTCACGTGGCGTCCACGAATCAGCGTCACAGGCGTACCGAGGTTAGAAGCGCTCATCGATTGCCTCTATTATGGCCCGTATGCCTGCTCCTCGTCTCTCGATCACCTGGCTCGGCCACGCCACGTTTGTCATCGGCTTGCCCAACGGCACCCGCATTCTTCTGGACCCCTGGCTGGGCAACCCGAAGTGCCCGCCGGCGTTGTCGAAGCCGGATGCGCTCAAGCCCATCGACCTGATTCTGGTCACGCACGGTCACAGCGATCACCTGACGGATGTGGTCTCGTCGCATCGGGCGACGGGCGCGCCGATTGTCGCGCCGTACGAACTGGCGTTGTACTTGAAAGGGCAAGGGGTTCAGGGAGTGCTCGAGATGAACATCGGCGGCACACAGGATGCCGCGGGTGTGCGCATCACGATGACGCAGTCGACGCACTCGAGTTCAACGATGGCGGACGGGCATCTCGTGTATCTCGGGCCGTCGGCCGGCTACATCCTGCGCGCGCCGGATGTGCCGACGATCTACATCTCGGGGGATACCGGTCTCTTCGGTGACATGAAGATGATCGGTGAACTCTACCGACCGCAGATCGCTTTTCTCCCGATAGGCGATCTCTACACGATGGGCCCCGACACCGCCGCGATTGCTGCGCAGTGGCTCAACGTACGACAAGTCGTGCCCATGCATTGGGGGACGTTCGGTGCGCTGACAGGGACCCCAGCCGCGCTGAAGGCGCTGCTCGATCCGCACAATATTGAAGTGCTGGAAATCGCGCCGGGCGAAACCGCGCGCTAGATCAATCACCGTGAAGAACGTAAAGATCGTAAAGTCAGATTTTTGAAAATCAAAACTTCACGTTCTTCACGTCCTTTACGGTTAACTACTCTTATTTTTCGTTGAGCCAGATGTCTTCGAGAATCCTGAACGTCTGGGTCCCGATGTCTTTGCCGCCGACGTTCACGGTGACCTTGTAAACACCCGGCTGTGCGGCGCGGCCGCCGCCCTGGCATCCGCCGCCGAAGCCGCCGCCTCCGCCACCGCCGCCACGACCACCGCCCGCGGGTGTCGCAATCGGCGTGCTGCAGAGGTCCCACTGCCAGCGGTTCAGGCCCGCGGCAGACGGTGCCGTCTGCGTGCGGAACTCATTGCCTGTCGCTGTCTCAGTGATCGTGATCTTCGCGTCGCCGCCCGCGGCCTTCGCGTAGTACGCGATCGCCGTGCCGCGCGGTGCGTTTTCACCTTCCCACCACTTGTCGCCGGGGATCTCCGTGCCGAGGCGGCGATCGGTCTTCCATGCCACCGCATCGCGCGTGGGGAAGAGGGCGGCGTCCTTCGCCATCTGTTCTTCAGTCAGGTTCTCGAGCGCCGTGATGTCGTCCATGATCCAGACCGCTCGGGAGTGCGTGGCGAGGATCAGGTCGTGCTCACGCGGATGCACGAGCACTTCGTCCGTGCGTCCGATGGGCAGATTCGGCATGAAGCGGTGCCAGTTCTTGCCGTCGTTGAGCGAGATGTAGAAGCCAAGCTCGGTCGGCGCGTACAGCAGGTTCTTGTTCACCGGATCCTGGCGGACCGAGTTCACGTTGCCAATGACCGGCAGGTCACTCGCGATCGGCGTCCACGTCTTGCCGAAGTCGGTCGTCTTGAAGATGTACGGCTTGAGGTCGTTGTTGCGGTGGCCGTCGAGCGCAGCATACGCCGTGCCTGCGTCGTACCACGACGCTTCGAGACCCGAGACGTAGTACTCGTGGTTCACACCAGGAATGTTCTTGCCGACTTCTTCCCAGTTGTTGCCGCCATCACGACTCACCTGAATGTTGCCGTCGTCGGTGCCCGCCCAGAGAATGCCGGGCAGCACGGGCGACTCCGCCATTTCGGTCATCGTGCCGAATTCACCGGCGACGTAGCCGTCATTCTTCGAGAGGATGCACGGCTGGCCCGGGCCCGCGCTGCGTCCGCCACCGCCACCCGCGTTGGCTGCCGGTGCCGGCGCGCCTTCAGGCGGCGAGTAGCCGCAGGGGAGCGTGCTGTATTTCACACCCATGATCGAACGCTCGTCGAGGTTGATGCCCTTGCCGAGTTCCTTCGTCGTCGTCCACGTGTCGCCACGATCGCGCGAGATAAAGAGCGAACGACCGCCGAGATAGACCGTCGCCGTGTTGAACGGCGAGAGACGGATGGGGGAGTTCCAGTTGAACTGGATCGTCGCGCCCTGAATCGGGTTCAGGATGTTGCCGCGACCGACCTGTGCACCGCCACCGCCACCACCGCCGCCGCCACGTCCACCGAGGCCCGCGTTTGGCTTGATGCTGCGCGATTCACCCGTGTCGTAGTTGTAGCGCTGAATGCCGGCGTTCTGCGATTCGGTGTAGAAGATATTCGGGTTGTCGCGGTCGATCTGGTTCTGGAAGCCGTCACCGCCTCCCACGCTCTGCCACATCCACTGGCGGATGCCACTGTTGATTCGCACCGAACTCGGACCACACCATGAGCCGTTGTCCTGCAGGCCCGCGCAGACGCGGTAGGGATGCCGGTTATCGGCCGACGCGTGATACGCGAGACCGCCGGTGAAGTTGCGGAGCGACTCCCACTTCTCGCCGCCATCCCACGACACATCCACCGCGCCATCGTTGCCGTACATCACGTGCTTGCTGTTGAGCGGGTCGATCCAGATGGCGTGGTTGTCCACGTGGCCCATGTTGTTCAGGCCGTTCCAGGTCTTGCCGCTGTCAATGGACTTGGTCGGACCGACGCCGCCGAGATACACCGTTTCGCAGTTGTTCGGATCGACGCGAATCTGGCTGAAGTACATCGGGCGCTGGTTTTCTTGCGACTGGAACGTCCACGTCTTGCCCTTGTCGATGGACTTGAACACGCCGGAGTACTGGGGGTTGGGCACCTGGTTGGCGCCGCGACCACCGCGTCCGCCTGCACCGCGACCTGCGGGCGCTGCGGCCGGATCCGGCGTGGGCGTTGGTGCTGGCGGGCCGAGTACCGCCGGCGGCGCCTTGTCGAGCGACGCTTCGATCTGCGCGTACATCACGTTCGGCTGCGACTTGCAGAAGTCGAGCCCCACGCGACCGAGCGAGCTCTTCGGCAGGCCGGGTGCGTTGACCTTCGTCCACTTCTTGCCGCCGTCCGTGCTGTTGTAGATCGCGCTGCCGGCGCCGCCGCCGTTGAAGCCCCAGGCGGTGCGCTGACGCTGATACATCGCGGCCCACAGATTCAGCGGATTCGACGGGTCGATCACGATCTCGGTCGCGCTCGTGTATTCGTCCACATAGAGCGTCTTCGTCCACGTCTTGCCGCCGTCGATCGTCATGAAGACGCCGCGCTCCGTGTTGCCGCCATACAGGTGGCCGCCGACCGCGATCCATGCGATGTTCGGATCTTTCGGATGAATCAGCACGCGACCGAGCGACTGCGAATCCTTGAAGCCCACGTTCACGAACGTCTTGCCGCCGTCGGTGCTCTTGTAGAGCCCGTCACCATACGTCGTCGTCTGGCGGTTGTTCGCCTCGCCCGTGGCGACATACAGGATGTCGGGGTTGGATGGCGCGATCGCGATGTCGGCGATCGAGGCGGCGCCATAGGTATCAAAAATCGGCGTGAACGTCGTGCCGTTGTTCACCGTCTTGACGACGCCATTCACGGCGAAGCCAACGTAGAACGTTGATGGGTTCTTCTCGTCCACGGCGAAGTCGTCGACGCGGACGCCCTGGCCGACCGGACCGATCGCGCGCCACTTGAATCCGCGCAGCGCCGGATTGTCGGGCAGATTGATGAGTGGCGCGGGCGCCGCCGCCGGTGCCTGCTGGGCGACGACGATCGACACGAGCGGCGAGGCAAGTGCAAGGAGTCCCAGGGCATAAACCAGGGACCGGAATGACGACTGACGCATGTGGTGAACCTCCAGGCAGGGGAGCAAAACCGGCCTCATTCTACCGCAGGTAGTACGGGTCTACGTCGCGAGTCGCTCAAACACGCGTTCGGCGGACTGCGGCACGGTGAGGCCCGCGGTGTCGATCGTCATATCGGCTTTCGCATACAGGGCTTCGCGGCTCGTGACGAGGTCACGCAGCGCTTCGCGCGCCTGCGGATGCTGGCGCATGGGACGACGATCGCCTTGTTTCATGACGCGATCCCAATAGTCGGAGGGGCGCGCGCGCAACCAGATGGTGGTCGTGGTGTGGCGGAGCAGCGTGAAGGACTCGGGCGATGTCACGAGGCCGCCGCCAACCGCGATGACCATCGGCGCAGGGGCGTTCAGGAGTTCTGCGAGCACGTCGTGCTCGACCTTGCGGTAGTACTGCTCGCCATGGAGCGAGAAGATCTCACCAAGCGCGAGGCCCGCGCGTTCTTCAATCTTCCGGTCGAGCTCAACGAAGGGCACATGCATTCGCCGCGCAAGCCGCTTGCCGATCGATGTCTTACCCGCGCCGCGCAGGCCGAGGAGCGCGATGGGCTTCGACTGCGCGTGCGTCGTCGTGGTCGTGACCAGCTCCGCCGGCGTCGTCGCCAGCGCATCGGCGAGATGGGCGAGGCGACGCACGGAAATGTTTGCGCGCCCCGACTCGACATCCATCAAAAACCGCGTCGACAGACCCGACGTCTCCGCGAGCGCGCGGAGCGTCAGCCCGCGCGATTGCCGCAGGTCACGGGCGCGCTGACCAAGAGTCTCGAGGAGGGCAGAGGCGGCATCCATATGAGAGAAGCAATGTGCAGTATATCGCTCATTGTTGCCGTTGTGAGCATTATATTTCGTTGACTCAAACCCGACCTCGCCGGTAGGATTTCTCCACACATGGCTACAGCTGTCTCGAAAATCGGCCCCCTGTCGTTTGAAACAGATCCCGGCAAATATCGTCATTGGAAGCTCACCTTTGATGGCCCGGTGGCGACGCTGGGGATGGATGTGCAGGAAGACGGCGGCCTGTCGCCCGACTACAAGCTCAAGCTCAACTCGTACGACCTCGGCGTCGACATCGAGCTCAACGACGCCCTGCAGCGCATTCGGTTCGAACATCCGGAAACGCATACGGTCGTCATCACCAGCTTGCGCGAGCGGATCTTCTGTGCCGGCGCGAACATCTTCATGCTGCGCGGCTCCACGCATGCCTGGAAGGTCAACTTCTGCAAGTTCACGAACGAGACGCGCTGCAGCATGGAAGACTCGAGCGCACACTCGGGTATCAAGTTTCTGGCTGCACTGAACGGGATTTGCGCAGGTGGCGGTTACGAACTTGCGCTGGCCTGCGATGAGATCGTGCTTGTCGACGATTCGAATTCTGCCGTGAGCCTGCCGGAAACCGCGCTCCTCGCTGTGCTCCCCGGCACCGGCGGCCTCACCCGCGTCGTTGACAAACGCAAAGTGCGCCGTGACTTGGCCGATATCTTCGGCACTCTGGCCGAAGGCGTGAAGGGCAAGCGCGCGGTGGAATGGCGCCTGGTCGACGCGGTCTATCCGCTGAGCAAGTTCAAGGATGCGGTGAAGGAACGCGCGCTGAAGATGGCGCAGTCATCCGACCGCCCGACGAGCGGTCCCGGCGTCACGCTCACGCCGTTGAACGCGCAGGTCGCCGAGAGCGGCAGTGTGGAGTATTCATCGGTCTCGCTGACCGTCGATCGCGCGAAACGCACGGCCACGATCATCGTCCGCGCCCCGCAGGCGGCGGTCGAGTCCTCGGTGGATGCAATCATGGCCGCCGGCGCCGAGTTCTGGCCGCTGCGCGTGTTCCGCGAACTCGAAGATGTGATTCTGCGCCTGCGCACGAATGAGCCGGAAGTCGGCACCGTGGTGCTGAAGGCTGAAGGTGATCCCGCGCTCGTCATGCAGGCCGACGAGGTGCTCCTCGCGAACAAGGATCATTGGTTCGTGCGAGAGACGATCCACTTCATCAAGCGCACTCTCAAACGTGTCGACCTGACGGCGCGCAGCTTCTTCGCGATCATCGAACCGGGCAACGCGTTCGCCGGCACGCTCTTCGAGCTCGCCCTGGCCGCCGATCGGTCCTACATGTTGAATGACGACGACCAGGCGAACCGGATTCAGCTGTCGCCGGTCAACGCCGGCCTCTATCCGATGAGCAACGACATCACGCGACTGCAAGCCCGCTTCTACGGCGAACCGGCCAAGGTCGGTGAAGTCCTCGCGCATGATGGCGCATTTGATCCGACCGAGGCCGACGAGGCGGGGCTCGTCACATCGGCGCCCGATTCTATTGATTGGGACGACGAAGTGCGCATGGCGATCGAAACCCGCGCGACTCTGTCGCCCGATGCACTGACCGGCATGGAAGCGAACCTGCGCTTCGTGGGGCCAGAGACGATGGAGACGCGCATCTTCGGCCGACTGACCGCGTGGCAGAACTGGATCTTCCAGCGCCCGAACGCCGTCGGCCCGAAAGGTGCGCTCACGTCATACGGCACGTCGGACCGCGCTGAATTCGATTTTGGTAGAACGTAACTGTGAAGGGCGTGAAGAATGATCTCCGCTGAGAAAATTCCCAATAACGTCGACCTCCATATGAACAAGCGCCTGCAGCGGGCGCTGGAGCATTGGCAGCCGGCCTACATTCAGTGGTGGAAGGACATGGGCCCGCAGGGGTTTCAGCACTACCACCAGGTGTATGTCCGCACGGCCATCAGCGTGGATTCTGCCGGGTGGGCGCACTTCGAGTACGTGAAGTTGCCCGAGTACCGATGGGGCATCTTCCTCGCCGATCCGGTGGTCAACCGCACGATCGGCTTTGGCGATTTCTACGGTCAGCCCGTCTGGCAGGAAGTCCCCGGCGAGTTCCGCAATCAGCTCCGTCGTCTGATCGTGACGCAGGGCGATACAGAGCCCGCGAGCGTCGAACAGCAGCGGTGGCTCGGCCATCGGTGCCCGAGCCTGTACGACTTGCGCAACCTGTTTCAGGTGAACGTCGAAGAGGGCCGTCATCTCTGGGCGATGGTCTATCTGCTGCATTCGTACTTCGGCCGCGACGGCCGTGACGAAGCCGAAGATCTGCTCGCGCGCCAGAGTGGCAATCGCGACAAGCCCCGCATTCTTGATGCATTCAACGAGCCGATCGACACGTGGCTCGACTTCTTCATGTTTACGATGTTTACGGACCGCGACGGCAAGAGCCAGCTGCTGTCGCTCTCGGAGAGTTCGCTCGATCCGTTGTCGCGGACCACGCGATTCATGCTGACCGAAGAGGCGCATCACATGTTTGTCGGCGAAACGGGCATCACCCGCATCGTCAAGCGCACCGCCGAATTGATGCGGAGCGAAGAGATCGGTTTCTCGGGCGACGTACGGAAGCTCGGCGGCATTGACCTTGACATGATTCAGCGCCACATCAATCTGTGGTTCTCGCTGAGCCTCGACCTACACGGCAACGAGATCTCGACCAACGCGGCGGCGTATTTCTCGAATGGCCTGAAGGGTCGCGCCGAAGAAGACAAGTGGTCGGAACATCGAGTGATTGAAGACATCTACAAGCTCGAGGCGGTGGAGAACGGCGAGGTCAAGAAGATCGACGTGCCGATGCGCAATGCCATGAACGAAGTGCTGCGCGACTGGTATGTCGACGATTGTCTCGGCGGCATTGGCCGGTGGAACAAGGTGCTCGAGGACCATGGCCTGTCGGATCGCTTGAAGCTGCCGGATCGGAAGTTCAATCGAGGGATTGGGCAGTACGCCGACGTGCACTTCACGCCGGACGGAAGCTACCTCACGAAGGAAGAATGGGCGCGACGGAAGCACGAGTGGCTACCGACGCCAGCCGACAAGATCTACTTGCTCAGCATCATGAATACCCCGATCTACGAGCCGGGCAAGTTCGCGAACTACATTGCTCCGCCAACGCGAGGCGTCAAGGGCCGCCCGATCGACTTCGAATACGTCAGGACGGAAATGTGAAGATCCAGACCGACGTGCGCAGTGGTGTGGCAGTGTTGCGGCTGAATGACCCGCCGGCGAATACCTATAGCTACGAGATGATGCGTGAGCTGGACGCCGCGATTCTTGACGCCCGCATGAATCGTGATGTGCATGTGATCGTGCTGATTGGCGCGGGCGAGAAGTTCTTCTGCGCCGGCGCGAACATCGGCATGCTCAAGGATGCGGATCCGGAGTTCAAGTACTACTTCTGCCTCCATGCCAATGAAACACTCGGCCGCCTGGAACAGACGCCGAAACTCGTGATCGCCGCGCTCAACGGCCATACCGTGGGCGGCGGTCTGGAGGTCGCGATGGCAGCGGACCTCCGCATCGCGAAGAAGGACGCCGGCAAGATCGGCCTGCCGGAAGTCTCCCTCGGCGTCTTGCCCGGCACGGGCGGCACGCAGCGTCTCGCACGGCTCGTCGGTAAGTCACGCGCGATCGACCTCATGATTCACGGCAAGCTGATGTCGATGGACGATGCGGCGACCATCGGGTTGATCAACGAAGTGTGGGGCGAGGCCGAACTGAACGGCCGGTCCTTTGAAGACGCCATCATCGACTACGCGACACAGTTCGTGCCGCCGAACAAGGCGAGCCGCGCCGTCGGCCGCATCAAGCGCGCCGTCATCTCGGGCCTCGAAGCCGGATTCAGCGAAGGCCTTGCCATGGAACGCGAAATGCAGCAGCTGCTATTTGAGAGCGACGATGCCAGAGAAGGCATCGCCGCGAGTCTCGAAAAACGCAAGGCGAAGTTCACGGGGCAGTAAGGACACCGACAGATTTTCAAAGAGTTCTTTGAAAACCTGTCGGGTCTGATCTTGCTCTCCCCATGGCCCCCCATGGCCCTCCATGTTGAGAGGTTTTGTGACAATGATGCTCGGCAAAAAGCAGCTCCTGATCAATGGCGAATGGCGCGATGCGTCCACGGGCAAGACGATGCCGGTGATCAATCCAGCAACCGAGGAAGTGATCGCGGAGGTCGCGAATGCGTCGGTCGAGGATGTTGATGCGGCGGTGACATCCGCCCGAGCAGCGTTTGAGGGGCCGTGGGCGAAGATCTCGGCCCGCGAGCGAGGGCGCTTGCTGTGGAAGCTCGGCGAGCGGCTGATGGAGCACGCCGACGAGGTCGCGAAGCTCGAGACGCTGCACAACGGCAAGCCGATCTTTGAGTCGCGGCAGATCGAGATTCCGATGTCGGCCGAGTGCTTGCAGTATTTCGCCGGCTGGGCGGACAAGGTGCACGGCGAGACCGTGCCGGTGAAGGGGAACGCGCTCGTCTACACACGACGCGAGCCGCTCGGTGTGGTGGCAGCCATCGTGCCGTGGAATTTTCCGTTGATGCTCGCCGTGTGGAAGGTTGCGCCGGCATTGGCGATGGGTAATACCGTCGTGCTGAAGCCGGCGAGCCAGACGCCGCTGACGGCGCTGGCGCTCGGCCAGATGGCGCTCGATGTTGGATTTCCTCCCGGCGTGCTCAACGTCATCACCGGCAGTGGATCGACGTGCGGTCAGGCGATCGTGGAGCATCCTGGCATCGACAAGATTGCGTTCACCGGTGACACGTCAACCGGTAAGGGCATCATGCGGAGCGCGGCGGAAACGATCAAGCATGTGACGCTCGAGCTCGGCGGGAAGTCGCCGAACATTGTGTTCGCCGATGCTGATATCGAGTCTGCCGTGCGGGGCGCGACGGTCGGCATCTTCTACGGCAAGGGTGAAGTCTGCGCAGCCGGTTCGCGTCTGCTGGTAGAGGCGTCGATCAAAGATCAGTTCCTGGAGAAAGTGGCGGCGCGTACGAAGAAGATGAGCGTCGGCGATCCGATGGATCCGAAGACGCGCTTCGGCGCACTGTCGTCCAAGTCGCACTTTGAGCGCGTGCTCGGCTACGTCGAGACCGCGAAGCAGGAAGGTGCCACGTTGCTCGCCGGTGGTGAGCGCGCGGACATCGGGACGGGCAAGGGCTACTTCATGCAGCCCACGGTGTTTGGCAATGTCACCACCGACATGACGATCGCGAAGGAAGAGATCTTCGGGCCGGTACTCGCGGCCATCGAATTCGCTGACGTCGAGGATGCGATCGCCATCGCCAACAACTCGATCTACGGTCTGGCGGCGGGCATCTGGACCAAAGACATCAAGAAAGCCCACTATGTGGCGGCAAAGTTGAAGGCCGGCACGGTGTGGGTGAACACCTACAACGTCTATGACACGGCCATGTCGTTCGGCGGCTACAAGCAGAGCGGCTTCGGCCGGGAAATGGGCATGCACGCGCTCGACTACTACACGCAGCTCAAGAGCGTGTGGGTGGATCTGAACTAGTGACGCCTGTCATCGACGTCCACATCCACGTCCAGCCCTTTCACATGATGAAGCCGGACGTCCGCGAGACGTTCTGGAAGGGCAAGAAGGATCGTGCGGGTCTTGAGGCGTTGGCGGAGGATCCGAAAAGGCTCCTTGCGCAGATGGATGTCGACGGCATCGAGCAGGTTGGGCTCATCAACTACGTCAGTCCGGATCTGATGGGTTTCACGGACGACTGCAACGAGTGGATTCTGAAATATGCCTCGGCGGCGCCGGATCGGCTGTTGGCGTTTGGGTCCGTGCACCCGGGTTTCACGGACGACGTGGCCGGACGGGCATCACAACTCGTCGACAAGGGCGTGCGGGCGTTCAAAGTGCATCCACCGCATCAGCAGTTTGAAGCCAACGCCTATCTCGGTCCGCTGCCGCAGCTGTCGGAGTTGTATCAGGTGGCACAGGATGCCGGGCTGCCGGTCACTGTTCATACCGGGACGTCAATCTTCCCGGGTGCGCGAAGCCGGCTCGGTAATCCGATGGACGTCGATGACGTGGCCGTGGACTTTCCGAAGTTGAAGATCCTCCTCGCGCATGGCGGTCGTCCGCTGTGGATGGAAGAGGCGTTCTTTGTTGTGCGCCGGCATCCGAATGTGTTTCTCGAGTTGTCGGGGATTCCGCCGCAGCGTCTGCTTGAGTGGTTTCCGCGCCTCGAGGAACTGGCCCCGAAGACGGTGTGGGGCACCGACTGGCCGAGCCCAGGCATTTCGTCGTTGCGCAAGAACGTCGATGAATTTCTGACCTTGCCGCTCAGTGATGCAGCGAAGTCGGCGATCCTGCACGAGAATGCGCGCCGTGTGTTTTCTTCCGTGAAACGGTAAATGTCCGCATCGTTGCGCGCCGGCTGGCGCGACGGTCTGTTGGCGTGGAGCCTCTGCTTCGCCCCCCGGCTTGCGTTGTTCGTGGCCGCTTGGCCGACCGTGCGGCTCGACAGCTCGAGTGTGCAGTTTCTGAACGGCACGCTGATCACCGACCTCAGCACGCCGATGTGGCCGCCGGCCTACGAAGCGTTCGCCGAAGTGCTGTGGCGTCTCGTAGGCGGCAATCTGTTTGCGTTCGGCGTCGGACATCTGGCGGTGCACGCGCTGGTGGGCGTCTTCGTCCTGAGCGTCTGCCGCTCGTTGCAATTGTCGATGCGCGCGAGTTGGCTGGCGGTGCTGGCGACGGCGCTGCTGCCGTACTACGTCTCGGCGTCGATCACGCAGGTGGACATCGGCGTGCTGGTATCGGTCGCGGCCGCATTCACTGCGGCCATGTGCCGCTGGCGGCTGTCGCAGCCGCGCCCGTCGCACATCCTTTCGACGGGTGCGATGGCCATGCTGCTGTTTCTCACGCGGGCCAATGCGCTGACGATGATTGTCGCTGTGTATGCGGTGGTCCTCTACCGCCCGGGTCATCAGCAGCGCCGGAACGTGCTCGCCTCGGCAGCCGTCCTGCTGGTGTTGCTCTGTGTGTGGAGCACGGTGACGGAGATCCGCTTCGGCGCATTTACGCCGTTCCCGGCGAATGTGGGATCGAATCTTTGGGTCGGCAACCACACAGGCGTGGAGGTGACGCTCGCGAGCCGGTCGTTTAACCCGACTGACGTGTCAGGGCCGCAGCCGCCCAGTGATCCGTTCTATGACGCCGATGCTGTGGCCACCCGCGCGGCAAAGGAGTTCATGTGGGCCCACCCGGGCGAAACGGTCATGAATGCGGTTCGCAAGGGCCGGCGGTACTTTGACTGGCGCCTCGACGCGCTCAATCCGCATTCCACGCTGCAGGAGTGGGCGTATTCGGCGCCGTACCTGCTGATGTTGGTGCTGGGGGCCGTGGGCGCGCGAGAGTGCTGGCGGACCAATCGGGTCGCCGTGGCGGTGATCAGCGCCGTCGTATTCGGCTACCTGGCACCGCATCTGGTGGCCTACGGGATGATTCGACATCGGATGTCCGTGGAGTGGGCCATGCTGATCATGGCGGCCGTCGGCGCGGATGTGTTGGCGCGCGCGGCCTCGACGACATATTCTCTACGTCTCGATGACTGACGGCCTGCTCGCCTGGCGCGCTGAATTCCCAATTCTTGAGACCTGCACGTACCTGGTCAGTCATTCGCTGGGGGCCATGCCGCGCGGGGTGCGCGACGAATTGCGCCAGTTTGCTGATGAATGGGACCACCGCGGCGTCCGAGCGTGGCATGAAGGCTGGTGGGAACTCGGCCGCGAAACCGGCAATCTGCTCGCACCGATCCTTGGCGTGGCGCGCGACACGATCACCATGCATCAGAACGCGACCGTCGCTCAGCTCATCGCCGCGTCGTGTCTCTCGTTTGATGGTCCCCGCCGGAAGATCGTGCTGCAGGATCTCGATTTTCCGACCAACCACTACCTGTTCGAAGGGTTCCGACGGCAGGGGGCGGAGATCATCTATGTGCCGTCCGACAATCGCGTGCGCGCGCCGATCGATCGGCTCGTCGATGCGATCGATGAACAGACGGCGCTTGTGCCGATCTCGCTGGTCCTGTTCCGTAGCGCGTGCCTGCAGGACGTCCGCGCCGTTATCGAGAAAGCGCATCGCGTCGGCGCGCTCGTCATTCTCGACATCTATCAGGCCGCCGGCACCATTCCCCTCGATCTCGCTGCGCTCAACACCGACTTTGCCGTCGGCGGATCCGTGAAGTGGCTCTGCGGCGGTCCGGGCGCCGGCTACCTCTATGTGCGGCCGGATCTGATTCCTCGACTCAAGCCCGCCAACGTAGGATGGGCGGGCCACGCGTCGCCGTTTGGATTTGAAACCGGCGAGATTCGCTACGCCGAGGGTGTCGAGCGCTTCCAGAGCGGCACGCCGAACATTCCCGCGCTGTACTCCGCGCGCGCCGGCTACAAGATCGTTGGCCAGATCGGCGTGACCGCGATTCGAGAGAAATCGTTGCGCTTGACTCGGCGCTTGATGGATGCCGCCGCGCAGCACGGCTGGGCGCTCAATACGCCGGATCGCGACGCGGAACGCGGGGGCTCGGTCGTCATCGACGTGCCGAACGGCGCGGCCGTCACTCAGCAACTGATTGCGCGTGGTGTGATCGTCGATCACCGGCCCGATGCCGGCATCCGTATGGCGCCGCATTTCTATTCCACCGCTGATGAAGTGGATGAAGCGGTGGAACTGCTCGAAGAGCTTTCAACCGTGAAGCACGTGACGGACGTGAAGTAGGATTTTCGAAAAATGATGAAGATACAGACAGTGACCGTGCTTGGCGCCGGGACGATGGGGCATGGGATTGCCCATGGGGCGATCACCTCAGGATTTGAGACACGGCTCTTCGATGTGTCGGACGTGCAGCTGGCCAAGGCGCGCGGTCAGATCGAAGCGATTCTCAAGAAGAGTGTCGAGCTCGGCAAGCTGGCGACCAACGACGTCGATGCCGCGATGTCGCGATTGACCACCACCTCCGATGTCGGGTCTGCGCTCGCCGGTACGGAGTTTGTGATTGAGGCCGCGCCTGAGAAGGTCGACCTCAAGGTGAAACTCTTTGCTGACATCGAAGCCCACGCGCCCGCCACGGCCGTCGTCGCCACGAATACTTCGGCGCTGAGCATCACAGAGATCGCCGGCACGCTGTCGCAGCCGTCACGCGTCGGCGGCATGCACTTCTTCAATCCCGTGCACAAGATGAAACTCATCGAGATCGTCCGTGCGCTGGAAAGCAGCGAGGCGACGCTCGAGACCATCGAGGCCGTGTCGCGTGCGATGGGGAAAGAGACGGTGCTCGTGCGCGAGGCGCCGGGCTTCATCACGACACGGGTCAACGCGTCGATCGGCAACGAGGCGTTCTACATGCTCATGGAAGGTGTAGCGTCCGCATGTGATATCGACAAGGCCTTGAAGCTCGGGCTGAATCATCCGATGGGGCCGTTCGAGCTCGTCGATCTGGTCGGGCTCGACACGCGGTTGAGCATCCTGGAGTATTTGCACAAAAGCATGGGCGAAAAGTACCGGCCGTGTCCATTGCTCGCGCAGTATGTGAAGGCTGGCCGGCTGGGCAAGAAAGTGGGCAGGGGGGTCTATGAGTACTGATCGCAAGGAACTCGACCGTCGTGAATTTCTCAAAGTGGGCGGCGCGGCCGCGGTGACTGGCGCGATTGTGGCCGGTCGTGAGGCCGTGGGCGCGGCGCCGCAGCAGAGCTACAGCAAATGGCCATTTGCCGTGGCGCCGATCCCGATGGTCCGCATCGGGTTTGTCGGTGTGGGGCTGCAGGGCACCAGCCATGTCGAGAATCTGGTGCAGATTCCCGGCTGCCGCGTGACCGCGATCTGTGACGTCGACAAAGCGCGAATCGCGATTGCCAGCAAGGTGATCACCGACGCCGGACACCCGGCGCCCAAGGTCTATGACCGCGGCCCGCGCGACTTCGAGCGGCTGTGCGAGACCGAGGAACTCGATCTGGTCTACACCGCCACGCCATGGGAATGGCACGTGCCGGTCATGCTCGCGGCGATGAAGAACGGCAAGCACGCGGCCACCGAAGTGCCGGCCGCGATGTCGGTTGACGACTGCTGGGCCATGGTCGAAGCGGCTGAGAAATATCAGAAGCACTGCGTGCTGCAGGAGAACTGCAACTACGACCGTCCCGAGATGATGGTCTACAACATTGTTCGTCAGGGGTTGCTCGGTGAAGTGATTCACGCGGAGGGCGCCTATCTGCACGACTTGCGCTCGATCAAGTTCGAAGATCGGAGCGAGGGCCTGTGGCGCCGCGCGTGGGCGACGAAGGTGAACGGCAACCTGTATCCGACGCACGGGCTCGGGCCGATCGCCAACTGCCTCGACAACAATCGCGGCGACCGATTCGACTACATGGTCTCGATGAGCGGCCCCTCACACGGGCTGCAGGATTGGCGCAAGGAACACGTCGCGGCCGATTCACCGAAGCAGAACGAGAAATACGTCTGCGGCGACATCAATCTGTCGCTCATTAAGATGCAGAGCGGCAAGACCGTTATCGTGCAGCACTCAACGAACCTCCCGCGCCCGTACAGCCGGATCAATCTCGTGCAGGGCACGAAGGGCCTGTTCATGGGCTACCCGAACCGTCTTTACATTGAAGGGAAGAGCCCGCGCAAGGACGTGTTCGAGAACATCGATGTGCCGAAGTCGCCGTATCAGCATCCCTTGTGGGCAGAGATCGAGCAGAAGGCGGCGGGCGCGGGGCACGGTGGCATGGACTTCATTGAAGACTATCGACTGATCAAGTGTCTCAACGAAGGGAAGCCAACCGATTTCAACGTGTACGACGCAGCGTCCATCAGTGCGGTGGTGGGTCTGAGTGTGCAGTCGGTCGCGAAGAACGGTCAGCCCGTGTCGTTCCCCGATTTTACCCGCGGCAAGTGGAAGACCTCCGCGCCGTGGGAGATCGTTCGCGCCTGAGGCGATGACGACACACGCCGCCACCGTGCACCGCGCGCTCGTGCTGGCACGAGGCGCGGGCACGCGCATGCGCGCGCCGGAAGACCTCGCGTCGCTCTCGGCCGCACAGCAGCAGGCTGCGGCCGCCGGCCACAAGGCGTTGATGCCGATTGGCGAGCGCCCCTTCCTCGACTTCGTCCTGAAGGCACTGACAGACGCCGGCATCACAGAGGTCGGGCTCGTCGTCGCACCGGACCATCAGGCGATGCGCGCCGCATACCCGGACGATCGCGGGCCGGGCGGAGTGCCGCTGTCGTGGTTGGTGCAGGCGGAGCCAAAGGGCACGGCCAATGCGGTGCTTGCCGCAAGGGCGTGGGCCAGCGACGCCGGGTTTCTCGTGATGAACGGAGACAACCTCTATCCCGTGCCGGCGCTGCAGGCGCTGATGAGTCTCAACGGACCCGGCCTCGCAGGGTTCGACCGCGCCAGTCTCGTCGCAACCGGCAACATTCCCGCTGACCGCGTCGCCGCATTTGCGCTTCTGAATGTAGACGCCGAAGGGCGGCTGCGGCAGATTCTGGAAAAGCCCGACATTGCAGAGATTGAGCGCGCTGGCGAACACGCGTTGATCAGCATGAACCTCTGGCGTTTTGATGCGCGCATCTTCGATGCGTGCCGGGATGTCGCGCCGTCGTTACGCGGTGAACATGAACTGCCGTCCGCCGTCATGGGCGCAGTCGCTGCGGGAGCGGCATTTACCGTCGTGCCGGCGCTCGGACCGGTTCTGGATCTCTCAAGCCGCGGTGATGTGGCGGAAGTCACGCGACGACTGCTGTCCGCGGTGCCAACGGCATGAGCGTGCTGACGCGCGACAACGTGCTCGAGATTAAGACAGAGCTCCGGGCCCGCGTCGAGCGGATACTGGTGGCCAATGACGTCATGTCGGCGCTGCGCTGGTGGTGGGTACCGGGCCGCGTCGAGGTCTTCGGCAAGCACACCGACTATGGCGGTGGCCCGTCGTTGATGGGCGCATTGCCGCGCGGTTTTCTGATGGCGGGCGCACCGCGCACCGATCACCGCCTTCGTATCTTCGATGCGGGCGATGGCTCACGGTTTGAACTGGATCTGTCCACAGGACAGACGATGCCGGCCCAGGTGACCGGGTGGCGACGCTACGCCAACATTCTCGCGCGACGCCTTGCGCGCGACTTTCCGGGCGCCTCGCTCGGCGCCGATCTGGCACTCGCCAGCGATTTGCCGCGCGCGTCCGGGATGAGCAGCTCCTCGGCACTCGTCGTCGGTCTGTCGCATGCACTCGTGCGGATGAGTGGTCTTGATCGCCGCGAAGACTGGCATGCCGCCATCCCGTCGTCGGTCGATCGCAGCGGCTATTTCGCGTGTCTCGAAAATGGTTTGCCGTTCGGGGCGTTCCCCGGCGACGGTGGCCTCGGGACGTTTGGCGGCAGCGAAGACCAGACGGCCATCGTCTGTTGTCAGCCCGGGCATCTCTCGCAGTTCAGCTACATGCCGGTGCGTCATTGGCGCGACGTGGCGGTGCCGGCGTCCTGGTCGTTTGTGTTGCTCTCAAGTGGCATCGCCGCCGAGAAGGCCGGTCGCGCGCAAGCGCAGTACAACCGCGCGTCTCTCGGCGTGCGCGCGTTGATCGATCTCTGGCGTGCGCATATCGGGCCGCTCGGATCGCTGACCGAAGTGCTGTCAGCCGATCCGGAGGCGGAATCGCGTCTCGGCGCGGTGATCGATCAACACGCGAGCGGGGAGTGGCCGCCCGAGGTGTTGCACGTGCGCCTGCGTCATTTTGCGCGCGAACGCCCGCGTGTGGCGGAGGCGGCCGATGCTTTTGCCGGGGCTGACCGCACGCGCGTCGGTGCGCTGGCTGCGGCGTCGCATCACGACGCGGATACGCTGCTGCAGAATCAGCTGCCCGAGACGAACGCGCTCGTCGCATTGGCGTTGGAGCGCGGCGCGTTCGCCGCCAGCGCCTTCGGCGCCGGCTTCGGCGGCAGTGTGTGGGCTTTGGTCGATTCCGTCGATCCGGTTGCGACGACGACGTTTGGCGAGGAGTGGATGACGGCCTACCGCGCCGCGTTTCCCGAGCGCACGGCCCTGTCGAGCTGGTTCGCCGCGAGGCCCGCGGCGCCGCTGACAGATATCTAAATCGTTCGGCCGGACCTTCAGGTCCGGCGAGGATCATTTGATCGTGATCTTCCCCTGAAACTTCGTATTCGACGCGTCGTCGTGATCGTGGTACCCGCAGGTGCGGACGGTGGTCATGTTGCTGGTTTCGATCTGGCGGCCAGCGGCCAAAAATCCGACGGAGTTGATGGGCGGGCAGTCGGTGTGTTCCGGGTGCGGGTCGGCGGTCATGTTGTGGGAGCGCGAGTCGTTGTTGATGAACAGGACGCGGCTGCCCTGAGTGATCTCGATGTTGTTCGGGCTCACGCCGGCCGATGTAATCGTGATGGTGTTGGTCACGACCGCGGTCGACAGCGTCGGCGAGGTCGGCGTGGAGGAGGACGAGGAGCTGCCGCCGCACGCCAGAGTGGCGAGGGCCGCGCCCAGCAGGCAGAGACGGGGCAGGTGCGTCAGAGTGCGCATGGTCAATTGTAGTGGCTGAATAGACCGCCCGGCCCGGCCTCGGGTTACAATGTCCCAGCGATTTTCACAGGAGAAAGAATGGCGTACATCATTACGGAACCCTGCATCGGCACCAAGGACACCGCCTGCGTGGATGTGTGTCCGGTCGACTGCATTCACCCACGGAAAGACGAAGCGGAATTTGCCGCGGCGGCCCAGCTCTTCATTCATCCCGACGAGTGCATCGATTGCGGCGCCTGCGTGCCGGCGTGCCCGGTCGAAGCGATCTTCGCTCTCGATGAGGTTCCGGAGAAGTGGAAGAGCTTCATCACGGTCAACAACGCGCATTACGGCAAGTAACACCACACTCCTGGACGTCCCGGCTGAGGTGGTCTGCCACCCGCCGGTGACGACTGGGACCCGCGCCCATGGATTTTGACCGCTCCGAGTGGGCGCGCCTGCGAGCGAACACCCCGCTGACGCTCGCGGAAGCCGACCTCGCCGAACTGCAGGGCTTGAACGAGCGTGTCTCGCTGGCCGAAGTCGAGGCTATCTATCTCCCGCTCTCCCGGCTCCTCAATCTGCACGTTGCGGCCACGCAGTTGCTCCACAAAGCCACGGATACGTTTCTCGGCACGCTGCCGAATCCGCTGCCGTACGTCATTGGCGTGGCGGGGAGCGTGGCGGTAGGGAAGAGCACGTTCGCGCGCGTGCTGCGCGCACTGCTCGCGCGTTGGCCGGACCATCCGCATGTGGACCTGGTCACGACTGACGGCTTTCTCTATCCGAACGCCGTGCTCGAATCGCGCGGCCTCATGCAGCGCAAGGGCTTTCCCGAAAGCTACGACGTTCGTCGTCTCGTGCAGTTCATGTCCGATATCAAGGCCGGTGCACCCGTTGTGCAAGCGCCGGTCTACTCACATCAGCTGTATGACATCGTGTCTGGCGAATATCAGGTCGTCGATCGCCCCGACATCGTGATCATCGAGGGACTGAACATGTTGCAGACGGGCGATGGCGCGAGCGGCAAGGGCGCGCGCGTGTTCGTGTCTGACTTCTTCGATTTTTCGATCTACGTCGACGCGGATGAGTCCGCGATTGAGAATTGGTATGTCTCGCGCTTTCTCGCGTTGCGCGAGACCGTATTCAAAGATCCGCGGTCGTTCTTCCATCGCTACGCGTCATTGACCGAGCCGGAAGCGATTGAAACGGCGCGCGGCATCTGGCACAACATCAACGGCGTGAATCTGCGGGACAATATTCAGCCCACGCGCGAACGCGCGCGGCTGGTGCTCGAAAAAGGACCGGACCACGCCGTCAGGCGGGTTCACCTGCGGACGCTCTGATCTGTTCTTTGGCCGCGAGGCGCGCCGCCCTGCGGGCGTCGGCCTCGCGCGCCTTACGCTTCTCCGCTTCGGTCTCCAGAATCAGTCCCGGCACCGGCAGGCGTCCGCCCTCGCGATCGATCGCGACAAACGTCAGGTACGCATGGCTCGTCAGCTTGCGAATCCCCGTCAGCGTCTCTTCAGAACAGACTTTCACTTCCACTTCGAGCGACGTCTTGTAGGCCGCCGTGACGGTCGCCTGCAGGATGATCATGTCGCCGACTTTGATGGAGTTGAGAAACTGCAGGCCGTCGACGGCCGCGGTAACGAGGAGGCTGCGCGTGTGCCGATGACACGCGATCGCACCGGCGATGTCGATCAGGTGCATCACCGTGCCGCCGAGGATGAAGCCCAGAGGATTGGCGTCGTTGGGGAGGACAACCTGTGTCATCTCGGTGTACGACTCGGACGGGCGCTTGGGAGACAGAGGCATGCCTAATGTTAGGACAGAGGGCGGCGGTCGCGTTCACCGATCGTCGTACAGGCGAAGAGCCGGGGCAATCGCCCCAGCCCTTGTGTTACTGCGGGACGGCCGGGCTGAAGCCCGGCCGCTCCACGAGCGTGGCCGCGCTCTACCAGTCGTAGCCAATCCAGAACGTGAACTTCGGTTTGCGGAGCGTCGCGCTGCCGCCGTCGTTCGAGAAGACGTAGTCTTCCCAGTCCTTGTTGAAGAGCGTGCGCCAGGACCAGTCGAAGTGCATGGGGTAGCCGAGGATGAACGTCTCGAGACCGAAGCCGTAGGACGCACGTGAATCCACGAGGCGCGGTCCGGTGATCGTGTACGGGGACCCGTAGAGCGGCGTGATCACGCCGGTGATCGGGTTGTAGGTGTAGTCAGCGATCGGCGTGACCTTCGTGTCTTTTCTCGAGAAGATCGTGAACGGGGTGCCGTTGAGACCGGCGCCACCGATGTCGAAGAAGAAGTTGCCGCGAATGCCGCCCAGCACACCGAGCGGCGTGAGCATGGCTTCTACCAGCGGGAAGCGCAGCTGTGCGTTGGCGTAGAACGCCTTCTGCCCGAGCAGGCTGAGGTAGTCGTAGCCGTGCAGGTCCGCGTTGCCGCCGAAGTAGGTGAAGTCCGGGTTGGTGCCCCAGCTCTTGAACCCGCGGTACCGCATCGCCAGCAAGCCCGTCGTGCCGAGGCGCACATACTTGCGCGCCTCGCCTTCGATCGTCTGCTTCGAGAGGAGGCTGCCGATCGCCGGCGCGAATCCGTAGTTGACCCGATACGTGCTGCCGGCCACCGGACCGAACTCCCGGAACACCGTTGTCTCGCTCGTCAGACCCAGGCCGAACGGCATCATCGTGCCGTTGCGGAAGAGCGTGGTGCCGTAGGTCTGCTGCTGGTAGCTGTCGGCGAGTGCGCCGAGCGTTGGATCGTCGTACGACTCGGAGATGTTCGAGATGCCACCCGTCAGCTCCACGCGCGTGTAGCGATTGAGCGGGTAGATGCCAAAGAGCGTGGCACCGCGCGTGGTGCGCGAGCCGATCGAGCTGTTGCGATCGACAAAGGGCGCGAGCACCGGGTCATAGAGCGCGGCGGTCGCCGCCTGACCGTAGAAGAATGACTCCTGCGAGAACGCCTGCACGGCGTACTGGAAGCGGCGTTCAATGCTGGTGTAGGCGAACGCGAAGGTGCGATAGGTCGACATCGACGATGAGTAGAAATTCATCATCTTGTCGCCGAGCACATCGGTGAACGTCAGGTCCGTGCCGCCGTAGAAGTTGCCGCCGCTCGTGACGCCGAGGTTGACGCCCGGGCGCGTATCAAGCGAGAACTTCTCGAAGTTGCCCTTCTGGCGCATGTTCTTGCGAACCAGCGTGTGGCTGAGCGGCGCCTGGAAATCGATGACCGGGCCCGGCGCGCCGAAGTCGCTCGTGTTCGCCGTGGCAATCGGCTTCTGCCGATCCAGCACATGGATGCCGTTCTCACCCTTGTAGTAAGAGATGAACGCCGTCTTCGTCTGGTTGTTCTGTTTGATGGCGATCGGCGAGACGATGCCCGTGGCCGCGTCCGTCCACTGGGTGAGCGCGCCGGTCTTGAGATCGATCGTCCAGACGTTGGGGATCATGCCGTTGCGCGCGACTTCCGGTGTCACCGGTTTGGCCGGATCCGAGGCCGTCGAGACGAACACGACCGTGTTGGCGTCGAGGTACTTCGCGCCCGTGTCGTCATGCGTGCCGAACGTGAGCTGTTTCTTCGTGCCTGATGCCAGGTCGAGCGAGAACAGCTTGTCGTTGCCGCTGATGCGCGCGGTGTAAATGAGGGTGCGGCCGTCTGGAGCGAACGTCGGCGAGTAGTCGGCAAACGCGTCCTTGGTGACGTTGGTGAGTGCGCCGGTCGCCAGATCGACCACGTAGATGTCGGTCACGGCCTGCGCGAGTGCGGAGAACGCGACGCGCTTGCCATCAGGGCTAAATGCCGGTGATTCCGGCATGTCGACCGCTTTCATTTCGATCCGCTGCGTGATCTTGCCGGTCGCGATGTTCTGGATGATCAGCGTCTTCTGCTTCTCAGTGCGGACGAAGTACGCGATCTTGTCGCCGACCGGTGCCCAGCTGATCCATGGCACGAGATTGCCGCGCAGGCCGCCGGCCGTCGCGATGTACTCGTAGCCCTGACTGTGCGCAAAGCCGCCCGTGAGATTGCGAATGACCTGGCCGTCCTTGGCCGAGATCAGGATGATGTCGAGTTCCTGATCTTTGCGGTTGCCGGCAACCGCCGCAATGATGTCGCCGGTCGGTGATGGCTCAATGGAAATCACCGAGACGAACGGCGTCTTCTCACGACGCGGCGCGAGGTTCTTGCCGTAGTCGGTTGGCAGTTCCTTGTCGCGGAACGGCTTGAACCGGTCCTTCAGGTAGCGCTCGAACGCTTCGTCGAATTCTTCCGGTTTCAGCTTCAGCGCTTCTTCATACGCGCTCTCGCCGCCGCCGATCACGCTCTTGCGGAGTGAGAACAGGAACTGGCGCAGACCTTCCATGCCCCAGCGCCCCTGAATGAACTCGAACGTCGCGTGGCCCATCGAGTAGGGGAGCCGGCCCGACATCGGTTCACTCTCGAGATTGCTCATGTGCGGCACGTTGTCGGAGATCGCCGCATCGCGCACCTGCATCAGGTCGAGTGGATTCCACCCGCCAGCCATGAAGTCCGACAGGCCCTCATCAACCCACAGTGGCAATCCGCTGCTGATCAGACCGCGCGGGATGATGTCAAACTCGAATACGTGCGTGAGCTCGTGCGTGATCGTGTGGTACAGCTGGTCCGGCGGTTCATCGATCGGCAGCACCATGCGATCGCGACCCGGTTCGGCGAACGCGAGCACGCCTTCGGGCAATTCGTCGCCCGAGATGTTCTGCTGTTGGAACTCGCTCTGGGTCTTGAAGAGCACGAGCGGAATCTTGAACGCCAGATCGTGCTTGAGCTCCGAGCTGACATGCTGGTAGGCGCTCTCGGCGTACCCGGCGATGCGCTGCAGGTGGGGCTCGACCTCCGGGTAGTAGAAGATCTCGAAGTGGTCGGTGGTGTAGATCGACCATTTGAACGTGTCGTATTTCACACGGTTCTTGCCGTAGTACGGCACAAATGGCGTCTGCGCGTGAGCAAGTGTGGGGAGCAGGTCCGCGCCGGTAAACATGAACAAACCGGCGAGCAGTGGCATCATGCGCAGGGTGCGCAACCGCATAGGAACACCTCGGGGAGCGGCCGGCGTGTCGTGAGTGACGCGCAACGGCATACTGACCGGCATCTTACAGCAAAGATTGTGCCTTCCCGGACCGTCGTCCCCGTAGGACACCGTATCGGCGGATGGACGACATATACTGGCCGCCGGGAATAAAGTCGGCCGGCCCGGTGTTCCGTTATCGATGGTTAACATTGGTGTTAACACGGGAGGGCGCACGGGCTCGGCGGCAGCCTCCCGATCCATGGTCTTTGGCAGGCGCGCACGTTTCTCGGCGGAGGGTCAGGACGCGTTTGAGCGCGAAGCCCTGTCGTGGATTGACGGCCTCTACGGTGCCGCCCTCCGGCTGACCCGCAACCCAGCTGATGCCGAGGATCTGGTTCAGGAAACCTACGTCAAGGCCTTCAAATCTGCCGGGAAGTTCGCGTCGGGCACCAACCTGCGTGCCTGGCTCTTCACCATCCTCCACAACCACTTCCTGAACGACCGACGTCGTGCGAAGGGCAATCCCGTGGACGTCAACAGCGAGGTGGTTGAGCGCGCCGCGGGTGACATCTCGTCTGCCGACGAGACCGCCGAGCAGGCCTTGATCCAGCGCGCCTCTGACGACGAAGTGCGCGCGGCGCTGGAGGCGGTGCCTGAGGCGTTCCGGCAGACGGTGTGGCTACGGGACGCGGAAGGATTTTCGTACGTCGAAATAGCCGAGATGCTCCGCGTGCCCGTCGGTACGGTGATGTCGCGGATCTCACGCGGGCGGCGGTTGCTCTCCGCCGAACTGGCTCACGCGGGCCACACAGCGAGAAAGACCGAAAGAATGGGGAACGCATGATGCGCATGACCTGCCGGGATATTGAAGCTCAACTCGCGCCGTTCGTTGATGGCGAGATCGGGGAGGCCGAGGCCGCCCCCATTGCCGCCCACTTGGAGGCGTGCCCGACCTGTCGCCGTATGGCGACGTTGGAACGCCTCGGGCGCCAGGCGCTACACGACTGCGCGCCCCGGTTGCTCGCTCGGGTGCAGGCGCCGGCCGCACTCCGCGCGTCGGTGCGTCGTGCGATCCCGCCGCCGCGTCGCGCGTTTCGTTTCGGGTGGGTGGCGGCCAGTGCCGTTGCCACCGTGGTCGTCGCGTTTGGGCTCGTGGCAGTGGCCGGCGTCGTTCGTCCGATTCCGGTGTTTGCCGCGCAGGCCACGCTCGATCATCTGAAGTGTGTGCGCCTCGGGCCGAGCGCGACCTCGTCGGACGCCAAGGCGCTCGAGGCGTCCTGGCGGAACTGGCAGGGCTGGGACCTCCATGTCCCCACCGGGCAGCAGGGCGCGGGGCTGCGCCTCTTGGGCTACCGCCGGTGTGTGATCACAGAGGGCCGCATGGCGCACCTGCTATACGAGCGGAAGGGCGAAATCGTGTCCCTCTTTGTGCTTCCGGACGGTCCGAAAGTCGACCACGCCGAGCTTGAGATGTTTGGTCAGGACGCAGTACTGTGGACAAGTCACGGTTTGACCTACGCGCTCGTTGGGCGAGGCACCCGTGCAGACATGGCGCTTCTGGCGTCCGCGCTCAAGGGTGAGCTCGAAGGGTTCTAATTCATTGCGCACACACGCTCGACCTTCTCGTTGGCTGCCGTCGCTCGTCGTCGCGCCGGCGCTTGTCTCGGCGCTTGGGTTGGCCGCCTGTTCGCGAAACACCACGCCTCCCGAGAAGCTTGGCAGCGTCGTCAAGCCGAAGGAAGTGGTCGACGCATCGAATGCGCTGACGGAAGATCGAGCCGGCAAGCCCGCAAACTTCGCCTTTACGCTGAAAGACATGAACGGCGCGTCGGTGCAGTTGGCCAGCTACAAAGGCCGGCCACTGGTCGTCAACTTCTGGGCCACATGGTGCCCGCCCTGCAAGCTCGAGATTCCGTGGTTTATCGACTTCAAGAAGCGCTACGGCGCCAACGGACTCGAAATTCTGGGCGTGTCGATCGACGATCCGGCTCCGGAACTCAAGGCCTTCTCAACCGAATACAAGATGAACTATCCCGTGCTGATGGGCCTCGATCAGGAGAAGATGCTGGAGGCGTACGACGCGGTCGTCTCGGTCCCTGTGACGTGGTTCATCAAGAAGGACGGCACGGTGCAGGGGCGCACGATCGGCATTAACACCCGCGAGTTTTTCGAAAACCAGATCAAGGCGTTATTTTGACCATGAAGCCCAAGCGCTCGCCCGTGACTTCCGCTCGTTTGGCGTGCGGTTGTACGGTCGGGTTTCGTGAAGGGCAGCCCGGCAGCCCCGTCACCGTGGTGGTCACGACGAAGGGGTCGGCGTGTGCACTGTCGATCCACGTGGCCGGTGTGCCGGTCTATGACCATCGCGAAGCCTTGCGCCCGGCCACGCGCCCGCTGCCGCCGCTCCAGTCCGACTTCGAAGAAGAAAACTAACTCCGCGCGAAGTCGATAAAACCCTTATCGACATCCGTATGGACGAGCGTCACGCGAACGCGGTCGCCGACGTCTGCGCCGCGTTGGCCCCGCACGAGCATGCCCTCGATATGCGGCGCAAGCACGCGTACGAACGTGCCCTTGGGGCCGGCGCCGGTGACGATCGCGTCAAACGTCTCGCCGACCCGGTGGCTCATCACGACCGCCGAGATCCGCTTGGACATCTCCCGCTCCACCTTTCGCGACGCGTCTGCCTTCAGCGTGCAGTTGCGCGCGATGTCGTTCAGCTCGGCATCCGAGTAGGGCGAGGCCTGTTTGGCGAGCAGCGCCTTCAGGAGCCGCTGCGTGACCAGATCGGCAAACCGGCGATTCGGAGCGGTGGAGTGCGTGTAGTCCTCGACCGCGAGGCCGAAGTGTCCCTGTTCGGGGTCACCCGGTCGTTCGAGGACGTACTCACCCGGGCCCATCAGCTTGATAACGGCCAATGACAGGTCGGCAAAATGATCGGGATCGGCCGCCTTCTGCGCCACCAGAAACTCGTTGAGCGCACGCGAGTCGGCGGCGACGGGCAGCGTGGTACCCATGGCGGCGGCGAGGGCCACGATGCGATCCCATCGCTTGGGCGTACGCACGATGCGACGAATGGACGAAACCGCGCCGAGCGTGCGCGCCACGACTTCGTTAGACGCGATCATGAAGTCTTCGATCAGCTCCGTCGCGCGGTTCTTCTGCTGCTTCTCGACACTTGTGACCTGGTCGCCGGTAATGACCGGTCGCGTTTCGATCGTCTCGATATTCAGCGCGCCATGGCGGTAGCGCTCGACGCGCAGCGCCTGCGCGGCGGCATCCTGCAACCGCAACTGCGCGGCCAGCGCCGGCGACGCGGCGACTTTCTCGGGAGCGGGGCTCCGGCCTTCGAGCCACGCGCCGACCGCGTTGTAGGTCAGCTGCGCATGGTTGTGCACGACGGCGCGATAGATGTCGCTCGATGTCACGTGCCCATCCGCGCTGACCACAAACTCGATGACCATGGCCAGACGCGTGCCGTCCTCATTGAGCGACGTGGCGTCGGTCGAGAGTACTTCGGGCAGCATGGGAAAAATACTGACGCCGGTATAGACCGTCGTCGTCTCGCGCGCCGCGTGTTGGTCGATGGCCGATTGCTTCGGCACATACGTGTCGACATCGGCGATGGCCACGCGCACACGCGTCGCGCCATCTGCCAAGGCGTCGGCCACTTCCAGTTGATCGAGATCGCGTGATGTGTCGTTGTCGATCGATGACCACAGGAGCGTGCGCAGGTCCGTGATGGCGGCGGTCGCCGCAATGGCCGGCGGATGTCGTGTGAGTTCCGCCAACTGCAGTGGCACGGCGGCCGGCAGGTCGGGATCGAAGCCGTGCTCGAGCATGAGGCGTTTCGCGATGCGGCGGAGGTCCATGGTCAGAATCCCAATCGAATTTCCGCCACGAGTGGCAGATGGTCAGACGCCATCTTGGCCAACCGCGTGCGCGGCAGGCTGATGTGCCGGATCTCGACGTTGCCGAGATAGTAGATGTGATCGAGGTGGAGGAGCGGGAAAAATCCCGGGTACGTGCGACGTCGCTTCACGTGCGGGAAGAGGTCCACGCTGCGGAGACGTTCGCCGAGGATGTCGGACGCCAGCCCGCGCGCCCATTCATTGAAGTCGCCCAGCACGATCTTCGGGCCGACCACCCGTCGATCATGCACCCAGGTGGCAAGTCGTCCGGCCTGATACCGCCGTTCGCGCAGGGCCGTGCCGAAGTGGACGTTGTAGATCTGTACGCGTCCGGGGCCGACATCAATGGCGGCGCGCTGGCTGTTGCGTGGCTCACTGTGTTCCCAGGACAGATCGTGCTGCGCATGATCGCGAATCGGAAATCGACTCAGCACGACGTTCCCGAACTGGTGGCGGCGCAGTTCCCGTGCGGGTGCCATCACCCAGCCCATGCCGAGCGCGGCGCCGATGCTCTCGGCGTGCCCGGACCCCGACGGCCCAGGGCCGATCACTTCCTGCAGCGCGATGATGTCGGCGTTGACGGTCGCGAGTACCTCGGCGATGCGTTCGGGCTGCACACGGCGATCCATCCCGCGACTGCGGTGGATGTTGTAGGTGACGATGCGCAGATCGACAAATCGCACTTAGCGTTTCGGCATCAGCGCACGAAGCGGCAGGATGCGCTTGTCGCCGTCGCCGAGTCGAATCGTGGGGGCGTCGCGAGACAACCGGTCGAGCAGTGCCTCACTGTACAGATCGCTCTGGTCCGCGGCTCGTGTGACGGCCACGAAGTATTCCGCCGGCGGCAAGCCGCGAAACGCATAGCGACCTCGATCATCAAGGTAGGTGAGCTTGATGTAGCGGCTCGTCGGCTGCCACTTGAGGCGATTCGTGGGAAAGGCAATGACGGCGTAGCCTTGCGCCAGATCACCGGTTTCGAGCACCGCCGTTCCCGTGAGCGTCGTGAAGACGTCCGTCAACGTGATCTCGATCCCGTCGATGATCTCGTTGTAGTCCATGTCCTTCGGAATATCCGTGACGTCAGACCCGCGGATCGTCACTTTCTTCAGTCGCCACGGTTCGGGGAGATTCTCCACACGAATGTAGTGCAGGCCGGCCATCGCGCCCATGAGGGAGAAGTGGCGGCTGGTGTCGATCTCGCCGCTCTGGACGTCGCCAAGTGTCGACCCATCCGACATGGGCGCGCGAATGCGCACGTCGGACTGGTCCACGGGCGGACGACTCGTCTTGCTCTCCCAATTGACGATGCCTTCGAGTCGCGCGCCGGGCGACAGTACCATCTTCACGTCGGTGACATCGGCGCCCGAGACCGGCTGGGTCCAGATGGCGAAGTGCGACACTCCGCCGACCTGCACCGCGGCGCGCGCGCGAATGATGTAGCGCTCCGCGAGGATGTTCGCGAACTGGAAGACGCCATCCGGGCGGATGTCGGCCTCACTGATGGCAAATGACGCGGAGCGTGAGCTGCGGCTGGGCCCGAGATTGACGGCGCCTGACAGCAACTGCAATCCGGGCGCCGAGATCTGGCCCGTGAGTCGCGCCGGTCGAATGATCTGCAGCTTGAACTTCAGCCCCCGCACGGGGACGCCCGGATCGAGCGTCACGCGCACGGCATCGTCCTGATACACCGTGCCAGGGTAGAACGTCGGGCCGTAGAAGAGCTGACCGAGTTGGTCGCCGACGCGGGCGAATGACGGGTCAAAGGCCGTGATGAAGTACTGGCCGGGCGCAAGACCGTGCAGATGGAATTCGCCGCGGTCGTCGGTCACGCTTTCGGCCGCCGTCACAAACGAGCGTTCGCCCTTGTCGTTGTAGACCGCACGCAGTGCTTCGATCAGGGCACCGGCAAACGGCGTCTCGTCGGTATCCACGAGCATGCCGGACGCGAAGTTGTGGGGGACGAGCTGAACGTCGATCCCGTCTTTCTTTTCGCCGTCCTTCAGCACCACAAAGCTCGGTGCGATGGCAGGCGGTGTCTCCCCGAACGCGCGCGCGGCGTAGCCGGTCTTCAGCGCGGTCACCGTGAACGTCTTGCCGCGGGGAAGTTTGTCGACGGTGTACCGCCCGTCCTTGTCGGTGAGGGCGACGCGGTTGTAGCGCGGGCAACTATCCGTCTGGCCGACCGGCACGGTGGCCGGACATTCCATGATCTCGTCGGCAGTTACCACGACGCGCGCGCGAAATCGGCCTGCCGTCCACGATCGACGTGAGTCGGCCAGAGAGCGACGCGGTTGGCGGCACCATGACCGGCACGGCGGCCGGTGGGCCAGGCTTGCCCTTGCCGGCCGGCGTCGGGACTGGCGTCGGGACAATCGGCGCCGGAGGCGCGACGGCCCTCACGGGTGGGCGGATCGGCGGCGCGATGTGCAGCGCGAAGGTCGGGACCTCCTGCGAGGGTTCGGTGCCGACCGTGATGCGTACGCTGTCGCGTGGCGCGGTGGTGCCCGGGGCAAAGGTCGTCCCGTATGTCAGCATCCCGACTTCGTCGCCGGCGTGAATGAACGCGGGATCCGTTGTCCGAATCACGTATTCACCTGGCGCGAGACCGAACAGGCGATACCGGCCGCGTTCATCGGTCACGCTCTGCGACACCGCGATGAGGTCGCGCTGGCCATCGAGATCCGCGCTCGCGATTGCCTCAACGAGCGCGCCTCCGAGGGGCGTGTTGTCTTCGTCGAGCAGGATGCCGGTCAGGACGTGCTGTGCGGCCAGTGCCACATCCACGCCGGTTCGCTGTTCCTCGTCTTTCAGTTCAATGAGGGTTGCTGGTGTGGAGGGCGGCACTTCGCCGAAGGCGCGCGTCGCGTAGCCGGTCTTCGACACGCTGACCGTGAAGGTCTTGCCCTTGGGCAGCTTGGTGATGGTATAGCGCCCATCGGTGTCGGTGATCTCGACGCGGTTGTAGCGCTGGCAGTTATCGGTCCGGCCTTCGGGATTGTTCGGTGGGCATTCAAAGATCTCGTCGGACGTGAGCACGACGCGCGCGCGGGCGAGCGGCCGTCCGCTCGGCGCCGTCGTGACGCGACCCGAGAGCGATGCCGTCGGCAGCACCGTATTGGTCCTGGCGACCAACGGTGTCTGTGGCAGGGGTTGAATCTGTGGTGACGGTGGCTTCGGCGTTTGCGCCAGCAGTGCGACGCCGAGGGCCGCGACCCACAGCGGCACCGCCACGCGACGCAGGAAAGAGCGCATAGGTTTATTATCAACTACGCCATGGCGAACTTGCGAACCGAGTTTGAGGTCGAGTGTCCCTGCTGCAGGACCACGCTGGTCATTGACGAAGGGCTGAAGCGTGTTTTGCGCCATGTGGAGCCTGAGCGCGCCGACAAGCCGAAGCTCGACGATGCCCAGCAGATTTTGGCGGAGCAGAAGGCGCGCCGAGACGCACTCTTCGAACAGTCCGCGACGGCCGAGAAGAATCGTGGCGATGTGTTGTCCCGTCGGTTTGAGGAAGCGCTGAAGGAAGCCCAGAACGAGCCGATCACGAAGCCCACGCGGGCGTTCGACCTCGACTGAGCGTTCGTCGGTCATTAACGCGGGAGCGGGCTCCACGTACGGCGATCGTAGTAGAGCGGCTTCTGGCCGGGATGCTCACGAACAAATCGAAAGTAGCGCAGCCGCAGCCGATCAACGCGCGCGGCCGATGACCGGATCGGCCGATGCGGAATGTCGTAGAGCAACTGCGACACGCGCCACACGTTGCCGTCGGCCAGTCGCCAGTCATATCGATTCAGCACGCGCAAATCCACCGCGCCATAGCCGCGCACGCACCCGGTTCGATCCACGTAGGGTTCAAAGTAACTCTGCGCCAGCGCTCGCAACGAACGGAAGACCGGCCTGCGCCCATGCAGCCCGGGATCGCGCGACCGCGCCACGCTGCCCCAGCGTCCGCGCGACTGGTAGATGAAGATCACGTGGTCGAGGCCATCGATCGATTCGAGACTCATCACGAGCGGTGGGTACCCGTGCTGTTCGAGCACGACGGCGGCGGTGAGGGCGGCCTCGAGGCAGTGGGCCGTGCCTGTGCGCGCGACACCGCGAAACGTCCGCAGGGTCGTCGGGTCGGGTGGCGGCTCCGTGTTGTAGGGCAGGGCATTGAGAAACGCCTGCACCCGCGCCGGCGTCGAGAGCCGGCGCACGATTCGCCACTCGTCGGCGGTGAACGCCGCGCGCGGTGGCCGCGTGTCGGCGTTACTTTCCGGGCGCAGCAGTGGCGGCACGGAGGTCAGCGAGCACAGTGGCAACAGACCAGTCACTGCCGCCGTAGACCTTGAGGATCTTGCCGTCAGGGCCGATCAATGTCGTGCGCAAGTTGTGCGTGGTGTCGCCTGGAGCGGAGCCTTCGCGGACCACGCCCACGCCAAACTTGGCGGCAAAGCGATCGATCGTGACTTTGTCGGCGGTGAGGAACGACCAGCCGGCGGGATCCGCGCCGAGTGAGGCGGCGTGAGTCTTCAGGACCGCCGGTGTGTCGTAGTCGGGATCAAAGCTGACGGAGACCAACTTGAACTTGCCCTTGAGGAGCGGGTCGGCTGCGCCCTGCTTCTGAATCGCCACGAAGTTGCGATCCATGAGCGGGCAGAAGTTGGGGAGCGGGCATCGCGTGTAGATGAAGGTGATCAGCGTGGCCGTGCCGCGCCACTCGGCGAAGGTGCGTCGGCGATTGTCCTGATCGATGAGCGCGGCGTCCGGCGCGGTGTCGCCGACGTCGAGCACGCTGGCCGCCATCGACGTCGGGCTCGCACGATCGGGCATCGGCGCGGTGCCGGTGTGCGTGATCTCCACGATGCGTCCGGCGGTGTCATCGACTTCCAGCGTCCCGACGATCAGTTCGCCCGGCTCGCGGCCCTTCATGAGGTCGGCCCGCGCGACCTGAAACGTCATGGTCATGGCCGGCATGTAGCCGACGATGTCGCCGTGTTTGATGCTGAGCGATTGTTTGGCCGCGTTGACGACCAGAATCTGTCCGCTGATCGCGTAGCGCTTGGCGTTGGAGGTCGGCGGGGTTTGCTGCGGGGCCGGTCGTGAGCAACTGACGGCACCGACGAGCATCAGCACAGCGGCGACTCGCTTCACTGCACCCACCCGTCCTTCAGTTCGATGACGCGTGAGCCGTAGCCCGCGTTGGTTTCGGAATGCGTGACTTGAATCACTGTCGTGCCGGCATCGTTGAGCTTCTTGAACAGTTCCATGATCTCGCGGCCCTGACTCGAGTGCAGATTGCCGGTCGGCTCGTCTGCGAGGATCACTTTCGGATTCGCGATGACGGCGCGCGCCACGGCGACCAGTTGCTGTTGTCCGCCAGACAGCTGGTTGGGATAGAGGTCTTTCTTGCCGACGATGGAGAAGCGATCGAGGATGTCGCAGACCATGCTGTCGCGATCCGCTTTCTTGATGTCGCGGTACGAGAGCGGCACGTCGAGGTTTTCGTACACCGTCAGGTGGTCGAGCAGGTGATAGCTCTGAAAGACAAAGCCGACATAGCGCTTGTGCAGGGCCGCGCGATCCTTCGGGCTGAGCCGGTGCACGGGCTGGCCGTTGAAAACGTACTCGCCCGTCCACGCGCTGTCGTGCATGCCGAGAATATGGAGCAGGGTCGATTTGCCGGCGCCGCTCGGTCCCATGATGGACACGAACTCGCCGTCTTTGATGTCGAGCGCGATTCGGCGCAGCACCCAACTGCGGCTCGTGCCATGCGCGTACGATTTCTCCAGGTTGTTGAGCGAGATGAGTGGTTCGCCGGGGGCCAGTGCGATGTCTGTGGGCGCGGATTGCGGCGTGCTGCGTGAGAAGAACGACATCTGGTGTCTCCCGGTGTCTCGTCGGTGGCGCGGATAGGATTGTACCGTGAGTCGCGGCCGAGGCCTGACCGCCGTTCACCGACGGACGGCCGCAGTTGGCCGAGCGCCCGGAGACAGTCTCCCCCTGCCCCCGTAATGTCAGTCAGCAGTATGACGAAGCCGCAAAGGTGGTTAACGGGCGTGGCGATTACCGGTGGGTTCGCGGCAGTAGCCGCCGCCGTGATGTTGTGGATGCTGTTCACGGCCTTGAGCCACTAGAACAGACGTAGGAAAGTGAGGATCCCGTGAGAGATGACCGTTCAGGCGTGGGGACCGGCGTGGTGCTGATCACGGTTGGCCTGTTGTTCATGGCCGACCGCCAGGGGTACGCGAGTTTCAGTCGGCTCTGGCCGATGATCCTGATCGTGCTCGGGGCCGTCACGCTGTTGTTTCCCAAGTCCTCGTGCGATGTCGGCGTGGTGGCCGGTCGCCGCGGTTCGGCGCGGCGCGAACGCAGCCGGGTCAGTGGCGGCCTCTGGATGCTGTTTGTGGGCGTGCTCCTCTTGGCCAATCAGAATCACTGGATGGCGTTCTCGCAGTCGTGGCCGCTCTTTATCGTCGCCGGTGGTCTTGCGCTGATCTTTGGCGGACTCAGCCAGCGGGCACAGGTCTCGTCGGCTCATGACACGACGGGCACCAACAGCCACACCGACGCAGAGAGCGGAGGGCAGTGGCGATGAGCGACAACACACGTTCCGGCTGGCATATCTCGCCGCAAGTCGTCTTCGGCATCGCCATCGTGTTCTTTGGGCTGTTGCTGACGGCCGAGAACCTCGGTGTGGCGACCAATGTCACACGGGTGATTCGATTCTGGCCGATGGTCTTTACCGCCGCAGGACTGGCCATGCTGCTTGATCGCGATGCCGTCGGGTCGCGCCGGTTGTTCGGTGCCGCCCTGGTCGTCGGCGGCCTGTGGCAAACCGCCAACACGGCGTTCCATCTCCGTTGGTACATCGACGACTGGTGGCCCCTGCTGCTCGTCGGTCTCGGCGTGCTGCTCATCATGCGCGCGGTGCAGCGCGTGCCCGGATCGTCCACTTCGCCGGATGGTATCGGGGGCACGGGTGGTGCGGCATCGACATCGATGGCCGGCGTACTGCCGATGGGCGAGGCAAGTGGACAGGGCAGTCGCGAAGACGTCGTGACGTCGTTCGCGTTCATGTCGGGCGTGAAGCGCAACATTTTCTCCGCCAGTTTTCGACGCGCGAACCTCACCGCCATCATGGGCGGCGTGGAGTTCGATCTGCGCCAGTGCACGGCCTCTGGTGGTGAATCGGTCATTGACGTATTCGCCATCTGGGGTGGGATCCAGATTCGCATTCCTGCCGACTGGCAGGTCGTGGCTGAGGTGACGCCGATCATGGGCGGCGTCGACGATCGGTCTGGCCATGTGCAGCCCACACGCCATCGTCTTGTGCTCAAGGGCATGGTCCTGATGGGCGGCATTGAGGTGAAGTCCTAGCTCATGCCCCCGGTGCTCGGCGAGCGGCCACGGCTGCTGGTACATCTGCTGGCGTGGTCGCTCGTCGGCGTGATTCTCACGGCGCTGCTGCATCCGTTGCTCGGCGCGCCGTGGATTGCCGCGGCCGTGTTCTCGTTACCCTTGGCACTGGCCGCCGCGCCCGCGTCACTCTCGGGTTTCTACCTGTCGCGCGCGCTACCGCTCACACCCGAGTCAGCGCTCCGTGTTGGCGCGACCACGGTCTCGGCCGCGCTCGTCACCGCCGGTGTGTGGGCCGCGCTCGGCCACCTCTGGTGGTTGGCGCTCAACGCCAGTCGCGTGGCCGAGTTCTCGCTCGGGCCGGCCCAACCGGCCGCGGTGGCGCCGCGACTCGTGACCGTTGGGGCGATGGGCTACATCGTGTCAATGGCGATGCACTACGTGTTTCGGGCCTACGAACGCGCCGCGGCCGGCGAGCGCAGTGTGCTCCGTGCGGAAATTGCGGCACGCGAGGCCGAACTGCGCGCCCTGCGTGCGCAGATCGATCCACACTTTCTCTTCAACAGTCTCAACTCGATCTCAGGTCTGGTGGGTGTGGATCCCGTGCGCGCGCGCTCGATGTGTCAGCGGCTCGGCGATTTTCTGCGCGACAGCCTCACCTTGGGCGGTGCCGGGCAGATTCCGCTGCATCGTGAGATCGCGCTCGTGCGCCAGTATCTCGAGATCGAACAAGTGCGATTCGGGCCGCGGCTGATGGTGGGCTCCTCCGTGTCTGCCCACGCGGGTACGGCGATGGTGCCGGCGCTGTTGCTGCAACCGCTCGTCGAAAACGCCGTCCGACACGGAATCGCCGGTCTTGTTGAGGGCGGCACCGTGAGTATCGTCGCCGAACGCGCCGGCAATGCGGTGGTCATCGTTGTGGAGAATCCGCGCGACCCCGATGCCCGCGCACGCAAGGGCACAGGGCTCGGTCTCGACATCGTCGGCCGTCGCCTGCGTGCCGCCTTCCGCGATGACGCATCGATGGTGGTGGAGCATACCGAGACCCGCTATCGTGTCGTCGTGACTGTGCCGGCCAATCCGGCTCACGACCAGGGAGATTGAAGCATGAGCCGCGAGGATGTCTTGCGCGTCGTGATCGTCGACGATGAGGAGCCTGCGCGAATGGCCGTGCGCCAGGACCTGGACGCGATTGGTGGCATTGAGGTCATCGCCGAATGCGCCAATGGTTTCGAGGCCGTGCGGGTGGTCAACGAGCACCCGGTGGATTTGCTGCTGCTCGACGTGCAGATGCCCAAGCTTGATGGGTTCGACGTGCTGGAGTTGATCGGGCGCGATGTGCCCGCGATCTTCATCACAGCCTACGACGAGTTTGCGCTGCGCGCGTTCGAGGTGCATGCGGTGGACTACCTGCTGAAGCCGTTCGCGCGCGAGCGATTGGCCGGGGCATTGGATCGTGCCCGCGCGCGTCGCGGACAGCCCGGGCCTGATCCGGCCGCCGTCCGAGCCACCGCCCGTCCGTCGTCGGCGATGCTGGATCGTTTGGTAATCCGCGATGGCCCCAACGTGCACGTCGTGCCGGTGGAGAAGATCGACTATCTTGAGGCGCAGGACGACTATGTCGCCGTCCACACGGGCGGAAAGTCAGTACTGAAAGAGCAGACGTTGGCGGATCTTGAACGGCAGCTCGACGCGGGAAAGTTTGTGCGTGTGCATCGCTCCTACATCCTCAACATCGAGCGTCTGGCCCGCGTCGAGCTCTACGCCAAAGACAGCCGGATCGCGATTCTGCACGACGGCCGCAAAGTGCCCATCAGCCGCGCGGGCTACCAGCGCCTCCAGGAACTGCTGTAAATCGGGACCGGTCGCGCGCCTTTGGGCTTGACAGCATAACTAACTATCTGGTTAGTTAATAGGCATGCCGCGTGTGGCCGCCGTGCCCGTTCGCACCAAAAAGAAGACGCGTGATGCCGACGTGTCGCGGGCGCGCGTCTTTGAAGCCGCCGCCGAGGAATTTGCGGCGCGCGGGTTCGACGGCGCCAAGGTGGATCGCATCGCCGAGCGCGCCGGTGTGAACAAGGCGATGCTCTACTACCACTACACCGACAAGGCGGCGCTCTATCGCGCGGTTGTCGGCGACATGTTCGCGTCAACGGCGGCCGAGATGGCGGCGCTCCGTGAGACCGGCGGCTCGCCCGAAGTGAAGCTGGCCGCGTTTATCGACGTCATCGCCCGCGAAGGGCAGTTGCGCCCGCACTTTCCGGCGATGTGGTTGCGCGAACTCGCCGATGGCGGCCAGCACTTGGGTGAACGCAACTTCGGCGACATCTTCGGCATCGTCTCGACGCTCGCTGCCATCTTGAAGGAAGGCGAGGCGGCCGGCCGCTTCCACGCCTCGACGCCCTTCATGGTGCAGATGGGCATCGTCGGTCCGCTCTTCATGTTTCTCGCGACCGCACCCATGCGCAAGCGCCTCATGACGAAGATGCCCATCGCTCCGCCTGATGTCCCGCCGGCCACGCTCGTGGCGTACGTGAAGTCCATGACGATCGGCGCGTTAACCGCTGGTCGAACCAGTTCGTCCGCATCAAAAGCAGGAAAACGATGAAGCACATAACGATGGCAGTAGTGATGGGATTGGCCGTGGCGACGATCGGGTGCGGCAAAGCCGCGGAGGCCCCCCCGTCAACGGCGTCAGGCTACGTGGAAGCGACCGACGTGCGCATCGCGTCGAAAGTCTCCGGCCGTGTGGCGGCAGTCGCCGTCCGCGAGGGACAACATGTCGACGCGGGCCAGGTGCTGGTGACGTTGGCCACAACCGACACGGATCTCGCAGTGGCACGCGCCCAGGCTGATCGCGCTCAGGCCGTCGCGCAACTGCGCCTGTTGCAAGCCGGCTCCCGCATCGAGGACGTGCATCAGGCGGAGGCACAGCAGGCGTCGGCGGATGCCGAGCGCAAGGCCGCCGACGCTGACCTCGCGTCGGCGCGAGCCGACGAAGCGCGGTTCGAGCAGCTGCTGGCGTCCAAGAGCGGCTCGGTGAAGCAGCGCGATGATGCGGTGACGCGTCGGCAGTTGGCCGAGGCGCGACTGCGCGGAACCGAAGATCGCATTCGCGCGGCCGCCGCACTGGTCGCCCGCCTGAAGTCGGGCGCTCGCCCGGAGGAACTCGAAGGCGCGCGTGCGCGCCTCGCGTCGGTCGACGCTCAGTTGGCCACACTGGAGAACGACCGCAAGGAAGCGGTGATCACAGCGCCGACGGCTGGCACGGTGACGTCACGGCTGGTCGAGCCGGGCGAACTGGCGACGCCGCGCACACCGTTGATCGTGGTGGTGGACCTTGACCACGCGTGGGCCAATGTCTATGTTGGCGAGCCGCTCGTGCCGTCGCTGAAGATCGATGCCTCGGTCACGCTGCGCACCGATGCGGGCGAGACGCTCGTCGGCAAGATTGCGTTTGTCTCTCCGCAGGCCGAGTTCACGCCACGCAATGTGCAGACGGCGAACGAGCGCGCCAAGCTCGTGTATCGCGTGAAGGTCCTCGTCGATAACCAGAAGGGCCTTCTGAAACCCGGCATGTCGGTCACCGCAGACTTCGGACCGGGCAAGTAACGCTATGGCGGCTGCCGTCACTCGCGCGCTCGCACTACAACATGTCGACAAGTCCTTCGGCGCGACCAAAGCCGTGGTGGATGTGTCGTTCGATGTGAAGGCCGGCGAGATGTTTGGCGTGATCGGCCCGGACGGTGCCGGCAAGACGACGACGCTGCGGATGATCTGTGGATTGTTGAAGCACGACCGCGGTGACATTCAGCTCTTCGGGGCGAATCCGTGGAAGGCCCGCGATGTCGCGACGAGCAGCATCGGCTATCTGTCGCAGCGTTTCAGCCTCTACGGCGATCTGTCGATCGACGAGAACATCGCGTTCTTCGCCCGTGCCCACAATGTGCGCGACTTCGAGAGCCGCCGCACACGGCTTCTGGCGCTGACCGGTCTCGAGCCGTTTCGGACGCGCCTTGCGGATCGGCTCTCCGGTGGGATGAAGCAGAAGCTCGCGTTGGCCTGCACGCTGGTGCATCAGCCGCGCATGCTGGTGCTCGATGAACCAACCACGGGTGTCGACCCGGTGTCGCGACGCGAGTTCTGGAAGCTGGTCGCAGAGTTTCTGTCGGACGGTCTCACAATCATCCTCGCGACGCCCTATCTCGATGAAGCCGAGCGGTGCGGTCGCGTAGTGCTGCTCAATGAAGGCCGCGTGCTCGCGCTCGACACGCCGAGCGCGCTGCAGCACGCAGGGCAGGGCCTGATTCTGGAAGTCGTCGTGACGCCACCGCGTGCGGCGCTGTTGGCGCTGCGGCCGGTGTTTGGCGACGACGCCGTGCAACTGTTTGGTGATCGGCTGCACGTCAACGTGGCGTCGATGGATCAGAGCGCGCGTGTGGAAGCGGTGTTGAAGCCGACGACATGTGTCGTGACGCAGGTGCGGCGCATTCTGCCGTCACTCGAAGATGTGTTTATCGAACGATTGGCGCTGTCGCGCCGTGGTCAAAAGTCGGGAGCTGTGGCATGAGCACTGTGCTGACACGTCTAATCGGTGGGATCTGTTTGGTGGCTGGCTTGTCATCCCCGGCTTTCGCACAGACGACAGTCACGCTGTCGCTCGACGACGCACTCGCGCGCGGGAAGGCGTCGGCGCCGAGAATTGCCGAGGCCAGGGCGCGACGCGAAGCCGCGGACGCGGCGGTGGCCTCTCGCGAGTCGCTGCGAATGCCGACCGCGAGCGCAAGCGCGGGGTATCAGCGCACCAATCACGTCGATGAGTACGGTATCCCGCAGGCCGGTGGCGGAACCAAGGTCATCTTTCCCGATATTCCCGACAACTTTCGCGGCCGCGCAGATGCGTCGATGGCCGTCTACACCAGTGGACGGACCGACGCGGTGATTGCCGGCGCGACATTGGATCGCAAGGCTGCCGACGCTGACATCCGCACGGCGGAAGCCGACGTGGCGCTCGACGTAGCCCGTGCCTACTGGGCGCTTGTGACGGCTCGCGAATCCGCGCGCGTTGTCGAGCAGGGACTCGTGCGGATCGATGCGTACGTCTCAGACGTCAAAGCGCGCGTGGACACGGGATTTCTGCCGCCCAATGATCTGTTGGCAGCGCAGGCCCAGCGTGCCCGACAGAAGGTCGCCCTGATTCAGGCCAGAAACGCGGCGGCGATTGCGCAAGCCGACCTGTGCCGGCTCGTCGGCATCAACCTCGAGTCGACCATCACCACCTCAACCCCGCTGCTCATTCCCAACCCGTCCCCAGCGTCTCTGGCGACAATGACGGTCAAGGCACTGACGGAGTTGGCGGAGAGTGCCCGCAGCGAGCGCGCGGCGTTGACAATTCGCGCCGACTCGGCGCGGCAGGCCGGCCTGGCCGCTGCCGCGGCCTTGAAGCCGCAGGTCGGCGTGGCCGCGGGCTTTGAAGAGTCGCGACCGAACGCACGCATCGTCCCGCGCGTGAACGAATGGCGCGCGTCGTGGGAAGCGGGCATCAGCGTGACATGGCAGCTGTTCGACGGCGGTAAGTCGAAGGCGGATCGTGCGGCCGCGGCAGCCCAGGCGGTGGCGCTCGAGCGTCGTCGCGATGACTTCGATGCCCAGCTCGGTGTTGAAATCCGGCAGCGTCGTCTCGATGTGGAGTCTGGATGGGCGGCCCTGGATGCCTCTGCCGAAGCGGTGGCCGCATCGACCGAAGCACGACGAGTAGTGGAGGAGCGATTCAAGGCCGGCGTCGCCACCAGCACGGATGTGCTCGATGCGCAGACGTCCCTACTCGAGGCAGAACTGGAGCGCACGCGACTGGCGGCATCGTTGCGGCTGAGCGAAGCGCGGCTCCTGCGGGCCGCTGGCGGGCAATGAACGTGGGCGCGGCGGGTGGATCAGCGATCAAGGTTGTCGAGTTGACGCGTCGTTTCGGCGATTTCATCGCCGTGGATCACGTCAGCTTCGACGTGGCGCGCGGTGAAGTGTTTGGGTTCCTGGGCAGCAACGGCGCCGGAAAGTCGACCACGATCAGGATGTTGTGCGGACTGTTGAAACCGACATCAGGGCAGGCGTTCGTTGACGGCGTCGATGTCGGCAAGGATCCTGAGACGGTCAAGAAGCGCATTGGATACATGTCGCAGAAGTTCTCGCTGTACGAGATGCTGACGGTCGACGAGAACATTCACTTCTACGCGGGATTGTACGGTCTGCGAGGGGATCGTCTGGCTCAGCGCCGCCAGTTTGTGCTCGAGATGGCCGGGCTTGTCGGCAGAGAGAAGCAGCTCACGCGTGATCTGGCCGGGGGATGGCGGCAACGGCTTGCGCTCGGTTGTGCGCTCCTGCATGAGCCGCCCCTGCTGTTTCTGGATGAGCCGACCGGCGGCGTCGATCCGGTATCACGCAGAGACTTCTGGCGATTGATTGACGACCTCTCTCGCGGCGGCACCACCGTGCTGGTGACGACGCACTACATGGATGAGGCGGAACGTTGCGATCGGGTCGCCATTATCCAGGCGGGGAAGATGGCAGCGCTCGGGACCATTGCCGAGCTCAAGGCTGTGTTCGCCGATCGACCTATTTTGGAAATTCGCTCGACCGATCCGATGCGAGCCATGGCGCTCGCCGATGCTCTTCCGGCGGTGGAGAAGACGAGTCTGTTTGGCACCGCTGTTCATGCCGTGTTGCGACCCGGCGCGGATCAAGCGCACAGCGGGATCCGCGAGGCGATGGCGGCGAACGGCATCGCGATCGACGGGCTTGAATCGGTGCTGCCGTCGCTCGACGATGTGTTTCTCGACGTGGTGGACCGGTCATGAGACACGCCATCGCGGTCGCCATCAAGGAGTTGCGCCAGATTCGTCGAGATCGACGGACGCTGCTGATCCTGCTGTTTATTCCGGCGTTCTTCCTCTTTCTCTATGGCTACGCGCTGAACTTCGACATTCGGCACGTGAAGCTGGCGGCGCAGGACCGCGACGGATCCGCCGAGAGTCGCGCGCTCGTGTCGGGGTTCGTGCACTCCGATTACTTCACGCTCGTCGAGTCGATCTCCACCGAGCGCGGTGCGTCAGATGCGCTGCTGACAAGCAGCGCGCGTGTTGTGCTCATCATTCCGGAAGGGTTCGGCCGGACGCAGCGTGAGGGCGGCACGCCGACGGTGCAGGTATTGCTCGACGGCGACAACGCGACCACCGCATCGACGGTGCTGGGCTACGTCAATGCCGTGCTGCGCGAAGTGACGCCAATGCCGGCGGCGGCCGCCACGATGCTGCATCTGGCGGTGGCGCAGCCGCGTGTCTGGTACAACCCGGAGCTCAACTCGACGCTATTTCTGGTGCCGGGTCTCATTGCCTACATCTCGATGATCACGGCGGTGGTGGCGACGTCGATGTCCATCGTGAGAGAGAAAGAGCGCGGCACGATGGAGCAGGTGCGCATGGCACCCATGTCGACCGCATCGTTCATCATCGGCAAGACCTTGCCGTATCTCGTGTTGTCGCAGGCCTCGGCGTTCATGGTCATTCTCGCGTCGATGGCGCTCTTTGGCGTGCCGATGCGTGGCAATTGGTGGACGCTGCAACTGCTGGTGGCCTTGTTCCTGGTCGGCGCACTCGCGACGGGGCTGTTGATATCGACGGTCGCGGATACACAGCAGGTCGCGTTTCAGATGGCGCTGTTGTCCTCGTTTCTGCCGACGTTCATCTTGTCGGGCTTCATCTTTCCGATTGCGAGCATGCCGATCGTCTTGCAGTACATCACGTACATCGTGCCGGCGAAGTACTTCCTCGTCGCACTGCGTGGCGTGTTGCTGAAGGGCGTGTCGCTGTCGGTCATTCAGCCGCAGATTACTGCGCTCATGATTTATGCCACGGTGGTGCTGACGCTCACTGTCGCAAGGCTGTCGAGGCGATGATCCATCGCATTTTCGTTCTGATGTGGAAGGAGTTCCTCGAACTCCGTCGCGATCCGCGGCTCTTCGGTCTCATCATCGTCGCGCCGGTCGTGCAGCTGGGAGTGCTTGGCTACGCGGCCACCACCGACGTGCACCATGTGCCGATTGTTGTCGTGGACGGCGATCGCAGCCCGTCGAGTCGTCAGTTGATCGGACAGTTTTCCGGCTCCACCTACTTCGACATCGTGGCCGAGGCTTCCGCGCCGCATGACGTGGACAACTTTCTGGCCACGGGCAAGGCGTGGCTGGCCGTGGTCGTGCCGACGGGATTCGGCGATGCGTTGATGGGGAAGGGCGATGCCGCGAAATTGCACGTGCAGTTGCTCGCTGACGGCAGCGATGCCAACTCGTCAGGTTTAGCGCTGGCATATGCGTCAGCGGTCGTGTCCCAGTTCAATCAAGTCCGTGCGGCCGAATCGGGGATCACCGCACTGCCGCTCGATGGTCGCGTGCGCGTCTGGTTCAATCCGCAGCTCGAGAGCCGTGACTTCATGATTCCCGGCGTGATCGCGCTGTTGCTGCTGGTCGTGACCGCGAATCTGTCGTCGATGGCCATCGTGCGTGAACGTGAGATCGGCACGCTGGAGCAACTCAACGTGACGCCACTCAGCCGCTGGGAACTGATCATCGGCAAGATGTTGCCGTACTCGGTGATCGGATTCCTCGACGTGCTCCTCGTTGTGGCTGTGGCCGTGTTTTGGTTCGAGATTCCGTTGCGAGGGAGTGTGCCGTTACTCTTGGCCGGCAGCATCGCGTACCTGCTCTCGACACTGGGCCTGGGTCTGCTGTCTTCGTCGCTGTCGTCAACACAGCAGCAGGCGATGATGACGACCACGTTCTTCTTCATGTTGCCGATGATCTACCTGTCCGGCTTCATCTTCCCGATCGAGAACATGCCGACGGTGATCCAGTGGTTTACGTATCTGATCCCGCTGCGCTACTTCCTCGTTATCGTCCGCGGCATCTTCCTCAAAGGCATCGGCTGGGACATCCTCTGGCCCCAATTTGTCGCCCTGACCGCGTGGGGGCTCATCGTGATCAGCCTAGCCGCCGCACGCACCAGCAAAAGAGCGTAGGGCAAGAGCCAAACGGGGTCAGAGCCCGTGGCTACCGCAGTGAAAATGTCAGGTCCATCAGTACGACCATTGCGACCGATGCGCCGTTGAACCGGCCCGGTGTCCATCGGGTAGCGCGAACAGCCTTGATGGCCTGATCATCGAGCCCAAAGACTTTGTCGAGCGAGCGATAGATCTTGGCCTCGCCGACCGTGCCATCGCCGTTGACTACGAGCTCAACCGACACTCTGCCCTGGATCTTCGCGCGCATTGCCTCCGGTGTGTACTGCGGATGAACGCGAAGGATCGGCGCGGGGGCGTCAAATCCAGCCCCCTCCCGGTATCGGTAGGCGCCTGCGAAGAATTCGCCATCCGGAATCGGCTGAGGCGCGCCGAGTGTGTATTGCAGCTCAAAGACGACGACACATGAGACAGGCGAGAGACCGATCTTGCAGGGCACGAACGGTGTGTTGCGCACAGCGTCCATGGCGTTTCGGTCCAGTCCGAGAGTGCTGTCGAGCGACCGCAAGATTCGTACGTCGGTCACCGTGCCGGTTGGACCGATCACGGCTTCGAGTTCGACGGTGCCCTGGATGCCGGCGCGCTCGGCGTCGGGCGTATATGCGGGCTTGACCTCGCGGATGCGAACCGGGTTTTCTACGCCGTTGCCCGGTCGATAGGCGCCTGCGCCGAATTGTCCTGGGGGGATGGGCTGAGGGGCTTGCCGGCCTGCCGCGATGGTCGGAGGCAAGAGGTGGAGGCCTTCCGCCGCGACGTTGCGAGCCGGCTTCACCGCGGGAGATTGATTCGAGACGCTGAGGCCCGCCGCGGAGTGCGGAGCCGAGACCTCGACGCGGGCCTCCGACAGCCGCCCACCGATCGGCTCATTGATGGGGCCGCGTGACGCCAGCTGTGCTGCTGCGAGCGGCAGCTGGCCCGCCAGAACGATGCTCGTCAGTGCCGCGCACAGATGTGACGTTCCGGATCGACGCTGCAGAGGATCGAGGATCGCGTCGAGGCGCCGGCTGATGCGATGCGGACCCGCCATCGCAAGCGCAAGACGATGACTGAATGGGGGAGGCAGCGTGCGCGAGAGCGAGATGAGGGCGTCTGCATAGGTCGAAGCCGAGATGCCGACGCGGAGCACAAGATCATCGCAAGCGCCTTCGCGCTCGAGTTGCGCGCGCGAAGATGCGAGCCACACGAGCGGGTTCCACCACACCAACGCCGAGGCCGCCTGCGCAACGCCGTGCGCCGCGGCATCGAATCTGAGCACATGCGCGAGTTCATGCGTCAGCACGAGAGCGAGTTGTTCATCGCTCCAGCCGGGCGCGCTCGGCGGCAGCAGCAGATGCGGTCGGATGACGCCCCATGTGGCGGGCATCATCTCCGATGGCGCGATGAGCGTGGTCACGCGTCGACGAATGCCCAGTCGGCGAGTCAGCACAGACACCTCAGTCAGGAGGCGCGTGTCGGTGCACGTGGCGCATCGAGCCGTCAGCCGTCGGCGCGCGTGATGGCCACGGGCCAGGCGAAACAGAAACACGCCGGAACCCATCAGCCACAACAACGGCACCCACGGCAGGTTGCGAAGCACGTTCGGGAACGCTCGAGACTCCGGAGGTGCTGCCGCGACGAAGACACGGCTCGCGCTCGCGTCCGGCACAGAAGTGACGAGGGAGGCCGGCAACTGGATGCCATCCTCGGCCGCGATGACGGGGCGGAGGACAGGCAGGGGAATCGCCGGCATGAGTGCACTCGTGACCGGCAACATCAGGACGGCCAGCAGGGCGGTCGTCCACACGACATGTCGCGAGGCTGCTGACGAACGCCGCATCAACGCGGTCGCGACGGTGGCCAACAGCAGAATGATCGACGTCTTGATTAGAAACACCAGCATCATCGCCCCTCCTTGCGCGCCGCGGCGATCCGGCGCGAGAGTTCGTCGAGTTCGGCCTTGCTCAGTGAGTGGTCCGACGTGTCGATCAGCGCCTGAACGGCGTCATTGATCGACCCATCAAAGAAGGTCCGCACCAGATGCTTGAGCGCGATGCGTCGCTCAGAGGCGCGCGGCACGATCGGATGGAAGACGTAGCGGGGGCCATCCTCCTCGTGCCAGATGTGCCCCTTCGTCTCGAGGATGCGCAGGAGCGCGCGCACAGTGGAGTAGCTCGGTGCGTCTGCGATTTCGGCCTGGATCTCTGCGGCCGTCGCTCGTTCGCGGCGATGTAACACGTCCATGATCTGCCGCTCTCTGCGGGAGAGCGAATGTGCGGATGGTCGCTGAGGCATCAGTATGCGAAGAAATTAGCATCATGCTAATAAATTAGCAATGCCCCCAGAGCTGTGTCCCCGTTTTGGGGAAACCTGTGGAAAAGGGCTCTGACCCCTTAAGCTCTTGCCATGCGGGTACATGTGGGGACGTCGGGGTACAACTATCCGGAGTGGCGGGGGACGTTCTACCCCGAGGGGTTCTCGGCGAAGAAGATGTTCGGGTTCTACTCGGAACGGTTCCACACGGTTGAGATCAACTACACGTTCTACCGGATGCCGACTGAGAAGTTGATCACGGGTTGGGCAGCGCAGGCGCCCGCTGGATTTCAGTACACCCTCAAAGCTCCCAAGCGGATTACGCACGAGCGAAGGCTGAAAGACTGCGCGAAAGAGACCGAGATGTTTACGGGCGTCGCACGCGGACTCGGTGCCGGCCTAGCGACATTGCTATTTCAGCTGCCGCCGACGATGAAGTGTGAGTTGGCACGACTCGAAGACTTTCTCGCGACGGTACCGAAGGACATTCGCACCGCGTTCGAGTTTCGCCACGACAGCTGGCTGAACGATGACGTCTATCAACGTCTGCGCGACGTCGGTGCGGCTCTCTGTATCGCCGACTTCGGCGACAAGACGACCCCGCTGCAGACAACCGCGCGCCATGGCTATTTCCGCTTGCGCGACGAGGGCTATCAGCCCGACGATTTGGTGCGGTGGGCCGACACGCTGGTGGCGCAAAGCGCGGCGTGGGACGACGCGTTCGTCTATTTCAAGCACGAAGGCGAAGGGAAGGGCCCGGAGTTTGCCGCGGCGTTTGTGAAGTTGCTCGCGGCGCGAGGCATTACGACGGCATGAACGCCGCCAGAAAACGCACGACGATCTCTTCGGCCCAGTAACCGCTTCGAGACACAAACCCGCAGTGACCACCGTCCTTCGTGAGGAGGACGCGCACGTGTGGGTTGTTCGTGACGTCGGGCCGGCGAAACTGCTCGTCTGGCACAAACGGATCGTCTTTCGCCGAGACGATCAACGTTGGCACGTTCACGCGTTCGATCAGTCGCATCGCGCTGGCCTGGTAGTAGTAGTTCCTCGCGTCACCGAATCCCGCGTGTGGCGCCGTGTAGACGTCATCAAACTGTCGAATGGTCCGCACGTCACGGAGTGGCTCCAGATTGAAGCGACCAGGCCACAGCGCGGCCTTTCGCTCCAGCCGGGACCGTAAATCACGCAGGAAGTTCCACTCATACAACGCGTTGAGCCGACGCTCGATCGCCGTGACGCACAGAGCGAGGTCCAGCGTCGGGCTCACGGCCGCGACCGCGCGGATCGGCAGATCAGCCAGCGACGGATCGGTACTCAGCTGACCGGCGAGTCGCAGTGTGAGATTGCCGCCCAGTGAGTATCCAGCGACGCCGAAGTGGGGCTGTCCCTCAGCCGCCAAGGCACGCACGACACCAATGACATCGTCTGTGAGGCCGGAGTGGTAGAGCGTCGGCGTGAGATGTTCCGTGCCGCCGCAGTTGCGATGATTGAGCAGCACCGCGTTCCATCCACGCAGCCAGGCCTGGTGTGCCATGCCGCGCATGTAGTGACCGCTGCTTGAACCCTCAAGCCCGTGAAGCGCGACGAGCGTCGGCTGCTCGAATCGATCGGCCTGCCAGTAGCAATGCGCGAGGACCTGCGTGTCGTCGGTGGTCTGAAAGAATCGCGCGTCAGGCTCGGGCAGGCCGGGATACGTGCGCGAACGCGCCCACGCAAAGAGCGTCATCGCGTGTCCGTTGCCAAGACCGCGACGCGGCACGAACCCGGGCAACTCGACGGCCCCTGGCGCGATGCGGCTCATCGAAGGTCGTAGATCGTGAAGCCGTGATTCGCGTACAGCTGCGGCAGGGCCAGCTGATGTGCGGCTTCGGTGACGAGTACGGTGGCACCGTACTGCCGGCCGAGCGCTTGCGCGTCGGCAACCGACATGGCGTCGAACTGTCCGAGCGACTGTGTGCGCTCGAACACACGCATGGCGACGTGCCGGTCGTAGAGACTGATCGCGCTGTCCTTCACCGATTCCAGCACGACGTCGCGTGATGCGGCGACGCGCACACTGGTGCCGTACTTCCACGCGTGATCGGGATCGGCGAGTACCAACCAATCTGCCGGCTGTGTGCGCAGCCAGCCCATCGCGCGTGCCCAGTCATCATCTGGGATCGCCTGACGGAACAACACGCGGTCAGGGCCGCCTTCACCGACGGTGTAGAAGCCACGCCCAATCGACACCACAGCCAACACGGCGACTGCCAAGCGCGGCATCCAGCGACGCCCGACGACGCCAGTGACCCACGGGTCGGAGGTGAGCCACCAGGCAATGTAGGCCGCGGCCAGCGTGTCGATGAGCCAGAAGATGCGCGAGACTTGGAGCTGCACCGCCAGGGCCAGACGCGATTCCGAGAAGAAGACTGAGGCGACGAAGATCGCGAAGAGCGTGAGAACGCCAGCGATGATCCGACGTTCATGCGGATGGCCAAGCCGCAATTGGTCGCGGCGACGGAAAATCATCCAGACGATCGGCAGGTACGCGAGGTTGAAGAACCAGGCGTAACCCGGCCACTGCGACACGAAGATGTAGTCCTTGTCCGCGAACACGTCGGTCCAGTCGCGGTCCATGATCCACTGGGGCGGCACATGCAGCACGGGCAGCCAATCGTGGGGTAGCCAGCGCGCGAGCAGCACCGCCACGAGCAGGCCACCAAAGATGGCCGGCTCACGATCGCGCACGAGTGGCTCGAACATCACGCCGCCAACGATCAGCGCTGCGAACCAGCACGCCGTCGTCGGATGAATGGCGGCCGCGATGAGCCACAGCGCCAGTGTCCATGCCCAACGATTCTTCAGTGAGAGCGCCAGTGCGAACACACCGACGCCGAACGCCAGTTGGCGAGGGTGCATGTAGCCCTCGAGCGTGTTGGCGCCGGTCTTGGCGATGCGGTGTCTCAGCGTCAGCAGCGCGAGAAACGCCGCTGTCGCCCACGAGGAGAATCCCAGCAGGCGCGCCAGTTGTTCGGCTGCCAGACACAAGACGACGAGCGAGACGACGTAGAGCAGAAGGAAGAGCGAGGGGAGTGGCAATCCTGTGGTGCGTGATGCGCCGGCCAGCCCTTCATCGACAGCCGTCAGCTTCGCTTGCGATTCGAGCAGATCGCGATCGCGCGGGAACCAGTCGGGGTGCAGACGGAGTTGTGTGGCTGGCTCGTAGAACGCCTGATCACCGATGCCGTACCGATAGCCGCCGCTATTGGCCGTGGCGAGCAGAACAAAGACGATCGCGATAACGCCCAGAAGCGCGGCGCGACGTGCCACTAGATGCCTTCGTCTGCCGTGGGGCCGTAGATGGGCGGCAGCGGCACATTCTGAAGGCGCAGATACACGGTGAGCTGGCCGCGGTGATGAATCAGATGGCTGATGGCGAAACTCTTGAACGCCGCGATGCGCGGCATCGACATCACGATCGCGCCATCGCGCTTCAGCGACCACGGCACCATCAGCTCCCCGTCCGTCGCTGCAAGGAGCTTGGCCCGCGAGTCCTTCACAAACCCATCGAACGTCGTCAGCACGTCGGCCAGTGCTGTTTTCTCAGCGTTTCTCGTTCCAGCGCTGGTCGCCGTGTCGTAACCGTCATACAGGAGGATGGCCACACCCCAGCGGGGGATCTGCGAGATGTGCGTGCACAAGCCGCCGAGGGTGAATGACTTGTCGTGCGGACGCCAAGAAAAAGCCGCCTCCGGCGCGCGCTCAAGCACGCGCCGGGTGACGGCCATTTCGTTGTCGAACTCCGGGAGGAGCGTGTCGACCAGCGCCACGCGGGCTACTTCTTTCCGAAGTCGACCTTGGGCGCATCCTTCGCGCTTTCGGGGGCCGCGAAGTACGGGTACTCGGCCTTGAAGCCGAACATCTTGCCTGTCATGTTGGCCGGAAAACTGTTGCGCAGCGTGTTGTAGCCCTGCACCTGCTCGTTGTAGCGCATGCGCGACACGGCCAGGCGATTCTCCGTGCCCGACAGCTCATCCATCAGACGCATGAACGTCGCATCGCTCTTCAGCGTCGGATAGTTCTCGACGACGACGAGCAAACGCGCGAGCGCGGAACTTTCCGCATTGCCCGCAGCAATCTTGTCAGCGGGCGTCGTCGCGCCGGCCATTTTGGCGCGCGCATCGGCGATGTTGCTGAAGACTGTGCTCTCCTGCGCCGCGAATCCCTTCGTCGTCTCGACAAGGTTCGGGATCAGGTCATGCCGCCGCTGCAGCTGATTCTCGACTTCCGACCAGGAGCCTTTGATGCTTTGTTCGGCCGCCGTGAACTTGTTGTACGAGCAGCCCGACAGCATCACCACGGTCATCAATGCCGCGGTCAATCCTGCCAACTTCTTCATCTGTGCCTTCATCGCGTCTCTCCTTGAAACACTCTACCAGCTCCCTGAGGAGCCGCCGCCACCGGAACTGCCACCACCAAACCCACCGAATCCGCCACCACCGCCGAATCCACCGCCGCCGAATCCACCGCCACTCCAGCCACCCCGCGATCGTCCGCCGCCCGAGAGCATCGAGCCGAGAATGAACCCCATCATCCCGCCGCCACCGCGGCTCACGAGGATCAGGATGATGATAATGATGATGAGCGTGCTGAGCCCTCCGCCCTTGTTACGTGAGCTGCCGCGCTGAGGTTCGTCGGCCGGCACGTCGCTCAGTGTGACGCCACGTTCAGCCGCCACACGATTGATCACCTGCGTTGTCGCGGCGAGCAGGCCTTCGCCGTAGGCGTTCTTGCGAAACGCCGGCAGCATGGCGGTGCGGATGATGTCGCCGCAGTAGCCGTCTGTGAGTGTGCCTTCGAGGCCGTAGCCGACCTCAATGCGGGCGCGGTGGTCGTTGACCGCGACGAGAATCAGCGCACCGTTGTCTTTCCCCTTGGCGCCGATGCCCGCGCGCTCATAGAGCTTGACCGCAAATTCTTCGATCGATCCGTAGGGCGCAAAGGTGGGGACGGTGGCGACAATGATCGCGTCGCCGGTGGCGGCCTGGAGGGCGCGAATACGCCGATCCATTTCCTGCGCCGTGCCCTGATCGATGACGTTGGCGAGGTCATTGACTGGTTGCGTCAGCACTGGCAGCGCCGGCGTTTGCGCGCGCGCGACGGCCGGTGCCAGCGCGATGAGCGCCAGAACGACCGCGAGGAGTCTTCGCAGAATCACGCGTGCCATCCGTCGACGAACGCCCAGACGTGTTCGCAGGCCGAGAGGTACTGCGCCATGCGCGGCAGGAGCGCGCGCGCGCCGTCCGGCTGGGTTTCGAGCGCGAGTACCGCGCTGAGCACGTCAGCATCTTTGCCGAAGCGCGTTGACGCGTACGTGGCGAGATCAACACCGGCGTGGCCGTCGAGGGTCGCGACGTGCGAGAGCAGCACATGCAGCGGCATGGCCGAGGCCACGAGTCGCCGCGCGAGTTGGTCGCTGTGTCCGGCCGCATCCACCCACGCCTGGCGCAGATGAATGAGGTGTCCCTTCGCCTGTGCTTCGCAGGCGCGCCGGAGTTCCTCGGGTCGAACGGAGATGCCCGCGAAGGGCGGTGCGCCCATGATCACAACGTGCCGGTCGATGATCGCCTGATATTCAATGGGGAAGGCGTCGAGCGATCGCTGAAACTCATCGGCCGTGAGCAGGAGCGGTGTCTCAAGCCCACTCTTGTGCCACGTCTCAGTCAACACGCTGAGCGCGTCGAGGTCGGCGGCCTCGATCGATGTTGAGAACGCGGCGCTGCGCTGTGGGGCGTAGGCGACCACCGAGACGAGGCGCGTTCCGAAGACGCGTGAGAGATCCGCCGCGAGCGCCGTGAAGGCGCGTCGGACGGGTGTCGACAGCTCCAGCGAAATTGCCATGCACCCATTGTAGGATGTCCGGAGATGCGTCTGCGCACGCTCAAAGTCGGCTGCTTCGGCGGCGGCACCGGGCTTCCCAGTCTTCTCGGCGGGCTGAAAACCAATCCGTGGGTGGATTTGCACGCGGTCGTCACCATGTTCGACAGCGGTGGTTCATCGGGCCAACTGCGCGACGAACTCGGCGTGCTGCCGCCTGGTGACGTGCTCAAGTGCGCCCTCGCGCTCGCGCGCAGTGAAGCCGAGGCGCGCAAGATCCTGTTGTCGCGTCTGCCGATGCTTGAGCACGGAAAGCTCGCGGGGCACACGGGTGGCAATCTGCTGCTCTCGATGATGGAGCAGTACAGCGGCGACTTTCTGGCGGCCATTGAAGGCCTGCGCCTCCTGCTGGGCTGCCGTGGAGCGGTCTGGCCGATCACGACAGAACGCGCCACGCTCTGCGCGACCTACGTCGGCGGCAGTTCCACACGCGGGGAAGTCGAAGTCGATCGAGGGCAGAGTGACGGCCAGCGCATCGATCGCGTCTACCTCGACCCGCCGGTCGCGATCCATCCCGTCGTCGCCGACACGATTCGCGGACTCGACGCCATCGTCATCGGTCCGGGCAGTTTCTACACGAGCCTGATGCCCATCTTCCTCGCGGACGGATGCCGCGAAGCGATTCAGTCGGTTCAGGGGCCGGTCATCCTCATCGCGAATCTGCTGACCGAAGGTCGAGGGATGGCGCATTTCACCGCGGCGGAAGAGGCGCGGCTGATGAGCGCGGCCATCGGGCGGCCGATCGATGTGGTCGTCTGGAACAACGAAGCGCCGAGTCAGGAAATTCTGGAGTTTTATCGCGCCGAGCACAAAGCCCCGATGCTGCTGGGTGAGATGCCCGCCGAGACGTTGGTCGTGCAGGGTGCCTTCTGGCGGGGCCGATTCGCACGCCATCATCGTAGACGGCTCAGGGCGGCCG
>CANIII010000010.1 GCA_947467605.1 Acidobacteriota bacterium
AATGCGCCGCGCATTGTCGCGAGCGGCGTGAGCGGTGATGGTCGCAAGTCGAGCGAAGCGATCGGCAAGGAAGCCTTTGAAATGAAGGTCAACTACGCCGTGAAGCAGATCACGGACTGGATGGCGACGATCAAGTAGAAAGTTGGAAGTCACGTAGGGCGGGCTGATCTTGAAGCCCGCCTTGCGTGGCGGCCTTCAAGATCAGGCCGCCCTACGAATGTCTCTCGCCGCCAGCTTCGGCCCGAGTACGAGCGCCAATCCAAAACACGCCAACGCAACAAACATCGTCGACGGGCTCGAGTGACGGAAGTCATCGAGCACGAATCGCACTCCTCCGACGATCAGCGCTGGATAGACCAGATGCGCGAACACCGCTGTCTGGGGCAAGCGCGCGCTGAGACCCAATCCAACCACCGCGATCGACAGCAGCACCGTGCGCAACGAGGCGAGCGTCCCGACGTTCGCCGGTGTACCGGACACCATCGGTCCGAGCAGCATCAATGCCGCGCCACCCGCACACATGACGAAGACCGCCGCCGTGATCAGTCGGCCCGCACTCGCAAGCACGTCACCGATTTCGCCGCGCCGGCGAAATCGCATCGTTGTGCAGGCGCCCGTTGCGGCCAGCGTGACCCATCCCATGAGATTCATCGTGGGCCAGGGGCTCGGTGTGAGCGTCCACACCGCGATGGCGTCACCGAGCACACCAGACGCCGCCAATGCCATCAGGACGTACGCCGCGCCGTGCAGCGCGGCGTACCCGGCGAGGCGACGTTCGCCGAAGGCCATGGTGAGAAGTGCCAGCGTGAGCGCGACCGTGGCGAGGACGGCACCGTGAAAGAGCAGCGCCAGTGCGGTCGTGGCCGCAAGGAGGCCGAACGCAGCGAATGCGTGGTAGCTGGCCGCGAGGTGCGGCCGGTCCGCAAGACGAGTAAACGCCGCGATGTAGGCGCCCGACGCGAGGATCGCGGTCACTGCGCCGATCAATGTGAGACCCGCCGTGGATCCACGCGCGAGTAACACGGCTCCGCCGACGCCGATCACGAGTCCGCTCAGCGCCTGCATCACATCAAAGAGCCGCACGTTACGGCTGAACATCACAGTGCGCACCGCGAGCGAACCCTGCATCGTGGCGAGGAGCATTGCCTGGGCGACGACGGCCATCGCCACGGTCTCGGTCGGCGGTGTCGCGAGGGCGCGTGCGGTGACGACGACCACGATCAGGCCCGCCGCGACGGCGTTGGGCCAGCGCAGCCAGGCGTGACCGGGTCGCTCGGACAGCCAGTAGGTCGCCGTGCTCATGGCGATCAGCAGGAACGCAAAGGCGCCGTACTGATTCGTTGACCATGCGGTGGCGAGTGCCGTGGCCATCACGCCAAAGCCCGCGGCGGCCGCCACCGCGTCGAGTTGGGCTCGACCGGCCACGAAGAATGTCGCCGCGCTGCCCAGTGCCAGCAAGACGGCGGCCGTCGGCGCGCCGAGCAGGCCGAAGCGCGCGGTGGCCTCCCACACGATCGGTAAGCCGACCAGCATGGACGTGACGCCGTGAAACTCTGCGCTGATCGTGTTGGATGTTGCCGTGCGGTTGGCCGCGATGAGCCAAATCAATGAATAGGTGAGACCGATCAGCACGCCTGCCGTCCCCGGCAGGCGTCCTGTCTCGGTGAGTGCGCGTAACAAATACGCGCCGCCAAACACAATGCACGTGCGCCCAAGCAATGAAGCGAGACCGGTGAGGTCCGACAAGCCGCGGGTGGAATCCGCGTGTCTCGCTGGTAGGAACACTGTGTCTGACGGCGCGAGTGGAGCGGTGTCGGCAGGTGCAGCGGCTGAGACCGCTTTGTGCTGGCCGTCCTCCAGCACACGCAGGCGTCGTGTGACGTCTGCGAGACCGTCTTCAATCTGTGTCAGTCGTTGGTTAAGCTCCTGTGGAAGTGCCATGGCGGAGTGCTCCCGCGTCGGTGGCGTCAGGTTCCCAGGGCGGCAGAATCTTCACGAGTCCCCAGAGAATCAGAAACGGCATGATCAGAAAGACCAGCGCAGGCAACATGCCTTCTTTGGTCGCGAAGTCGAGCTTGTATGTCGTGTAGCCGAGGAAACTCTTCGAGAACAACTGGCCGCCGATCACGACGTTCCAGCGCATGGCGAAGATGCCAATCATGATCAACACCCCCGCGATCGAGTAGATCGCCTTGCGCGCGGCGGCACTCCAGTGCACGAACTGCACGCTGGCCAGCAACGCGAGCGGGACCGCCGTGCCGATGAGAATCTGAATCACGATCTGCGAGTAGAAGAGCTTCGTCTTCACCATGAAGTCGAGCGCGAGGAGCGACTCGTCGGCCACGTAGAGTCGATGGATCAGGTCGAGCATCTCAAGCGTAAAGTCCACGATGAACGCGTAGTAGAGGTACTTCGCGATCGTGTCGACGCACAGCATGCTGATCTCGGTCTTTCGCAGCTTGCTCGTGACCATGTAAATCAACATCACGGCCGCGATGCCCGACACAATGGCGGAGAACAGGAACACCACGGGCATCAGCGGTGTTGACCACCAGGGATTCGCTTTGATCGACCCAAAGATGAAGCCGACATAGCCATGCAGCAGGAACGCTGACGGAATGCCGACGACCGTGAGGATACCGCCGAGCTTGTGATCGATGGCCAGCGCCTCAGGACTGATGTTGTCGGACCAGAGCGTCAACACGCCATAGAACTGCCGTTTCAGCCCCGTGCTCGCACGCCACGTCACGACCAGCTCGCGCCGATAGTCGAACCAGATCTCGAGCACAAGCACGACCATCAGATACCAGAGATACACGAACCCAAACATCGCCATCGCGGAAGTGGTGTGCGGCGTCACGTACATTTCCCACGATCGTTCCGGATGACCGAGGTGCATCTGCAACGGCAACGGCGCGACAATCAGAAACGCGAGCGCCGTCAGCAGCGCCAGGCGGTACGTTGGCTTCACGGCCGCCACGTTGAACACGCGTTCCAGCGACGCGAGAATGAACGCGCCGGCGACCAGGCCCGTGAGGTACGGGTAGAGCACGATCAGGATGCTCCATTGGAGCTCCAGCTCGTTCGGATACATGAACCCTTGAACGCCGTGCATCGCTTGCTCCTACCTGACCGCGCCGTCGAGGCCGTTGTAGTACGCCTTGGAACCCGTTGCCATCTGCGGTTTGAGCACGTTCACTTTGTGTGTGCGCATGAACTCGTGAATCGGATCCTTGGGGTTCTTGAGATCCACCAGCACGCGCGCGCCCGTCGGGCACGTCTCGCAACACGCCGTTGTCAAACCCTTGGCAATGCGGTGGTAGCACAGCGTGCACTTGTCGACGGTTTCCGTGCGTGGATCGATGTAGCGACAACCGTACGGGCAGGCCTGCACGCAGTAGCGGCAGCCGAGGCAGCGAGTCTTGTCGACCAGCACGACGCCGTCCGGGCTCTCGAACGTGGCGCCGACCGGACACACCTGGACGCACGGTGAATGCGCGCAGTGATTGCACATCTTCGGCACAAAGAAGACCTTCGCGCCATCGCCATACTGTTTCAGATTCACAAAGCCGTCATAGCCGCCGTTCGGTGAATCGACGATGGGCTTGTCCGGTTCGTCAGGCATGACGACGTAGCGTTCCACCCACGTCCGAAACGCATCGTCAGTCATCGGTACGCCGTTTTCGGCTTTGCAGGCGCGCACGCAGTTGCCGCACCCGATGCACTTTTCGATGTCGATGATCATGCCCCACCAGTGATCGATGGCGTGGTAGTTGGGCGCCTGTTCCGGCGCCCCTTCCGCCACAAAGTCCCACGCGAGGGTGGCCGCACCGGTCAGCAGAATCCATTTGCCGCTGTCCTTGAGGAAGTCTCGACGATTCGATGTGGCGCTCGTGGACATGACGGGTGGCTCCTACGATTTGATCTTCGGAGAGTGCGGCTGGTGGCAGTCGGTGCAGAGTGCGTCGCCAGCGTGGTCCTTGAAGTCGACCTGCGGCTGGAACTTCGGCCGGCCGTCCATCTTCTGGTGACAGGGCATGCAGACGGTCTTGAGGTCTGGCTTGCCCGGTTTCATCACGTCGCCGCTCGCGTGCGTGGCCAGCGGGCCGTGACACGACTCGCAGTTCACGTGTTCGTGCCGCGTGCCTTTGCGTTGATCAACAATCTCGGTGTGACACTCCGCGCAGGCGTCGTGGCCGGCGTAGGCGATCGGTCGGGCCGCCACGTCCGTGAGCGTGCCGGCGCGGTAGAAGCCATACACACCAAAGTCCGACGGCACGAGGACCCATCGCACAATCAAGAAGACGAGCAGTCCGGTCACAAACACGCCAACCATGCGCAGAACGTGCTCGTAGTTGCGAAAGCTTCGGGACATCGGACCCCTTCCTCGCGTGCGGTTGGACCGTGAGATAGCAAGATGCGGGCCACGTGAGCGCGCCAGAGTAGAAGTCCCCAGCCAGTGGAGTGTTGAGCGAAATTCCACGGGCAGTGCGCGAGAGTCTACGAATTCGCGTCTGGCCCTGTTGCCGGGTTCCCGGCGAGCCGATACACAGGAATGGTCCTTGCAGACTCCTTGATCAAATGAAGCAAATCGCTCTTTTCGCGACAGTTCTGGCGGTCTCCGGCTGCAGCGTGCTGACCAATCCGACGACGCCGTCGGATCCGTCCTCGCCGAACGCCGTGATCTACTCCGCCGTGGGTGCCAGTGACGCCAACGGCGTCGGGGGCAGTGTGGTCTGCCTGCCCTACGCGTCGTGTCCCAACGGCACTGGGTATGTGCAAGTGATTGCGCGTCGGTACACAGACGCCGGCAAGACGGTGACCCTGCAAAACCTCGGCTTTCCCGGCGCGGCGTTAAGCAAGACGTTTCAGGACATTGGCAATCAGGTCAATCGCGGCATCGCCATCAACTTCCTGAGCGATGAGATGCCGTTCGTGAAGACCGACTCGACGCTGGTGACGGTGTTTGCCGGCGGGAATGACGCGAATGCCGTCGCGACCGCGGCGCAGCAGGGCCTCGGCGGTGCCGATCCGACGGCGTGGATCAACACGCAGATTCAGAACTTCGGCCGCGACATGGTGCTGCTGGTGAATGGCATCAAGGCGCGCGCGCCGAAAGCGCGCATCATCATTCTCAATCTTCCGAATCTCGCTGCGATGCCGTACGCGAGCACGTACGCCGTCAGCGACAAGCGCGTGTTGCAGGCGATTGCCGTCGGCATGAACGCGCAGGTCAACGCGACGGTGAGCCTCGGTGCGACGGTGGTGGATCTGATGTGCGACGGCCGGACCTACAGCGCATCAATCTTCTCAAGCGACGGGTTTCATCCGAACGACACCGGCTATGCGTTGTTTGCGGACCTGATCTACACTGCCGCTGCCACGACGACCGCGACGACGCCGAAGAGCAGTTGTTCGGCTATGTCCGTGTATTGATCAGTCGCTTCGCGGTTCCCAACACATCGGTCAACTCAAACGGCTCGCGCAGGAGTACGTCGCCGGGGTGTGGGTCGATCGGCTGATCCTGTGCGAGGAGGATGGCGTGGAACGCCGTCTGGGTTTCGCGGAGCTGTGTCGCGATCGTTCGGCCGCCTTCGCAGGTGACGTCGATCACGGCGAGGTCAATCGGGCCCGGGTAGCGTGCGGCCACGATGAGCGCCTCCGGGCCGGTGGCCGCGGTGAGGACTGGACGCTCGAGGTCCGCGAGCAAGCGGCGCAGCAACTGCCGATTGATCGCATCCATCTCGATGATCATCACGGCGCCGGGGATCACCCGCTTCTCACTGACGCGTCCCACGGGTGACGGTTCCGCACCGCGGACCGCCGGCAAGGTGATGGTGAACCGTGTGCCGACGCCCACTTCGCTATCGACTGAGATCGATCCCCCCGCCTGCTGAATGAGCCCGTGCGTGATCGCGAGGCCGAGACCCGCGCCGCGACCTTCCTTGGTGCTGAAGAACGGCTCGAAGATATGCGCCATGGTTTCGCGCGTCATGCCGAGACCGGTGTCGGTCACCGTGAGCTGTACGACGGAGAGATCGGTGTACGGATTGCCGCCGAGGCTTTCGAAGCCGGGATTGAACGTCTCGATCGTGACTGATCCGCCGCTGGGCATGGCGTCGCGCGCATTGGTGACCAGATTCAGGATCACCCGCTCGAACTGCAGCGGATCGAGCTGCACGACATCCAACGTGGCGCCGCGACGGACTTCAAGACGCGTGCGTTCATCGAGCAACGGCTTCAACAGTTGTTCGGCGCGGCCGAGCACGTCGTGCAGACTCACGGTGGCCGGTGACGTCGGCTGCGTGCGGCCGAAGGCCATCAGCTGGCCGGCCAGATCTTCGGCGCGCGCGCTGGCGGCGAGAATCTCGCGAATCTCTTCCTGCAACGGATCATCCTCCGGCAACTGATCGGCGAGGATGTCCGTGCGCCCCTGGATGATGTGGACGAGGTTGTTGAAATCGTGCGCCACTGACGCGGCCAGTCGTGCCACCGCGTCCATCTTGCGCGCGACGCCGAGCTGGCTGACCAGACGCAGTTCCTTGGCTTCCATCTGTTCGCGATCGCGTTCGAGCACGCGATACGCGACGAGCGCCAGCCCGCCGACGACAAGCAGGCTCAGGGCAGAGACGATCTCACGGGGGTGATCGGTGCCTGGATCCAGCGCGCCGGTGACCTGCAACACTGCATGCACCAGCGGCAGGGCCATGGCGCCAAGGAGCAGCAGGTGGCCGGCACGCAAGGTGCTGCGAGCGGGCAGGGCTTCGTTCAGCACGCGCTGTTCCGCGGGGAAGGACACATGGCCGGCGCGCGCCGCCAGCGCGCTCACCGCCAGTGGCGTCGTCCACAGCAGATCGAGCGGCGTCGCGGAGGGCAGGTCGAACTGCGCGATATTCGAGAACCGCTCAGAGAGATCGCCGGCCAGTGTGAATGCGGCAGCCACGAGCATCCACGTGTAGACCCACGACCATCGCACGGACCAGGCGTCGCGCCGGTTGACGAATAGCCGGTACACGATCATCAGATCGAGCCCGACGAACAGGTAGAACGTCGGAACCGATGACTCGTAGCTCCGGCCGTTGTAGGTGGCCGGCACGAGCACGAAATACGCGAGGAGAAAACAGCCGAGCAGAATCGAGCCGAACGTGCGCAACTGTCGTTCGCGTTCGCCGAGCGACCCGGTCTGATGGCGATGCGGCTGCGTCTCGATCGCGAGAATGAGGCAGAGATAGCCCGCCAGGTACGCGAGGTCGCCGAAGATCTTCCAGCCAATCGTCCAGTGCCCGCCGGGATTGAGAAACATGTACGGCAGCGACACCATGAGCCACGAGGAGTACGAGAGCCCAACCAGTCGCCAGAATCGTTGTTCGGCCTCGTCTTCGATGCGTCGATGGCCGACCACGACCGAGGCGAGAATCAACGACAGGAACGGAATGTCGAGTGCGTGATTGCTATAGGCCAGCATCCACGTGGTCGGCAGGAGCGGCACGAACAGCAGCACCGTGACCAGCGACCAGACGCCAATCACCATGCGGGCGACCGGGTCTCTGAGGAGGGAGTTCACCATTCGCGGAAGGTCATACTAACAGCTGTAGTCATGAAGCGAATCATCGGCGTCACCATCATGATTGACGGTGCACTGCAGGCGATGGGCGTCTCGGCCGTGCTGTCGACGATTGCCGACCGGAACGTCCGCGATCAGGCGCTCGCCGCCGCCCACGTCATCGTCGGGGCGGGATTGTTGTTTGTGGGACGGCAGGTATCTTCCATGGAAGGCGGAACTGAAGTTCCGCCTTACGCACGCTCGCTTCCCATCCTCGCCGCCTTGGCCCTGAGCCTCATTGAAGCCACGTGGTTCGATTGGGTGGGCACCGCGGTTCGTGCGGCTTACTCCGTCGTTGTGCTCTTCATCGTGTTCCGCAAGACGACTTTGCCGACGACCTGACCGGATTCGAGCAGGCGATGCGCATCCGCCGCGCGTTCGAGCGGGAAGGTCGCGTGCACTCGCGGCGTCACGCGGCCTGCGGTCACGAGCGGCCACACCTCGCGTTCGAGTGCCGCCGCGATCAAGCCCTTCTCTTCGGGTGTGCGAATTCGCAGCGTTGATCCCGTGATGGTGAGTCGTCGCAGCAGAATCGGCGTGAGCGAGATGTTGGCGTTGGCGCCGCCCATCAGGCCGATCTGTACCAGTCGGCCGTCGCGCGCGAGGCTCGAGAGATTCCGGGCCGTGTAGTCGCCGCCGATGATGTCGAGGATCACGTCGACGCCGCGATTGTCGGTGAGCGCCTTCACGCGTTCGACAAAGTCTTCGGTGCGGTAGTTGATTGCCGCGGTTGCGCCGAGTGACACGCACGCGGCACATTTCTCATCGCTGCCGGCCGTCGCAATCACGTGCGCGCCACGCGCGACCGCGAGCTGAATCGCTGTGGTACCGATGCCACTGGTGCCGCCATGCACGAGCAGCCACTCGTCTGGTTGCAATCGGCCGCGATCGAAGACATTGGTCCAAACCGTGAAGAAGGTTTCTGGTAGTGCCGCGGCTTCGTCCATCGAGAGGCCGACAGGAATCGGCAAACAGGTCAGGCCGGACACGGCCGCCTGCTCGGCATAACCGCCGCCGGGAAGCAACGCGCACACCGCATCGCCAACCTGCCACACGCGCCCGGATGCTGAATGTGGTTCGCCGACGCCGATAGAGATGATGCGGCCCGCGACCTCCAGACCGGGAATATCGCTCGCGCCCTTAGGCGGCGGGTACTTGCCTTCGCGCTGCATCAGATCCGGACGATTCACGCCCGCCGCCTCAACCGCGATCACCACCTCGCCGGGTCTCGCAACAGGTGCAGGTCGCTCCGCGATACGCAAAACATCGGCGGGGCCCGGAGCAGAAATCTCGATCGCGCGCATGAATCGATTATGTGCGCCCGACGATATACTTTTCCGCATTGTGACCACAGACGTAACGCCCGAACGCGCGCGCAGGCGCGCATCGGTTCGGCTGTTCCAGAAACTCCAGCACGCGGTGCCCGGTTTCGTCTTGCTGAGCCATGGCTCGGCGATGCTGGTCAATGGCGCAGCAGAGTGGCATGAGGCCCTCGCCATTGCTGAGGTCGTGACCAGCCTGATCGTCTTCGCGATGCTCGCCCGGGAATTGCGCGCGCTGCGTGTGCACTTCCGAGAAGGCACCGTGCCACACGTGCAGACCGGCATCGACTGGGTCGACATCTTTCTCGGCGCCATGCTGTTCACGGAAGTGTGGAGCCGTTACGTCGACACCGGCCACATCGCGCGGCCGACCATCCTGCTTGGGTTTGTGATGCTCTTCTTCGGCGTCTTCGGCGGGAAGTTCATAGCATGGAAACAGGTGAGCGGGTAAGCGGGTGAGCGGGTATAGCGGGTGCTCAGGTGTGCGGGTGCACCTGCTCACCCGTCGCACCCGCTCACCCGAGCACCCGAGCACCCGCTATACCCGCTCACCCGCTCACCCGTCTATCCCACAAACTTGTAGCCGAGCCCGTGCACCGTCAGGATGTACTGCGGCTGCTTCACGTTCGGTTCGATCTTGCCGCGCAGCCAGGCGACGTGCACATCCACGGTGCGCGTGGACGGCATCGAGTGATACCCCCACACGTCATTGAGCAGTTCTTCGCGCGTGAGCGTGGCCTCGCGGTGCTCGATGAAGTACTTCAGCAAGAGAAACTCGCGCGCTGAGAGGTCGATGCGTTCGCCGCGGCGACTCAATTCGGCTTTGCGCACGTCCATGACGAAGTCGCCGAACTGATAGCGTCGCGCCCCTGGTGCCGCGCTCGCGGCGGCGCGACGTAACTGCGCCTCCATGCGCGCGAGCAACTCGATCATCTCAAACGGCTTGGTCAGATAGTCGTCCGCGCCAAGCTTCAGGCCCAGCACTTTGTCGACAACCTGCCCGCGAGCGGTGAGCATGATCACCGGAACCGTCACCTTCTGCTGGCGGATTTCCTTGACGACGTCGAAGCCACCCAGGCCGGGCAACATGACGTCGAGCAGGATCAGATCCCAGGCCTCGCTGACCGCGCGACCGAGACCTGATGGACCATCGGTCGCCGACGCCGTCTCGTACCCTTCGGACGCCAGCCGATCGGTCAGCGTGAGCACCAGCCCCGGCTCGTCTTCGATCAACAACACCCGCTGACCCGCTGGCACAGGCGTCGTCATGCGGGGAGGTGCAGCGTAAATGTGGCGCCGGCACCCGGTGTTGATTTCACCGTGATGCGGCCACCGTGCGCCTCGGCGATGCCTTTGACCAAGCTCAATCCGAGACCATTGCCTTGAATCTGGCGTTCCTTCGCATACGCGCCGCGATAAAACGCGTCGAAGATGTGCGGCAGATCCGGCGGATCAATCCCGCGACCGCGATCGCTCACCGAAATCTGCACTTCGCGCTTGCCGGATTTTCCGGCGGCCATCGAAACATCGATGCCGAGCCACGCGCCATCCGTGCCGTACTTCAACGCGTTCACGATCAGGTTATTCACCGCCCGCCGGATCGCGCCATCGTCCACCGAAACCTCAGGGATGTCGTTCGCGGTGGTCACATCAACAGTGAAGCCCGCCTCGCGGATGAGCGAGTCGCACGACGCCACCACGTCATTCACGAGCCAGACGATGTCAGTGGGCGCCGTGGTGCGTGGCCGGCTGGCATCCGAGAGGCCGGCATAGGTCAGGACCTGTTCGACCATGTCGGTGAGGCGTCGACCTTCGGCGTCAATCAGGTCTCCGTAGCGTTTGGCCTGTGCCGGCTCGTGCACGACGCCGGCTGAGAGATTCTGCGCGGCGGATCGAATGACGGCGAGGGGTGTGCGCAGTTCGTGCGAAACCGTGGCCACAAAGTCCATCTGTTGCGCGGCCAGGCGCTGTGCCCGTTGCGCGTTGATGGAAATGAGAAACACGCCGGCCGTGAGCACGGCGAGCACACCGAAGCTCAGCGACAAGTTCCGCACGCGCGCGCGCGAGACCGCAGCTTCGAGCGATCCGGCCGGATGCTGGAGCGCGATCTGCCATGCGCCGCTCGCGTATTGCACGTTCATCGATCGGGTCGTGGCCGACTCGATGCCTGCGCGGGTCTGGTCCTGCACGACGATGGAGAAACGGCCCGTGGATGTCGTCGCCAATCGCGAGGGCGGCACCGCAGATATGGCCGCGCCGCCGATCGGGCGCAAGCCGGCGAACGCCTCCCTGACCGTGTCGAGGTGCACACCGAAGAACGACGTGGAAGCGTCCGCGTCTTTCATCGCCATGGCGCCGGGGTTGACGAGGCCCTTGGTGAAGAACGGCCGGTCCGGCGTACGCATGTCCGCCACGGCCACGTGGTAGTCGTCGATGGCGAAGTGGCGCTGCACCAGCGCCGGCAGCATCGTGTTGACCATGAACGACCGATCCAGTTCGATCACCACATACCGGGGGCCCGCACTGAACGTGATCATGTTGCCGCGGGCAAGGTTCGTCAGGTGCTGCGTGGTTTGCATCGGCACCAGAATCGCCGGCACGGACGCCATCACGGGTGTGGCACCCATCGCGACGAAGCGAATCGCCCCGCTGATGGCGGAGGCCGGCGACGGCGGATCGATCCGCTCGGTGAACGGTTGAATGCGTTCGCGTACCGGTTGCAACTCTGCGGGCCAGGCCGCAGGCACAAACGTGCGGGCGCCCGGATCAAACTGCAACAGCGGTTCTGATACCGCCGTTGAATTCGAGGTGAGATAGATGTTGCGGACCAATTGTGGGTAGCGCGACGCCGTCTTCCACTCGTCGTAACGGTGCGCAAATGACTCCCATTGCGCGGCGGCCACCGCATCGTCGCTGATTTGCAACGCCGTGTAGGCCCGTCCGATCTCACGATCGAAATCGTCCGCGAACTCGTGTGCGCGCTGGTTCAGCGTCGTGCGCAGACGTTCGCGCTCCGATTCGCTGACCTGCCCAAGCCAGCGATATTGAAAAAACGCCAGCACGCCGACGAGCAGCACCAGGCCCGTCGGCCAGAGCAACGCAAGCGGGAGCCGACGGCGAGCCCCATGCTGAACCATGAACGGAGTCTAGCATCGGCCTTTCGGCCGAAATTTCTCTTAACAATCTCTTTGCGTCGTCTTAACCGATTTCGCGGACCAACCGTCAGTACACTTTCGTCAAAGCACACAGGTCGGAGGGACCACATGAGTTTGTCAGCAAAGATGTTGGCGGGTACCGGAGCAGTGGTGATGACGGCGGGCGCGATGTTGTTCGCGCAGGCGGGCGATGCCACCAAGGTGATGGCGGAGATGCGCAAGGCACTCGGCGGCGAGCAGAAGCTTGCTGCGGTGAAAACGCTGTCGGCCACCGGCAAGACACAGCGCGCAATGGGCGAGACCTCACTCGCCGGTGACTACGAGCTCATGGTCGAGTTGCCCGACAAGTACTTCACCAAGCAGGCGATGGCGCAGACCCCCATGGGCGCGGTCGCCCTGACCATCGGCTTCAACGGCACAGGACTGATTCAAGACACCGAGCTGCCGGCGCAGTTGTCGCAGTTCCGTTCGATGATCCAGATCGGAGGCGCCAACCCCAATGCCACGCCTGAACAGAAGGCCGCAGATCAGGCCAAGGCCGTGACCCAGCAGAAGACCGAGTTCGCGCGCATGGCGCTCGGGATGTTCGGCGCCTCGTTTGGTGCGTATCCACTCGACTTCAGCTATGGCGGCACGGCAGAGGCACCGGACGGCACCGCGGACATCATCAATGTAAAAGGCGCCGGTGATTTTTCGGCAAAGCTCTTCGTTGATCAGAAGAGCCATCTGCCGCTGATGCTCAGCTGGATGGCCAAAGAGCCGATGGGCGGCACGACCATGACCATGGGTGGGCCGGCCGGTGCAGGTCGCGCGGCAGGAGGCGGTGGTGGCGGCGCCCAGATCATGACCTTCGGAGCGGGTGGTGGCAGCGCCGCTGGCGGCAAGGCCCCAACACCTGAAGAGCGCGACAAGATGCTCGCGGACATGCAGGCACGGCTGAAGGAAGCCGAAGCCAAGCTTAAGATCGTCGAGTACCGCATGTTCTACGGCGACTACAAGTCGGTCGACGGCGTGCAGTTGCCGCATCGTTTCCAGCAGGCCATCGCGGGCAATGCGTCGAATGAAATCACGATCGACAAATACAAAGTCAATCCCAAGATCGATCCCAAAAAATTCGAAACGGTCAAATAGCCATGCTCACACGCGGATTCTTCGTCGTTGCGCTATCGCTGTGCGCGTTGGGTGTCGCTAGCGTCGCGTCAGCGCAAATTGATCGGGGCGGCAAGCTCCAAGTCACCGTCGTTGATCAGAGTGGCGGTGTGATTCCCAATGCCACCGTGACCATCACTGGGCAGGAGGACCCAACCAAGGTCGTGACGTTGTCGCCGGCGATGACGTCAGTCGCCGGGCTAGCCACGTTCGAGAGCCTGGTGCTCGGCCGCTACACCGTTCAGGCTTCGTTCGACGGCTTTCAGACGATCACGGTGAAAGACGTCCGCGTGCGGGCGGGCGAGAACAAACAGAAGATCACGCTGCCGCTCAAGAACGTCGACGAGACCCTCACGGTTGGCCGCGACAAGCAGAGTGCGGCGCTCGATCCGCTCGGCAGTTCGTTCTCGACCGTGTTGACGCGCGAGCAGATCGCCGCGTTGCCCGATGATCCGGACGAAATGGAAGCGGCGCTCAAGGCGATGTCGCCTCCCGGTGCCACGATGCGCATCGATGGCTTCAGTGGCGGCAAGCTGCCGCCGAAGTCGCAGATCCGGTCCATTCGTCTGCCGCGCATGGATCAGATGGCCGCGCAGAATCACGGCGGCATGAACGGCGCGATGTTCATCGACATCATGACCGGCCCGGGCCTCGGATCGTTCCGCGGCAGCACCGACTTCACGTTGCGTGACGACGCGTTGAATGCGCGCAATCCGTTTACGCCGGTGAAGGGCGATGAATCGCTGCGGCAGTACGGCCTGAGCCTGAACGGGCCGATCAAAGCCAACCAGTCCTCCTATTCGTTCTCGGTGAACGGCGCGAACGACTACACGACGACGAACCTGCTGGCGGCCACCACTGACGGCACGCTCGCGCAGGCTATCCGGCAGCCCACCGACCGATACTCGATCAATGCGCGCGTGGACACAGCCATCAATAAGGATCACTCGCTGCGTTTCAGCTATGGGCGTAACGCTTCCGAACGTCGCAATCAGGGCGTCGGCGGTTTCAACCTGACATCCACCGCATACCGCACCGAGAGCAGCGACAACACCTTCCGTGTCTCGGAGAACGGGCCCGTCGGCAAACGCATGTTCAGTGAGTCGCGCTTCCAGTTGCGCACCTCCACCACCCGTTCCACGTCGTCGATCGAAGCGCCGACGATTCGCGTGAATGATGCGTTCACGTCGGGTGGCGCACAGCAGGCCGGTGGCGATCGTCGTGTGGAGTTTGAGGCGGCGACCGATCTCGATTACGTGCGCGGTGTGCACTCGATGCGCGCCGGCATCCTGCTCGAGGGCGGGCGGTTTCGCTCTGATGCGTCGAGCAACTACCTCGGCACCTATACGTTTGCGAGCCTGGCCGACTATCTCGCGGGCAAGCCCACGACCTACTCGCGTCGTATTGGCGATCCGAATGTGAGCTTCACGAACTTTCAGGCCGGTGTCTATCTGCAGGACGACTGGCGCGTGCACAAGACCACGATGCTGAGCGTGGGGCTGCGGTATGAAGCGCAGAATCTGCTGAAGGATCAGAAGAACTTCTCGCCGCGTGCGTCGATCACCTGGGCACCGTTCAAGGATGGCAAGACCACGTTCCGAGGCGGCATCGGGTTGTTCAACGATTGGCTCGGTGCGCAGACGTATGAGCAGACGTTGCGTGTGGACGGTTTCCGGCAGCGTGAGTTGAACGTGCCGTTCCCGAGCTATCCCGATCCAGGATCGAGCGGGATTACGCCGGCGACCAACCGGTATCTGCTCGACGATGGTCTGCGTCTGCCCGACAGCTTTAACGTCAATGGCGGCGTCGATCGTCAAATCACAGCGAACTTCCGCGTCAACGCGAGCTATACCTATCGGCGCGGTGAGCATGGTCTGCGTGGCCGCAATCTGAACGCGCCGGTCAACGGCGTGCGGCCCGACACGTCGTTTGCCAACGTCGTGGACGTCGTCGGCGACGGCGGCACGCGCTCGCACTCGGTCAACGTCGGCGCCAACTTCCTCAAACTCGACTGGAAGCGCACGATCCTGTTCGTGAACTACACGTACACGAAGGCCGAGTCGAACAGCACGGGCGCGTTTTCGTTGCCGGCCAACGGCGATGATCTGTCGACCGAGTGGGGCATCACGCAGCCGCGGCATCGCCTGCAGGGGTCGATCAACATGGCGCCGTTTCAGGATGTGAGCTTCAGCCTGAATGTGCGGCAGCAGTCGGGCTCGCCCTACAACATCACGACGGGTCGCGATAACAACGGCGACGGTGTGTTCAACGATCGTCCGGCTGGTGTCTCGCGCAACTCGGCGTGGACGAAAGGGCAGTGGGATATCGGTGGACGTCTCACCTACACCGTGGGCTTCGGCACGCGCGCGCAGGGGGCCGGTGGCGGCGGACCGCAGGGGGCGATGATCGTGATGGCGGGCGCGATGGGAATGAGTGGCTTTGGTGGCGGCGCAGACAACAGCCGCTTCACGCTCAACTTCTACGTGTCGGGCACGAACCTCACGAACCACGAAAACTACGTTGGATACTCGGGCGTAGTGACGTCGCAGTTCTTCGGTCAGCCCACCAATGTGCTGAACCCGCGAAAGCTCGAGCTCGGAGTCCGGTTCGGCTTTTAGAAACATTAAAAAGAACCAATCCAAACGCTGACTTCCCCCGTCTAATTGCGGCGGGGAGAGGTCAGCGTGCATATTCGAGGGAAGGTCCTCGCCGCCACGATGTGTGTGGCGGCGGTTGTGTCACTGCGGGGGCAAACACCAGACGCGGCAGGCGTTCTGGCAAAAGCCCGAGAAGCGCTGGGCGGAGACAAAAGACTCACGGCGGTCAAGACCGTCGTCGCCACCGGCCAGACCCGGCAGGTTCGGGGTGAGAACCTCATCCCGATCGAGTTCGAGATCAACATCGAGTTGCCTGACAAATACTCCCGGCGAGATGAGACGCCGGCCGTTGAGAGCGGCTACACGACCTCGGGATTCAGCGGTGACGGCCTGATCCAGCTCCCGATCGTCGTCCCGCCCGCCGCAATGACGGCGGCTCGTCCTGGCGGACCGCCGCCGCCAAGTCCGGAGCAGATAGCCGCGATGCTGGCCACCCAGCGCAAGACCCGCGTGACGTCGCTCAAACAGGACTTCACCCGCCTCACGCTCGGCATGTTTGCCGCGTCCCTGCCCACGTATCCGCTCACGTTCACTCGTATCGGCGTCGCCGAGTCTCCTCAGGGGAGGGCGGACATCATCGAGGCCAAGGGTTCCGACAACTTTGTCGTGCGTCTGCTGATCAGCCAGGACACGCACTTGCCTGTGATGCTCAGTTGGACGCCGCCGGCACCGCCGGTTCGGCCGGGTGTGCCGGTGACGCCGCCGCTCGAGCAGCGTCTGTACTTTGCCGACTTCCGCGAGTCGGACGGCTTGATGTGGCCGTACCGCATTCGACGCGCCGCCGGACCGAACACGACGGAAGAGACCTCGTTCGACAAATACAAGATCAACGCGAAGATCGACCCCAGGAAATTTGAGGTGGTCAAATGAACGCGCTCAAGAGATGTTTGCTCGCCTTCGTGCTCGCGGCGGTTGCCGTGCCCGCGCTCGCCCAGACCAAGGACGCCAAGCTCATTCTCACCGTCACCGATCAGACAGCCGGTGTGTTGCCCGGTGCGACCGTGACGGTGACGGGTCTTGAAGATGCCACGAAAGGCCCGGCGCCGATTGTGACCCGCACGGCAGATCGCGGTGTGGTCACCGTGGAGAATCTGGCCGCGGGCAAGTATTCGGTGCGCATCGATATGGACGGATTCGATTCCACGCTCATGCCCGATCTGAAAATCGCCAAGGGCGACAACAAGCGCACGATCGTCATGGCGCTCAAGTCGATGTCTGAGAGCGTCACCGTGCAGCGCGACCGGCAGGAAGTGGGCGCCGATCGCGGCAGCGTGACGTTCGGATCGGCGCTGACGCGCGAGCAGATCGAACAGCTGCCTGATGATCCGGTCGAACTCGAGAAGGCGCTGCGTGAAATGGCCGGCGGCGACGCCGTCATCAAGGTCGACAGCTTCGAAGGCGGCCGGCTGCCGGACAAGTCGCAGATCAAGGCCATCCACATCTCGCGCGACCAGTTCGCCGCTGAAAATCATTTCGCCGGCGGCATCTCCATCGACATCGTCACCGCAGCGGGATCCGGGCCGTTTCGTATGAACGCCAGCTACAACTTTGCGGACAGCGCGCTGTCGCAGCCTTGATTGCAGGTGGAATGTTCGCGCCCCACGATCTTGTGACGATCGAGGTGTGGGCGCGTTTTCACGGGCTGTCGCAGACGTCCCTCCGGGAACTCTGTGCGAGAGCCCACGTATATCCGCACGATGTGCACTCCTGTGCTCGCCTCTTGCGCGCCGTTACACTAGCCAGAGGACACGGCGGGGTTGCGGATGACTATCTCGACGTCGCCGACGCCCGGACGACGAAGCGTCTCTGGTGCCGCGCGGACCTCAAGACCCCGCTGGGCCGTATGACCGCCGACCAATTCATCAACGGCCAGCAACTCGTGACTGATCATCAGATCCGCGCGTCTGTTCTCGCGATGCTTCGTCGCTGAGCGCGCTCTGCTGCGACGTTTTCCGTTGGAAATTCCGGCGGCTTTTCCGATGCAACTCGATCGGTAACGAGAAGAGTTTGCGCAAAGATTGCCACTAGTGCGGCGCGGCGCCTCAGATGAATTCGACTCCCTTCACGAGAGTCTCCTGCTCGATAGCGACGACGCGCGGTCGCGTGATCTAGTCGCGCGGACTTTGCTGCCGCTTGTGCGGCAGCACCTCAGGAAGCGGTTCGCTAGATGTGATTTGGCGGATATTGATTCAGCCGTCAATGACGCTCTTGTCGCCTATATACGAAACCCCTCGATGTGTGACATCGGGCGTGGGCCGCTCATGCCCTTCCTTTGTAGGTGTGCAGCTAACCGACTGATCGATCAGTTGCGCGTGATCAAGCGGAGATGCCGTGTTGAAGTTGTCAGCGGTCTGTTGATCGAATCGCCGACAGCGGCGTACGATCGGCCCGTAGAAGACCTGATTGAGACTGAGGTCACTGGGTATCGAGGATCAGATGAGTGGCTGTCTGCTTGTGCGCGGACGGCAGAGGAGCGGGCGTTTCTTACCGCCCGCCTTTCGGGGGAGCGTCGCACTGCCGTTCTCGCGAGAATATTGGTCGGATCCGACAGTTCGTGTGACATGTCTTCTCGCCGAGTACTGGTGCATAGAACATGGGCGCGCCTGCGGGCAAGGCTTCGAGCACTCGCGGTTGGCCATTCTAGCTGATCTCGCTAGCAGGAAAGAAGGAGCGGCATGACGGGATTCTTACGAGATGTGGGACTTGCGGTCAGGCCGCTGTGGCGACGGCCTATGTTGATTGCCATGGTCTCTGTCGTGCTTGGATTGAGTGTCGCCGTGAGCACAGTCCTGTTCGGCGTCTTGATGGCCCTGCGGATGTTGCCGCCCGGTGTGAAGGCACCGGAACAGCTCGTATACATTTACTCAACTTGGGGCACTGGAAGTTCGGATCCCGTAATTCGCGAGTTCATCGACCTGATGGAGGCGCGAGGCTCAGCGCTCGGCGAGTTCACCAGCCACTCGCCGCTCAAGATGCGGCTGTCGAGCGACGGCAACGCTGCCGAATTGGTCGGCGAAGTTGTCGAGCCGAACTACCTCACAGTGCTCGGCGCTGGCATGTATCTGGGACGCTTTCTTCGTCATGACGACGGCTCGAGCGGTTCGTCGGAATTGGTCATCGGTTACAACCTCTGGCGCAATCGCTTCGGCGCCGATCCGTCGGTTGTCGGGAAGCTTGTTCAATTGACCAGCTTACGAGGTGCCAGTTTTTTTACAGTCGTTGGGGTCGCGGAGCCGGGATTTCGAGGTTTGTCGGATCCCGTGAAACCCAGCCAGCTTTGGATTGACGTCCAGGACCGCTTGCACGCTGCAGGTCCTGGTCTGCCTGTCGTTCGGCTGAGTCCTGACGTCGATACCCAGCAGGTCAGAACATTCTTGGCGACAATCACACACGCTGCTCAGGAGCTGGCAAAGAGAGACGGCGCACTCCCGTTCAGGATGTCTACGGCGATGCTCGATAGTCTTAAGTTCAGCGCGCACTCAGCTCGCGACATTCAGAATCCCACCGACCCCTCGGCACCGATGGTTCCACGGCCCCTACTCTTGGCGATTCTGGTTTTCATCGCCTTGGTCGAATTGATAGTGACCGCGAACGTCGCTGGTCTGGTGATGGCTTACCGGGCCGCTCAGTCGCGGGATCTCGCGGTGCAGCGCCTACTTGGCGCATCAAAAAGACGCATCATCTTCCAACGATTCATCGAAGCCTGTGCCCTCAGCGTGCCTGGCGCGCTGCTTGGGATCGCTGGTGCCGCGGTGCTTTTGGGTCCACTTCGCCTCATGACAAGTTCGAGGGTTCCGCTCGATGTGCACCTCGATTGGGCGACCGCGGTGTTCGGCGGAGTGGTGGCGCTAGGTGCGGTGCTGGCGCTGGGTGCTCTGTCATTCAGGAATACCGCGGACAACCTGATCAGTGGCATGCACGCAACAAAGACGTCGCTCCGACGGAGCATTCGATACGCCATCCTCGTGCCCCAAATCGCTGGATCAGCTGCGCTCCTAGCACCAGCGGGAATCTACTTGGAAACGCTGACGGCCGGGTTCAGAGATGATGCCGCTACTGGGGCTGAGACGCTCGTAATCACAATGAGCCGAGCCGATGCACCGAGGACCATAGCGATCTCCGGAAGTGATGGCCGGGCGAAACTTTTCGCAACGTCTACTCTGGCGGCCCTCAGATCCTTACCTGGTGTTGAATCGGTTGCTTTCGTCGACGACCTGCCGCTTCGCCCATTTAGGCAGATGCCTCTGCGGGTGCGTGGAAGCGCTGTCGCAGGGACGGCTGGCTACTCCGAGGTGTCAGACGAGTACTTCAGGTCGCTCGGTCTGGGCATTGCGTCGGGGCGAGGGTTCGACAGTAGAGCTGACGCCGACGCGGGCGCCGTCGTCGTCAGTAGGGAGTTGGCCCGTCGGCTAAAGATCGATGTCGGCACACAGCTTGCCTTTGGTGCGACCGAGCCCGCGTCGTTTTCCGCGGATACTTGGCTCTCTGTTGTTGGCATTGCTGACGATGTGATTCCTGTCATTGGCGACCGGACGCCACAGCCCCTCGTGTATCTGCCAGCCGACCACGCGAGGGTCTCACGGTTGCCCTCGTTCTTCTCACAGGCCGGCCAAGTGACCAATGCCACCGTACGCACGCGGCTTCCCGTTGATGTGGCGCATCTCCGACGTGTCGTTGTGGCGTCGGTTCCGTCGGCTGAAATCCTATCGGTGCGCTCGATGTCGTCAATGGTCGACGAAGTGTTACTACCGAGTCGCACCGCAGGTTGGGCGCTTGCTGGCGCAGGTTTGTGCGCGCTGGTTCTGGCGTCTTGTGGCTTGGCCGGCATGATTTCCTATCTCATCGCGGAACGGTGGAGAGAGATCGGTATCCGATCTGCTCTCGGCGCAGACTCCGCATCGCTTACCAGGCTGTTTATGCGTGAAGGGGCCATCTGCCTCGCGCTCGGCCTTGTGGCTGGCTCAGGGCTTGCGTTCATCGTCCTGCGCCTGTTGACCTGGGCGCTACCCCGGCCGTCGGGGGTGAGTGCCCTGTGGTACCTGTCCGGCCCCACCGTTATCGCAGCGGTAGTCATGACCGTTGGTTGGTTCTCGTCTAGGCGCGCGTCCCTCTGCAACCCGGCGGACACACTCAGAGGGCTCTGACTGCGCGCCGAGCAGGTTTTTCACTCGGCTGGTTTCATCGTATTTAGTTCAGACACGCAATCTGCTTAGTCGGTCCGGCGGCAATTTCCGAGGATACGTTGGTGCGTCTCGCGGCGATAGCTCAGCCAATGAAAGGGTTGGTCCATGTCAGCATCCAGGCGTCTATTGGTGGCTTCATTCATCGCGTTCTGTTTTGTCGTCATTATCGGTCAGAGTCGCGTTCTGGCCATCTGCGGAGATCTCTCCTATAACGGAGGCTGCGATAACGGCGGGTTCACGCTCAATTGGACGGGTGGCAATGAGTGTGGGGGAGGTGGCTCGGGCGACTACGGCTGCGCTCAAGCGATCTGCAGCGGGGCCTGCAACTCGGTGGTCACTGCCCTAGGCTATTGCTACTACAACGAGTACAGCTCCTGGTTCTGGTTCACCTGCGGCAATCGAAATGACTGAACGCGCACAGGCCTTGACATCGCTTCGACACGGCCAGAGACGAGGGTGAACATGGCGGAGCCTTCCAAAGCGCGGACAACAATCGACGTCGCAGCCAGCGTGGCCATGTTAGCGGTTGCCATTCTTGTCGGCTGGAGACAACTGGCCCCCTCGAGGCCTCCCTCGTCTCTGGAAAAGGCTACAGGTCAATTCGTTGGTTTTGCCGACGCGGCCATCAAAGGCGGGCCTACGGCGAGAGTGGGTATGGTGGTCTTCTCGGACTTTGAGTGTCCCTATTGCGGAACTTTTGCGCGTACGATCGGGGCTGAGCTTGACAGGCGTTACGTGGATTCCGGGACTGTGCTCATTGCCTTTAGGCACAAACCGCTGACTGCAATACACGCAAACGCTCTCATGGCCGCGAAGGCGACTCATTGCGCGACCCGTGGCGGTAAGTTCTGGCCGTTTCACGATCTCCTTTTTTCAAGGCAACAGATCCTGAGTAGCGATGAAATTCGCCGGCTTGGCCGAAAGCTCAACCTCGACACATCATGGGATCAGTGCTTGGAGAGTGATGCCGCCAGCGACGCCGTCGCAAGCGACATTGCCGACGCGAACTCACTGGGCGTGACGGGAACACCGGCATTCTTGATTGGACCCGTCGTCGGCGGCCAGCGTATCAAGGTCACTGCCACGGTCGCCGGTGTAGAACCTCTGGAGTCCTACACCCGGATTTTCGACAACCTGCTGGCCCAGAACGCGAGAGATCCCGGTTAGCGGAGACAATAAATAGGCAGGGTGAAATCCGAGGCTTGACACGGCGGCACCTGCGACAAGATCCGCGACAGCCACCCCGTTCAGCGCGTTGCGTCGCGGGTAAAGGGAGCTGCCATGTTGCCTGCCATCGTACCAATTGTGTTACTATTTCCGCCGATGTTCCTCCTCGCCACCTTCACGCTCAAATCCAAGCGGGCCAATAAGCGGTCCATGCAGAAGCGCGTGCAAGCGGGGGCGGAGATGAACACCTAAAGACAGCACAACCGCTGTCACACTCTTCCAAACCCGCCCGGCGAGAGCCCGGCGGGTTTTTTTTTGGAGTCTCGGCAATGAATCGGCAGATCGAAGTCGGAGTGCTCGGAGCAACAGGCGTCGTCGGACAACAGTTCATCTCGCGCATGGCGCGCCACCCCTGGTTCAACGTGACCTGGCTGGCCGCAAGCGAACGATCAGAAGGCAAGAAATACGCACAGGCCGCACCCTGGCGCCTCGCCGCACCGATGCCAGAGAACGCCGCCGCAATGACCGTGGACGCCTGCATCCCCGGCCGCGGACCCAAAGTCGTGTTCTCCGCACTCGACGCCTCCGTTGCCGGTGAAGTCGAAGCCGCCTTCGCAGCCGCCGGCCACATTGTCGTCAGCAACGCGCGCAACTATCGAATGGACGCGCTCGTGCCGCTGCTGATTCCCGAGATCAACGCCGATCACCTGAAACTCCTCCCCGAGCAGCGCGCCGCCAGAAAATGGTCCGGAGCCATCGTCACGAATCCAAATTGCTCAACCGTTGTCCTCGCCATGGCTCTCGCGCCACTGCGCATCTTCGACATCAAGACCGTCGTCGTCACCACGATGCAGGCCGTGTCCGGCGCCGGCTACCCGGGCGTGCCGTCGCTCGACATCCTCGGTAACGTCGTACCCTACATCGGCGGTGAAGAAGACAAACTCGAAACCGAAACACAGAAGATCCTCGGCGCCGACGGTGGCCGAGCACCACTCGAAGCACTCGTGAGCGCACACACGAACCGCGTGCCAGTGATCGATGGCCACACGATGACCGTGTCTGTGCAACTCGCGAGCAAGCCGTCGATCGACGAAGTCAACGCCGCGCTGCGCCAGTTCAGCGGGCGACCACAGGAACTGAACCTGCCCACCGCGCCGGCACAGCCGATCGTCGTGAAGACCGAAGACAACCGCCCGCAGCCGCGTCTCGATGCCGACCTCGGCGATGGCATGACCGTGTCAGTCGGTCGCGTGCGACCGTGCCCGGTCTTCACACATAAGTTCGTCGCACTCGGACATAACACCGTCCGCGGCGCCGCCGGGGCCGCTATCCTCAACGCCGAACTGATGGCCGCGGAGGGTCTGCTGTGATTGTCATGAAATTCGGCGGCACGTCCGTGAAGGACCGCGCCGCCATCGAACGCCTCATCGCGATCGTGGGTCGCGCACCTCAACCGGTCGTCGTGGTCAGCGCGCTCTCCGGCGTCACCGACCGCCTGCTTGGCATCGCCGCCGAAGCCGCCGCCGGCGACATCGATGCGGCCCGTGGCAATGTGAAGGCGCTACGCGAACGCCATCATACCGTGGCGTCAGTGATCACCGACGATGCGCTCCGCAAAACCGTGATCGCTGACCTCGACAAGGAATTCGACGAACTCGATCGCATCGTCGGCGCCCTGGCCGTCCTCGGCGACGTTTCTCCGCGCTGGTTCGACACCATCGCTGCCACGGGTGAACTGGCGAGTAGCCGCATCGTCGCCGCCGCGCTCACAGCCCACGGCCACCCGGCCGCGTGGGTCGACTCGCGCACCGTCATCGTCACCACCGACGAATTCATGGCGGCGCCGCCGATCTTCGATCGCACGGACACCGCACTGCGCGCGGCCATCGAGCCGATCATCGCGAAGAAACGGATTCCCGTCCTTGGCGGGTTCGTCGGCGCCACCGAACGCGGTGTGACGACGACGCTGGGGAGGGGCGGGTCGGATTACACAGGGGCGATTGTTGGCGCGGCGATCGGCGCGGATGAGATCCAGATCTGGACCGACGTGGACGGCATGCTCACCGCCGACCCGCGCGTCGTGGATGCACCGCAGGTCGCGCCGCACTTGTCGTTCGCTGAGGCCTCAGAACTCGCGTACTTCGGCGCGAAGGTCTTGCATCCGGCGACGATTCAGCCGGCAGTGGCGCGTGATATTCCAGTCCGCATTCTGAACTCGCAGCGTCCGGCCAATGCCGGCACGCTGATTACGGCGAAGCGACCGACGACCGACGGCGCAGTGACGGCGATTGCGTCGAAGACCGGGGTCACCGTCGTCAGCATCACGTCCACGCGCATGCTGATGACACACGGCTTTCTGCGCCGCCTCTTTGAAGTGTTCGAGCGCCACAAGACGGCCGTGGACGTCGTGACCACCTCAGAGGTCAGCGTATCGGTCACCATCGACGATCGTCGACGCCTGCCGGCCATCATCGAAGACCTGACGGAATTTGCGGAGGTCTCAACCGAAAATGACCTGGCGCTGATCTGCGCGGTTGGCGACGGCATCGCGGCGGATCGCACCTTCCCGGTGCGCCTGCTTAGCGCCATTGATGGCGTGCCGCTGCGGATGGTCTCTCAGGCGGCGTCGCGCCGCAACGTCACGATCGTGATCGCCGCGTCGGATCTGCCGACCGCACTCAATCGCCTGCACGATCGATTCTTTGGCGAGGCCGCGGCTCCGCACGTGAGTTCTGACGCGCCCGCGTTCTACATCTCATCTTTGCAGCGGGGCAACGAATGAAGATCCTCCTCATTGGCCACGGTCGCATGGGCCGCCTGATCGAACAGCACGCCGGCGATCACGGCTGCACTATTGCCGGCATCGTCGAACTTGGCGAGAAGACGATTGGCGCGACGGACTTTGACGTGGCGATCGACTTCTCGACGGCAGATGCGGTGTTGGAGAACGTCACCGCCGTTACGGCAACCAAGCGCAACATCGTGATCGGCACCACCGGCTGGCAGGCGCATGAGGCTGCGGTGAAGGCTGTTGCTACCGCCAGCGGCATCGGCGTCCTGGCGTCAGCGAACTTCTCGTTGGGGTTGAACGCATTCTTGCGCGTTGTGGAAATCGCGTCGCAACAGTTTGCTGCACATGCCGACTACGGCGCCTGGATCCATGAAACGCATCACATCAAGAAGCTCGATGCGCCGTCAGGCACGGCCAAGCTGCTGCAGTCGTCGATGACCGCTGCAGGATTTCCGCGGGCCATTGACGTGTCGTCCACCCGTGCCGGCGCGATTCCGGGCACGCACACGGTGGGTTTTGACGGCCCAGCTGACACAATTACATTGACGCACACGGTACGTGACCGCGCCGTCTTCGCACACGGCGCGCTCGAAGCCGCAAAGTGGCTCAACGGCCGCTCCGGTTGGTTTTCCATGCAGGATGTGTTGGCAAGAGATTGATGGAGCCCCGGGCCTTTAGGCCCGGGGACACAGGAGAAGCACCAGATGAGAACTTCGTGGACAGGCGTCGGCACCGCACTCGTAACTCCATTCAAATCCAACGGCGACGTGGATGAAGTCGCGTTCCGCAAACTCGCGCGGCGACAGGTCGATGCGGGGATTCACTTCCTCGTGCCCTGCGGCACCACGGGCGAAACACCGACGCTGTCAGCGACCGAGCGTCGTCGTCTTGTCGAGATCTCGATCGAAGAGGCCGGCACCAAGGCCCTCGTGCTCGCCGGCGCCGGTGGCTACAACACCGCGGAAGTCATTCACGCGGTGGAGGCCTTCGAGAAGCTCGGCGCACACGGCATCCTCTCGGTGACGCCGTACTACAACCGTCCGACGCAGGAAGGTCTGTATCAGCACTACAAGGCAATCGCCGCAAGCACCGCGCTGCCGATCATTCTCTACAACGTGCCCGGCCGCACCGGCTGCAACATCGAGCCGGCCACGGTCATTCGCCTCGCCGCCGTCGACGGCATCGTCGGCGTGAAAGAAGCGTCCGGCAACATCTCGCAGATGGCAGAAATCATCCGCAACGTGCCGTCAGACTTCGTCGTGTTGTCGGGAGACGACGCGATCACGTTGCCGATCATGTCGCTCGGTGGCCGTGGCATCGTGTCGGTCATCTCGAATGAGATGCCGGCCGAGATGGTGCAGATGGTCGAAGCCGTCGAACGCGGCGACTTCGCTGCCGCCCGCGTCATTCACAACCGCTTGCTGCCACTGATGCAAATCAACTTCGTCGAATCCAGCCCCGGCCCGGTCAAATTTGCCATGGCGGAAATGGGATTGCTTGAGGCTAACTACCGCCTCCCGATGGTGTTGCCGAGCGAAGCGTCACAGACCAGGATCAAGAACGTGCTGAAGGGTTTGTGAGATGAGTTTGCAGTCTGACATTGAGCAGTTGGCCGCGCAGGCCGAGTTGGCCGACAAGGTTGCGGCGCGTGAGGCGTTCTTTCAGTTGCGGACCGCGTTGTCTAAGGGTGAAGCGCGCGCGGCCGAGCCGGACGCGTCGGCGCCGGGTGGATGGCGCGTCAACACGTGGGTCAAACAGGGCATTCTGCTCGGCTTCCGTTTCGGCGACAACGTGGACGTGTCGTCCGATCACGGCAAGTGGCCGTTCTACGACAAAGACACCATGCTGCTGAAGAAGCCGGGCCTCGAAGCCGGCGTGCGCATCGCACCCGGCGGTTCGTCGGTGCGTGAAGGTGCGTTTCTTGGTCGCGGCGTCATTTGCATGCCGCCGATGTACATCAACATCGGCGCGTACGTGGGCGATGGATCTCTCGTCGATTCGCATGCGCTCGTTGGTTCCTGCGCCCAGGTGGGCAAGCGCGTGCACATTAGTGCCGCCGCGCAGATTGGCGGCGTCATTGAGCCGATTGGCGCCGTGCCGGTCATCATCGAAGACGATGTGCTGGTGGGGGGCAACACAGGGATCTACGAAGGCGCCATCATCAAGGAGCGCGCCGTGATCGCGGCGGGCACCGTACTCACGGGCTCCACGCCGGTGTACGACCTGGTGCATGGCCGCATCATCAAGCCGGAGCCGGGGCAGCCGCTCGTGATTCCTGCTGGAGCGGTCGTGGTGCCTGGTGCGCGATCCGTCACGGTGGGTCAGGGCAAAGAGTGGGGGCTCTCGCTCGCGACGCCGGTGATCGTGAAGTATCGCGACAGCCGCACCGACACGCGCACGGAGCTCGAGCAGTGGATTCGCTGAACCTCGTCGACTTCGCCCGCAAGCTGATCGACATCGATTCGACGACGGGCATTGAGGGGGAAGTGGGGAGTGTGCTCGCCGCCGACCTCAGGTCGCTGGGCTATACCGTCTCGTCACAGGCGCTGGCCGACGGACGGATGAATGTCACCGCGTGGGTCGATGATCCGGTGGTGATCTTCTCGACCCATTTTGATTGCGTGCCGCCGTTCTTTCCGAGTCGCGTTGAGAACGGTCGCCTGTACGGTCGCGGTTCGTCAGATGCGAAGGGCATTCTCGCCGCTCAACTCGTGGCCGCCGAGCGATTGCGTGCGCGCGGTGAACGTCGCGTCGGCTTGCTGTTTGTGGCCGGCGAAGAGCGCGGCAGTGACGGCGCGGTGGCTGCGAACACGATCGCGCCTGAATCGGCGCGGTTTCTGATCAACGGCGAGCCGACCGAGAATCGGCTCGGCGCCGCCACGCGTGGCGTCTATCGCGTGAAGCTGACGGCGCATGGCCGTGCGGCGCATTCCAGCCGTCCAGACCTCGGCGACTCGGCGATCGAGAAACTCCTCGACGTGCTGGTGTCACTGCGCTCCGCCGACTGGCCCGACGATCCGCTGCTCGGCCGCACGCACTACACCGTTGGCCTCATCAATGGCGGTGTTGCGCCGAATGTCATCCCGGCGCTGGCATCGGCCGAACTGCTCTTTCGGTCCGTCGGTCCGGAAGCGGACATCCATCGCGTCCTCGAATCCACGATTGCCGGCCGCGCCAGCATCCAGCACGTACTCACGGTGCCGCCCGTGCGCCTCAAGACCGTTCCTGGCTTCGAGACCGAGGTCTTCTGGTACACGACCGACATCCCCTTCCTTAACAACTGGGGCACCCCGCTGCTGATTGGCCCAGGCTCGGTCACCGAAGCTCACACGGCCGACGAAAGCGTGCCGGTCGCGGAACTCGAAGAGGCGGCCAACCTGTACGAGAGGCTGGCTGCGGAGCTTCTCTTGGTTTCGTAGCCGGCGGGCTTCAGCCCGCCGGACGTCCGCCGGGCTAAAAGCCCGGCGGCTACGTGTACATTGGCGGCGCTTCAGCTATCCTTACCCCCGATGCACCCACCGTACTGGTCTCAGCGAACCGCCGAAAATCGTCGTCGCAACTACCCCAAGTACAAAGGCGATGGCACAGCCGACGTCGTCATCATCGGTGGCGGGCTGACCGGATGTGCCTCCGCTTACACGCTGTCGGCGGCCGGCTTGAAGGTGGTGTTGCTCGAGGCGGAGCGGCTCGCCTACGGCGAGACGGGATCGGGCCTCGGCATGATCGTGCCGGAACCCGACGCGGTGTTTCGTGCCGTCGAAGAACATCGCAGCCGGAAGGTGGCACGGCTCGCGTGGGAAGAGGCGCAACGATCGGCGATCGACTACGCGGCGGCGCTGAAGAAGCTCGGCATCAATTGCGATCTCAAGCCGACGGCGACGCACCTCAACGCATTTGAATTCAGCCAGGCCGACACGCTCAAACGCGAGATGGCCGCGCGCAAGGCCGTGAAGCTCGATGGGGCGTGGGTGCCGCCGCTGTCTGCCAAACGCACGCTCTCGACCGAGTCGTTTGGTGCGATGCGCCTGCGCGGTGGTGCGGTGTACGACGCCGTGCGAGCCGCGCTGGGCTTCGCGGCACTGGCGGAGAAGAATGGCGCGGCCCTGTTCGAACACTCGCGCGTGAAGAAGACCACGTTCACGCGGAAGGATGCGACGGTGTTTCTCGAGGGCGGCGCGAAGATCAAGACGCGCGGCATCGTCGTGGCTACGGGCGAACCCGGCACGGTGTTTGGGCAGTTGCGACGTCACGTGCGCGTGCACGAAGGCCATGTGGTCGTCACGCAGCCGTTGAATGCCGAGATGCGCCGCGAAACGGGCGCGCGCGACTATGCGCTGATCGAGCGCGGCGAGGCGTCAAGCGAATCGCGTCGCGAGAACTCGCGCTGGCTGCGGTTTCTGGCAGAAGACCGCGTGCTGTTTGGTGGTGTCGAGACCAAGCCACTGGCCGATCGTCAGCGTGACAAGGTGCTGGTGCAGAGGGCGGGGCAGCTCATGTATGAGCTGTCGGTGCACTACCCCTCGATTTCAGGATTGAAGGCCGAGTGGGCCTGGGCGCTACCGGTGGTGTCGACGCTGGACGGCCTCCCATGGGTGGGTGCGCATCGCAACTACCCCTTTCACTTTTTTGCACTCGCACTCGGCTGGCATGGCGATGCGATCTCGTGGTTCACGGCGCGTGCCGCCGCGCGACATTTCACCGGGGCTGCCCGGCCTGAAGATGAGGCGTACTCATTCTTGAGGGCGCTCTGACGTAATTGATACTGGCTTTGACGTAACACTCAGCCCGGGTACCGGTGTAACATACCGACACTCGATAGAGGTGGGAGCGCCATGGCCAGAATTTCGCCACTGACAGAACATCTGTTACGACGCGTGGCCTTCAGCGGAACAGCTGAAGAGATCGCGAATTTTGCCGAGCTGGGCTATTCCGGCGCGGTTGATGCCCTGCTCAACTACGACGCGAACGCTGCGCTGGCGATCGACGACAAGATCCGCACGCCGGGGTATGTCGGCGTGGTCGCGACGCGCGAGTTCACACCGAACACGAACATCACCGACACGCGCCAGCGCTGGTTGTTCCGCATGGTGCATTCGCCGGCGCCGCTCCAGGAAAAGATGGCGCTGTTCTGGCACAACCATTTTGCGACCGGCTACAACAAGGTCGCGGGCGTCGTGGGCGCCACCGATGGCGCTCGTCTGATGGATGCGCGCCCTTCGCAGGATCCCGGCGGTCAGCTGGGACAAATCGAGATGTTCCGGCAGAAAGCCCTCGGTAGCTTTACGGATTTACTGACGGGCGTCGCCGAGCATCCCTCGATGTCGATCTGGCTCGATGGCCGGCAGAACACGCGCACGAGCCCGCAGGAAAATTTCGGCCGCGAGATCATGGAGCTCTTCACGTTCGGCGTGGCGAACTATGTCGAGGCCGATGTCTACGCGGCGGCGCGCGTCTTCACCGGCTGGAACTACCAGAGCATCGGCGATCGCGCGACCACCAACTACGCGTATTCGTTCATCTTCAACTCGGCACAGCACGAGACGACGGCCAAGACGTTCAGCTTTCCGATCTATTCGAACGGCAGCAAGACGATCCCGGCGAGAGCCGCGACGGCCGGCATGCAGGACGGACTGGATTTGATCACCGCGCTCGCCACACATCCGGAAACGGCCAAGCGGCTCGCGCGCAAGCTGTGGTCGTTCTTTGTGAGCGAGACGAAGGAGCCGGACAACAGCTGGGTCGACAGCATTGCGGCGGTCTATCTTTCCAGCGGCACGCTGATCAAGCCGACGCTGAAGGCCGTCTTTATGTCGCCGCAGTTCCAGGACAGCGCCAACTACTTCACGCGCTACGCCTGGCCGGTCGAGTATGTGGTGCGTAGTCTCAAGCAAGTCGGCTATCTCGGCTTCTCGGTGAATGACGCGCTGACGCCACTCGTCAACATGGGCCAGACGCTCTATGAGCCGCCGGACGTATCGGGGTGGGACTTGGGCACCTGGTGGTTCTCGACCGGCGGGATGTTGTCGCGCATGAACTTCGCGGCGGCGCTCGCGAGCAATCAGAAGTTCTCGCTCCGCGATCTGTCGCGGCCCTACAAGGCCACACCCGAGTCGATGATTTCGAACTTCGCCCTGTCGCGGCTGACCACACGCACGCCGGATCAACCGGTGTACGACGCACTCGTGAGTTATGTGCGCGCGGGTGGCACGTGGACCGGGTCCGATACGCAGCTGACCAACAAGGCCGGCGGCATCATCCATCTGCTGACCGGGTCGGCAGATTACCAGTTCGTCTGAGGGCGCCATGGCAACTACTCGCAGAGATTTCATCCGCGGCGGCGTGTCGGCGTTCACGCTCACCTTTGCCGCACCGGCATTCATCTCGGATCTGGCACGTGCGCAGGGCGCCAATCGGCGCAACCTGGTCATCCTGTATCTCAGCGGTGGCAACGACGCACTGAGCACCCTGATCCCGTACACGGACCCGTTCTACTTCAGCCGCCGACCCACGATCGCCGTACCGGCGGGCAGCGTGCTGCAGGTGGGCACGGACTCGTCGGGCAAGGCGCTCGGCCTGCATCCGCGTCTGACGGGCCTCAAACAGATCTGGGATCAGGGCCACCTCGCACTGATTCAGCGCACCGGCTACAACAACTCGAGCCGCTCGCACTTTCTCGGCAACGACATCTGGTCCACGGCCAACGTCAGCAACACCACGGGCTCGGGCTGGCTCGGGCGCTATCTCGATCAGTTGCCCACGCCCATCGATCCGCTCGCGGGTTGGTGCACGACCAGCCCCGTGCCGCACACGCTGATCGGCAACTTTGTGACGGCGCCCTCGATTCCCAGCCCCTCCGGCTACGCCTTCCAGAGCCCGAACAGCGGCACGGAAGCGACGTACTCGCGCACGGCGATGACGTCAATCGCGTCGCACCTTCCGGCCGATCGCCCGCAGGTCGCGTTCGTGTCGGGCACGGCGCAGGCGGCCATGGCGACGCTCGACAAGGTCGGCTCAGTTGCGACCTACGGTGGCACGGTCACCTACGCGAACAACGGGTTGGCACAAGCCCTCAAGGCTGTGGCCGGCGCGATGGTCAAAGGCATCGGCACGAAAGTGTTCTGGGTGCAGACCGGTGGCTTCGACACGCACGCGAATCAGGGCGTGAACCAGACCGCCGGGACCTACGCCACCAATATGGCGACCATCGGTGATTCGGTGCTCGCGTTTCACAACGACCTGAAGAATCAGGGGCTGCTCAACGACACGTGCGTGCTGATGTTCTCTGAGTTTGGACGTCGCATCACCGAGAACGGCAGCAACGGCACCGACCACGGCGGCGCCGGCGTGATGTTTGCGATGGGCGGTCTGGTGAAGGGCGGCCTCTACGGCACCGCCGCGTCACTCAACCCGGACGCGTCCAACCCGACGCTCGAGAACAGCGGCGGTGACATCCGCTTCGAAAACGACTTCCGCTCAGTCTACGCGCGCGCCATCGATAACTGGCTCGGCGCGAATTCGGTGACGCTGCTCAACGGAGACTTTAAGAAGAGCTCGCTGTCGTATATATAGGCTCGTTCGTGATGTACGAGCACCGTTCCAGACCCCTGCTCTCGACGGCGGCATTCCTTCGCCGCATGGCCGCGCACGTGGCCTGGGTCGTCCTGCTCATCGGCGGTTCGCTCGCCATCGGCATGGCCGGTTACATGAAGTTTGCCCACGAACGAGCCGTCGATGCGTTTGTGGACGCGTCGATGCTGCTTGGTGGCATGGGGCCCGTGGGCCCGCTTCCGAATGACGCCGCAAAGATCTTTGCCGGCTGTTACGCCCTCTACTGCGGCATCGTCTTCATTGCCTCCGCCGGTGTGCTGATCGCACCGGTCGCCCACCGCATCCTGCACAAAGTACATCTCGGGAAATAAAACGGGCGTCGCTCACGCGACGCCCGTCTCCGTTGCTTGAGCTAGAACGAAATCCGCGCGCCCAGCTGCATCTGACGCGGGCCGCCGAATCGTGCCGTCGAGGGCGCGAAGAGCGGCTGGCCAGCGGTGGCCACCGGCGAGGCGGTCGTACCAAAGACGCTGATCGCGTCGTTGCCAAAATGCTTGTTCGTCGCCCGCGTGGCGTTGAACACCTCCAGGGAGAGATCGATCCGACTGCGGCCGATGCCGATCGACTTCTGCAGCCGCAGATCCAGATTGAAGAAGTTCGGCTGCCGGAAGCTGTTGCGGCCCGCCACCTTGCCGTTGATGATCGCCTGGTCGTTGTCGTCGTTCCCGTCGCCCTGCTGGTCGCTGCCGATGACGGCCGTGTACGGCATCCCCGACCGCGCCATCACGATGCCGCCAGCGGTGAAGCCCGCGCCCAGATTGAGGGCCAGACTCGCATTCATGTTGTGGCGGATGTCCTGCTTCGACCACGTGTATTCGGCGCCGAGGTTGAACGGATCGAGCGTCACTTCGCGGCTGAAGTTCCGCTCGTTCGAGTCGTCGTCCTTGTTGTAGGCCAGCGTGTAGTTGACCTGGGCAAAGACCTTCGCGCGACGGATCGAACCGGTCACGCTGACCGCGTTGTAGTTGGACCGCGCAGTTGATTCGTTCACTTCCAGTTGCGCAATCGTCGTGTCGGGGCGCGTCGATGGGAAGATCGGCGTGCCGGCCGCGTTGTACGTCGGCGCGAAGAGGTTCTTGTCGAGGCGCCGCTGCAGGTGATCGGTGTGCGCACCCGTGTAGCTCAGCGACACCGTGAAGCCACCGGCGAACTGGTGATCGACGCTCGCGGCGACCTGCACCGTGCGCGGATTCTGGAATGATGGATCGAAGCCGAAAATGCGCTGCACCGGAATCTTCGTGCCCACCGGGAGCACCGTGAGCGGCTGGCCATTCGCGACCAGCGGCAGAATCGTCGCGTCCGTTCGGCTGTCGACGGCGACCGTGCTGAAGCCATTGTCGGTGAACACCCGCTGGAACAGGTTGGCCGGTGTGCGTGCCGCATAGAGTCCGGCCGAAACGCGAAGGATGGTGTCTGGCGAACCGGCGACCTTCCACGTGATACCCGCGCGCGGCTGGAACATCTTCAGATCATTCGGAATCTTCGAGGTCACCGAATATTTCGGGTTCGGACGCGGCGGAACCGGATTCCACTGACCGTCCCATCGGAACCCGAGTGAGATGGTGGCGTCGCCCACGCTGATGCGATCCTGAATGAAAAGGCCGGCTTCCTTCTGTGTGGCCTTGTAGACCAGGTCAGCCGGATCGAAGCCTGGTACCGTCTGTCGGTACCGGCTGATCGTGCCCTTGATGTAGTTGGCGAGCGACGTGTAGTCGAACCGTCCCTGAACGTTCGACTCGCGCTGCTGTTGTGACGGCGTCACGTTGATGTCGAGACCCACGCGAATCTGGTGCCGACCGTTGACGATCGTCAGGTTGTCGGAGAACTGGTATCGCGTGTTCTCGAAGATGCGCGGGCGGCCCGAGTCGCCGCCGATCGACCCGACGCCGGTGATCACGATGCTCGGGCTGTTGACGTTCGGTTCTTCGCGACGGTTGTCGGTCGCAATCTGGCCCTTGATCTCGTTGAGCATCGACGGGCTCAGGACCGACAGCCAGCTGGCCTTCACGCCTTGGCTGCGGTTGCGGCGGGTGTAGTTCGTCGTCTCGGCGGTGTCCTGCTGCGGCGAGTCGAAGTTGAAGTTGCGGCCCGTAAGACGGCTGTACGTGCCCTGCACGTTCAGCGACTGCGTGGCACTCACCGTGTAGTCGAGCCGGCCGAAGAGTGCCGTCGGGTTGTTCGATCCCGACTTCTCGCCTTCGAGCGCCTTGAGCGAGTCGGGCAGGACTACGCCGGCCGCCTGCGTCTGGAACTTCACGACGAACGGTACCCGGATGAAGTTCTGCTCGGCCGCGCCGAAGAAGAACGCGCGGTCCCTGCTCAACGCGCCGCCCGCAGCGCCACCGAACTGGTTCTGCGCGTTGTTGAGCTTCTGGTCGAACGCATCGGCCGAGCTCATCTTCTTGTTGCGGTTGAAGTAGAAACCTTCGCCATGCAGCGTGTTCGTGCCGGACTTCGTAACCACGTTGACAAAGCCTGCCGACGTGCGACCCACCTCAGCTGTCGCGCCGGAACGCACCACCTGAAACTGGTTCACTGCCGACTGCGGAAAGAAGAAGGTCGTCTCGTTGCCGCCGCGCTGGTTGCCCTGCAGGGGGTCGTTGAAGTCCGCGCCGTCAATCGACACATTGGAATTGATGGAGCGTTGACCAGAGACGACGAGGCCCGACCGATCCGATTCCTGCATGACGCCGGGTGTCAACTGGACGAACTCGGGGAAGTTGCGGCCGCGGATCGGCAGGTCGTTGATGGCTTTGAGCGGCACACTGGTGCTCGCTGCTGTCTCGGTGGTGTCGAGCCCGGCGGCCGTGGCCGATACCGTGACTTCCTCGGTGACGACCATCGCGCCGAGTTTCAGCGAGACGGCGGCCGTGGCGCCGACACGCAGGGACGCCGTGACCTTCGCCGTCTGGCCCGAGGACGAGGTCTCGATGACGTAGTCGCCCACCGGCATCGCCAGCGCCGCGAACCTGCCGTCGGCGGTCGTGGAAACCGACCGGAGGTAACCGGTCGAGACGTTCTTGAGGGAGATCGTGGCGCCCGACACCGGTGCGCCCGCGGCGTCAACCAGCTTGCCTTCGACCGCCGACGCGCCGGATTCTGATTGAGCTCGTGCCGGCTGGGCGGTGCCGAGCACCGACCAGCTGAGGCAAAGCAGAGTAACAAGGATGCGAAGTTTGTTCGACATGGGCGCCCAGAGTACGAGCGCCGTTTGTCACTGGTGTGACATGTTCATTAACACCATTTAACAAGTTCAGGCCCGGAGGTTGTCGGCCTGCCAGTCTTTGATCATCTTCTTGATGGCGCCGGCGTCGGCGATGTTGTCCTTGGTCACCTGAGCCACGAGTGCCGGGAGTTCCGCATCACTGGCGAAGCGCAGGCCGACCAGCTGTCTCGGCGACAGCAGCACGATCTTGCCGTGCATGTCGGCCGGGAGAATCTCACGAAGCCGCAACCGCATCTCGAGTCGAATGACCCTGTCCTGCACGGTCATCGCGAACGTGCGGGCATACAGGGCCACCAACACAAGTGCCAATGCCGTTGCGACGGCGAGTCCGCTGCCAAACGACAATCCCCAACGGAGCTGATAGGCCCTGTAGACAAAGTTGGCGAGCAGGATCGGTAGGGCGACGAAATGAAAGGCCGGTACATAGCGGGCGTGGTTGGAGTAGTTCTGCATGCGCCCATACTCCTGCCTTCCGTTGCCGAGAGCGACGTCCACCGCGTCTGCCACGGTCTGTGGCACGAGACTGTCGAGCCGGGGCGCCTCCCCGGCCATCGCCTGTGCCCATAGATGCTTCTGATCCGAGACGCGAATGAGATGTGCGCGCACGGTCAGCGTGCCACCCACGCGCTGCACCTGCCCCAGCACGAGGTAGTCGGCCTGGAGCTCGGCGCCGATCTTCTGAATGTCGGCAAAGATGCGCGGTGTTCTCAGAATCGCCGCGTTGCCGATGACGCCGTACCGAGGGTTGGCCGCAAGCACGACGACCGTGCCATCCGTCAACTGCTGAGCCAGCTGATCGAACGTCGTGTCGCCCGTTTCGTTGTGAAACAGCACGACCGCAATCGTCACGCGCGGCTGATGTGCACGCTCACGCCAGACGACGAACGCGATGACGAGGAGGAGCAGGACGGTGGCAATGGCCAGCGGGCGACGGATCCAGTCACGTTGGGCGGCCGGAGAGGCTTGCTCGCGAAATCGATACCCGCGCTTTGGTAGCGTCTCGATAAACCGCGGTTGATCGGCACTGTCGCCGAGCGCTTCGCGCAACTTGGCAATCGCGGTGTTGAGGCCCGCCTCTGCATCGACAAACGTCTCGGCGCCCCACAGCTCCGCGCGCAACTGGTCGCGCGTCACGACGTCGCCCGCATGATTAAGGAGCACGACCAGCACGCGAAACGGCAGGTCCTGAATCTTCACGCGCGCGCCATTCCGGCGCAGCTCTCCCGCAGCCGTGTCGACTTCGAATCCACCAAATTTCATCGGAGACAATAGTAGGCCGGCCTTGATTTCCAAGGCCGGCGCTCTTTGCTCTGTCAGGCTCTCTTCGCCGTCAGCACGAGATCCGGATCATGGATGGTCAGTGTGGGCCCGCTGAAGCGAATTCTGACCAGCGGGGCACCTGATGGGAAGAACGCCAGGTTGCCCACATGGAAGAGGTTTCTGGCGCTTCGTCCCGTACGGGTGATCGTGAGGATGTTGTTCGAGGCCGTGGCGATCGTCAGGCGCTCGTCCGCCGCAGGACCAAAAGTGTAGATGCCGCTGATTGACGCGGTCTCTTCCGGTGTGAGGGGCTGCGTCTCCGGTCGTCTGCTGGCGCCCGGCAGTGTCTTCAAGTAGTCGGCCACCGCCTGCGACTGCGCGCCGCCGGCCGTGGCGTGTGCCATCAAAGTAATGCCGTGCGGGCCGGGGGTCGCTTCAATGCCGGGCGACGCCGCGATGAAGGCTTTGACGACGTCGAGGTGGCCGAGCATGGTGGCGGAGAAGATCGTGGGTCGGGCGCCGTTTGCGAGGAGGAGCGCGGCGATGTCGCGATTGCCGACGTGTGAGGCTGCGCCGAGCGCGTCTTCCCAATCGCCCCAGCCCCAGTCCCAGGCCGCGCGAGCCAGCGTCGGGTGGATGGCGAGAAGCTCTTTCACGCGCGCGATGTTGTTGTGGCACGCGCCGACCATGTCCCGGGCCATGTCGGCCGGCTGGGTCGGGTAGGTGGCGTCGGGCCCTGCGGCTGAGCGAGCGTACGTGGCGGCCGGCCAGAGCGTCGGGACCAGGGCGAGTGGAGCGGTGTTCAGAAACGAGCGGCGTGACACGGACATCGATGCACCTCCAGAAAGAGGCTCATCGTGCGGGTTCGCCCGCCGAAGTGCAATCGACGACGTCTGAATTCCGTCTGAACTAGCGATTGACCCTTAGTCCTTCGCCTTTGTCCACGAATCCTTCAGCGTCACCGTGCGATTGAACACGGGGCGGGCGGGTGTCGAGTCGGGGTCCACACAGAAGTAGCCGAGTCGCTCAAACTGCACACGCGTTCCCGACGGATGCGTCGCGAGTGACGGCTCGAGCTGGGCGTTGGGCACGCGTTCGAGCGAGTGCGGATTGATCTGCGTGAGAAAATCCGAGTCGCCCGTGCCGGGAAACTCGGCCGAGAACAGCCGATCGTACAGGCGGACCTCTGAGGTCACCGCATGCGCGGCCGACACCCAGTGCAGCGTGGCTTTGACCTTGCGACCATCAGGTGCATCGCCGCCGCGGGTGGCCGGGTCGTACGTGCAGCGCAGTTCGGTGATCTCGCCGTCCGCGTTCTTGATGACCTCGTGGCACGTGATCAGGTAGGCGTTGCGAAGCCTGACCTCGCGTCCGGGTGCCAGGCGGAAGAACTTCTTCGGCGGATCTTCCATGAAGTCGTCGCGCTCGATGTAGAGCTCGCGGCCGAACGGCACCTTGCGCGTGCCCGCGGATTCATCTTCCGGGTTGTTGACCACATTCATGTCTTCCGATGTGTCGGCCGGATAGTTGTCGAGCACGATCTTCAGTGGACGCAGTACCGCCATGGCGCGTGGCGCCGTCTTGTTGAGGTCTTCGCGCACGCAGAATTCGAGCAGGCCGGCCTCGATCACCGTCTCGCGCTTGACGACGCCGATCTCTTCGCAAAAACGGCGCAGCGCCTGAGCCGTGACGCCACGGCGACGGAGACCGGAGAGCGTGGGCATGCGCGGATCGTCCCAGCCGTTGACGTGCTTCTCGTTCACGAGCTGGAGCAGCTTGCGTTTGCTGAGCACCGTGTAGGTGATGTTCAGGCGCGCGAACTCGATTTGTTGCGGCGTGCCCGGCAGATCGAGGTGGCTGATCAGCCAGTCGTAGAGCGGGCGATGCGCTTCGAACTCGAGTGTGCAGATCGAGTGCGTGATGCGTTCAAACGCGTCCGAGAGCGGATGCGCGAAGTCGTACATCGGGTAGATGCACCAGGCGTCGCCCGTGCGGTGATGGTGCGCGCGGCGGATGCGGTAGAGGGCCGGGTCGCGCATGTTGAGATTGGGCGACGCCATGTCGATCTTCGCCCGCAGCGTGTGTGCGCCGTCGGCAAATTCCCCCACGCGCATGCGTGCAAAAAGGTCGAGGTTCTCGGCGACGGAGCGATCGCGATGCGGGCTGTCGGTGCCGGGAATCGCGAAGGTCCCGCGGTGCTCGCGCATCTGATCGGCGCTCAGGCTGTCGACGTAGGCGAGGCCTTTCTCGATGAGCTGCGTGGCGCAGGCGTAGAGGCGCTCGAAGTAATCGGACGCATAGAAGAGCCGGTCGTCCCACGTGAAGCCGAGCCACTGCACGTCTTGCTGAATCGACCGCACGTACTCGGTGTCTTCAGTGACGGGGTTGGTGTCGTCGAAGCGCAGATTGCAGGTGCCGCCGAAGTCGTTCGCGATGCCGAAGTTGAGGCAGATCGACTTGGCGTGGCCAATGTGCAGATACCCGTTCGGCTCCGGCGGAAACCGCGTCGCCACCCGGCCACCATGCTTCCCGGAGGCGTTATCGGCGGTCACTATGTCGCGAATGAAGTCGGATGCCACCTGAACATTCTATAAGGTCTACGGTAGGTGACAGACAGGCTGGTACGCGGATTGCTCTCTCCATGTGTGCCAAGCCTGCCGGAGAGTCCGGCCCGTGATGAATCGTCGTCTTCTCGCTGTTGCCCTCGTTGTTGTTGCTGTTGTGGCCATGTGGCCCTCTGATGCCCTCGCTCAGCGGGGGCGTGGCGGCGGTGGCCGTGGCCCCGCCATCGTCATTGCGCCGCAGCGCACGGTGCTCTACCCCCCGGGGTACGGCCCGTATGGACCCTATGGGCCGTATGGCGGTGGATACGGCTACCCCGGTCAGTATCCCTACCCGTATCCCTACCCCTATCGTGGCTACAACGACTCGGCCGACCTGCGTCTGCAGGTGACACCGCGCGAGACGGAAGTCTTCGTCGATGGCGCGAAAGCCGGGATCGTCGACGACTACGACGGCATCTTCCAGCGTCTCCACCTGACGCCCGGTGAGCATGAAATCACCCTCTACCTGGCGGGATTCCGCACGTGGAGCGAGCGCCGCTACTTCTCGCCGCGCGCCGATCAGCGGATCCTGCACACGATGCTGCAGCTGGCCCCTGGCCAGCCCGACGAGCCGCGCCCGGTGCCGCAACCGCAGCCGATGGAGCGCATGGCCCCACGACGCCTGCCCGGTGATGCCAGCGACCCGGCCGAGCCGCGCAATCCGCCTCAGCCCGGCCGGTCCGACGCGCCGCGTGCGCCTCAGCCGCCGCCCGAACCGCGTATGCCCGCCCAGCCGGATCGTCCGGCCAACGAACCCAGAAATTTCGGTACGCTCTCGGTCGGCATTCAGCCCGGTGACGCTGACGTGATCCTCGACGGCCAGAAACAATCGTTGCCGACCGGTCAGGAACGGCTGATCATTCAGCTACCCGAAGGTGTGCATCGCCTCGTCATTCAGAAGAGCGGCTTCTCGACCTACGAGACCGACCTCCAGATCCGGCGCGGTCGCACGCTCGCATTCAACGTAAGTCTTGTGAAGTAGGTGTTGATGACGCTCCCGACCGCCGCATTGCTGTTCCTGATCCCTGTGTCCGCGCCCGTGCAGACGCCTGCACCGCCGCCGTCACCGGCCATCGAATACAGCGATGCGTACCAGATGCGCGCCAAGGTGCACAAGGTTGGGAGCTTCGCGATGCTGCCGCTGGCCGGCGCCGAGTATCTACTCGGCACGTCGGTCTACGACGGCAATACCGACAAGAAGGGCGCACACATCGCCGTGGGCGTCGGCATCAGCACGTTGTTTGCGGTGAACACCGTGACCGGCGTGTGGAATCTGATTGAATCGCGCAACGATCCCAACGGCCGCACCAAACGCTGGGTGCACGCGATTCTCATGATGGGTGCCGACGCGGGCTTTGTGGCGACGTTTGCCTCGGCGCCAGGTGGCCTTGGTTCGATAGACGATCGGAACACGCACCGCACACTGGCGCTGACATCGCTCGCCGTTGGCACGGCAGGGTATTTGTTGATGCTCCTGACCAAATAGGCCGGACCTGGGGGTTACGTCCGGCTTCCGCGCCGCTTCCTCAGCCAGAGCATGATGCCCGTCACGAGCTGCACCGGCGCCATCAGGCTCGCGAGCGACATTGCAATCTTGCTCGGCATACCGAAGAGGTCACCGGTATGAATCGCGCGATTCAGAATCTCCACGCGGCGTCCGCCCGGTGCGGTGCGCGAGTTGTCGACCGCCAGCACGGCGCCCGTGTACGAATCGAGCAGCACGCGGCTGCGTCCACCTGGCGTCAGGTCCTCTGGAAATCGCATCCGCACGGCATAGGCATCGGTCGGTGACACCGACGGCACCGCAAACGCCGTCGCCCCCGGCAACGCCTCACGCGCAATCTCCAACGCGCGATCCGGCGAGATCTGATGCGCGCCCGGAATCTGCACCTGCTTTGTCGGCACCGCTTTCACAGGTGTACTGCCCGTGACCTTGTACGCGAGCGGAATGGCGACGTCGTCGAAACCAATGAAGACGCCTGTCAGCGACAACAGGAGCAGAAACACGAGCGAGTACATGCCAATGACGTTGTGCCAGTCGAACCACGTCCGAAATGGCGATCGACCAGTGGTCAGGCTCAGCCGCTTGGTCGGCCACCACAGATACACACCCGACAACAGCAGCAGCACCATGACGACGCCCGACCATCGCACGACCACCCGACCCCAGGTGGCCAGCAACCGCAAATGCATTTGATGCACGTTCGACAGCCAATCGGCCCCAGGCGGTCGCACGCCAATCACCTGCAGCGTGTAGGGATTCACGAAGACCGTGCCGCGCGCCATCGAGACCGCATATGCGCGTGACGGCGTTGCGCCGAGCGTGAAGGCGTTGATCTTTTCGGCCGGAAACTCCCGCATCAACGCGTCGCTGATATCCATCAGGTTGTGTGGCTGGCCGGAGGGCGTGACGTCCATCAGCGCGCGATGCTGCCAGTGATCGATCTCTGGCTCAAACGCCATGATGGCGCCTGTCACGCCGAGCGACACAATGACCAGGCTGGCCGCCAGCGCGAGGACCAGGTGGAGTTTAACGAGCGTGGATCGCATGCCCGGCACGATACCTCATCCGCGAGAAGGCCACGGCGCCGCGGCTTCCTGAAGGGCATGGACACGATTTCGCGGACGCAATCGAGGACGCCGAGCACCTGGTGGTGCCGGTGTTGTCAATCTACGAAGTCTTCAAGAAGGTTCGGCGTGAACGCGGTGAGCGCGATGCCATCACCCTGCGCCATCAGGCGACGTTGTGGACCCAGGATGAGGATTTTGCCGGGCGGGAAGGCGTGAAGTTTTTCCCGAAGCGTGGATGACACTCGGTGCATGCACCACCAAGCCCGGCCGCGTGACGCGCACCGTGATCGGATGCAGCTGCTTGTCGTCGGCGACCGGGACGGTCAGTTGATAGGTTGCGCGCTGATCGCGGATCGCGCGGCCGGCTGACAAGATCAGCGCCGGTGTCTGCTGTCGAAAGACGGGCGGTTCGTCGGTGTAGTACACGCCGCCGGTCGCGCGGCTGATGAACTGCAAGAGCGGCGCGGACCGCACGGTGATGACCCGCGTGCCGTCCTGCAGCAATGACTGCTGCTGACCCTGATCAATCGTCGACACCGCCACGTTGGCCATGACCGCAACGGTGGCCGCCTGCTCCGTGCTGAGTCGGCTGGCGGTGGCCCGCCCGTCGGTAATTAACAGCAGCAGTCGTCGCCCGTTGTCCTCAGCGAGCGCGTGGGCCCCGGCTTCGACGGCGTCCCACAGCGGCGATGCTGCAAACGACTTGGCCTTCGGCAACGCGCGAAGCGCCGACTCGATGTCGCGTCTGACCAAGGGTGTCGGCGCACCGATCGTGGTCGTGCCCGCCACCACACCAACTCGCAGGCGGTCGCCGGGCTTGAGCGCCGCCGCCAGTGTTTCGGCGGCGTCCGTCGATAAACGCCCCCGAATGTCCGTCACACTCGAAGACTGATCGAAAAGCGCGAGCACCGTCAGCGGCAGAGAGACAGACGACAACGACGTCAGCGCCTCCGTCGACTTGTCCACCTGCACGACGAAGTCGTCCTCGGTGAGCCCGGTCACCGGTGCGCCATCCGGTCCTGTGACGGTCAGTACGATCGAGCCCGTGGCCGCTCGCTGAGCCGTGGCCGATGGAGAGGGCGACGCGAGCAGCACACTTCCCATGGCCGCAGAGGCTGCGAGTACGAGCCAGCGCCGCGTCACTTGATCCCTGCCAGGTAGCCCGATGGTGCGCGTGCCTTGAGCTGAGGTCGCGTCACTTGCACCGTCAGTTTGTGCGTCTTGCCGTCCAACACCGCGGGCGAAAAGCCCAGCAGATACTGATGGCGCAGCTCGTTGATGACTTCGCCAAGCGTCTTCTTCAGGTCGTCATTGTCGTTCACGATGATGTAGCCGCCGCCACTTTCGGCGGCGACATCGGCCAGGTCGCTGTTCAGCTCGTGGCCATTGATCGCGACCGCGTAGATCATGAAGTCTTCACGAATCGCGCGCTTGCGCACGTCGCCCTGACTCACGCGATCGCTGGTCGAGTCGTTGCCGTCGGTGATCACGAGCACGATGCGACGGCCGGTCTCGTGCGTCATCGACGTCATCGCCGCGTCAATGCCCACCCACAGTGGCGTGCCGCCGCCTGGCCACAGTTCTTCGTGCAGGATCCGCTTCAGCAACGTCTTGTCCGTGGTGAGATTCGGATTGATTGCCACTTCCGTGCCGAACGTCCCGATCCGCGCACGGTCAGCGCCGCGCAATTCTTCGATCAGCTGTTCAGCCGCATCACGCGTCCACAACAGCCGCGGCACCATGCTGCCGCTCATGTCGAGCAAAAGCGTGGTCGTGATCGTCTGGATATCGCTGGAAAATACCGTAATCTCGGCCGGCTTCCCGTTGTCGAGAATCCTGAAATCGGCGGCCGTCAAGTTCGAGACAAGCCGCCCGTCCTTGTCATTGACGGTGGCGAAAATCGACACCGTGTCGGTCGTCGACCGAAATGGCTGCTGCGCCATCAACGTGGCACCGGCAACGAACGCGCACCCCAGGAACCATCCGAACCTCACGATTGTGTGGAGTATGGCATTTCTGACTTATCCTCTGACTGCTGATGGCACCCCATGTTGCGGAAACCCTGATCACGTCACGGCTTCGGCTGATCCCGGCCACCGAGCCACTCTTGCGCGCCTCGCTCGCCGGCAACGCGGCGCTGGCCGCCGCCACAGGGCGAACCGTGCCCGCCGCCTGGCCACCCGAGCATTACGACGCGGACGCCGTGAACTTCACGCTCGATTGGCTGCGCAAACGGCCCGGTGACACCCAATGGGGTTTCTACTGCATCGAGCTGCCGGCCGCTGATGGCGGCCCCGGCACACTGATCGGCGCCGGTGGATTCAAAGGCGCTCCCGACGCCGACGGCATCGTCGAAATCGGCTACTCGGTGCTGCCGGAGTTTCAGCGGCGTGGCTACGCGCTCGAGGCCGTGCTCGGCCTGATCGAATTCGCGTTCAACCAGCCGAAAGTGCTGATGATCTGCGCGCACACGCTCGCCTCAGGCGAAGGATCGATCGGCGTATTGAAGAAGGCCGGATTCAGAATGATCGGCCGCGGGCATGACCCCGGTGCGCCCGCGAATCAGACGGTCGTACGATTCGAACTCGTCAAGTAGGTTCGCGCTACGCACCCTCGACGAGTTGCTTCAGCTTGGCGAGATCAAACCCGAACAGGTCCTGCTCGCTGGTCGCCTTCACGCGCGCGACTGAGCCCATGCCCGAACGCTGCACTTCGTAGCGAACGTAGCCCGATGCGCCGCCGCCGATCGTGAGGCGCAGCACATGCGGAAAATGAAACGCGTCGACGGCTGTCGACCACCGAACATCAACGCCATTCACGTGACTCGTGCGCTTCACTTCGGCGCCAACGGTGATCCCTGGTGTTTGAGGCAGAGACGACGTGACCGCCGTTAGCCATTCAGACTCGCGGGCGGGATCAAACATGACGCCCGCAATGTCCGCCGGCGCGCCGCTGATCAGAATCTCCTGAGAAAACTCCATGCTCACTTGACGATCGTAATCGATTTCTGCGCCTCGCCCATGGCGAGTGCCTTCTCGCCGGCGGGGAAGCCGTTGGCCTGAAGAATCAGTGCCGTCACGTCGGTCGCCTGCGCCGCAGTCAGCTCCATCGAAAAATCATTCGGCATCGTCTTTTGAATGCCGTCCGCGAGCGCGAACACGGTCTTGCTGTCCCACTTGGCGAGAAACTCCGCGCCGCTGAGTGCTGGTCCTTTGGTCGACGCCGAGAGCGTACCGAGCGTGTGACACGACGCGCACGATTTGGTCCACAGTTCCTTCGCGCGCTCCGCCTGAGCTGCGCTGTAAACGCCGTCCTTGACCGTGACTTGTTCCGCGCGAATACCAACAGCAAAAAGCAAAAGCATCAACATGGGGGGCCATCGAGAAAGTCTGTCGCGGTTGGTTTTACCCCATGGTCCCCCATGGCCCTCCATGTTGATGGGTTGTGGCATTACGCCCAGCTGAACCCGTGTTTGATCAGTGGCAGCGAGCGGACGCGTTCGCCGGTGGCGGCGAAGATGGCGTTGCAGAGCGCCGGGATGCTGGGCGGCATCGCCGGTTCGCCGATACCGGTCGGGTTGTTGTCTGAGAGCAGGTAGTCGACCTGGATCGTGGTCGGTGCGTCCTTCATGCGGATCAGCGGGTACTGGTTGAAGTTCTTCTGCACAACCTTGCCGCCGTCGATCGTGATTTCGAGGCCCATCGCCTGGCCGAGCCCGTCCACTACGCAGCCTTCGGCCTGGTTGTTGGCGTTCGAGGGGTTCACGATCTGGCGACCGATGTCGCCGACGACCCAGACCTTGTTCACCTTCACGCGCTTCTGCGCATCGACCGTGACCTCAGCGACTTCCGCGAAGTAGCCCGAGTGGCTGAAGTGGAACGCGATGCCCATGCCCGTGCCTTTCGGCAACGTGCGCTTGCCCCAGCCGCTCTTGGCGGCGACCAGTTCGACGACGCCCTTCGCGCGAGCCGCGTTGAAGCCGCCGCCGCCACCGCCGCCCCCAGGTCCCTGAGTTTGCGGAATCGGGAGTGGCGTCGAGTCGAGCAGTGCCACGCGGAACGCGACGGGATCCTTGCCGGCGGCGTGCGCGAGTTCGTCGATGAAGCTCTGCATCACGAACGCCAGCGCATTGCTGCCGGGCGCGCGCATGGGCCCGGTCGGGATGCCGCTTTCGTTGATCGATTGCACGATGGAGAAGTTCGGCACAAAGCGCGCCGGAAACTCGTTCATGCCGAGTGTTGCCGAGCCTGACGGCATCGTGCCTTTACCGACGGTGACGAAGTGATCGCGCCAGGCGGTGATCTTGCCGCTCGCATCGACACCACCGCTGAGGAAGTGCCAGCCAGCCGCGCGGTGGTACACGTCCGAGCGCATGTCGTCTTCGCGCGTCCACCGCAGCTGCACCGGCACGCCGGGCACATTCTTCGCGATCACGGCGCTTTCGGCGATGTAGTCATTCGCGAGGCGCCGGCCGAAGCCGCCGCCCATGCGCATGAGATGCATCGTGATATCGGTCGGCGCGATGCCACACGCCGTGGCAGCAAGACTGAGACCTTGCTGCGGCGTCTGGCTTGTCGCCCACATTTCCATCTTGCCGTCCTTGAACGCCGCCGTGCAGTTCATCGGCTCGAGCTGTGCGTGCACGAGGAACGGATACTGGTACGCGGCGTCAACCGTCTTTGCGGCTTCCTTCATCGCGACGCCGTGGTCGCCGTCGTTGCGCGTCACGGTCTGCGGAGCCTTCTTCGAGAATTCCAGCGCGCTTCGGTCGAAACCCATGGTGCTGTTGGTCGCGGTCGTGCCTTCGTTCCACTGAATCTTCAGCTTGGTGCGCGCCTGATTCGCCGTCCACCAGGTGTCGGCCACAATCGCCACGCCATTCGCGAGGCTCGGACCCGGTGCCACCACGAAGCAGGCGGTGATGCCCGGCAGTGCCTTGATTTCTTCCGTGTTCGCGCTCACGACCGTGCCGCCAAACACCGGGCACTTCTCGTACACCGCGAACTTCATGCCGGGCAAGTTCATGTCCATGCCGAACAGCGCCTGGCCCGTCACGATCTTGTGGACGTCCACGCCGACCTTGTTCTTGCCGACGATCGTGAAGTTCTTCGGATCCTTCAGCGTCACCGACGCGAGCGCCGGCGCCGGCATCGTCGCGGCCTTCGCTGCGAGCTGGCCGTAGCCGATCGTGCGCTTCGACGCAGCGTGCATCACTTTGCCTGCTGCCGTCGTGAGTTCAGCTTCCGGCACGCTCCACTGCGCCGCGGCAGCGGCCACAAGCTGCGCACGCGCGGCGGCGCCGATCTGCCGCATCGGCGTGTAGTTGCCCGGGATCGCGGTGCTGCCGCCGGCCGACTGTCCGCCGAACTTCACCTGGCTGACGTCGCCCTGCACCACGCGCACGTCTTTCCAATCGATGTCGAGTTCTTCCGCGATCAGCATCGGCAGCGCCGTCTTGATGCCCTGACCGATCTCCGGGTTCTTGCCCGTGATCGTGGCGATACCGTCTGGCGAAATCGTGATGAACGCGTCGGGTGTGAGTGGCGCAGCGGGCGCGCCGCCCTGACGACCTTGTGCGAGAAGATCCGCGAAGGCGTCCGTGTACAGTGCGACCATCAGGCCGCCACCGGCGGCGGCGCTGACTTTGAGAAAGCTGCGGCGATTCACAGAGACAGAAGCGGTGCTCATTCGCCCCTCCCGGTCGTCATGTTGACGGGCTGACCCGATGCGCGTTTGATGCCATCGCGAATACGGAGGTAGGTGCCGCAGCGGCAGATGTTGCCGTTCATCGCGGTGTCAATCTCGGCATCTGTCGGCTTCGGTGTCGTCGCAAGCAGCGCTGCGGCCGACATGATCTGTCCGGCCTGGCAGTACCCGCACTGCGGCACGTCGAGCTCCTCCCACGCCTTTTGCACTGGATGTGAGCCGTCAGCGGACAATCCTTCGATCGTCACGATCGGCGCAGCCGTCGCGTTCTGCACCGGCACCTGACACGCCTTGGCCGCGCGTCCGCGGATATGCACGGTGCACGCACCGCACTGCCCGACACCGCAGCCGTACTTGGTGCCGTAGAGATGAAGGACGTCCCGGAGCACCCAAAGCAGGGGCATGTCACCAGGAACATCGACCGAAACACTCTTGCCGTTGACGTTGAGCGTGTACGCCATAGTGACGACATTGTAGGGGAAAAGAGCCCCGAAACGCGGTACCTTGATAGTGATCCGATGACCCCGTGGAAAGTCCTGGTTGTAGACGACGACGCGCCCGCTAAACGAATGGCTTCAGCCCTGCTTGCCCAATTTAACGGCGTTGAGGTGGTCGGGGAGTGTGACGACGCGGGGGCGGCCGTGCGGGCCATTCGTGAGCTCGAACCCGACATCTTGTTTATTGACGTGCAGATGCCGGGTGCGACGTTGCTCGACATGCTGCACATCCCCGGCCTCAGTACGATTCCGCTCGTGGTCTTCACGACCGGTCAGGCCGAGCACGCGTTGATGGCGACTGAGGTGCACGCGTTCGACTACCTGCTGAAACCCTTCAGTGATGAACGCTTCATGCGCGTGATGGCGAAGGTGTTGACCGCGCTCGACCGCGCGTCCTCCGTGACATTCAGTGTCTCGCCGCGTGAGCTCACCGTGCACGGGCCGGAAAAGCCCATGGTGATTCCTGTCGAACTCGTAGACTGGATCGAAGCCGAGGATTACTGCACGCGGATTCACGCGGGCCGACGCCGGCCGCTCGTACGGCGGTCGATTCAGTCACTGCTCGAAGAACTCGCGGGCGACGGCTTCATGCGCGCGAGCCGCACCGCGATTCTGAATCTCGCGAGCATTCGAGAAATTCGCGCCAAGCAGAACGGCGACGCCGAGGCGCTGCTGACCCGCGGAGATGTTGTGCCTGTCAGCCGTTCGTACCGCGTGCAGCTTGAGCATCAAGTGCGGTCGCGTGACTCGGGCGCGCTGCGCCGCTGACCGTTAGAGCGTGTTCACCGCCGTGAGCACGTCCTCGGCGTGACCATCCACCTTCACGTTGTCCCAGCGCCGCGCCACTTTGCCATCTGCGCCGATCAGGTATGTCGTGCGAACGATGCCCATGAACTTGCGGCCGTAGAGCGACTTTTCCTGCCACACGCCGTACTTCTCGGCCATCTCATGATCCGCATCGGCGAGCAGTGAGAACGTCAGCTTGAACTTGTCGGCGAACTTCTTCTTGCTCTTTTCATCAAGGATGCTGACACCGAACACGACGGCCTTGCTCGTCTTGAACTTGGGCAAGTTGTCCTGGAACGCGCAGCTTTCCTTCGTGCAGCCGGGCGTGTCGTCCTTGGGATAGAAGTAGATGACGACGGGCTTGCCGGCGTAGTCGGCCAGCTTATGCGCCGCGCCGTTCTGGTCTTTCAGGGAAAACGCTGGAGCTTTCTTGCCGGGATCGATGAGAGACATGCGTTGCGACTCCTCGCTGAAACAGCTTACATTGGCGGCATGCCTCTCTTCGACTATCGCTGCCGCGCGTGCGGGCACACATTCGAAGCGCTCGTCCGCAATGACATCCAGCCTGATGCGTGCGAGCAGTGTCACGCGAAGGATCTGGAGCGACTGCCGTCCGCCGTTGCGGTGACCTCGAAGGAAAAGCTTCAGGCCGCTGCTGATTCGAAACGCCACAAGGCCGCCGCCATCGGCCGGCAGGAGACGATGGCCGAGCAGCGCGAGATCGAACATCACCGTAAGGAAGACCACTGAGGATCTTCGCCGTCGTCCCTGCCTCCGGAAAGAGTTCGCGCTTCGGCAGCGACAAGCGTCAGGCACTGATCGACGGCGTGCCGATGCTGCATCGGGTTGTTGCGCAACTGCGCGACGCGGGCGCGACGGTCATCGTTGTTGGCGGCCTTCAAGATCAGGCCGCCCTGCGAACGGTCGTGAATCCCGATCCCGATCGCGGGATGTTCTCGTCGATTCAGATTGGGCTCGCTGAAGCGGTGGCGAGCGGCGCCACCGTCATTCTGGTTCACCCCGCCGACATGCCGTTCGTTCGCACGGAGACCATCCGCCTTGTTGCCGATGAATGTGTGCGAACCGGCCGCGCCGTGTGCCCGCGCTACAACGGCAAGCGCGGTCATCCACTGGCATTTCCCGTGGACGTTGCTCGGCAGCTGCTGACGATTCCGGCATTAACACCGCTGAACGAGGCGTTCGCGGCGATCGGTCTCGTGCGCCACGAGCTCGACGTCGATGACCCGGGCGTGCTGAAGGACGTCGATACGCGCGACGATCTGCCGCAATAGAATCGGTGTCGTGATCTCTCTCTTTCATCACATGGCCAACTTGAGGCGGGCCGGGCGGCAGTTTGCTGTCGCCACCGTCGTGCGCACGCATGGCAGCACACCGCAGGTCGCCGGCGCGAAGCTCGTGCTCGACGACGAAGGAACATTTGTCGGCACGCTCGGCGGCGGCTGTGTTGAAGCGGACGCGATGGAAGCCGCGAAGATCGTGATGGCCAAGGGCGGCCGATCGTTGCAGGCCTACGAGCTCACCGAAGATCTGGCCTGGAACAGCGGCCTCGTCTGCGGCGGCACGATGTGGATTCTTGCCGAGCGTGCCGACGACGCGCTGACGATTGATGGGCGGGATGTGCTTGAAGATCTCGTGAATGCGGCGGCCGGCACAGCGCAGCCGCTGGCCGTACGCACACGGTTTCGCCGGCAGGGCAAGCGCAATGAATTCGTCGCGCGCACCATTGAGCAGGCTGATGGCGCACCCACGCCGCGTGTCGTGCGTGTGGCCAGTGACGGTGCGTCTGCCGATCAGCGCGATGACGAGTTGATCGATGTCATTGCCGGCAAACCTCGCGTCGTCATTGCCGGTGGCGGGCACGTGTCGCTCGCGATCATGCGTCAGGCGCAGTTGCTCGACTTTGATGTCACGGTGCTCGAAGATCGGCCGCAGTTTGCTGGCAAGGAGCGCTTCCCTGGTGCCACGGTGATCGAAGCCGAGGTGGCCGAGACGATCGCGTCGCTGACCTACGGCTGGCACACGTTTCTGGTGATCGCCACGCGCGGACACAAGATGGACGCCGACTGCACGTTGGCAGCGGTGAGGTCCAACGCGCGCTACATCGGTCTTCTCGGCAGCCGCCGCAAGAAAGTCATGATCGACGACATGCTGCGAGAGCAGGGCGTTGATGAGGCGAGGATCCAGTCGATCCGCTCGCCGGTCGGATTGAACCTTGGTGGCCGCACCCCCGCAGAGATCGCGCTCGCGGTGATGGCCGAGATTACGCAGGAGCGATATCAATGCGAGCGATAGTGGTGGTGGCGTTGTTCCTGATCAGCGCCTGCGCGACCAATCCGGTCACGGGCAAGCGTGAATTAATGCTGGTGTCTGAAGCGCAGGAAATACAGATGGGCCGCGAGGCCGACGCCGACGTCCAGAAGTCGATGGGTGTCTACGCCAACGCGCGATGGCAGCAGTATGTGACGGATGTGGGGATGCGATTGGCCCGGCAGTCGCATCGGCCGAATCTCCCATGGAAATTCACGGTCGTCGACGAGCCGGCCGTGAACGCGTTCGCGCTGCCCGGCGGCTTCATCTACATCACGCGCGGTATCCTGCCGTTTCTCAGGGACGAAGCCGAACTGGCGAGCGTGCTCGGCCACGAAGTGGGCCACGTGGATGCGCGCCACAGTGCATCACAGGTGTCCAAGCAGCAAGCCGCCGGCATCGGACTCGCGTTGGGCTCCGTCCTGGCACCGAAGTATCAGGACGCATTCAATCTCGCCGGCAGTGGCCTCGGTTTGATGTTCCTGAAGTTCGGCCGCGAAGACGAGCTCGAGGCCGACACACTCGGCACTGGCTATGCAGCGCGCGCGGGCTGGGATCCGGCCGGCATGCCTGGGCTGCTCGATACGCTCGCGCGACTCGAAGGCGCCTCGGGATCGAGTCGCGGCGTGCCGCACTGGGCCCTTACGCATCCACCAGCGCCCGAGCGCGTGCAGAAAGTGCAGGAGGCTGTGGCGGCATCACAATCGCCCACGGCGATCGCGAGGAACCGTCCGGAGTTTGAGTCGCACATCGCCGGCGTCGTGTTCGGCGACGCACGCGAAAAAGGCGTTGTGCGCGGCCGGGAATTCATCCATCCGGTGCTGCGCTTTGCGCTGACATTTCCTGACGGATGGGACATCGCAAACAGCAATGACGCCGTGACGGCGCAGCCGGCGGGAGCCGATGGCGCCGCGATCATTTTGCAACCGGTTGGCGCAGCGGCCAGCAATCTTCAGGTGACCGCCGAGACCAGCATGAGCAAGTCAGGGTTCTCGCCGGTGAGCGGCGGAGCCGAACGCATCCACGGGCTCGAGGCGTTCGTCGGCTTGTATGAAGGTGTGATTCAGAACACGCGCGCGGGAGCCCAGGCGGGTTTCGTGCGCATGTCTGACCGGAGCATGATCTATCGCGTGTTGGGCGTGGCATCGTCCGCGCAGTTCGACCTCGTTCGCGCGCCGGCGACAGCGGCGATCGGATCATTTCGTGAGCTGTCCACGGCTGAGGCGGACGCCATTCAGAATCGGCAGATCGTGTTTCAGAGTGTGCGCAGTGGCGATACATGGGCGTCGATCGCGGCCGCCGTGGGCAACACGACCAAGCCGTCGACGCTCGCCATCATGAACGGTGAGACGCTCGACTCCACGCCTCGCCCCGGCAGCCGCGTGCGGGTCGTTCGATAGCGCGAGGTCCGAGAAAAAAGCCACGAAGCGCACGAACCCGCCCGGGAAGGACGCCGTCTAACCGGCCGATGTCTGTGACCAATCTCATTCAGGACCTGCGCTACGCGGCCCGGCTGCTCATGAAAGACCGCAGCTTCACGATCACCGCCCTCTTGACGCTGGCCATCTGCATCGGCGCCAATGCCGCCATCTTCAGCATCGTCCGCTCCGTGGTCATGAAGCCGCTGCCGGTGCCCAATGCCGAGCGCATCGTGATGTTCCACAACAACTACCCGAAGGCGGGCGCGGTGCGTGGATCCACGGGCGTGCCCGACTATTTCGACCGCAAGGAGGCCATGGACGTCACCGAAGACATGGCGCTCTATCGGCGCCAGGGGTCAACACTCGGGGGTCGCGACGGGGCACGACGGTTGGCGACGATTCGCGCGACGCCGTCACTCTACCGCATCGTCTCGATGCAGCCGACGCTGGGTCGCATCTTCCGCGAGGATGAAGGCGAAGACGGCAAGAACAATGAAGTGATCCTGAGCCACGCGCTCTGGCAGCGCGAGTTCGGTGGCGCGAACGACGTGGTCGGCAAGGAGCTCAAGTTGAGCGGCGTGACGTTTCAGATCGTCGGCGTGGCGCCGCAGGACTTCCGATTCATCTGGAACGACATCGACGCGTACCTGCCGGCCGCGTTCACACCCACTGACAAGTCGGACGAGCGGCGTCACAGCAACAACTGGCAGATGATCGCGATGCTGAAGCCGGGCAAGACCGTCGCGCAGGCGAAAGAGCAAGTCGACACCATTAATCGCCGCAACGAAGACCGATTCCCGCAATTGACGAAGCTGCTTCACGATGCGGGATTCCACACGACGGTGGCACAGCTGCAGTCTGAGCTGGTCGAAGATGTTCGCCCGGTCTTGCTGCTGCTGTGGGGCGGTGTCGTATTCGTGCTGCTCATCGGGTGTTTGAACATCGCGAACCTTGTGCTGGTGCGCGCGAGTGGGCGTTCACGTGAGATGGCCACACGCCACGCGATCGGCGCGGACCTCGGCCGACTGTCGCGACAGTTGTTGACAGAGACGACGATGCTGGCCGTTGCGGGTGGTGTGATCGGGCTCGGTCTCGGCTGGTGGGCGTTGCGGTTGGTGCCGACACTCGGTCTCGATGAAATGCCGCGTGGCCATGAGATCGCACTCGATCCTGTCAGCGTGTCCATCATTATCGGCATCGCTGTCGTCGTGGGCATTCTGATTGGCCTGATGCCGGTGGCCAGGTTGTGGAAGCTCAACATCAACAACGCTTTGCGTGAAGAAGGCCGCAGCGGCACGGCGAGCCGCGGCACGAATCTGCTGCGCCGAGGATTGGCGGTCGCGCAGGTGACGATCGCGTTCGTGCTGCTGATTGGCGCGGGACTGCTGCTCGCTAGTTTCCGAAACGTACTCAAGATCGATCCCGGCTTCACGGCATCGGGTGTGGTGACTGGTGCGATCAACTTGCCGGGCGCGACCTACAAGCCCGAGACGCTGGCACCGTTCGTCGATCGGCTACTGACCGGCGTGCGTGCGCTGCCGGGTGTGGAGAGCGCCGGCATCACATCCACATTGCCGCTGGGCGGTGATCACAACGACAGCGTGATCCTCGCCGAGGGCTATCAGATGAAGGACGGCGAGTCGCTCGTCTCGCCGTCGCAGTTGGTGGTGAGTGACGGGTACTTCGAGACGATGAAGATCGGGCTGGTGCGAGGGCGCGTGTTCAACGCGTCAGATACCCCGACCTCGACGTCGTCGATCATCGTCGATGAGCGCATGGTCGCGCACTTCTGGCCGAATCAGGATCCGATCGGCCGGCGGATGTATATGCCGGAGAGCGCCAAGAAAGTGCTCGAGACCGGTCCCAACACCAAGTGGCTGACGGTCGTCGGCGTTGTGAAGGAAGTGCAGCTCGACGGGTTGGCAACCGATCGTCCAGCGGTTGGCGCGTACTACTTCCCATTCACACAGTCGTCGCAGAACGGCTTCCTCCTTGCCGTGCGGACCTCGAACAGCAAAGCCATCGTGCCGGAATTGCGCAAGGTGGTCGCGTCGCTCGACCCGGCGCTGCCGCTCTATTCGATCAAGAGCATGGATGAGTATGTCGATACCGCGCTGATGTCGCGCCGTATGCCGATGTTGCTCGCGTTGGCGTTTGCGGCGGTGGCGCTGTTTCTGTCGGCGGTCGGTATCTACGGTGTGCTCGCCTACGGTGTGGCGCAGCGTCGGCGTGAGATCGGTATCCGTCTCGCGCTCGGCAGCACGAGCCGCGAGGTGTTCAACCTTGTGCTCCAGGACGGAATCAAGATCGTGGCGATGGGTCTGGTGCTCGGCTTCGCGGGGCTGATTGCGCTGCGGCAGGCGCTGACGTCGGTGCTCTTTGGTGTCACGCCGATGGATCCGATGGTGATTGCGTCGGTCGCGTTGGCGCTGACCGTTGTCGCGCTGCTGGCGATGGTCATTCCGGCGCGACGTGCCGCGAGTGTGAGCCCGGCGGTGGCACTGACGGACTAGAATGCCCCCCATGGATGTGGGCTCGTTGTTTGTTGCACAGTCGCGCGACTACCTGCGCGACGAATTTCTCAAGAAGATCGAACGCGCGATCGAGCCGCTCTCAACCGAGCAGCTCTGGTGGCGTGCCAATGACGCGTCCAACAGTATCGGTAACCTCATGCTGCATCTGGCGGGCAACGTCCGTCAGTGGATCGTCGGCGGCGTGGGCGGCACGGCCACTGCCCGTGACCGCGCGCGCGAATTCGCGACGCGCGACATGCTGCCAGCCTCTGCATTGGTCGCCGAACTCCGACAGGCCGTCGACGAGGCCTGCGACACACTCGATCGCGTTGACGTGGCATCGCTCACTGATGCCCGAGAAGTGCAGCGTTTCAACACCACAATCCTCGGCGCTATCTACCACGTCGTCGAACACTTCTCGATGCACACGGGCCAGATCATCATGCTCGCGAAGATGCAGACAGGCACGGACGCAGGCTTCTATCGCTTGCGCGCTGACGGCACGCCGGAGCCGACATGGACCGGTGGTGCGAGGCCGTTTGAGAAGAACTAGCGCTTCGCCGTGCGCGCTTTCTTCTGATCCTCGACCATCTTCGCGACGTCAGCGAGCAACTGCTTCGCGTCGTAGGCGATGCCGTCCTTGATGGTGTATTTGATGCCGCCGACATGTTCGACCTGGTCGGTTGTGTCGTTCAGCCGTGATGCGCCGGTGCCGTAGAGCACCTTCAGGTTTTGCAGCGGGTTCTGATCCACGATGACGAGGTCAGCGAGAAAGCCCGCCTTCACGACACCGCGATCCATCGGCTTGCGCCAGCCTTCCGCGATCGTCTTTGCGCCGTTGTAGGTCGCGGCCTGAATCACTTCCAGCGGATGGAAGCCAGCCTCCTGCAGCATCTCGAGCTCGTTGATGTAGCCGAAGCCGTACGTCTGGTAGATGAAGCCCGAGTCTGAGCCCGTGGTCACGCGCCCGCCCATCTTCTTGTAGTCGTTCACGAGCTTGAACCACACCTGATAGAAATTGCGCCAGGCGATCTCGTCTTCAGTGGTCCAGTCGTACCAGTACGACCCGTGATTCACGCGGCTGGGTGTGTAGTAATCCATGAGCGTCGGCAACGTGTACTTGTCGTGCCACTCGGCGGCACGGAAGCGCATGAGGTCGCGGCCCGCAGAGTAGATCGTGAACGTCGGATCGAACACCGTGCCGAGCTTGAGCTGTTCTTCGAGGTACGCCTTCCACTCGGGCGATCCCTGCGGATAGATCTTGTCCCAGAGCCGCGCCACCTGGCCAAAGCGGAACTGCTCGTCGTTGTAGTTCATGTTTACGGGCCACGGCTGCACGACAAAGTCCTTGAGCAGTGATTCGAAATGGCCGTAGTAGTGCGTCACGGTCTGCAGCCCCAGCCGCGCCGCATCGATCGCGTTCATCTGCGCGACCCCGGTCTGCTGGAGATGCGCGGTTGATCCCATGCCGAGTGTCTTCGCTGCGCCGAGTAGCGCGGCCATGACCTCAGGGTCTTCCGCACCAAGCTTCAGGCCATCGAGCCCGTTGGCGGCGCCCCACTTCACCCAGTCGATGGCTTTCTGCGGTGTGTCGACGGTGCCGCCCGTCCAGCCGGAGCCGGGGCGCTGATAGTTGATGATGCGCGGTGCCGCGATCTCGTTCTTTGCGCTGCGCGCAGCCTCGCTCACCGCGACGCGATGAGAGGCCAGCGGCACGCCGCGCACCGTCGTGACGCCGTGCGCGAGCCAAAGCTTGTAGGCGTATTCAAGCGACTCGTTCTTCGGCGCGCCACCGGCGTGCACGTGCATGTCGATGAAGCCTGGCGTGACATACATGCCCGTGGCGTCGATGACCTTCTCAACGTTGGTCGGCGCCGGCCGTACCGGCAAGCCCGGCGTGCCGGCACTTCGAATCGACTGAATCTTGTTGCCGGCAATGTAGATATCCACCGGCCCATACGGCGGTGCGCCGCTGCCATCGATCACCGTAACGCCGTGAATCACAAGTGTTGCAAATGGTCCGAGGCCTTCGTTGGCGCGCCGAGGCGGCGCGGCGAGGGTGCCATCAACAAGCGCCGATTGCGCGGCTGGCGCCGCCGCGCCCCCTTGGCGCCCTTGTGCTGTCGGAAATTGTGAGGCGAGGAGAACAGCAGCAGCAACGAGCGCAAACCCCATGCGTCTGGACATGCGCGGATTATAGAGAGGAATCGGGCGCTACGTCGATGCGCGCAAGGCTGAGTCGATATCGCCGTATGTGTATGTGAATCCGCCGGCCTGTGCGGCGGTCGGTACGACACGCTGACTGGCGAGCACCGCGCCATCAGCCATCTCGCCAAACATCAGCCGCAGCACGAACGCCGGAACAGGAAACAGGCTGGGCCGATGCAGGGCGCGTCCGAACGCGCTTGAAAAATCGGCGTTGGTCACGGCGACCGGCGCCACCACATTGATCGGGCCGCGCACAGACGCGCTCGTCATCGCCCAGCGCACCATCGCGATCCAGTCGTCCCGATGGATCCAGCTCATCCACTGTCGTCCAGATCCGGTGGGGCCGCCGACGAAAAACATAAATGGCGGCTTCATTTTTGCGAGGAGGCCACCGCCACGTGCCAGCACGAGTCCTGTACGCAGGATGACCACGCGGCACGACTCAGACTCGGCCTCACGCGCGGCCTGCTCCCAGTCGGCGCAGAGCTGCGCGAGGAAATCGCTCCCAGCAGGCGCTGACTCGTCAAAGACCTTCGCGAAGTCCGACCCGTAGTATCCGACTGCGGAGCCGCTGATGAATACCGAGGGCGGCGATGCGGTACCGCGAATCGCACTCGTCAGCGCGCGAGTCACCGACAGGCGGCTCTCATGCAGCAGCGCTTTGCGCGCAGGTGTCCAACGTGAATCCGCGATGCCGGCACCCGCGAGGTTGATCACCGCGTTGGCCCCATCGATCTCGGCAATGCCCTGCGGCTCATAGCGATAGGCGCCATTCGCATCTCTGATGACCTGGGCGCGCACATGGCGCACACCCTGATATGCCCCACCCGAGAAGCGCGAGAGCACGACCACGTCGTGGCCGTCAGCGGCAAGGGCCGCGCACAGCGCTCGACCAATAAAGCCTGTTCCGCCAGTGACGACGATCTTCATGAATTGACCCTACCACAGGCAAAACCCGGCTCAGGGCAACGCCACGTGCGCCGGTCCCGTCAAACCCGAGACAAGGAGATTCACTATGCAGATGTCGAAGGTGTTACGGGCTGGGATGGTTCTGGGCGTGGGGTTGGTCGTGTTCGCATCGGCGGTGGCACCGACCGTATCCGCGCAATCGCAGCGCGGTGGCCGATCCTGGTCCAATGATCGGGATGACAGCAGCGATGGGCCGAAAGAGACCGAGACTGTGGATCGGACGGTGTCCTTACCCTCGAACGGCACGCTGCGCCTCAAGAACTTCTCCGGCAACATCCGAGTGGTGGCTTCGTCAGGCCGTGATGTCGTGTTGCACGCGCGGCGTCGCGCACCGCGGCCGCAGCTTGACCACATCAAACTCGACATTCAAACGTCGGGTTCGACGGTGACGATCAATGCCAACAAACAAGATTCCCAATGGGAGAAGGGCCGCCACAACAACAATGTGGTCGAGACCACCTTCGAGTTGCAGGTGCCGGCGTCGGCCCGGCTCGACATCGATGCGTTTTCGAGCGACGTCACGATCGAAGGCATGACCGGTGACCAGTCGCTGAAGACGTTTAGCGGCGACATTCACGTGCTGGATCCGAAGGGCGCGATTGATGCGGAGACGTTCAGCGCCGACATTGCCGTGCGGGTGGACGCGCGCGCGCGGGGCAGCGTCTCGTTCAGTTCGTTCAGCGGCGACCTCGACTCGTCGCTCATCGCCAGCTCCAGTTCGCGACGTCGGCGATCAGTCGAGGGCACGCTCCCGGGCGGCGCCGGTCCGAGGCTGCAGTTCAAGACGTTCTCCGGCGACCTGCAGATCACATCGAAATAGCACCCGTATAAATCGCCATCCCCGCGACGGCGTCCGCACCGAGTGACTCCAGGTGTCGGACGTCGTCCATGTGTCTCACACCGCCGGCGACAATGAGTCGCTTGTCGGTGGCCGCGCGCAGTCGCGCGACCATGTCGAAGTCGAGACCCTGCATGAGCCCCTCGGTGTCGACGAGCGTTGTCAGAAATCCGCCGACGAATGGTGACAGTGTGCGCACCGAGTCCACCAGATCAATCGTCGTCGTCCGTTTCCAACCGTGCGTGACGATCGTGCCGCCGCGACTGTCGGCGGCCGCGACGATCGCGTCACTGCCGAGCGCAGCCGAGAACGAGGCCGCCGCGCTGAGATTCACGCCAGTAGGTGTGAAGAGTGCTGATCCGACGATGACGCGCGTAGCACCGGCGTGAAGCCAGCGCTCGGCGACATCGATCGTGCGAATGCCGCCGCCGACCTGGCAGGGGCGGAGCGCACAGACGCGTTCGACCAGCGCGGCGTTGTCGCCTGTGCCCATCGCCGCATCGAGGTCGATCACTTGAATCAGCGGATAGGCGGCGAACTTTGCGAGCCAGCCGTCGAGGTCGTCGGTCGCGAGCGCTTCGCGTTCGCCCTGAATGAGCTGCACGACACGGCCACCCTTGAAGTCGATCGCGGGAATTAGCATGACGAGTCCTCTGTGGTAGTCATTCGCATGGGGAGGCCCTGCGCGGCGAGCCATCGCTTCAACGCCGGAATGCTCGTGTCTGCGAAGTGGAAGATCGACGCGGCCAGTGCTGCATCGGCGCGGCCGCGTCTGAAGACGTCGGCGAAATGATCGGCCCCCCCAGCGCCGCCTGACGCAATGACGGGGATGTTGACCGCGCCGCTGACGCCAGCTGTCAGCACGCAGTCGAAACCCTGGCGTGTGCCGTCGCGATCAATCGACGTCAGCAGAATCTCACCAGCGCCCAGCGACTCCGCCTCGCGCGCCCACTCGACCGCCTCGCGTGCGGAGGCGGTTGTGCCGCTGCGACCGAAGACGATCGCGTGCTCGTCGTCCCACTTTGCGTCGATAGCGACAACCGCGGCCTGACTGCCGTAGCGACCGGCGATTGCGGTGATCAGCTCGGGTGTCGCGAGCGCGGCTGAGTTGATCGCCACCTTGTCCGCGCCTGCCTCGAACGCCGCTCGTGCATCGTCCAGAGATCGAATCCCACCGCCGACCGTGAGCGGCACAGACAGCTGCTCGGCGATGCGCCGAATCGTGTCGACCATTGCACGTCGGCCCTCGATCGTGGCGCTAACGTCGAGCATGATCAGTTCATCGGCGCCATCAGCCGCGTAGCGGGCGGCCAGCGCCGCCGGATCGCCGGCGTTGACGAGACCCTGGAAGTTGACGCCTTTGACCACGACTCCGTCACGGACATCGAGGCAGGCGATGATTCGGCGAGTGAGTTGCGAGCTCATCGGCCCACCACCCGTGCAAAGTTGGCAAAGATCGCCGCTCCAGTCTCGCTCGACAGTTCCGGGTGGAACTGCGTGCCGAACACGTTGTCGCGTTCAATCACCGAGGCAAACGTCGCGCCGTGGGTCGTCGTGGCCACCGTCTCTGGTCCGACGGGGGCGGCGAACGAATGCGCAAAATACGCGAACGCGCCAGACTCGACACCTGCCAGCAGCCGGGAATCACGGGAATCAACATCGGGAGTTAATTCAGCGAATTGACTCCCGATGTTAATTCCCTGAACACCATCCCTTGGCTGCTCGACGCGATTCCACCCAAGATGTGGGATCTTTACTGAAACAAAGCCGGGAGTTAATTCGAAATAACTCCCGGCTTTGTTTAACGATTGGCAAGAGCCTTGTGCCAGGGCGAGGCCCGGGATGCCAGGGGCTTCGGTGCTGCCTTCGAAGAGCCACTGCATGCCGAGGCAGATGCCAAGCAGGGGAACTCCGGCGGTGACGCGGGCGAGGAGTGCCTCTCGCCACGCGTCGCTGATGATGGCCGTTGCCGAGAAGTGGCCGACGCCGGGGACGACGATGCCGGCAGCGTCGGCGAGGGAGGCTGGCGAGGTGGCGACGACCGGGTCGATGCCAGCGCGGCGGAGGCCGCGCATGACGGACGTGAGGTTGCCGGCGCCGTAGTCGATGAGCGCGACCGTCGCAGTCACAGCAGCGCCTTGGTCGAGGGCAGCACACGAGCCAACCGTTTGTCTTTCGCACACGCCACGCGCAGCGCGCGCGCGAACGCCTTGAACACCGCCTCGATCTTGTGGTGACTGGAGCGACCGTACATGACCTTCACGTGCACGTTGGCGCGCGCAGCTGACGCGAAGCCGTCAAAGAAATCGTCGATGAGTTCAGTCGTGAGGTCGCCCACTCGCGCGGCTGGTTTCTTCAGGTTGACGACGCAGGCCGGCCGACCAGATAGATCGATCGCGGCCACAGCCAGTGTTTCGTCCATCGGCATGACGAAGTAGCCTGCGCGGTTGATGCCGCGCTTGTCGCCGATCGCTTCTCGGACTGCCTCGCCGAGCGCGATGCCCACGTCCTCGACGGTGTGATGTTGGTCCACGTCGAGGTCGCCGTCACAGCGCAGCGTCAAATCGAAGCCGCCGTGGCGCGTGAACAACTCGAGCATGTGATCGAAGAAGCGGATGCCGGTGCGAATGTCATAGCGACCGCGCCCCTCGAGCGTCAGCTTCAACGAGATCCGCGTCTCTGTCGTGTTGCGACTAACGGTTGCGCGACGCATAGAACGCCTCCATGGCGCGCAGGCACGTGGCCGTGTGCGCGAGCAGTCCTGCCGTGATGCGCACGCAGCCGGCGCACCCCGGCGCGCTCGACCTATCGCGAATGAAAATGCCCTGATCAGCGAGCGCGGCCACAAGCGCCGACGCCTCAACGCCGACGTTGATCAGCACGAAGTTGGCTTCGCTCCGCCAGAACGTCAAGCCATGGCGCGTGCAGAAGTCGTACAGCGCCTCTTTCGACGCGCGCGATTCCTCTACGCACGACACGAGCCATCGCTGGTCCGACAGCGCGGCCTCCAGCCCAACGATGGCGGCGACATTGAGCGAGTACGGTGCCTGCAATTGCGCGAGCGGCGCCAGTGTCTCTGGTCGGGCGATCAGTGCGCCGATACGCAGTGCCGCGAGACCGTGCCCCTTCGCGAACGTGCGCCCGACGATGACATTGCGGAGGCGACCGCTGGTGTCGTCACGCAGTGCGCCGATCAGTGATCGGCCGCTGAAGTCGGCGTAGGCCTCGTCGACGACGATCGTGGCCTGCGGGCGCGCCGCAGCAAGGGCCTCCACCGCACCGGCAGGCAACCCGAGCCCCGTCGGATTGTTCGGGTCTGTCAGATAGATCAGCGTCGCGTCTTCGCTCGCCGCCAGCACATCGTCCATCGAAAATGCGAAGTTCGGCCACGGCGCGACACGAACGATCGTGCCGCCGGATTCCTCGATGCAGACGCCGTACATCTCGAAGGCGGGCTCGAGGACGACGCCACGAAAGCCAGGTTGTCTCCGCGAGGCGCTTGCGCTCGCCAGATGCAAGCCCTCGTCGAGGCCGTTGATGAGGAGCACCCCGTCGCGCGGCACATTAAACCACGCGGCGGTCGCATCGATCGCGCGCGAGTAGTCGGGATACGACCCGATCTGATCCGGCGTCAGCGCGGCGATTGCGCTCAGCACCGCAGGTGAACACCCAGCGGTGTTTTCGTTGAGATGCAGCCGCAGGCCTGGGCCAGTCACGGTCGCGCGCTGGTAGGTGCTCATAGCCGTCTCCGAATCGAGTCTGCGTGCGCGGTCAGCCCCTCGGCCTCTGCGAGTGTCACGGCCGCGGGGCCGATCGCGCGGATGCCGCGTGTGGTCATGGTCTGCACAGTGAAGACCCGCACAAAGTCTGCTGCACTGAGGCCACCGCGGAATCGTGAGGCGCCCGCTGTGGGCAGGACATGATTTGAGCCCGTCGTGTAGTCGCCCGCCGCCTGTGCACTCCAGCGTCCGACGAAGATCGTGCCCGCTGAACGAAAGCGCGGCACGTCGCTCGCGCGATCAATCACGAGATGCTCAGGCGCAATGTCGTTTACCGCTGCGATCGCATCGGCTTCGGTCGACTTCAGAATGATTCGACCGTTGCGCGCGAGCGATGCCGCAGCCGGGCCCGTTGTCGGCGTAATGTCGCGAAGCGTGCGCTTCACGTCGGCTGCCAGTTCAACATTCGTCGTGACGAATATCGCGCGCGCGTCAGGATCATGCTCCGCCTGCGCGATCAGGTCTGCGGCGATCCAGTCCGCGCTGCCGCCGTTCGCATAGATCACAATCTCGCTCGGCCCCGCCTGAAAGTCGATGGGGCAGTCGTTCGCCACCAGCGACTTCGCCGCGGCGACCCACGCATTGCCAGGGCCGACGATCTTGTCGACGCGCGGAATGAACCGTGTGCCATAGGCGAGTGCGGCAATCGCCTGCGCTCCGCCAATGCGCAGCACCGTCGTGGCGCCGGCTTCACGCGCCGCACAGAGCACGACTGACGACGGTCGTGGACACGCCACGATGACGTCGGTAACGCCGGCGACGAGCGCGGGAACCACGGTCATGATGAGCGTGGAAGGAAGCGGGTATCGCCCGCCTGGCACGTAGCAGCCGACGCGCGCGAGGGGTTGCACGACCTGATCGATGCGAACGCCAGGCACGGGTCGCACCGTGAATGGTCGTGGCACTTGTTGTTCAGCCACCGCGCGCACGTTGCGAATCGCGAGTCGGATCGCGCGTCGAATATCTGTTGGCGTGTCTTTCCAGCCGCGGTCGATGTCACGCTTCGAAATGGCGAACGGCCCGCTGCCCAAGCCATCGAGCCGCTGTGCCCATTCGCGAAGCGCGACGTCGCCGCGCTCGCGAACGTCGGTGATGATGCGTGCTGTTGTGCGTTGCAGAGTGGTCGGGCGCATCACAGCACGATCTTGTTGAGCGGGTACTCAACAATTCCCGTTGCGCCTGCGTTCTTCAGGCGCGGAATCAGTTCGCGGACAGTCCGTTCTTCGATGATGGTGTTCACAGCGACCCAGTCCTCTTCGTTCTCGATGGGGCTGAGCGGCGAGACGGTCGGTCGCTGTAGTGCCGGAAGCAATGCGAGCACAGCCTTCATGTTGCTGACGCCGACGTTGAGCATCAGCCCCACGCGACCCTGCGCCTCGATCGCCGCGTTGAGCAGGAGCGCAACGTTGTCGATCTTCGTGCGGGTCCATGCGCTCTCGAGGCTTTGCGTATTGGCGATGAGCTGCGTGTTCGACTCCATCAGCGTATCGATGATGCGCAGGCGATTCGCGCGCAGCGATGAACCCGTTTCGGTCACCTCGACGATCGCGTCCGCGAGCACCGGCGGTTTCACCTCTGTGGCGCCCCAGGAAAACTCGACGTTGACCTTCACGCTCTTTGCGGCGAAATACGCTTCGGTCGCGCGCACCAACTCGGTGGCCACGGTCTTGCCCTCGAGGTCCTCCGCCTTCTGAAACGGTGAATCCTCAGGCACGGCAAGCACCCATCGCACTTTACCGAAGCTCTGCTTGGCATAGATCAGGTCTGCAATCGGCACGAGCGGTGCCGCCGGCTTACTGGCCTTGTACTCCGCGATCCAGTCCTGACCGGTCAGCCCCGCATCGATCACGCCGTCCGCGACGTACCGCGCCATCTCCTGCGCGCGGATCAACATGCACTCGATCTCCGGATCATCAATCGAGGGAAAGTACGATCGCGAGCTGACGTAGATGTTGAAGCCCGCCCGGCCAAACAACTGGACCGTTGCGTCCTGCAGCGATCCCTTCGGAATACCGAGCCTGAGCTTGTTCGGTTTCGGTGTCATGACCGCACCTCCATCGCGAGGGGTTTCGTGAAGCACGTCCGCGTGCCCGTGTGACACACGTTTCCCTCGCCCTCCCGCACCACCCGCGCCAACACCGTGTCATCGTCGCAATCCGTTATCAATGACACGACCCGCAGACGATTGCCGGAGGTCTCACCCTTGAGCCACAGCTCGTTGCGCGACCGCGAGAAGAAGGTGACGTAACCGGTGGCCTGCGTCTTCGCCAGCGCCTCGGCATTCATGAACCCCACCATCAGCACTTCATTCGACTGCTCGTCCTGCACGACCGCCGGCACGAGCCCATTCAACTTTGAGAAATCCACGGCACACACTCCCTAAACGCAAAAAGCCCCGCTTGTTCAGCGGGGCTTTGAAGAACCAATCGGGTTGTTACAGATTGATCAGCTCAAATGCAGCTCCGCCACCGAGACATCGATATGGTGATGATGGTGGTGGCGGAAGGAAAACATTGCACTTAGCCTAACACAAAGTCGTTAGCTGCCGCCTTTACTCGCCTTCGCGTCCGGGCTGCGATGGTCCGCGATGCCGAAGGCCGTCCCCGTTTGCGGGTGCATCCAGATCGACTGCGCTGATCCCTGTTCGCCCCGCTGAACCACGTCGTAGCCCATCGTCTTGAGCTGCGCCATCGCCGCATCTGAAAGGGCGTTGGCTTCGAATGTCACGCGGTCGGGCATCCACTCGTGATCCCAGCGCGGCGAGTCGACGGCTTCGCGGCCGTTCAGACCCCACGCGGTGACGCCGAGGACGACGTGCAGGACGGTGTTGATGATGGTGCGACCGCCTGGCGAACCCGTGACCATCACGAGCTTGCCGTCCTTCGCGATGATGACCGGTGTCATCGAGCTGAGCATGCGCTTGCCCGGTGCGATCACATTCGCCGGCGTGCCGATGGTGCCGGTGGCCGTCGTCGTGCCGGGCTTCTTGTTGAAGTCGCCCATTTCGTTATTGAGGATCATGCCCGTGCCCTTGATGACGACGTGTGAGCCGTAGCCGCCTTCGAGGGTGAACGTGTTGGTCACGGCCATGCCGTCTTTGTCGACGACGGAGAAGTGCGTCGTCTCCATCGGTTCTTCGGCGGGCATCTTGCCAGCGCTGAGGATGTCTTTGCCCAGTTCCGCGCTGCTCGACGCCTTGTTCGGCGTCACGGTGGCAATCAGTTCCTTCGCGTGCGCCTTTGAGATGAGCGTGTCGATCGGCACCTGCACGAAGTCGGTGTCGCCAATGAAGCGCGCGCGATCGAGATACGCGCGGCGCTGTGCTTCGATCACGAGGTGAATGCCGCGCACGGACTGACGCGTTTCCTTCTGCAGGTTCATCGCCTCGAGCATGTTGAGCATCTCGACGAGGGCGATGCCGCCTGAGCTTGGTGGTGGCATGCCGATGATGTCGTAGCCGTAGAAGGTACCTTTGATCGGCGCGCGCTCTTTGGCCGCATAGTTCGCGAGGTCGTCCTTCGTGATGAGGCCGCCGTGGGCCGCCATGTCTTCGGCGATGCGATCCGCGATCCATCCTTTATAGAAGGCGTCGGGGCCGTCGGTGGCAATCGCAGTGAGCGTCTTGCCGAGATCGCCGAGCACGATCGTGTCGCCCTCTTTCCACTCGCCGCCGCCGGGCTTGCCGTAGGCCGCGACTGATGCCGGGAACGCCGCCATGCGGCCGGGGCCGCGCTCGGTGCCGAGCACTTCAGAGTTCAGGCCATTCGCGAGGCTCTTGGACAATTTGAAACCCTTGCTCGCAAGCGTAACGGCGGGTGTGACGACGTCTTTCCATGCGAGCTTGCCGAACTTTTTGTGCGCCGCCGCCATGCCGCGCACGGTGCCGGGCACGCCGGGTGCGAGGTAGCCCTGCTGGGTGAGGCTCATGTCGATCTCGCCCGCCTTATTCAAGTACATCGTCGGCGTCGATTTGCCCGGCGCCATCTCGCGGTAGTCGAACGTCGTCGCCGTGCCGTTGGGCAGGCGAATGACCATGAACCCGCCGCCGCCGATGTTGCCGTTGGACGGTGAGGTGACGGCCATCGCGAATGCTGTGGCCACGGCCGCGTCAACCGCGTTGCCGCCCTTCGCGAGCACCGACGCGCCGGCGTCCGCCGCCAGATCCGAGGCGGAAACGACGATGCCGGTTTTCGACGGCACGCCAAGATCGATCTGTGTGGAAACGGTTGTTGGCGCGAGCGCCAGGAGGCCAAGGACGACGAGGTAGGGGAGGGCTTTTCTCATAGCGGGATGAGCTTACACCCAGGTGGGCTTACAATCTGCGACGGGATCTGATGGTTAATGTGACGAAAGCGGCTCTCGCCCTCGGTGTCGCCGTTGTGGCTTGGCTGTTCGTTTCCGGCACGGCTGAGCGTCTTGGCGCGCAGGTGCCGACGCTGCGGACCGGGGTCACGCTGGTGCCCGTCGACGTTCGCGTCGTCGACCGGCAGGGCAAGCCGGTGACGGGTCTGACGCGCGACAACTTCGTTGTGCACGAAGACGGCGTTCCACAGGCCGTGACATTTTTCGAAGAGCGCACCTTGTCGGTGTCGCCTGTTCTCAACGCCCCACGTGTCTTGCTGCCTGGTGCCACCGAACCGACGGGCATTTCCGTTCAGAAGCGCAGGATCTTTCTGATCGCACTCGAACGGGTGTGGCTTCCGAATGTGACGTTCAGCGGCGTGGAGGCGCTCACGCGATTCTTGCGAGAACGGCTTACGACCAACGACTACGCGGCCGTATCGGCGTTTGGTCGCATCACGGATCTCACGAATGATCACAACGCGCTGGCCGAGGTGGTCGAGCGGCTGCTCGCGCTTCAGAAGGGGATCGACGACCGCAGTGCGCAGCGGACCGAGGGGCGCGCATTGTTCATGCTGGCGTCGACGCCCAATATTCCTGGCGCCGAAGGCATCAGTCAGGCGTTGGATGCGGTGTTCGAACCAGCGTCAGCCGGCGTTCATGGCGCCCCGAGACACAACGGGGAATTCGGCAACGTCGTGTCTCGCATCGTGGACGAGATGTTTGCGTCGATCACCAGGGCGAACTCCGCTGGTGGACGCGGCTTCGCTGGTGGCAGTCTTGTTGGCCCGCAACTCAACCAACAGCTTCAGATGGTGGAGCGGCGCACAGCGAATCTTGTTGGCGCACTGCAGTATCTCCGGTTTCTTGAGGGCGAGAAGCATCTGGTGTTTCCATTCGTCGGGCCGAGCTTCCTGTCCTTCGACTCGGATAAGAACATCGGGCGTATTGCGAGCGAGGTGCGCGTGTCGATCGACTTCATCAAGGCGAATGGCGTCGAGAACTACAACAGGGACGCCGAGATGTCGTTCAAGAACGTGGCGTCGATCTCCGGTGGTCAGGTCTTTCTCGACCGCGATCCGATTGAAGCGTACGCGTCGATCGATGACACCACACGCGCGAGCTATCTCCTGGCGTATTCCCCCGCCAATACCTCCCGCGATGGGCGATACCACGAGATCAAAGTTGAAGTAAAAGGCGTGAAGGGCGCTCATGTTATCAGTCGACAGCGCTATCTCGCGTCAGACAAGGTCGAGTCGTACGACGCGGAACAGTACGCCGCGCGCGATCGCGTGCTCACCGCCGCGAACTGGCCGGGCGGCCTCAGTGATCTGGGCGTGAAGTTGTCTGCGGAGATTCGCGGCCGCGGCGTGGCCGCCGAGGTGCGGGTGGATTTTGGCCAGGTGACGTCAACGCCGCGTGATGGCCGTCACATCTCGAAGCTCGAAGTGGCGGTCTTCGTCACTGACAGGTCTGAGCGACCCGTCGGCACTCACTGGGACACCCTCAATCTCGCGCTCAAGGACGAGACGAAAGCCCGCATGCTGGCCGATGGCTTCGTGCACTCGGTCACCGTGCCCGTCTCGGATACGGCGCGGCTCGTGAAGGTGGTGGTGTACGACTACGCCACCGGGCGCGCCGGCTCAGCGCTGGTCCGCCTCTACTGATCAGACCGCCGCAGCGACGCGCGCGCCTTCGAGCACGACCTGCCGCACCAGGCTGATGACGAGATCGAGTTCGTCTTCGGTGATCGCGAAATGCGGCGTGAAGCGCAGCGAGTTCTCGCCGCCGTGGATGACGCCAAGGCCGCGCTCGCGCAGTTTCTCTTCCACCGATCCGGCGCCGTAGGCTTTGAATTGGCGGCCGAGTTCGCAGGACACCAGCAAGCCCGTGCCCTGCGCCTTCACGATGAGATCGGGATGTTCGGCACGGAGCGCGTCGAGCTTCGCCACGGCCTGCGCGCCGCGCGTGCGGATGTTGGCGCGCAGTTCCGGCGTGAGCTGCGTGAGCACGGCACTGGCCACATCGAGCGCGCGCGGGTTGCCCGTCATCGTGTTGCCGTAGATGCCGTTGCGATAGAGCGCGGCGGCATAGGCCGTGACGGCGAGCACCGACAGCGGGTACTGCGCGCCGTTGATCGCCTTCGAGTACGTCTCCATGTCCGGCGCTTCGATGCCATCGAAGCCCGGGTAGTCGACGATCGACAGCACGCCGTGCGCGCGCAGGCCCGCCTGAATCGAATCAATGAGGAGCAGCGCGCCGTGCGCTTTCGTCAGTGCGCGTGCCGCATCGTAGAACGCGCGTGGCACCGCACGGCCCGGATCGCCTTCGCCCATGACGGGCTCGAGAAACATGGCTTCGATGAACCAGCCGTTGGCGTCCGCGTCGGCAAATGTCTTTCGCAGTTGATCGACGTCGTACGGTGTCACCACGAGCACGCTGTTTTCGCCACGGAAGCTCGCCAGGTGCTGCACGTAGTTCTTGCGGCTCGAGTCGGAATAGATCGCGGGCCGTTCTGTGCGGCCGTGGAAGCTGCCTTTCACGACCACGCGCTTGATCGTGCGGCCGGCGTGGCGCCCGCCGGAATCGGTCATCAGCTTGGCGTTGACGTCGGCGAAGCGGCTCGCAAGCGACACGGACTCAGAGCCGGAGTTGAGACACAAGAACTTCTCGTACGGGCACGCGCTACGCGTGTGGCCCACTTCATTCCGCATTGCGCGATCGAAGCGCAGTTGCGCGAGGTTGGGCGTCATGATGTTGGCCATCGCCTGCGGCCGCGCCATCGCGTCGATCGCTGCGGCCGGCGTGTGGCCGAAGCCGAGCATGCCGTAGCCGCCCGCGTCGTACAGCACGGCGCCTTTGAGCGTCACCACCCACGGACCGCGCGCGGTCAGCGCCACGTAGGGGTTCGCAGTGTCGGCGGAATAGAAGTTCAAGAAGCCGCCTTGAATCGCGCGGATCTGCGCGTCTTCATCCAGATCGAGCAGGTCCGCGAACTCGCCGCGGATGCGCGCGTATTCGTCGCCCGCGGCTTCAATCGCGGCGGCCAGGTCGGCGTGTCGTTCTGCAAACCGCACCACAGTCTCATCGTCGAGGCCCGTCGTGCGTCGGCGGCCCGGGTGTGCACGGAGGGGAGCGAGCGGCTCGAGAATTGACATGTCGGCAGTATCGCGGCCGGTATAGTCAATTAGTAGTGCCAATCTGGTCAAATTAACTTTAATATTCGGCGAATCGCCATGAAACTCAGCCAAACGGACCAGCAGCTACTCACCTTGCTCCGCGAGAATGCCAGGACCTCCACGGCCCAGCTTGCCCGCCGGCTGGGGGTGTCGAGGACGACGGTGCAGAGCCGGCTCGAGCGGTTGGAGCGGGACGATGTGATCAGTGGGTACACCGTGCGGATGCACGAGGAACATGAACACGGCCACATCCGCGCACACATCATGATTGCCGTGCATCCCAAGCAGCAGGCGTCCGTTGTGGCGGCGCTGCGCGCGATGTCGGCCGTACGCAGCCTGCACTCGGTGAGCGGCGCCTACGATCTGATTGCCGTCGCGGTCGTCCCGGCCGTCGGCGACATGGATGTGCTCACCGATCGCATCGGTGCTCTCGACGGCGTGGACCGCACGACGTCGTCGATTGTGTTGTCGACGAAGTTTGAACGGTGAGAGTGGTCGACACCTGGGCGACCGTGCAAATTAGAAGTCTCACTTCTAATTTGCACGGCCACGCCATCGCGGCCGTGCCGAATTCGCTACAGGGTCACCAGCGCCTTCGGCGTGGCGAGTACGGCCCCTGCGGGCAGCGCTGTCACGCCGCCCCCGAGTGAATACTCGCCAGACCCCGCATGAATCACGTAGCCCCGCTTCAGTTTGAGATCGGCCATGCAGAGGCGCACGCCGCGCGCGTCGTCGGGTGTCGGCGTGGAGTGCAGCTTGATTTCAAACGGCACACGGCGGGGGCCATGGTCGATGAGTAGATCCACTTCCTGCCCGGTGGCGGTGCGCCAGAAATACGCCTGGCTTGACGGCCGCACGCGCTGCAGTCCCGAGACCATCTGGTCGATGATGAATCCTTCCCAGCTCAATCCCCGCGCTGGATGCGTGTCGAGCGCTCGCGCGGATTGGATGCCGAGCAGGCCGTGCAGCACGCCGCTGTCGCGGATGTAGACCTTCGGGCTTTTTACCAGCCGCTTGCGCAGGTTGACGAAGAAGGGCGGCAGGCGTCGGATCAGGAAGGTCTGTTCCAGAATATCGAGATACCGGTTCACCGTGTGATAGCTGAGGCCCAGGGACTGCGCGAGTTGCGAGGCGTTCCACAAGCCGCCATGTACGTGCGCGAGCATTGGCCAGAGGCGCCGCATCTGCGCGGTTGAGACCTCGACGCCGAGCGCCGGCAGGTCGCGTTCGATGACCGCGCGCGTGTAGGCTTCGAGCCATTCGTGCCGTGCCGCGTCGCCACGCGCCAGAAACATACGCGGAAATCCCCCGCGGTACCACAGGTCGTTGATGTCGGCTGTCGGCCGTCCGCGGTGTACTTCTTCCCAGCGCAGCGGGGGCAGTTCCAGGAAGGCGGCGCGGCCGGCCAGCGACTCCGACACGCCGCGCACCAGGCTTGGCGACGCCGACCCTAACAGCACAAAGCGCCCATTGCGGCTCCGATGTTCGTCGATCACCGATCGGAGCAGCGAGAAGACGCCGGGCACCTGTTGGGCTTCGTCGAAAATCACATGGTCGCCCAACTGCGCGAGGCGGGCTTCCGGATCCGCTGCCAGCGGTGTGGCGTCCGACGGCCGTTCGAGGTCGAGATAGCTCCACCCGTCGAGTGTCGTGCGGCTGAGTGTGGTCTTGCCGCACTGGCGGGGCCCGAGCACGACGACGGCCGGCCATCGTCGCAGCAGGCTGCGCAACTGGTTACCGTAGAGGCGGTCAAGCATGTGTGTATATTAGAAGTCAGACTTCTAATTTGCAATGTATGCGTCGGCGCGGCCAGAGGCTCGAACGCCCGAACTCCCCAAACCCGCCTTGTCCTGCTACCATCCCTCCGTCCTTGGAGGATGCCCGCATGACCCTGCTACGCCGCTCGTCCCTGCTCGCTGTTGCGCTGCTGCTCGCGTTTGTTCTGCCCTTTTCACCACTGAACGCCCAAGCACCAGCCGGGGCTTCCAAGCGCGTGATGGACATCGAGGATGTCATCGCGTTCCGCAACATGGGCGCGACGACGCTGTCGCCAGATGGGCAGTGGCTGGGCTACACGATGCGGCCGACGCAGGGGGATACGGAAGCGTTCGTGAAGAGCACGTCCTCGGAAAAGGAAATGAAGTTTCCCGTCGGTGACGGCGGCGGCAACACGCTGAGCTTCTCGGAAGACTCGCAGTGGGTCGCGATCTCGACGGCGGCGAAGAAAGTTGACGCCGATGCGGCGCGGCGCGCAGGACGACCAGCGGCACAGGCCGGGATGCTGCTCGTGAACCTTGCGACCGGCGAGAAAAAAGACATCGCTAAAATCCGCCGATTCGCCTTTAACAACGACACAGGCGGTTGGATCGCGCTGCATCGGTTCGGCGCTGATGCCGCAGCGGGCGGTGGTGCAGGTGCTGCCGCCGCAGCGGCTCCTGCCGGTGGACGTGGCGGCGGACGAGGCGGGGCCGGCGGTGGAGGCACCGCAGGCGACACGCGTGCGAAAGGCACAGACCTCGTGCTGCAGGAACTGAAGACCGGCGCCCAGATCAACATGGGCAACGTGAGCGAGTTCGCCTTCAACAAATCCGGTAAGACACTCGCGATGGTCATCGACGCCGCCGATCAGGCCGGCAACGGCGTGCAGTTGCGCGACATGACCACTGGCGTGGTGACACCGCTCGATACCGACAAAGCGTTCTACGAACGCCTGACCTTCACCGAAGACGGTGACGCACTCTCCGTGCTGAAAGGCCACGACGAAATCACCGCCTGGAAAGACCGTCTCTTCGCCGTCGTCGGTTGGACCGGCATGAACAAAGCCACGCCGACGAAAGTGATGTACGACCCGACGAAAGACGCGACGTTTCCAAAAGAGATGAGCATCAGCAACAACCGCACGCCCTCATGGACGGAGAGCCGCGACGCAATCCTGATCGGCATCGCCAAGATCAACAAAGCCGATCCACCCGCAGGCCGCGGACGCGGCGCCGCCGCTGCTGATGCTCCCGCCGCCGACGCCGGCGCTGCAGGCCCGGCTGGTGGTGGCGCTGCCGCTGACACTGCAGATCGCCCGAATCTCGTGATCTGGCACTACAAGGATCCGCGCCTGCAGTCCGCACAGCAAGTGCAGGAGCCGCAGGACCGCAGCTTCACGTTTGCCTCTGCCTATCGCGTCGCGGAAAACAAGTTCGTGCGGTTTGCTGACGATGACGTGCGGCAGATCACGATTGGACCGAAAGAGAAGTTCGCGATCGGCAGCGACAACCGGGCGTATGAACTGCAGGCCAACCTCGACGGCCGATCGTTCCGCGACCTCTACACGATCAACATGGCCACCGGCGCGCGCACGCCGATCAAGAAGCAGGCGCAGTACGCGTATCAGATCTCGCCCGACGGCACGAAGTACTACTTCTACGAAGCGAAGCACTACTTCGTCGTGGATTTGCCCACCGGCGTGTCGAAGAACATCACGGCCACCGTGCCGACGTCGTTCATCGACGCCGAAGACGACCACAACCAGATCGATCCACCGATCAACCCGGTCGGCTGGACGTCCGACAGCGCGTTCCTCATCCTCAGTGACGGGTGGGACATGTGGAAGGTGTCTGCCGGCAGCGCTCCGACGGCCGCGGTGAACCTCACAGTGAACGGCAAGAAAGACCAGATCCGCTATCGCCAGCGCCTGCGCGTCGATCCCGACGAAAAAGGCATCGACCTCTCGAAGCCGCAGTACCTCACGTGGATGGCCGAGTGGACCAAGAAGCAAGGCATTGGCGTGATCACACCGGGCGGCCGCGGCATGGAGATCCTTCTGCAGGGCGACGCCGCGTTCTCGCGACTGTCAAAGGCCAAGAAGTCCGACGTCTGGATCTACAGCAAAGAGACGTCATTCACCGCTCCAGAGATCTACGCCACGACATCGTCACTCTCGCAGCCGCGCAAGTTGACGAATGCGAATGCCGAGGTGGAGCCATTCGCGTACACAAACGGCCGCATGCTCGTGGACTTCTACAACGACAAGAAAGACAAGAAGAATCCGCTCGGCGAAAAGCTGCAGGGCACGCTGTACCTGCCGGCCAACTACGAGAAGGGCAAGACGTACCCGACGATCGTGTACATCTACGAGCGCCTGACACAGGGCACGAACAACTTCAGCCGACCGGGCGTGCCGGGCACGGGTTTCAACCGCGCGTTTTACATGAGCAACGGCTACGCGGTGTTCGAGCCAGACATCAAGTACTACATCAATGATCCGGGCATGTCGGCGGTGTGGGCACTGGTGCCCGCAGTGAAAGCGGCGATCGCCACTGGTGTTGTCGATCCCGCACGCGTGGCGCTCCACGGCCACTCATGGGGCGGCTACCAGACAGCATTCACGATCACGCAAACCAACATCTTCAAAGCTGCCGCCGCCGGCGCACCGCTCACCGACATGATCAGCATGTATGCGCTGCTCTACAAGAACACCGGCGGCACCAACGGCGCGATTTTCGAGAACAGCCAGGGCCGATTCACGAGCGGTCCGTGGGACAACTGGGAAGCCTACACGCGCAACTCGCCGGTCGCCTTTGCGAAGAATGTGAAGACGCCGCTGCTGATGCTCCATAACGACACGGACGGCGCCGTCGACTTCACGCAGGGCATCGAGTACTACAACACGCTTCGTCGTCTCGGAAAACCCGTGGTGCTGATCGAGTACCCCGGCGAAAATCACGGCCTCGCGCGCCAGCCCAACATGCAGGACTACATGATCCGCATGAAGGAATTCTTCGACTATCACCTCATGAACCAGCCCGCACCCGACTGGCTCGAGAACGGCGTGCCGCGCCTCAAGATGAATGACGACGTCACCGCGCGGTTGAAAGCGCGGGAAGACGCCAAGAAGAAAAAAGGCTCAGGTTCCTAGAAGAAGTTATTCCCGCCGTTGAAGCGGGGATTAACGACGTTGTTGAAGATGGAGCCGAAGCTGTAGCTGATCCCGAAGCCGACGTAGTAGCTGTAGCCTGACTGCAGCTGCCGGAGGCGGAGCAGCACGTCTTCAGTGGAGGCTTCGCCTTTGCGCAGGCCGATCTGGTCGCGGATGCGTGAGTAGTCGCCGAAGATATTGAACGAGAAGCCCTTGAAGAGGCGCACGTTGGTGCTGCCGTAGAGGCCGAGACTGTTGAGGTCCGGGTGGCGAAGCTGAGCGTTGTAGTTGATCGACGCGCTCAGCGATCCCCAAGGCTGACGCATACCGAGTGACGCGCTGAGTGTGTGCTTGGGGATGGTCTCCTTCAGCTTGTCGAAGATCGTGATGTCTTTGTAGTCGTAGTACGAGAAGCCCACCGCGTAGCTGAGTGTCAGCGTGCGCCGTGTATTCTCGGCGTACGGGAAGATGTCGTATTCCACAGCGGGCATGAAGGTGAACTGCATGTCCTGGTTCGAAAACGTCGAGCCCGACGTCGACGCGCGTGCGCCGAACGACAGCTTCGGCCCGGCGCTCTTCACGACGAGCGCGTTGCTGCCCCACGAACTCGATTTGCTTTTGAAGATGTCGCCGTCGCCCAGGTCGTAGGTGCTGCGGTTTTCGTTGCGGTTGGCGTAAAAGTTGACCTTCCAGCTTTCCGTCGTGCGGTTGGCGGAAGCGTTGAAGCGATACGACTTGTTGCTCGTCGATTCCTCGCCGCTCAGATTGCCGTTGGCGCTCAGGCCGAAGACCCAATAGTTCCACGGGTCTTTCTTTGGTGCCGCAGTCGCCGACTCGGCAGGTTTGGTATACGTGACGTTCAGCGAAGAGATCGCCGGTGTGCCGGCAGCATACGCAACGAGGCCGATCTTCAACACGCGCGCCATTTCCTTGCGCTCCTCTGCGAGAGGCATCCTTTATATAGGGCCCGCTGACTGCCTGGGTATATATAAGTAGTCAAGGTATATACTCAGGCCATGCCGCTGTTTATCAAGCATCCTGAAGCTGATCGGCTCGCGCGCCAACTCGCGAAGGTCACCGGTGAATCGATCACGGATGTGGTCGTCGCCGCGCTGCGAGAGCGGCTCGCGCGCCAGCCCGGCACACGCGCTGGGCGCTCGTTGAAGGACGAACTGCACACCATCGGCAAACGGTGCGCGGCGCGACGCCTCATTGACGATCGCACGCCGGAAGAGATCATCGGGTACGACCGCGACGGACTGCCGCGCTGATGGTGCTCGACACCTCTGCGCTACTCGCGATTCTCAACGACGAGCCTGAGTCTGAGGTATTCCGCGCCGCTATTGAAGATGACCCCGTGCGCTTGACGTCAGCCGCGTCGCTCATCGAAGCGTCAATGGTCATTGAATCCCGAGTCGGTCCGGTCGGCGGCCGTGAGCTTGATTTGATTCTCCTCAAGGCCGACATCCGAGTGGTCCCCGTGGATCGCGAACAGGCGGAGCTCGCGCGTCAGGCGTTTCGGAAGTTTGGAAAAGGCCAACATGCCGCCGGCCTGAATTTCGGCGACGTCTTCGCCTACGCCCTGTCGAAGTCGTCAGGCGAACCGCTGTTGTTCAAGGGCGGGGACTTCACGAAGACGGATGTCGCGCAGGTCGAAGTGGATCAGTAGGCGAACCTCAGCACCGCCTACGACAGCAACGCCGCCAGTTCTTCCCGCGTAATGCCAGTGATGCCGCCGGCATCCGCCGACAGAATCGCATCAGCGAGCGCGCGCTTGCTCTGCTGCAGTTCCACGACTTTCTCTTCGACCGTGTCCTTTGCAATCAGTCGGTACGCAAACACTTCGCGCGTCTGGCCGATGCGGTGTGCGCGATCGATCGCCTGCGCTTCCACGGCCGGATTCCACCACGGGTCGAGCAGAAACACATAGCCGGCCGCCGTCAGATTCAGGCCCACGCCGCCGGCCTTGAGGCTGATGAGAAACAGCGGACACTGCGGATCGGTCTGGAACCGCTCAACGTGCCGCTTGCGATCCCGCGTGCGACCGTCAAGGTACTCGTACGCCAACCCGGCCTCGTGAAGTCGGTTGCGCAGCAGCGCCAGCAGACTCGTGAACTGCGAGAACACGAGCGCCTTGTGGCCGCTCTCGGTAATCTCAATGAGACGCGGCACGAGTAGATCCAGCTTCGCCGACGGATCCTCTTCGCGCGTCTTGTCCACCAGACCTGGATGACACGCCGCCTGCCGCAGACGCAGCAGCGCTTCAAGGATGTGCATCTTCGACTTCGACAGACCTTCCTTGTCGACTCTCGCCAGCACCGACTGCCGATAGTGCGCGCGCACGCCGTTGTAGAACGTGCGCTGCTTCGGCTCAAGGTCGCAGACGAGCGTCTGCTCCGTACGTTTCGGCAAATCTGACGCGACCTGCTCCTTGGTTCGTCGCAGGATAAACGGCCGCAGCCCCCGCGCCATCGTCGCCAGCGTCTCCGCATCGGGTCGCATGACGCCGGCCGAGCCCTGGAAGACTGACGATGTGCCGAGAAGGCCGGGGTTGAGGAAATCAAAGAGCGACCAGAGCTCGCCGAGGTGATTTTCGATCGGTGTACCCGAGAGCGCGAGCCGATGGCGCGAGCGGAGCAGGCGCACGGCTTTCGCGGCCACCGTTGACGCGTTCTTGATCGCCTGCGACTCGTCGAGGATGACGTACTCGAACTCCATCGTGCGCAGATGCTCGACGTCGCGACGTAGCGTGCCGTAGGTGGAGATGATGATGTCAACGTCGCGGACTGGCTCCACGAGTTTGCTGCGCGTTGCGCCCGAGTAGTCGAGCACGCGCAGGCCCGGCGCAAACTTCGCGGCTTCGCTGTGCCAGTTGTGCACGAGCGATCGCGGCACCACGATGAGTGTCGGCCGCCGATCTGCTTCATCCGTGAGCGGCGTCGTGCGCAGCTGCTCGAGGAGTGCGAGCACCATGATCGTCTTGCCGAGGCCCATGTCATCGGCGAGGCAGCCACCGAAATTGAACTGACGCAGAAACTGCAACCAGCCGAGGCCTTCGCGCTGATACGGACGCAGGGCGCCCTGAAACGTCGGCGGCGGCTCGGCGTCGCGCACACGATCAAAGCTGCGCAGTTGCTGCCGCGCGCGCTCGAACGTGTCGTCGATGGTGACCGCGCTATGTTCCGCCTGCGCCGCCAGCAGCACGTCGAGCAGCGCTGCCTGTGACGGCTTGAAGCGCAAGCCGTCTTCGGTGATCTCGCCTGTCGCGGCCAGTGGTCCGTAACGCTTCAGCCAGTCGTCGGGCAGGATGCCGACGGTGCCGTTACCCAATCGCACCATCACTTCGCGTCGGCGCAGAGCCGTCAGCACGTCCGCGAGTGGAATCGTCTCGTCGCCGAACTCCACCGTCGCCGTGAGGTCGAACCAGTCGATGCCCGACGTGACGGCCATGCTGACGCGCTTGGGCGCCTGATACACGCGCCCCTCGGCCGACACGTGCCAGCCGTCGCCCGTCAGCGTCTTCACAACCGACATCAACTGATGGATGCCGACTTCCCACACCGTATTGCGCGACACGCCGTCGAGATAGGGTGCAAAGCCGACGGCGTCGAGTCGTCGCATCGCGGCCGCTTCGGTTTCGAGACTGCGCGTGATCATGCGCCGCCGCTCCGGGTCAAACACCACGCGTGCGCCACCGACGCCCTGCATGAAGCCGTCGTAGTCGAACGACATGTCTGCGCGCAGCCGCGCCGCTGATGACGATGAGCGACGCAGGCTGAGTCGTGGGCGCGGCGTCATCTCCACGGTGGCGACCCGCAACGCATCGGGCAATTGATCAGCGGGCACGCCCGCACGTGCCAGCCCTTCGGCGAGGCCCGACTGTTTGCCGGTGGGAACGTCGACTGGCCCGGTGCGGCGCAGTGCGGCGATCAGCGAGAAATCGCACGAGCGCTCGAGCCGAGCCACAGAGCTGGTTGTGAAGAGCAGTCCACGGGCCAGCACCAGCACGGGTTCTGTGACGCCCATTGATTGCGCAGGTCCGGTGATCCGTTCAAACACGCCGTCCACATGGGTGCCGTCAGAGCCGGCGTCGACGATCGGCCGAAATCGCCACGGACGATCGTCCCACTCGACGGGCAGCGGATCCTGCCCGGTCTTCACGCGAACGAAGCTGCGTCCGGTTGAGGCGATCAGCTGCGTCAGCGCGATGAGGGTCACGCGCGGCAGCGCGAACCACGATGCGCCGTCGGCGTTCGTCGGCGTGTGGCTGGTCCATGTCGGTGCCACGGTTGGCGTCGCGCCCACAAGTCGCGCGAGCACGTCCCGGTCGGATTCCGGAAACAGATGGAGCTCTCGAGCGGCGATGCGCGCCGTCTTGGGGATGGTCCACTCACCATCCTTCCTTCGTCGCCGCCACATGACTTCGACGGCCAGATCTCCGCTCCACGTCAGCGTCGTCGGTACATCGAAGATGTAGAGCAGCTCGGCATCTTCGTATCTGAACGGCGCTGCCGCGGCCCCCGTGCCCGCGGTGACACGGAGCTCGTTGACGAAATCGCCGGCGGCGTCGGGCACGCGTGGCGTGCGGGTGAGTTTCGGCGGCAGCACGGCGTCCGGCAGTTCGGGGACCAGGCCGTCCATGTCGATCAACTCGAGCGTGGCCGTCACCGCACGCGCATCCGCGGGCCCCTTCAGGAGGCCGCGACGATCCGCGACGCGCAGGACGGCCCACATGTGTTTGCACGGCAGGAACTTGTCAGCGAAGTACGGACAATCGCAGGCGCCGGTGACCGTCACGTGGATGTCGCCGCTGCGCGTGAGCCGCACGCGGTATTCGTCGGATCCTGTGGCGATCGCGTCCACTTCGTCCGTTGTGGCGCGCACGATCCGCACCCGACCGATGTTGGCGTAGTGGTCGCCGCGCAGTCGCGCAGCCGCAGAGAAGTCCCGCGTCAGCAGGTCGGAGAGAGGCACGGATAGGCTCAGAGCTACGTTACTGCCATCCGCCGCCGAGCGCCTTCACCAGCTGGACGGTCGTGACGAAACGGGCGCCATAGAGTTGCACCGCGGTGCGCTGTGCGGTGAGCAGCGATTGCTGCGACGAGATCACATCGAGCGCCGAGGCGATGCCGCCGGCGTACCGGATGTTGGCAATCGCGAGCGCACGTTCGGCGGCAGTCACGGCAGCGGATTGCGACGTGCGCGCCTGATCGATCGCGCCAAGCGTCGTGAGGCTGTCTTGCACCTCGCGGAAGGCGCGAAGCGTGGCCGCACGGTAGTCGGCAACGGCGGCGTCGTATCCCGCGTCGGCGAATTGCTGCTTGGCCTTCTTTGAACCACCATCAAACAGGTTCTGCGCAACCGATGATCCGATGGCCCATACCCAGCTCGGCGCATCAAAGATCTTCGCGATCGAGTCCATCTTCAAGCCGCCGCTACCGAACAGCTGCAGCGATGGAAAAAACGCTGTGCGTGCGATGCCGATCTTCGTATTCGCCAAGGCCACGGCACGCTCGGCCGATGCGATGTCTGGTCGCCGCTCGAGCAGATCGGTCGGTGTCGATATTGCGACCGATGGCACCGTGGTCGGCATCTTCGCGACCGCCACGTGAAATCCCGGCGCCGGCTGGCCAGCCAGCACCGCCATGGCGTGCTCGACGCCAGCGCGCTGATCGCGAAGTAGTGTGATCTGGGTGCGTGTGCTCTCGATCAACGTCTGCTGCTGCGCCACGTCGAGCCCGGACGTCAGGCCGCCGTCATGGCGCGCCTGAATCAGTGTGAACTGGCGCTGCAACACCTCCAACGACTGCGTCAGGACGCCGATCTCCGCATCGAGCCGGCGCAGCGTGAAGTAGTTGGATGCGAGGTCGGCGGTCAACACCAGCCGAACATTCTCGAGATCATTGGCCGAGCCGGCTTCCGTCTGACGCGCGGCCGAGATATTGAGCTGGCGCTTGCCAAACAGATCCACCTCGTAGCTCACCGAGGGGCCGAGTTTGATCGTCGTCCCCGCCGGCCGCTCCTGCGTGAGCGACCCACTCGCATCGACCGAGGGGAGATTCCCGGCGAGTGCCACCGACGACAACGCCCGCGCCTGCTCGTATCGCGCCGCCGCTCCGGCGAGCGTGGCATTGGTCGAGATCACCTGCGCCTCAAGCCCACTGAGCGCGTCGTCACGGAACACCGTCCACCACGTGCCGCGCGACAGTTGATCGGCCGGGGTTGCCGGACGCCATGACTCCGGCGTGTCCCAATTCGCCGGCGCCGGCATCACCGGCTTCTGGTACGCGGGCACCGAGACGCACGACGTCAGGCCCAACAGGGCGAGAGCGAGGACGACTCGACGCGCGCGCGAGACCGGGGCCATCATCATTTCTTTGTGGCGCCCTCGGTCGCAGGTCGCTGCGGATGTACGGTCTGCTTATCTGCGAGTGAATCAGACGGATTGAGCACGAGCCAGTCGGTGACCGACAGGCCTTGCAGTACTTCCACCGTTGTGCCGAAGTCGCGTCCGATCGAAATCGGCTGCAGGTGCACGGCGTTCTGCGAATCGACGATGGCGACGCGCAGACCTTCCGCGCGGAACAGCAGGGTGTTGATCGGAATCTGCAGGCGCTCCATGGTGACCGTCATCTTCAGGTGCACCTGCACGTACGCGCCGGGCATCAGTGCCGCGTCGGTATTCGGCACATCAATCTGCGTGAGCAGCGTGCGCGTCGCCGGGTCGATCACTTCGGCCGTGCGTGTCACCGTGCCGACAATCTTGCGGCCGGGATACTGCGGCACTTCGAGCCAGGCGGCGAGGCCGGGCTTCACGCCGGCGGCGTAGCCTTCCGGCAGCGACACGAAGACGCGCAGCGGCGTCGTCTGTGCGAGATAGAAGAGCTGCTGTTGTGCGGTATTGCCCGCGGTCACGAGTGCCCCGGTATCGACATTGCGCTTCGTGATCACGCCGGCGAACGGCGCGTAGACCTTGCGATACGACGCGAGTTCTTCCAGGCGACGGATATTGGCGTCTGATGCGGCGAGCGTGGCTTGCTGCTGCGTGACGGCGGCCTTGCGCTCGTCCAATTCCTGTTGCGACACCGCGTCCGACTTCCGCAGTTCCTCCCAGCGCGCGGCCGAAGACTTTGCCAGTTCGAGTGACGCGGCCAACTGTTGCCGGGTGGCACGCACCTGCGCCAGTTCCAGATCGGTTTCTGGCGTGTCGATCTCGGCCAGCAACTGTCCGGCCTTCACGCGCGCGCCGAGGTCGGCGTGCCACGCTTTCAGATAGCCACTGGTTCGCGCGTAAATGCCCGCTTCGGCAAACGCCTGCGTCGACCCGGGCACGACCACATCGTCATCAGGAGAGGTCGGCGTTGGATGGACAACGCTCACAGCCGGCACCGAGGCCGCCTCATTTTGCTGGGCGAGCACCTTGTCGTCGGCTTTACGCTGATTCACGACCATGTAGCCGAGGCCCACGAGCACCACGGCACCGACGAGCAGGCCGCCGAAGAATTTGACCGCAGACATCAGGTGCGTTCCTTTCGACCATGCGCCATCGCAAAGAGGCATGGCACCACAAACAGGGTGGCCGCTGTTGCGACCAGGAGACCGCCGACGACCGCGCGGCCAAGCGGCGCGTTCTGTTCGCCGCCCTCGCCCATGCCGATCGCCATCGGGATCATGCCGATGATCATCGCCAGCGCGGTCATCAGCACGGGCCGCAGACGCACGACGCCGGCGTCAATCGCGGCCGCCAGGCTGGTCGCGCCTTCGCTCAAGCGCTCGCGGCCAAACGACACCACGAGAATGCTGTTGGCGGTGGCTACACCCATGCACATGATCGCGCCGGTCAACGAGGGCACGCTCAGCGTGGTGTGCGTGAAGAGCAGCATCCACACGATACCGGCCAGTGCGCCAGGCAGCGCGCTGATGATGATGATCGGGTCGAGCCACGACTGGAAGTTGACGACGATCAGCAGGTAGGCGAGGACGATTGCCGCCGCGAGTCCGATCGCCAGTCCCGTAAAGGAATCGTGCATCGTCAGGATCTGGCCGCGCGTGTTGAGCGTGCTGCCTTTGGGCAGGTCTTTCTCCATCGCCTTGGTCTCGCGCTCGATTTCCGTCGCCACCGCGCCGAGGTCGCGGCCGTCGACCGACGCGTAGAGGTTGATCATCGGCTGAGCGTTGTAGTGCGAGGCCGTGGCCGCGCGCGTGCTGGGCGACATCGACACGAGGTTCGAGAGCATCTGCGGCGCACCGACGCCAGCACGGATCGGCGTGTTCTCGAGCTCGTCCATCGTCGTGATGCGGTACTGCGGCGTTTGGACGGCGAGCGGGTAATTGGCGCCGTTCTTGGGATCCACGAAGAAGAGCGGATTGGTCTGGAAGCTCGAGCTCAAGGTGAGCAGCACATTTTGCGCCACGTCGCGCGCCGAGATGCCGACGCCCTGCGCACGCGAGCGGTCGATGGTCATCTTCAGGGTTGGCGCGTCGAAGCGCTGCTGCACGCGCATGTCGACGAGGCCGGGAATCTTGCGGAGCCGCTGCGCGAGTGTTTGTGCGAAGGCATAGTTGGCACGCTGATTCGTGCCGGTGACCGCGACGTCGATGGGTGCCGGCGCGCCGAAGTTGAGAATCTGCGACACGATGTCGGCGGGCTGGAAGAAAAACTCGGTGCCGGGGAACGCATTCGGCAGCGCCGCTCGTAGTTGCCGGACGTAGTCGATGGTCTTCGTGGTGCGTTCCGGCGTGAGCTGCACCAGGATTTCCGAATCGCTCGAGCCGATCGTGCCCGTGTTGCTCAGGCTGAGGTTCAGGCCGCTGGTCGCAAGGCCGACGTTGTCGAGCAGTGTCGCCAGATCGTGCGGCGCGACGATCTTCTTGATGACGTCTTCGACCTCGTCCGTCAGCTTGGCGGTTTCTTCGATGCGCAGGCCCGAACGCGCGCGCAGGTGCAGGCGGATCTGGCCGGCGTCCACCTGCGGGAAGAAGTCGCGGCCGAGGTACGCGCTGAAGCCGAGCGAGATCAGGCAGAAGATCGCGAAGACCGCCACGAATGTGCGGCGGAAGTGCATCGCCGTCTCCAGCATGCCGCGGTAGCCGTTTGTGAACCGCTCGAACATCCGCTCGAATCCACGTTGGGGCAGTGCGTGCTTCGCGTCGATGAGATACATCGCCATCGTCGGCACCAGCGTGCGCGAGAGGATGTAGGAGGCGAGCATCGCGAAGATCACGGCTTCGGCGAGCGGCACGAAGAGATAGCGCGCCACGCCGGTGAGGAAGAACATCGGCACAAACACAATGCAGATGCAGATGGTCGAGACGAAGGCCGGGACGGCGATTTGCGCGGAGCCGTCGAGAATCGCGTCGCGCACGGTCTTGCCCATGGCGAGATTGCGATCGATGTTCTCAATCGTCACCGACGCGTCGTCGACCAGAATGCCGACGGCGAGTGCCAGGCCGCCGAGCGTCATGATGTTGATCGTCTCGCCGAGCGCGGCCAGCGTGATCAGCGACACCATGATCGACAGCGGAATCGACACGGCGATGATCATCGTGCTCCGCCAGTCGCCGAGGAAGATCAGGATCATGATCGCCGTCAGTGCGGCGGCGATCAGCGCTTCGCGCACCACACCGCTCACGGCCGCGCGCACGAAGATCGACTGGTCGAAGAGCGCGGTGACCCGCAATTCCGGCGGGAGCGACTCGGCGGCGCGGGCGACGGTGCTCTTGACACGGGAAACGATGTCGAGCGTCGACGCGTTGCCCGTCTTGTAGACCGACATCAGCACACCACGCTGGCCGTTGGCGCGGACGATGTTGGTCTGCGGACCGAAGCCGTCGCGCACGTGCGCCACATCGCGCAGGTAGAGCGTGGCGCCGTTCTGGGTGCGGACCGGGATGTTGTTCAGTTCTTCGATGGTCTGCGGGCTGCCGTTCAGCTCAACGAGGTATTCGGTCGAACCAAATTTCGCCGAGCCGGACGGTGTGACGAGATTTTGCGCGGCGACCGCTGTTGAGATGTCGACCGGCGACAGGCCGTTCTGTTGCAGCACCGTGGGATTGAGGTCGATGGAAATCGCGCGCTGCTTGCCGCCGTACGGCTGCGGAATCGAGGCGCCTTGCACCGTGGCGAGCTGCTGACGAATGAACGTGTTGCCCGAGTCGAAGAGCTGCTGCTCGCTGAGGGTGTTACTCATCAGCGCGATCTGCACGACCGGCACGGTCGACGCCGAATAAATCACGACGAGCGGTGGCGGTGAGCCCACGGGCATCTGGCGGCCGACCGACTGGCCGGCGGACGTCACCTGTGCGAGCGCCGTCTGAATGTTCGCTGACGGATGAAAGAAGACCTTGATGACGGCAATGCCGTTGTACGACTGCGACTCGATGTGTTCGATGTCGTTGACCGTCGTCGTCAGGTAGCGCTCGGTGATGCCCGCGACTCGCTGTTCAATGTCCGTCGGCGACAAGCCGCCGAAATTGAACACCATGCTGATGACGGGAATGTCGATCTTCGGAAAGATGTCAGTCGGCGTCCGTACGAGCGCGACCGGTGTCAGCAGCATGATGGCAATGGCCATCACGATGAATGTCAGTGGTCGGTTAAGCGCAAGTCGAACAATCCACATGAGATAGGCGAGCCGAGTGAACGTCCATTCTGTCGTGTGCGACCTGAAAAAGAAACAAAACAGGTGTGAAAAGCATTGCGCGGGGTGCCCCTCGGCACATAGCCTTACCGAACTCCCCAGGGTCCCTAATCTTAATTGTTGGAGGTTGTGATGCGAAAAGTGTGGACGCTCATTTCGTCGCGGCGTGGCCGCAGTGTGATGGCTGTGATGGTGCTGGGTGCCCTGGGCATCGGTGCCGTGAATCTCGATCAGCGGACGATCCGTCAGCGTGCCGATGCCTGGGCAACCGCGCATGCCACGACGACGACGCTCGAGGAGCTCGCCGGATATCCGGCGGAGTATCGTCAGGCCATCTTCCAGGCGCTCCCGGCCGCCGAGCAGAGCCGACTCTGGCACGTGCAGTTGCAGCGCGTGCTCGACACCGAGCCGAACCTGACCGGTGATCAGCGCGCGTTCATCACGAATGTCATGGCGATGGCCACCCCGGCGTCGTTCATGAAAGACATGCCGAAGCCGGAAGTGTGCGAGGACATTGCGCGCCTGTTCACGAACCCGCTGCAGAAAGAGAAGGTCCGGACGATCGCGACCGGTGCCGCGCCTGCCCGCACGTTTGGCGCGACGTGGGTCAAGGTCTCCGAGAAGGTGCGGTCGGCTGTGTCACTGCGCGCTGCGAGGTTCGACTGCACCTGCCGCGGACTCGGCCTCTGTGAATGTGGCCTCGTGACATCGTGCATGGACGGCGACTGCAACCACACGAACAATTGCGGCTGCATTTGGGCCGGTGAGTGCGACAAAATGTGCGAAGGCATCATTCCAATGATGAACAAGGTTCAGCCGCCGGCCGCAAAGTAGCGTGTTCGGGCGCAAGCGAGGGGCAGATCGTGACTGGGACCGGGCCGATGCATGGCTCGGTCTCACTTCGCTTGCCCTTGTGATTGCCCTCGCAGTCGCCAGATCTCTGGCGGGTGAGCGAAATACGTGGCTCGCCGCCGTCGCGCTGCTGGCCTTTCTGGTTCACCCGTATCTGCTACTGAGAGTCATTCGGCACTTCCGCGCCGCTCCGGCGTGGTGGGGGCACGTGCTCCTCACCACCGCTGCGGTCGCCACGCTGGGTGCGTTTCTGCTGCCCAGCCCCAAACCCGTCAGCCTGCGCGTCGGCATGTTTGCGTTTGTTGCGATCACGCAGACGCTGGCCGCCATCGTCCTCGCATCCACGGCTCGCAGGCACCGCGGCCTGACGGCCTGGCGCCTGAATTTTGCGGCCCTTGGCGCGGCCCTGTTCGTCTTGATCTTCGCGATACAGGTCCTCAGCGCGAACGTGGCGACCTATCAGCAGTTCACAGATCAGTTGCGGCTCCTTCGCTATCTGTCCCTGGGGATGTTCGTCTCTTATTTCCTTGGACTTTTGCCGCCGTCGCGTCTGCGCCGCATGCTCCAGCGTGGCGTGGAGTACCGGTTCCTGCGTCGGACCAACGAGCACACACCCGATGAGCGTCACCGGCTTGTCGCGATTGACCTGGCACATGCGGCCACCAGCAGTACGGCCACCGCAGCGACACTCGTGGTGATCGGCTCGGGCCCGGCGCGGATCGACGGCGCCAGTGAGATGTCATGGCGCGGTGACGGCGTTGACACGTTGGACGGCCCGGTCGGCCGCGCCCTGGCGGCCCGCCAGGTCGGCAGCGGCGACATCCTCGACCTCGAACCCGGCCTGCAAAAATACGCGGTCGGCGCCGAGCGCTTTCTCGCCGTGCCGATTGTCGGTGCCACACGCGTCTGGGGCGCCCTGCTCATCATGCAGCGCCGCGTCTCACTCTTTCCGAAAGACGACTTGGCGATTCTCGAGCGCCTCTGTCGCTACACGGCCGAAGTCTTCGACCACGCGCAACTCATCGCTGACGAGCGCGCCCATCAGCAGCGTGAAGCCGACGCCCGCCTCGAACTCATCCTGGAAAGTCTTCAGGACTATGCCGTCATTACGATCGATGACGGCGGCTCCATCACCAGCTGGAACGCGGGCGCGGCACAGGTATTCCTCTATCCCGCGCCTGAGGCCATTGGCCTCCCGATCAGCCGGTTGTTCGACGACGGCGCGCCGTGGCTGGCTGAGCAGTTACAGGCCGCGCGCGGCAGCGAGCCCAATATTCCCGATACGGTGGCGCGCCGCAAAGACGACTCCCGGCTCACGACCAGCATCGTCATTCGCCCCCTGCTGACGCGCAGCCGGCGGCCGGCCGGCTACGTCATCGTGATGCGCGATGTGAGCCAGCGACGACTGCTCGAAGAGCGCCTGCGACAAGCGCAGAAGCTGGAAGCGATTGGCCGACTGGCCGCCGGCGTGGCCCACGACTTCAACAACATGCTCACGGTGATCCTCGGCTACACCGCGAATCTCGACGACGTGCTCGCCGAGGAGCATCGTGCCAGCCTGGCGGAAATTCGCAAAGCCGGTGAGCGCGCGGCGGCACTGACGCGGCAACTCCTGGCCTTCAGCCGCCAGCAGGTGCTGCAGCCACGCGTCGTCGCGCTCCCTGAACTGGTCACGGCGCTCGTGCCGATGCTCATGCGATTACTGGGCGAACACATCCAGATCGTCGATCGCGTGGACGCGATTGTGCCGAAGATTCTGGCCGACCCGACACAGATCGAGCAGGTGATCGTGAATCTCGCTGTGAACGCACGCGATGCAATGCCGACCGGCGGCCGGCTGACCATTGTGGTGCGCACGATCAGCCTCGGCGCCGCTGATGCGGCCGCTCTCACCATTCGCGACGGGGCCTACGTGCTTCTCGAAGTGATCGACACCGGCAGTGGCGTCGATCTGGCGACCCAAACGCGCATGTTCGAGCCGTTCTTTACGACCAAAGGTGTTGGCCGCGGCACCGGGCTCGGACTCGCGATGGTGTACGGCACCGTGCAACAGATGAACGGCGCCATTGTGGTGGAGAGCGAACTCGGGCGCGGCACGACGTTCCGGATCTACATGCCGGCCTACGTGGGCGAGTAACGGCGCCGAGCCGACGATATCGGCTAGGTGAACAACTTGGCGAGCAACGCCTTCTGCGCGTGCAGCCGATTCTCGGATTGATCGAACACGACCGACTGCGGTGAGTCCATCACCGCATCGGTGACTTCGTGTCCGCGATGCGCCGGCAGGCAGTGCAGGAACAGGGCCTCGGGCCCGGCCGCATCCATCATCGATTCGTTGACCTGGAACGCCGCGAAGATCGTTTCGCGCGCATCGATCTGCTCTTCCTGACCCATCGACGCCCACACGTCGGTGTAGACGGCGTCAGCGCCGGTGACCGCGGCGATTGGATCGTTGGTCACTTCCACGAGGCCGCCCCAGCGAGCTACGCGCGCGCACTCGGCGATGATCGGCTTGGGCAGCTCGTAGCCCTTGGGTGAGGCCACGCGCACGCACATGCCGAGCATCACAGCGGCATGCGCCAGCGAGACCGCCACGTTGTTGCCGTCGCCCACGAACGTCACTGTGCGACCGCGCAGATCACCGAGATGTTCACGCAGCGTGAGGACATCGGCGATCGCCTGACACGGATGTTCCTCATCGGTCAGCGCGTTGACGACCTTCAGCGACGGGGCGGCGCCGGCAAACTCCAGGAGGCGCGCCTGCGCAAACGTGCGCACAATGGCGCCCGCAACCCAGCGCTCGAGATTCTTGGCCACATCAGTGACCGTTTCGCGGCTGCCCAGCGCCACATCCGCAGCCGGATCGATGACGTTGCCGCCGAGCTCGCGCACGGCAATCGTGAATGTGCTCTTCGTGCGCAGCGACGGCTTGTCGAAGAGCAGCGCCACATGTTTACCCGCGAGCGGCGTCACCGACGTGCGACCGAGTGCGCGCTCGGCCTTGAGCTGCGCGGCCAGAGCCAGCGTGTCGTCCAGCTCTTCGTGAGAGAGGTCGAGGACCGAGAGAAAGTCTTTGGCGCGCAGACCGCGTGCAATGCCACGCGCCTTGGCCCGGCTGAACGAACGCACCTGAGGATCGGTCATCACTTTGCTCACGTTCGGTACTCCGCGTTGATCTTCACGTATTCCGCGCTGAAATCGCACGTCCACATCGTCGCCGCGTGATTGCCACCGAGGCCGAGGTCCACCGTGATGGTGATCTCTTTCTGCATCAGGGCCTCGGCCGCGCGCGGCGCAAGATCATCGTGCGGCACGCCTTTCACGAAGAGCCGAATGCCGCCGATGTCGACCGACGTCGTGTTGATGTCGAACGCCGCGCCTGAGCGCCCTGCGGCCGCCACGAGACGACCCCAGTTCGGGTCGCCGCCGTGGATCGCCGTCTTGACGAGTGGCGAGTTGCAGATCGTGCGTGCCGCGAGCCACGCGTCGTTGTGTGTCTCGGCGCCGGTGACATGGACGGTGACCAACTTGGTGGCGCCTTCACCGCCGCGCACGATCTCGCGCGCGAGAAATCCACACACATCCGTCAACGCACCAATGAAATCTGCATCGTCGGCGCTCGTGACTTCCACGCCGCTCAGGCCGGACGCCAGCACGAAGACACAGTCGTTGGTGGAGCATTCGCCGTCCACGGTGATGGCGTTGAACGTCGCGTCGGTGACCGTCACGAGCGCGGCCCGCAGCACATCCGGCGCGATCTTCACGTCGGTGGTGATGAAGCCCAGCATGGTGGCCATGCGCGGCTCGATCATGCCGGAGCCCTTGCACATGCCGCCAACCGTGAACGCGCCGGCTGTGACTGCACACGATTTCGGAAACGGATCGGTGGTCATGATCGCGTGCGTCGCGCTCTCGGCGCCGTCTGTCGAGAGCGAGGCTGCCGCCGCGGCAATGCCGGAGCGCACCTTGTCCATCGGCAGATTCACGCCGATCACGCCCGTCGACGTGACCAGGACCTCCGAAACATCACAGCCGAGCGCGTTCGCGGTCACTGCCGCCATTTCACGCGCATCGGCCATGCCTTGCCCGCCGGTGCACGCATTCGCACATCCGGCGTTGACGACGACCGCGCGCGCGCGGCCACCCGTCGTTTTCAAATGCTCGAGCGAGACGAGCACCGGCGCCGCTTGCGCCTTGTTCGTCGTGAATACGCCCGCCGCCGCAACGACCGCGCTGGCTTCGACGATAGCAACGTCGGGGTTGCCATTCTTCTTGATGCCGGCTCGCACGCCGCTCGCGCGGAAACCGCGCGGAGACGTGACGCCGCCTGTGGGAACAAACGTGCGCGTGGTGGCCATCGAACCTAGGCCACGGCCGCGTAGCGCGGCATCTCGATGAGCGGCAGCATCATGGCGTGCTGCTCGCACTTCCGGAACAGCGGGCAGCTGAGGCAGTCGGTCGCAATCTTCTCCGGCAGCCACGTGTGCGGCACGATCGAGAAGTTCTGGCGAACAAAGAAGCGCGCGTCATGCGTGAAGGCGCACAGCGTCTCGTAGCCGCGCGACTTGGCTTCCGACCGAATCTCGTTGACCATCCGCGTGGCCAGACCGACACCGCGAACATCACGGCTCACGACGAGCGAACGCACTTCCGCCACACGTGCCGACAGCGGCGCCAATTCCGCGCAGGCCACCAGTTCCGGCGCCCCCGTCGTTGACCCCTCGGACGCCGGGAGATAGGCCACGAGAAAGCGCTCCGCATGACGCCCGAGCTCGTTGATTTCACGCGGGAGCAGGTGACCCTCCGAAAGGTGCGCCTGAATCAGCGCAAACATCGCTTCCGCATCATCTGCGGTGGCCTGTCGAATCACGAGGTCGGTCATGGTTAGTTCTTCTCCTGCAGTACCGCGTCCAGAATGTTCACGGCTTCATCAATATGCTGTTCGGTGATCACGAAGGGCGGCAGCAAGCGAATCACTGACGTCGACGTGCGATTGATCAGCAAGCCGCGTTCGAGTGCCGCCGGCACGACCCATCCGGCGTCTTCGCCGATGTCGATGCCACGAATGACACCCGCACCACGCAGATCCACGATGCACGCGTGCTTGGCTTTGAGTGCCGCCAGCCTGGTGTCGAAGTGCGCCGACACGCGACGAACGTTGTCCAGCACACCGCCGCTGCCGGCCACACCCAGTTCATCGAGAAACACCAGCGACGCGCGGCAGGCGAGCAGATTGCCGCCGTACGTGCTGCCGTGATCGCCCGGCGTCGCTGCGGCCGCGACCCGGTTGCTGAACATCGCCGCGCCGATCGGCACGCCGGCGCCCATCGCCTTGGCCAGGGCCATGAGGTCCGGCTTGAGCCCAAGCGTGGCGCTGTAGGTGAACGTGCCCGTGCGGCCCGAGCCGCACTGGATCTCGTCAGCGATCAGCAACGCGCCCGTCTTCGCACACGCCGCATTGATGGCCGCCACCATGGCCGCCGAGATATTCCGCACGCCGCCTTCGCCCTGGATCGGTTCGACGATGATGGCGGCGGTCGTGTCGTCAACGGCGGCGGCGAGCGCGGCCGGATCGTTCGCGTCGACGAAGACCACGTTCGGGATCAGCGGCATGAAGGGGCCGCGGTAGTGGCTGTCCCAGGTGACCGACAGCGCGCCCATTGTGCGGCCGTGGAACGAGTGATTGAACGCGACGTATTTCGTGCGCGCGCCCTGCCAGAACCGACGCGAGAACTTCAGGCACGCTTCGATCGCTTCGGCACCGCTGTTGCAGAAAAACGCGCGGTCGAGACCGGTGAGCGCCGCGAGCCGGGTCGCGAGCTCGCCTTGCAGCGGGTGATAGAAGAGGTTCGACGTGTGGAGCAGCGTCTTTGCCTGGTCGGCAATGGCTGCGGCGAGTTTCGCGTGACCGTGACCGAGCGAGCAGACGCCCACGCCGGAGATGAAGTCGAGATATGCGCGGCCGTTCGAGTCGAACAGGCGCACGCCTTCGCCGCGTTCGAACACGACGTTTGCGCGCTTGTAGACCTGAAGAACGTGTTCCGCTTCGAGGCCCTGGACCTCAGTCATCGTGTGTGTCGTCACGCGCGTACTCCTGCGACCAACGTCGTCCCTGTCATCAAATCTTTGCCGTCCACGATCTTTATTGCCGAGACGCCCGCGTCGAGAGCGGTGCGGCAGGCATTCAGTTTGGCCACCATGCCCGCGTTGGCGGCGCCACTCGCGATCATCGCGTTCATGCCGTCCGTGTCGAGCATCGGGATCGTGGCGCCGTTCGCGTCGAACACACCGGCCGTTGTGCCGGCAATGATCAGTTCGTTCGCGCCGACGGCGGCCGCAATGCGACACGCAATCACGTCAGCGTTCACGTTGAGCACCTGTCCCGCGTCGTCAACTCCAAGGCAGGCCACGACCGGCACGTAGCCGGCCGAAACGAGTGTGTCGAACAGCGCGGGGTTGGCCGCGGTGGGATCACCCACCAGACCGAGGCTGACGACCTCGCCTTTGGTGGACGTGATGGGCGCCACGCGCGTTGCGCGGCCGCAGCCGGCGTCCACACCGGTGAGTCCGACGGCCTGCACACCGGTGGCGACGAGCGATGCCACGAGTGCAGTATTGGTCGAGCCCGCAATGACGGCGACCACCGCATCGAGCGTGTCGGCGTCGGTGATGCGCAGCCCGTCGACTTTCTTCGGCGTGATGCCGCGGCGGGCGAGCTCGGCGTCAATCGCTTTGCCGCCCCCGTGCACGACGATTAACGGTGTGTGGGAGGCGAGCGCCGCGATGCGCGCGGCCATCGCCGTGCGTGCGTCGAGCGCCTCGATCAACTCGCCACCGAGTTTCAGGACGATCACGTTCACAGCAGGGCGGTCCGTTCATCGAGATCGTGGATCAGGTTGAAATTCTGAATCGCCTGTCCCGCTGCGCCCTTCACGAGGTTGTCGATCACGGCCACGAGCACGAGGCGGCGGCTGGCGGCGTCGAACTTCCAGCCGATGTCGCAGAAGTTGGTCCACGCGACGTGCTTGATCTCGGGCAGGGCATCGCCTGTCAGCCGCACAAACGGCGCATCGGCGTAACAGGCTTCCATCGCGTCGGCGATCTGCTCGGCAGCGACGCGCGGCTTCGTCTTGACGTAAATCGTCTCGAGAATGCCGCGATCAAGCGGCACGAGGTGCGGCACGAACGTGACTTCGGTGCCGAGTTCCTGCTGCATCTCCGCGACATGCCGATGACCAAGCACGCCGTACGCCGACACCGACCCGTGATTCTCGGAAAAGTGCGTGCGGTCATTCGACGTGCGACCGGCGCCGGAGATGCCCGACTTCGCGTCGATCACGATGCCGGCGTCATGATCGAGCAGGCCGGCTTTCGAGAGCGGCAGCAGCGAGAGCAACGCCGCCGTCGGATAGCAGCCCGGGCACGCGATCATCTGCGCTTTGGCGATGTCGTGCGCGTAGTGCTCCACCAGACCGTACGCGGTGCCGGCCGGAAGAGACGGCGTTGCCGGATACCAGTGCGCGCGATCCGCGTTGTCGCGAATACGAAATGCTCCCGACAGATCAATGACACGCACCCCGGCCGCGAGCAGCGGCGGCGCCACTTCCGCGGCGGCCTTTTCCGGCAGAGCCAGGAAGGTCACATCCGTCGTGGCACCAAGCTTCGCAATATCGAGCGGCTCGAGCTGGCCATTCCAGACCCGCGCAAGGCGGGGCAACGGCCGGGCCGCCGAGTCGGCACTCGACGACATGCCGGCGACGATCTCGACATTCGGATGCCGGGACAGCAGGGCCATAAGCTCCTGACCGGCATAGCCGGTAGCTCCTGCCACTCCGACACGAATCTTGCGTGGATAACTATGCATTGACGATACTAAATATACAGATTGCATACATGGTCGTCAACGAAATCGTACGTGTTTTCGGTACTTGTCGTATGCATGCCATGTATAATCGTGCTCGGTCGGTGAATAGTTATGAAGGCATGGCGGCAATCCCAGATTCTCGAACTCATAGATAAGGATGCGGTGACGTCTCAGGAAGCTCTGCGCGAACAGCTGCAGGGCCGGGGCATCAACGTCACGCAGGCCACACTCTCGCGCGATCTGGGCCAGATGGGCCTCGTGAAGCGCGCCGGCGATGGGGCCTATGTGCGGCCCGGTGCCGAGCGCAGTGGCGCGGTGTTTGGCGAGCAGATGCGCAAGGCCGTCACCGCGCTTGTGCGATCGTTCGAGCGCGTGGATGGCTTGATCGTCGTGCGCACGGATCCGGGCCAGGCGAATGGACTTGCCGTGCTGATCGATCGAACGAAAATGACGGAAGTCGCCGGCACGTTGGCGGGCGATGACACCATCCTCTTGGTGTGTCGCGGCCTCGACAACGCGATGGCCATGGAGCAGAAATTGACCGCGATGGTGAAAGGCGCCTGATGGACCGCATCGTCTTGGCCTATTCCGGCGGCCCCGCGTCTGCGGTGGCCATTCCGTGGTTGCGCGAACAACGGCAGGTCGATGTGGTGACGGTGACCGTGGATCTCGGCCAACCGGAATCGCTCGACGGCATCCGCGTGCGTGCGATCGGCAGCGGTGCCATTCGCGCCCACGTGCTGGATCGACGCGACGTGTTCGCGCGCCATCATCTGTTGCCGGCCATTCAGGCCGGTGCCATCGACATTGATTCCACGGCTGTGCTGTCTGCACTGGCGTGGCCGTTGATCGCGCATGCGCTGGTCGAGATCGCGCAGATTGAAGGCACGCGCACGGTGGCTCACGCGGCGACCCGGGCCGCCGATCGCGCCGCTCTTGCTGCTGCCGTCACGTCGATCGACGCAGGCATTCAGGTCATTGACGTGGCTGCAACCTGGGACTTGTCATCCACCACGATGGAAGCCTACGCGCGCGAGCGCGGCATCCCGTTTGCCCGCACGGCCCCCGATGGGGAATCATCTTCGATGCGCGTGACCGCCGGTGCATCGCCGTTCGTGGTCGCGATCGAGTTTCGCGCCGGCGTACCGGTGAAGATCAACGGTGTCGAGATGGACTTGGTGGAGTTGTTGACCAGTCTCGACACGATCGCGGTCGCGCAAGGTGTGGCCGGCAGCGTGGTGCTCGGTGCGGCCTATCAGGCGCGGCAACAGCGTCTGGGGACGGCGCCGGTGACGGGCGCAGAGACAATTCGCGTGCAGCACGGCACGTGCGAGGTAGTGACCGATGTCCGGTAGTTTGTGGTCGGGTCGATTTGAGGCGGCGCCAGACGCCGATGTGTTCGCGTACGGCAAGTCGCTCCCGGTCGACAAACGCCTGCTCGACGATGACATCACTGGCAGTGATGCCTGGGCGCGCGCGCTCGGCAAGGCCGGCGTGCTCTCGCCAACGGACGTGGACGCCATCACGCGCGGGCTCGAGGACATTCGCCTGGCGGTGCGCGCGAACGCGGCACTGATTGATCGCGCCGACGATGAAGATGTGCACTCGTTTGTGGAGCGCGAACTGATCGCGCGCATTGGCGAGACGGGCAAGCGCCTGCATACCGGTCGGTCGCGCAACGAGCAGGTGTCGTTGGATTTTCGACTGTATCTGCGCCGTCGCGTGCCGGAGATTCAGAAAACCCTCGCCGGTCTTGTGGCTGCGCTTGCCGGTCAGGCCGAAAGCGCCGGTCAGGCGGTGATGCCGTCCTACACGCATCTGCGCCGTGCGCAGCCGGTGCTCGTTGCGCATGTGTGGCTGTCACACGCGCAGGTCTTTCGCCGCGATTGCGAGCGCTTCGAAGCCGCGCGTCACGAAGCGGATCTGATGCCGCTCGGCTCCGGTGCGATTGCCGGCACCGCGTACGACATCGACACGGTCTTTCTCGCCGAGCGTTTGGGCTTCACGCGCGTCACCGCCAACAGCATCGACACCTCCGGCGACCGAGATTTTGTGGCGGCATTCCTCTTTGCCTGTGCCATGACCATGGTGCATCTGTCGCGCCTGGCGGAAGACGTGATCCTGTGGACGAGCGAGGAGTTTGGTTTCTTCGAACTTCACGACTCGGTCGCGACCGGATCAAGCCTGATGCCGCAGAAGAAGAATCCGGATCCGCTGGAACTCGTGCGCGGCAAGTCGGGCAAGGTCGGCGGCCTGCTCTCGGGCTGGCTCATGACGATGAAAGGCCTGCCGCTTGGGTACAACAAGGATCTGCAGGAAGACAAAGCGATCGCGTTTGAAGCGGAAGACACGGTGATTGGCTGCGCGCGGACGACGGCGACGGTCGTGCGCACGCTCACTCTGCGTCCCGACGTGACGCGCACGGCGGCGTCAGGTCTGCTGCTCGCCACAGAAGTCGCCGACTACCTCGTGCACAAAGGCATGCCGTTCCGCACCGCGCATGAAGTGTCGGGCAAGATCGCGCGCGATCTGTATCAGGGCGGCCGCGACTATTCGTCCATGACGCTCGACGACTGGCGGCGCTACAGCACAGAGTTCGATGACACGATCTTCGCGGCCGTCACGCCCGAGGCGGCCGTGGCCGCGCGGCTGACGCCGCAATCAACGGGACCAAGCGCGGTGCGAGCCGCTCTTGGCGAGATCAACAGCTGGCTTCAAGAGGAGTTCACGCGATGAGCGCATTTCTCACACTACGTGTCTTGCACATCCTGCTCGCGGCCATTCTGGTCGGTGCGACCACCGCGATCACGCTCTTCATCGTGCCCGCCATTCAGGACGCGCGCGGTGCCGGTGGCCAGGTGATGGCCGCCGTCGGTCGGCGCGGCTACTCGGCGTTCATATCGAGTGTCAGTGGTCTGACCGCGCTGACCGGCATCTACCTCTACTGGCACTTCACCAGCGGTTTTGATCCGGTCATCAGCGGCTCGATGGCGGGCCGCGTGTTTGGCACGGGCGGTCTCGCCGGCATTCTTGTCACCATCATCGGTGGTGCCGTCGTCGGTCGCAACGCGAAGAAAGTGGCGGCCATCATGGAGAAAGCCGGCCCGATGGCCGATGGCGCCGAGAAGAGTGCGCTCCTCTCACAGGCCGCGAAGTGCCAGCAGACCGTGGCCACGTATGAAAAAGTCTCACTCGCGCTGATGGTGATCGCGCTCGTCTGCATGAGCGTCGGCCATTACCTCTAGGGTTTATCGACGTTCTTTGAAATGCGCCGATCCGGAATCAGCCAGATCATGGCGACCGTCGCGAAGAGCGCGTAGGCGATCCACGCGTTAACGACGGCGAATGCGCCGCCGGTGACGTAGATCGCGAGCGACACCAGTCCTTTCTTGTCCGCGCCCACCAGATCGCGCAGCTTCGAGTGCTTGCCGCCGCTGTGCTGCAGTTGCTCCGCAATGATCGTGCGCACGAGGATTGTGTAGCCGAGGGCGGCCATCAGCAGCGAGAACCCGTAGAGCATCGCCGGTTCCGTTGTTCCCGGGAACTCGCCCATCCATGCCGTCGTGAACGGCACCACCGACAACCAGAACAGCAGGTGGAGATTGGCCCACATGATGGCGCCGTCGACGCGTTCGACCGTGTGCATCAGGTGATGGTGGTTGTTCCAGTAGATGCCCAGATAGATGTAGCTCAAGATGTACGCCGCAAATTTCGGCGTGAGCTCTCGGAGCTCGTGCCACGAACTGCCATGCGGCGGCCGCAGCTCCAGCACCATGATCGTGATGATGATGGCGATCACGCCATCGCTGAAGGCTTCCAGGCGATTCTTGGTCATGAGGGTCTGGCGACGCCGAGTGTGCGCGTGAGTTCACGTCGCAACAACCAGAGGCTGAGCGCCAGCTGGAAGAGCACCGAGGCCACTGACAAGTACCAGATCCAGTTCAGCTGAAGGCCGGGATGCTGCGACAGCCACACGACCGGCACAGCGACGATGATCAACCGCACGGCCGATGTGACCAGCGACGGAACGGTGTTGCCCAGGGCCTGGAACATGCTGGAGTTGACGAAGATCACGCCCGACGCAATGTAGTTCCACGACACGATCTTCAGGTAGTCCGTGCCTACCGCGATCACGCGCGGGTCACTCGAGAAGATGCCGATGAACGCCTGCGGCGCCACGTGACACAACACCGCGAAGAGGGTCATGACGACAACAACGAGCATGACGGCGCTGCGATAGGTCTCGCGCACGCGCGCTCCCAGCTTGGCGCCGACGTTCTGCCCGGCGACCGGGGCCACCGCGAATCCCAGCGCAACGACGGGCATGAACCCGGCCTGCACGACGCGACCGCCGATGCCGAAGCCGGCCTGCGCTTCCGCGCCGAAGGGCTTGATGATCGAGTAGATGAACACGAGATAGACCGCCATCAATCCGAACTCGGCGCCCGAGGGGAGACCGATGCCGAGCATCTTCTTCCACAGACCGAGTTGCGGCGACCAGTCTCGCGGCGTGAAAGTCAGGAACGAATCGTTGTCGAGAAAGTAGGTCGTGAGCCAAATGACGCCGACCACAATCGAGATGAGCGTCGCGACCGCCGCGCCGGCGACGCCCATGGGATGGCCGGTGCCCCAGCCGAAGATCAGCACCGGCGCCAGCGCCATGTTGATGGCGATCGTCGCCGTCGACACGATCATGCCCGGCTTGAACTGACCGAGGCCGCGCAGTGCGGCACCCATGGCCACCATGAGGAACTGCAACGCCATTGCCGGAATGAACCAGAGCAGATAGTCGTTGGCCAGCGCCGCGGTGGCGGCGTCCGCGCCGACCGACGCCGTGTACGCGCGTCGCGTCGCCATGCCGACGATGAGCAGGGCGAGACCGGCGAGTGTAGACAAGACCTGCGACTGATTAAAGACGAGTAGGACGCGCTCGTGATCCTTCTGACCCGCGGCGTGCGAGACCAGGGTGGTGGTGCCAACGCCAAGCATCTGCGTGAGCGCGAGCACGATGAACGAGATGTTGCCGGCGATGCCGACCGCCGCCACCGCATCGGTGCCGAGGTGGCCAACCCAATACAGATCCACCAGGATGTACATCGTCTGCACGACCATCGTCACGAGCATGAAGCTCGACGTTTTGATCAGATGGCGTGTGACGGGGCCGGTGGTGAGGTCTTGCATGACGCCGTTACTCTATCGTGAAGTCCGCAGGTGTCGCGGTGTCGTGGCCGATCCGCGCGCCAACACGACGCCGACGCACGCGATGGCCATGACGACTCCGAGCACGAAGAGGCTGAGCTGAAAGTACTGCCGATCCGACGAGAGCGTGAGCGGCATGGTGAACGTCCAGAAGTGCGTAAACAACGCGATCATGCCGGCGAACAACCCGAATCGGATGATCACGCCGAGAATCACCGTGACCACCACGAAGCCGAACGTCAGGTCCAGCCACACGATGCCCGACTGAAACTGGCCGCGCGCAGCGAGCGGCGTAAAGATGATGGCTGCGCCAACGAAGACCAGCCACGTGCGCCGCAAGACCATACGGAGCAATGCGAGTCCGACGACGCCGAGCATGGCGTTCTGCATGGCGCCGGACACCTTCACGAGCAATTCGGAGAACACGTAGCGCACGCCGACGAGAGGGCCGAGCAGCGGCACTGGCGGAATGAACGGCGGCAACCCTAGCAGATACGGCGTTTGGTAGTGCAGGTAAGACACGACGGTCATCACGCCGCCGAATACCACGCCGATCAGCATGTCGCGTCCGACGAGGGGATCGCGTGCGCCGGTAGAGACGAGCCGCGACCACGTGATCAGGATGTGCGGCCACACACGGCGCACCTGCGGCTCGGCGGCCAGGTAGAAGATCCACAGCACGCCGGCGTCGAACAGCTTGTGGCCCGCGGCGCTGAAGAGATTGTCGACCCCGAGCGCGGCCGCGGTCGTGTGATGCGCCCCAAACAGCCAGGCGAAAATCGCGATGATGAACGCTGCGGTGAAGAGCCGCGTCGCGCCAGCGCGGTCGCCGCGGCCTTGCCGCACATTGTGTCTCGCGACCAGCGCGCCGACCATCATGAAGCCCGGCACGATCAACACCGTTGCCACCGTGGCGATCATCGCCGTCGGATTCCATCCTGTTGATGGCGCGACGATACCTGTGGGTGCGGCGGCTTCGTTCCACGGACCCATCACGCGAAATGATGCGAGCCGTCCGCCCGCCGCGGCCGCTTCGATCCGGATCTGAACATCGGGCAACTCGGGTAATCGCCCGCTGAACGCCGCCCGCGTGTCGGCGTAGACGGCCGGCGCCCACTTCGGTTCGGTCTCGGTGAACGCGGCGGCATTGTAGCCGGCAAGCGTCAGCACGTCCTGCCATGCCATCGGTGTGACCGGTGCTTCGTCAGGTCCGGCGTTGTGCACGAGCCGATAGAGCCGGCCGTTCGTGTCAAACGCCATCATCGTCATGCCCTCGCCGTTGGGCGACGGATTCTGCATGCCCACGACTTCACCGTCCGGGACGAAGGCGTCGAGGCTGGTGCGATACCAGAACATCAATCCGGGTGGCGCGGCGGCGGCGAGGAGGCGATTCTGATCGGCCGGTTTGTTGCGATGGATCCAGTCGAGCACGTTGTTGGCGGCGACGAAGCCGGAGGCGCGATCGGCGACGGCCGTCGAATAGCGCAGCGCGCGGGCCAGATCGCGCGCGCGATCGTAGAGCGTGGCCCCCGAGCGATCGAGCGGTGTGCGCGCGGTGAGCAGCGTTCGGTCGGCGAGACCGGCCATCACGAACAGGAGCACGAGCGTGGCCAACAGCCAGAGCACGCCTGCGGTGGTCGTCACGGTTGCCTGACTACGGCCGGCCGCCGCCACCATCGCCGGCGACGGTGTTTCGCCCGCGGCGAGCGCGGCTGCCAGTGGATCGCTCCCAGGCAGCGCCGCCGACAACGCGAGTGCCGACGGCGGCCGTTGTGATGGATCGCGATCAAGGCACCATACGATGGCGTTGTCGATCGCGGGATCGAGGCCCTTCACGATCTCGCTCGGCATCGTCGTGACGCCGGCTTCCTGCTGATTCACGAGTTCGGCGATCGTCTTGGCGGTGAAGACGCGTTTGCCCGTGAAGAGCTCGTAGAGCACGAGGCCGAGCGCGAAGATGTCACTGCGGGCCGTGACTTCACGGCCGAGCAATTGCTCCGGTGCCATGTAGGCCGGTGTGCCGGCGCGGATGTCGTCCGCGGTGCCAGCCGCCGCGAGGCCGAAGTCCATCAACCGCACTTGGCCGTTGCGGTCGAGCATGATGTTCGCGGGTTTCAGGTCGCGATGGATGACACCGCGATCGTGTGCGGCCGCGAGCCCCGCGCAAATCTGCCGGGTGAGGTTGAGCGCCTTGTCCTCGGGAAATCGGCCCGCGCGTTTGAGCGACGCCGCGAGATCTTCGCCGTCGACGTACTCCATCGTGATGAAGAGCTGCGCGCCTGCGCTCGTCGCTATTTCGCCGATGTCGTGCACGCGACAGACGTTGTGATGCGAGACCTGCCACGCCATACGCACTTCGTTGTGAAACTGCGCGAGCTTGAGGGTGTCTGCGCCGATGCCCGCCGGCAGAAACTTGATCGCAACCTGTTGACCGAGACGCAAGTCGTCGGCGCGATACACCTCGCCCATGCCGCCACGGCCGAGCAAACCGACGATGCGGTAGCGACCTTCGAGGACGGCGCCCGGTGAGAAGCGCCCGTGATCAATCGAGCCGGAGGAACTCAGCCAGCCATGTGACGCACTCGGCGCCGACGCTGGGGTCAGCATCGTCTGTGCCTCGTGACCCGGCGTCATGCGTGTCGAGTCAGTGTCGTTTGGAGGACGGTCGGTCACGTGAGGCGCCTATTGTATGCGTCGGTCTATACTCTCGCGCATGGCCCAGACTCCTTTTGCAAGTGTCGTGCGTCGCAGCGTGCTCGTGGTGTCGATCGCCGCATTCCCGGTGTGGGTGGCGGCTCAGCAGGGGTCGACAGGCGCACCCCAAGGGGCCGCCGGTCAGGCGGCGGGACGCGGCCAGGGGCAGGGCCGGCAGGGTGGCGCACAACAGGGTGTCGCGTTTCCTGGCGGCCGGATGAATCCCGATGATCAGTCGCTGATTGCCGCCGCGCCATCGCGTGGCCTCTTCTCGCAGGAGGCCTACACCCAATACGAAATTCTGGCGCCCGGCACCGAGCAGTTTGCGATCACGTACTTTCTTGAGAGCGCCACCGTGGGCGCGACGACGATCTCGAACGCGACGCGCGCCGGCAGCGAAGGCACGAACCTCTCGGTGTTCGATCCGCGCACGGGGCAGCCGCTAAAGTTCACGTACGAGGAGCAGCCGAATGGTGATCACGCGATCAAAGCCACGCTCAACTCGCCGATTCCGCAGGGCGGCGTTGGCCGCGTGCTGATCTATAAGACCTATAAGGATGCGCGCACGTATCAGATGAACGGCGAGGACCTGGTGTGGGTGCGCAGCCTCGCCGGCTACCGCCTCGGCGTGGTGCTCCCGAAGGGCTATGCGTTTACGTCAGCCAACGTCGCCGCACAGCTGTCGACGACAGCGACCGGGCAGTTGAAGCTCTCGTTTGCCAGCCCCAGCGGTGCGTCGAACAACTTGACGGTGCATGCACATAAGACGTCGGTGGCGTTTCCGCCGAGCACGTTCACAGACATGTTCTTCGACGACATGAAGACGCTCTACACACTCGATGCGCCGGAGACCGGCAAGATCAACGTTGAGCAGACGTACAGCGACACGCGGAAGGGCACGAGTGCGACGCTGAGCCAGCTCGATTACATGGCGGTGAACGATCTCAAGGTCGTGGACCTCGATACAGCCAAGGTCCTTACGGCCACCAAGCGTGGCGACTCCGCGTCGGTCGCGCTCGACGTGCCGATCACCAACGACAAACAGAGCGCGCATCTTCGCCTCACCGGCGTGATCAACGACGGTACATACCGCGTTGAGAACGGCGACCTCGTGTTTCAGCGCACGGTGCGCGGCCTCCGCAACACGATCATCTTGCCGGTCGGCTACGAAGTGTCTGCCGTGTCGCAGTCGGGCACGATCGGTCGCACGCAAGACGGCCGCGTGTTTGTGGCGCTCGTGAATCTCAACGGCGAAAACAGCTATCGCGTCACGATTCGCGCGCGGAAGTAACGCATGCGCCGACCACAACCAGTCGTTCTTGTCGTCCTGACCGTCGTCGGTCTCGTGTCCTGGATCCGCCACGAGGGCACCGTGCACCGCGCGCTCGACCGTCCCGCACATGAGCGCGCAATCGGTCTGTCGCCGGGGAGTGGTGACGACGACGAGGCCGGGCAGAATCCGCAGGCGCCAATCGTGCCGCCGGTGATCACCGTGCCCGCTGGTGCTGCGAAGGCCGAGCAGACGACGATGGGGACCAAGCCGGGCATCACGCTGGCGGCCAGCTTCGATGGGCTCGGCGTGGGCTTCACGGGGCCGCAAGGTACGGCGACACTGCGCAATCCGTCTGACAACTCGCTCGCCGTCGGGCCCAATCACGTGGTGCAAATCGTCAACTCGCGGATGGCCATCTTCTCGAAGACGGGAAAGGTGCTCTACGGGCCGGTCGCCACAAACACATTGTTCAAGGGGCAGGGCGGCCAGTGCGAGGCGCGTCTCAGTGGCGATGCGGTTGTTCGCTACGACCAGATCGCCGACCGGTGGCTCTTCGTGCTGCCGCTGTTTCAGCGTGGGCCTGTGCGCCCGGATCAGCCGGCGATTCCGCACGGCGGCGACCCCGCAACGTTCAGTGTGCCCGGCGTCGCCGGACAGCCGGGCGCCGCGGCGCCGCTGTTTGTTCCGCCACCGCCGGATCCCAATGCCGCGCCCGTGACGCCACCGGCGCGTAGCGGCCAACCGCCCGCCGGCGGTCGTCCGGCTGGGCCGCCGCCACCGCAAGGTCCGTATGGCATGTGTTACGCGATCAGCACGAGCAGCGACCCCATGGGTTCGTACTACCGCTACGAATATCTGCGCGCGCTCTTTCCCGACTACCCGCGGCCCGCGATCTGGACCGACGGCTACTACGTGCCGTCGAGCACCGGTGACAATCGGATTTCCGAAAACGTGGCGACGCAGAAGCACGCGTGTGTGGTTGAGCGCGACAAGATGTTGAAGGGGCAGCCCGCGCGCGAGCAATGTCTGATCGTAGAGAACGTGAACTTCCTGAACAACGCCGACATCGATGGCAAGACGATGCCGCCGGCTGGTGCGCCGAATGTCATGATTGCTGCGGGAGCCGAGCAACTCAGCGGCAAGTTTGAAGACGACGGGATCTACGCGTGGCAGTTCAAGGTGGACTGGTCGGACCCGGCGAGAACGATCGCTACGGGGCCGACGAAGATTGCGGTGGCGCCGTATCACTACCTCTGCGATGGCCAATTGACCAACTGCGTGCCGCAGCCGGGCGCGGACCGACGCCTCGACGCACAGGGCGACAAGTTGATGGCGCGCGTGGTGTATCGACGGATCAACAACGTTGAGACGCTCGTAGCGGTGCACTCCGTCAATACCTCAGCTGGCGGTGGCGGTGTGCGGTGGTACGAACTCGGCATCGACGCCAAGAGTCGCGCCGTGTCGCTGAAGCAGCACGGGACGTACGCACCGTCGGCGCCGGTGAATGCGGGCCCGAGCTTTCGATGGATGGCGAGCCCGGCGATCGACAAGTTCGGCAACATCGGCATCGGCTACTCATTCGGCGGAACACCAAACTTTGCCGGACAGCGTTTTGCCGGTCGTCTCGCGAAGGATCCACTGAATCAGCTGACGCTCAAAGAAGCCGTACTGGTGGACGGCGAAGGCGTGCAGACCAATACATTGCGGTGGGAAGACTACACACAGACTGCCGTGGATCCCGTGGACGACTGCACGATCTGGTACGTCGGCGATTACATAAAGAAGGACGCGACGTCGTACTCTACAAAGATCGGCGCGTTCCGGATGCCCGGATGCGTGGTGCGCTGATGTGCGAGGTGTGCCGATGGCTGTGACGTTTACGAAACTGACGCCGAATCTGATCGTCGCCGACGTGGACCGCAGCGTCGCGTTCTATCGCGACGTGCTGGGCTTTACGATGACCATGCACGTGCCGGACGAGTCACCGTTTGTCTTTGCGGCCATGCAGCATGGTGACGTCGAGATCTTTCTCAACGCCGCTGATCTCGCGTACGCGGAGTACCCCGCGTTCAAGGATCGCCCGATCGGCGGCACGCTGACCCAGTTCATCCACGTGGTGGGGATTCGTCAGTTCCACGCCGAGCTCGTGGGTCGCGTGAACATCGTGATGGCACTCGAAAAGAAATGGTACGGCGTCACCGAGTTTGCGATCACCGATCCCGACGGATACATCATTACGTTTGCCGAGCAGGAACCCGCGGAGTCCTGAGTGCCTCTCTACGTTGGCATCGACTGCAGTACGCAGGGACTGACACTGCAAGTGTTGTCGGTCGGTGTCGATGACGACGCCGCGCATCTCGCTGCGCCGGGCGACCACATCGTCTTCCAGCACGTCGTCAATTTCGATCGCGACCTGCCCCTGTTTGGAACGCGTCACGGTGCGTTGCCGTACGACAATCCGGCCGTAGTGCATGCACCGCCGCAGATGTGGGCCGATGCGCTGGAGTTGGGGCTGGCCGCGCTCGCGCAGAGCGGTCTTGACCTCGACGACATTGCGGCGATCTCCGGATCTGCGCAGCAGCACGGCACGGTCTATCTCGATGCGGCCGGCGAATTTTCGCGGCCGACCTCGCCGATCTGGTTGGACACCAGCACGTCAGTCGAATGTGCCGAGATCACGTCTGCGCTCGGTGGTCCGAATGCCGTGGCGCAGCTGACGGGCTCGCGAGCCTTTGAACGCTTCTCTGGTCCGCAGATTCGCAAGTTCTGGAAACAGGATCCGGTCGCGTACGCGCGCACGGCGCGGATTCATCTCATCAGCTCGTTCCTGGCCTCTCGATTGATTGGCCGGGATGCGCCGGTCGATGTGTGTGACGCCTCAGGCATGAGTCTGATGCATCTCGGCACCAGCGACTGGGATCAGGGTGCTCTCGACGCAACGGCGCCCGGCCTGCGTGATCGCTTGCCGCCCATCGTGCCGTCGTCCACCGTGGTCGGCACGCTGGCGCCGACGTGGCGCGAGCGGTTCGGATTGCCCGCCGCCAAGGTCGTGGCGTGGCTGGGTGACAATTCCAGCAGTCTCGTGGGCGTCGGCCTCGAGCGAGAAGGTGATGTCGCCATCTCTCTCGGAACGAGCGACACAATCTTTGGCGTGATGTCGCAGCCGCGCGTCAGCCCCGATGGCATCGGTCACGTGTTCGCGTCGCCCGGCGGCGGGTTCATGGGCATCACGGTATTTGCCAATGGCTCGCTCGCGCGCGAAACCGTGCGCGACATGTACGGTCTCGACTGGCAGGGTTTCTCCGAGGCCCTCCGCTCAACGCCCCCCGGAAACAACGGCGCGCGGATGTTGCCGTACTTCGTACCCGAGATTACGCCGCCGATTCCCGTCGCTGGGGTTCAGCGATTCAATCTCGACGAGCACGACGTCGCGAGAAACGTCCGCGCCGTCGTCGAAGCCCAGATGACGGCCATGAAGCGCTATTCCGCCTGGATGGGTGTGAAGATCACGCGCCTTGTGGCCACGGGCGGTGCATCAGGCAATCCCGACGTGCTCAAAGTAATGTCGGAAGTGTTCGGCGTGCCCGTCGAACGACGCGATGTCAGAAACTCCGCGTGCCTCGGCGCCGCGCTCAGGGCAGCCCAGGGACGGGTGAGCGGGTAAGCAGGTGAACCGGTATAGCGGGTGCTCAGGTGCGCAGGTAAATCGGGTGCGCAGGTAGACGCACCTGCTTACCCGTCGCACCTCCGCACCCGAGCACCTGCTATACCGGTTCACCCGCTTACCCGCTTACCCGTTCGTACCCCCATCAATAGTTCGATGACCAGTTGATCCAGCCGTTCGTACGGTAGCGGACGCGACGCCAGCGCTGCGCGATCAAACACAAATCCCTTGAGATGGGTCGCGACGCCGCGGTCGTACGCAGGCAATCGCTCGTCCGCGCCTCGAATCTCTGCGAGTAGCGACTGGATCTCGTCGTCCTCAGCAAACTGCCGCGCTTTGTCTTTCAGGATCAGGTAGGTGCGCATGCATCCGCGGGCAAAGTCCCACACGCCGTCGGTGTTCTCGCTCCGGTACGCGTGCGCGTCAAAATGGCGCGGTCCGCTGTAGCCCGACTCCTCAAGCAGCTTCACGACGAAGAACAACGTCTTCAGCGACTCTGATCCAAAACGCAGATCCTGATCAAATCGGCCGGGTTTCTGATCGTTGAGGTCGATGTGAAACAACTTGCCCGACTCGAGTGCCTGTGCGACGACGTGGTAGAAGTTGAGGCCGGCCATCTGCTCATGCGCGAACTCGGGATTGACGCCGACCATTTCTGGATGGTCGAGTGTCTGGATAAAGGCGAGATACGCCGGCGTGCTGGCAAAGTAGATGTCGCCGCGGGGCTCATTCGGCTTCGCCTCCAGCGCAAAGCGCAGCGCGTACTTCTGGTCGCGCGCGTATTCGCACAGGAAATTGATCGCGTCGCGAAACCGCTTGATCGCATCCATGGGATCTTTGGCGGCGTCAACTTCCGCGCCTTCGCGGCCACCCCAGAACACGTAGGTCTCTGCGCCGAGCTCCACGCCCAGGTCCATCGCCTGCATCGTTTTCTGCAGCGCATAGCCCCGCACCCTCGGATCGTGTGACGTGAAGGCGCCATCTTTGAAGGCCGGGTCACTAAACAGGTTCGTCGTCGCCATTGGCACGCGCATGCCGGTCTCAGTCAGCGCGCGTCGAAACTCGCCGACGATGTGATCACGTTCAATCACGGAGGCATCGATCGGCACCAGGTCGTTGTCGTGGAAGTTGACGCCGTAGGCGCCGAGTTCGGCGAGCCGCCGCACGATCGTCACGGGGTTGATCGCCTCGCGCGTGGCCTCACCAAATGGATCGCGGCCGCGATGGCCGACCGTCCAGAGACCAAACGTGAATTTGTCGGCGGGTGTGGGCGTGAACATGGCGAACATGTTAGCGCTACACTGCCTTGATGATCACCGGCACCCGCCTGTCGCTCGGCCGCGTCATCCCTCTCGTGATCGCGATGGTGATGGTGCTCGACGTTGCGGCCCACGCGCTGCCGGCCGAGTGGGTGGCGTTTCGCGCGTGGGAAGTGGTGACGCGCTATCCGATCGGCGCCGGGCACTTCACGCCGAACGCGCACTACGAGAACGAAGACTCGTTCGGCGACCTGGCGGCACTCGCCAATCGGCCCGATTGGCGTGCCTATCGACGCGAGACTTTCACCGTCGATCGCGCGGGGTTCAGGAAGAACCCGGGCGCAACCGACAGCACCGTGTACAAGGCGATCATCATCGGCGACTCGTTTGGCGTCGGGTCCGGTGTGAGCGACAACGAGACGCTCGCGGTCGAATTGGAGCGCGAGACAGGACGACCGACGTTCAATGCGGCGTCGCTGCCGATCGACCTCCGACACTTGCTGCCGCTCGTCGACCAATTGCGCATCTCACGCGGTGTGGTGCTCTACGAATACCTCGAGCGGGAGGACCTGCCATCGTCATCCCTCGTGTACACGCAGCCACTGATTGCCAATGAACGCGTGTTTCGAGCGGCGAGCGTCGCCGCAAAAGTGTGGAAGGGTTTCTGGGATATCTGCCCGCTCACGATCCTGTCGCAGGGTTTCTACAAGCGACTCGAGCGCGAGGGTGCGCTGCCCGACGACTACGGCGGCAACGTGGTGGCGGCGTCGTTGCGCGGCGGGTCACGGATGCTGTTCCTCCCGTCAGAGATCGCGAACTTCCGCAAGGCTCACGCATTTGATCTGTCGGGGATGTTGACGATGCGCGACGCGTTGGCGGCGCGAGGGCTCGAATTCCGGATGGTGCTGGTGCCCGAGAAGCACACCGTCTACGCACCGTTGCTGGCCAATCCGCCCGCTGAGCCATCCGCGCTCTATCTCAACGTGCTCGAAGAGAAGCTCCGCGCTGCCGGCATCTCCGTCGTTAACCTGCTACCCGTGTTTCGCCAGGCCGCAGCCGAACAACTCTCGACAGGGCGACGTCTGTATCTGGACGATGACACCCACTGGAATGCTGACGGCGTGAGACTCGCGGCCGAGACGGTGAGCGACAGCGAACGAAAAGAGCTGACGCTGGTCCTGAAGAAGCAGTAGCCTTTCACCGAGCACAGACAGGAGCTTTCGCATGTTTCGCGTAGTGATCGCATCTCTTCTCGCGTCATTTGTTTCCACACAGACCCCGGTGCAAACGCCGCCACCGCAGCAGCAGGCGCCGCCCGTCGCGGGCCAGGCACGCGGGCAGGGCGCAGGTGCTGCACAAGGCGCTGCGCCGGCGGGTCAGGGCCAGGGCCGCGGACCCCAAACGCCCGAGCAGATCAAAGCCGCGCGTGATCGCGAGGTCGAGCAACAGAAAGCGACCGACGAAACTTGGCGCAAGGGCAGCGCCGGCATCATGAAGATGGAGAAGATCACCTACAAGAGCAAGGCAGGTGGCTTCACCGTGCCGGCATTTGTGTTCTCTCCGCTACAGCCGCGCGGCCCGAAGGGACATCCCGCGCTCGTGTGGGTCCATCCCGACATCCGCGGCCACGTCTACGAGTACTACATCCCCTACGTGCAGGAAGCCGTGAAGCGCGGCTACGTCGTGATCGCTCCTGAGTACCGCGGCAGCTACGGCTATGGCGCCGAACACTACGACGCAATCGACTACGGTGGCGAGGAAGTAGACGACGTGACGTCGGCGACGGAGTATTTGAAGACGATGCCGATCGTGGACATTGATCGCGTCGGCATCATTGGCTGGAGCCACGGCGGCATGATCACACTGCTGGCCGCCGAACGTGAGACGAAGATGTTCAAGGCCGTGGCGGCGCTCGTGCCGGTGACGAATCTCTTTCAGCGCCTGGCTTGGAACGGCGTCGAGCAGCGCAAAGCGCAGATCGATCCGCAGAATCGCTACGGCGGACTGCCGCAACAGAAACACGATGAGTACAAGCGTCGCTCGCCGATCTATCAGATTGACAACATCGACGTGCCGCTGCTGGTGCACATCACCAAGAACGACGCGGACGTCGTCTACGAAGAAGCCGCACAGCTGGTTGACGCACTCCGCGCCCGCAAGCCCTTCACCGCTGAGACGAAGATCTACGAGGCCCCACTTGGCGGGCATCTGTTTGATCGGCAATACCTCCGGCAGGGGCTGGCAACCGACGTGGCGTTCTACACGCCGACCAACACGCCTGAACAGCGCGATTCCTGGAACCGCGTGTGGACCTTCCTCGACTGGAATCTGCGGCCATACCAGGGAGCGAAATAGCCTGAGTCCGATCGAATCTGCCCGTCTGCGATATCGCCGTCCAGAGCTGTCGGACTCTTCCGAGATCTTCGCGCGGTACTCCGCCGATCCCGACGTCACGCGCTATCTCGGTTGGCCGCGTCATCAGTCGATCGCCGATACGCAGGGCTTCGTGCGGTTCAGTGACAGCGAATGGGATCGCTGGTCAGCCGGGCCGCTGCTGATCGAGTCGAAGGACACCGGTCAGCTACTCGGCAGTACGGGGCTGATGTTTGAGTCCGCGACATCAGCGGCCGTTGGCTACGTGTTGGCCAAGGACGCGTGGGGCCACGGCTACGCCACGGAGACGCTGCAGGCGGTGACGTCTTTGGCCGCATCGCTCGGAGTCACGCGCGTCTTCGCGCTCTGTCATCCGCGGCATCGCGCATCTGCGCGCGTGCTCGACAAGGGCGGGTTCCTCCTGAACGCGTCATTCATTCCCGCGCAGTTTCCCAATCTCGACGGTACTGATCGCGGAGAAGCGTTGATGTACCTCCATCCGCCCGACCTTCACGTCGAGCCGCTCGGCGATGCGAATGATGTGCAAGAGTGCGCGCGCATGATGGCGTCATCCGAACCGTGGATCACGCTACAACGCACGGCTGAAGGGCTCGTGCCGGTCATCAGCGACCCTGTGAAGGAAGTGCATCTCGTTCGCGACGCGGACGGCATCGCCGCGTTCATCATTCTCGATCTGCGCGGACTCACGAATGGCTACGTGCAAACCATTTGTGTGCGCGCCGATCGTCGCGGCGGTGGCCTCGGTGCGGCGCTACTTGGCTGGTCGGAGATTCATATTCAGCAGCAGAGCCCGAACGTGTTCCTGTGCGTGTCGTCGTTCAACCCTGGCGCGCAGAAGTTCTATGCGCGTCTGGGCTATGAGCGCGTTGGCGTGTTGCGCGACTACGTGATCTCCGGCTACGACGAGATCCTGATGCGCAAGACACGTGGGCCTCTGCGCCGGAAATGACTCCCAAGGAGTAGACTGGGCCCCTTTGGGAGGAGCGTCCTATGGTGTCTGCGTTCTCGTTGTGGCTTCCGATTCTGATCTCTGCCGCGCTCGTGTTTGTCGCCAGCTCGTTGATTCACATGGTGTTTGGGTACCACGCGAACGACGTCAAGGCCGTGCCGAAGCAGGATGACGTCATGGCGGCGTTGCGGCCGTTCAACATCCCGCCTGGCGACTACTGCATGCCGCGGCCAGGGTCGATGAAGGAACTGGGCTCGGCGGAACACAAGGCGCGCATCGAGAAGGGCCCCAACGTCATCTTCACGGTGATGCCGCCCAATGCGTCGTTCATGGGCGCCACGCTGGGAAAGTGGTTCGCGTACTCGATCGTCGTGTCTTTTGTGGTGGCGTACGTCACGGGCATCGCGCTCCCCCGGGGCGCGACGTATCCTCAGGTGTTCCGTTTGGCGGCGACGGTCGGGTTTGCCTGCTACGCGATGGCACTTCCGCAGTTCTCGGTGTGGTACCGCCGCAGTTGGGCCACGACGCTAATTTCCATGCTGGACGGCTTCATTTACGGCTGTCTCCTCGGGGGAACCTTCGGTTGGTTGTGGCCGAAATAGGCCGTCTCCTAGGGAAAAACAGGCCTTTGCGCCGATTTTCATAGGAAAATCGCCGGAGATTGGTACTAAGATAAGCCGTCGTTCGTTCTTTTTTTGAGGAGCATGTCCAATGGCCAAGAAAGCCGCTGTAAAGAAAACTGCCAAGAAAGCCACGAAAGCCGCGAAGCCCGCGAAGAAGGCCAATGCCGCGTTCATGAAGCCCATGAACATCGGTCCGGCACTCGCTGAAGTGATCGGCGCCAACCCGATGCCGCGCACGGAAGTGACCAAGAAGCTGTGGGCGTACATCAAGAAGCACAACCTGCAGGATCCGAAGAACAAGCGCAACATCAAGGCCGATGACAAGCTCAAGGCCGTGTTCGGCGGCAAGGCCGTCGTCAACATGTTCGAGATGACCAAGCTCGTCGGCAAGCACCTCAAGTAGAAACACCGTGAGAACGGACGGACCCGCGCGCGCTGGAAAGCAGTCAATTCTGGCGCGCGCAGGATTCGTCGCTCTGGCGGTCGCGACGCTGATCCTCTCAGCCTCTGCGCAAACACCGCAAACACCGGCGCCCCCCGTCACCGAGGGCAACTTCACCGTTCGCAACCACACCTTCCGTTCAGGCGAATCGCTCGCCGACGTCCGCCTCCACTACCGCACGCTCGGTGCGCCGAAGAAAGACGCGAGCGGCGTCGTCACTAACGCGGTGCTCGTCATGCACGGCACCGGCGGGACGGGCGCGCAGTTCATCACACGCAGTTTTTCAGGCGAACTCTTTGGGCCCGGGCAGCCGCTCGACGCGACGAAGTTCTTCATCGTCTTGCCTGATGGCATTGGCCACGGCGGATCGAGCAAGCCGAGCGACGGCCTCCACGCCAAGTTTCCGCACTACGGCTACCTCGACATGGTGGATCTGCAGCACACACTGCTCGTGGACGGGCTCGGCGTGAATCACGCGCGGCTCGTCATGGGCACGTCGATGGGCGGCATGCAGACGTGGTTGTGGGGCGAGCAGTTCCCGACATTCATGGACGCCCTGATGCCGCTCGCGAGCGTGCCGGGCCAGATCTCCGGCCGCAACCGCGTGTGGCGGCGACTCATCATCGATGCGATCCGAAACGACCCCACATGGATGGGCGGCGAGTACAAGACGCAGCCGGCCTCGTTGCGCACGGTCGAGCAGATGATCTGGCTGGTCGGCGGCAATCCCGCCAAACGCTACCAGGCCGCGCCCACGCTCGCCGACGCAGATCGTGTGATGGAAGCCGCGCTCGTCAGCTCCATGCGCAACGCCGACGCGAACGACATCCTCTACCAATACGAATCGTCACGCGACTACGACCCGGCACCAGGGCTCGAGAAGATCGTCGCGCCGCTCATCGCCGTCAACACCGCCGACGACATCGTGAACCCGCCCGACATTCCCGTGCTCGAGAAAGAGATCACACGCGTGAAGCGCGGCCGCGCCATCGTGATCCCCGAGAGCGACAAGACGAATGGCCATGGCACCCATACCCTCGCGGCCGTCTGGAGGGAACACCTGCTCCAGCTCCTGAAAGACTCGCAGCGCTAACCGGCGCGGCGCGATTGTGACGGCCCTGTAACTTTTCACGCGACCGCGGGCGCGCTGCGCCTCGCGTGCTAGCCTGCCAGCGATCTCCCAACATGGCTCGGCTTACCGTTGCTGCGTTCGTGCTTATGCTGCTCACTCTCCGGGCTGAGCAGGAGCCCGCACGTTCGGCGGCATCCGTCGCGACCGAAGGCGACTACGTTGTTCATGACTACGTGTTCCGCTCAGGTGAGCGCATGTCGGACGTGCGTTTGCACTACCGCACGCTCGGCGCGCCCCACCGGAGGCTGAACGGTGCAGTCGACAATGCTGTGCTGATCCTGCATGGCGAGGGAAAGACCGGTGAGCAGTTCCTCGTGACGGGTTTTGCGGGCGAGCTCTTCGGGCCTGGGCAACTGCTCGACGCGACGAGATACTTCATAATTCTGCCTGACAGCCTCGGCCACGGTGGGTCGAGCAAGCCCGGTGATGGCCCCGGTACCCGGTTTCCGCGCTACGGCGATCAGGACATCGTCGATCTGCAGCGCAAGTTGCTGACCGACGGGCTCGGTGTCAATCACGCTGCGCTCATCATGGGCACGGCGATGGGCGGTCGGCACACGTGGCTGTGGGGCGAACGCTATTCCGATTTCATGTCCGCGCTCATGCCGATCGCCAGCGTGCCGTCTGTGGAGACGGTCGGCGCATCTAGCGCGCTTGATCCGAGCCCCAACATCGCATGGGTCAGAGTCCCTCTGACGGTCGTGAATGCCGCAGAGGACTTTGCGAGTGATGCCGATCGCGCGATGCTGGAAAAGGAAATCAAGCGAGTGCGACTTGGGTGGTCTGCGGTGATTCCGGCCGGTGCCCGCACCAGTGGAGCGACGTACACATCGGTGGCGCAGTGGGCCGACGAGCTGAATCGACTGCTCATCATTTCGCAACCATCTACGACGGGGCGTGCCGCGCGCGCGTCTGATGTCATGCCGCGCACCGTTGCCGAGGCTGAAGCAGAAGGCCGCACCTGGCCGCAAGACAGCGTAGCGGCCAGCGGTCCGTCTCAACTGATCGACGGCGAATTTCCCGGCACTCCGGAACGACGTTGCGTCGACGTCGACCAGGGCGGCTGGCTCCGGTCGGGTGACTTTGAAGGCGGCAAGTTCCGCGGCTGGCTCCAGCAGGAGCTCTTCTGGACGCCACATCGGCTTCGGTATGGCGCGCGCGGAGAGGTCCCTGTCTTCAGCCTCCGTATGGTCCGGCTGGACGCGCAGGCGCCCGCGCGCGTCCTCGAAAAGGACAGATCTGCGCGAAGCGCCAACGTCCCGGTCGAGAAGGAGAAGCGCTTCTACATCACGCGGCTCGAACTGCCTTCACCCGGGAAGTGGATGCTCGTCGTCACCGCCGGCCCGCACTGGGGCTGTTTCATCGAAACTGTAGAGCGCTGATTTTCAGGGCATTCCCAGCTGGCGCCCGCAGCGCCCGGTCTCCGCTCTGGTGATAACGTTCGGCGGATGAGGCTGTCTCTTCCGCTCGCCGCCCTGTTTGTCGTCAACGTTCTCGCGCAGGCCGGCGGTGTTTCGCCGGACGAACGCGCGCTCGCCAAGTTCATCGACGACCACCACACCGAAGCCGTCGCGCTGCTCGAGAAAGCCGTCAACATCAACAGCGGCACAGGGAATCTCGCGGGCGTGCGCGCGGTGGGGCAGCTCTTCAAAACGGAGTTCGACGCGCTCGGCTTCAAGACCACCTGGATCGACGGCGCCGCGTTTCAACGCGCGGGTCACCTCGTCGCTGATCATCCCGGCTCAGGGCCGCGCGTGCTGCTCATCGGCCATCTCGACACGGTGTTTGAACTCGACAGTCCATTCCAGAAATTCACACGCGGTACGGGCGACGTCGCGAGCGGTCCTGGCATCATCGACATGAAGGGCGGCGACGTCGTCATCCTTCAGGCGCTCAAGGCGCTGAAGGCCACCGGTGCGCTCACGTCCATGAACATCGTTGTCGTCATGACGGGCGACGAAGAAGATGGCGGCCGGCCACTGTCGATCGCGCGCGCGGCGCTCGTGGATGCCGCGAAGGGCGCGACGTACGCGATCGGATTCGAGAACGGCGACAGCAACATCGCGCACGCGGTGTCGGCGCGGCGCGGCATTCAGAGCTGGGAACTGCGCGTCAAGTCGAAGACCGGACATTCGTCGCAGGTCTTCACCGCCGACGCCGGCAATGGCGCCATCTTCGAGGCCGCGAGAATTCTCAACACGTTTCGCGAGAAGCTCGGCAGCGAGCCGCACCTCACGTTCAATCCCGGCGTGATCGGCGGCGGCACCACCGCGGAGTTCGACAGCAAGACCGCTACGGTGAAGTCGTTCGGCAAGACCAACGTCATCGCCGCCGAGGCCGTCGTCACCGGCGACATGCGCGCGCTGACGGTGGAGCAGTTCACGAAGACCCGGGCGGCCATGGAGGCTATCGTGAAGTCGGCGCAGTCGGCCACGACGTCCGCCACCATCACATTCGGCGAAGGCTACCCACCGCTGTCTCCGACCACGGGCAATGACGCGCTACTCGCCACGTTCAACAAGGCAAGCGAAGATCTCGGCCTGGGCACCGTCACCGCTGTCAGCCCTGACCGCGCTGGCGCCGCCGATGTGTCGTTCATCGGTGGGCAGGTCAAGAGCGTCATTGACGCCGTCGGTATGAAGGGCGGCGACGACCACTCGCCGGCCGAGCACGCCGACCTCAGTTCACTGGCCATTCAGGCCAAACGCGCGGCCGTGACACTGCTACGATTGTCGAAGAAGTAGCCGCGGGCCTCCGCGGTTCAGCACGGGAGATCCCCATGGCCATCTTGCGGACATTCAGTAACGAAATCGAAGCGGAAATGGCGATGTCGGCGCTCGAAGCGGCGGGCATCCAAAGCGCCATGACGCGCGACGATTGCGGCGGCATTCAACCGGCGATGGGGCTCACGGGCGGTATCCAGGTGATTGTTGACGACGAGAACATTGAGGCGGCGACCGAGGTGCTCGACGCTCCAGCCGAGGAACCATCGGATGAATTCGTGGGCCGGCCCGATGGCGATCTCGAAGACTAAGGCCTCACATAAAGACGAACTCCAACGGATCCCTGGTGTCGGTCCATCGATCGCGGCGGATCTGCGCCGCATCGGCATCGGCCAAATCACGGACCTCAAGGGACGCAGTCCGCAAAAGCTCTACGAGCGCAGCAATCAGCTGCGCGGGATGACGCAGGATCGCTGCCTGCTCTATGTGTTTCGCTGTGCGGTGTACTTCGCCGAAACACCAAAGCCCAATCCAAAGAAGCTCGATTGGTGGGCCTGGAAAGATCAATGACGGAAGACCTCTCGGCATTTACCGCCACGGACATCCATGGCGTTGTTCGTTCTCTGTCTGAATTCGCCGGCAAGACCGTGTTGATCGTGAACGTCGCGAGCGCATGTGGCTACACGCCGCAGTACGTCGGGCTCGAAGCGATGTATCGCAAGTTCAAGGATCGCGGCCTCGTCGTGCTCGGGTTTCCCTGCAATCAATTCGGCGCGCAGGAATCAGGAACAGAGGCAGAGATCGCTGCCTTCTGCAAATCGAGCTACGACGTCACGTTCCCGATGTTTGCGAAGGTCGACGTGAATGGCGACGATGCGCACCCGCTGTTCAAGTGGCTGAAGTCCGAGAAGAAAGGCATCTTCGGCACAGAGTCGATCAAGTGGAACTTCACCAAGTTCCTCGTCGGCCCCGACGGACACGTCATCAAACGCTACGGCTCAGGTGACACACCGGAAGCCATAGAAAAAGAACTCTTCGCCTAGGTCTTGTTACTTGTGCTTGGCGACGTAGTCGAGCGCGAACTGCTTGAGCGTCGGTGACGACATGCCGATCATCACGGCTTCGGACGTGGCTTTGTCTTCGGGCCAGCCGTCGACGAGCATGCGCTTGATCAGCCACAACGCGCCGGCGCGGCTGCCGCTGGCGCAGTAGATGAACACGGGCTGATTCGAAGTGTCTTTGAGTGCCGTCAGATAGCGATCGACGACCGCCTCATCGGGCTTCATGCTGTTGATCGGCAGATGCACGAACTTCATGCCGGCAGCGGTCGCCGCTTTGTTTGATTCGTCGATGAGCGCGCCGGTTTCGGTAGCCTCGCGCAGGCTGATCACCGTCTTGTAGCCGCGCTTGCCGATTTCCGCCATGGCTGCTGGCTCTGTGCTGCCGGCGCACGCGACGGTGGCGTCCACCTTCGTGAAATTGCGAATGCCCTCGATCGTTTCCTTCTGGGCGAAGGCGACCGCTGCGACGAGCAGCATGGCAGAGGTGATCAGCAGCTTCTTCATTTGTGGTCTCGCTCGTGTTCCCGTTCAATCAACACTGTCACTGGCGCGGTGAGCCGCACCGTGAGTTGCGTGCCGGTCGTCATCACCGCTTCCGCACGATCACCCGCGGCCACGGCCGCGGCGCCACCTGCGGCGCCGGCCGTGCTCCCCAGAATCGCGCCCTTCTTGCCACCAAGCATCGCGCCGAGAATCGCGCCGACGACGGCACTGCCGCCGACCTTCGCGTTGGCCTGGCCCGTCGGGGATTCACCTTCGCGGAAAATCGTATCCGTCTGAATCGCCACGCGCGTGCCGTCGGCCATCACGAGCGTGTTGAACGTGATGCCGAGCCGCGGACGGTCCTTGAACTTGCCGCCGCGACTGACCTCCGTCACGACACCCTCGAGGCGTGAGCCGGACGCGAGGGCGACCCGACCGTCCACGAGCACGTCGCGCAACAACTTCGCGTTGACGCGATCTTCGACGCGAGCGGTCTCACTCGAAATCGTCGAATCGAGGCGCAGACCGAGCACCGCGTCTGCGGTCACGGTGACCTCGTCGTACTTCGGTGCGGGCGGCGCTGGTGTTTGCGGGGCGGGAGCCGCTGGTGCTGATGCCGAGACGGCCGTCGGCGCACTCGGCGCAGGCTGTGGCTCGGGGTTCGTTGGCGCGGCGCTGATCGTGCTCGGCGCCTGTGGTGTCGATGTCTCGTTCGCGAGGTTCCGTGAGTCGGCGACCGGCATCTGCGGCGATCGGGCCGCTGCCGGGGCTGGTTCGGGCTTAGCGACCAGTGGAGGAGCCGTCGGCGTCGATTTTGGCGTGGCCGACGGGGCCGCTTCTGTGGCGGGAGTCGCCGCGGTGGCCGGGTCGGGCTCGCTCACAGGCGCCGGGCGCAGGTCGGCCGCGTTCGACCGCAACGCGACATAGCCGCCACCGGCGGCCGCCGCGATGCATCCGAGCCCGATCAGTCCTGCGATGGTGAGTTTTCCGCCCATGACAACCGTCTCCCAAATGGTAAGGCAGCAAACCCCGTACCCGGGGTCTATTCCACTATCGGCCTCATCCACAGGACACTGCGTACTCTCACCGGGACAGACTGACCGGGCACCACTGTTGCAAGCACACTCACATATGCGCTTTTGCCGATCGCTTGTCGTGCCCACCATCGTGGCCGTCCTGTTCTTGGGGCCGGCGGCATCCCGGGCCTTCGCGGTGTCCGTCAAGGACTTGATTGCCCTCTCGCACGAGGGCCTCAGCGACGCGGTGCTCGTGGCGCTCATAGAAACCGACGGATCGAGGTTCACGCTCAATGCGGACGACATCCGTTCGCTGAAGGCGCAGGGCCTCAGCGACACCGTGCTCGTCGCCATGATCAAGACGGGTCGCCCGGCGAGAGACGCCGCCCGGCCGGCTCCGGAACGTCCGAGCGCGCTCGCCCCGAACGAGCCGAATGACGAGCCGAATCAGGAGCAGATCTACACCCCATCGCCCACGCAGCGGCAGCCGCCGCCCGTAGTCGTGCAGCAGACCGTGACGCAGAAGGTCGACGTGCAGGCGCCGCGCCACCAGGTCGAATACGCGCAGCCCGTGTACGTTCCGGTCTACGTTGCCGTGCCGACCAAGCCGGTCGAAGTGAAGAAAGAAGAGCCCGTCTATTGGGGCTGGGGTGGCAAGCGTCGTCCCGATGCGTGGAAAGAACCTGAGCCTCCACCGGCTCCGGCAAAGCCCGGTCAGATCATCAAGTAGCGACGGTCAACCGAGTCAAAGCTCCTGTACGATAGCGCTCGGATCATGGGGCTCCTGTTCCTCTGCGCGCTCTTGCTGCAAGGCGCTCAAACGCCTCCGGCATCTCCACCGCCGCCGGCTGCCGATGCGCTGATCTTCGGCCGCGTGCTCGATCCGGCCGGTGCGCCGGTGGCCGCCGCTGTGGTCTCGCTGCAATCCGCGCGCGGCTCGAACCTCTCGACAACGCGCGTGCTCACCGACGATGACGGCCGGTATTTCTTCGATCGACTCGAACCGGGTCTCTACAACGTGCTGGCCACGAAGATGGGTTGGGTCGACAGCAGCGTCGGCAAACGCCGCGTCGATGGCGCTGGCTATCCGGTGTCGATCGCGGAGCACGATCGCAAAGGCAACACGAACATCACGATGTGGAAGCTCGGCGCGCTGTCGGGCACCATCGTCGATGAACTTGGCGAGCCGCTCGTCGACATCGAAGTGCGCGCCGTGCGTCGCACGCTCGTGTCGGGCACACGCCAGATGGTGTTTGCCGGTAGCGCTCGCACGGACGATCGCGGCGTGTATCGGATCAGCGGCGTCCGCCCGGGCGAGTACACCGTGTTCGTGCCCGCGACAGTGATGTCAGGCGCGATGACATTCCCGCCCGGCGGAGCACCTCAGGAGTGGCTCCGCACCATGACCGGCGAAGGTACGGCGCCGATGTCATTCGACTTCGACGCCGGCGTTCTCGGGCGCAACGGGACATCGTTCGTGCGTTCCGTGCTCGGCGTCGCGTCCACGCCGCCGAGCGACGCGCCTTGGCTCGCGGTGCCGCCGTCGTTTGCCGGCGTCGTCGGCGCCGCGTCATTCACGATCGCATCGGGTCAGGAGCGCATCGGCATCGACATGATGCTGCGACTCACGACGACCTATCCCGTGTCGGGCACGCTGACGATGCCGGAAGGCAGCGCGGCGAATCTCGTGTTGCACCTCATGTCTGCCAGCCTCGAGAGTTTTCCGCTCTTCGACGTGGCGACGGCCGCCACAGACAGTGCCGGGCGATTCACCTTCTACGGCGTGCCGCCGGGCGACTACGTCATTCGCGTCGTGCGTACGCCACTGGCGCCCGGCGGCCTGCTCGGGATTGCGTCATCAGGCGCGAACGCGTACGTCATGGCCAACGATCGCGAGCGTCCCGGCGGTGCGTCGGCGTTGCCGACGGAGCCGTTGTGGCACGTGACGCAGCGGGTGGCCGTGTCGAACGCGCCAGTGAAGGATCTGCAGCTCACGTTGAAGCCGGGCCCGCGCGTGAGCGGGCGCATCGAGTATGCCGGTGCGAGCGTCCGACCGGATGGCAAGGCATGGAACCCGTTTGCGATCACGCTCGATCATGCGAACGGGTATGTCTCGCGGAATCCGCCGCGTGTGGTGCCGGGCGCCGACGGCGAGTCGTTCGCGTCCGCGAGCGTGTTGCCCGGCGACTACTATGTGCGCGTCAATCCACCAGCGGGCTGGTATCTAAAGAGCGTCGTCTGGCAGGGCCACAACATCATTGATGCGCCGCTCGCGCTCGGCACGAACGATGTCACCGACATCGTGGTCACCCTCAGTGACAGGCCCGCGAGGATCGAAGGCGACGTGTATGGCGCGGACGATCAACCGGCGCTCTCGTCAACCGTGCTCGTGTTTCCTGTCGATCAGGATCTGTGGACCGAGTACGGCCGCGTGTCGCCGCGCATGGACGCGGCGCGCGTGAATCACGAAGGCAAATTCAGCACCAAGACGCTCGTTGACGGCAGCTACTACATGATCGCCGTCGCGGATGAGACCGCATTCGACTGGCAGGATCCGGCGACGCTCGCGAAACTCGCAAAACAATCCAGGCAGGTCACGGTGCGAGATGGCGAGACGAGTCACGAAAATCTGAAGCTGGAGAAGATCAAGTGACGCGCGCGCTCTCACTCCTGTGCGCGTTCGCCGCTTCAGCTGTGCTCACGGCGCAGACCGTCGCGCCGCAGGCACCGGCCGCACCCGTGCGCGACACGCCCGCCGTCGCGGCAACGGGTACCGCGCTCGTGTCCGGCGTCGTTGTTGACGATGAGAACAAGCCGGTGCGACGCGCGTCGGTGACGTTCGAAGGCGACGCGCGCGCGAATCGCATTGCGTTGACCGATGACAAGGGTGCGTTCGTCGCCGCGAATCTTCCAGCGGCGCGGTACACGATCCGCGCTGAGCGTGCCGGATTTGCAACGGGCGAGTACGGCGCGAAGCACGCGGGTCGTCCGGGTGCGGGCCTCACGGTGAAGGACGGCGATCGCGTCGAGAACGTCGTGTTGCATATGGCGCGCGGGGCCGTGATCCAGGGACGTGTGGTCGATGAAAAGGGGCGGCCGATGGTTGGTGCCTCCGTGACGGCGTATCGCGTGGTCACGCGTCTTGGCGGGAACACCGACATCGAGCTCGTGGTGCGATCCGGCTCCGCGTTTCCTCAGACCGACGACCGCGGCATCTTTCGTTTCTACGGCCTGGCTGCGGATGAGTACATCGTCGGCATGTCGCCGTTCTTTCCTCGCGGTCAGGAGAGCGTCCACCTGCTGACCGACGCGCAACTGCGTGACGTGTTTGGCGGCGCCGCGACACGCGCGTCACGCGCGATCAGCACCGATGCGCCTGCGGCTCCGACTGGCGCGATGTCGCCGCCGATGAACTACGCCATGGTGTTCTACGGCGACACGACCGACCCGCTCGCCTCGACACGCGTTCGCCTCGCGCCGGGAGAGGAACGCACGGGGATCGAGTTGCATGTGAAGCTGGAACCGCGCGCCAGTGTGCACGGCGTCATCGTCGGACCCGACCCGTTGCCGACGATGAGTCTGGAGTTGATGCACAAGACCGCGGTTCAGACACTCGGGATTACGACGTTTTCCCCGTCGAGGACCGGCGCCGTCATCGACTATCCCAATCTCACGCCCGGTGACTACGTGCTGAGTGCGCGGACGACGACCGGGCCCGCGTTGGCTGGTGAGACGACGTTCACGCTCGGCGGTGCCGACCTCAACGGCGTGCGCGTCGAACTGCAGCCGGCCGCGACGATCGCGGGACGCATTGTCTTCTCTGGCAGCGGGCTCAAGCCACCGGATCCCGCGACGATTGCGTTGTCGCTGGCGCCAGTCACGCAGTTCGGGCGCAGTGTCGCGCCGCGAATCGGCACCGTCACGGGTGATGCGTTCGTCGTCGACGGTGTGATGCCGGGCGCATTCCGAGTCGCCGGCGCTGTGCGTACGACTGCGAAGCCGGGTGAGCCCGCGTGGACGCTGTCGAGCGTGATGCTCGGTGATCGCGATGTGACGGATCTGCCGGTCGAGATCAATGCCGGTCAGACATTGCCGCCGGTCACCGTCACGTTCACGGATACACCGACTGAACTCGGTGGTCGCATCGTGCTCGCGGACGGCAACCCCGGCTCCGACTACTTCGTGATCGCGTTGCCGAGCGATGAGCGCTATTGGGTGTGGAATTCGCGCCGCATCAAGTCCGTCCGCCCGGATGCCACCGGACGCTATGTGTTCTCGCCATTGCCGGCGGGCACGTATCGCATTGCGGCCGTCACGGAACTCGAACAAGGCGACTTGCGAAGTCTGACGTTCCTGCGTGACCTTGTGGCCGCATCGACAGAGATCGAAATCGCTCCGGGGCAGAAGAAGATCCTCGACCTCAAGCTCAATGGGGGAACACGCTAATTGATGAATTAGCGAATTAGCGAATTAGCGATTGCCCGATCAGCCGATCCAATAACCAGATAGCCAGATCACCCGATCCAATAGCCAGATAGCCACTAGCCAGCTAACCAGATATCGAGCCTCACCTCTCCAGTCAGCCTGCCCGCTTTCGCCCATGCCACAAGTCGGTGGAATCCATCGATGCAGTAGAGTCCCCCGGCGACGGGCGCGACTCTCGCATATTCCTCCCAGTCGAGTGGAGCCGTGGCGATGATGATGCGGGTGAAGGGCGCATCAACGGCAAAGCCGATGCGTTCCGCGCATGACGGGTTGTTTCTTTCATAAGCGTCGCCGAGCGTCGTGAGCGTGGCCGCGGCGTCGCGGACGGTGGCGCCGTGATCGCCGACGAGGGTCAGTTGGTCGCCTTTGCAGGGCTCGCCGGCGTGTGAAGGCAGGAGGATGTCGAGGGCGGCGTCGCAGGTGATCGAGCGTTCCGACCATACTCCCCGGAACTGTTCGTCCGCCTTCGCGAGCATCTTGCGCGTCCACGGCCACGAGCCGTGCGAGCCGCCGCGCGAGCGCAGGCAGGCCTCTTCGATCGAATCCACAGTCCACACGCCCTTCACTGTAATATGTCACCGGTTTCTCTGGAGGATTCCCCTATGACAACTACGACCACTCGTCGTTCGCTCCGCGGTTGGATCGCGGTGAGCGTCACGACGGCTATTGCCTTGAGCGCGACTGCGCTGATCGCGTACCAGGCCAAACCCACCGCTCCGGCCGCCTCCGCGCCTGCCGGCGCTCCGGCGAGCCAGGCAGTCTCGCCGAAGCCCGCGTCAGCGGGTGCAGGCGGACAGAAGATCGACGCCGAGTACACGAAGAAGATCCTCGAGAGCACGCCCGACAAGCGCATTCTCACGGAACTGATCGATCACATGCCGGTGCCGAATGATCCGAACATTCCGTCGCCGCTGAAGTTCCTCGGCTATGTGCCTGGTGAGAACAACCAGCTCACGTACCACAAGGACATCATTCGCTACTATCAGGCGCTTGAAAAAGCGTCGAAGCGCGTAAAGCTGTGGTCGATCGGCAAGACGGAAGAGGGCCGCGAGATGTACGCGATGGCCATCGCCGACGAAGCGACGATCGCGAATCTGGCGAAGTACAAAGACATCACCGCGCGCCTCACGGACCCGCGCAAGACGAACGATGCGGTCGCCAAGCAGCTCATCGCCACGGGCAAGCCGATCTACTACGCGAGCGGCAGCATCCACACGCCGGAAACCGGCAGCCCGGAAATGCTGACAGAACTCGCCTATCGCCTCGTGATCGAAGAGACGCCGTTCATCAAAGAGATCCGCAACAACATCATCACGGTGATCACGCCGGCGTCAGAAGTTGACGGCCGCGAAAAGCAGGTCGACAACCAGCGCGCACAGCAGGCGGGGCAGCGCGCACCGGGTCTGGCCTACTGGGGCCACTACGTGCAGCACGACAACAACCGCGACGGCATCGGCAAGGGCCTCGCGCTCACCAACAACATGTTGAAGTCGTTCCTCGATCTGCACCCGACGGTGTTCCACGACCTGCACGAATCAGTGAACCTGCTCTACGTCTCGACCGGCACGGGCCCATACAACCCGAACATCGCGCCCATTCAGACCAACGAGTGGTGGTGGTTGGCAGAGAACGAAATCATGGAGATGACCAAGCGCGGCGTCCCCGGTGTCTGGACCTACAACTACTACGACGGCTGGGTCCCGAACTACATGTTCTGGATCGGCGTCACGCACAACTCGATCGGCCGGTTCTACGAAACGCAGAGCTACGGCGGCGGTAACGGCGTGACGGACTCCACCGGCAAGGTCATCGGCACGGCGGCGGCGAATGCCGCAGCCGCTGCACGTCCGGCTGGCGCCGGCGGCGGCAATCGTGGCGGCGGTGGCGGTGGTGGCACCACGCCGGCGAACTCGCGCGAGTGGTACCGTTCGGATCCAAATCCGGGCGACGTGAAGTGGAGCGGCCGTTCCAACATCAACATGCAGCAGTCGGCGCTCCTGATCACGCTCAACACGGTCGCGAAGAACAAAGAGAAGTTCCTCGAGAACTACTACGCGAAGAACAAGCAGATGGTCGAGAAGGGCCGCAACGAAGCGCCCTACGCCTACGTCGTCCCGGCCAAACAGCGCCGCCGCGTTGAAGCCGCCGAGTTCATGAATTTCGTGAAACGTGACGGCGTGGAAGTGCACACGGCGACCGCAGCGTTCAAGATCGGCAACACCGACGTGCAGCCCGGCGACTACATCGTGCGCCTCGACCAGCCGTACGGCGGCGTTGTGGAAATGCTGATGGGCGTGCAGTGGTACCCGGCGAGCAACCCGCGTCCGTATGACGACACTGGCTGGTACAGCCCGGCGCTGCGCAATGTGACGACGGTGCGCGTGGATGACAAGACGATCTTCGACAAGCCGATGTCACTCGTGACCGCCGCTGAAATCACTGTCCCCGGCACGATCGCGGGCACGGGCGCAACGATCATCATCGACAACGTGGCCGACAACACGCTCGCAACGTTTGCGTTCGCGAACAAGGCCCTGAAGATGCAGGTCGCCGAGCAGGCGTTCGACATGGGAGGCCATCACTTCACGGCCGGCGCATTCGTGATCACGGGCGCTGCGCGCGCAGCCGTTGAACCGCAGATTCGTCAACTGGGTCTGCTCGCGTGGGCGACCGATGCTGCGCCGACGGTGCCCATGCACGCGGTCAGCGTGCCGCGTATCGGTTACATCCACTCGTGGCAGAGCACGCAGGACGAAGGTTGGTGGCGTCTCGCGTTCGATCACCTGAAGGTGCCGTACGACTACATCGGCGACAACGAAGTCCGTAAGGGCAACCTGAAGGCGAAGTACGACGTGATCCTCTATCCGCAGACGGGCGGCGTGGACATCACGAGCGAAGGCATCCCGGCCGGTGATCCGATTCCGTACAAGGGCACACCGATCACGCCGAACATCGCCACCTCGCCGGGTACCACCGACGACACGCGCGGCGGTCTCGGCAAGGACGGCCTCAAGGAACTCGTGAAGTTCATGAACGAGGGCGGCGTCCTGATTGCTGAAGGCACGCCGGCGCGCACGTTCACCACGGCGCTCACCGAGGGCGTTGGCATTCACAACCCGGATGGTCTCTACGCGCCTGGTTCGGTGCTGAAGACAATGCTCGGCGACAAGACGAGCCCGGTGCTCTACGGCTACGACCAGAAGGCGCTCGGCGTGCTCTACAACGTCGGTCCGATCTTCAATATCGGCGCGTCAACTGGCGCGGCGGGCGCTGGCGGCGGTGGCCGTGGTGGTGGCGGGCAGCCCACGATGGTCCCCGGTGGGATCTTGAACGGTGGCGATCTGCAGCCGATGGCGCAAGCGCCGCAGCTGACGACGATTGATGGCGGCGCGTATGTGCCGGTGCCTGGCGTCGCGACGGCTGGTGTGGGTGGCGGTCGTGGTGGTGGCGCCGGCTTCGGCGGCGGCGCTCCGGCCGGTGCACCCGCGGGT
>CANIII010000011.1 GCA_947467605.1 Acidobacteriota bacterium
CGAAACCGCGCCACGATCGCATCGGCGTCCATGCCGCGGTTGATCAGCTTGATCGCGACGTGTTTCTCGAACGCCGCATCGGCGCGCACAGCGCGATACACGCGGCCCATGCCGCCTTTGCCGATCAGTGCTTCAATGCGGTACGGGCCGACGAGTTGCCCGAGGCTCGGATCCGGCGCCGCGCGTTCATGCTCAATGGCTGACGACTGCCAGAACGGATCGGTGCCGGCGCTATCGTGGTGACGCAGCAGTTCGCGCACGTCGCGAGCAACCGACGCATCGCCTGCGCATTCCTTCTCGAGGAACGACTCGCGCTCGGCGCCGTCGAGTTCCAGTGCGCGCGAAAAGATCGTCGTGATGCGTGGATCCGCCGGGGACATCCGGCGCAGTCTAGCATTCACGCGCGACGCCACGTCGCCAACATCGCGATGTCGGTTTCCCGGTGCCGTCAGCGCTTTATGAAGGATAGGATGTGGCGGTATTCATGGAGCTTCCCGAAGCCGTTACCGAGTGGCTGAAGCAATGGCAGGACGGCGATGAACAGGCGCTCGACCGCGTGGCGCCCGTGGTGTATCGCGACCTGCGACGCCTCGCCGCCTCATACCTGAGCCACGAGCGCGCGCGTCCGCTCCAGGCTACCGAACTGGTGCACGAAGCCTACCTGCAGGTGCAGCGTCTGGATCGCGTGAGCTGGCAGAGCCGTTCACACTTCATCGCGATGACGGCTGGCATCATGCGCCGCATCCTCGTGGATCACGCACGCCAGCGCATGGCTCTCAAACGCGGCGGGCCCGATGCGCAGTTGAGCGACGTCAATCTCGACAACCTGGGATGGGAAACCGACCCGGCAATGGTCCGTCTGGAAGACTCACTCGATCAGTTCGCGAAGGAGTTTCCGCGTCAGGCGAAAGTGGTCGAGCTGAAGTTCTTTGGCGGACTCACCACAGAGGAAATTGCCGAGGTGATGGGCGGGGAGCTGACGACGAGAACGATTGAACGAGACTGGCAGTTCGCGCGCGCCTGGCTGCGGCGCGACATGTCTGCGCCGGTTACACCGGGATGATGACGACGACGTTGAAGTCCACGATCGTTGTCAGAATGCCGACGTCCTTGACGCGCACGCAGTAGGTGCCCACGCCGAGGTTGGCCGTGATCTGCGGCGAGCTCGCCGTGGCGTTCGGTGCCGTTTGAATACTCTGCGAGATCACACAGTTCGTACCGTTCACAGTGCCGAGCCCGAGCTCCAGAACCGCATCGCCCTGCGTGACCGACGTCAGCTGCAACGTGACCGAACCGGCCGTGGCCACCGTGAACGACCGCCAGGCCGACCCATTCTCCTGAATGCGGCTCGAAAACGCGAACGCGGTCGTCGTCGCCGCCGTGGGTGAGGTCACCGTGCTGCCGCAGGCGCTGGCGCCCGAGGCAACGAGAATCAGGAGTGCGGCGGAGAGGAGACGCGTAGACATCAGCCACAATAGTCTACCGTGATTGACCTTCCCGCCACCTTCGGCCAGATCGACATCTACCTCTTCGACCAGCTCCTCAAAGGCCGGATCGTTGCCTCGGACCGCGTGCTGGACGCCGGGTGTGGCTCGGGGCGAAATCTCTTCTATCTGATGAAAATGGGCTGTCATGTCACAGCTGTAGACGCTAGTCCGGTGGCCGTGGCCGGTGTGCGCGAGCTGGCGGTGGAGCTGGGGACAGGGCTGCCGCCAGAGAATTTTCGCGTCGAGGCCGTCGAAGACCTCTCGTTTGCCGACGCGTCCTGCGATGTGGTGATCTCAAGCGCCGTGCTGCATTTCGCGAGAGACCAGGCCCATTTCGAGGCGATGCTGCAGGCGATGTGGCGGGTGCTGCGACCGGGCGGAATGTTCTTCGCGCGGCTGGCATCCACTCTGTTGCCAGACCCGCACTACAGCTATCTGGTCAGCCCTGAACAACTCGAGCAACTGACCGCCTCACTCGGCGGCCAACTGCTCGATCCGATCAAGACCACGATCGTTCATCGGCAGCGGTCAATGACGACGTGGGTGGTCCGGAAAGGGTAAGCGGGTAAGCAGGTAAGCGGGTATAGCGGGTGCTCGGGTGCGCAGGTGCGACGGGTAAGCCGGTGCGACGGTGCTCCGAGTGCTCCGGGAAAGCAGGTGCGCACCCGCGCACCCGTCGCACCTGCGCACCCGCGCACCCGTCGCACCTGCGCACCTGAGCACCCGCTATACCCGCTCACCCGCTTACCTGCTCACCCGTAGCTAGAACGCCCCTACCTGAATCCCCAGTGTGAAGCTGCGGCCGCGCGCCGGGGCGAACTGGAACTGTTCGCGGTAGTACTTGTTGGTCAGGTTCTCGACCGCAAACGTGAGGCGCGCGCGATGCGGGCCCTGCGTCAGCGTGAGACCGGCCGCAGCGCGCTGCACGGTGATCGCGCCGAGCGACATGAGGTCCTGCGGAATCAGAAACGGCGACGAGAGCAGCGTCTCCGCCACTCGGCTGACCTTGGCCTGCGACCGCACGCCGTACTCCATCCAGAACCGGCTGTGCACGTCAGTGAAGCGCGCCGAGCCCACGAACTTGAACGGTGTGATGTCATCAGCCGGCGTGTTGGCGAGCGAGACGTTGTTGGACGGATCCGTGCCCTTGAGCACGGTGCCGCGCGTGTACGCGGCCGAACCGGTCAGTGTCACGACGCCCTGGCTGAATACGAGCGGCGCCATCGCGTTTGCTTCAACACCGCCAATGCGCACATCCGAGAAGTTCGTCGTCTGCGCGAGCGGGCCGGATGAATTGGTCGCGATCACCTGATCCTGCGCGATGAAGTTCTTGTACTGGTTGACGAACCCATACACGCCACCCGACACGCGACCCGCGAGGAACTTCACGCCGGCGTCGAAGTTGTTGCCCGTCTCTGGTTTCACGTTGATGTTCGGCACGATGCTGCCGGCGGTCGCCGGACCTGCGAAGAAGAGCTCTTCCAGATTCGGATGACGGAAGCTACGGCCGTAGCGCACAAACGGGCTGATGGTGCCACCTTGATTGGCGATGATGCCGATGTCGCCCGTGAGCGAGTTGCGCGAGTACGACGCGCCCGCCGGATTCGGCAGAGTCGATGCATCAATAGCCGGCTTCGCGCCTGCGACGACCGATGCGACGTCGTAACCGGTTGTCGCTTGATTCGTCACCACGTAGAAGTCCGTGCGCAGGCCAGCAATGATCGACACGTTCGGGGCGACGCGCCATTCGTCTTGCGCAAACACGCCGATGTCGCGCAGCCACGCATCCGGCACGCGCACCGGGTGCGCAATCGTCGCCGGGCCCATCACGACGGGCGTCGGGAACACCACCGCCGCGGGACCACGCGAGCCGAGCACGACCTGGCCCAGCATCGACATCGTCGTGTTCGTCGTGCGCTGATCAGCGCTGTTGTCGCGATAGATCGTGAGACCCGTGGTCACCAGATGGTTGGCTGCAGGTGCGAACACGGCCTGCACATCCACGCCAGGCGTCGTAACTTTCTGCGTCGTGTCCGAGAGGATGTCGAGACGGAACACCGAGATCGGGAAGAACGCGGCCGATGGCGCCGGGAACTGTACCGGCAGGGTGTTTTCGAGAAGGCGCTCAGTCTTCTGATAGTGCGCGGCCACAGAGATGTTGCGCAGCCATGAGTTCACCGCCTGATATTCGTAGCGGGCCGAGACGCGGTTGAGGTTGCTCTGTGGCAGTGCGGTGGCATTGAAGAAGTACGGCGACGCAAAGTCGGGGAAGCCGACATCGCTGGCCTTGCGCTGCTGATAGCGCAGCTGCAGCGTCTGGCGGTCAGCAAGCTTCACCAGGCCAGCGACGTTCACGAAGTTCGCCTTCGCGCCGGAGTTCGGGACGAACGCGTCCGTGCGCACATACGGCGCGTTGAAGGGATCGGCAAACGACTTGAAGTTGAAACCAAAGTTCGTGTCGATCGTATCGGTGCGCTTGATCTGGCCCGACGTGAAGTACGAGGTCGTGTCTTCCACGCCGATTTTGCCGGCCGTGTAGCTGTCGTACTGCTCGGTGCCGGCCTGTGCGCGAATCGAGACGCGCGGACCTTCCGTGCCGAACGTCAACGTGCCGCGACGGCCATTTTCGTTTGTGCTGTAGAAGCCATTGAATCCGTAGAACACACGCTGCTTCTGGGCGAAGTTGGGCTGGTTGGTGAGGATGTTGATCGTGCCGCCGAGCGCGTCCGAGCCGTACATCAGCGTGCCGGCGCCGTTCACAATCTCCATGCGCTCGATGCTGTCTGTGGCCACAAGACCGGCCTCCGCACCCGCGCGATTCGTGGCGAGTCGCGCCGTGTTGAGGCGCTCACCATCGACGAGCACCAGCAGTCGTGTCGAGTCGAGGCCACGCAGGCGCGGACGCACGCCGAATGGGCCGTCGCCCACTGGATTCACATTGGCGGCCGCCGTCATGGCCGTGCCCGTTGACAGCGGGTTGGTCTGATCGATCTGCTCCTTCGACAACGTGTCGATGTTGAGCGGGATCTGCCGCACTTCACGCGCCGACCGCGCGGCCGTCACGGTGACTTCGGTCGTGAGCGAACCTAGCTCCAGCTTCACCGGCACATCCATCGACTGTTCCGGATTCACGACGACGATCGTGCGCGCGATTTCAGCAAAGCCATCGCGACGAATCATAAGGAGGTAGGTGCCGGCCGATGTGGTCGCGACCTCGTACTTCCCTTGATCATTGGTCGCGACTGAGACTTCCTGGCCGGTCGCCAGATTACGCAGCACCACGCGCGCCGACGAAATCGCCGCGCCGGTGGCGTCAGACACCGTTCCGGTAATACCCGCGGCCTGTGCCGCAGTGGCTGCCGCAAGAACTGCGGCCGCAATAGCAAACGTACGAAACACACGTAGAACAGACATGAGAGATCTCCACATAGACAGAGTTCTGGCCAGAAATTTGTCGTAGTCGGAGGGCTTCAGCCCTCCGGTTGCCTGCCGGGCTGAAGCCCAGCGGCTACGTCTGAAAAAAAGATGAAGGCTAGAGCGCTGCTGGTGGAGGTCGAGCGGAGACGACGGCCGAGAAGCCGTCGGAGAGCGGGAGGGTGTGGCCGAGAATCGTGACGAAGGACCACGCCTTGGGCGCGTCGAGAATGCGACGACGCACGAGCGCGGTAAAGAGCAGGGCGGTGAGCGTCAGTGCGCCGGCGATGGCGACCGTCTGGAGAACGACGGTGATGGCCACTTCAGGGAGTGCCGTGAGATCGAAGCCGTCGCCGGTGCGCGACGCAATGGCCGGGCCGTGCAGCAGGGCCGCGAGCAACCAGATGACCATCGACTTGCGGCTGACCAGCGAAACGCCGGAGCGGTAGAGCGCAGTGAGCGCGACGGCCAGCACAATGGCGGCCGCCCAGCGAACGAGCAGGCCCGGCTCACTCAGCCGACCGGCAGACCACTGCGACGCCAGCAACCAGCCATGGGAGGCCAGAAGCAGGGCGGCGAGGGCCCGCACGAACCACTTCGACGCGCGCATCGACTTCGAGTCTACCTCGGCACCTAACCGAGAAGATGAACTCCGCGTCAAAGCCATGCACGATCTCAATGCAAACGGTGAGCCAAGCCCGCTCGCTGCGGAATTTTTCAACGGCGTCGCGAAAATCGGGACATTCGCGCAACTTTGAGGAAAATCCCACACTTTATGCGCGCCTTCTTCATATTCGACCTCCAACACGCCATCCGTTCGCTCCGCGCTACCCCGGTCATCACCGCCGTCGCCGTCCTTTCACTCGCTCTCGGCATCGGCGCCAACACCGCCCTGTTCTCTATCCTCAACGGCCTCGTCCTGAAGTCGCTGCCCGTCAAAGCGCCGCAAGACCTCGCGTTGATTGAAGGCGGGTCCTGGACCAATCCCATCTGGGAAGGTCTCCGCGACCGAGCGCCGAAACTGGTCGACGGCGCCTTCGCCTGGGCCGGCGGCAACTTCGACCTGGCCGCCACGGGTCAGCGGGACACCGTCCCCGGTGCCTACGCGAGCGGCGCCATCTTTGACGTCCTCGGCATCAACGCCGAACTCGGCCGCACCTTCACGCCGGCCGACGACGTCCGAGGCGGCGGGCCTGACGGCCGAGTCGTCGTGATCAGCCATCGCCTCTGGCAGACGCGCTTCGGCGGTGAGGTCAGCGCGCTTGGGCAGCCGATGCTCGTCAATCGCGTGCCCTTCACGATCATCGGCGTCACGCCGCCGGGGTTTCTTGGCGTTGACGTGGGCAGTGCGAAGGATGTGTTTCTGCCGCTCGCGAATGAAGCCACGATTCGCGGCAAGGAATCTCTCCTCAACGTGCGCGCCGCCTGGTGGCTCGACATCATGATCCGTCGTCGTCAGGGACAGTCGATCGAGCAAGCGGCACTCGCGCTGAACAGCGTGCGGCGTGCTGTGCGCGAAGAAACGATCCCACCCGACTGGGACGCCACGAACCTTGCGAGCTATTTGAACGAAGATCTGAAACTCCGAGACGCGTCGAATGGATTCGAGACCACGCTGCGAACGAAATACGCGCAGCCTTTGACCATCATCATGTTCGTCGTGGCGGCCGTGCTGCTGATCGCGTGTGCCAACATCGCCAACTTGCTGCTGGCGCGCGCGACCGCGCGGCGGCATGAGATGAGCCTGCGATTGGCTCTTGGGGCGTCGCGGTTCCGACTCGTTTGCCAGTTGCTGGCCGAGAGTGCGATTCTGGCGTTCGCTGGCGGTATCGGCGGCCTGTTTCTCGCGAAGTTTGGTGGCGCGCTGCTCGTCAGGCAACTGGGTACCTCAGCCACGAGCGTCACGCTCGATCTCTCGCTCGATTGGCGCGTGCTCGCGTTCACCGCAGCGGTGGCGCTTGTCACGACGCTGCTCTTCGGCCTGGCGCCGGCAGCCGGACTCGCGCACGTGTCACCGAACGATGCGCTGAAAGAGCAGACACGCAGTGTCGCGGGCGATCGACGATTTGGTATTCGCAATGTGCTCGTCGTGACGCAAGTGTCGCTGTCACTCGCGCTCGTCGTGGGCGCCGGTCTCTTTGTTCGATCATTCACGTCGCTGGCCACGATGCCGCTGGGCTTTGATCCGTCGCACCTGCTGGTGATCAATGTGGACGCCTCGCGCTTCGTCCGCGCGTCAACTGCCCAGGAGCGACTCGTCGCCATGCTCTCAGGCTTCTTCGGCGTCCTCGCATTGTTCCTTGCCGCGCTCGGACTCTACGGTGTCACGTCGCACTCCGTGAATCGTCGTCGCAGCGAGATCGCCGTGCGGATGGCGCTCGGCGCCACCGCCGGCGCGGTAATTCAGATGGTGCTGCGTCGTGTGATCTGGCTCGTGCTCGCCGGTGTGGCGCTCGGCGTCGCGTTCAGCCTCTGGGCCGGCAACTTCATCGTCACGCTGCTCTACGGTCTGCAGCCGCGCGATCCCTGGACGATGGCCGGTGCCGCGATGGTGTTACTCGGCGCCGGTGTCATCGCCGGTTGGCTGCCGGCACGCCGAGCCGCGAAGTTGGATCCGACGACGGTGTTGCGGGACTAAGCCCCGAACCTTATGGGCTCTTGCTTGGCTCTGGGTTTTAGCCACATTTCCCCATGACTCCCCATGGCTCCCCATGGCCCTCCATGTTGAAGGTTTTGTCCTTAGACGCGTCTCGCGATACACCCCACCACATGGTCATTGACCATGCCCGTGGCCTGCATGAACGCGTAGCAGATGGTGGAGCCCACAAACGTGAAGCCGCGCATCTTCAGCGCTTTGCTCATCGCGTCTGACTCCGGTGTCGTGGCGGCAATGCGGTCGCCAGGTTTCAGCGTGTTGACGATCGGGGCACCGCCGACGAACTGCCAGATGTACGAGTCGAAGCTGCCGAACTCTTCCTGCACCGCGAGGAACGCTTTGGCATTCTTCACCGCGGCTTCGATCTTCAGCTTGTTGCGCACGATGCCGGCATTGTTCATCAGTTCACGCAGCTTCGGCGCCCTGTAGGCGGAGATCTTCACGGGGTCGAACCGATCAAAGGCTCGGCGATACTCCGCCCGCTTGCGCAGAATCGTGATCCACGACAGCCCGGCTTGCGCACCTTCGAGAATCAACATCTCGAAGAGTCGACGATCGTTGTGCAACGGCACGCCCCACTCCTCGTCGTGATACGCGACGTAGAGTGGGTCCGTGCCGCACCAGGCGCAGCGGGTTGCCACGGCGGCTTTGAGAACCAAGCCGCCCTACTTCTTGATCAGCGATTTGTCGCGAATCGCTTTGAACTCGTTGCCCGCTTTCCACTCGGGGAACTTGTCTGTCTGCGCCACGCGATAGCCCACTGCGAACAACATCTTCACGTCTTCAGCGTACCCGGCCAGATCCCAGTCGGCCATCACCTGATCGGACGGCTGGTGGTAGATCTTCTCGGTGTACTCGTCTTTCTTCTTCTGACCCCAGCCCGCCGGTTTGCCGATGACATCGCTGCCATCGTCACTATCGAGTGCCGGCACGCCGACTTTCGCAAAGTTGAAGTGATCCGAGCGGTAGTAGAAGCCCTTCTCGGGTTCCGCGTCCGGCTTCAGCGTGCGACCCTGTTCTTTGGCCGCGTCGCGGAGGTAATCGTCGAGATCGGAGGCGCCGAGACCGATCACGATCACGTCACTCGTGCGGCCGATGAGCGAGAGGTTGTCGTCGACGTTGATGTCGGCGAGTGTCTTGTCGAGCGGGTACAGCGGAAAGCTGCCGTAGTACTGCGACCCGAGCAGGCCCTGTTCTTCTGCCGTCACAGCGATGAACAACATCGAGCGTTTGGGCGCCGGCGTCACTTTCTTCGCCGCGCGTGCAATCGCCATGATGCCTGCCGTGCCCGAGGCATTGTCTTGCGCGCCGTTGTAGATGTTGTCGCCATTGAGCGGCACGCCAACGCCGAAGTGATCCCAGTGCGCAGAGAAGATCACGTATTCGTCTTTCAGCTTCGGATCCGAGCCCGGCAGCTTCGCGACGACGTTGCGCGAGTTGGTTGTGCGCATCTTCTGCTTGAACGACACTGACGCGCTCATGTTCATCGGCACTGGCTTGAAGTCGCGCGTCGCTGCCTGCGCCTTGAGCTTGTCAAAGTCGAGACCGGCCATCTTGAACAGCTCCTTCGCAGCATCCGCGGCGATCCACGAGTGCAGCTTGGCCTTGTCCATGTTCTTGTTTGGTGTCACGAGATCAAACCGCTCACCGCCCATGCCCTGCACCACGTTCCAGCCGTACCCGGCCGTCGGTGTGTCGTGCACGATGATCACGCCGTCGGCGCCGAGCTCCGCCGCTTTGTCAAATTTGTACGTCCATCGGCCGTAGTAGGTCATCGCGTTGCCGCGAAACAGGCTGTCGTCCGGTTTGCCGTCCGCCCCTTTGACCTGCGGATCATTAATCAGCACCACCATCGTCTTGCCCTTGAGGTCGATGCCTTTGAAGTCGTCCCAGTTGAACTCGGGCGCCTGCACTCCGTAGCCCACAAACACGAGGTCCGACTTGAGGTCGATGCTGTCGGTGACGCGCCGGCTCCAGCCGACATATTCATCGCGCCACTTGAATTCGTGCGTCTTGCCGTTCTTCGCCGTGATCTTCAACGGCGTGATCTTGTCGGGCTGGAGGCTGACGAGGGGCACCGCCTGCGTCCATGAACCGTCCGGATTACCCGGCTCAAGGCCCATCGCCTTGAACTGATCGGTGAGGTACTGCACCGTGAGGTCTTCGCCCTTGGACCCCGGCGCGCGACCTTCGAACTCATCCGACGCCAGCTTGGTGATGTCGGCCAGCGCCAGCTTGGCATCAATGTCCGGCAACTTCGCCATCGGAATCGGACCCGCCGGCTCGGATGCGCACGCCGCAGAAAAGAGCAGTGCCGCGAAGGCAATGTTGGAAATTCGCATGGCGAGACTCTACTGCAAAGAGCGCGTAAGATTCCTCCATGTTTCGGTTGGTCTCAGTGCTCCTGCTTCTTCTGGCTCAGGCGCGCCCACCCGCGGCGCCGACGTTCTTTACGTCGCCGCTGTCGGTCGAGCAGATGAAGGGCAAGCAGGCCGTCGTGGACACCACGATGGGGACGTTTGTGATTCAGCTGTTGCCCGAGCGGGCGCCGAATCATGTGGCGTACATGATGAAGCTCGCGAAGGATGGCGCGTACGTCGGGACGCTGTTTCATCGCGTGATTCGCTACGGCATCATTCAGGGGGGTGATCCGTTCACGAAGGATCCATCGAAGGTCGCGCAGTACGGCACCGGCGCCATGAATCAGCTGAAGGCCGAGTTCAGCGCAACGACAAATCCCGACGACTACTCGCGCGGCGCTGTGGCCGCGGTGCTCGCGCCAGGAAGACCCGACAGCGGCGGCGCGCAGTTCTTCATCTGCGTCACCGATCAGAAAAGCCTGCAAGGCCAGTACACCGTCTTTGGCAAGATTGTTGATGGGATGGAGATTGTCGAGCAGATCTCCGCAGCTCCCGCCAACGCGAACGGCTTGCCCGACGCTCGCGTTGAGATCAAGTCCGTGACGATCCGCGACACGCCTCCGCCGCCTGTCGTGCCGTTCTCCACAGAGACGGTCGCTGAACTCGCGCAGTACCGCGCCATCTTGCAGACAACAAAGGGCGAGATCGTGCTCAAGATGCGCCCCGACCTGGCGCCAGAGACCGTGCGCCACTTTCTGCGCATGTCGCAGGCCGGTATCTATGACGTCACGCTCGTGCACCGCGTGGTGAAGGGGTTTGTGATTCAGACCGGCTCAGTTGCGTTTCGCGCGACGCCCCTCTCGCCAAAACAGCAGGAGCTGATTCATGGCATGGCGCCGGAGTTCACGAAGACGCCCAATATGCCGGGCATCGTGTCGATGGCGCGCGGTGAAGAACCCGCGAGCGCGACCGGATCATTCTTCATCTGCACAGGCGAATGTCGCGCACTCGACAGTCAGTACACCGTCTTCGCAGAAATCGAATCGGGCATGGACATTGCGAAGGCGATTGAAGCGGTCGCCGTGAACGGCGAAGCGCCGGTTGAGCCGATCAGCGTGACCAAGGTCATCGTGCGTAAGACTTCGTAAATCCTGTTCTGCCGTTCATCACGCTGAACGTGCCATCGGCATTCGCGCTGATCTTGATCCACGCGCTGGTGATGTTGTCGAGATTGGCGATGCGATCGCTCGGGGCGACATCAGCGGAGCCTTCGGCGAGCGTACGGTGCAGCTGCCATGTGTCGATCGATGACTGCATCTGCTTGAGCAGTGCCATCGTCTCCTTCTGCGCGCCCTTCTTCTCCGCGTTATTCGTGATCGCGACAAGCGGCTTGATCGTCCGATACAGCGACGGATCCGCTGCGTCGTCCGCGCCGTGATGCGAGACGAGGTAGACGTCTGTGTCGCCGATCAGATTCGTCGGGCACGTGAGCGCGAACAGTGACGGCCCGCTGAGGTCGCCGACGTCGAGAAAACTGAAGCGCCCGTACCGCAATCGCACGGCCGTTGAGCGCGGGTTCTCGGTCTTCTCCTGCGCGGCGATGCCGGTGCCCTCGCAAATCGACGGGCTTCGGCTGACGCCGGGCATGGGCGTGTCTCCGGGAATCGGTCTGGACATCACCTTGTCCTCGGATGCGACGACGACGACCTCGACACCGCCGCCGAGCATGTTGAGGGGCAGTCGATCGCCGGCCTTGGGCTGAATGTGTTTGCCGTTGGCGCGCACGGCGGAGTACGCGTCGTAAACGCCCTGCGTGCCCGCGACGCCCTTCTCGGCCTCGGCCGTCGGGGCGGCGTGATCGATGAATGTCTTGATGCGCAGGAGTTGCGCAAGTTCCGGGACGCCGCCGGCGTGATCCGCGTGATAGTGGGTGAGCATGAGGTAATCGATCTCCGTCACGCCCGCGTCCTTCGCCGCCGCCACGATGCGCTGCGCATCACGCGCACGCGCGGCTAGACCGGGCTTCGATGCGAACGTGCCGTCGCTCGGAAATCCTGCGTCGATCAACAGCGATTCGCCGCTGGGTGTCACGATCAGGGTCGCCTGGCCGCCCTCGACGTCGATGACGTAGATGTCGAGCGTCTTCGCTACGGTGCGCGCCTGTGTCGTCGTGCCGATGCACGTGGCGACCATCAGCCACACGAGAAACGCTCGTCGGATCATTGGTGTCATTCCTCTGCCTCAAAGGGTAACCGCGAGGTGTCAACTTCCCGCGACGCATCTCGCGCCGCCTGTTCGCGCGGGTCAATGAGCCCGTGGACGCCCGCACCAAGCAGGCGTACTGGCCGTGTCCGTGCGTCCGTCTTGTCGAGCAGACCGACCGCCCGATTCGAGATCTGATCCGCGTCGCTCGTCGGCAGGCGCGAATCGCTGCGCGTGAGCGTCGTGAAGTCGCTGTAGCGCACCTTGATCGTCACCGTCTTGGCGACGAGGCCCTTCTCCGCGAGCCAGCCGGCATTCTCGCGCGCCATCTCGGCCACTTCTTCGCGCATGCGATCGAAGTCGATGAGGTCGTGCGAGTACGTCTTCTCACTGCTCGACGACTTCGCTTTGCGATTCGGCGTCACGCGCCGCTCGTCGCGCCCATGCGCGAGGTCGATGAGCCAGTCGGCCAGGCTGCCGACGGCTTGTCGGAGCACCGCCGGATCCACTGTTCGTACCTGCATGAGCTCAGTGATGCCGTGCTCGCGGAGTCGCGCGGCGGTGACTGGCCCAACGCCCCAGAGCGCATCGACCGGCAGCTTCTTGAGAAACGACTCCATTCGCTCCGGCGCAATCACGGTGAGTCCATCTGGCTTGCGCCATCCGGATCCGATCTTCGCGAGGAACTTGTTTGGTGCCACACCTGCCGACGCCGTGAGTCCGGTCGTCGATTTGATTTCATCCTTGATGCGCCGGGCGACGGTCATGCCGAGCGGCTCGTTCCACGCGTTCTCGGTGACGTCGAGATACGCCTCGTCGAGTGACAGGCCTTCCACGAGGGGCGTGACACTGCGAAAGATGCTGAAGACTTGCTGCGAGACCGCTTTGTATTTCTGAAAATCCGGACGGAGGATGACGAGCTTCGGGCACAGCCGAATGGCGCGCGCCATCGGAATTGCCGATCGCACGCCAAACGTGCGCGCTTCGTAGCTCGCTGCGGCCACGACGCCGCGACCTTCGGGTCGCCCGCCAACAGCCACAGGCTGGCCTTTCAGTTCTGGACGATCGCGTTGTTCGACCGACGCATAGAACGCGTCCATGTCGACATGAATGATTCGGCGCATGCCGCTACTTCCCGCACTTTTTGCCCTTCCACTGCTTCGACAAATCGCCGCACGACCAGTCTTCGGCATCCACCGAGCCGATCGGCCATGTCCAGCCCTTCCAATACGCGTTGATCTCGGCGTCGGTCGTATCCTGCCTGAACGGTCGCTGCGCGCACGTGAACCAGGTCTTCTTGCCGCGCTCGATCAAGTCTTCCTTGTCACGCAGCGTCAGCGCCTTCAACACGTCGACCGTCATGTCGATGCGCGTGCCGGGCTTGCATCCCGTGAGCAGGGTCTCGACCTCATTCGGTACCAGATCGTGGTCCCAGTCGTTGAGGAACCAGTCTGACAGATCCACCCCGTACGGACCTGCCGGCGATCCCCACCAATCGATCGCATCGGTCCGATGTTGAAGTTCATGCCGCACCGTCTCGCCGAAGCAGTCGATCGCTTCCGCGTGACGTCCGGTCTTCGTGTTCGTGCCCGGCGTGACCTCGTCGCGACATGCGCCCTTCGCAAACACCAGACTACTGATCAGGATCTTTTGCGTCGCGTGGTCATAGCGCGCAATCGGATTGCCCGGTTGAAACGGATCCGTGATCGACTCCTCATACTTCAGCCAGCCGCGCGCGATCGGAGGCACCGCGCCCGTCTGCTTCCAGCAGTAATACCAATTCGGCGTCCCGTCGTCGGGATGGTTGGTATCGACGTCCGGAAAGAATGTGCGGATGGTCTCGCGTCGTTCGCATGCGCACGCACCCTTCGTGCGCGCGGTGATGGTCTTGGCGCCGAAGTCGGAATTCTTGCGCGGCATGTTCACGTAGGTGAACTTGATCTGGTCGCCCTTCTTGGACGAGGGCTCGGCCTCGAGCGACGTGGGGGAGCCCATCTTGTCAATCTCCCATTCGAGCTCGTCTTTCACTTCGCGACCGCCGCGCCACAGCTTCGCTTTTGCATTCACGATCAGCTTGCCGTCAAGACCGAAGCCGATATCGTGCTCATTGTCGGCGAGCTCGATGGTCTCGATCTGGCAGAAGTTCACTGTGAATGGCGCGCTCTCAGACCGCGCGCCGTTACGCGTGTAGCGAATCTTCACCGTCACCGTGCCGGTGTCCTTCGTGCCCGTGATCTGGAGCGATGGCTTCTCGCCGCCTTCGTTCTCGGTGATCTCGGGCATCTTGCCCGTGGAGGTGACGATGAACTCGCTGAAGGTGCCGCCGCGTGGTGTGGCACCGGCGGTGAAATGCAGGCTCTTGTCTGTGGCGTCGCCTTCGATGCACCCGCACTCCGGTCCGTAGATTTTCACGTGCGGCGTGACCGGGCCCTTCTTCAAACTCCAGCGCACGGTGATCGTTGACGGCACCCCAGCGAATCCACCAATGCGGCTCGAGTCGGGAATCGTGACGATCTTGGAACCCGTGAGGGTCGTGGCGTTGGCGCCGCCGCTTGAACTCACGAGTACGGGCGCGGGCCCTTGCAGACCCTCTTCGATGTGCGTCGCATCCAGGTTGACGTTCTGTCCCATGGCCTTGGCGATCTCGAGCACAAACCCGAACACCTTGGTCGCGATCACCCGATCCTGCGCCGTGTAATCCGTCAACGTCTTGAAGTCATCGTCAGCCTCGACGCCAATTTCCCAGTCGGTGCCGTTGAACTCCACGTTGCTGGTGCCAACGCCGGAGCCGGCACCGTGCGTGGGGATCGTGTAGTAACCGGCCATGTCGAGCGAGTTGTTGATCGATCCCGTCCATGAGACGGTGCCGTCACCGTTGAGCGTGTAGGAGCTGCTCATGTGCGCGTTGACACCGATCGTTGGCGTGTCTGTGCCGGTGCCGCCCGGGGCCCAGATGCCGTTTGCATCCTCGTCAACAGAGATCGTGCCGGTCCATTCCGCCTGGCCGGCCTGACGCGCCGTAGCGCTCGATGTGAGGCCCAGGCACAGGGCGCCGGCCAGCAGCCAGCGACCGCGTTTGGTGACGATCCGCATGGGGCCAGCATACGCGTACGGGTTTCTGATTAGAATGACCAGATGAGAAGTCGTCGCCAGGCGTTGCCCTCGTTGCTGGTGGTGTCCATTGCTGCAGGCTCTGTGGCGTTGCTCGCAATGCAAACGCGTCCAGCGCCGCTGCCAATGCCGGCCAAGCCTGGCGCACCGGCGCCGCTTGAGCTGCCGCAGGAACGGCACCTGAAGAACATCAAGCAGCTGACCAACGGCGGCGAAAACGCTGAGGCGTATTTCTCGTTCGATGGCAAGCGCCTGAGTTTTCAGAGCACGAAGGGCCACGACTGCGACCAGATCTACTCGATGAACATCGACGGCACCGACCGGAAGCTGGTGTCGACCGGCTTCGGTCGCACGACGTGCAGTCACTACTCGGCCGACAACAAGCAGATCTTCTACGCGTCCACGCACCTGGCCGGCAAGCCGTGCCCGACACCACCCGATCAGTCACTTGGCTATGTGTGGGGCATCTTCGACAGCTACGACATCTTCCGTGTGAACGTGGATGGCACGGGCCTGACTCAGTTGACGAAGACGCCAGGCTACGACGCTGAAGCGACCGTCGGCAAAGATGGCCGCATCGTCTTCACGAGCGTCCGCGACGGCGACATGGATCTGTACTCGATGAACCCGGACGGCTCCGATGTGCGCCGCCTCACCAATATGCCCGGTCCGGATGGCGGTCCGTTCTATTCACCTGACGGCTCGAAGATCGTGTGGCGCGGCTATCACCCAAAGCCCGGCGCCGAGCTCGATCAGTACTTCTCGCTCTTGAAGAAGGCGGTCTGGAAGCCGACGACGCTCGAGGTCTACATCATGGACCGCGACGGCAAGAACGTGAAGCAGGTGACCAACCTCGGCAAGGCCAACTGGGCGCCGTACTGGACGCCCGACGGCAAGAAGATCATCTTCGCGTCGAATCACAAGGATCCGAAGGGCCGGAACTTCGATCTGTTTCTCGTCAACCTCGATGGCACCGGCCTCGAGCAGGTCACGTTCAACGACACCTTCGATGGCTTCGCGATGTTCTCGCCCGACGGCAAGAAGCTCGTGTTCGCCTCGAACCGCCACGACGCCAAAGAGGGCGAGACCAACATCTTCATCGCCGACTGGGTCTGGTGACGAGCCCCGTAAGGCGTTTACTGGCAGCGTAATGTTCGTAGGGTCGGTCCGAGGCTGACCCCGCGGGAGCACTCTGGCCCTGGTCTTGCAGTGACGGGGCCTCGTGCCCCTCTGTCTGCGTGTTTTCGGACTTGCGATCTGCATCTCAGCTTCGGCGGTTGTCGCGTCCGCCCAGACCCCTGAGCTGGATTTCTCGGTCGTCAATCTGCCGACGACGCGGCCGCTCAAGCAGTTTCAGAGCAACTTCCACCTGACGCATCGGTTCCTCACGAATCTGCGCGCGGGCTCGTTGGCCGATAACGCCAGCAACATCTTCGGTCTCGACAGCGGCGCAGTGGTCGGTCTCGAGTACCGCTTCGCGTTCAGCAACGCATTTCAATTCGCCATTCATCGCACGACCGCCGACAAGACGCTGCAGTTCTCGGCCAAGTTCGACACGGTGCAGCAGAGCGACACGCTGCCTGTGTCGGTGTCGTTCATTGCGTCAGTTGCCGGCAATCAGAACTTCGGGTGGATCGAGTCCGAGAGCCACTCGCATGTGGACGGCGCGCACGAACACAAAGAGCCGTCGCTCACTGCAGTGGTGTCGCGCACGTTCGGTGAACGCGCGGCCGTCTACGCCGTGCCCATGTTTGTGCACAACAGCCTGAAGAATGAAGACGACAGCCATCGCGACACGTTTGCGCTCGGCTTCGGCACGCGCGTGCAAGTGCGCGACAGTATGTTTCTCGTAGCCGAGGTGACGCCGCGTCTGGCCGGGTACACACCGGGCCGCGCTGAGTTTGGCTTCGGCATCGAGAAACGCGCAGGCGGTCACACGTTTCAACTCACGTTCAGCAATTCCACCGGGACGACGTTCGGTCAAATCGCGCGCGGCGGCCTTCCCACCACGATGTACCTGGGCTTCAACCTGGGCCGGAAGTTCCTTTGAGGAGAATGACAATGAAGAGAATCGCAACAGCGGCGTTGTTGATGGGTATTGTGGCCATGGCGTCAGCATGCGGATCGAGCAGCCCTACGGCGCCCTCGACCACCGCCTTGCCATCGTCTTACACGTTTACGGCGTCGTTGCTGCCGGCCAATGAAGTGCCGGCCGTGACCAACAACGAGGCGGCCGGCACAGGGACCGTCACGGTGACGATGGCCGTCACGCGCGACAGCGCCAGCAGCATCACGGCCGCGACGGCCACGTTCAATGTGGTGCTCTCGGGATTCCCGACCGGCACGACGCTGACCGGCGCCCACATTCATCAGGCGGGTCCTGGCCTGACGGCGGGCGTGATCGTGAACACAGGACTTGCGAGTGGCGAAGTGGTGCTGACCAACGGCACCGCAAACTTCACGAAGAGCTCGATCAACGTGGCGGTCGACGTCGCCAACAACCTGATCATCGGTTCCAACGGCTTCTACTTCAACGTGCACAGCACCACGAACACTGGTGGCGTTGCGCGCGGCCAGCTCGTCAAGCAGTAGTCGTAGTAGTCAGCCAGGCTCCCCAGCGGCAGGCAGGAAATGATGACGATGAAGATTCGAGCATGTGTGACAGGTGGCATGGTCGCAGCGATATTGGTGGTGGCGGTGGGCGCATCAGCGCAGACCGCCGCGCCGGCGCCGCTGCCGCAGTCGGCGATCACCGACACCATGGAGCCCGACTTCAACGTCATCAATTTGCCGACGACGCGGCCGATGAAGCCGCTTCGCAGCAGTTTTCACCTGACGCACCGGTTCCTCGGCAACTTGCGGGACGGCAGCTTCACCGACAACCTCGGCAACTTGTTTGGCCTCGACAACGGCGCGATGGTCGGTCTCGAGTATCGCATCGCGCTGACGGATCGGTTTCAAGCCGTGTTCTATCGTTCGAGCATCGACAAGACGATTCAGTTCAGTGGTCGATTTGATGTGGCGCGACAGACGGATGTGATCCCCGTCTCGATCTCGGCGTTCGGCGGCGTTGAAGGGAATCAGAACTTCGGCTGGCACGCACAGGGACGCGCCACGGTGAAGGCACCAACACTCGGCGTCACGGTGTCGCGCACCCTGATGGATCGCGCGGCCATCTACGTGGTGCCGGCGTTTACGCACAACACACTCGCGCAGGGAGACGTGCATCGCAACACGTTCATCTTGGGTACCGGTGCGCGCGTGCGCATTGGCGAGAGTACGTTTCTCGTCGGCGAAGTCTCGCCGCGGCTCGCCGGCTACGCGCCTGGCCGGCCATCGATGGGCTTCGGCATCGAGAAGCGCGTCGGCGGTCACACCTTCCAACTGAATTTCAACAACACGACGTCGACGACCTTCGCCCAGGTCGCCCGTGGTGGGTACCCGACCACGCTCTACTTCGGGTTCAATCTGGGGCGGCGGTTCTAGCCGTATATATTAAGGATGCGGGGCGTCCTTGACAATTGCGCCATCAGATTCGTTTCCTTTCGGCGGGCCGCTTCGGTAGCCGCTGAGCCCCGTACCGTGGGACAATTCACGGGTTATGCACCACGCCACGTCCGAGAGCCGCGAGATCGACTGGGTTAACACCATCTTCATTGCGTTTGCGCACGTTGTGGCGCTGGGCGCGGTGATCTATTCGCTGATTGTCGGCGTAAAGTGGGAGAACATCGCGCTCGCGGTCTTCTACTTCCTGGCTGCTGGCCTCTCGATCACCGGCGGCTACCACCGCCTCTTCTCGCACAAAACCTATCGCGCGGCCTGGCCGCTGCGCCTCTTCTACCTCCTCTTCGGCGCCGCCGGCGTCCAGAACTCGGTCATCAACTGGTCGTCGGATCACCGCCGCCACCACGCGGATACCGACCACGACGAAGATCCCTACAACTCGCGCAAGGGTTTCTGGTGGTCGCACGTCGGCTGGGTGCTCTTCAAGGATCGGCTCCGCAACCTCGACAACGCCGGCGACCTGTTCAAGGATCCGCTCGTCGCGTTCCAGCACAAGTACTATGTGCCGCTTGCAGTCCTGATGGTTGCGGTTGTTCCCGCAACGATCGGTCTCGCTTGGGGCGATCCGCTCGGCGCCTTTCTCTGGGCCGGCATGATCCGCCTCGTGTTCCAGTACCACTCCACCTTCTCGATCAACTCGCTCGCGCACATGTTCGGTCGCAAGCCGTACAACAAAGCCATCTCTGCGCGCGACAACGGCATCGTCGCCCTGATCACATTGGGCGAGGGATACCACAACTTTCATCACCAGTTTCCGGGCGACTACCGCAACGGCGTGCGCGCGTGGCACTTCGATCCGACCAAGTGGATCGTGAAGACGTTCTCCTGGGTCGGCATCACGCGCGATTTGCGCAAGGTCTCGCAGCAGACGATTGACCGCGCGAAGCTTCAGACGAACAATGCCATTGCACAGGCCAACTCGGCCATTGCCGACGCGAAGACCAGCATCGCCGACGCCAAGACCTCCATCACGACGCCACCGCAGAATCCTTCGAACGTTTCTTCGTAGCGCCGCTCGATAGCGGTCATGGCGGCCTTGTCAGTGACCCGCGACTTCAATCGCGACATTGAAACCGCACCGCGAGAGCGCCTTGCGCGGGCGCAAATCTCGCGCACGCAGCGCCTGCTCGGTGAGGCGCTGGCGTCGAATGCGTTCTATCAGTCGAAACTGATCGACGCCGGATTCAAAGACGCCCGCGACTTCGCGTCGCTCGATGATTTGGCCCGATTGCCGATGACGCGGAAGCAAGAACTCGTCGACGACCAGGAAGCGCATCCGCTATTTGGCACCAACCTGACCTATCCTCTGAACCAATACACACGAGCCCACCAGACCTCGGGCACGATGGGCAAACCGTTGCGCTGGATCGACACGAAAGAGTCGTGGGACTGGTGGAGCCGTTGCTGGGCCGACGTGTATCGCGCGGCAGGCGTGAACGATCAAGACCGCATCTTTTTCGCGTTCTCGTTCGGGCCGTTCATTGGCTTCTGGGCGGCGTTCGCTGGCGCCGACCGAATCGGGTCGATGGCGCTGACTGGCGGCGCTCAAGATTCCAGGCAGCGGCTGAGAAGTCTCGTCGATTTGAGTGCGACCGTCCTCTGCTGCACGCCCAGTTACGCGTTACATCTGGCCGAGGTCGCGGCGGCCGACGGCATTGACCTCCGGCACTCAGCGATCTCACGGATCATCGTCGCTGGTGAGCCCGGCGGGAGCATTCCCGCCACGCGTGCACGCATCGAATCGGCGTGGGGTGCGTCACTCTTCGACCACGCCGGCGCCACGGAAGTCGGCGCTCATAGCTTCACGTGCGAAGCCCACAGCGGTCTGCATATCAACGAGGGCGAGTTCATCGCCGAGGTCATCGACCCGATGACGGGCGCGCTCACGGATGACGGTGAATTGGTCCTCACGAATCTGGGCCGGCTCGGCTCGCCGGTGATCCGCTACCGAACCGGCGACCATGTGCGACTGAATCGCGCCACGTGCGATTGCGGCCGCACGTTTGCGCGACTGGAGGGTGGCATCATCGGCCGGATCGACCAGATGCTGATCGTGCGTGGTGTGAATATCTACCCCAGCGCGATCGAAGCGATCGTGCGGTCACATCCGGGCGTCGATGAATTTTCGATCGAGGTCGATCGCGTCCACGAGATGGACGAGTTGACGATCTCAGCCGAGGTGCGAGGCAGTGCACCGGCAGAGGTCGCCGAGAAGATCGCCAGAGACTGCCTGGAGCGCCTCGCGCTCCGCGTCCGCGTCATCGTGGCACCTGAGCAGTCGTTGCCGCGATTCGAGTTGAAGGCGAGACGGGTGGTCGATCGGCGCACGATTTCCTGAGAATTCGGCTAACCTCTTCTTGCCTCACATGTCTCACGCATTCCGCCTCTCGTTCACGGTCAACGGAGAACCCGCTGAGGTTCTCGTCGATTCGTCGAAGACTCTTCTCGAGGTGTTGCGGGAAGACTTGAATCTCACAGGGACGAAGCACGGCTGTGAGCTGGGCGAGTGTGGCGCGTGTGCGATTCTCGTGAACGGCGAGCCCGTGCTCTCGTGTCTCGCGCTCGCGGTTGAGGCCACAGATTCCCACGTCACGACCATCGAAGGCATCGGCCAAGGCGGGCAGTTGCATCCGCTGCAAGATGCATTTGCCGACCTCGGCGGCGCGCAGTGCGGCTACTGCACACCCGGCATCATCCTCACGGCCAAGGCGCTGCTCGATCGCACTCCGGATGCGAGCGCGGATCAAATCAAGGAAGCGCTCTCAGGCAACCTCTGTCGATGTACGGGGTATTTGCAGATCATTGAATCGGTACAGAAAGCGGCGGAGGAAATGAGACTTCGGCCGGACCTTCAGGTCCGGGGGACCGAGACCTAATGGGCGTCATCGGCCGCCCCCGTCGCCGCACCGACGGCCGCGCGAAAGTCACCGGACAGACAAAATTCGCGGACGACATCATGCTGCCGCGCACCGTCCACTGTCGGCTGCTCCGGTCACCGCATCCGCACGCGAAGATCATTTCCATCGACACGTCGAGGGCCGCTGCGCATCCAGGTGTGCTGCTCGTGCTCACCGGCAAAGAGTTTCCAATTCCCTACGGCGTGCTGCCAGTCAGCCACGACGAGCATGCGCTCTGTAACGACAAGGTCCGTCACGTCGGCGATCCTGTTGCTGCCGTTATCGCCCGTACGGAAACCATCGCTGGCGACGCCATCAAGCTGATCGACGTTGTCTATGAACCACTGAAGACGATCGCCACGCCTGAAGAGAGCCTCGCCACAGCCGAGCCGCGCATTCACGAGTACGGCGACGACGGCAACATTCACAAGGCGGTGGCGATGCAGTTCGGCGACGTAGACGCGGCCATTGCCGGCGCGGATCACGTCTTCGACGACATCTTCTTCTTCGAGGGCAACACGCACTTGCCGCTCGAGCAGCACGCGACTGTTGCGCTGAAGGATCCCGAAGGCAAGCTGCTCGTCTACTCGAGCACGCAGACACCGCACTATCTGCATCGCGCGCTGGCGAAGACGCTCTCGATTCCGGCCGCGCACATTCGCGTGATCGCCACGCCAAACGGTGGCGGCTTCGGCGGCAAAAGCGATCCCTTCAACCACGAGATCGTCGTCGCCAAAGCGGCGCTGATGCTTGATCGGCCGGTGAAGATCGCGCTCAATCGCGAGGAAGTGTTCTACTGCCACCGCGGACGGCATCCCGTGCAGATGCGATTCCGCGCGGGCGTGAACAACGACGGCACGTTCACCGGCCTCGACCTGCAGACGCTCCTCGATGGCGGCGCCTACGGTTCGTACGGTGTGGCGAGCACGTTCTACACGGGTGCGCTCCAGACGGTGACGTACGAGATCCCAACGTATCGCTTCCGCGGTTGCCGCGTGTTCACGAACAAGCCGGCGTGCGGTCCCAAGCGGGGGCACGGCACGCCGCAGGCGCGGTTCGGTCAGGAAGTGCAGATCGACAAGATTGCCGAGAAACTCAATCTCGATCCGGCCGACATGCGACTCAAGATCGTCGCGCCACCGAACAGCCTGACAGCCAACTTCATGAAGATCGGCACGATCGGCCTGGCGGAGTGCGTTCGCAAGGTCGTCGAGCGGTCCGACTGGAAGAACAAGCATCGCAAGCTGCCGTACGGCCACGGCGTCGGCATCGCATGCTCGTCATATCTCAGCGGTGCAGGTCTGCCGATCAACTGGAACGACCTCCCGCATAGCGGCGTGCAACTCAAGCTCGATCGCAGCGGCGGCGTCACGGCATTCTGCGGCGCCACAGAGATTGGGCAGGGCAGTGATGACGTCCTCGTCGCATGTGTGGCAGAGGTGCTGGGCCTCGAGACGTACGACATCAGGGCGGTCACAGGTGACACGGATCTCACGCCCGTCGATCTCGGATCCTACTCAAGTCGCGTGACATTGATGATGGGCAATGCCGCGATTCAGGCGGCGGAACGCGCGCGTGAGTTGCTTGCGGAGGGCGTCAGCGCGAAGCTCAACATTCCGAAAGACCGATTGGTGTTCGCCGACAAGCGCGTCTTCGACTCACAGGATCCGAACAACGGCTGCACATTTCAGGAAGCCATCGTCTTTGCCGAAGCCAAGTTCGGCACGCTCGGCACGACCGGTTCGTATACGCCGCCGAGACCGCCGGCAAAGTACAAGGGCGGCGGCGTTGGTCCGACGCCGACGTATTCGTATACAGCGGCAATCGTCGAAGTGGAAGTCGATCCGGAGACCGGCTGGCTCACTGTTCCGAAAGTGTGGATCGGCCACGACATAGGCCGTGCGTTGAATCCGACGCTGGTCCGCGGACAGGTTGAAGGTTCCGTGTACATGGGTCTTGGCGAAGCGCTGATGGAGGAGTCTGCGTTCCGTCGACTGCCCGCCCGATTGTCGAATGCGCTCGTGCACAAGTTCCCGTCGATTCTCGAATACAAGAGCCCGACGAGTCTGGATATGCCGGAGATCTTCACGGATCTGATCGAGCATCCTGATCCGGCCGGTCCATTTGGCGCGAAGGAAGTGGGGCAGGGTCCGCTGCTGCCGATCATGCCGGCGATTTGCAATGCGGTGTACGACGCGGTCAGCGTGCGCGTGGACGAGATCCCGTGCACGCCAGAAAAAATTCTCAAGGCGCTGCAGGACAAAGCCGCTGGCAAGCCGGCGCGGCATGGTCCGAAGTCGTTTCCCGACATCAAGTGGCCCGAGACGTTGCATGTAACGCCGCCATGGGAAGGCGGCGATGGTCGCGCATCGAACGAGCCCGAGCGCAAGAAGCGCACGGCCGAGGCCGGCATCGAAGTGAAAGCGGGCATCACGATCGCGAGGGACAACGCATGATGCGGCTCCCTGCGTTCACGTATCGCGCGCCCAGGACTGTGGGCGATGCGGTGTTGTGGTTGGCCGAGTCACCGACAGACACGATGCTTGTGGCTGGCGGTACCGATCTCCTTCCCAACATGAAACGTCGTCAGCAGACGCCGAAGACCGTGATTGGTCTCAAGGGCATTGCGGAGCTGACCGGTATCCGCGCGAGCGGACATCTCTCGATCGGCGCCGGAACCACGTTGACGGCACTCGTCAACAGCGCTGACGTGCGCAGCCGTTGTCTCGGGTTGTGGCAGAGCGCGGCGCAGATTGCGACGCCGCATCTGCGCAACATGGGCACGCTTGGCGGCAACCTCTGCCTCGACACGCGGTGCACGTACTACGACCAGACGGAAGAGTGGCGCGAGGCGATTGGCTATTGCATGAAGAAGGACGGTACCACCTGCTGGGTGGCGACGTCCAGCAAGCGCTGCCTCGCCGTCTCGTCCACCGACACGGCGCCGATGCTCCTCGCGCTCGGTGCCACAGTGACCCTGGTCTCGGCAAAGGGCACGCGCGAAGTGGCGGTCGCCGATCTCTACAATAACGACGGCATGCAGTACCTCACGCGCCGCGCTGATGAACTGCTCACGTCGATCGACATTCCCGATCAGACTGGCTGGGCCAGCACCTACTGGAAGCTCCGTCGCCGCGGATCATTTGACTTCCCGGTTGGTGCTGCGGCGATCGCCCTCAAGCGCGATGCTGGTGGCCGCGTCGAACTGGCCCGCGTCGTTCTGGGCGCTGTTGCGTCACAACCGATGCCGTCACCGAAAGCGGAAGCGATCCTCGTCGGACAAGTATTGAGCGACGATGTGATCGCCGCTGCAGCAGAGGCCGCGTACGACGTCGCAAAACCGATGGACAATACCGACTTCGAACTGGTGTGGCGCAAGAAGATGGTGCGCACGCTCGTCACGAATGCCCTGCGAGAACTCCGCGGCGACGACATGCGCGCCGTGCGCATGAGCCTGGCGAAGCAGGTGCTGTAGGTGGCGTCGTCACGCCTACGCTTCCGCGCGATCGTCTATGTGGTGGTCGGCGCCATTCTCGCGTTGATCTATGTCGCCGCGTTTCTCACACTGACGCCGCCTCTCGTGCACCCGTGGCTGATCGTGATCCTGGCCGTTGCCGCGGTGTTCCGCGGAGCCACGCTGTATCGATCCAAGGATCAGTCGGAGTCGTAGGGCGGCCTGCCTGCCCTGAGCTTGTCGCTCTCAGACGTAGCCGGCGGGCTTCAGCCCGCCGGGCGAGTGTCTCTGAGCAGCAGGTCGGTGCTCACTGAGCGGTGGGCGACTGCCATCTTGGCCACTCTGGATTGGCTTGAACCGAGGCGCAGGGCCATCGCTGACTGCGTGAGCGAACCGCCCCGCCCTAGAAACCAACAGCGTCCTGGCGCGTTTCCAGTTTCTTCATATCGATGCCCGGGACCTTCTTGAGCGCATCGAAATCGACGAACTTCCCATTGGCAGCGCGGTAGGCAACGATCGCGTCGGCGTCTTTCTGAGATAACGTCAGCACCGCGACGATCTCGTCGGCCTGAGCGTTGTTGATGTAGACCTTGCCGAAGGTGCGCAACAGGTACCCGATCAGCGTCTCGATTTCCTTGTCGGTGCCCTTCGCGCCCTTCTCGACCATCTGGCCAATCTGGTTCTCCCAGTCCGTGCGGGTACGACGCGTGGAAGAAATGCGGCCGGTGTCGTGGCACTCGTTGCACATGCGCACGAACAAGCCCACGGCCTGTTCGTCGATGCGCATGTCAGGCGCCTGCGACGTCGGAGGAGTCGGCTGACGCGTGGCGGCGGCCGATATCGTGGCGAGCCAGGCCACAACCGCCACAGCAATGAGTCGCATCGTGACTACCGGTTCATCACGAAGGTCCACAGCGTGTCACCGGCGCCGACGACGAGGTACTGCCGGCCGTCGAGCTGGTAGGTGATGGGGCCGTTACTGACCGACGTGTTGAGGCGCGCGTGCCACAAGGCAGCGCCCGTCGTCGCGTTCAACGCCGCGATATCGTTCGACGCGCCGCCGGTGAAGAGGACGTTGCCGGCCGTCACGAGCAAACCCGCGCGGCTGCCACCTTCCCACGGATGGGTCCATTTGACGGCCCCGGTTCGATAGTCGATGGCCTGAAGCATGGCCTCGGAGTAGCCGCCCCGATCCGTTCCGCCCCAGCCTTGCGGGTTGTCGTCCGGATCGTAAAGGTAGTAGACGCTGAATCCGCGGCGCGCATTGACGTAGAAAAGACCGGTGAGCGGGCTCAGCGCCGGCGGGGGCCAGTTGGCGGCGCCAGACTGATCGGGCGACACGAGTGCGCCATCCAGCTGCGGTTCCTTCGCCGGATTCGGAATCGGCTGGCCCTTCGCGTCATAGCCCAGTGACCAGTTCGTCTTGACGAACTCTTTCGAGATGATGGCTTTGCCGTTCGTCCGATCGAGCACGAAGAACTGGCCGTTGCGTGAGGCCTGCGCGATGAGCTTGCGCGGCTGACCGGCGATGGTGGCGTCGAACAACACGGCCGTCTGCGTCGCGTCCCAGTCGTGGGTGTCGTGCGGCGCCGACTGGAACCACCACACCATCCGGCCGGTGTCCGCGTTGAGCGCCACAATCGAACCGGTGAACAGGTTGCTGCCTTTGCGATTCTTGTGCGCAATGACCGGTTGAGGATTGCCGGTCGTGACGAAAACCAGATTGAGATCTGGGTCGTACGTCACCGGCGTCCACGTCATGCCACCGCCGTGCTTCATGGCATCTTCGTTGGGCCAGGTATCCGAACCCGGCTCGTCCATCTTCTGCGGCACCACATGCCAGCGCCACTGCAGCTCGCCGGTCGCCGGATCGCGTGAGTCGAGATAACCGGGAATATCCAGGTCGTCGCCGCTCACGCCAGTGAACACATGGTTCTTTGCGACGACGGGCGCGACCGAACCGTAGTAGAACTGGTCGAGATCGCAGATCGGTTTGTGCCAGCGCTCCGTGCCGGTCTTGATGTCGAGGGCGACGAGATTGCAGTCCGGCGTTTCGTAGTAGAGGAGTTCGCCTGCGACGGCGACGCCGCGGTTGCCCAGGTGGATGCCGCCCTTCGACGTCCACGCGTGGTGCCACAGCTCCCGGCCCGTGCGCGCGTCGGTCGCCCAGACGTGATCCGGGATCGTGAAGTACAGCACGCCGTTGATCTGCAGCGGTGTGCCGGCGATGCGAACGGCCGGGGTGCCTTGCGGCAGATTGATGCGATACATCCACGCCAGGCTGAGCGAGCCGACGTTCGTCGCCGAGATCGTCGTCAGCGGACTGAACCGCCGGCCTGAATAGTCGCCGTTGTACGTGGGCCACGAATCGGTCGGGCCGGTCAGTTGCTGCGCGGGCTCGACGTGCGGGGCTGAGCGCGCGACAAGCGTGCCCACCGCGGCGGAGAGAAGGAGGCAAAGAAGAAGGCTGCGTTTCATTTCAGTGAGGCCAGGTAGGCGACGACGTCGTGCATTTGTTTGTCCGTGATGGTCTCGAGCAGCAGATGGTGCGCCTGTAATGGATCGGTCTTCGTCACTTTCAAGGTCGGCGTGCGATGGAACGTTCGAATCACACCGCCAGCGTCGCGCAGCGTCACGTCGAAGTCGTCCATCTGCACGAGCACACCCGATACCGCCGCGCCGGATGCAGGCGTCACGGTCACCGTCACGGTCGCACGGGGATTGGCCGCGTTACCCCGGCCGGTCCTGGGCGGAAAGAGGAAGCGCTGCTGGAGGTCCACAGGCGTGTAGCGTCCGCCGATGCCGCTGAGACTACCCGCGGTCGCGGTGTGACAGGTGGTGCACTTGCCTGCGCCATTGATGAACGCCGCGCCGGCCGTCGTGTCTCCGGTGAGGACGCCTTCGGGTTTGAAGAATCCGATGCCTTTGCCGAGGATCTCGTTCATCCGCTGGTGCAGGAAGTGCGAGAGGTCCAGCAGTTGGGCGTCGGTGAGACTGGTCCCGGGCCGTCCGCTCTGCAGCGTGTGCTTCTTGACGAATGGGCCGAGCTCGTTGGCGTTCCGATCGCGCAGCAAGACGAGCGATCGCGTGACGTTGGGTCCGCGATCGGTGCCGCGCGCCTGCGTGCCGTGGCACGTGATGCACTCTGCCGCCCAGACGATGCGCCCGCGGTCGGCGCCGGCCGCGTCCACGACGTGTTTGTCGCCGGGCCCGGGGCCCGAGAGTACGCGGCCCGGCTGCTGACCCTGCGCCACGAGCGTGGCCATCGTCAGCGCGACGGCGGCCGCGGTGAAACCTACAGCAAACGGCGATCGCATGGCGTTGACCTTAGACATCGCAGAGCACGATCGCCTCGCGGAGCGAGGTCAATGGGTCTCGCCCTTGCGAGGGCGTGAATTCGTGGGCGACGTATCCTTGATAGCCGGTGTCGACGATGGCAGTGCACACTGACGCCCACTGTACTTCCTGCGTTGCATCGAGCTCGTGCCGGCCCGGCACGCCGCCCGTGTGGTAGTGCGCGAAGTGCTCGCGGCCGGCGCGAATCGTACGGATCAGGTCGCCCTCCATGATTTGCATATGGTAGAGGTCGTTCAGGAGTTTCACGCGCGGTGAACCCACGGCTTTCACGATCTCGATGCCGAACGCAGTCCGGTCGCCTTGGTAGTCCTTGTGATCGACCTTGCTATTGAGAAGCTCGACGCAAATCGTGACGTTGTTCGCTTCGGCGATAGCTTTGACACGGTTGAGGCCCTCGACGCAGTTGGCGATCGCTTCGCTGTCACTCATGCCTCGCCGGTTGCCGAAGAACGTGATCACGTTGGGCACCTTCATGGCCGCGGCTTTCGGAATCTTCTCCTCGAAGTTCTTTACGATCGCGTCGTGATTGGCCTTCACGTTGAGGCCGTTGGCGATCGAGCCGCCACCCGCGTAGCCCATGGAGCAGATGAGGCCGTGGTCGCGCACGACCGCCCATTCCGGTTCTTCGAGCAGATCGATGGCCGTGAGGCCGAGTTCGGAGACGGCTTTGCAGAAGGCGGGCATCGGGATGCGCTGATAGCACCAGCGCGACACCGACTGCTTGAGGCGGCCCTTCTTGACGGCGCGCTCCTGGGGTGCGATCGCCGCCGCCGGTTGTGCCGGGTCGGCACCGCGGCCCTGGGCGAGGCCGGTGAGTCCTGCCGCCATTGCCATTACACTCGTGCCAAGCGCCTCGCGGCGCGTCAGTTTTGCCATCTCGTCTCCTGATTGCGAGGCAAAAGTAGTCTGGCCGCGAGGGTTTGTCCAGCGCTGCTTCAGCGATATCCGCGTGCGGTACGCGTGAGCCTGACGAAACAAGGTCTTGAAGGCCGCCGTTCTTGCTGTCGCTGACGCGCGAGTCCTGCCGCCGAACAGCCCGGTTGGTGCTCGCCGATGACACGCGGAGCCGATACCGGATTCGGTGTAACCTCTGGCCGATCCGGGAGTTGCTCTCATCTGGTCAGCGACGGCTTTGCAGGTCCAATGCTTGTTCGGCAGACAAGGAACACATGACTACGTGGCAAATCATCGTGTTCACGTGCGCGTACGGCGTGGCGCTAGCGGCCGCCGTTTACTTTACGCGCGCGCCATTACGTCGCGTCATGGGGGCGCTGGCCGGTGGCGCTGCGGCCGGATGTTTCGGAATGGGCGCGATCGTCGCGGGGAACGCATTCGGAGTGTGGCGGGTTCCTCTCTCGTCGACGCCGAGCGTGCTGGGACTCTTCTACGTTGGGTTGGCGATCTCGTGTTCGCCGATCTATCTCATCACGTGGCGAGTGGCTCGCCGGTTTCGCTGGCGAGGTGTGGTGGTCTGCCTCGTCGTCGTGGGAGTCATCGGTCCGCCCCGAGACTATCTGTACGCCGCGCTCTACCCGGAGTGGATGGTGTTTGCGAAGGGCGTAGCTCCCGTGCTGGCCGACGCCGCAACGTATCTCGGTCTTGTCACGGTGGGACATGTCGTGATGTGGGGAGTCAGTGGACCCGCGCGCGACGGCCACCTGGCGCGACGGCCGTCTGCCGCCTAACATCGAAATGGAGCCGCCGCCGCGTCGTATGGAATTCGAACGCGTCGCACGCTGACGACGTGTCGCGGTTAGCACAGCAATGAAGTCAGCAGGCCTCTCCAACGCTGCGCCCTTCGAGCGAGCGTCAGCAGACCCGCTGCTGAGATTGCGCTCGCCAGAACGAGGGGCGGGCCAAACAGCCGGAACTCCCCACGCCAATTCTCCCCTCGAAGGGCCGCTGCAGCGACGATGATGACGGTCAGTAGCAGGCCGCTGACGGCTCCCCACGCCGCAAACCGCGCAAGGGACATCCGATCAAAGGAGCGGTGACGTTCGATTGCGATCAGTATCACGTAGAAAATGATGCCGGTCACAAAGCCGAGCGGAGCAAACAGCAGAGCGAACGGCAGGTCCGAGTCGAAACCGGGCACTCGCGCCAGCACCGTTCCCGCACCGAACCATGCCGCAGCCCAGGTCAGGCCGATTCCGATGGCGCCGCGGAACGGTCTCAGTTGCATGACTAACTTTATACCGCAAAGTCGGCGGCATGCGCGTTCTAGTCGTCGAGGACGAATGTCACCAGCATGTTGACGCGGTATTCGGTAACAGCGCCATCTTTGATGGTGACGTGCTGTTCCTTGATCCACGCGCTGCAAATGTGGCGCAACGTCTTATGCGCTCGCGCCAGCCCCTGCTGCATGGCATCTTCAAAACTCTTGGGCGACGTGGCGCTCAGTTCGGTGACTTTGGCGACAGACATGTCGCCACTGTAGGCATCGTCGATCATTCACGGCTGTCCCGGTTTGTACACTGCCGCGTGTCTGCTTGGTGAGAGTCGCTTCCGTTAGTACCGATTGCCAGCAACTCCTTGATTGATCAGAGTGTCGAGACGGCCCCATTGATCTGCTCGCAACTCCACATCCTGTGACGCCCAGTTTTCTTCCAGACGCTCGATCTTCCGAGTCCCCGGTATCGCGGCGATGGGCACGTCGCGCGACAGGAGCCAGGCCAGTGCGACTTGAGCGGGTGTGGCATGCAGCTCTTTCGCAATGTCAGCAACAAGATCGGCCAGGCCGCTGTTTGTCGCCATCGCTTCGTCAGTAAATCGCGGATTGGTCAGCCGCCAGTCTCCGGGTTGCAGATCGGCTCAGGTCCGTGTGGTGGCGCAGCTCTACGCCGACTTCGCCTGTGAGGCCGTGCTCAGCGAGCCCGGGTGTGACACTCGTCACCAGCTCGTCGATCAGCCGGCACGTGTGCTGTCGCGATACTTCGACGAGCCGTTGATTCGGTTGTGGCTTGCCGATCGCGCGTGTGCCAAACGGACGCACGAGATCTGCAAACTCGATTTCGCGCCAATGTGGGATTCACAAGATCCCACCGGCACGTTTGTCAGAATTCTTACGACCCCCGGTGTAACGGCGGTCAACGTGGAATTGCTCAGCCATCGCCCATCGTCGGTATCCCGAGTGATCGGCTACACGCTCGTCGAGACACCAGCCGGGTGGCGCATCCACAATATGTCGAAGGGCACGGAGTGGTCGCTCGTCGCACTGTTGTCAGGGAAATGAACTCCCGAGCGCAATCATGTCCATAGCAATCGGTCACATTGAGGCGATCTTCCGCTATCCCGTGAAGTCGATGCGCCGCTTCCGTCCGAACGTTGTCGTTCACTTGTCGCGCCCCGAGCCGTTCCAGGAAGACGCGTGGGTGGGCGGTGTGCTGTCGTTCGGTGATGGCGACAATGCCCCGGCCGTGAGCGTCACCATGCGCGATGTGCGCTGCTCGATGGTGAATCTCGATCCCGACTCGGCGAGTGTTGCGCCGGAAATACTGAAGGCTGTCGTCAGCGCGAATCAGAACAACGCGGGCGTGTACGGCACGGTGACACGAGTCGGGCAGCTGACGGTCGGTCAGCGCATTTTTCTCAGGTAGAGGTTAGAGCTGGCGCGCACGCTCGCTGCTGCTGGCTGAACACCGCAATCATGAGATGCTGAACACGATGAAACCCGCACCCAAGACCGCACTCAAAGACGGCCAGAAGTGCATCGTCATCGGCGGCACGCACAAGGGCAAGTCCGGTGTTGTGCGCGATATCAACACGAGCAGGACGGGCCATGTGACGATCACGGTCGAACAGAAGAACGGCGTCTGCTTCAAGACCCTCGCCAAGAACGTCACCGTCTAGCGCCGCGTGACGCTCCTTGATTCATGGATGCCCGAGTTCGACGTTGCCGCGACCTATGCGACGACGATCAAGGCGACGCCGGCGCAGGTGTACGCGGCGATCCTCGAAACAGACTTCGGCAGTCATCCCATCGTGGCGTTGCTTATGGGGATTCGATCCATTCCCGCGTTCCTGACTTCGCCTCGTGCCACATGGCGACGTCTTCAACTCGCGAAGGCCTCAGGTGGACGACAGCTCAAGACGATGTTGAGCGACGACTTCGTGTTACTTGAAGAAGCGCCGCCATCCGAGATGGTGCTCGGTCTCACCGGACGGTTCTGGACGCCGTCAGGCGGACTCGTGCGGAGCGATCCCGCCACATTCCGAGGGGTGCCTCCGGCAGGTCTTGCCCGCGCGGCGTGGAACTTTCACGTGGCGGCGACCGACGACGGTCGAACGCGATTGAGCACAGAGACTCGCGTCCGATGTGGCGATGCCGCGACCGCACGACAGTTCAAACGCTACTGGCAACTCGTTGCGCCAGGCAGTGGACTGATCCGCTGGGTGATCCTGCGAGAGGTGCGGCAGCGCGCGGAACGTCAGCACCGCTGAATCGTCGACTACGCCGCGAGCAGTTTGTCTTTCGGCAACACACCAACAACGCTGGCCACCGCGCGCAACCACTCGCCGCAGAGAAACGGCTTGCGCATGATGGGGTCGGCGACGCCGATCAGCCCCTCGTGGTAGTCGGAGACATAGACCACCGGCATGTACCCGCTGATCGCTCGTAGCGCATCCACCACGGCCGGGCCCTGCACGCCGTGCAATTCAAGATCCGCCACCACGAGATCGAGCCGGCCGACCAACTGCGCCTTCGTGATCGCATCGGCAGCGCACGCAACGGCGATCACCTGATACCCCACCTGCTCCAACGACATCGTCATCAACGTCCGCATCCCCGGGTCGTCGTCGACGACGACGGCGATGGCGCGGCAATCAGACACAAGGGTGGGCGGTGGCCGGTCTTCGATCCGCGGATCGGCAAAGTGCGTGAGAAACGTCAGTAGAGACATCAGGGTTCTCGGGACCGCTGGGACAGTCCACACAGCAATCGGCGCGCTCGTCCAAATCTTGAACGAACGCTCGAAAATGATGACGCTGACGTTGAGGCGGTATTACCGTGCGGCGAGCGAGGGCGCCGGTTTGGTGCCCATGTGCTTCAGGTAGCGATAGTGCGAGCGGAGCGCGTCTGAGAGTCTGACGGTCTCGGCGTACTGGACCTTGTGCTCGTCGCACACCTCTTTTACGACTTTGGCGAGCGCCGGGTAGTGCACGTGTGAAATGCGCGGAAAGAGGTGATGCTCACGCTGGAAGTTCAGCCCGCCGAGCGCCATGCTGAGAAAGCGGCTGTTGGTTCCGAAGTTGGACGTCGTGCGAATCTGATGCACGACCCACTCCTCGCGGAGCGGGCCGTCCTTCTCCGACGGGTGCTCCACGTTGTCGACCGTATGCGCGAGCTGAAAGACGACGCTGAAGATGATGCCCATCATCATCGAGATGGCGAGGAAGCCAAGGAGCACCGTGGACACGCTGTGCCGCGTCATCGGGACGACGAACGCGAACGACAGGTAGATCGCTTTGCCGGCGATGAGCGCGACGAGGTTGGCGCCTGTCGGCCGTTTGATGAGCTTGCCGCCCATTCGCTGGGTGATGAACGCGCGGTAGTCGCTATAGATGTAGCGCAGGTGCACGAACGAGTACAGGAACCAGAGGTAGAACTGCTGGTAGCGGTGAAACCAGTGCCACTCGTGGTCGTCGCACATGCGCGCGAACCAGCCCACTTCAATGTCTGCGTCTTCGTGCGGGATGTTCGTGTAAGTGTGGTGGTTGAGGTTGTGCTTGAACTTCCAGAAATACGAACTGGCGCCGATCAGGTCGAGCGTGAAGCCCGAGGCGCGGTTGACCCAGGCGAAGCGCGAGAACCCGCCGTGGTTCCCGTCGTGCTGCACATTGAATCCGATGCCTACGAGTGCGAGCGCCAGGATGACGGCGCTGACGATGGTGACGAGCGGGGAATCGGCTCGATACACGAGAATGTAGTAGGAGACCACGGCAGCCAGGATCAGCGCGGCGGATTTTACGTACATTTCTAGACTGTCTGTCGTGCGGCGCGATCCGAGGAAGGATCGTACGCGTTGTTCGAGAGCCAACTTGACGACGGCGGGAGAGGCGAACTCAGTTGTACTACTCACTGCTTCGGCAAGGCTATAGCACCGAGGCCTCCAGCTCGTACTAAAATCTCCTGTGGCCAAAAAGCGAGATGGCAAGGGCGGTTCGCTGTTCGACGACATGGATGACGAGTCGAATGTGACGACCCGAGGCTCAAAAAAGACCGAAGCGGCGAATCTGCCTGTTGGCGCCGGCATCGATCAGGAGGTGGCGCTGCAAGACGCGGCGCAGACGCGCTACTTGAACTACGCGTTGTCGGTTATCACGTCGCGCGCGTTGCCCGATGTACGCGACGGCCTCAAGCCCGTGCAGCGCCGCATCCTCTACACGATGTGGCAGCAGAACCTCACCGCCGACGCGAAGCACCGCAAGTGCGCCAAGGTCGTTGGCGACGTAATGGGCAACTACCACCCGCACGGCGACTCCGCGTTGTACGAGACGCTCGTGCGTATGGCGCAATCGTTCTCGCTGCGCTACCCGCTGGTGGATGGCTCCGGCAACTTTGGCTCGCTCGACGGCGACAGCGCCGCGGCGATGCGCTACACCGAGTGCCGACTGCAGCGCATCAGCGACGAGATGCTGCAGGAGATCGACCAGAACACCGTCGAGTTCCGCCCGAACTACGACGGCACGCGCGATGAACCCGTCGTGCTGCCGGCACGCATTCCGAATTTGCTCGTGAACGGCGCCACTGGCATCGCGGTCGGCATGGCGACCAACATCCCGCCGCACAACCTGACGGAAGTGTGCACGGCGCTCATCAAGATGATCGACGCCGACATGGAGCTCTCGAGCGCGCAGCTCTGCCGCTACATCAAAGGACCGGATTTCCCGACCGGCGGTCAGATCATCAACTCGGTCGAAGAAATCCGCGAGATCTACAAGACCGGCTCCGGCACGATTCGCCTGCGCGCCAACTGGCAGGAAGGCCCGATCACGCGAGGCAGCAAGACGATCTACATCACGAGCGTGCCCTACATGGTCAACAAGGCGACGCTCGTGGAGCGCATCGCCGACGTCGTGATCTCGCGCAAGCTCCCGCACGTCGTCGACGTCAAAGATCTGTCGACTGACGATGTGCGCATTGCGCTGGAGCTGAAGAAAGACGCCGACGAGAAGATGGTCATGGCGTATCTCTTCAAGAACACGCCGCTGCAGTCGAACTTCCCGGTGAACCTTACGTGCCTGATCCCGACGGAAAACCCGGCGGTCGGCAAGCCGGAACGCCTGGATCTGCACGACATTCTCTGGCACTTTCTCGATTTCCGTTTCCACGTCGTCACGCGCCGGCTCGAAGACGAACTCGAGACGCTGAAGAAACGCATCCACATCCTCGAAGGTTTCGAGACCGTCTTCGACGCGCTCGACGAGATCCTCAGGATCGTGCGCAAGTCGGAAGGCAAGGCCGACGCTGCCGCGAAGATCATGAAGCAGTTCGGCCTCGATGCCGAACAGACCGACGCGATCCTCGAGCTGAAGATCTACCGCCTCGCGCGCCTCGAGATTCTGGTCATTCAGACGGAACTGGCCGAACGCCGCAAGCGATCGAAGGAAATCTCGGCGTTGCTGAAGAGCAAGGTTGATCTCTGGGCGATGATTCGCGCCGAGATCGAGTTGATCCAGAAGACGTACGGCGACAAGCGTCGCACCGAGATCACCGGCGAGATCGAAGAACAGGAATACAGCGCCGACGACTTCATCATCGAAGAAGACAACGTCGTCATTGTCACGCGCGACGGGTGGGTGAAGCGGCAGAAGGAGATCAAGGACATCGCCACCACGCGCACGCGCGAAGGCGACGCGGTGCTGGCCGTGATGCCGGGCAGCACGCGGGCCACGGTGGTGTTCTTCTCGAACTTCGGCGCGGCGTATACGGCGAAGATTGCCGATATTCCGGCGTCGACTGGGTACGGCGATCCGATTCAGAAGCTCTTCAAGCTCAAGGACGGCGAGCGTATCGTCGCGGCCTACAGCATGGATCCGCGTCAGGTCGGCAAGATCACGCCGGCCAAGGCCGAAGGGATTCCGCCGGTGCATGCCATTGCCGTGTCGAGCGATGGCTACAGCATGCGGTTCTCGCTTGACGGCTTCGTTGAGCCGAGTACGCGCGCTGGTCGGCGATTCGCGCGTGCGGGTAAGGACGCGGAGTTTGTGGGCGTGTCGAAGATCGAGGGCAAAGAGATCCTCATCGCCGCCACGCGTCAGGCGCGCGCCATGATTTGCAAGGTCGACGAGATCAACTTCCTCTCGGGCCCCGGCCGTGGTGTCATCCTCATCAAGTTGCAGAAGGAAGACGATCGCCTCCTCGGCTTCATCGCCTCAACGGGCGACCGCGACCTGATGACGGTCGAGACCACGCGTGGCGCCGAGCAGACCATCAGCACTGGCAAATACGGCGTCACCGGCCGCGGCGGCAAAGGCCGCGAACTCATGCAGCGCGGCCAGTTCGTGCGCGTGATTCCCCAGGCGCCGGAGTTGCCACCCACAACCGACAATTGATTTCACAACCGCGGATCAGTTTGTCAGGTTTACGGGGCGAGCCGAACACGCCATTTCTGACATCGCTGGTCAATGCGGGGCAACTCACCCGCGTTGAAGATGCCTATTCGGTGTGTTCGTTCACGTATTGCGGTCTGCTCGGCATCCTTTCATCAAAGTATCGACATTTGATCACCCTGCCGCGATGGAATGTGGCCGATGCACTCAAAGTGCAAGGTTACGAGACACATTTCCTGTTGAGTGGAGAACACTCGTCGTACTACGACATGCGCGCGAAGTACGGTGCCGGCGTTGACGTCTACATGGACGGCGAAGGCAAGTCTGTCGAGAGCGGTGACGATCAAGTGATGCTGCGGGCGCTCGAGGCGACGCGCTGGTCGACAACACAGCCGACGTTTCTGTTCATGCATCTGATGGCCGTTCATTCACTCGGACGACATTTGCCGGCGTATCAGCGATGGGGCAGGCCAGGCGCGTCGCTGTTCAGTGCGATGCGAGGACCCGTCGTCCGCGCCAATGACTACCGCGACAGATACCTCAACGGCATCCTTCAGGTTGATGACGAGATCCGGCAAATCTTTGAGCTGCTCGAGCATGCCGGCGTATTGCGTGATGCGCTCGTTGTGATCACCGCAGACCACGGCGAATACCTGGGAGAGTTCGGGCGCTTCGGCCACGAATACTGGCCGTACGAACCTGTGGTGCGCATCCCGTTGTTGATATACGACCAAACCGGCGCCACTTACCCCACGCGGGCCCTGACCAGTCAGGTCGACATCGCACCGACGTTTCTTCACGCCATTGGCGCGCCACTGCCCGAGAGCTGGGTTGGCGAACCGCTGCAATACGCTTCGGATCGTCGCGCCGTGATCGTGGGTTCGATTGAGGTTGCCGGTATCGTCGAGCAAGTCGGAACCCGGCGCTACAAGTACCTGCGGCACCGCAACACCGGACAGGAGTCTCTGTTCGAACTGACGGCCGATCCTCACGAGCAGCGCAACGTCCTGACGGATCCGTCCCTGGCTGGCATCCTCGCCTCCCTGAGGGCGCGCAGCCGGTTGATTCACTAGCCAGGCGGACCGTCTCGCTGGGGCAGCGCGTTATCCCGGAAGAATGGGGGCGCCCTTCGTTCGAGCTACAATGCCGTCTCTGTTTTCCTTGGAGGCTCCATGCGTCTGTTTCGCGCGTTCTCTGTGATCACTGCGGTGTTGGTCTGCGGCCTGGTGGTGGCCGGTGCACGTGCATCTGCGCAGGGGCAGGCGCAGCAGCCGCCGCCTGGTGGTCGTCAGGGTGGCGCACCTGCGGCACCGACCAACCTGAAGGTGCTCCCGAAAGACATCGCCCGACCGGCGCTGACCACAATGATGCGCGGCTACACATCTGCGCTTGGCGTGATGTGCAACCACTGCCACGTCGAAGACATGGCGCAGCGCGCGGCTGACGACAACCCCAAGAAAGACATCGCGCGGAAGATGATCACGATGACGATGGAGTTGAACAAGCAGCTCGACGCCATCGGCACTCCGGGCACGGCCGATGCGCCGAAAGTGACGTGCTTCACATGTCACCGCGGCGCGATCAAACCGGCGACCGCAGCCGAGATCAAGTAACAGGTCATTAGATTTTGCTATTGGGCATTTCCTAGTCGATCGCGAAGTATCTATCTATGTCTGTGATGCGGAAAGTTCTTCTCTGGGCGTCGACCAACGCATGGCTGCGCGAGCGCGCGACCCGCACCCACTTCGTGCGCATCTCCGTGCGGAAGTTCATGCCCGGCGAGCACATCGAAGATGCCATCACGGCGGCGGTGGCGCTCAAGCCCCAAGGTGTGAACGCGATCTTCACGAAGCTTGGTGAGAACATCTCGCAGCTTTCGGAAGCGCAGGATGTCTACGATCACTACATCAAGGTCCTCAGCCTGATCAAAGGCGCGGGCATCGATGGCGAGATCTCGATCAAGCCGACGCAGCTCGGGTACGACCAGGACAAAGAGATCTGCTTCGACTACTGCATGAAGATCCTGAACGCCTGCGAAGCGCAGAACACGCTCTTCTGGATCGACATGGAAGGCTCGATCTATACGCAGGGCACGATCGATCTGTTTAAACGTCTCCGCGCGCACTCCACCAAGGTCGGCATTGCGATTCAGGCCTACATGATCCGCACCGACAAAGACCTCGACGACCTTGCGGCCCTCGGCTCCACCATCCGCATGGTGAAGGGCGCCTACCTGGAGCCGCCCACCGTCGCGTTTGCCGAGAAGAGCAAGGTCGACGAGCAGTACTACAAGAACTGCGCGCGCCTGTTGCAGGACGATGCGAATCGGCCGGGAGCGTTGCTGCACATGGGCACGCACGACACGATCTTGCAGGATCGTTTGCTCGCGCTCATCAAAGAACGCCAGATCGACAAGAGCCGCTACGAATTCGCGATGCTCTACGGCATCAACACCCCGCGTCAGCTCGAACTCGCGCGTCGTGGCGAACGCATTCGCTGCCTTGTGGCGTACGGCGAATACTGGTTCCCGTGGTACATGCGGCGGCTCGGTGAACGTCCGGCGAACGTCTGGTTTGTGATCAAAAACATCTTCAAGGGGTAGGTTGGCCCGCGTCGTCCTTGCCTGTTTTGGGTCGTACGGCGATCTGTTTCCCTATCTGGCAATCGCCGCGCGCCTGAAAGCCCTCGGCCATGTGCCGGTCGTGACGTCGTGCGCGTACTACGAACCGCTTGTGAAGAATGAAGGGTTCGAGTTCCGGCCGCTGCGACCCGATGTCCAACCGAATGATCAGGACCTGCTCAAGCGGGTCATGGATCCGCAGCGCGGCTCCGAGATCATCGTCCGTGAACTCGTGGCGCCGGCGATTCGCGACAGCTACGAAGACATCGTTGCGGCGTCCGAAGGCGCGGATCTGATCGTGTCGCACCCGATCACGTTTGGGGCGCCGATGGCGGCCGAGCGATTGCAGTTGCCGTGGGTGGCGACGGTGCTCGCGCCGCTCTCGTTCTTCTCGGTGCACGATTTTCCGGTGGTGCCGAATGCGCCACAGGCGATCGTGTTGCGCCATCTGGGACCGTGGACGGGCCGGCTGATCATGAAGATGGCGCGCAAGATCACCGCGCCGTGGGTCGCGCCCGTTCGCGCGTTTCGCGCCTCGCTCGGCTTGCCGCCGTCAGGCGATCCGCTCTATGAGGGCCAGTTTTCTCCACACGGCAACCTCGCCCTGTTCTCGCGGTTGCTGGGTGCCGAGCAGCGCGACTGGCCGGCGAAGACGCGCGTGACGGGCTTCCCGTTTTTCAATCGCGCGATACCGATGCCGGCGGAGTTGAGCGCGTTCCTTGACGCCGGTGAACCGCCACTGGTGTTCACACTCGGCTCAGCCGCCGTCAGCGCCGCCGGAAACTTCTACGATGAAAGCGCCAAGGCCGCAGCGGCATTGAATCGCCGTGCGGTATTGCTCGTCGGGCGCCATCCAGAAAACATTCCGAAGCAATTGCCATCAACGATCATCGCGATTGATAGCGCGCCGCATGATCAGTTGTTTCCGCGCGCAGCCGCTGTCATTCACCAGGGTGGTGTTGGGACGACGGGACAGGCGATGCGCAGTGGCCGGCCGGAACTGGTGGTGCCGCACGCGCACGATCAGCCCGACAATGCGTTTCGCGTCAAGAACCTTGGGATCGGGCGCGTGCTGTATCCCAAGCGCTATGTTGCTGCGCGCGTCGCCACTGAGCTTGAAGCGGTGCTGACGAATCGCGCATATGCCGAGCGCGCCGACATGGTCGGCCGACAAGTGCGTGCCGAGACCGGCGCAGAGTCTGCCGTGGCCGCGATGTTGTCGGTGTTGTAGGGGGCGCGTACCCCTTATTCTCCTGGCCGGATCAGCGACATGATTCGCTTCCACAGGGGTTCCTGCGGATCGGGCGGCGGTGGGGGAGTCTTCTCGGGGGGCGGCAGGATCTCGGGCTCGTCAAGTACGGCGGCGGCCACCGAATCCAGCTGAACGATCACCTTCGCCGCGTCCTCCGCAAGCTGGCAGCCGAGCGCTTCCCCTGCGGTGCCCCAGGTGTCGATGAACGCGTCGCTCGACGTTTCCCGATCCAGCGGATCGTAGAAGGCCGCGGCATCCAGGAACGCGGCGAGGATTGCTCGCTGCGGCACACGGCCGCCGCCGAATGCGATCGTCTGGTCGAGCTCGCGCTGCAGCGCTGTCCACGCATCTCCGGCCGCGTTGAGACCCAGGGGCGCGCCAATGCCCTGCATCGTCTCGAGCGCCGCCGCCGCAGACACCCGGTCGGTCGCATTGAGGGCCCGCCGAACGGGAATCGCAACGCTTTTGAATCGTTCGATTCGGCTCGACTCGCGTATCTGCCCGCGATCCAGCGCCGTCGGCCCATCACGCCGCACGAGGCCAGTCAGGCCCAGACGGACCTGCATGGCGTTCCGGCGGAAAGCGTGAAGGGCGTCCACTCCCTAGAGCATAAAGCGGTTGGAAGAAACGACAGTAAAATGTGTCTATGTCTTCGTCTCCGTTCTCAACTCGCACTGAAACCGATTCGATGGGGCCCATTGAAGTTGGCACGACCCGGTACTGGGGCGCCCAGACCGAGCGGTCGCTGCATCACTTCAACATTGGTCAGGAGCATTTCTCGCGGCCGCTGATTCGCGCGCTCGGCATTTTGAAGAAGGCCGCGGCGATGACCAATGGTGACCTTGGACAGCTGCCGAAGGAGACCGTGGACCTGATCGTGCCGGCGGCGCAGGAAGTGATCGACGGGCAGCTCGACGAGCATTTTCCGCTGTTCGTGTGGCAGACCGGCAGCGGCACGCAGACCAACATGAACGCGAATGAGGTCATCTCGAATCGCGCGATCGAGCTGGCCGGCGGTGTCATGGGCAGCAAGAAGCCGGTGCATCCGAACGATCACGTGAATCGAGGACAGTCCTCGAACGACACCTTTCCGACCGCGATGCACATCGCTGCCGCCGAGCAGGTGGTGCGGCATCTGGTCCCGAACATCCGATTGCTGCGCGAGACCCTCGCGGCGAAGTCGAAGCAGTACGAACACTGCGTCAAGATCGGTCGCACGCATCTGCAGGACGCGACGCCGCTCACACTCGGCCAGGAAATTTCCGGCTGGGTCGCGCAGTTGGATCTGTCACTCACGATGATCGGCGCCGCCCTCCCGCCCGTGTATGAGCTCGCGCTTGGCGGCACGGCCGTTGGCACCGGCCTCAACTCGCATCCGGACTTTGCCGTGAAGGCCGCGAAGCAAATCGCCGCCCTGACGGGGCTGCCATTTGTCAGTGCGCCCAACAAATTCGCGGCGCTCGCCGGCCACGAGGCGCTCGTCTTCTTGCACGGCGCATTGAAGACGACGGCAACGTCGCTGATGAAGATCGCGAACGACGTCCGCTGGCTCGCATCGGGTCCACGATCCGGTCTCGGCGAAATCACGATCCCCGAAAATGAACCGGGCAGTTCGATCATGCCGGGCAAGGTCAACCCCACGCAGTGCGAGGCCATGACCATGGTGTGCGCTCAGGTGATGGGCAATGACGTCGCGGTCGGCATTGGCGGCGCGTCGGGCAACTTCGAGCTGAACGTATTCAAGCCCGTCATCATTCACAACGTGCTGCAGTCGCTGCGATTGCTCGGCGACGCCTGCCGCAACTTCAACGAGTTCTGCGCCGTCGGCATCGAAGCCAATCAGTCGCGCATCGACGAGAACCTGCACAAGAGCCTCATGCTCGTCACCGCCCTAAACCCGCACATCGGTTACGACAATGCGGCCAAGATTGCCAAAAAGGCGCATCACGACGGCACCACCCTGAAAGAGGCGGCGCTGGCGTTGAAGCTGTTGACCCCGGAGCAATTCGACGTGTGGGTGGACCCGATGAAGATGACCCGGCCCGGGGAATGATCGCTGACTACTATCGACAACGGTAGAGAAACGACCCCGGAAACCGATCGGAACTCGGGTACCATTCCCTCGCCGATGGCGGGGACCACAGCCAGTTCGTCCGGACTCGTCCGCCTCGTTCGCGGTCTGCTGGTCCGTCCACATCATGATGTCCGTGCCGCCCTGTTGTTCTGGGGCCCACTGGCCGTGGCCTGCCTCGTCGCCGGTTTCATGGTGGCCGACAACCCGTCGCGTTCCGACGCCTACTTCGAAGTCCGCAACTGGCTGGCGATGTGGCGGTTGGGGATCAACGTCTACGAAGTGCCCGGTCTGCTCGTCGACTACCCGCCGCACGCGCTGGTCTTCCTGTCGCCGATGATGCTGTTTCCCGCGGCCAGCGGCGAACTGGTGTTTGCGGGCTTCAACGTACTCATCTGCATCGCGACGTCGTGGACGATCGTCTCGCTCACGGCCGGTTACGCCGGCGTCTCGCTGTCACGGGTCGAGCGACTCGCCTACGTGCTGATGCTGCTCGTGTGGTCGCCCACGCGCGTCGGTATCTGGAATGGGCAGACGTCGCCGCTGCTGATCCTCTGTTGTTGTCTGGCGCTGCGCCTCTCCGCCTGGTCATCCATCGTGGCCGGCGTGTTGATGGCCGTGGGCATGAGCAAGCCCCATCTCGCACTGGGCTTTTCGCTGCTGGCCACCTTCTTCCGCATGTGGAAGATGCTGGCCGTCGCGGCGTTCACGACCATCGCCGCGGCCCTCGTCTATGTCGCCACTGTGCACAAGGGCCCGATCGAGGTGTTGCAGCAATACATCGGCAACCTGTTCTCGGTGTACGGCGGGCCGTCGTTCCTGCGCGCTGAGGTCGACATTCGTCCATTCTTCACAGACCTGATCGGCAACTACGCGATCGCCGAACCCCTCTACCTGTTGACTGCCTCAATTCTCGGCACGATGCTGCTGTACTTCGCGTGGCGCGGCCGTCACAACATCGACGCCGGTGTCTGGGTGATGTCGAGCGGCCTGATGTGGTCCATCGCGATCTTTCCGTTCCGCCGCTACGGCATGCTGCTCCTCGCGCCGACCGTACTGATGTTGCTGTGGCGACCGCGGGTCAGCAAGCACACGCTGACGTGGGCCGGCGCCATCATCTTTCTGATCGCAGCCGATCTGCCGTTCGTCATTCGCCACATCGGCATGCAGTTCGGCCCGCCCTCCGGTGCGTCGTACGGGCCATACCTGCACTACATCAATCGCATGGTGACGGTGACCTGCCTCATCGCGTCATTTGTCACGTTGGCACGGCTCAGTCGGCCCGGACTGATCCAGCGCACCCCAAAACTCAGCTAAACAGCGGGCGATCGTCTCGTGGCTAGTGTCGCGTGCCAGATGACGTCTTTTGCCGCGCCGGCACGTGCGGGTCGGCCAGCAACAACCTGACGGTCCGCTGCCAAAACCCCCAGTCATGTCCGCCGGGCTGTTCGTGGTACTCGTACGGCAAACCGCGCGCTTTGATCGCGCGCACGAGCTCACGATTGGGTTCGAGCCACGGGTCATCCGTGCCGCACGCCAACCAGAAATACGGCACGTCGGCTCGCGAGGCCTTCGCGGCCAGCGCATACACATCGTTGGACACGCGCACAGTGCTGCCGATCGGTCCGAAGATACGCATGACCTCCGGCTGCGACTCGCCTCGAAACACATCGCCCGGTCGCGTGATATCAAACGCGCCACTCAAGCTGCCGACAAACGAGTACAACTCCGGATGCTTGAGCCCGGCCTTGACCGCACCATAGCCGCCCATGGACAGCCCGGCAATCATCCGCCCCTCACGCGTCGGCACCGTGCGATAGTTCGTGTCGATCTCCGCAACCAGATCTCGGGTGAGGTACGTCTCCCACGCCTCGCCGTTCGCGCCATCCACATACCAGGAGTTCGCGCCATCTGGCATCACCACAATCAACGGACGCCCCGCCACATCGTCGGCCACCGTGGTGCGGTCCGACCAGTTGGTGAACACGCCGCCATGACCATGCAGCAGATACAGCACGGGATAGCGCTCGGTGCTTTGGGCGTAGTTGTCGGGTACCAACACGCGGTAGTGGACGCGCTGCTGCAGGGCCGCACTGACGAAGAGATGATCGCGAACTTCCGTGACTGCTGAGCCGGAGACGACGGCCAGCAGGAGCGCAGCGGCCATCAGCAGCGAACGAAAGCGGACCATCGCCGCACTATACTCCGGGAGGTGATGCTGACGGGCGACACGCCATGAAACCGGGTGAGCCCAGCCGCACCGCGATGGGCGTCGCCCTCCGCCGCGCCACCCATCAGCTCATCGATCGCCCGCTCGTCTTCGATGATCCACTGGCGGTCACGATGCTCGGCGAGGAAATGGCGCAGTGGCTCCGGGCCGATCCGCGTCGCGGCGAAGCGCGTGTGGCACCGCGAGCGATGCGTGCGTTCTTGGTGGCCCGCAGCCGCATCGCTGAAGACGCCCTCCGCCGAGCCTATGACCAGGGCTGCCGACAGTACGTCGTGCTCGGTGCGGGACTCGACACCTTTGCCTATCGTCAGGCACTTGCAGACCTGCGCGTCTTCGAGGTCGATCAGCCGTGGACCCAGCAGTGGAAGCGCGCGCGGCTGGCTGACGTGGGCATCTCCGAACCCGGATCGTTGACCTTTGTCCCCGTCGATTTTGAGACCGAGATTCTTGCGACGCAACTCCAACGCGCCGGTGTCGACGCTTCGCGGCCGGTGTTCTTCTCTTGGCTGGGCGTGTCGATGTATCTCACGGAGGCCGTCGTGTGGCATACGCTCGCGACCGTCGCCGCAATGACGAGGTCTGGTGGAGGGATCACGTTTGACTATGGCGCGACCGTGACCGGCAACAACATCAGCCACCGACTCATGGCCGCAGCTCTCGCGCGTCGAGTGGCCGCCGCCGGCGAACCGTTTCGTTCATCATTTGCGCCACAGGTGATCGCCGACCACTTGCACCGCCTGGGATTTATCGGGATCGACGATCTTGATGACGACGCGATGAATGCGCGCTATTTTGCGAATCGTGACGACGGCCTGGCCGTCCGCGGCAGCGGGCGCATCGTCACCGCCTGGGCCGGGTAGAATGCCCACGATGTACAGCCGCGAATCATTCAATCGTCAGCGCGACAAAGCCGCGACCGTGTCATCGGCCGCGGGTCGGCTCACGGCCGGCGTGGCCGTCACGTTCGGCCTTGGCCAGTTGGCGATCATTCGTGTGCTGAACGGCCGGATTGCGAAAGACAAGGAGCTCGCGTTCGAGCTCGCGCTGTTTCTGGCCTATGCCTTCATGGTGGGGTTTCTCGTCTGGCGCATGGACCGCGCGGTTACGGCCCAGCGGATCCGTTGCCCCAAGTGTGGCAAGGCCTTGAAGGGCAGCGCCGAAGACACGGCCGGGGCGACCGGGAAGTGCACGTACTGCCGCGGTCAGGTGATTACTTAGCGCCGATCGAGATAAAGCCGGCCCAGTAAAACGGATGGCGATACGCCGGGTTCTTCATCAGCGCGATCGCCGCCTGCCGGAGGGCATCCGGTGCGCCCTTGGCGCGAGTGGTTGCGTTGAGCAGGCGCTGATGAAACGCGATCATCAACGACGTCGTGCTCGACGAATCCACTTCCCACTGACTCACCACCGCGGTTGATGCACCTGACGCGAAGAGCGACCACGACAGACCGATGGCTCCTTCGCCCCAGCCGTTGCCGCCGCGCGCGGTCTGACACGCTGAGAGCACTGCCAGGTCGGCCGTGATTCCCATGTCGAGCATCTCCCATGCCTCGAGGCGTCCATCGGAGAGGTGATCGCCCGGATCCACTTTTCCCGCTTTGTCACCCGGCGTGAGGAGCAGGTACTCGTCGATCGCGTGCTCGCTGCTGGTGCGCTCGAAGTGCCCGCAGACATTCGCGCGCTCATGTCGCCGGTGGGGACCATGCTCGGCCCTGCGCTCTCGTCGTCACGCCTGACGCCGCAGAGTCCGATCGGCACGGCGGTCCGGTCCGCGTCGCCGGAGTTTTCATGGCGCCCGATGGATGGCGCCACGTCCTATTCGGTGGCGGTGTTTGACGAGCGCTTCAATGAAGTCGCGCAGAGCCCGCGGATCACGACGACGTCCTGGACGCCGAGCGTGGCGTTGCCCCGGGGCGTGCCCTTGGCGTGGCAGCTCACGGCGCATGCGTCGGATCGCGATGTGATCGCGCCGACGCCGCCGCAGCCGGAAGCGCGGTTTCTTGTCGTGACCGATGCCGCCGCGGCGGCGTTGGCTGCGCAGGAAACGCGTCTCGCAGCTGAACCTCTTGCACTGGGGGTGGTGTTCGCGAACGCCGGGCTGGTCGTGGATGCCGAGCGCGTACTTTCCCGTGCGGCCGCTGACTCGTCACCCGACATAGCCGGTCGCGCGAAGGCGCTTCTGGCGAGTGTCAAGAAATGACCGCCGTGCTCTTCGTAGCGGGCGCGATACTGGCGGGTGTGCTCGTCATCGGCGCTGCGGGTGAGCGTCGTCGCCGCGCCGATTTCGGGCGGCTCTCGAAGCGGCAACTACTGAAGTACAAGTCCTAGAATAGGGCATGGCGGTTGGTGCCCATTTGGGAATTCCCCTGCGCGAGTACGACGAGCGCATTCGCACATTCATCCCGTGGTACGACGAGATGCTGGACGAGGCCGCGGCATGTCTGCCGCGGCGTGGCGGGAAGTCGGCGACGCTCGTCGATCTCGGCATTGGGTCGGGCGCACTCGCGGCCGAGTGCGTGTCCGTGTGGCCGCGAGCACGGGTGATTGGGTTCGACAGCGACGCGGAGATACTGCAGATGGCCGGCGCCCGGTTGGGCTCACGCCTCACCGGTTGCGTCGGCGACTTCGAAACCGCAACCATGCCGCGCTGCGAGGCGATCGTGTCGGCGTTTGCGCTGCATCATGTGCGCACCGCGCGGAGCAAAGCCACGCTGTATCGAAAATGTCATCGCGCGCTCACGGCCGGTGGCGTGCTGGTCATCGCTGACTGCCAGCTGTCGTCGCGCGCGGATCTTGCCGTCGTGGACCGTGCCGCCTGGCTGTCGCACCTCTGCCAGTACTACACGGCTGCCGAATCGCGCGCGTTTCTCCGGGCGTGGGCCAAGCAAGATCACTACCTTACGCTGACCGATGAGCTCGCGTTGTTGCAGGCCGCCGGCTTCCGCACGGATGTGCGGTGGCGGCGATACAGCTTTGCCGTGATTGTCGCGTCGCGCTGAACCGGCTACTTGCCCTTGACGATGCGCAGGTGGCCCGCGTGATGCTTGCCGTGCCACGCGTAGAGCTGCAGGAGCGTGTCGATCGTCATCGGTCCGCGTTCAGGATGAAAGAGCTTGCGCGCGAAGTCTGCCGGCGTAAGCGAGCGGAGCAGCGTCACCCAGCGTGCGTGCAGTCCGTCGATGATACTGAGTGACGTCGTCACATCGGTGTCGATCGCATCGGGAAACTGTGACCACCGATTCTCGTCGTACGGCTGCACGGTGTAGTCGTCCTGCACGAGGGCGAATCGCGTGCGGATATACGCGTTCATGTGGCTGTCGGCCAGATGGTGCACGACCTGCGCGGCGGTCCACCCGCCTTCGCGGTACGGGGTCTTCAGCTGGGCCGGCGTCATCTCGTCGGCCAGCGCGGCGACGACATCAGGCGCGATCGAGATCTCATCGATCCACGTCGTCCGCATCGCGTCGGTCGATTCTCTGACGACCGCAAACTTGCCCACAGGGAACCGAAGCGCATCGAGAGTGGTGTCGACCATGGAAATATCCTAACTCCGATAATTCCCGAATCGGAGCTCGCAGCCGAAATCCTGGCCGCGCAAGAGCGCCATCGATTCCTGAAGTTCGTCTTTTGACGCGGATGTCACACGGAGTTGATCGCCCTGGATGTTCGCCTGCACTTTGCGGAGCTTCCGGTCCTTCAGGAATTGAACGATCTTCTTTGACGCTTCAATCGGGATGCCCTGCTGAAGCTCGACGACTTTCTTGACGAGCCCGCCGCCGATGGTCTCGATCTCGGAGAGCGTGAGGTTCTTCGCCGGCACGCCACGTTTGACCAGGCGGCCGAGGAGAATCTCCCACACGGCATCCATCTGCATGTTGTGGTCGGCGACCAGTTCGATCTTGTTCTCCGACTGCTTGAAGTCGATCGACGCCTTCGACCCCTTGAAGTCGTAGCGCTGCGTGATCTCCTTCTTCGCCTGATTGACGGCGTTGTCGACTTCAGGGAGGTCCACTTCGGAGGTGATGTCGTACGAGCACTGAGAGGCCATGGCTACGCGGTATCCTATCTCTAGATGTCTGCTGATCAACCGATCGACCCGAACGACCCCGCCGTGCCCGAGCGCTTGCGCGAGAAGATCGATCTCGAGCGCGTGCAGGCGGCCACGGAACTCCTCGAAACCTTTGCCAACGACCGACAGATCCTGTCTGACATGCCGTTTGAAGTGCGGAAGCGACTGCTGACCGCCGTCACGCGTGTGTTCAACCCGAGCCCCAGCGCGCGCCGCAACATGGTGAAGTCCAGCAAGCGTCGCTGGAAAGCGGATCGCGCTGAGAAGAAGAACGAGATCAAACAGGACGTTGGCATCCGCGTGCTTCGACGCCAGCCGGTCTTTACGACGCCGAATGTCTTTCCGCCCAAATCGCTGCACGAGTCGCGACCGGAAGAAGAAACGGACGAACTCCCAGAATCCCAGCATTGCTATGTCTGCAAAAAGCACTACACGAAGCTCCATCATTTCTACGATCAGATGTGCCAGCCCTGCGGCGACTTCAACTTCGCCAAGCGCACCGAGATGGCCGACCTCTCGGGTCGCGTCGCACTCCTCACCGGTGGCCGCGTGAAGATTGGCTACCAGGCGGGCCTGAAGCTCCTGCGCTGCGGCGCGCACCTGGTCGTCACGACACGATTCCCGCGCGACTCCGCGTCGCGCTACGCCGCCGAGCCAGACTTCGCCGACTGGGGCCATCGCCTCGAGATCTTCGGCCTCGACCTGCGGCATACGCCCAGTGTTGAGGCGTTCTGCAAACAGATGTTGTCGACGCACTCGCGCCTCGACTTCATCGTGAACAACGCGTGTCAGACCGTGCGGCGTCCGCCGGAGTTCTACGCGCACATGATGGAGAAGGAGCGCGCGACGCTCATCGGTGCCGGCGATCCGGCCGGCAAGCTCGTCGTCGCGGCCGCACCGTCGCACGCGCCCGGCATGACGCATGCGGCCGAACTCTCGCAGGTGGCGTTGCTGCCGGAAGATCTCGAAGTCGGCGCACAGCTGTTTCCCACGGGCCATCTCGATCAGGACCTGCAGCAGGTCGATCTGCGCGGCCGCAACTCGTGGCGCCTGCTGATGCATGAAGTGTCAGCCGTGGAGTTGCTCGAAGTGCAGCTGGTCAACGCCGTCGCGCCGTTCATCATCAACGCGCGCATGAAAGAGCTCATGCTCCGCACGCCCGAGCGCGACAAACACGTCGTGAACGTCAGCGCGATGGAAGGCCAGTTCTACCGCAACTTCAAGACCACGCGCCATCCGCACACGAACATGGCCAAGGCGGCGCTCAACATGATGACGCGCACGTCGGCGACCGATTACTACAACGACGGCATTCACATGAACGCGGTGGACACCGGGTGGGTCACCGACGAAGATCCGGCCGAGATTGCTGCACGCAAAGTGAAAGAGCAGTACTTCCATCCGCCCCTCGACATCCTCGACGGCGGCGCGCGCATCGTCGATCCGATCATTCACGGCTTCAACACCGGCGAACACATCTGGGGCAAGTTTCTCAAGGACTACACGGAAACCGACTGGTAGGCACGAAAATAGGTGCAACGAAGCGCCAGCGGTAGCCGTCCAATGTCTCAGAACGCCATGGCTTTCCTCCTCCTCCTCGCGGCCTGGGTCATTCTGTTCATGGTCGCGTGGCCTATTGCCGTCGTGCTCGCCGTCGCACTACCGTTCCTCTGGCTTTTGTCCATTCCGTTCCGAATTGTCGGCATCGCCCTGGAGGCGGTGCTCGCGCTGATTCGAGCGATTCTGTTTCTGCCGGCCCGGATCCTCGGGTTCAGATAGCGGTGAAGCTGAACTAGCTGTGGGCCGCCCTCTGCATGTGCGGCGCCGTGTACTTCATGTTTCGCAAATGGCGCCATGGAGAGCCGGTCTCTGGTGGTGGCCTACCGGTTTTGTAATTGCATCGGCCTTTGTGGCCCTCGTACGACGATCACGGCTCCTGATTTCAAAATTGAATGCAATCTGACGATGCTGTACGACCAAGTGCGGTGTTAGTCTTCGCCTATGTCATATCGAGCGCGACTGATCTATGCGATCTTCGTTGGATACCTCGCGGATCTCATGATCGGCTGGGTTGCCGTGTGGCTCGCGCCGCACACCGGTGATCTGACATATCGCTTCTACATGGCGCCGGGTGAGTGGTTTGTGGATCCGATGAAGGCGCCGTTTGTCGCGCTGTTGTTCTGGACCACGCTGTTCGGAGCCGGCTGGTATTTCCTCGCGCCGAAGGCGCGGCTGCACGCATCCGTCTAACTCGTCAGTCTGATGGCGTGGCCGTGCACGTTTGACACCGAGCGGCTTCGCGCCGAATATCTTCGCGCCGAGCACCTCCCCGAACTCCGCCGCATGCATGCCGACCCGATCGTCATGCGCCATCTCGGTGGCGTCTTCAGTGAAGAGAAAACACAGGCCTACATGGCGCGCGGTCTCGCACACTGGGACGCGCATCGCCTGGGTGTGTGGATCGTCTATGAGCGAGGCAGCGACGATCCCATCGGCCGCGCGGTGCTGCGCCACCTGCACCTTGACGGCTATGGTGAGATCGAAACCGGCTACGCCTTCTACCAGCCATACTGGGGCCGCGGCTTTGCGACGGAAATCACGCGCGCGTGTCTAACGCTTGGCTTCGAGCAGCTCCACTGCGTCTCCATCGTCGCCGTGACAACACCCGAAAATACGGCGTCGCAGCATGTGCTGTACAAGTGCGGTTTCACACTCGATCGACACTTTGAACGCGACGGCGAGACGTTAATGCTATTTCGCGTGATGCGACCGGGCTACAGCGCCAGCAGCGCGTAGAGCACAGACACCACCGCCAGCCCGGTGAGCGCTGGCGTGACCCGTCGAGCTGTGAGCGGCGAGCCCATACCCCAGGCGTACGCGGTCTTCAGCAGGTTGTTACTGGCGGTCGAAATCAGGATCGCCTGGAGCACCCGCGCGTCGCCGATACCGAGGTTTCCCTGAAGCACCGAGACGACGAACGGCGTGATGTCAGAGAAGCCAACCACAAATGAGAGCACGCGCAGACCAAGATCGCGGAACGTGTCGAGCGTGTATTTCGTGACCACCGAGATGATTGCGAACATGGTGGCAAAGACCAGCGCGGTGGTGAGTTCGAGCGGATTACGGTGCAATGGCGCTGCGTCGGCGTTGGGTGCGGGCACCGAAGCCGGCCGGTTCGTGGATGACCACAACCAGAACCCGTACGCCAGCATGGCGACCGCGAGCGTCAACAGCGATGGCGCTGCGAGTGCGATCAGCGGATGCCGGAAGATCGCGATCAGAACGAGCAGGCGCAGATACATCATGGCGTTGGCGAATAACACGGCCACCGCCGCTTCGTCGGAGATCGCTGGCGCTTCACGCGATTTGCGCGACAGCACCAGCACCGTGACCGTGCTTGAGTAGATGCCGCCGATGATGCCGGTGAGGACCAGTCCGCGGCGAGGGATCAGGTAGGTCTGCAACACGTACCCGGCGTACGAAATGGTCGTGGTGACCACCACGGCGAGCCAGAGCTGGCGCGGCGTCACGGGCAGAACATCGAGCACGCGACCGAACCAACCGCCCATCAACTCAGGCTGCGCCGGGATCAGCGGCAGCACCACGCCCGCAATTGCGAGGAACTTGCAGACGGTGACCACCTCGCCGGTCTCCAGTCGGTCCGTGAATTGGCGAATCCGCCCTTTTGAGTGCAGCACGAACAGGATCGAGATCGCGATCAGCACCAGGAACCACGGCGGCTCGAGCAGCGTGACGGGACCGGCCGCGTAAGTGAGCAGGCCAATCAGAATGCCGATGATGCCCGCGCTCTTCTTTTGCTCGATCTTGTTCGCGTAGTAGAGCGCCAGAAAGATCGCGAGCGCGCCGAAGCCCACCAGATACGCGAGATGGCCGATCTCCGGCAGTTGAAACAACACGAAGCCGAGCATGCCGATGAACATGAACGTGCGCACCGTGCCAAATGTGTCGAATTTCTGCTCGCCCTCGTAGTACTCGCGCAGCCCGATCCCAATCAGGAAGCTGACCGCCAGCGTCAGCAGGAACGGTGAGAGCATCTGCGAGGGCGACACGTCATCTCACTGCAGGCCGACGATGCGCGCGGCCGCAAGAAGGTAGTTCACGTTGGGCCGCGACGTGAGCCCGAGCTCCTCGATGACCGATCGCATGGCGGCGTAGTTAGCGCTCTCCACACACGCGGACTCCACGAGCGCGCCGTTGAACCACACATGCGCGTACTCGCAGATCACGCCGTCGATCGTGAATCCCCACCGCATCTTCTCGACATGCACCGGCACGAGATCCGGATGCCGCTGGGCCATCGCGAGAAACGCGTCAAATGTCACGCCGTCGGTGAGCGCGATCGACTCGGGCAGCGTCACGTGCAGCCGTGCCGCGATGGAGCCGACCTGATCCGCCGTGACCGGAAACTGGAACTTGCCCTTGGGTTGGAAGACCTCATACCCCTCGGGCGTGTCGCTGATCTTGAGCTTGATGTCGAGCAACCCGTCGCGCACTTTGACGTTGGCCGCCTGAGTGTGTCGGGACAAGAAGTACGTCTCAGCCGGCAGGCGACGCGCCTGAGACAACACGGTTCGGCCATTCCACAGCCGCGGCTGCAACTCGCTGATGATGCCGTGCCCGAACACGCGGAACTCCGCACGCGGAGTGATCGCCGCAGCGTCAGCGGCTGAGAGAGCGAGTGTGGATGCGACGACGGTCGTCATGACGATTGCCTCACGAGATCTCTAAAGGAATGGAGGTACAGCACAGACAGCGCCATGCCGGCGACCAGCCACCCCCACGGTGGAGCCGTGCGCATCGCGTTGAGGGCCAGCGTTGTCGACACGGCGGCGTCAGCGATCGGATGGGTCGGCAGACTGAAAAAAGCCGGCGTGACACCGAGCCAGTGGAACCACGTGGCGGCTGACCCGACAAGCACCAGCAGTCCGATCGTGCAGGTGGCCATGCCGTATTTGAAGTTGTCGACGACGCTGTACTGATTGGTCGCGAACAGAATCACGTTCGGCTTGCCGCTGATCGGTAATCCCACGACCCAGTCGATCGTCAGCGCGGCTGGCAGCGCGAAGCTGACCGGATCCCACCCCAGCGATCGCGTCAACGTGATCACGATCGGGATCATGATCATCGTCCTCACCGTTTTTGACGTCGTGAGAAGGTGGCTGTACATCATCACGCCGACGATCAGCGTGTAGGCCACACCGAACGGCAATTGCTGGAGGTTGAAGCGGCCGAAGAGCATGCGCACCGCCCATTCCGCTGCGCCCGTGTCATCAAGCGCGAGCCCACCGGCGTAGGCACCAGCACTGAAGATCAGCAGATGCCACGGGATGTCGGCCTCCGACCACTGGAGCACGCCCCAGCGTGGGAAGAGCACGATGAGCACACCGAGGAGCGCGGCAAAGGGCGCGCTGATTTCCACGCCGAACCAACGCATGTGGAACTTGTCCGTCATCCAGAGAAAGAGCACGAGACTGAAGATCGCGATCGCCTTCTTCTCGCCGAGCGACAGCGGGCCCATCGAGTTGTATGTCTCGCGAACGACAGCGAGACCGCCGGTGAGTGATGGGAGGCGATCGGCCGCGGTGATTGGGAAGATCCATTTCGGTCCGATCAGCCACATCACGATGGCGGTGAGGATGGCGACCGGTGCGCCGAGACGCATCCAGTCCATGTAGTACACGCGATGTCCGCCCATCGTTTCGATGAGGCCGACCGCGATGAGATTCGCCGAACTGCCCGTCATCGAGACGGACGACAAGATCGAGATGCTGATCAGGTTGAGCAGCATCATGTTCTTGCCAAACGCATTCGGGTGTTCTTCTGTCGACCCGTAGATTGCCGCGACGACGACCATGAGCGGCAGCGTCATCACCGCGCGTGCGGCTGTGGCTGGGATGAGCGGTGCCAGCGCGAGTTGCACGATGAGGAACGCAAACAGTGCCCACCTGGCCGTGCTGCCAAATCGCACAACGAGCCAGAGCGCCAGACGGCGCGCGAGCTTCGTTTTCACGAGCATCGCGCTCAGGATAAATGCGAGCAGATTGAGCCAGATCACCTCGAGGCCGAGTACCGCCATGATCGTTTTGGCCGAGGCGACACCCGTCGCCAGCAGGAGGAACATCAGCGCGAGCGAGGTGACGTAGGTCGGGATGGGCTCGGTGACCCACCACACGAGCGCGAGCATGAAGCAGGCGATGCCGGCCTGTGCCGCACTGCTCAGCCCAGCGCCGAGCGGTGCGTACAGAAAGATCAGGAAGATCGCGATGCCGCCGGGGAAGCCCAGGTACCGCATCCAGAGTTCAGAGCGGCTCTGCGCGGCCCTCCCGGCGGAGGAGAGTCGCATCTGGTCCATCTCGAGCAGCGCCAGCAGCGTGGTGTCACTGGACGCTCGATCCGGTGTCACGGGTCAACTCCTGCGCCAGGTGCTGAACGGCTGCTTTAGAAGGTTGGAATTAAAGAAGCGCGGATCCCCGGAGACCTCATCACCGGCCCACGGCGGTAATGTGATCGAGGCGTCCGCACTGGGCAGCTCCACTTCCGCCACCACGAGTCCTTCGTTGTCGCCATGGAAGACATCAACTTCCCACCGGCGCCCACCGTGCATTTCCACGAAACGGTGTTTGTCGATCAGCGGCTGTTCACACAGGTGATCGAGCATCGCGGTCGCGTCGTCAACCGGGATCGTGTACTCGAACTCTGCGCGGGTGACGCCGGTGGTCAGCCCCTTGATCGTGAGCTTGGCCGTCGCGCCCTCAATGCGGACGCGGACCACGCGCTCTTTCTCGGAGCTGAGATAGCCCTGCTTGAAGTGTGTGCCTGGGTCCGTTGGGACCCAGGCATCGGTGTTGACGCGGAATTTCCGTTCAATTTCGGTCGCCATATAACCTCTGCGATCGTGCGCGCGTTCAGAAGGCAATCTGGTAGCGGACCGAGATGACGGTGAACTTGTCGCCGGTCAGGGACGTTTGCGTCGTGCTGGTCCCGATTGGCAACGGTGCGAATTCCTTGTTGGGTTTGCCGTTGTCGTTGTTGCTGACCCAGATCACGTTGAACATCAGCTTGTGGTTGGTGTTCATGAAGTACGTCGTGCCAAGCGTGACGTTCTTGGCGGTGCCGCCGAGAATCGGATCGACCGCCGTCGCATCGTCGAGCTTCAGCGTGCTGTAGCGCACGCCCACTTCCACCGCGCCGTTCTTGTGCTGCGGCACCACGCGTCCGAACTCGCCTTCCTCGACGACGTAGGGGCGGTGATCACCCTTCGTAAGGAAGAGCATCACCTGACCGTAGTACCCGACGAACGTGTGGTCGACGTAATTGGCGACCGTGGTGGGCATGCGGATGACGTCGGTCTTTTGGTATTCACCCTGGAAGGAGACCGGGCCCATCACGCCGGCGAGTTCACCGGCGAGCTGCGTGACGTGGTCGACATACTTCATGTCGCCGGAGTTCAGGAACTTCGCGCGACTCACATGTGATTCCGGTCGTGAGCTGAAGTTGAAGATGCGTGACGCGTTGAGGCGGTCTGGCAGGTCCGCGCCGCTCGTGGCGATCTTCGCCACGTCCGGCATGCGACGCGCGAGGGCGACGCCGAGGTGCAGCACGCGATCCGGCTTATCCATGTATGAAAGAGGTGAGACCGAGAACCGTCCATAGGTGCTGAAGCGCTGGCTCGTGCCGGCACCGCCGCCGGTCAGTGTGTCTTTGTCATCAAACGAGCCCCCGAATTGTCCGTAGACACCCGCTGACGCTTGCCACATCGATTCCCAGTGGCTGGCGTTGACGCCGATCAGGCGATCTGGCGCCATCGCGTCGGTGTAGGCGCGCTCGATGAACATGATGTTCTTCGACGAGGTCAGGGTGTCGAAACTGAAGGGCGGTTTGTGGTTGCCGAACTTGAAGAGCGTGTTGTGTACGCCGGTGTAGCCGACCCACATGTCTTTCATCTCGATCTTGTTGTCGGCGAAGTCGAGGTCCATCTCCGACAGGAAATTGCCGAAGAGCGTGGCTTTGACGCCGATGCGTGCGCGGCGAATTTCAAAGCCGGTCGGCAGGCGGTTCTTGGCGCCCTGATAGGTGGCGAAGTCGAGGTTGATGCGGCCATCGAGCCAGTACTTGAACGCACCGTCCGCGCTTTGCGCCACGAGGTAGCCGTTGTCATAGGTGCCGGTGAGCGGCACCGGTGGCTTGGCCTGAGGGTCGGGCTTGTCCTGGGCGATGGCAGGGGTGCTCAGCATCGAGATAGCGAACGCGATGGTGACGATCCGTGGCGATTTCATGACGTGTCCTCCAGAACGGAGGCCGGGCCGGTGTTCGGCGGGGTCTTCCAACACCATCTTTAGGAATTACCGTGCCAACGCCCGGGTGCGCGGTACAGGCCCCAAAGACCGCACAAAGACTCGGTGTTCAGGCGGCGTCGTCGGCTTTCACGCAGGGTGCGGATGAATAGTCCGCGCTGCCAGCCGCCGGAATCCCCGCGCTATGATGGGCACAGTGTTTTTCGTCCTGGGAGGGACATCCACAATGAAGCGTTTTGTACTGGCAGCAGCAATCGCGGCGTTTGCCATCGCACCGATGACCACGCACGCACAGAAGGGCTGGAAACTTCGCGCGGATCGCAGCACGAGCGCGACAGATCCGGACGCCCCGGGCGATATCAAGTTCATGGACATGAGCGGCACGCTGCACGTGATCACGCCGCAGGCGGCCGTGTTCTGGAACCCCGCCAACACGGCGACGGGCAACTACACGCTCAAGGGCTCGTTCAAGCTGATGAAGCCCAGTGGCCACTCCAACTTCTACGGCCTCGTGTTCGGCGGCAGCAACCTCGAAGGTCCGACGCAGGCGTACACGTACTTCCTCGTTGATCAGACCGGCACGTGGCTGATCAAGAAGCGCGATGGCGACACCGCGACGTCGAACGTCGCACCGAAGACGCCGAGCGACGCGGTGAAGAAGCCGGGCGCCGATGGCACATCGGTCAACGAGCTTGAGGTGCGTGTGGGCGCCGACAAGGTCGACTTTGTCGTCAACGGCACGGTCGTGAGCAGCATGCCGAAGGCCGGCCTCAAGACGGATGGCATCGTCGGCTTCCGTTCGAATCACTTGCTCGAAGTGCAGGTCACCGGTTTCGGCACGACCAAGTAACACCGAAGATGCTTCACGCCGCCGTCGTTCAAGCCGAAGTCGCACACGATCTCGCGTCCGGCCTTGAACAGACGGCGGCGCTCACCGCCGACGCCGTCCGGCGCGGCGCTCGCCTCGTCGTTTTTCCTGAAACATGGTTGCCTGGGTATCCGATCTGGCTCGATGTGTGCCGGGATGTGGCGCTGTGGAATTCGCCAGACGTCAAGCGTGTGTTCACGACCTACGCCGAGAACAGCATCGACGTTGACGGAGCCAGTGGGCGCGCGCTCAGCGAAATCGCCGCGACCCATGGCGTCACGCTTGTCGTCGGCGTCACTGAGCGGGTGACGGCCGGACCTGGTCGCGGCACGCTGTACAACTCACTGCTGACGTACGGCCCGGACGGCGCATTGCTGAATCGCCATCGCAAATTGATGCCCACCTACACCGAGCGCATCGTGTGGGGACAGGGCGATGCGACGGGGCTTCGTGCCGTGGAGACACCCGGTGCGCGTGTTGGCGGCCTCATCTGTTGGGAGCACTGGATGCCGCTCTCGCGGCAGGCATTGCACGAATCCGGCGAAGATATCCACGTGGCGGTGTGGCCCACGGTGCACGAGATGCATCAGGTCGCGAGCCGCCACTATGCGTTCGAAGGGCGATGCTTTGTGCTGGCGGCAGGATCGTTGATGCGCGGTTCAGCATTGCCGGCGACACTGACACCGCACCCGGATCGCGTGCCATACCCTGAGGCGTGGGTGATGCGCGGCGGCAGCGCGATCTATGGCCCCGACGGCGCGTGTCTGGCCGGGCCGGTGTATGACGCGGCCCTCACACTGCACGCCGAGCTCGATCTGACGCGGGTGCGTGCCGAGAGCATGACACTCGACGTGGCCGGCCACTACGCGCGCCCCGACTGCTTCAACTTCCGCGTGACCCGCTAAGGCCGACTGGTCGCAATCGCACATCTTGACTACACGTGTAGGCACGGGTGTATGGTGTCTGTGACGACACGTGTAGTCACGCGGCGTCCATCGGACATCACGCAGGAGAGGGCAAGTGGCAGACATCTCGATTGGCGAACAGGAACTGACCTTGCTCCGGCATGTGGCCGACGCCGGCGGCTGCACGGTCGGCGAAGTGGCCGAAACGTTTGGCCGCGACCGAACCCTGGCGCGCTCGACGATCCTCACGATGATGGAGCGGCTGCGCCGCAAGGGGCACCTGGTCCGCAAGTCGGACCACGGCGTCTTCCGCTACCGCGCACGCGTGTCCTCGGCGGAATTGCTGCAAGGCGCGGTCGGCCGCTTCGTCGAACGCCACCTCGGCGGATCGGTCTCGCCGTTTGCCGCCTATCTCTCCGACGCCACCGACCTCTCTGACGACGACCTTAAGGAGCTGTCGGATGTCGTGAGCCGCCTGCGCTCGTCACGCAAGAAGGCGCGGTCATGATCGCGCAACTCTTCAACGCATCGATCAGTGGCGCCATCGGTGTGGCCGTGGTCTGGACCCTCTGCCGTGTGATGCCGCGCCTGTCGGCGTCGGTGAAGGCCCTGCTCTGGAGTTGCGCCGCTGCGAAGTTTCTCGTTGCGCTGCTCTGGGTCTCGCCGCTGCAGATCTCTGTGCTGCCTGCCACCGTGTCTGTGCCTCTGCTGACACAGGCCGCACCATCGAGTCCGCCGCTCGCGTCATCTGTCGAGCCTCTGGTGTCTTCGGCCGTTTCCACAAATGCAAATGCCGCAGTGGCCGCTGATGTCGTGGGATGGGCGTCGCGAGCCGCACTCGTGATCTGGAGCCTCGGCGTCATCGCGGCCGCTGGCGTCGGCGTGCGTCGTTGGCGCCGGGCACGTCAGATGATCCGACAGTCGTCACCGGCGCCAGCCCACGTCACAGACGCCATGTCGGTGGTCGCTGCGGAGATGGGCCTGCTGCGCGCACCGCGCGTCATCGTGTCTGACGATGTCGAGACGCCGCTGGTGATCGGCGTGCTGCGACCCGTCGTTATGGTGCCGACCGCGCGATTCCTTCGGCTCAGTCTTGACGAGCGACGTATGGCGCTGGCCCATGAATGCGCGCACATTCGACGCGCGGACTTGCGCATCGGCTGCGTCCCGGCCCTCTCGGAAGCGATCTTCTTCTTTCATCCACTCGCACGCCTGGCGGCGCGCGAGTACGCACTCTGGCGCGAAGCCGCCTGTGACGCGGCCGTGATCGATGCGCTGGATACCACACCGGCCGACTATGGCCGGTTGCTCGTCGGCCTCGGTGTCTCGCGCCCGCGCGTGGGGCTGGCCGCCGCAGGTGCCTCCTGGTCCTCTGCCAACCTGAAACGGAGATTGCTCATGCTGACTGATCGCCCCGTGCCTTCAACCCGCTCACGCATTGCTGCCACCTTGCTTGTGGCCGCCGCCGTCGCCGCCATCGTGCCCGTGCAACTCACCGCGCGCGCGACGACGACCGGCGAGACGCGAATCAATATCACGACCGATCAGTTCCCGCCGCCACCGCCACCGACACCCACAACGCCGCCGACCGCGCCACTGCCGCCCTCACCGCCATCGTCAATGATGCCGCCCGTGCCACCGGCACCGCCGGCGCCGCGTGATTGGGCGATGGCCGAGTTACCACCGATGGCCCCGATGCCGCCCACGTCGCGGATGGCGCCGATTCCTCCGCTGCCGCCCATGCCGCCGATGCAGCGATGGCGGAATGGGGATCAGAACTTCGTGCTGATCGTGGACGACGGCAAGCACATCATGTCGGGCGATTCCAGTGACGTGCGTCGCGCTGAATCTCAGCGACGACCAGGTGAGCCGCTGCTGTGGTTCAAGAAGGGCGGGCAGGAATACGTCATCCGTGATCGCGCCGCCATCAATCAAGCGATGGACCTGTGGAAGCCAGTCAACGAACTCGGCGACATGCAGGGCAAGCTCGGTGCTGAGCAAGGCAAGCTCGGCCAGAAGCAAGGCGAGATCGGTGCGCGTCAAGGCGCGATCGGCGCCGAGCAGGGCCGAGTCGGCGAGAAGCAGGCGGAGATCGAACTGAAGCAGGCAGAATTGAATCTGCGCGCCATCCGTGCCAGAGACGACTCAGGTCGGCGCGAGGTGGAGCTCGAGCGTCTGAACGTTCAGAAGGAAGCGCGGCGACTGCGAGATGAGATGCAGCTCCTGAGCGCGAAACTGAACTACGCAGGCCTGCCGATGAACGAACTTGGTAAGCAGATGGAGGGCCTCAGCGCTCAGATGGAGAAACTCAGCCAGCGCATGCAGGAAGCGTCAGCCAAAGCGGAAGCCGACATGGCGAAGCTGATCGACAGGGCGATCGCGTCGGGCGCGGCGCAGGCGATTCGTTAACCGCGGAAATTCAACTCGGGCCGGTGCGGGAATCCCCGCACCGGCCCGAGTCCTGGCATTTCCCCCGCCGCAACATCAATCGCCCCGGACCATCTTCGTGGCACACGCGTTGCACCCTGAGTCCCATGGAACTGGAGGGTGTCATGCGTCGCCTGTGGCTGGTGGTGGTTTGGCTCCTGACCGCACTCGCGGCGATCGTGGCCGCTGATCAAAGCATCACTCACAAAAACGCGCTCGAGCCGGTCGTAAAGGTCGAGCTGGTCGTGCCCACCGACGTCGTCGTCGGCGTCTGCCTCTTGAAAGCCGGCACCTACATCGTGATGTGCGACAAGGAAGTCGTGTCGTTCACGCTCAAGTCTACGGGCGAGAGGATGTTGACCGCGTCGTGCAACGGCCCGGTCATGAAAGAGCGGGCCAAAGAGACCCGGGCCGTCTACGAGACGCAGCCGTCAGGCTACATCGTGATGGACAGGCTCTATCTCAAGGGCAACAACGTCGAGCACATCTTCTAGACGCTCGGGTGAGCGAGGCTGCCGGAGCCCTTGATCGTGCTCACGAGCAGTGCGACTGCCGCGGTCACTGCGGCGCCGACCAGTGCAAACCATGTGAAGCCGGCGGCGCTCGTCCACCAGATCCATCCCACCGTGACGGTGCCGACGAACATGCCCACGAGCATGGCGCCCGACTGCACGCGTGTTGTCAGCACGCCAATGAGGAAGGCACCGAGGACTGGGCCTGATGTGAGCGAGAGCACAGAGAGACCGGAATCGAGCAAGCTGCGATCGAGATACTGCGCGCCGATCGCAACGATGAGCTGCACGATGCCCCAGAACACGGTGAGCTGTTTCGAGAGGCGCAGCAGGCTCGCGTCGGTCGCGTCTTTCTTCCAGTACTTCACGTAGAAGTCGTTGACCGTGGTCGATGCCATGGCGTTGATCGATGGCGACAGCGCGGCCGCCACAATCGCGGCGATGATGAAGCCGATCAATCCGTGTGGCAGGTGATCCACGATGAAGCGCGGGAGGATGGCGTCGTTGCGCGGCAGGGCCGTGGCGAGCGGAAAGTGCTGGTGATAGGCGAATAGCATGGCGCCGATCATCAGGAAGAGCACGAACTGCGCAAAGACGATGAAGCCGCTCAGTACGAGGCCGCGCGCCGCGCCTTTGGGTGAGTCGGCCGAGAGCAGTCGCTGCACGAGGAATTGATCCGTGCCGTGTGTGGCGAGCGTCAGCGCGATGCCGCCGATCACCCCAGCCCAGAGCGTGTACGTGGTCTTGGGGTCGAATGACAGATCGATGACGGTGAACTTGCCGGCAGCGCTGCCGAGGCGGATCACTTCGCCGAGGCCGCCCGGGATCTGCCAGAGCAGGGCGAAGAAGACGATCAGCGCACCGCCGATGTAGATGAACATCTGCACCACGTCCGTCCAGATCACGGCGGCGGAGCCGCCACGCACGGTGTAAATGATCATCGCGATGCCGAGCACGAGCACCGCCACGTTCACGGGCACACCGGTGACGATGGAAATGGCCAGCGCCGTCACGTAGAGGCGAATGCCGTCGGCCAGCGAGCGCGTCACCAGAAATAGACCGGCCGAAATGGAATTAACCGACGAGCCGAATCGCTGCTGCAGCAACTGGTAGGACGTGACCATCGCGCCGCGGAAATACCGCGGCAGAAACAACGTGCTCACGATCATTCGACCGATGACGTATCCGGCAGCCAATTGCAGAAACGTCCAATTGCCTGCGTAGGCTGACGCGGGTACGCCAATGAACGTCAGCGTGCTCGTCTCCGTGGCGACGACCGTGAAGCAGATCGCCCACCACGGCACCGATTGATCCGTCAGGAAGTAGCTCTTGGTGTTCTTTTGAAACTTCGCAAAGTACGACCCGAACGCCGTCACTGCGAGCAGATAGACCACAACGACGGCGTAGTCGAGCGCGTTCATGCCTGATCCGGTGCTGTCTTGCGCAGCGCGATCGCCACGATGCTGGCACTGACGAGGAAGACCACCGACAAGATCAGCGCCTGCGATGTGCGGCCGTACAGATAGGCGCCGGTCGCAAAGAGCGACGACCAGATCATGGCGCAACCGGCCGACCAGCCCAGCAAGGCCATCGGCATGTTGAAGTACGTGGTCGCTTCTTCAGCCGGCGTCAGATTCGCTTCACGCCGAACACTCGCCCAGCCAGGGCCCGCGGGCCGCACTTTCTTGTAGAAGGCCACCAACGTCTGTCGATCCGTTTGCGGCGCCAGATACGCCGCCGCGACCCAGCAGACGGTGGTGACGGCGACGGTCAGCGGCAGCGCGGTGTGCGGGCTGAAGTGCACGCCGTTCTTGGCCATGACGAGCAGCACGATCGACACGACGAGCGAACTCGACATCGCCACGATTTCACACCACGCATTCACGCGCCACCAGAACCAGCGCGCGAGGTAGATCAGGCCCGTGCCGGCGCCCACTTGCAGAATGATGTCGAACGTGTCTTTCGCCGAATCGAGGAGGTACACCGTGCCAGACGAGGCGACGAAGAGGCCGATGGTGGCGATGCGGCCGGCAAAGACGTAGTGCTTCTCGGTGGCGTCGACCTTGATGAAGCGGCGGTAGAAGTCGTGCACGAGGTACGACGCGCCCCAGTTGAGGTGCGTGAGGATCGTCGATGAGTTGGCGGCGATCAGGCCACCGATCATCAGGCCGAAGAAGCCGGCCGGCAGGAACTTCAGCATCGCGGGATAGGCGATGTCGTGGCCGAGCAGATGCGGATCCAGATTCGGAAACGCGGTCTGAATGTCTGAGAGATTCGGGAAGACGACCAGCGACGCGAGCGCGACAAGGATCCACGGCCACGGTCGCAACACGTAGTGCGCCACGTTGAAGAACAGCACGGCCTTGAGCGCGTCGTTCTCCGATTTTGATGCGAGCATGCGCTGCGCGATGTAGCTGCCGCCACCGGGCTCGCTGCCCGGATACCAGACGGCCCACCACTGCACGGCAATCGGCATGATGAACACGGCCACCGCCAGGTCCCAGTTGCTCGAGAAGTCGGGCAGGAAGTTCATGTAGTTCAGTCCGCCCGGCCCGGTCATCGCCGAGACCTTGGTAATCAGCGAGGTGAGTCCGCCCACTTCGGGCGTCATCACGGCGAAGTACGCCGCGGCCACGATCGCCGACATCATGATGAAGAACTGAATCATGTCGATGACGAGCACGCCCCAGAGCCCAGCGTGCGTGGCAAAGACCACGTTGAGCACGCCGACGCCCAGAAGCGTCTGCCAGCGCGGTAATCCGAACAGAATGCCGCCGATCTTGACGGCGGCCAGATTGACCGTCGCCATGATCATGCAGTTGAAGAAGAGGCCCAGATAGAGCGCACGAAACCCGCGAACGGCTTTCGCCGCCGTGCCCGAATAGCGCAGCTCGTAGAACTCAAGATCGGTGAGGACGCCGGATCGGCGCCACAGACGGGCGTAGAAGAATACGGTGGCCACACCCATGAGCGCGAACGCCCACCAGACCCAGTTGCCGGCCACACCCGTGCGTCGAACGATGTCGGTGACAAGATTGGGAGTATCGCTGCTGAAGGTGGTCGCGACCATTGAGATGCCGGCCAGCCACCACGGCACGGAGCGGCCGGAGCCGAAGAACTCGGCAGTGTTCTGGCCCGCGCGCTTGGCAAAAAACAGCGCAGGGATGAAGCAAACCAGGATGCTGCCGATGATGATGACCCAGTCGAGCGCCTGCAGGTGCATTCGGCAGAGTCTATGCGATTCCGGGCCATAATCGAGGGTTCACACTGTGCCGCTGATCTCACTCGACAACGTCTCTATCGCTTTTAGTCACCTGCCGCTCCTCGACAAGGCCAACCTGCTTGTTGAGCCGGGCGAGCGCGTCGCCATCATTGGCCGCAATGGCACGGGCAAATCCACGCTGCTCCAGATCGTGTCGGGCGAATTGCCGCCTGACAGCGGCAATGTGTGGCGCCAGCCTGGGGCCACCGCCGCACGACTGGTGCAGGATGTCGCCCTCACCAGTGAGAAATCTGTCTTCGACGTCGTCGCCGAGGGCCTCGGCGATCTGCAGGACATCGTCACCGCCTATCACCACGCTGCGCATGAAGTGGCCGAGCACGGCACCGACGCCGCGCTGGCGGCGCTGGGTCGTGCGCAGCAAGCGCTCGATGAAGCCAACGGGTGGACGCTCGAGCAGCGTATTGAGCTCGTGCTCGAGAAGCTGGGGCTTGACGCCGACGTGCATGCCGACACGCTCTCGGGCGGATGGCGTCGCCGTGTGCTGCTCGCACGTGCACTTGTCTCTGAGCCGTCGGTGTTGCTGCTCGACGAGCCGACCAATCACCTTGACGTGGAAGCGATCGAGTGGCTTGAGCAGTTTCTGCGCGACTACAAGGGCGCCATCATCTTCGTCACGCACGACCGTACGTTCCTGCAGAATCTGGCCACGCGCATCGTGGAGCTTGATCGTGGCGAGTTGACGTCGTGGCCGGGTGACTACCTCACGTTCCTCGAGAAGAAGGAAGCGTGGCTGGCCAATGAGGCGCTCGCCAATCAGAAGTTCGACAAGCTGATGGCGCAGGAGGAAGTGTGGTTGCGTCGCGGCGTCAAGGCGCGACGGACGCGTGATGAAGGCCGCGTCAAGAAACTGATGGCGATGCGTCAGGAGCGCGCGGCCCGCCGCGCGATGGTCGGCAACGTGCGCATGCAGATCGACACCGGCGAGCGTTCCGGACAGATGATCTACGAACTCGAAGGCGTGTCGAAGTCGTACGGGGCCAAGAACGTCATCCGCGAGTTCAGCACGCGCGTGATGCGTGGCGATCGCATCGGTCTGATCGGCCCGAACGGCGCTGGAAAGACCACGCTCCTGAAGATGATGCTGGGCGAGCTCGCGTCGGATACCGGCGAAGTGCGGCACGGCGCGAACATTCAGGTCGCCTACTACGACCAGCAGCGCGAACAACTCGATCCGGACTCGACCGTCGTCGATGCCGTGGCCGACGGCAGCGACACGGTGATGGTGGCGGGGCAACCGCGCCACGTGCACGGCTACCTCGAAGACTTCCTGTTTCCTCCGGAGCGCGCGCGATCACCGGTGAAGGCGTTGTCGGGCGGAGAGCGCAATCGACTGCTGCTCGCGCGGCTCTTCACGCGCACGGCGAATGTGCTTGTGCTCGACGAGCCGACCAACGACCTCGATATCGAGACACTCGAGTTGCTCGAAGAGCTGCTCACCGATTTCCCCGGCACGATTCTGATGGTCAGTCACGATCGACAGTTTCTCAACAACGTCGTCACCTCGACCCTGTCGTTCGAAGGCGATGGCGTCGTGCGTGAGAACGTCGGCGACTACGACGACTGGAAGCAACAGGGGCAGGCGGCGCCGATGCCCATCGTGGTCACTGCACCCGTGGCCGCGCCGGCCAAGTCGGTGAAAGGCGCGTCAACGAAAGCCCCGGAGCCAGCCAAAGAGAAGAAGAAACGCTCCTATAAAGAACAGCGCGAACATGCCGCGTTGCCCGCGAAAATCGAAGTACTCGAGCACGAAGAGAAAGTGCTGCAGGCACGCATTAACTCGCCAGAGTTCTTCAAGGCGGGGTCGGAGAACATCCGCACGGCTCTCGAACGCGTCGAGACCTTGAAGTCGGAGCTCGAGACGCTCTACTCACGCTGGGCTGAGCTTGAAGAAAAGAGTGAGTAGAATCACGCCATGCTGAGCCATCGCGAGTATCACCGCACCACGCGCATCGGCTGGATGCGCGCCTCGGTGCTGGGCGCCAATGACGGTCTGATCTCGACCAGCTCCATCATCGTCGGCGTCGCGGCTTCGGCGATGGCGTCGCGGCATGACGTGTTGCTGGCCGGCATCGCCGGCGGTGTGGCCGGCGCGCTGTCGATGGCGGCCGGTGAGTATGTCAGCGTGAGTTCGCAGTCCGACACGGAGACCGCCGACCTGGCGCGCGAGCGCCGCGAGCTGAAGGAAGACCCGATCGGCGAACACGCCGAGCTCGCAGGGATCTACGTGCAGCGCGGGTTAACACCAGAGCTCGCCGATCAGGTGGCCGCACAGCTGGAGGCGCATGATGCGCTCGGTGCGCATGCGCGTGATGAGCTGGGCATCAACGAAATCACGCGCGCGCGGCCGTTGCAGGCGGCCTTCGCGTCCGCGTGCGCATTTGCCGTCGGTGCCGCGCTGCCGGTGGTGCTGGCCGGTCTCGCGCCCCTCGCGTGGATGAACACGATGGTGATGAGCTCCACGCTGATCCTCCTCGGTGCACTCGGCAGTGTGGCCGGCCACCTCGGCGGCGCGTCGCTGATCACTGGCGCCGTGCGCGTGATGTTCTGGGGCGCCGTGGCGATGGGGGCCACGGCACTCGTTGGTCATCTGTTCGGCGCGGTGGTCTAGCGGTTACTTGCTGGCCGCTCTGAACTTCGCAAACCACTGCAGGGCCTTGCCGTAGGCCAAGGGCACGGCGCGCGGTTCGATCCCGACGCTGGCCGAGAGCGCCATGCAGCCATCCCAGTCGCCCTGTTCATAGGCCGTCACCGCATCCAGCAGCGTGCGCGATTTGTTCTGCTGCCCGCGCAACGCGGCGTCCGCGTCTTCAGGCAGCGGCAGGTGCGCAAGGATCGTCGGCATCGGCATTTCGAGAATCGCGTCGAGCAGCGAACACGCACCGAGCAGGAAGCCGTCGCCGAAGGCGCCGGAATCATCCGCGTTGGCGACCAGTTCGCAGGTGCGTCCCCGCAGGCTCGACATCGCGACGAGTTCATCGGGCGCGCCGGCGTGGAAGGCGCCCATCGCCCAGAGTGATGCCCACTGGCGCACGGTGCCGCACCCGAGCAGCACGAGCGCTTGCCGCAGCGATTCCACGCGGCTGTGCTGGGCGAATGCCGCAGAGTTCACCGCGCGTAGCACGCGATACACGAGCGACGCATCCGGTTTGATCAGTTCTTCGAGATCCTTGGGCGAGAGGTCCGGGTTCTGCAGCGCGCGGAACAGCCGCATGTACACGAGGCGGTTGGCCGGGATGTCTTTCGTGCTCTTCATCACCGGACGGCCAATGAAGTTGCCCTGAAAGGTCGAACAGCCGAGTTTGGCCGCTGCCGCAAAATCCGCCGCCGTTTCCACATGCGTCGCGACGAGGACGGGCGGTTTGATCGGCCGAATCTCGGGCTGCCGGCGGTGGGCGACCGCTTCGAAATTGGTGACGTCAGTTTTCAGGTAGTCCGCGTATTTCACGAGCGACGCTGTGTCGGATGTCGTCGAGTAGTGGTCGAGCGCGATGCGATAGCCCTTGCGCCGCAGGTCGGCGCAGGCGTCGCGCACCTCAGGCGCGCCGTCGATGTCGTCCGGCAACTCGATCACCACCTGGTTGGCCGGCAGCGCCGACGGCAAGCCTGCGAGCAGTAGCTCGCGTGACACTTTTACAAAGGTGGGCCGGCCGTGGGTCAGCGTGTCGAGGCCGAACGACAGCACCGCCTCACTGAACACCGTGGCGCTCTTCTCATTGACGGACGTCATGCCGGTCTGTGCCCCCTGGGGCGGGCAGAACAGCAGCTCGTACCCAAAGACCTTCCGCTGACGGTCGAAGATTGCCTGGCGCGCGAGAAACACCTGCTCGTTGGCTGATTCCATGACCTACCTCTGCTCACCCAATCGGAGGTACCGTCAATTTCTTGAATGGGAGCGGTCTCGGTTACCGTGAGAGCGGCCGAACGGCACCGGTGAGGGCCAGCAAAGGGAGTGACTGATGATTGATCCTCGTCCCGTGACGCTCGAAGGTCGCAGCATCCGGCTCGAGCCCATGACGCTCGAACACCGCGATGACATCGCCGCCGCAGCCACAGACGGCAAGCTGTGGGAATTGTGGTTCACCGCGGTGCCGAGTGCGGATCAGGCGGAGGCCTACATTGCCAAAGCGCTGGCCGGTCTTCGTGAAGGGCACATGCTGCCGTGGGTCGTCCGCGAACTGACCACGGGCCGCGTCGTCGGGAGCAAGCGATTTCACGACATCGTGCCGGCCATTGATCGGGTGGAGATTGGCTACACGTTCTATGGCGCGAGCTGGCATCGCAGCCACGTCAACAGCACGTGCAAGCTCCTGCTGCTCTCGCATGCCTTCGACACCCTCGGGTGCCAGGTCGTCGGGTTGCGTACCGACAATTTCAACTTCCGATCGCAGCGCGCGATCGAGGCGCTCGGCGCGAAGAAGGACGGCGTGCTGCGGCATCATCAGGCCCGTCGCGACGGCACCGTGCGTGATTCGGTGCTGTACTCCATCCTCCGACACGAATGGCCCGATGTGCGGCGCCATCTGGAACTGCGGTTAGACAGAACCAGGGACTGATCACGGTTTGATCAGGTCCCGATCAGGACTCTGTTCGCGGTGACCCGTAGTCTGCGGTCATGGATACACGACGCGATCAAACCATTCTCGCCCTGGCACTCACCACACTGATGTCACTGGGTGCGGCCCAACCGGCTCACGCGCAGCAACCGCCCGCAATCGCGGTGGCCGAGGCAGGTCAACTGCAGGAGTTGGTACTGCGCGATGGCACTCGAGCGGTGGGGCGCGTCGAGAAAGTTGCGAACGAGCACGTGATCTTCCGGACGGACGCCGGCGCCGTGATTGACGTGGAGGTGTCGCAGGTCCTCACGGTGGGCCTCGCCAAGGGGGAGATGCACGAAGGCGAGTACTGGCCAGAGGATTCGAATCCCACGCGGCTCTTCTTCGGCCCGACCGCGCGCTCACTCAAGAAATCGCAGTCGTACTTCGGGGTCTATGAGTTCGTCATGCCACTCGTGCAGGTGGGCATCACTGATCGGGTGTCGATCGGAGGCGGCGCGTTTCCGTTCTTCTGCAGTGATTGCGGCCTGAACGCCTGGTTTACGCCCAAGGTGCAGGTGCTCAGCACCGAGAAGACGCAGGCGGCCGTGGGAATGATGCACTTCACGTTCGACGGAAACTTCGGCATCGCGTACGCAGTGGCCACGCACGGCGACGCGAATGCGGCGGTGACCGTTGGTCTGGGCGTGCCCTACAGCCATGGCGGCAAGAAGACCGGCGACGGCGTAGTGATGATCGGCGGCGAACGACGCGTGTCGCGCCGCGTCAAGCTCATCACCGAAAACTACCTCTTTCATGGCGGCGACTTCAGCCTCGCCAGCTTCGGCGTGCGCGTGCTGGGTGACAGGCTCTCCGCCGACTTTGCGCTGGGGACGGCCATCAGCGGGAATAGCGGCGGAATATTCCCGGTGGTCAACGCGGTCTGGACTTTCGGCACGCGTCGCTGATCCTTTCCCAAACAGACTCTGACCGCTGCGCTACACTTCTCCTCCGAGTGGCGCGCCTTCGCAAGATCACAACCTGGACGGCAGGCGTGGCGCTGACAGCCGCGCTTGGCGGCAGCGGCTACGTCACACACTCCGAAGCGCATCGGCTGCTCACCAATCCCGTCTCGACGCGTCGCGTCTCGCAGAAGACTCCCGGCGATGACCCGTGGCGACTGCCGTTTGTGGACGCCACTGTCACGGCTGCCGACGGGACGAAGCTCCGAGGCTGGTTCGTCCCGGCCGACAGCCCGAAGCTGATCCTTGTTCAGCACGGCTATAAGGATCGGCTTCAGTCGATGATCGGCGTCGCCCAGGTGCTGCATCGCCACGGTTATCAGGTGCTGTTGATGTGCGTGCGTGCGCATGATCGCAGCGACGGCGAGATGCTGTCGCTCGGCCAGCGCGGTGAGATCGCCGACATGGAAGCCTGGGCCGCCTATGGCGAGTCGCGACCCGGCGTGGATCCCACGAAAGTCGGTATGTTCGGCGTGTCGATGGGTGGATCGCTGGCGATTCAATACACCGCGTCGCATCAGGATGTGCGCGCACTCGTCGCCGACAGCGCGTTTTCGTCGCTCGGCGACACGATCGACACCAGCGTGCGGTTCTTCACCGGTCTGCCGCCGTTCCCCTTTGGTCCGATGATCCGATTCTGGGCCGAACGCGAAGGCGGCTTCTCGACGTCGTCAGTGGACGCCAAGCAATGGGTTGGGAAGGTGAGTCCTCGACCGGTCCTCATCATGCAGGGCGGCGCCGATGTCGTCGTGTCGAAGACGAGCGGCCAGAAGCTCTTTGATGCCGCGCGCGAGCCCAAGCAGCTGTGGTACGAGGATGCGGTCGGGCACGGGGAATTCCTGAAGATGATGCCCGCCGAGTTCGAGCAGCGTGTCGTGGGCTTCTTTGACGCGAACATCAAGTAAGTACCTCGTCGCGCTGGCGTTCGCGGCGATCTACGCAGCGATCGGCCTGATGCGCCACGCGCACTTCGGCTCGAACGCCTACGACCTCGGCATCTTTGATCAGATGGTGTGGCACCTCAGCCGATTCGAGACGCCGGCCAGCACGATTCATGGTCTCGCGAACATGTTCGGCGACCACTTCTCGCCAATTCACGTGTTCTATGTGCCACTGTCCTGGTTGTGGCCGTCGGCATCGTCACTCATCGCGACGCAGGCCATCGCCTTTGGTCTGTCTATTGTTCCCGTATGGATCTTTCTCGAGCGCAAGCTGCCCCAGCGCGCCGCGGCGCTGATGGCGATCGCCTACGGATGCTTCTGGGGCCTGCAGCGAGCCGCGCAGTTTGATGTGCACGAACTCGCGTTCGCGCCGCTGCTGATCGCGCTCGCGCTACTCTCGCTCGACCGCATATTGAGCGTCGAGCGTGCGACGTCGGCGCACGTGGTTTTCGGGCTCTCGCTCGCGCTGCTGTGCTTTGTGAAGGAAGATCAGATTCCCCTAGTCGTGGCGATCTGTGGTCTCTGGGCGCTCCGTGCGCCGAGCGTGCGCGAGCGCATCACGGCCGCATCACTGGCCGTGGCTGCGCTCGGCGTCTTTGTCCTCATCGTCCGCGTGGTGATTCCCGCGCTGAACGATGGCGGTGCCTGGGCTGTCGGCAGCGCCTTTGGCGATGTGCAGTCGGATCCACTCTCGCTCTTCTCGCGTCTGGTCTCGCCAGCCGTGAAGCTGAAGACGCTCTCGATGTGGCTGCTGCCATTCGCCCTGCTGCCGCTGGCATCGCCGTACGGCCTGCTGCTGGTGCCGCTCGTCCTCGAGCGCTTTCTCTCGGCCAGCCCGAATCACTGGGGCACGTCGTTCCACTACACCGCGCCGCTCGCACCGATTCTCGCCATGGCCGCCGGTGACGCATTGGCGCGCTGGCGTCAACACGCCACACCCATTGCCAGTATCTGTTTGCTACTCTCGGCCGTGCTGCCTGGCCACGAGCCCATGTGGAAACTGCTGTCGCCATCGTTTTACACCGCGCCGCCGTTTGCGACGACGGCAGCGCGCGCGCTCACACATATTCCGCCTCAGGCCTCGGTCGTTGCGCAATCTGCGATCGTGCCGCACCTCAGCCGGCGTCAGGATATCTACATGATGCGTGCTGAAGGTGCCTGCGCTGGCGTTGACGCGGACTTCGTCATCGCCGCTGCGGGCGATCTACCCCCGTGGCCATTCATCGCTGCAGACCAGGTGCGTGCCCAGCTCGCCATGTACCTGCAGCGCGGCTACGCGACGGTCTTTCAAGAGAATGGCTGGGTCGTGCTGGCGCGTGGGGGAGCGGAGCCACAACGATGATCGGCGGCGATCCGATTGGAATGGGACCCGAGCTGTCACCTGAAGTGGCGCGCGCCATTCAGCGCGATGAAGTTGTGCTGGCCCAGTCGCGCGCTCGCTTCAATCTCATCCTGACGCTGGTCATCAGTGCCGCGCTGGCATTTGTGAGCTGGGGCTCGATGATCCCCGGTGTCCAAGTGCCACTGATGAGCGCCGCCGTTAGCTTCCGGCTGATGATCGCCATGCTGTGCGGTATTGCCCTCACGGTCCAGTCTTGGCGCGAGTACCGAAAGGCACGAGCGATCCTCGAGAGCGTCGAATTCACATCGTCCGAAACACCTCATCGTCCGAGCGTTGTGGTCCGATACGGCAGTCGTTTTCTTGTGCTGCTGTTGCTGGCCTTTGCCGGCCATTCCTGGTGGGTGGCACGCGGGTCATCCACAGGCCCGATCGTCTTTCGCAACGCGACGCTCATGACCAGCACAGGATTTCTGCAGGAGCACATGACGATTGCTATCGCGGATGGCCGCATCGCTTTCGTTGGTGCCGCCGGCGATGAGGAGCCGCGCAGTATCTCGGGGGCGCGACGCATCGATGCGCTTGAGGCCCAGGTATCGGCCGCGACATTTGATCGCAGCGTCGCGGCCCCTCTCGAGGGCCTCCGCCACATCTGGGCCGGCCAGCTCTTTGCAGGTGCGCCCGGCGATGTCGTGATTACGCCTGTGCCTGTACGAGGCCGCGGCGGCCGAGGCGGACGTGGCGGTGGCGGCGGTGGTGGCTTTGGTGGCGGTGCACCGCGCGAGATCCTCGGCGCCGTTGTCAGTGGCCGGTATTACAGTGCGGCTGAACTGCGCGCGAAGTAGGCTAGGAACGCGGCCGCTTCGCGAGCCACGCATTGAGTCGCGCCGCCGCGTCAGCGTCTCGAGTGTTCGCGGAATCAATCCACTCCCGATAGAGCGGCAGTGTTTTGAGATATGTCAGATAGCGCGGATACGTCGACGGATCTTTGCCGTCCAGAATCTCAACGGCCGTCTTCACCGTCGCCGCTGAGAAGCCATTCCAGATCCGTTTGCCAAACGCGGCCGTCGCCAGTTGCGGCGCACCGAGGTAGCCGGGCCAGCCGTCCTTGCGCGCGGTCGCAAACGCCTCGTCATAGTTCGCGCCGTTCACAGACTTCGCCTGCTTGAAATCCTTCGCCACCAGATCCGGCCGCAGATACAGCATCAGGCTGTGTTCGTCCATGCCGCCATGCAACGACAAACCATCCGCGGCCTTCTCAGTCGGCGTCATGTTCGACATCGCACCGCCCCAGCCGCCGAGCACGGGCATCAGTCCCCACAGATTCACCATCGTGCCGCCGTACGTGTCATGAAAGAAATCACCCGCATCGTCTAGCGCGCCAATGTGCAGCGGCGATCCATGCACGTGCACGACCATGATGTGGCGAAAGCCCTGCTCGCCCAGTTCGCTCGCGAGATCAACAAATGCGGCGCGTAGCGTCGATGGTCGCATGGCGTATGTGCCGGGAAACACGAACTGACGTCCGATTTCGTTTGAACCACTCGCGCCGGCAGAAACGGGCGGAAAGACCAATGCGGTCCAACCGGGCCGCTGCTTGACGATCCCAGCGGCGAGTTCCTTCGTCAACCGATCGCTCAACACCCCGTCGGTGAACGCCGGCAGGTACGGTCCATGTTCTTCGAGCATCCCGCCTTGCAGAATGACGACGGTGTGCGCGCGATCGAGCGTCTGAATCTGCCGGGTATTGAGGTCCGCTACGTTGAGCACGTGCGACGTCTGCGCCGGGGCCGCAGCGAGGGAAAGCACAACCAGCAGGCCCAAGGGGAGCTTCATTCCACGCGTCATGGGTGTACTAATATCAGATCGTGTCGTCCTATACCGCCAAAGACATCACCGTTCTAGAGGGCCTCGAGCCCGTTCGCCGCCGGCCGGGCATGTACATCGGCGGCGTCGGCGCCTCCGGCCTGCATCACCTCGTGTGGGAAATCGTCGACAACGCGATCGACGAGGCGATGAACGGTCACGCGTCACACATTCAAGTGACGCTGCACAAAGACGGCTCGTCGATCACGGTCGAAGACGACGGCCGAGGCATTCCGGTCGATAAGCATCCGACGACGAAGACAAGCGCGCTGGAAGTGATCTTCACGACGCTGCACGCGGGCGGAAAATTTGAAGGGCAGAACTACAAGACGGCTGGCGGTTTGCACGGCGTCGGTGCCTCTGTTGTGAACGCGCTCTCGCGCGAACTGATCGCAACAGTGAAACGCGACGGCTCCACGTGGGAACAGCGCTACAAGCAGGGCACGCCGCTCGGCGGCGTGAAGAAGCTTGGCCCTGCGCGCGGCACCGGCACGACCGTGTTCTTCAAGCCCGACTCCACGATCTTTCCGAAGGTGCTCTTCGACGCGCGCACGATTCGCGATCGCCTGGAAGTCGCGAGCTACCTGCACAAGGGCCTCAAGGTCGTCTTCGAGAACGAGGCGGCCGAAGGCGAAGAGCTCAAGCGCGAAACCTTCGAACACACCGAAGGCATCGCCGACTACCTGAAGAAGATTCTCGTCGAGCGCAACAGCAAGCCCGTACACGATGCGCCGTTCGCGACAACCAAGGAACACGAAGAGAGCGGTCTCAAACTCGACGTCGTGCTGCAGTGGACGGAGAGCACAGACGAGCATCTCCGCAGCTACGTGAACGGCATCCCGACAGCCTCCGGCGGCACACACGAGAACGGCCTCCGTTCGGGCCTCGGCAAGGCGATGCGCAACTTCATCGATACACACAGCCTCAGCCCGAAGGGCGTCACGATCAGCGCCGAAGACATTCGCGAAGGCCTGACGGGCGTGCTCAGCATCTTCATCACGGAGCCACAGTTTCAGGGACAAACGAAGGACCGGCTCAACAACCCCGAGATCACCAACATCGTCGACTCAATGGTGCGGCCGGCGATCGAACACTGGCTGAACCACAACACCACAGTGGCCAATGCGATCGTCGCGCGCATCATTCTGTCGGCACGCGCGCGCGAAGCCAGCCGCGCGGCCAAAGACGAAGTGACCCGCAAGAGCGCCACCTCGTCACGACTCACGCTGCCCGGCAAGCTCAGCGACTGCAACTCCAGCGGCCGCGAAGACAGCGAGATCTTCATCGTCGAAGGCGACTCGGCCGGTGGTTCCGCCAAGCAGGGCCGCGATCGCGCGCGACAGGCGATTCTGCCGCTACGCGGCAAAGTGCTGAACGCCGAGAGCGCATCGATTTCGAAAGTGCTCGAGAACAAAGAGCTGTCGGACCTGGTGACCGCGCTCGGCTGCGGAATCGGCAAGGGCTTCGAGCTGAGCAAGCTGCGCTACGGCCGGATCATCATCCTCGCCGACGCCGACTCAGACGGGCACCACATCGCCACGCTTCTGATGACGTTCATCTATCGGCACATGCCCGGGCTCATCACCGCCGGCCGGTTGTATCTTGCGCAGCCGCCGCTCTATCGCATCGACATCGGCAAGGAATCGCACTGGGCACTCGACGAGAAACAGAAGACCGACATCCTCGCGCGCGCCGGCAAGAGCAAAGTCGATATCACGCGCTTCAAAGGCCTCGGCGAGATGATGCCGAAAGTGTTGTGGGAGACGACGCTCAATCCGCGCACGCGACGCCTGCTGCGCGTCACGATCGACGATCAGATCGCGACCGACCGCATCATCAACGAACTGATGGGCAAAGACCCGTCGGCGCGATTCCGCTTCATCATGGATCACGCCGAAGCGGCCGAAGAGCTCGACGTCTAGCGTCTTACTTGAGCGCCTTGATCTTGGCCGGATCGAGTCGCATCAACTGTCCGCCCTCGATGTCGCTGAGCCAGACGGAGCCGTGACCGAATCGAACTGAGTCGCCGCCCTTGCCGACAAACTGCTGCGCCACCTTGTTGGTGGCTACGTCGATGCGCGTGAGTGGGATCTCCATCATCGTCACCCACACGGATCCAGCGCCGACCGTGATTTCACCGCCACCGCCGGGGAGGCCCGCTTCGATGTTTGCGACGAGCTGGTTGGTCCGCATGTCGACGCGCGAGATCGTGCCGTCGCCCTGATTGAGCGTCCAGACCGCACCTTCGCCGACGGCGAGGAAGCGTGGCTTCTGGCCGACCGGGATCGTGGCCTCAACCGTATTGGTCTTTGGATTCACGCGCGTGAGCAGGTTTTGTTCGGTACTCGTGACCCACACCTCGTCGACGCCAAACGCGACAGCGAATGATCCGGGCGCGACTTGAATCGTCGCGACGACCGCGTTGGTGACTGGATCGATGCGCACGAGTGCGCCCTTCGCATCAGCCATCATCCAGAAACTGCCCGCGCCTACAGCGATGCCGCCTTCGCTGTTGCCAATGGTCTGCGGCCAGGTGGCGGTAACCTTCCCGGTCTTCAGATCGATGCGCGACACTGTCTTGTCGCCGCAGTTGGGCACCCACACACTGCCGAAACCCGCCGCGAGTCCTGAGCAGGGCCGCTGGCCCGTCGAGATGTTGTCAACGATGCGGTTGGTGGCCGGATCGATACGCGTGACGTTGCCCTTCGGCGCGTTCGAGATCCAGACATGCTCGTCGATTGCCATCCAGTCGGGCGCGCCGGGAATGTCGAACGTGGCGATCGGTACGAGCTTGGCGGCGTCGATCTTCAACTTGGCGTCCGCGACGCCTGGGCGTGGCGCTCGCGGAGACTGCGAAGGCGCTGTTTGGCCGGAGAGAATGGCGTGGCCATACACCGAACACACGAAGAAAAATCCCGCAGCGCCCACTCGAAATGACATGGACATATCCTACGTCGAGGATGCGCCGTCGCTACCGCCACGTGATCGAGCCGCCGATGCCGACGCGCTTTGAACCGACCAGCTCCACTTGAGGTGCGATCTTCACGGCCACGCGTGCCGTGCCGGCTTGATAGAGCACGTCACGTCCCTCAATCAGGCTGTCGATCCAGGCGCCGATGCCGCCAAAGATCAGACCACTCGTCACGCAGAATCCCGCCGATGAGAAGGTGCTCTCCTTCTCGTAGTTCTTTTGCGGTGTGGCGAACGCAGCAATGTCATTGACGCCCTGAGCCACAACGCTTCCAACCACACATCCAACCGCTGCTCCGATCCAGAAGCCCTGCTTATTCGAGTCTTTCTTTGAGATTGCCGCGACGTCTGACATCGCGATTCGTTTAATTCCGGCTGCTGTCGCCAACTCGATGAAGACCGGGGAGAGCTCTGAAACGTTCCCGAGCACCTCGCCGTTGGCCGTCGTTACCCAGACCTTTTGGCCAGTCTCGACTGCGGGAATCGTTGCTGACGACGTCTGCGCCAGAGCGAGGGTGGGCCCGGCGGAGACGAGAATAAAGACGAGTGCGAGGCGTCGGAGTGTCATGGCAGCTACCTCCACGTGATCGAGCCGCCGATGCCGACCCGCTTCGTGCCGACGAGCGCCACTTGAGGGGCGATGCGCACCGTGGTCTTCGGATCAGATTTCCGATACACGATCTCCTGCCCCTCGATGCGGCTGTCAATCCAGGCGCCAATGCCACCCCAGATCAGCCCGCCACCCACACACATGAGTGCGAGTGCCGGAACAGCTCCGCCCCGGCCGGGACGATCGACGGACCCGATTCGCCGCCCGCGAGCAATGCCGCGCGTGAATCGACTCGCAGGCCGCCATTCTGTTTCTCGGTGTGGCATTCGTAACACTGCGCGACCAGCAGTGGACGGACGCGCGATTCAAAGAACTCTGCGGAGCCGGCGCCGGTGCCGGGCGTCTGCGCATCGAGCCTGGTCTGTCGCACAGCAATCGAGACCAGCAGCGTCGCTGCGAGCGCAGCGTACGAGCCGCGAGTCCACCAGACGGAGAGGGAGGTTGAGGAGTGCGACGAGGTCAGGGGCACGGCCGTAGGCCGCTATTATGACGGCGTTGGCGCCAGAGAAAACACCCGTGCGGTCTCGTATTCCTGCTGCAGAACCACCTGCATCCCTGCAGCAGCCGCCTCGCCCTCGATTTCGTCGGGCCGGAAGGCATGCTGAAAGGTGAAATGAGACGACCCGCCGACACGCCTCAAGTGGAGATAATCGCCCGGCTCCGGTCGCCAGTCCGATCTCGACATCCAGCTCGTGGCCCGCGCGATGCGGAGCATCCACGGCCTGGGCCGGGGCATGTGTTCGTAGCTCAGAATGACTTGTCCGCCCGGCCGGAGATGAGTGGCAACGTTGCGCAAGGCCCTGATTCGCGTGGCCGACTCCGGAATATATGCGTAGCATCCAAGCCCAGCGAAGAATACGGTGTCGAACTCGCCCATGAGCTCCGTCGCTTCGACAAACCCTTCGACCAACTCCGCCGACATTCCGCGCTGACTCAATGCGTGTCGCGCGGTCGCCAGCGCTGATGGTGATGGATCCACACCAACGACGTGGCATCCGCGGGCGATCAGCGGAAGGAGCACGCGGCCGTTGCTGGATCCAACCACTAACACGGAGCTGCCGTCCGCGATCAGCGGATCCACAAGCTGTTGCTCCCACGGCACGAGTCCCTCGTCAGGATCCACTTCCTGTTGGTTGATCTCGTCCCACACGGCCTGCATGTCGCGCACGAGTTCGTCACGCACGAGCGTCACGGCGGCAAGGCTCCACCCGAACCGCACCGCGCCGACGCCCAAGCGTCGGAGGGCAAGTAGTTCAGCTGTGAGGTGGGTGAGAGGCATCGCGATCAGTTCACCGTTAAGATGACCACCATGCTCTCCGGTCAGCAGGTCCTACTACTAACACTCGTATTGGCGCGGCTCCCTCTACAGACGCCCGCCAGTACTCCCACTGAGACTGCCCCAAAGGAGAAGCCCGCGCCCGCCATCCGCGTGTTGCTCGACCGACTGAAGCCGGAAGTTGCGCTCGACCTGGCCGGCACACGCGGGCTCGCCAGCGGCGACGGCAGCATCTGGGTCTCACTCACAGACACGAGCCGCGTCGTGCGCGTGGATCCCAAGACCAACAAGATCACGCAGACGATCACGCTGCCGAAACCGCCGTGCCCGGGCATGACATTCGGATTCGGCGCGATGTGGGTGCCCCTCTGTGGTGGTGCCGGCGTGGCGCGCATCGACAGCAAGACCAACACCGTGACGATGACCGTGACGAAGGGACTGGCTGCCGTCGTAGGAACGATGTGGACCGGCGCCGGCAGCGTCTGGGCGATGACCGACGACAAGGGCACACTCGCGCGCATCGACCCGGTCGCGGGCGTCGTTGTGGCAGAGGTCTACACGGGGATCGGCGTGAGCGGCATGGCGTCAGGCCAGGACGCGCTGTGGATCGCCAACGCGACGACCAACCAGCTCATTCGCGTCACCATGCAGACGAACCTCATCGCCGAATCCATCAAGGTCGGCAAGTCGCCCGTCGCGGCCGCGTACGGTGAAGGCGCCGCGTGGACGTTGAACGCCGCCGACGCCACCGTGTCGCGTATCGATCCGAAGACCAACAAAGTGACCGAGACCATCAAGCTCGGTGTGGCCGTCACGAGCGGACAGCTGGCCGTGGGCGAAGGCGCTCTCTGGGTGAGCGCGCCGGGTGTGCCTTTGCTGCGCATTGATCCGCGCACAAATCAGGTCGCGCAGATCTTCACCGGCGCAGGCGGTGGTTTCGTCGCGCTGGCCGAAGGATCGGTGTGGATCGCCGCAGACGCGAAGACGCTCTGGCGTCTCGACCCCAAGCGGATCGAAGCCACGCGATAGCTATTTCACAGTCAGAATGCCGCGCAGCCGAATGTCTTTCGACGATGCGCCGATCATGAGGCGGAATTCGCCGGGCTCGACCGTCCACTCCATCTTGTCGTCGAGCATCTTGAGCTGATCCGGACCGATCGCGAACGATACCTCGCGCGATTCGCCGGGCGCGAGCGCGATCCGCTGAAACCCCTGCAGTTCGATCACCGGTCTTGCGAGTGACGCAATGACATCGCGCACGTACAGCTGCACGATTTCATCGCCGGACCGGCTGCCCGTATTCTTCACCGTGCACGTCACCGTCGTTGTGCCCGTCGGCGTGATCGTCGGATCAGCGATGCGCAGACTCGAGTAGTCGAACGCGGTGTAGCTCAGCCCGTGACCGAACGGGAACAGCGCCATCCCCGTGAGGTCGAGGTAGTCGTCGCCACGACCCGTCGGCTTGTGGTTGTAGCTCAGCGGCAGTTGCCCTTCGCTCATCGCAAACGTGATCGGCAGCCGGCCCGACGGGTTGTGATCACCGAACAGCACATCCGCGACCGCATGACCGCCTTGCTCACCGGGATACCAGACATCGAGCACCGCGTCGACTGAGTCAATCCAACGCGACATTCCGATCGCGCTGCCGCCAACAAGCATGACGACGACGGGCTTGCCCGTGGCGGCCACAGCGGCAATCAGTTCTTCCTGCAGGCCGGGCAACGTGATGAACGCGCGGTCGCGGAACTCGCCTTCTTCGAGGCCGGCAACGATCACGGTGGCGTCGCTCTCGCGCGACAGCGCCACGGCCTCGTCGATGCGGCGTCGCGCTGCAGTCGCGTTGTTGATCGCGCCAGCGTCCCACAGGAGTTTCAGCCGCGCATTGCCGGTGCTCTCGAAGTATTCGAGCTTCACGTCATGCGCGCTACCCGGCGCGAAGTTCACGGGCGCGGTGCGAGAGCCGTACGACGTCTTGATCCAGTTGTCGATCACGAGCGCGCCGTCCACCCAAAGGCGATAGCCGTCGTTCCCCTCGATCGTCAGCTGTCGCACCGTCTCGTTGGGTGCCGTGAGCATGCCGGTCCATCGCGCCGAGAACCAATCGAACGGAATCCCGCGGCCGGGCGAGTTCAGCGTCCATCGAAAATCTGCGCGCGAGTCGACGCGCGTGAGGCGCGGTGCGCCTTCCAGTCGGTTGTTGTCGAAATACTGCGCGGTGAGTCCGCGCATCGTTTGGCCGTTCGACTGCGTTGACCAACGCTCCGCGGGGATGGCCACCGCGTTCTCGATCACGCGGCCTGGCCCGGGGGCGTGACGCACCATCGTGGTGCGGCTGACCGCGAGGCGGATCCCGTCGAGGATCGACACCACGCTGTTGCCGGGGCCGCTATAGCCGCCGAGTCGCGCCTCTGTGGCGTCGGTGCCGATGACGGTCAGTGATCCCAGCGACTTCGACAGCGGCAGTCGGCGGCGCTCGTTCTTGAGCAGCACGATCGAGGCGCGCGCGGCCGCGCGGGCGAGCGCCACGTGTTCAGCCGAGCCATTTGTGAGCGCGGCCTTCGACGCATCGACGTACGGTTGCTCGAAGAGACCGAGCTCGAACTTGGCGCGCAACACGCGCCACACGGCGGCGTCGATGACGTCAGACGGGATGAGTCCCTGCTGAAACGCTGACCAGTACGGGCGGTACTGCGCATACGCGCTCTGAAAGATCACATCGAGGCCCGACTTCAGCGCGTGGGCCGTGGCGCCCGGCGTGTTGGCCTCGGTCATGTGCAGCACGGTGGCGCCACCGGTGGCCGCCGCATCGGAAATGACAAACCCGCCGAAGTGCCAATCCCGTTTGAGCACGCCGTTCAGGAGGCCGGGATTCTGTGTGGCCGGCGCGCCGTCCACCGAGTTGTAGGCGGTCATGACCGAGCGCGCGCCCGCGTCGAGCGCGGCGAGGAACGGCGGGAAGTACCGCTCGCGCAACAGCCGCTCGTTGTGAAACACCGGATAGCTGTCGCGTCCGCCCTCGCCGTTGTTGACAACGAAATGCTTCGGTGTGGCGATGACGCCGGCAAATTCGAAGCCACCGACAAACGCCCGCGCCATTTCCGAGGTCAGCAGCGGGTCTTCGCCGAACGTCTCTTCAACCCGTCCCCAGCGCACATCGTCGGCAATGTTGATGACCGGCGAGAGCGCGTCGCGAATGCCGCGCGTGCGAGCCTCGGCAGCGGCGGCGCTGGCGACTGACCGCATCAGTGAGGTGTCCCAGGTGGCGGCCAGGCCGATCGCCTGCGGAAACATCGTCGCGCCCGGAGCTTTCAGCCCGTGCAGCGCTTCTTCAAACGGGATGATCGGAATGCCGAGACGGGTGCGCTCGACGAAGTACTTCTGGATCGCGTTGACGCGCTCCGCGTGCTGGCGCGCGTCCGTGCCGGAAATTTGCAGGCCGAAGATCCCATGGGAGTAATCGTTGGCCGCGTCATCCAGATCGCCGGGAATCATAAAGAGTTGCCAGAACTTTTCTTCGAGCGTCATCCGACTGATCAGATCTTTCACGCGGTCGGCGATTGGCAACGCGGCGTTCTTGTACGGAGGTGGCTCCGGTGCTTGCGCGATCAATCCCCCAACAGAGAGCACGAGGATCGCGGCTGCGAGGCGAACAGTGCGCATCACGCGATCGTATCGCGTCAGTGGCGTGACGCTCGCAGCACCGTCGCCACGGATGTTCGGGCCACGACAGTAAATGGCGCGCTGACGCCGATGGTCTTCCGCGTGCCAACCGCCAGAAGCTCTGCCGCATAGGCGCCGGGCCAGACCGCTTCGAACCGAAACTCACCGTTGGCACCCGTCGTGGTCGTGCCCACGATGACCATGCTGACCGCATCGCGCAACTGCACTTCTGCGCCAGCGATCGGGCCGTCGGTATCGGCGAGTGCGACGCCGACGACGATGCCGCGTGGGGCGAGTGACACGAGGACCGTGCGCTCCTCGTTGCGGTGGATCAGATATGGGGGACTCGCAGCCAGGACCTGACGAACGTCCGCCGACACGTACTCGACCACGTATTGACCCGGCGGCACGTCTTTGAACACAAACTCGCCGACCCGGTCGGTGACGCCAATCATCACGACGCCCGCGCTCCCGGTGTCGCGCAACTCCACGCGCGCACGTGCAATCGGCCGATTGTCGACGCCCCAGACGAGGCCCGTGAAGCTGCCGAGCGTGTCGCGATCTGGAGCGTCGCTATCGAGAAACACCCGCGCGCTCACGCGCGCGGCAGACACGACCGTGACGGGCGCGCTCGTGCCGAGCACTCGACCGGTCTTGAAGTCGACGCACTCGACGAAGTACGTGCCGGGTGTGACGCGATCGAAGGAGAATCCGCCGGTCTTGCCAACTTCGCTGCGTTTGCGCCTGACGGTTGCACGTCCGTGGGTGGCTTTACCAATGATGAAGAAGGCGCCGTGAAGTTCCGGCAGGTCGACGGCCCGAAGATGTTCGAGGACTTCGTCGCGTCGTACGACTGGTTGAAAGCGCGGCCCGAGAGCACCGGCAAGATGGGCGCTGTCGGTTTCTGTTTCGGTGGCGGCGTCGTTAATCACCTGGCGTGGTTGAAGACCGATATGTCGGCTGGCGTGCCGTTCTACGGCGCGGTACCGAGCCCCGCCGACATTGCGAAGATCAAGGCTGCGATGCAGATTCATCACGGCGAGGCCGACACGCGAATGGCCGCAAGCTGGCCCGACTACGACAAGGCGCTGACGGCCGCTGGCGTGCCGCACGAAGGCTTCATCTATGCGGGCGCGCAGCACGGCTTCCATAACGACACGACGCCGCGCTACGACGAGAAAGCCGCCAAGCAGGCGTGGGAACGCACGATCGGCTGGTTCAATAAGTACCTGCGCTGACCTATCATCCCCGCATGTGGAGCAAACTGACGGAGCTGCGGTGGAAAGCCTTCCCGTTCATTGTGCTCACGGCGATTGCCGCCGTGGGCGTGCAGCGATACTGCGGGATCCACGCGCAAGACCCGACGCCCGCCGCGCCGAAACTCATGGTCGGACGCTCCAAAGTCATGACCAAGTACGGCATCGTCGCCGCCAGCCAACCGCTGGCGGCGCTGGCCGGCACGCACATCCTGGAACGCGGTGGCAACGCGATCGATGCGGCCATTGCTGCGAACGCTGTCATGGGACTCGTCGAGCCGTACTACAACGGCATCGGCGGCGACCTGTTCGTCACCTACTACGAAGCCAAGACCAAGAAGCTGTACGGACTCAACGCCGGCGGATGGGCGCCGAGCGGATTTACGCCCGCGTACCTGCGCTCAAAAGGCGTGACGCGCGGCATCAGCGGCGCGTTCTCAGTCACCGTGCCCGGCGCGGTCAAGGGCTGGGAGATGATGCGCGCGCGCTTCGGCACACTACCCATGTCGGATCTGCTGCAGTCCGCGATCTTCTATGCCGACGATGGGTTTCCCGTGACGGATGTCATCGCCGACGAGTGGTCGGCGCCGGCGCAGGTGCGCAAACTCGCCGCCGATCCCGGATCGACACAAACATTCCTGTTCAATGGCAAGGGACCGAACGCCGGACAGATCGTGAAGAACCCCGACCTCGCAAACACGTTTCGGTTAATCGCGGCGAAAGGTCCTGCCGGTTTCTACGAAGGCAAGACCGCCGACGCGATCCTGTCCGTGCTGAACGCGAAGGGCAACACGATGACCGCCGCGGACCTGAAGGACTACCAGCCGGAATGGGTCGAGCCGATCTCGACGACGTACCGAGGGTGGACGGTGTACGAACTGCCGCCGAACACGCAGGGCATTGCCGCGCTGATGATGCTCAACATGATGGAGCAGTACCCGATCACGGAGTACGGCCTCACGAGCACCAAGGCGATGCACGTGATGATCGAGTCGAAGAAACTCGCGTACGCCGACATGCTGCGGTATGTGGCCGATCCGAAATTCGCCACGGTGCCGGTCCTGCCGATGCTGAGCAAGGAGACGGGCAAGTCGCGCGCGGCATTGATCAATCCGGCGAAGGCTGCGTGCACGGTCGAGCCGTCGAAGTTTGCGGGCCTGACCGAATCCGGCGGTGGCGACACGATCTACCTCTCCGTCATTGATCAGGACGGCAACATCGTCTCGCTCATTCAGAGTTTGTATTCTGCGTTCGGCAGCGGCATCACGGCGCCAGGCACCGGCGTGATGCTCCACAACCGCGGCGGTCTGTTCACGATGGAAGACGGTCATCCGAATCAGATCGCGCCGCGCAAACGTCCGCTGCACACGATCATTCCGGCGTTCATGGAAAAGGGCGACGTAAAGATCGGCTTCGGCATCATGGGCGGCTTCAATCAGGCCCAGGCCCACGCGCAATTCGTGTCGGACGTCGTCGACTTCGGTCTCGACGTGCAGCAAGCGCTCGAAGTCGGCCGGTTCACGAAGGGCTCATTCACTGGCTGCGATGTCGACGTCGAATCGCTCGTACCCGACGCGACGCGCAAAGCACTGCAGGCCATGGGCCACATCGTGCGCACGATCCCGCCACGATCAGGGACATTTGGTTACGGACAAGACGTGATGAGCGACGGCACCGGCGTGCACTACGCAGGGTCAGAGCCGAGACACGACGGCGCCGCGATCCCGCAGCAGCCCAGGATCAAATAACAAACCCTTCAACATGGGGGGCCATGAAGGGCCATGGGGAAGATTTTCAAAGAGCTCTTCGAAAATCTGTCGATGTTGGTGTTGATCTTCCCTATGGCCCTCCATGGCCCTCCATGTTGAAGGGTTTGTCATCTGCCGACCATGCGGCGCACGGCGGCGATGTCGGCTTGCATCGATGGCGGCGCGGTGCGGATGAACTGATCGGCATACACGCGCGCTTCGTCGATGCGGCCCGATTGGGCGAGGGCGCCGATCAGGTTGTACATCGCATCGAATGACGAGCCGTCGATGGTGACGGCGCGCTTCCAGCTGTCGATCGCGTCGTTCGGACGCTTCGTTTGTGCGAAAAGCGCACCGAGCGCGTTGAACGCATCTGGGAGCGACCCGTCCACCGCGAGCGCCTTGCGCAGTGACGCTTCCGCATTCACGAAGTCTTTGGCCTGCAACTGCGACACGCCGATGTTCTGGTATCCAACGGCGCTCTTGGGATCTACGGCAATCAGATGCTGGAACGTCCTGATGGCGTCGGCTGATCGCCCCGACATTTGATACGCGTTGCCGAGCGCGATCAGCGCGTCTGGATCATCGCCGGCGAACGACGAGAGCAGTTGAATGGCTTTCGCCGGCTGTCCCGACTGCGCAAGATATTCACCGAGTTTGATCTTCACTTCGCTCTGCGTGACGCCTGCGCGCAGCGCCGCTTCGAGTGTGCTGATCGCATCGGCGGGCCGGCCCGTACGCCAGTAGACGAGTGCGAGCTTGCGATACGCATCCTCCGTATCTGCGCGTCGTGCGATCACACTCTTGTACATGGCGATCGCCTCGTCCACCTTGCCTCCCCGAAAGGCGGTCATGGCGCTGGTCATGGTCTGTTCCAGTTCAATCAGCTTCTTGGGATCGTCGGCTTCGGTGTATTTCTCACGCAACGCGGCGGCACCGCCGCCGATGTAGCCGAGGGACCGCAACGCTTCCACGGTATCTGCCGTCTCGGCCTGCGGTTTACCTGGAGGCGCCACGTTGAAGCTCTTGAGCGTGTTCAGCAGCACCTGCCCGCGCGTGTTCTCGGTCGCGACAATGTTGCGGAGTTCCTTGGTGTCAGCCTGCAGATCGTAGAGTTCCGCGATGGGCAGATCGATGAACTTGTCGCGGCCGACGAGCACGCCGCGCAGTGGTGCCCAGCCGCGCGCGAGGTTCGCGCTCATCGCTTCGAAGTACGACGGCCGATCCGCGCCGGTGCGTGATGCAATCAACTCTCGCAGGGACGCGCCGGCAATGCCGGTCGCAGCCGGTGCCGTCACCGCTTCGAGCACCGTCGGCAGAATATCGACATGACGGACGGGCGATGTCACCGTCACGCCGCCGGGCACGGCCGTCTGTGAGCCGCCGACTTCCGCGATGATCATCGGCACATGCAGCGTCGACTCGTACGCGAAGAGGCTGTGCGTCAGCTCGCCATGATCGCCGAGGCCCTCGCCGTGATCGGCTGTAACGATGACCAGTGTGGAGCGGGGAAGTGTGGCGAGTCGGTCGAACAGCACGCCGAGCGCGAAGTCGGTGTACGAGACCTCCGCGAGATAGGGATCCGACGGAAACTTCGCGGCCCACTCCGGAGGGGCGGCGTACGGCGCGTGTGGGTCATACACATGTGCCCACGTAAACCACTTGCCCGGTTGCTGGCCGATCCAGCTGAGCGCTGATGCCACGACAGCGTCCGCGCGTCGTTCCCGCTCGCCCGCCTCCGCCAAGGCTACGGCGGACAGGCCCGGTGTCCCTGGCACTGCGAGGTTGTCGTCGTAGGTGTCGAAGCCGACGTTGAGGCCGAAGCGATGATCGAGTGGAAAGCCGCCGACAAACGCGCCGGTGGCAAACCCCTGCGCTTTCAACAGCGTGGCGATCGTGGGTGTCGTCTGCGGAAAGCGATAGCCCGTGTTGTCGCGGATGCCGTGCTCGTACGGATAGCGGCCACTGAGAATCGATGCGTGTGACGCGAGCGTCACGACGGCGTGGGCGTGCGCGAAGTCAAACTTCGCCCCGCGCGCGGCCAATCGGTCGAGATTCGGCGTCGTGGCACGTCCCCCGTACGCGCCGAGAGCGTCGGCGCGCAGCGTGTCGATGGTAACGAGCAGAACGTTACGATCGACGTTGGGCACGAGGGCAAATTCAGGTGTTCGCGTGAACCACCAGGCCGCCCCCGAGAGAGCCGCCAGCGCCAGAACGATCAGGGCTTTTCGAGCCATTGGGAGACAAGCTTAGAACAATTGCCCGGGCGACCTGCTTGCTCCTACACTGCAGAGGCATGAAGACACTGTCGTCGTTCATTGCGACTCTCGTCATCGGAACTCTTGGCGTTGCCGTGGTGGCGCAGCAAACCACGCCGCCGACCTTTCGCAGCGGCGTGTCACTGGTCACCGTGGACGTCACCGTGCTCGACCGGGACGGCAAACCCGTGCCTGGTCTCACTGCGGATGACATCGAAATCAAACTGAACGGCAAGGTGCAGCCCGTGCGCGCGTTGGCGTATGTACAAGCCGCAGCCACCCCTGTCGCGCCAGTACCCGACGCACCAAGGGCGGTCGCGGCTGTGCCGCCCGCGCCAAGTCCAATCGCCGCGCCGTCTGCGTCTGCGCCGAGACACACCATCAGCAACGCCGGCGCCGGATCGTCGCGCGCACTCGCGCCTGCAGCCGCGCCACCACCGGCGGTCGTGGCCGCACCACCCGCCGAGTCGCGCGTGTTCATTCTGCTTGTCGATGACTTGTCGTTCGCGCCAATGCGCGGCAAAGCCATGTTCAATGCGGCGACCCGGTTTCTCGATCGCATTCCGCCCTCGGATCTGGTCGGCTTCACGACGACGAGTGGCGTGGGGGCCGTCAATCCGACGCGCGATCGCGCGCTACTGCGCACGGCGTTGTCGAAAGTCGTCGGCGCATTCAACGATCCGCGGGGCATTGGCAAGACGGGTGCGGCCGCGCCAGGCAAAGCCGGCGCGGCGACGATGGACCAGCCCCTTGGGATCAGCGAATCCATCGACATCGAACGCGGGGACGACTCGCTGTTGAAGGACGTGATTACCCGCGAGTGCTACAACGGCGATCGCAGCCAGACCAATGGCATCAGCGTCGCCGCGATGATGATCGAGGTGCCCTGCGCGGCCGAAGTAAGCCGGGATGCGCGCCGCGTGGCGGCGCTCTCGCGCCAGAACAAGGGACGCCAGATCGATGGCGTGCTGTCGGTGATCAACGCGATGAAAATCGCCGGCGGCATTCGCCACCTCGTGCTGCTCACGGAAGGCCTCCCGGTGTCTCGCGAGGTGAATGACCTGACCCCGCTCGTGAAAGCGGCCGCGCTGGCCGGCGTGCAGCTCAGCGTGTTGCTCGAAGAGCCCGACATCAGCCTGACGGATGAAGGGCGACGCCAACAGGACGCCGGCGTCGTCCCCCAAGCCGACACGGGCATGTCCCGTCGTCGTCGCGACGACGACATGCTGCTCGTGAACGGCGCACAGACGCTCACCGACATGCTCGGCGGTACGTTCTATCGCGTGATCGGCAATGCGGATCCGTCCTTCGACCGGGTCATCGTCGCGAGTTCTGCGGTGTATCGCCTCGGTGTTGAATTGCCCGCTGGTGCCGCGCCGGGAAAAGAATTCACCGTCACCGCATCGGTGAAACGGCCCGGCGTCACAGCAAAAGCCAACAAGTTGGCTATGGTGGCGCCACCCGAAAACGCCGCCGCACCGACGGCGGCTATAAAACCGACGGCCACGGATGCGAACGGCAACCCCATCGATCCCTCGAAGATTGCGACGGGCTCAACGCTCGCGACGACCGGGTCGATTGACGACGTGCTGAAGGCCGCGCTGAACTCGAGCGTCAACACCGGTGATGTGCCGATCCGGATGGGAGCCACGCTTCGTCGAAGCACCAACGTGGCTGGTCAGGTCGACGTCAGCGTGAATATCGTGATCCCGGCATCGGTGAAAGGGCCGATCACGACATTCATCGGGCTTATCGATTCGACCAACGCGCTTCGCAGCAATCGCCGCGTGCTGGATCCATCGCCTGGTGCCGACTATGCCGTGCCGTTCCTGTTTCCGTTGCCGACTGGTGACTACCGGATCCGTTTTGTGGCGTCGGACACCACCGGTGCCGTTGGCACGATTGACCTTCCCGTGCACGCGGCGCTGTCAACATTTGGCGAGTTCACGTCGAGTGACGTGCTGACGTGGGTCGTCGATAGCGCCAACAGAGCGCAACTGTTCGCGATCGAAGACGTGCCGGCCGGCGCCGACACGCTCAACGCGTCGATTGAGCTCTATCCCAAGGGCGACATGCCGGGCGAGTCGCCGACTATTCGATGGACGCTGTTGAAAGACGGCGAGGCCAACCCGATTGCCGAAGACGAAACGCCGGCGCGCCCAGCAGCCACGCTGATGCGCGCCGATGTGGAGTTCCCGTTCGCGGCGTTGCCGGCGGGGATGTACACCGTTCGCGCCGAACTGATCGTGAACGACAAGGTCGCCGGCACGCGCGCGGCCATTGTGCGCAAACGCTAGTTTCTCGCCGTTCTGCCCTACACTGCGTGCATGCGACGCGTGTGGGTTGGGATGTTCGCGCTGTGCCTCACGGCGCTGCTCGGTCGTGTCGCGGCCCAACAGCCGGCGCCGCCCACATTTCGTAGCGGGGTCACGCTCGTCACGATCGATGTCGTGGTGCTCGACCGCGATGGCAAGCCAGTGTCGGGCCTGACGGCTGACGATTTCCAGATCAAGTTGAACGGCAAGCCGCAACCGGTCCGGGCGCTGTCGTACGTGCAGGTCGCGCAGCAGGCGGCCCCGATGGTGGTCAGCGATGTTGCCGCCGAGGAACCAGTTGGTCGCCGTGTGGTGACCAACTCGACGCCCGTTGGTGAGGCCAGACTCTTCGTGTTGATGGTGGACGATCTGTCGTATTCACCGGGTGGCGGCAAGTCGCTGTTTGCCGCGGCCTCACGCTTCATTGATCGGCAACCGGTCGCCGACTACGTCGGCGTGACCACAAGCTCGGGCACCCGCGTCGTCAATCCCACCCTCGATCGCGTCTTCGTCAAGCAAACGCTGTCGCGAGTCGTCGGCGAATTCATCGACCCGCGCCGGCCGTTCACGCCGACGAGTCCAACGTTGAGCATTCAGGAGGCGCTCGACATCGTGGACTTCAATGACCAAGGCGTGCTGCGGCAGGTCATCACGCGCGAGTGCTTCGGCGGCAATGCCAACGAAACGGCCTCACTGCGCGCTGACCAGCTCGTGTCGCGCACCCAGTGCGGCGGGTCAACCGAGAGCACGGCGCGAATGATTGCAAGCACCACGCGGTCCACGAAAGAGCGACAACTTGCCGCCGTGATTGCCGCGATCAACGCGATGAAGCCGGCGAAAGGATTGAAGCAGCTCGTGCTGATGTCGCAGGGCATCGGCGTCACGCGCAACGCCATGCTGGATCTCGAGCCGGTGGCTCGCGCCGCAGCCGAGGCTGGCGTGCAGATCAGCGTGCTCGTCGATGAAGGTGACGATGTGGACGCCGGCGACGGCGGACACACGAGAGACGACACGCGCGGCGACTCCATCGGTGCGCCCGACGCCGGGATGACTGCTCGGCGCCGCGATGATCAACGCATGTTCAGGTCAGCGATGCAGACGCTGGCTGATGCCAGTGGCGGGTTCTTTCAGACCGTGATCGGCAATGGCGATCGCGCGTTTGATCGGGCCGCCGTGGCGGGCTCAGCACTGTACCGTCTCGGCGTCGAGCCGCCCGCTGATGCGCCTGTGGGTCGGGCGTTCACGGTGGCCACAACGGTCAAACGCTCCGGTGTCACCGTGCAGGCGAATCGTCAGGCCGTGATTCCCGGTCCGCCGCCGTCAGTATCCGCCGACGAACAGGTGAAAGCCGCCATCAACGAAGGGCAGCCACTCTTCAACGTGCCGATCCGCATGGCGGTCGCACTGCGACGCGCATCGGCAGGGCAGGTGGAACTCGGCGTCGGCCTCGATGTCCCCGCGTCGGTGGCCGGGCCGTTGACGATGACGTTTGGGCTCGTGAGTGAGAAGGGGGAGCTGCGCAGCGGCAAACGTCAGCTGGTAGCGCCCGCAGACACGTCGAACTATCGACTCACGTTTCCACTGCCGGTCGCGCCCGGAAAATACCAGTTGCGGTTTGCCATCTCCGACGCAACCGGTAGCGTTGGCAGCATCGACGTGCCGGTGGATGCGCATCTGGCCACGCTCGGCACACTCACGGCCAGCGACGTGCTCACGTGGTGGACAGATGCGAGCGGTCGCGCGCAGTTTCTGGCGCTCGATGAAGTGCCTGCCGGTGTTACCGCGCTTGGCGCCGGCATCGAGCTATATCCCGCTCCCGGCGCGGCGTTTCCGGCTGACGTGAAAGTGAAGATGTCACTGATCCCAACCGGCAAGACCGCCGCTGTTGTTGAACGCGAAGTCACGCCTCTGTCTGGCGGCGACCTGCTCCGCGCCGAAGCGCAGTTACCGCTGACCGATGTCCCCGCCGGCAGCTACACGCTACGCGCGACGGTCACTGTTGAAGGCAAAGTCATCGGCACGGCCGCAGCGATCATCCGCAAGCGCTGACGCGCCAGATCAAAAGCATTCAACATGGGGGGCCATGGGGAGCCGTAGGGAAAACAAAATCAAAAGACAGGCTTTCAAAGAGCTCTTCGAAAATCTGTCGGTGTTGGGTTTGATCTTCCCTATGGCTCCCCATGGCCCCCCATGTTGAGTGTTGTGATCTTGGCAGCGCGCTACCGTCCGCTGATGTACCGCGCGATCTCCGCGCGTTCCTGTGGCTGTGCATTGGGCGGCGTGTTGGCGAGGAACTGCTGACCGTACCTGACGGCGTCGTCGCGGCGACCGGCCTTCGCGAGTTCGAGCCACAGGTTGTAGAGCGTGTCGGTGTCGGTGGGATCGATTTCGACGGCTCTTTTCCAGGCATCAATCGCGTCGGTCTTGCGATTCATGTACGACATCGTCACGCCAAACGCCGTGTAAGCCCCCGCCAGGGTGGGGTCGGCTGTGAGCGCCTTGCGAAGGTAGTCTTCTGATTCACTGAGCAGAGCCGTGTTTCTTTTGCCGCCGTCTTCGTACGCATGTAGCGCGATCGCGGAGAGATTCTGGAACGCGAGGCCGTTCGTCGGATCGAGTGCGAGGAGCTTTATGAACGTGCGCTTGGCGTCCGCGTAGCGCTTGGCCTCGAGGTACGCAATGCCCAGGCCGTTGAGCGCTTCCACATCGCTGTCGGGCAAACCTTCGAGCACCGTGATCGCGGCCTGCGCGTTCGTGTGACTTTCCGAGAGGTAGATGCCCAATCGAATGCGGATGTCACGATCGGGCGCGCCCGCCTTGATGCCGCTCTCGAGCGTGCTGATCGCGTCGCCCACCTGTCCGAGTTGCCAGTACAAGTAAGAGAGCGACATGTACGCGTCGGCGGTGTCTGGTCTGAGGCCGATCACCTTTTTCAGCAGCGCGATGGCCTCCTGCGGGCGGCCGCTTTGACTGAACTCGGTGGCGCTGTGCATGTCGCGGTCGAGTGATGCGAGATTCTTCGGATCGTCGGCCTCCGTGTAGCGATCGCGCGCAGGCGCGCTGCCAGAGATGTAGCCGAGCGATCTGAGGTTGGCTGCCGCGTCTGCCGATTCGCGCATCGGGCGATTCGGCGGCGCAAGGTTGAAGGTCTTCAGCGTCGCAAAGAGCACGCCGGTGCGATCGGCTTTCGATGTCGCCAGATTCTGCAGTTCCTTGGCATCGGTTCCGAGATCGTAGAGTTCCGGCACCGGCAGGTCGATGTACTTGTCTTTCGCCACGAGCACGCCCCGCAGCGGCGCCCAGCCGCGCACGAGGTTGTAGGTCATCGACTCGAAGTAGGACGGACGATCGGGACCGCTGCCGGATCGAATCAACTCACGCAGTGACGACCCGGCCATCGTGGAATCGGCCGGGGCACCGATCGCGTCGAGGACAGTCGGTGCAATGTCGACGTGCCGCGCCGGCGCGTTGATCACGACGCCGCGCGAGGCTGTGTGATTCGGTTGCACCGTCGCGATGATCAGCGGCACATGCAGTGTCGATTCGTACGCGAACATGCCGTGCGTCGCCTCGCCATGTTCACCCAGGCTTTCGCCGTGGTCCGCCGTGACGATGACGGTCGTCGCGCGCGGGAGTGTGGCGAGCCGGTCGAAGAGCGGTTGCAGCGTGCTGTCGATCCACGCGACCTCGCCGTAGTACGGCTGCGCGCTGTAGTCGGTGGCGAATGCACCTGGCGGACGATACGGCGAGTGCGCATCGAAGACATGCACCCACGAGAAGAACTTGCCCGGTTGCTGACCGATCCACGCGACCGCGCGCGACACCACTTCGTCTGCGCGGCGCTCCGGCATTGAGAACGTGGCGTCGCCCTTCATCTCCGGCATCTGATCGTCGTAAACATCGAATCCGGGTGTGAGCCCGAAGCGTTTCGTCAGAGGAAATCCGCCGACAAACGCGCCCGTCGAAAATCCGCGCGATTTGAGCCGCGTCGCCAGTGTGGCCGTGCCGTCTTTGACGCGATATCCGCTGTTGTCGCGCATGCCGTGCTCATACGGCAGTTGTCCCGTCAGGATCGACGTGTGCGACACCAGCGTGACGACCGCGTGCGCGTGCGCAAACGTGAACCGCGCGCCGTGTGCCGCCAGTGCGTCAAGATGCGGCGTCTTCGCCGGCCCACCGTAGGAAGACAACGCATCACCACGCAGCGTGTCGATCGTGACGAGGAGTACGTTCTGCTCGCCATTGGGCTCAAGCGTGTAGGCCGGGCCGCGCCCCCACCAGAAAAATGCCGCCGATGCTCCGGCAATCACGAGCAAACCCAATCCCAGCAACGGTCCGATGCGGGTACTCCGAGTGGGTGTCTTCGTCGTGGGCTTCCGCGGCGCGCTCAAGGCTTCCTAGATGTAGCACACAACCTGCTCCAAAGCATTCAACACCATCGCCCCCCATGTTGAATGGCCTTTGATCTTGGTCTATCTGACGATGATCCCTGTCTCTGTCGTCGCCACCGTGTGTGAGTCAGTGGCGGTGATGCGGAGGCGGAAGGCGCCGGGGCCGAGTGGGGCGAGCGGGACGCGGAAGTCGATGCGGCCTGAGGCATTCGGCGCGACCGACTTGTCGATCGCCAGCATCGGCCGGTTGTTGCTGTCGACGATCATCACCGTCAGTGCGACGGTGGAGTTCATGTCTTTGCGCGCCACTTCGAAATAGGCGCGAAGCGTGTCGGTCGTCTCGAATGTGCGCAGCAGCGTGGGCTCGAAGGGCAAGCGGTCCGGTACGGCCACGCGCGGTCCGGGACCGACGTTGCGCGCCGGCGCTGTTGGCGGCACGCGCCCAACCGGTACGCGCGCGCCGTCAGCAAAGCCGAGCGCGATGCCGCTCAGCGCCAGCGCTGTCTTCGAGTAATCCGGCACGGTGATGTCGAGGTAGACGCTGCCGCCCGTGCCCAGCTTCGCGCTCATCGCCGACGCGCGCAGTTGATAGCGGCCCGGATCGAGATCGAGCGTCAGCGGAATCTGATACGTGACGCTGTCGGGCATGTCGGCGCCGCCATTGCGACCACTCAGCGACAGCTTCGCGGCCCGCCCCGTTCGCGACGTGACCTTGGCCTTCTTGTCGTCCACCACCAACACCGAGTACGTCACATCGTCGCTCAGCTTGTTGTTGGCGTCGCGCATCGAAGAGGTCGGCGCCGTGACTTCCAGTGCGATGGCCACGTTGGAAGTCTTGCCTTTGCCGACCAGCGGCAATGCCGTCAGCCGCAGCGGCAAGTCACTCTTCGGCATCACCCCGGCGACCAGCGCGACCAGTGGATCCTTGTTCTTCGGCGGCGCCGGTGGCGCCCCGGGCGTGTAGCCGTGCCGGAATCGCAGCGTGTATTCGGGATGGCCCGTCACCGTGACAACGAGCGGTCGATACTTGTCGCCACCACTCGGGTCCGTCGGGTAGAAGCCGAGCAGATAGTAGTGATCCAGGTCTTCCACGATGTGCTGCAAGCCGCCCGTGAGGTCGTCCGTGTCGGTGACGGCGAAGCCACCCGAGGCCTCCGTCATGAATCCAAGCCCGTCCTGCGCGCGCCGAATGGGATTGTCCCAGCGGAAGACCGCGTCGCCGCCGAGTGGCGCGGGGTGGAGTTCCTGTTGCATGTCTTCAGGCTTCACCTTGCCGCGCGGGTCGAGCGCGTAGGTGGCGACGTTCGACCGCCGCATCGACTCCATCATGTCCTTCAGCGCACGGTCGTGGTAACACGCGGCGCTCATGGACATCTCACACGGTGTCATCGCACTGTCGAAGATCCCGTTCAGTTCTTTGTTGATGCCTTCCGAGATCAGCACGAACGCTTTGCGCCGGTTGTCTTCGCTCCCGAGCATCCGCGCCGCATCCTGCATCGTCTGAAACTGCTGCATGTTCTCTTCGAAGTCCTGGAGGGAGGTTTCCTGCGACTTGCCAACCGCGTCGAGTGCCGAGAGCGAATCGCCGTCGGCGGAAATCGCTCCAGCGCGCTGCGTGTCGATGGCCTGGTGCGGTCGCCGCCAGCTTTGTCGCGCCTGCATCGTGTTGAGCGCAGCCAGCAGCTCCGATCGATCTTGCGTCACCTGTGTGCTGTGCTCGCCGCTCGTGAAGAGCAGAGCCATGGATGCCTGATCGCCGAGTTTCGTGATGACGTCGCGCGCGAGGTCTTTGGCTTTGTTGGTGCGGCCCTTCCAGATGTGCAGGTCGTCGACCACGATCATGATCAGCCGATCGGCTTGCGTCGACTGGTTGCTCATCACGTCCATGCGGAGTGTTGGTGGCAGCACGGGCGCGGGCGTCGAAGCTGCATCCGGCTCCGGGAGGACATGCGAGACTTCGTCGAATGTGGCGACGGTCTGCGGCTTCTTGCGATCGGTGAGGCTGAAGTCGCTTTGTTTCAGGCCGCGAATAGCGTTGCCGTCCTTGTCAACAACGACGACGTCGACGTTGATCAGTTCGATGTTGGACTTGAAGGTTGTTTGCGGAGTCTTGCTGGGAGGCTGTTGTGCTGCGAGTGAAGCGGCGCAGCATGCGACGAAGGTGAAGACGAGTCGCATGCTGCGCATAACTTTCTACTTTCCTCTTCCCACTTTCAACTTACTTGGGTGGGAATTTTGACTGATAGATCTTCACATCCGGGCGCGAGGTGGCCCACTGAATGAGCTGCGGCGGCGCACCGACGGGACGCGTATAGGTGACTTCGTACTGTGCGTTGATGATGTCGCCATACGACTTCAACAAGCCGACCAAGGCCGACTGGCCCACGATGACGTCGCGTTTGCCGCCGGTCCTGTCGGCAAACCCTTCGAGCATGGGCCCGCGCACGGAGTTCTTCAGGTCGCCCTTCTGCAGCGAGGCAGAGAAGAACGTCGCGCCGTCTTTGGCGATCTCTTTCATGATGTTGTTGGCCGGTTCGCTGCTCTTCTCGGAGTCGGGCAGCACGTTCACGGAGATGATGGCGCGGCGCGCATTCGGGCGCTTCCCGATCTCCTTCGAGCTTTCCATGATGCCCTCGAGCAGCACCGAGTCGGCGTTGGGTTTGACGACGAGCCGCGTGAGGGCCTTGATGATGTCGTCGCCGTTCGACGTGAAGGGCACCATCATGATCGAGGCCTGACCGAACTCCATCAGCGCCACTTCGTTCTTCGGATTGGCCGCCATCATCTGCTTGGTGAATTCCGTGAACGCCGCGCGGATATCGTTGATCACGTCGCCGGCCGCTGTGGCGGTCGCACTACTGCGCGTGGCACCGATGCCGCCGCCGCCAACGGCCGCCGACGAGTCGGCGAGCAGCACGATCGAGATCGGCTCGGTCGCCTTCTGTACGCTTGTGGGCGGACGCTGTTTGTTGTCCTCAACGATCATGACCTCGTTGGGACCCATGTCCGTGATCAGCTTGCCGCTGCTCTTCTCCACGAACGTGCCGTAGACCTTCTTGGTGGTGTCCTGCTCGAGCGCGATCAGCTGTGGTGCGACCAGCAGCAACACGGCCGCCGGAATCAGTAGGAATGAAATTTTATGCAGGTGTTTCATCGGGTGGTCTCCAGCCGGAAGTATAGCCGTACGTTGCTATTTCAACACCGCGGCCAGCTGCCGCGCCATCCGGTCATTCGGGTCGATGGCCAGCGCCGCGGCCAGATGCTGGCGCGCCTCCGGCAGCCGGCCGAGCTTGGCTTCGCAGTAGGCCAGATGGGAGAGCGATCCGGCATTCTGCGGGTCAATCGCGACGGCGGCCGCCAGCTCTCGCGACGCCTCGTCAAAGCGGTTGAGCACGAGGAGGTTCAGCCCATACTGCTGGCGGGCATCGGCCTTCTGCGGATCCATCTCCACCGCGTGGCGAAAGTACGACTCCGCCGCGTCGGCCGTCGTCAACTCGGCAGTGAGGCGGCCGGTCGTCAGCCAATCGTCTTGCGAAGATCTGCTGCCAAGGCTCTTCGTCAAGTGCGCCAGCGCGCGCTCCGGTTGCTGCGCTTGCAGATACTGCCGGGCCACGCTCGCGTGCACTGTGCCCTTGAGCGGCGTGGCGGCCTCGAGTCGATCGACCCAGCCTTCCGTCTCATCGAACCGGCCGATGAGCACGAGCTGATGCGCCATGCGCACGCCCTCGGCAAATCGACCGTCGTTTGCGGAGGTGCGTGTATTGACGAGCACGCCGATGACGACGGCGACGACGACGGGTACAGCGAGCGCGCGGAGTTGGCGCGACGTGACGTGTTGAATGAGCGCGTCGATGGCTCCGCCCGCGCCGACCACCAGCGGTACGAGCAGTGGTAGACGATAGCGTTCGCTCATGAAGAACAGCGCCACGGCGGCCGCGTAGCAGGGGACGAATGCCGCCCACACGAGAAAGTCGCGGCGCCCGCGACGCGGCGCGAAGAAGACGAGGCCAACGAGACCGAGTGGCACGAGGAGCCAGGGACCGATGACGTAGAAGCGCAGCCAGGTCGGCACGTCGTACTGATAGAAGGGGTAGCTGTAGGGAAGCGCGATGTGCTGCGCGTGAAACACGAGCCCGAACTTCCTGACCATCAGCAAGAGCGCATCGCCCGGATGCGCCGCCATCCAGCTCACCGAGAGATTCACGAAGTAGTCGGACGCCTGCGCGTCGGTGACCGCATGTCCGAGTGCGCGCTCGGCGACGCGGCGCGTGTCTTCCTGCTGGCCTTTGATGCTGGGCGTAATGCCGGGCACGATCTGGTAAAACCCGTCGGCGCCCTCGTGGTTGCCGATGTAGAAATTCAGACCGCCATGTGACGACAGCAGCGAAAACTGGTGCGACACCACGATGTTGCGCGCGACGGCGGGCGAGAGGCCCAACAACATGCCGGCCGTCAGCATCAATGCCGGTCGCCATCGTCGCCGTGCCAGCATCACGACCACGAGGCCGGCCGCCGCGATCGCGATGTTCGGCCGATTCATCGTCTGAATCCCGAAGATGAGGCCGGTGGCGAGCATCCAGCGCTGATCGTGCCGTTTGAGTGCGAGGGTCAGGCACAACAGGGCGGAAGCGGTGAGAAAGACGTCGAGCGACGTCTGGAGGATCAAGGCCTCATAGAACGTGAAGAGGCCGGTGAAGGCGGCGAGTATCCCGGCGATCCACGCGGCGCGTCGGCCGAACCACTCGCGGGTGGTCCAAACGATAGCGGCGATGCCGACGGTGCCGAGGACGGCCTGAATCAGGCGAACGGCCGTGTAGGACCCGGTCAGGCCCCGGCATGCGGCCAGCACATATATATATAAAGGAGAGACGTAGTACAAACCGGGTCCCAGACCCCAGTCCCCTCCAATAACCCGTTCGGCCAATTCCGCGTAGGCGGTTGTGTCCAGGCCGGCCCCGGTCTGGACGAGGGGGTGGTGCCTCAGTTGGAAGATAACGACAATTTTTTGGATGAGGCAAAATCCAAAAAAACAGACGAGTAACAGTATTGGAACTGTACCTTGACGCTCCTGGGACCCGGCAGTAACATCCGATACCCCTGCGCTAACTGCGGCTGATTTTTTTGGCATCCGTTGGTAGCTAAGTCCGGCTCTATCGTGGTTCGCAGTACGTAGACAGTCAAGTCTAGGAGGAAGTAAAGATGATTCGAGGCGTGCGAGGGTTCCTGCTGGTTGCAGGCATTCTTTTGTTGTCTGCCGTGTCGGCCAACGCTCAGGCGATTGGTACGATCTTCGGCAAGGTTACCGACTCGACCGGCGGTGTGATGCCGGGCGTAACGGTTACGGTTGCGGGAACCGGGTTGCAGCAGCCCCTGGTCGCCGTAACGGGCTCAACGGGTACCTACCAGTTCGGCAACGTGCCGATCGGCACCTACAGCGTGGCGTTCGAACTGGAAGGCTTCAAGAAGGCCCTCCGCAACGTCATCATCACGTCGGGCTTCCAGGCCGGTATCGACCAGAAGCTGGAAGTCGGTAACCGCTCGGAAGAAGTGCTGGTCTCGGCGGCGCCGCCGGTCGTTGACACGAAGAAGACGACGACGGGTCAGACGTTCGACAAGGCCATTCTCGAGAACATCCCGTCGGCTCGCGATCCGTGGCAGATCATCAACATGACGCCTGGCGTTCAGGCCGGTCTCAACGTTGGTGGTTCGTCGTCTGGTCAGCAGGTGGGTCTCGCGTCGCGCGGCACGTCCGCGAACGTGCAGTGGAACCTCGAAGGCGGTTCGGTGACGGACCTGTCGTCGAACTCCTCGCCGTCCTACTTCAACTTCGATTCGTTTGAGCAGATTCAGGTGGTGAACGGCGGCGGCGACGTCTCCGTGCAGAGCTCGGGTCTGGCGATCAACCTCGTGACCAAGAGCGGTTCGAACGTGTTCAAGGGCACGGCCGTCTCGACGTTTGAAAACGACGCGATGCAGCAGAACAACGTCACGCGCGAACTCTTCAACGCCGGCTCGAATGGTTTCATCTCGGGCGCGCCGCTGCAGAAGATCTGGGTCTACTCCGGTGAGTACGGTGGTCCGATCAAGAAGAACCGCCTCTGGTTCTGGGCCGCGGCTGACAAGCAGGACATCAACGCCGGCGTGTTGAACTTCTTCGACGGCACGAAGGGCGATCTGTGCGCCACGCTCCTCGCCGCGCAGAAGGCCGGCACGCTCGCGGGCACGGTCACCTACGACCAGCTCGACAGCGTGGTGAAGTGCTTGAACAACGACAAGACGGTCATCAAGGACTTGCAGTGGAAGTTCAACTATCAGATGAACTCGTCCAACAAGTTCCAGTACCTGTTCCAGTCGGACAACAAGTACCGCAACCGTCGCGGCGCCACGGCGAACACGGCCGTCGAAGCGACCACGCAGCAGACGTCGGATGAACCGAAGGGCATTGGCTACTGGGGTCTTCCGCTGCCGACGCACTCGCTGACGCACACGTTGATCGCCACGGACCGCCTGGTGTTCAACTCGATGTTCACCTACGTGCACGGTGGTTTCTACCTCGACTACCAGGACGTTCCGCCGCAGGGTTCCTGCGCGCAGACCAAGTACCTCGGCTCGACCAACCCGGCCGACTACGCGCGCGACGCTTCCTGCTTGTGGATGATCCAGTCGCGCACGAACCGCACGACGGCGTTCTCGGATCGTTCGCTCGCCGGCAACTACAACACGACGCGTCACTCGTGGGAAGCCAAGACGGACGGCACCTACTTCCTGACCAACACGCTCGGCGGCGACCACTCGCTGAAGTTCGGTGTCGGCTGGCGGCGTAACCCGATCCAGACGTTCTCGCACTACTCCGGTGGCGCGCGCGCCACAGTGCAGTGTGTCGGCAACAACTCCTCGCTCTGCGGTGGCGGCGTGATCGCGTCGGCTGGCGCGACGGCGGGCCTCGTGCCGTATCAGGCGGTGCTGTATCGCGACCAGCTCCAGAACAACGACTGGTGGACCTACAACGGTTACATCCAGGACTCATACAGCCGTGGCAAGTTCCGCGTGAACGCGGGCGTTCGCTACGACTGGCAGACGTCCAAGTGGCTCGGTGGTTGCGTGGCAGCCAACGTGCTCCGTCCGGATGCGCTCCCGTCACAGTGTGAAAATGCAACGGACACCGATGTCTCCACGGGCAAGAAGATTCAGGCGTTCTCGAACTGGGCGCCCCGTCTCTCGGTGACCTACGACATCTTCGGCAACGGCAAGACGTCGGTGCACGTGAGCGGTTCCTACTACTACGCGACGAAGATCACGCTGGCGAACTCGCTCGGCGGTCTCTTCGCGCAGACCACGCTGACCTGGGGCCCGAACCAGTCGAGCGGTGCCTGCAGCACCACCGCTGGTGCTCCGTGCTGGAACGACGCCAACAAAGACAGCGTCATCCAGATCGGTGAGCTGATCGGCACGCCGACGGCATCGAACACGCGTTTCAACACGACCACGGGCGTTTTGGCCCCGGCCGGCAACATCGTTGATGCGGATGCCAAGATCGGCCGTACGCGTGAATTGGTGGCAGGTGTGCAGCACGAACTGATCGCGAACCTCGCGGTCGGTGTCGACTACATCTACCGCAAGTACGATCGCGGCACGGCGACCTACTCGGTTGGCTACCAGCCGGGCTCGGGCAACAATCTGGCGTCGCTCTACAACCCGGCGGTACAGACGTGGACGGACCCGACCACGGGTCTGACGGCGCCGTACTACATCACCTGCACGGGGTGCGTTCGCCCGTCGGGCCTCGGCAGCACCACGGTGACCAACACGGCCTACCAGGTGTACAACGGTGTGGACTTCACGCTGAACAAGCGCTTCTCGAGCAAGTGGCAGGCGCAGATCGCCGTGACGATTCAGAACAACCCGAGCTACCTGCCGGATTACACGTTCACCAACCCGACGGGTATCAACTTCGCGGATGGCAAGACCACGAACGCCCGTTACCTGATCAAGGCCAACGGCGCGTATCAGCTGCCCTGGGACATCATGCTGGCGGCGAACCTGAACATCAACGACGGCGGCACGCGCGTCCTCTCGATCACGGGGCCGGGCTCGGTCTACGGCGGCGTCACCACCACAGGCGCGGCGTCCACGATTTCCTACGGCACGCTGGCGTTCGAAGACCAGGGCACCACCCGCTTCAAGCCCACGCAGTTGCTCGACCTGAGCGTGCAGAAGGTGATCCAGTTCCGCGGTGGCAAGAACCGTCTCAAGCTCATGTTGGATGGGTTCAACATGTTCAACGCCAACACGATCTTGGGCTACACCAGCAACAACCGCAGCTCGACGTCGTTCACGTCACCGAGCTCGATTGTTCCGCCGCGCGTGTTCCGTATCGGTGGCAGCATTTCGTTCTAAGTCCACTTCATCACCGGAGGAGCTTCTCCTCCGGTGAGTCAGACCAGACGGCTCCGGAGCAATCCGGAGCCGTTTTTTTGTACTCGGTTCGCTTCCCTCCGTGGATGATAGACACCCACGCACATGACCACCGCGCGCGCGAAGACGCTGACGCCCTTGTGGCTATTTCTCGGGTTCCTGCTGGTGACCCTCGTCATCTACGCGCCCGCCTGGCACGGCGGCATGCTGTGGGATGACGATGCGCACCTGACGCGCACGGATCTGCGGCCGCTGACCGGTCTGTGGCGGATCTGGTTTGAGGTGGGCGCGACGCAGCAGTACTACCCGGTGGCGCATTCGGCGTTCTGGGTCATGCATGCGCTCTGGGGCGACGCCACGCTCGGCTACCACCTCGTGAATATCGCGTTGCATGCCGCATCAGCCGGGCTGCTGGTGGCGTTGCTGCGCCGACTGCAGGTGCCAGGGGCGGTGCTGGCAGGACTGATCTTCGCCGTGCACCCGGTCCACGTCGAGTCGGTGGCGTGGATGACCGAACTGAAGAACACGCTGTCGGGCGTGTTGTACCTCGGCGCCGCGCTCGTATATTTGCGGTTTGATGTCGAACGGCGTTCGCGGCTGTATGTGGTCGCGCTGGCGCTCTTCGTGCTCGCGCTCTTGACCAAGAGCGTCACCGCGTCATTGCCGGCCGCACTGCTCGTGGTCTTCTGGTGGCAACGCGGCCGTCTGCGCTGGCAGCGCGACGTGACACCACTGTTGCCATTCTTTGCGACGGGCATCGCCGCGGGTTTCTTCACCGCGTTTGTTGAACGCACGCAGATTGGTGCCGAGGGCGCGGCGTTTCAAATGTCGCTTCTGGAGCGCGTCGTGATCGCCGGTCATGCGATCTGGTTCTACATTGCCAAACTCGTGTGGCCCGCCGAGCTGATCTTCGTGTATCCGCGGTGGACGGTCAGCGCGGCGCCGATGGATCTGTTGTACCCGGCCGCGGCCCTGGCGCTCGTCGCCGGGCTGTGGGCGATCCGCGGCCGCTCACGCGCGCCGCTGGCGGCATTCCTGCTTTTCGCCGGCACGCTCGTGCCCGCGCTCGGCTTCGTGAACGTCTATCCGTTCATCTACTCATTTGTCGCCGACCACTTCCAGTACCTCGCCAGCATTGGTCTGATTACCCTCGCAGCGGCCGGTTGGACGGTTCTGTCGCGCCGCTGGATGGCGGAGAACTACTCCCTGGTCGCCGCCGCGCTCGTCGTCTGTGTCCCTTTGGCGGGGCTCTCATTCCGCCAGAGTCGCCAGTATGCGGACGCCGAGACGCTGTATCGCACCACGCTCGCGCACAATTCCGCCGCCTGGATGGCGCACATCAACCTCGGCTATGTGTACCTCGGTCAGCAGCGGCCGGAGCTGGCGATCTCGGAGACGCGTGAGGCGCTGCGGATCAAACCCGACCTGCCGCAGGCCCAGAACAATCTCGGAACGGCGCTGCTCGATCTCGGCCGCGTCGATGAGGCCACCACCGCGTTTAGCGAGGCGCATCGGCTCAAACCTTCCGATGCAGAAGTGACCCGCAATCTCGCGGTGGCTCTCCAACGTGGCGGCGATGCGCTTCAGGATCGCGGCGATGTGGCGGGGGCGATTCAGCGTTACACCGAATCGATCGCGCTCAATCCGAACAACCCGGAGGCGCATCACAACCTCGGGAGTGCGCTGGCACGCGCGGGTCAGTGGACCGAGGCGATCACAGAATACGTGGAGACATTGCGTCTCAATCCCAGATCCGTGCGCGCGTTGCGAAACATTGCGCGCGCCTACAACTCGCGCGGAATCGACCTGGCCGAAGCGCGTGATTTCACCGGTGCCGTCAAAGATTTCGCCGAGGCCGCGCGGCTTGACCCGGACCTGGTGGACGCACGCGCCAACCTCGCGCGCGCGCAAGCGATGATCAAGTAGATCAGCGCGCCCTGAGCTGCTTGAGCGCTTCACGTGCCGGGCCATTGCTCGGGTCAATGGCCAACGCGCGTTCGAACGCCGTGCGGGCCTCAGGTAGGCGATCCGTCATGGCCAACGCGAGGCCAAGCTTCGACCACACCGTGATGCTGCCAGGATTGGCCGCAAGGTACGCCTGGTAGTGGGGCACGGCGTCCGTAAAATTCTTCTGAGCCGTGAGCGCCTCTCCGATCAGGCCGTGGGCTTCAGCGTGGTTGGGGTCAAGCACAAGCACGCGCTTGAGGTGCTCGATCGCTTCCGGCATTTGACCCGTCGAGCCGTACGCCTTGGCAATCATCAGTCGCGTACGTACCGGCGCCAGCGAGGGTTCTTCGCGGGTGAATCGCTCGAGCTCTGCAATGGCCTCCGCATGCTTGCCCGCGCCGAGGAGTGCCTCGCCGAGGAAGTAGCGCGCCGGCGGATACGCCTTCACCGCGGCCTGCAGGTGGGGCACGGCTTCTTCATGCCGGCCCGCGACGACCAGCTCCGTGCCCACCATCTGCTCGGCATTGGCCGTCGGCCATCGCTCGAGCACGGTGCGCGCCATGCCGAGCGACGTGGCGTACTCGGCGTTGCGCGCAAAGGTCGTGGCGCCGAACGCCACCGTGGCAATGGCGACCACGGCGGCCGGCCATGCACTCCACGTCTCGTCGCGATGAAAGGGCGCCGTGCGTCTGGCGAGTGCCGCCAGACCCACCACGCCGAGCGTGAGCACGCCGACGAGTGGCAGATACATCCGTCGCTCGGCGCCGACTTCCGTCGCGATCGGCAACAGACTTGACGTCGGTCCCAGGAACAGAAACACCCAGACGGCCGCGACGCCGATGGGCCGCCACTTCGCGAGCGCCACGATCGACAGCGTGACGAGTGCGGCGACCACGATGAACGGGAGCCAGACATCGCTGAAGTGCAGCGCGCGTGGCCAGCCGTAGTAGAGCACCAGGTCGCTCGGCCACAGTGCGAGTCGCAGGTAGCGCAGGATCATCGCCGGCTGATTCAGGAGATACGTCCACGGGCTCACGTGCGCTGTTGCGAAACCTGCACTCAGCGTCTGCCCGCGCGTGGCCAGCATCACGGCCGGCACGATCCATGTCGCAGACAGCGCGGCATAGAGCGGCCAGCGTGTGCGCCACAGCGCTCGGAAGGACACGACATCGCTGGCTGCCCAGTCGTACAGCACAACCGCGACCGGTGCCATCGCCATCGTCTCTTTGCAGAGCATGCCCAGCGAACACACGACGACGGCCGCGACGCGCCATTGGCGCGCGACGCAGTAGAGCGTGAGCAGCAGGCACAGCGCCATCATCGACTCGGTGCGTTGTGTAAGGTAGTTCACCACTTCACTGTTGAGCGGGTGCACCGTCCAGAGCAGTGCGACCGCGAAGGCCAGTCCCTGCGGTGCCACCCGGCGGATGAGTGCGTATATCAGGCACGTGCAGCCCACATGGAATGCGAGATTGACGAGGTGGTAGCCCCATACGTCGAGACCGCCGAGTGCGTAGTTGATGGCGAACGAGAGCTGAACGAGGGGGCGGCCAGCGAGGGCCGTATCAGCCGGCGGGAGCAGCACCTGCCCGAGGTGCGTGAGCTGGCGGATCTCAGTGTTGCGGACGATGGTGCCGAGGTCGTCGAAGAGGAAGACGCCGGAGAAGCTGTTCCAGTACACCGCGAGGCCGCCGAGGGCGAGCGCGACGGGCGCCCACCACGCGGGGAGCCGAGCAGGCGCCGGCGTGGCCGTTCTGGCGGGCCGACGCTTCAACGCTTCAACGCTGACCGAACGCGACCGCGCGACGCACGAGTTCCTGCGGCGGCAGGTCCACGGCCGCGTAGCCCTTGCGCGCGCGGATGTCGAGGCCCTTCGCCTGCGTCTTGACGTCGATGCTGCGGTACTTGCCGTCCATCACGCCGTTCTCGGGCTGATAGCCGATGACGTAGTAGCTGCTCGTATCGCTCGCGACCATGCCAATGGCGCGGCCGATGTCGTCGATGCCGTGCACCATCATGCCGCCGGTGCCGGCCGTCAGGATCGACGGACCTTCATCGCCGTTGTCGAACGCCAACGAGCGCGCCGCCGATGCCATCGTGACATCTGGGTTCCGGCCGATCGTGTTGAAGAGGCCGCGGCCGTCGATCGTGTAGATCGTGGTGCCGCCCCTCGCGGTTTGGGCCGCGATGGTCTGCAACTGCTGACGCGATTCTTCCGTGAAGAAGCCCTCGGTCATGAGCACGAACGTCTTGCGACCGAGGAGGCGTGTGAGGTTGGCCGAGACGTAGCGAATGTTCTGCAGCGTCGTGTCGGTCAGCACGCGGGCAGAGCGCACGTAGAGCCGCGCTTTCTGCTGCATCAGGTTTTCGACCTGCTGCACACCGCCCTGCAGCTGGCACTGGAATGGATCGTCGCTGCAGGCTTTGGCGCCGAGCCGGTCGAGCAGTTCTCGCGCGCCTTCGGTGATGCGGAGCGCGTCATTCTCTGAAGGAATGCCGGGGAACTCGCGGAACGGCGCGAGCAGCGCCTGTCGGTTGTCGATGGCCGGCGAGGCCGAACGGATCGCCGCGAGCAGCTCGACTTTGTCGTCCGTCATGCGGCTCTTGTTCATCTGGCCGTTGGCGAAGACGCCGGCCATGTCGCCCGGCATCATCTGATTGCGGATGAAGTCTTCGGCGCCCTTCTTCACGCGCATCAGCGATTCGGCGGAGAGGTGGCCCTCGTCGAACATGAAGATGAAGAAGCGGCGCGCGCGCTCTTCGGCCTCGCTGCGCGACGCGGCGAGGTTGATCACGCCTTTGGTCGGGTCGTGTGTCACGAGGTAGAACTGCTGAATCTTCTGGGGCTTGCCGTCTTCAAAGAGGCTGAGGTCTTCGGGGAGCAGGCCCGGCACGAAGCGGCCTTGCTTGTCGAGGACGGTCACGTCCACTTCGACCAAGGCCGTCGACGACTTGAACATTGGCTGCTGCACGCCGGCCGGCGAAGGCGTTTGGCCGTGAAGCGAGAGCGGGCGGACCGATCCAAGCAGCAGGAAGACGGCGACGCCACCACACACAACGCGAGAAAAGCGCATAAGGACTCCCGAGGTGAATTTTCAGTACTTTAGTCCGGCCGGCGGTCAACCACCAGCGTCCAATTCGCCGGGGGATAATCAGATATGCGGCTTCGCATCTCGCTGTGCGTGTTGGCGGTGTGTATGGCGGTGGGGCTCGTGGCTGCGCAGTCTGCCACGCGGTCCATCATGGTGACCGTACTTGGCAAGGACGGCGTGGCGCTCAGGGATCTCCTGCCGGGCGACTTCATCGTGCAGGAAGACGGCCAGCGGCGCGAGGTACAGAGCGCGACGCTCTCAACCGAGCCGATGGCGGTAACACTGATGATCGATATGTCCCGGATGGGCGGCGTCGATTTGCCGCTCAGAGACATCCGGGCCGGCATGACCGCGCTCGCCAAGGCCATTTACGCCGACAATCCCGAATCCAAAGTGGCGCTGATGGATTTCTCCGGTGCGGCCGTCACCACCGTGAGTCTGACCTCCAACGGCGATGAGTTGATGAAGGCGACCAACCGCCTCACGACCAGCCAGCGCGCTTACGGCGTGATGCTCGAAGGTCTCGTGGATGTCGCGAAAGACATGGCCAAGGTGGCGATCCAGCGACGCGCCATTGTGGCCGTCAGTTTTGACGCCCCGGAGTCGAGCCGGAATCAGCCGCGCGACGTGGCGATGGCCGTGCAAAAAACTGGTGCCGCGTTCTGGGCAGTGTCGATTGGACAGAACACCGCGCCACTTCGCGACGTCGTGCTCGAGAACCTGCCGCCGGCCACCGGTGGCATGCGCCTGACCGCGCTCTCGCCGACTGGCCTTGAGAAGATGCTGACCGACATCGGCACCGCGCTGACCTCGCAGTTCGTCGTCACCTACAAAGTGCCCGACGGCAGCTCGGCCACCGTGATTCAAGCCGGCGCCAAGAAGGGCGACAAAGTGCTGCGAGCCTCATGGATGAAGTAGCACCCGCTTGATATCCTAGAGGGTGATGCTCAGAGCTGGAATCGTCGGACTGCCGAACGTCGGCAAGTCCACCCTCTTTAACGCCGTCACTCGCACCCGCAAGGCCGAGGCGGCCAACTATCCCTTCTGCACCATCGATCCCAACGTTGGGATTGTCGTGGTGCCCGATGCAAGGCTGTACGAACTGCAGAAGATCGCGAAGACGAATGTCGTGATTCCTGCCGCGGTGGAGTTTGTCGACATCGCCGGGCTCGTGAAGGGCGCGAGCCAGGGCGAAGGCCTCGGCAACAAGTTCCTCACGCACATCCGCGAAGTGGATGCGATCGTGCAGGTGGTGCGCTGCTTCGAAGACGAAGACGTGCATCACGTGTCGGGCACGGTCGATCCGGTGCGCGACATCGAAGTGATCAACACCGAGCTGATCCTCTCGGATCTCGACTCGGTCAAGAAGCGTCGCGACAAGCTCGCCAAAGACATCAAGCGCGGCGACAAGGCCGCGGCGGCCGAAGAGGCCGTGCTCGCCAAGATCGAGCCCGTGCTCGACAGCGGCAAGCCGGCACTGTTGACCGAGCTGACGCCGGAAGAACATGCGCTGTCGGCCGGCGCGTTTCTGCTCACCGACAAGCCCACCATCTTTGCGTGCAACGTGAAGGACTCCGACCTGGCCGGCGCGGCGACCAACGCGCACGTGCTGAAAGTGCGCGAGTACGTGAAGACGCATCTGGCCTGCGAAGCCGTCGTGATCAGCGCGCAGATCGAATCGGATCTGACGGACCTCTCGCCCGAAGAGGCCGATGCGTTCCTGAAGGAACTCGGCGTCGACGAGAGCGGGCTCGGCGCGCTCATTCGCTCCACCTATCACTTGCTCGGCCTGCGGACGTACTTCACCGCCGGTGAAAAAGAAGTGCGCGCGTGGACGATCCATGCGGGCGACACCGCGCCGAAGGCCGCCGGTGTCATCCACAGCGACTTCGAGCGCGGTTTCATCAAAGCCGAAACCGTGGCCTATGCGGACCTCGTCGCCTGCGGCTCGGTCGCCGCGGCCCGCGAAAAAGGTCTCTACCGCATGGAAGGCAAGGAATACGTCGTCGCCGACGGCGACGTGTTGCTGTTCAAATTCAACGTGTAGCACTATCCTCACGCCATGCTGAGAGCCATTGCCGCGAGTCTTGTCGTGATCGCCGCCGTCGCCGCCTATGCGCAACAGGACGTGAAGCGGGAAGAGGCGGAGTACTCCCCGCTCGGTTACTACGACCTCCGTGCCTACGAGCAGGCGTATCCGGGCGTGCCGGGCAGCACCATCGTCATGCAGGCCACCGCAGGTCGCTACTGGGCGTATCGCGGCATCGCGTACCGCGGCGCCGATCCACTCGGCAATGTGTGGATGAGCCTCGGGCCCGAGACGAGCATCGTGGACGCGGCCGGGACCCGCAACGTGTCGGGCCGCGTGGCGGCGATCGCGATTTCACCGACCTGCGAGGAACACGGCGCGTGCCGTGTGTGGGTGGGTGCCGGCGGCGGCGGCGTGTGGCGCTCCGACGATGGCATGAACACGACGGATCCGAAGTGGCGATGGGTCTCGAGAGGGCTGGGCACGAACAGCATCGGCAGCCTGGCGCTCGATCCGAGCGATCGCACCGGCAACACGATTTACGTGGGCACCGGTGAGACCAACACGCCGCAGAACTCCGGCGCCGGCACGGGTCTCTACAAATCAACTGACGGCGGTGACAACTGGTCGCGCGTGTCGACGATGGTGCTCGACACCTCCGTGTCTCCCACAGAAATCGATTTCACGGCCACGCGCGGCATCAGCACCGTGATCGTTGAGCCCACACATCCGCAGACGTTGTACGTCGCCACGACGACCGCGATGCTCGGCATGACGGCGGTGCGCGGCGGTCAAACACAGGTGACCGGGTACCCGCAGCCGCGTCCCGGTCTCTACAAGACCGAGAACGGCGGCCTCACATGGACGCTGATCTGGACGCCTCCGCTCGAGACGCTGTTCGTGCAGAGCACCAATCTCGGGCAGGGCGTGCGCGACACGATGTCCGGCGTGCGCCACGTGAAACTCGATCCCAGAGATCCGTCCATCATCTACGCGACGGCATGGAACAACGCGATCCACCGCTCCGCCTCGTCGCTCGAAGGTGGCGACGCGTCCTTCAAGCCGGTGTTTACGATCGTCGGCGCCCAGCGCCAGCGTGACCTGGCGATGTTTGACCTCGTCGTCAAGGATGGCCACACACGTATCTATGTCTACAACGGCACGGAATCACTGACCGATCAGGGGCTGTATCGCGTCGACAATGCCGACACACCAGCGTCCTCGTTGGTGGTGGTGAACAACGGCCTGTTGTCCAACACGGGCGCCTGGATGAAACTTACGGTGAATTCGACGAGCGAACCGGGCGGCACCAGCCGCCAGCTCTGCGGAACGCAGTGTTTTTACGACCTGGTTGTGGCCAGTCCGCCGGACCAGCCCGATACTGTCTTGATCGCGGGTCAGCTCATTCCGACGTTTAGTGCGCCGACGCTCCGGTCCACCAACGCCGGCGGCAGTTTCTCGGATTTCGGATCCGACGCCGCCACGCCGCGCAACAACAGCCACGTGGACGTGCGCGTCGTGGCGTTTCATCCGAAGAACTCCGACATTGCGTTTGTCGGTTCGGATGGCGGCGTCGTCCGAAACGACGGCACGTTCGTGAGCATCGCAAGTCGATGCTCGGCACTGTTCGGCACGGCGCCGTTGTGCAGCACGATGCTCGCGTCGGTGCCGTCGCGGATCTATTTCCTGAACAAGGGGCTGCAGACGTTGCAGTTCTACAACATCGCCCTCGATCCGAAGGCGCCGCTCAAGCGATTGATCGGTGGCCTTCAGGACAACAGCACCATCTGGCAGGATGGCACCGGCGACGGTCGCACGTGGCGCACGCTGTTTGGATCGGGCGACGGCACATCGGCGTCCGGGTTTCATCCCACACGGTCGGAAGTGACGTTCGCGAGTTTTCAGAGCACGAACTTCTTCACCAACTTCCGCAACGGCGACACGAGCTTCTGGACGTTCACGGGCGGCCCGATCTCGGCCAGCAACGAGCTCGCCACCGTGACAGCCTCGACCGGTCGGCAGTTCATTTCGTTCGACAGCGTTAATCCGAACACGCAGTTCACCGGGTTTCAGCACCTCTGGAGAACACAGAACAACGGCGGCAGTCAGGCCACGCTCGAGGCGAGTTGCCGATCGTCCAGCAGCGCGACGTGCGGAGATTGGGTCCCGCTCGGCGTCACCTATCCGTTTGTGTCGGGATCCACACCGGCGACGGCCAGCCGGCTGCCGGGCGACCTGACGAGCGCGTTCTACGGCGCTGATCGCTCAGGCGGCATCATCGTGGCGGCAGAGCGCTCGGCCACTGACGGCGGCACGCTGTGGGCGGCGACGAGCTTCGGGCGGTTGTTCGTCTCGAAGAGCGCCGATGCTGCCGCGGCGTCCGTGCAGTTCAACCGGGTCGACACGGCGCTGATGCCCAACAGATTTGTGACGCGCATCCTCGTGGATCGCACGAATCCGAACGCGGCGATCATCGCGTACACGGGCTTCAACCAGATCACGCCAACGACGCCCGGCCACATCTTCCGCGCCGTGTACGACCCGGCGACCGGCCGCGCGACGTTCACGCGCATTGACGCGGATCTGGGCGACATTCCGATCAACACCATCGCCTACGACGACCTCCGCGGTGACCTCTACGCGGGCACCGACTACGGCCCCATCATCCTCAAACGCGGCGCCACGAAGTGGGAAGGCGCCGGCCTCGGCTTCCCGGAAGCGCTGATCGTCGACTTGAAAATTGTGCCGGAGCAACGCACGCTCGTCGTTGCGACGCACGGGCTGGGGATCTTCTATCTCACGCTGCCGAAATAGATCAAAGGCCATCAACATGGGGGGCCATGGGGGGCCGTAGGGAAGAACAAGATCAAACCCGACAGGCTTTCAAAGAGCTCTTCGAAAATCTGTCGGTTTTGGGGTTGTTCTTGACCTTCCCTATGGCCCCCCATGGCCCCCCATGTTGATGGGTGTTGATCTAGAATCGCAGCGCGATGCCGAACGTGACGACGACGCGCGCCTGGAGGCGCGTGCTGCGGGCGACTTCGAGGTGGTCGAAGGTGTCACCGCTGAGGGATGAGCGGCGGCCAGTCGAGGCGTTGTTGCTGAACTGAATCGACGGGTTCGTGAACGACTCGATGAAGTCCGCAGGCGTGCCTGATGCCACAAGCGGCGATGCGTCGAGGTTGGTGGCGATCGTCCGGTTTGTGGCCAACATTCGCGCGTCGAGCCGAAAGCTCAATCGGTCAGCAAGCGTTCGCGTCAGTGCGCCGCCGATGACCACGACAGGCGCGGCGTTGGCGACGCTGCGAACGGTGACGCGATCGGTCTCGTCGATCGGCACGACACCGAGGATCTTCGTGCGATAGCGGCCTTCGAGCGACATCTCGGGTTCGGCGCCGGTGCGCGTGACCATGCCGGCGCCGAGCGTGATCGACGGCGTGATGCCCGCGACGCGGTCGAGTTCGACGTTGGCGGAAAGCGTCGTGGTGACGTCGCGCCAGCGGGCTTTCGGGAACGATGCCGTTGCGGTGACGTTCGTGCCGCTGAATGGGCCCGATGCGAAGAGGGCCGTCATCGCCTCGATGTAGCTCGCGCGAGTTTCGAGCGCGGTGTTCAGGAGGTCGTCAGGCACGCCGGTCGTGATGCCGGTGATGTCGATCGCGAGTTCTGTCCAGACATGCGGGGCCGTGCGGACGCGCAGTCGGCCGCCCATCCCGTTGTCGGCCTTCCCCAGGCGGCCGAGGCTTGCGATCGCGGTGTCGAGGGGCGTGATTCGCGCGGACAGGCCGAGTTGCGCACTGACGTCATTGAGGAGCGCGGCGCCGTCACCGAAGAACCACGACGAGACGCGTCGGCTGGGGAACAGCGGGCTTGACGTCGTGATCGGCGCGCCGGCTGATGGCAGCGACAGCGTCGCTTCACCGGCGCTCAGCAGAGTGCCGATCGAACTGTAGCCCTCAATTTCAATGCGTCGTCCGGCATTCGGCGACGGCGTTGCGGTCTGCGCGGCGGCGACTGCTGGCGCTGCGGCGAACAGGAGGGCGACGATCCAGCCGCTGATTCGTTTTGTCATCGTGCACCTAGGCTGGCGCTTTGACCGCGATGTTCTTCCACGCGCCTTGTCGAAACCTGAGTACGCTCAGCGTGGCGCGTGTCGCGTGACCGCACACAATCGCGAGCCAGATGTCGCTCGCCTGCAGGCCCCGCGTTCCGGTGAATGTTTGCGCGAATGTGCAGATGCCGATCGGCACAAGAACTTGCGACACGACCGAGATGTAGAGCGGGCTCTTGGTGTCGCCCGTGCCCTGCAGCGCTCCGGTGAACGACAGCGCGACCGTGACGAAGAGGCCCGAGACGGCCAGATACGCGAGCAGCTGACGACCGATGTCGCCAGCCACGCCGTCGTTCAAATTGAAGATGCCCAGGAGTGGGCCCGGGATCAGGATGAAGGCGAGACCGACCACCGTGGCGACGCCGAGACCGATCTTTGCGGCCGCCGCTGCCGCCTGCGCGGCGCGTTCCGGCTGGCCGGCGCCGAGGTTCTGTCCGGCGGTGGCCGAGGCCGCTCCCATCAGACCGACCGACGTCCACGTGATCATGGAAAACAACTGGGTGTAGCCAACTGCGTATGCGGCCTGCGCCTCGGCGCTGGTCGGCAGCGACCCGATGAATCGCACGAGCATCACGCCGGCGATGTTCATGGCGATGCCCTGCACACCGGCGGGTAAGCCAAAGCGGAACAGCTCGCGGATCACGGCCCAATCCGGCTTGAACGACATCGTCCGCGTGAATTTCACGACGAGCCGGTCGGTGAAGAGCATCCAGAGCGCGACGATCGCCGTGATGCCGCTGGCCATCGCGGTGCCGATCGCGGCGCCCGATGCGCCGAACGCCGGAATCGGTCCGAGCCCGCCGATGAGGACGATGTTGAAGCCGATGTTGAGCACCGTCAGCATGATGCCGAGGCGTAATGGCGTCTTGGCATCACCGGCGGCGCGCAAGGCGCCGCTCATCATGAAGAAGATCAGCATGCCGAAGCTGCAGACAAGCATGATGCGCAGAAATGGCAACGCGACGTGCTGTACCTCCGGTGCGGTGTGCACCATCGTGAGAAGCCACGGCGCCGCGAAGTACCCGACGGGCGCCATGACGAACATCGCCATGATCACCGCCGCGAGAAATGCCTGATACACCGTGCGGTTCACCGCTTCGGTGTTGCCTGCCCCGGCAAATCGCGACACCAGCACGCCCATGCCGGTGAACATCGAGCTCACGAACACGATCATCAGAATCCAGAGCTGCACACTGACGCCGATGGCGGCGTTGCCGGCGTGGCCGACGTAGTGGCCGACCATCGCGTGATCCACGACGCCTTGCATGCCGCCGATGATGTTCTGCAGCATCGTGGGCCAGGCGAGTTTCCAGACGGCGTTCTGCAGCGGACCGTCGACGATACTGCGGTCAAATGTCTTCAAGCGGCTGACACTGTATCAGGTAGGTCTGCCGGGTGGCAGCCGTTCCCACCTGCGGCCGTTGCCACATGGTGCGCCTCTGGTAGACTTCGCGCCGGAGCTCCCTGAATGCCCGACATTGTGCACCGTGTAGGTATCGCGGCCCCGGTTGACGCCGTCTATGAAGCGCTCTCCACGACCGAGGGCCTGTCGCATTGGTGGATTACCGGCGCATCCGGTAGCCCAAGACTCGGCGGCATCATGCACTTCCGCAACGGGGGCAGTCACTTCGACATGCAGGTCGCGGACTTCCAAGTGCACAAGATGGTGCAGTGGAAATGCATCGGTGGTCCGCCCGAGTGGATCGGTACCGAGATCACCTTTCGCCTCGACACGCGCCCCGAACAGACCATGGTGATGTTCTCGCACGCGGGATGGAAAGAACCGGTTGAGTTCATGCACCACTGCAGCACGAAGTGGGCGACGTTCCTCCTCAGCCTCAAAGGCTGGCTCGAGCGCAGCGAAGGCCGCCCGGTGCCGTACGACATGAAGATTCATGTCGGTGACTAGCGAGGCTGCGCGTCGCAGAAATTGCCACATTTGACAATCCGCCATATCGCAAAAACTGCGACTGTTGGATTGCTCGCTCTATGAGCGTCGGCTGGCATGGATCTTTCATTGGAACGGGGCGATGGCCAGCGCCTCTGAAGTCAAGACGCCTAAGGAGCGCATCGAGGATGCTCTTCGAGAGATCGGCACGCTGCTGATGACATTTGCTCCCCTCGACGCAGCTCTCAATCGAGACGCCAACGTGTTGAGTCTCTTGATTTTCTTCGCTATTGGCGTCATCGTCTTTCTCATAGCGCTCAGACTGGAGAGGAGTCGACGTGAGAGTAAATGAAATGGTTGGCTTCGGCGGGATTCTGGTTATTGCCTTGATCGGCTACCTGTACGCTCGCTACTCGAAAGACGCCCAGAAGTAGTGTCTCTGCGCGCTGAGCAACTCATCCGAGACCTCGGCCTCCAGCCGCATCCAGAAGGCGGCTGGTACTCGGAGCGGGCCAGGATTCGAATTCGCCGACTTCGCAATGCTGAGCGACGACGGCGCGCTCGCTGAAGCGTTCCTAGAGAAGTGCCCTCAGCGCATGGAACTCGTCTAGACATGACCTCCGACCTCGTTGCCCTGCGCAACCGGCTTCGCGCATTTGCCGCCGAACGTGACTGGGACCAGTTTCATTCGCCCAAGAATCTGTCGGCCGCGTTGAGCGTTGAAGCGGCAGAGTTGCTCGAACACTTTCAGTGGTTGAAGGAAGACGAGTCGTTCGCGCTCTCGCCGGAGAAACGCGCGAAGGTCGCCGAAGAGATCGCCGATGTGCTGCTGTACCTCGTGCGCATCGCCGACAAACTCGACATCGACGTGCTCGACGCCGCGCTGAAGAAGATCGAGGCGAATGCGAAGAAGTATCCAGTCGAAAAGGCGCGAGGCAAGATGACGAAATACAGGGACCTATGAGCATGTCGTTCGTGAGGTGCGTGCGGGTTCGCGCGGTTCTGTTCGTAGGGTGCGTCTGGTTCGTGGGGTTCGTGGGGTTGGGTGCGCAGGTTCGAGTGGTTCGCGGACCCATGCTCGACGCGCACAACTGCTATCCCGAAGACGGCCAGTGGAATGACCGGCTCGCGCGCGCGATGGGGACGATCCATTCGCAAATTGGCATTGAGCAGGACCTCGTGTGGAAGCCCGGTCCGAATGGCACCGGCGTATCTGTGGTCGCGCACGATCCGAAGTTGACTGGCGCCGAGCCGACGCTGGAGGACTACTTCTTCAAGGCGGTCGCGCCGACGGTCGAGGCCGCGCTGAAATCCGATGTGAAGGACGCGTGGCCGCTGATCGTCCTGCACTTCGATTTCAAGACCAATGAACCCGAGCACCATCGTGCGGTGCTCCAGCTCCTCCAGAAGTACGAGCGCTGGCTGACGACCGCGCCTCGCATGAGCGACGATCGCGTGCAGCCGATGACGATCGGTCCGGTCCTGGTATTGACCGAGGCGGGTGACGGACAGGAACGCGATTTCTACTCCACGCTGCCGGTTGGTGAGCGCTTGCTGATCTTTGGCACGGTGCCGAGTGCGACGCTGACGTCCTCCGATGACCGCGACGCGCAATGGGATGCGGCGATCAATGCGGCGCCCGACGTGTTGTTGCCGACAGGCGCCACGAACTATCGTCGCTGGGCCAACTTCGGCTGGTCCGTGGTCGAACGCGGCGGCCAGAAGCGCGCCGGGGCCTGGGACGAGCGCGACGCCGCACGGTTGAAGTCGATCGCGACCCGGGCACACGCGCTCGGCCTCTGGCTGCGGTTCTACACACTCGACGGCTATGGTCCTGGCGAGAACAACGGATGGAGCGACAGCTACAACTTCGGCTCACTGGACGCAGTGAAATCCCGATGGTCTGCGGCCATTCAGGCCGGCGTCGAGTTCATCGCGACCAATCAGTACGAACCGTTCGCGCGCGAGCTTACGCTCACCTGGCAACTGACGATAAAGTAACGGGCCATGGCCCAGCCCGCGTCTGCCGCTCCGATGCCCTATGGCGCACCGATCACGCTCGACCTCGCGCGGAAGATTCTCGCCGCCGCCGAAGCGGAAGCCATCGCTCTAGGCTGGCCGATGGTGATCGCCATCGTCGATACCGGTTCGCACCTGAAGTTGCTCCAGCGGATGGACAACGCGCAGATCGGCAGCGTGCAGGTCGCGCAGCGCAAGGCGGAGACCGCGGCGGGCTTTCGGCGTTCAACGAAGGTGTTCGAAGAGATGCTCGTCGCCGGCGGTGCCGGACTGAAGATGCTGTCAGTCGCCGATGTCTGCATGCTCGAAGGTGGACTGCCCATTGTGAAAGACGGCCAGATCATCGGCGGTATCGGCGTCTCGGGCATGGCGTCGCATCAGGACGCGCAGGTGGCTGTGGCCGGACTTGCGGCGATTAAATAGCCTTAACCCCGGTGCGTGCGCACGGACGTATGCTCCGGGCGTGCGCACGATTCCGCGCCTCGGCGTTCGACCACTTCGTGCCGCTGGGTTGGCACTCGCCCTGCTGTTCGTGTTCGTCGAGCTTGGTAGCGCGCAGCGCGGCGGCGGATTCCGCGGCAACTTCGGCGGTGCCTTCGAACCACCCGTCAACAACATCAAATACGACGCGCGCTTTACCTTCGCGCGTCTCAAATACACCGTTGGCCCAGGCGGCTACTACTATCGCGGCGAACCCGCGTGGGCGCACGGCTTCAACCAGGCGGAACAGAACCTCACGCAGATTCTCGATTCGCTCACGATGGTGCACCCGCGGATGGGACAGTCGAACGTCTTTGGTGTCGACGATCCGCTGCTGAGTGAGTTTCCCGTGGCGTACATGACCGAGGCCGGCTACTGGGACTTGAATGACAAAGAGGCCGCGTCACTGGGCGCCTACCTGAAGAAGGGCGGCTTCGTGATCTTCGACGACTTCCGCCCGCCTCCGCGCGGTGGTGGCGGATGGGAACAGTTCGAGGCCAACATGTTGCGCGTGCTGCCAGGCGCGAAGATGGTGGACCTCACACCGCAGGATCCCATCTTCCACTGCTTCTTCGAGATCAACTCGTTCAGCGTGTTGCCGCAGGCCTACGATGGCGGTGCGCCGATGATTCGTGGCATCTACGAAGACAACGATCCCCGGAAGCGACTGATCGCCATCATCAACTTCAATACAGACGTCTCGCAGTTCTGGGAGTACTCAGCGACCGGCATGTTCGCGGTGAACGAATCCAATCAGGCCTACCAGCTGGGCGTGAACTACATCATCTACGGCATCACGCACTGAACGTACGATAACCTCCACCCATGCGCTATGTGATGAAGCAGAAGCTGTTCACGTTCGGCGACGACTTCATCATTCGCGATGAGTCGGGTGCGGATCGCTTCTGTGTCGATGGCCAGGTGTTCACCATCGGCGCGAAGCTGTCGTTCCAGGACATGGAGAAGCACGAACTCGCGTTCATCAAGCAGCGCGTGCTGTCGTGGTCGCCGACCTACGAAATCTATCGCAACGAATCGCTGATGGCCGTGGTCAAGAAGGAGCTGTTCACGTTCTTCAACTGCACCTTCACTGTCGATGTGCCGGGGCCAGATGATCTCGCAGGCTCCGGTAACTTCACCGACCATGAATACGTGATCAAGCGCGGGGATCAGGTCGTCGCCACGGTCTCCAAACAATGGTTTGCCTGGACAGACACCTACGGCGTCGACATCGTCGACGGGCAGGACGACGTGCTGATTCTGGCGAGCACGGTGGTGATCGACATGGCCTGCCATCCGGACACTCATTGATGAAGCGCATCCTCTCCACAATCGGCAGTACTCCGCTCGTTGAACTCCAGCGCATCGTGCCGCGGGGCAGCGCCCGCATCGTGCTCAAGCTCGAATCGCAGAACCCCACGGGCAGCATGAAGGACCGTATGGCCTACGCGATGATCTCGCGCGCCGAAGCCGACGGCCGTCTCGCACCTGGTCGCGAGGTCGTTGAGTTCACGGGCGGCAGCACGGGCACATCACTCGCGTTCGTCTGTGCGGCGAAAGGCTATCCGCTCCAAATCGTCACATCAGACGCCTTCAGCATCGAGAAGCGTAATCACATCAAGGCGTTCGGCGCGACACTGACGATTGAGCCGTCGGTGAACGGCACAATCACCCCGGATCTCTTCGTGCGCATGCGCGCTGCCACCGAGAAGATCGTCGCGGACCGCGGCGCGTATTGGACGATGCAGTTCGAGAATCGTGACCAGGCGACCGGGTACTACGCGTTGGCTGATGAGGTGTGGGCGGAGACGGGTGGACGCGTGGATGCGTTCGTGCACTCGGTTGGCACGTGCGGATCGCTTCTCGGCACCGCCACGCGACTGCGCGAACTGTCGTCATCGATTCAGGTCATCGCGGTCGAGCCGTCAACGTCGGCCGTGATGTCCGGCGGCCAGCCCGGGCCACACCGCATCGAGGGCATGGGCACAGGCAGGGTGGTGCCGATGTGGGATCCGGCGATGGCCAATGGCATCGAGCCGGTTTCGACCGAAGAAGCCGAAGCGATGGCGCGTCGGCTCGCGCGCGAGGAAGCGATCTTTGCCGGCACGTCCACTGGTGCAAACCTCGTGGCCGCACTGCGCGTGGCCGCGCGTCTCGGCGAGGGCGCGACCGTTCTCGCCATCGCGTGTGACACCGGCCTCAAGTACGTCAGCACCGAGCTCTATCGCTGACCATCCCAGAGCTGCCCGCTTTCCGCACAGGGCCCACTCGGCTGAACGCGTGCGGTAGAGTCGCCGCATGAGCTTCTCGTTATGGACGCTGCCGGCGCTGTGGATCGCACTGGGCACGTGGCTGTTGCCGCAACAGGCGCCGACGCCTCAGCAGGCCGTCGATGACCTGCTCGCCGCCGATCGCGCGTTCTCGCTCGAGAGCGCGAAGACCACTGTCGCAAACGGTCTCGCGCCGATGTTTGCGGCCGACGTCATCATGCCGATGCCCGGCGGAAAGTTCGCGAAGGGCCTCGATGAGGTCACGACAGCACTTAACGCAAACGCAGACAATGTCTCGGGCCGCGTCGAGTGGTCACCGATTCGCGGCGGCATCTCCGCCGATGGCGCACAGGGATTCACGTTTGGATTCATGACACTGCACAAGGCGGACGGCACCACCGCGCCGCTGAAGTACATGACCTACTGGGTCAAAGGACCAGACGGTTGGCGTGCGGCCGCCTACAAGCGCGCCCGTCGTCCTGAAGGCCGTGCCGCGACGGAGATGATGCCGCCGTCCTTGCCGATCACGCTCGTGAAGGCCGTCACGATCAGCAATGCCGTGCGACAGGGACTGGTCGCTGCCGAGAAGGCGTTCTCTGATGAGGCACAGAAGATCGGTCTCGGTCCGGCATTTGCGAAGTTTGGATTGTCGGACGCCGTGAACTTTGGCGGGGCGGCCAATGCCAGCTATGTCGTCGGCGCCAATGCGATCGCCGCACTCGTTGGTGCCGGCCAGCCGGCGGGCGGCAGTTCAGTGTCATGGAGTTGTGAGACCCCGATCGTGGCGTCGAGCGGTGATCTCGGCGTTTCGATCGGTTTCATCCGTACGAATGCACCCGCTGCTGACGGCAGCATGCCACCGCCATCGCCGTTCTTCACGATCTGGCGCAAGGTCAATGGCGTCTGGAAGTACATCGTCGAGTAGCGAATCAGTACAGCTTGACTGTAATCGGTCGTGCCGGCGCGACGGAGCTCGTGATCCGCACACGCATGAAGCGGACGGTGACTGGCGCGAATCTGTCGAGCTTGCAGTAGCCAATGGTCATGCCTGTGGCGAGCGTCTGCCAAGGGCCGTCTGTCTCAATGCGGCCTTCGATCGTGTAGCCGGAAATCACCTGGCCACTGGAGATATCTTCGCGGAGCTCGGCAATTGAAATTGTACGAGTGTCGCGCAAGTCCCAATCCATCTCGACGAAGCCATCGCCACTGAACATGACCCGGTTGGCACCCCTGACCGTTCGGATCGTTGGCGGCGGAAGCGGGGCAGTGGCTGTGAATAGGTCGTTGAGCTTCGTACGCATTCCGGCGAGTCGTTCGACATCGATGTCGTGCAGCAAGCCTTCCGGCGTCGGCGGCACATTCAGCAGTAGCTTCGAGTTGCGTCCGACCGACGTGAAGTAGAGATTCACCAGGTTATCGACCGACCGCACCTTGGCATCATCAGCGGGGTGATAAAACCAGCCCGGCCGAATGGAAACGTCTGTTTCGCCTGGTCGCCACACACTGCCGTTTGGATCACCTTCGCGCAGCATTTTCGTCACGGCCGGTCCGCTCACGCCAGGCACAGGGACCACTGATGGATCGACCGTTGACCAATTGGTCTGACCTGCGACGCCGTTCTCGTTGCCGATCCACCGCACGCCCGGACCCGCGTCGGAGAAGATCACCGCGTTTGGTTGAAGCTTGAGCGTGAGCTCCCACGTCGCGGGCCAGTCGTAGACCTGCTTCTTGCCGTTCGGTCCTTCGCCGTTGGCGCCGTCAAACCACACTTCGTCGATCGTTCCGTACTGCGTCAACAGCTCGGTGAGTTGCGCCCAGTAGAACTCGTTGTAGCGGGGGCTGTCACCATACACCTTTGCGTTGCGGTCCCATGGCGAGAGATAGAGCCCGACCTTGAGATTGTGCTCGCGACATGCCTCAACGAATTCGCGAACGATGTCACCGTTGCCGCCCAAGAAGGGGCTTCTCGCAACGGAGTGATCTGTCGTTTTCGTCGGCCACAGGCAGAAGCCGTCGTGGTGTTTTGCCGTGAGGATCATTGCCCGGGCGCCGGCCGCCTGCGCGGCGCGCGCCCACTGCCGTGTGTCCAGCCGCGACGGCGCAAAGATCGCGGGATCCTCCGTGCCGTCGCCCCATTCACGGTTGGTAAATGTGTTCACGCCGAAGTGGATGAAGAGCGCGAGCTCATCGCGCTGCCACGCGAGCTGCGCCGCGGACGGCACAGGTCGCGTCTGGGCATCGAGCCGAACGAAGCGAGATGCGGCCAGACTCCCCGTTGCAGCAGCAAGGAACGTGCGACGCGTCAGCATGTGGTGAATGTATAGGATTAGAGACATGACCAACACCGTGATTGTGATTACCGGCGCGAGCAGCGGCATCGGCGAGGCGTTCGCGCGTCTGGCGGCGTCGAAGGGTGCCTCGGTGGCGCTCGTCGCACGCCGCGCTGATGTGCTGAAGGCGGTGGCAGCCGACTGCGGCGCGAATGCATTGCCGATCGTGGCGGATGTGAGCAAACGCGCAGAGGTCGAACGCGTGCTGGCCGAGGCGATCGCGCGATTTGGCCACATCGATGTCTGGGTCAACAACGTGGGGCAGGGGATCACACGCAACCCGTCGGAGTTGACCGATGACGACATCGATGTCGTGATGCAAATCAATGTGAAGTCGGCGCTCTATGGCATGCAGACGGTATTGCCGCACTTCAAGGCGCGCGGCGCCGGACAGATCATCAACGTGTCGAGCATGCTCGGCCGCACGCCGTTTGCCGTGATCCGATCGGCCTATTGCGGCGCGAAGCATTTTCTCAACGCGCTGACGGCGACGTTCCGGCTGGAAGTACAGGCCACACATCCCGGCATCCAGTTCACGCTCGTGTCGCCCGGCGTGGTGCGCACGGACTTCGGCAACAACGCCATTCACGGCGGCCCCGACTCGCGCACGTTTCCTGAGTCGCAGAGTGCGGAAGAGGTGGCGGCCGTCCTCGCCGAGGTGATCGAGACCCGCAAGGCCGATGTCTACACTCGGAAAGGCGCAAAGGATCGCGTGCTCGGCTACTTCGCCGGCCTCACGGAAGATCCGCAGGGCTGACGCGTCAGGCGTTCAGTGCTTCGGTGTCTTTCTGACGTACGTCAGATCAAAGCTGACCGTCCACGTCTTGCCGCCGTCCGTCGACGTGTGGCCGAGCTGCCGCACCTGATTCGGACCCTGGTTGAAGAACGTCATGCGAATTTTGTTCGTCGATCCGAACTGATCGGCTTCGTAGTAGAGATTGCCGTCGTCGTGAAACGTGCCCTTGTAGAGCGTGATTGTGCCGCGCGTGTCGACGTAGTACTGCTCCCACTGCCCGGTTGTCGTGTTGTAGATGTTGAAGCTCTTGCCCGCGCCGTTGCCGCCGATCGGCATCCAGTTTTCCTGAATCACACACCCGTCGAGTTGGCGCTCGATGATGCTGGTGGCGCCCTGGCCGATGGGGGCGCGCGCGATGCCTGTCGGCTGGACGTCCCATTCGCCGATCCAGAAATCGAAGGCGTGAAACTTCGGTTCGGCCGCGCAGGGATGCGCATTGGCGTTCAGTCGTTTCTCGAACGCCTGAAACCGGGGTAACGGTCGCAATGTGTCGAGATCCGGCATCGTCAGCACCGCCGTATTCTGAAATCCGTTTGCCGCCAGTTGCTCAAGCTGCGTCAGCGCGTTGTCGATGTCCCCAGACTTCACCAAGGCCCGCGCCAGGCGGAACTTCGCTTGCGCGAGTGGCTGGAATCCAAGGGCGATGGCGCGCTCGAGTTCAGGAATCGCCTCGACGGGCTTCCCTGCGTCGTGCAGCGCAATGCCGCGCTGGAAGGCGGCCTGAGCCTGCTCCTGATTCGTGGCGGTCGCTTGAGCCTGGTGCGCCTCTGAGGGAAGGGCCGCGAAGAGGCACGCGATGGCGACGACGCCGGTCACCAGAGTCAGTCGTCGGATACTGCGCATGAGTCACCTTACACGCAGGGAGATGCGGCCTGCGAACGGTGTGCTGAACCGGGCAATGTCGGTGATCAGGCGAATGGGAAACGTGGTTACAATACGCCGCTGTGCAATGGGGTTGGCCCTTCCCACCGCCATTTTGAGGTGTCTATGAAGCGTGTTGTCTGTGCCGCTGCTCTCGTATTTGTTGCTGCGTCGTTCGTCTCCGCGCAGAATCCGCCGCCGGCCGGCCAGGCGGCCGCACCGGCTGCTGCTGCAGGCGCAGGTCGCCAGGGTGGTCGTGGTCCCGCTCTGCCGCCGATCGATCCGCCGAAGGAATGGCTGTCGCCCAAGCGCCCGAAGGAGCTGATCGAGTTCAGCATGATGACGTGGCCTGAGGTGTATGACGCCATTCATCACCAGGGCAAGACCGTGGCGCTGTACTACACGGGCGGCAACGAACATCGCGGACCGCAGAACGTCAACGGTGGTCACACGCTGATGGGCCGCGAGATCGCCATGGAAATTGCGCGAAAGCTCGGCAATGCCATCGTCCTGCCGGTGATGCCATATAGCTCGAACAACGCCAGCAACCAGCAGACCGGCACGCTCGGGCTGAACGCCGAAATCGAAGCGATGATCGCCGAGCGTATCGCCGAGCAGGCGGTGACGACGGGGTTCACGACGGTCATTTTCATGAATGACCACGGCGGCAGCGTTGGGCCGCTCGGTGATACCGCGAAGAAGCTCGAGGCGAAGTACCGCGCGCCGGAGTTTGCCGACAAGAAGATTCACTTCCTCTACGCTGACCGCGTCTACGCGCCTGCGCAGAACGATTTCGATGACCTGCTCGAAAAGCGCGGCCTGCCACGGAGCAGCCACGCCGGCCTGCCCGACACCTCGTCGATGATGTATCTCGGCAAGGGCAAAGACTGGACGCGCACGGATCTCCTGCCCTACGCCGTGACCATGGGCCCGGGCTA
>CANIII010000012.1 GCA_947467605.1 Acidobacteriota bacterium
GCTTCGACGCTGTAGTGCTGTCGCTGGCCCTTGATGAACTGGTAGGTCGCCCGTACTCGTCCGAGACTCGCCTGGATGGAAATCGGCATGGTGCTCCGCTCCTAAACGGATGCATTTAGCTTCTCTCCACTAAATCCTGGGAACTCCACCTGGGGCTCAGCTCATTGACGAACTTTGGGCGCTACTCAGACACAACGACGGCCACCTCGTGCTGCCTGATTTGTTGAGCTACATCGCTGAGCGAAAGGCGCACCGGACGCGGTGGGTTAGAGCTGTGACACATCCTGCAGTGCCATTCCGCTTCATCGATGGCATGGCTGACCCTGTCTCCGGCGCGCACATTGTGGCCCGACTCCGGGAGTTGATGCCGACTGCCGACGTGGTTGAACTCACGACGATCGGCCACTATCCGCAGGTCGAAGACCCATCGAGCGTGCTGAAGGCGCTGATCGAGTTCCACGCGCGACTGCCGCAATCCAACAGCACCCGGCAATCGCATCGTTCGAAGCCACACACTGTTTTATGATGCGCGACAGGAGACTGTTGCACATGGCAAAGAAGAAGAAGAAACCGGCACCGAAGAAAGTAAAGGCAAAGAAGGTCGTCAAGAAGAAGGTCTCGGCGCTTCCGAAGGGCTACACGACGGTCACGCCGTACCTTGTCTGCCGCAATGCGGATCAGGCGATCGAGTTCTACAAGAAGGCGTTTGGCGCGAAAGAGAAGACGCGCATGCTCGGGCCGGACGGCAAGATCATGCATGCCGAGATCACGATCGGCAACTGCCACATCATGATGGGCGAAGAGAGCGCCGAGATGGGTATGCCTTCGCCGCAGTCGCTCGGCGGGTCAGCGTCTGGCGTGATGTTGTACGTGAAGAACGTCGACGCGCTGTTCGCGTCCGCCGTCGCAGCCGGGGCAACCGTTGAAATGCCGCTGGCCGATCAGTTCTGGGGCGACCGGTACGGCAAGATCGCCGATCCGTTCGGCCACAAGTGGTCACTCGCGACGCACATCGAAGACATGTCGGTCAAAGAGATGGCGCGACGCGGCGACGAGTTCTTCAAACAGTTCCAGCAATAACGCACTCCGCGCCTGTGCCCTTTAGTTCGGCGGCTTAAGAAACCCCGGAAGCCGACGCGTTGAAAACAGGGCCCAGTGTGGCTACGCTAAAGGGTCATGCCACTGCCCGCTGGCGCCCGTGTAGGGTCCTATGAAATCGTCGCGCTGATTGGCGCCGGCGGCATGGGCGAGGTGTATCGGGCGCGCGATCCGCGACTCAATCGCAGCGTCGCACTGAAAGTGCTCCCGCCCGCGTTCGCCGGAAACCCCGACCGGCTCATGCGCTTCGAACGAGAAGCGCAAGCCCTCGCGGCCCTCAACCACACGAACATCGCGCACATCCACGGCCTCGAAGACACGACGCTCGTGATGGAGTTCGTCGAGGGCGAAGACCTGGCCGGCCGGCTCGCGCGCGGTCCACTGCCGATCGACGAGGTGCTGGTGATCGCGCGGCAGCTGGTGGACGCGCTCGAAGCCGCGCACGAGCACGGGATCATTCATCGCGATCTCAAGCCGGCCAACATCAAGGTGCGTCCCGACGGCACACTGAAGGTCCTCGACTTCGGCTTGGCCAAGGCCATCGATGGATCGAGCGCGGCCGAAGCGCTCTCGCCGATTTCCGCCGAGCAGGCCACACAAACATCGCCGGCACTCACCAAGATGGGCGTGATCCTCGGCACCGCCGCCTACATGGCACCCGAGCAGGCACGCGGCCGCGTGGTCGACAAACGCGCCGACATCTGGGCCTTCGGGTGCGTGCTCTTTGAACTGCTGGCGGGCCGACCGCCCTTTGGCGGTGACACCAGCACCGACGTGATCGCAGCCGCCATCACGACAGAACCGGACTGGAGCGCGCTGCCGCCTGACACCAGCGCCGCCATGCGTCGCCTGCTGGAACGTTGCCTCCGCAAAGACCCCCGCACACGCTTGCGCGACATCGGCGACGCACGCTGGGATCTGAATGACAGTGCCGAGCCGGGTACGACCGCGCCACCGACCGAACGGTCGCGCCTCGCGACGTGGCTTGGCGCCGCACTCGTGCTCGTCTCTGTCGCACTCGGCGCTTCGCTGTTGTGGCAACGATCCGGCCCCGCGACATCGCCGGTGCGACTGTCGGTGACGTTCCCGGACGCGGCACCGATGCAACTGGGGCAGTCGCAGCCATCGCTCGCCTATTCGCCCGATGGCCGCACGATCGTCTACACCGCCTCGGGTCCCGAAGGCCGACAGCTCTGGTTGCGCGACGTCAACGCGTTCACGGCAACACCCATCCCCGGCAGGGCAGGCGGCCAGCTCGCCTTCTTCTCGCCCGACGGCAAGTGGATCGGCTTCATGGCGCTTGGCGCGCTGAAGACGATGCCGATTTCACTCGGTCCGCCGACCACAATCTGTGCGTACGCCGGCGTCCCGATGGGCGCGACCTGGACGTCGAAGGGCGAGATCGTCTTTGCGACGCGCGCAACCGCGCAGTCGCTGTGGCGCGTGTCGAGCACCGGCGGCACACCCGTGGCCATTACAAACGTGGGCGTGTGGTACCCGGACGCGTTGCCGGACGGCAGCGCCGTCGTCGTAACGACAAACAATCCGGCGGCCACCGAAACCACCGGCGACCTCTCAATCGCCGTCGTCACGCTCGATGACGGGAAACTGACCAAGCTGTTTGATGGCGGCACCTACGTGCGCTACTCACCGACGGGACATTTGATTTACCTCCGCAACAACGCGCTCATGGCCGCGCCGTTTGATGCCGCCACGCGGAAGGCCGGCGACACACGCGCGGTCGTCATCGAGCCGGTCTACATGGACCAGGCGCTCGTGAGCGGCAACTTCGCGATCTCGGCGGCTGGCGCGCTCGCGTATGCACCAGGCGACGCGCAAGACTTCAAGCGCACGATCGTGACGATCACGCCAAACGGAAGCGTCCCGCTCATCAACGAGCGGCGCGCCTACCGCAATCCGCGCGTGTCGCCGGACGGACGTCACCTTGCAGTCATCGAGCAGGCGTGGCGCGATCGCATCTGGCTGGTAGATATCGAGCGCCAGTCTTTCGTCCGACTCACCAGTGGCCGATATCTCACCGAGTCGGCACCGGTGTGGTCGCCCGACGGCAGGCAGATCGCCTTCCGCGTCGTCCAAGAAGATCAGTCGGTGCACATCCTGATCGCGCCGAGCGACGGCAGCGGCGCGGAGCGGAGTGTGCTGGCGGGCCTCGGCGAAGTGGTGCCGTTGTCCTGGACGGCCGACGGCCAGTCGTTGCTGTTCGCGAGCCAGAAGGCCGGGAACAACGCCGACATCATGCGGGTCGACGTGCACGACCCGTCGAGCGTGCGACCGGTGCTGTCCACCACGTACAGCGAGGCGCAGGGCGCGCTGTCGCCGGAGGGCCGGCGTCTCGCGTTTGTCTCGAATCAAACGGGGCGCGATGAGGTGTACGTCACAGCGTTCCCGTCCGCGACACCGCCAGTGCAAGTCTCGACGCAGGGCGGCGGTTCACCCGTGTGGATGCGCGACGGTCATCGGCTGGTCTATCGGCGCGGCCCGGACGTGATGGTGGTTGATCTGACGTCGAGCGGGGGCACGCCGACCAAACCCACCATGTTCGCGAGCGCTTCGCCAGTCCTTCCCGGCGAAGCCATCGACACCATGCCGGACGGGCGTTTGGTCAGCATCAGCGGCAACCCGATTGCCACCACCCACGAGTTGCGCGTGATTCTGCAGTGGTTCGACGAACTCAGACAGCGGGTTAAATAGGCCGCGGCCAGACTATAGTGGATGACGCACACTGTGCGGGCCTGTAGCACAACGGTTAGTGCGGCCGGCTCATAACCGGCGGGTTCCAGGTTCGAATCCTGGCGGGCCCATTTTCTACCTGCTGCCCTTTGCCTTCTGCCTTAACAAGGTTTCTCAAGCATGAGCGAACGTAAGTACGGCCAGCGTGGCTATCAGGATAGCGATCGGGAACGTCGCGGGCCCTCGCCCTCGACGCCGGCGATACGCAAACCGATTGAGAAATTTGATCCACGCATCCCGCGCGATCCCAAGGCGCCCAACATGATGGGCTTCAAGGAGACGTTCCGGTGCGTGCGCTGTGGCCGCGAAGAAAGCCCCGAGGTCGGCGCGCTCAGCTGTTGCAGCAAGTGTGGCGTCGCCCTGCGGTCGTGCATTCAGTGCGCGTCGTTCGATTCGTCTGCGACGTTTGAGTGCCTTGAAAAGCTTCAGGCGCGTGTCAGCCCGAAGGACGCCGCCAATGAGTGCCGGCTCTTCTCACCGCGCATGAAGGTGGAAAAGGAAACGCACTCCACGCCGGCCCCGATCCCCGATCGCACGGATCGCTCGTCGTCACGCCCGAGCGGGCCGTCGGCCGCCGCGCGCAAAGCGTTCGACGACCTGTTCAAGATTTAGAGATCACGCACCTGGCAGTTCCAGGAGTCGCCGGACGTGGCTGAGCAACTGCTCCACCGAGAACGGCTTGAGCAAGACCAGCGCCTCTAATCGCGCCGCCTGCTCTTCGATCGTCGGGTCCTTCGAATAACCGGTCACGAACAACACGCGACCGTCGGCGCGCACACTGCGGAAGTGCGCCGCCAGATCCAGTCCATTGCGATTCGGCATCACGACGTCCGACACGAGCAGGTCAATCTCCATCGCATGTGCGTCAACCGCCGCGGTGCCGTCCATGCCGTCCACCGCTTCGAGGACGCGGCATCCCGCATTCACGAGCACTTCCACGATGAAGCTGCGTACGCCGGCGTCATCCTCGGCCACCAGGATGCACGCGGTTTGTTGCGGTGACGGATCCGGCGCGCCTGCGGGAATCGCCACGACCGTCCCCTCCGCGCGCGGCAGCAGAATTTCGAACGTCGTGCCGGCGCCCACCTGACTGGTGATGCGCATGGCACCGCCAGCCTGCACGATGCTGCCATACGCGGTCGACAGCCCGAGTCCGGTACCCCGGCCCAGTTCCTTCGTGGTGAAGAACGGCTCGAAGACACGCGCCAACACCTCTGGTGGCATCCCCTGCCCCGAATCCTTCAGCACCAGGTGCACGGCCGGGCCCGGCGGGAGCGTGCCGATAAACGATCGCGCCAGCTGGTTCACTTGCACCAGTTCGCCTGTGATGCTGAACGTTCCGCCCGACGGCATCGCATCGCGCGCGTTGACCGCGAGATTGAGAATCACCTGCTCAAAGTGCACCGGGTCAATGAGGACCGGCAGCGGCGCATCGCCGGCCTCCACCGTCAGCGCGATGTCTTCGCCGAGAATCCGATGGAGCAATTCGCGCGTCTCGGCCAACCGGTCCCGGAGATCGATCACGATCGGTTGCGTGATCTCGCGTCGGGCGAAGGCAAGCAACTTGCGCGTGAGATCCCGCGCGCGTTCACCGGCCTGCACAACACCGGCCAAATACCGATCCATCGAGCCGTCGGCGGGGGCGATGGAGCACGCGAGTTCGGCGTTGCCGAGGATGGCGGTGAGCAGATTGTTGAAGTCGTGCGCGATACCACCGGCCAGCCGACCCACCGTCTCAAGACGTTCAGACGCGTCGAGGCGCGCCTGCATCTCGCGTTGCTCCGAGACGTCGCGTCCCACACCCAGAATGCCGCCAATCGCCGGCACGTCCATCAGGTTGCGGCCGAAGGTCTCCAGCCATCGCCAGCTACCGTCCTTGTGACGAAACCGCATGGTGATACGCGCCAGTTTCTGGGGATCGACAAACAACTCGCTCATCGCGACCCCGGCCCGCGCAACGTCATCCGGATGCGCGTGCGAGAGAATCGAGTCACCCACGCGCTCGCCGGCGCAAAATCCGAGCACGCGCTCCACAGCCGGGTTCTCAAAAATGATCGTGCCGTTCGCATCGAGAATCACCACGATGTCGAGCACGCTCTCGACGATGGCCCGGGTGCGCTCGCGCTCGACCTGCAAGCGCTTCTCGGCGAGCATGCGTTCGGTGACGTCGATGAATGAACCAATGTACCCATCGATCCGGCCATCGTCGGCCACGATCTGCGAGCCTGACAGCTCCACGTCAAACTCGGTGCCGTCGCCGCGCCGGGCGCGCAACGTCGCAACGGCGAGCCCGCCGGAGGCCAACGCTCGCAGCGACGCCAACGCCACAGCCGAGTCGGCCCAGAACTCGATGACGCGGCGCCCCACCACATCGCGCGCATCGCGGAACTTCCACATGTCGACCAGCGCCTGATTCGCGTAGGTCACGACACCGGCGGTGTTGGAGATGGCGATGCCACTGCGCGATGACGCGACGGCTTCGCGGAGCGTTTCCAGAATCTCGGTATCACCCGTCAGCGCAGCGTTTTCAAGCGCGGCTCGCTCGGTCCGCCAGCTCCACCACAGGGAGATCGCGGCGCCGAGCAACAACAACTCAAAATCGAGGAGCGGCCGACGCTCGAGCATCTTCGGACCAGCCGCAGGATCCAGACCGAGCGGCAAGAACCACCACGACCACGCGATGAGCCCGACCGACACGACGGTGAGGGCGGCGGCCACACGACGCCCGGCAGCGAGCGCCGCAAACAACACCGTCACCGCGAAGAGCTCCGTGGCCGGCGCGTTGTGTCCAGCAACCACGAGCAGCAACACGGCCGGCAGCCAGATGCCGGCGATCGCCAGCATGACGCCAGCCCGAACCGCGCCAAGGTACGTCGATACGAACGACGCGGTGGTAATGGCAATCAGCGCCGCCATCGCGATCCAGCTCTCTTCCGGGATCGATCCCACGAACGGCGCCAGGATCGCGTACACGACCGAGGCGAGGGTCGCGAACCCGGTCAACCAGAGCACCGACTGTCGATCGTCGACCAGTCCGGTCACACGACGCCGCGCGGCCGCGTGTGGGGTGGTCGACGCGGTCCGACCCAAGCCGGGAGCTGTCATCACTTGAATGCTAGCGGACGCTCGATGTGGAATGCCAGCAATGCGAACGTAAGATAGCAGTCGCGATGATCACACTTCGAGTCATCCTGGGCAGGACCGTGGCGGCCCTGGTGCTCATCACCGCGGGTACGCTCATCGGGCGCTACGAACTGCTGCCGATTTCGGCATGGGCTGACGCGGTCAACGATGTGCGACGCTCGGTGTCGGACTACCTACACGGCACCGAGGACCGGGTGGCCCGGGTGTGGAACAGGAGTCATCCGCGGGGCTCGGTTGACGCAGGGGCGTCCATCCCGCCACGCGACCTCGACACCAGCGTGCTGCCGCTGCGCATGACGACCTTCTCGCTGACCGGCACCGGCCTGTTCGCCGATAGCGACGTCGCCGGTGCGGGGGCACTGGCCAACGTGGAAGGTCAACTCGTGGCGATGGATTCGCTCGGGGACTTCTTTACGGTGCGTGAGAACACCCTGACGCGCCTGGCGTTCGGGCCGGTGCCCAATGGCGCGAAGGACCTCATCCGACAGACCACTGAACCGGTACCGCTGTACCGAGCCCGCGCGCTCTACCTGGCGTATGACCAGGTGAGAGGAACGTTGTACGCGAGCCTGAAGCGCTTCGACGCGTCGTCGCAACACACACGCTTCAACATCTCGGCGATTTCCCTGAACAAATTGACGCTCGACGCCACCAGCAACTGGCGCACCGTCTTTGAATCAGAAGACATTCCCGATGAAGCCGGTCGACGCGGTGCGAACGGAGGCCGGCTGATTGTCGTGGGCGACACGTTGTATTTCACGACCGGCGACTTTGGCTGGGGCCAGGTCCCGCGCACGCCGTTTGAATTCACGGCGCAGGATGCGTCGTCATCATTCGGCAAGATCTTCGCGGTCGACATCGCCACAGGCGCGGTGCGTGTGCACAGCACGGGGCATCGGAATCCCCAGGGACTCGTGTGGACCACCACCGGACGTCTTCTCGAAACCGAGCAAGGCCCGGAGGGTGGCGACGAACTCAACGTAATTGAGCGCGGACGCAATTACGGATGGCCCTACCAGACGTACGGCACGGACTACGGCACGTTTGGCTGGCCGGCGCGGCCTGGGACCGGCACATTCACAGGACCGCTCTTCGCCTGGGTGCCCTCGGTCGCCGTATCGCCGATCGTGCAAGTCACCGGTTTTTCGAGCCGCTGGGACGGAGACCTGCTGGCCGGGTCGCTCAAAAGCCGCTCACTCTTCCGGCTGCGCATGCGCGACGACCACGTCGTGTTCTCGGAGCCCATCTGGATCGGCCATCGCATTCGCGACATTGTGCAGGTGCGCGATCAGATCGTGCTCATGGCTGATGACCCGGCCCTGTTGACGCTCCGCATCGACGACGTCCGTCTGAAACAGAACTCGAAGATGGCCAAAGACAACGAATTCCCATCGTTGGCCAAGTGCATGGCGTGCCATCACTTTGGCGACACCAACCCCAGCCACCTCGCGCCGACATTGACCAATCTGATCGGCAAGAAGATTGGGAGCGACAGTTTCCTGCGCTATTCCGATGCGCTCCGCAGCAAGGGGGGCGTCTGGGATGAGAAGTCCCTCGCGGCCTTCATCAGAAACCCAGCCGCTTTTGCACCGGGTTCGGCCATGCCGAGCCTGCCGCAGAGCGACAGCGATATTCGACAGATCCTCGCTGACCTTCGGCCGCGCCGATAGCGCGCCGGCTACGGCGCGAGCACGAGTGGTGGACGGCCGAATTTCTGGCGCACGCTGTTGATCGCGTTGAGTACAAGGCGCTGGCTGACAAGCCGCGCTTCGAGCCGGTGCTTACCGGGGAAATCAATCAGCGAGATGCCGATCAGGATCGTGAGCACGCCCTGCCCCGGCAGCACGAGCATGGCAATGCCCGCGAGCAGGAAGACGACGCCAATGATGTTCTTCGCGACCAGACCGGCCGTGCGCAGTACCGGGTGACGGCCAGTCATCCACTTCCGGGGCACGCGCGTGTCGAAGTAGTCGGCCGGCAGACGTACCAGCACCCACGGAATGCCGATGAGCGATCCGACAAATCCGACGACGGACGCCGCAGCGAGCCAGGCCAGCACTGAGCTAGACGTGGTGCAACCAGCCGCTCGACCGCGGATGCGTGCCGCGAACCGCCTGCTTATACGCGTCGATCAACTGCATCGTGATCGGCCCGGTCTTCCCGGCGCCGATCGGTCGGCTGTCGATCTCGCTGATGCCGACGATCTCGGCGGCCGTGCCGCACACGAACACTTCGTCGGCGATGTAGAGATGATCGCGCGTCATACGACCTTCGCGCACATTGAGGCCAAGGTCCTGAGCCAGCGCGAAGACCGTCGAGCGCGTGATGCCTTCAAGAATCGCGTCGGGTTCCGGCGTGATGAGGTTGTTGCCGCGGACGACAAACACATTGGCGCCCGTGGCCTCCGTGACGTATCCCTGTGCGTCGAGCATCAGCGCGTCGTCGAACCCGTTGCGGTTCGCGTCGGTCTTCGCCATGTAGGAGTTGACGTAGTTGCCGTTGGTCTTCGCCTTGGTCATCATCGCGTTCGGATGATGCCGCATGAAGTTGGAGATGCAGGCGCGCATGCCCTGCTCGGCTTTCTTCTTCTCCAGATAGATCGCCTGCTCCCAGACGGCGACGGCCACATGGGCCTTGCCGCTGTCGGTCGTCAGGTTCCAGCCGCCATCAGCCAGCCACGCAATCGGCCGAATGTAGCAATCGTCATACGCGTTCTTGCGAACAGTTTCGGCGACGACGTCAACCATCTGATCAATGGAGTACGGCAGGCCCTTGAAGCCGAGAATGCGCGCCGACTGCTCGAAGCGCACCATGTGATCGCGCAGACGAAACACCGCCGGGCCTTTGCCCGTCTTGTAGGCGCGGATGCCTTCAAAGACGCCAATGCCGTAATGAAAACCCGCAGTGAGGAGCGGCACGGTGGCCGACTCCGTCTCCATCATCGTCCCGTTCATCCACGCGTATCGACTGTTCATGGCGGGCCATTGTACGCCGGTCCGGCACCCATTCCGCGACGTGTTCCTGCCATATGCTACGCGCATGACACGGACTGCTCTTGTCACCGCGCTCGCCGTCGGCATTGCCGCACTCACCCTGACCGCGGACGAGGGCGGCCAACGGCCCGCGGCGGCTCCAGCGCCGTTTTCGATCGTCGAAGCGACGATTCCCGACATGGCGGCCGCGCTCGACGCCGGGCGGATCACATCGGTCGGACTGGTCCAGCTGTATCTGCAGCGCATCGCGACGTATGAGGATCGATTGAACGCCGTGATCGCGATCAATCCGAATGCGCTGCAGGAAGCGGCGGCGCTCGACAAGGAGCGCGCCGAAAAACATCTTCGGGGCCCGCTCCACGGCATTCCCGTCGCGCTCAAAGACAACATCCACACGACCAACATGCCGACGACCGGGGGCGCGCTGGCGTTTGACGGCCTGGTGCCGCCGTACGAAGCGACGCTGACGAAGAACCTGCGTGACGCCGGCGCGTTGATCATCGCGAAAACCGGTATGACGGAGCTCGCCAACTGGGTCGCCGTCGGCATGCCCGGCAACTACAACGGGCTCACGGGCTACGGCATGAATCCGTACGATCCGCGCCGCGATCCGCGTGACGCGACGTTCGATGGACGTCCGGTGCTCGGCACGGGCGGATCGAGTTCGGGCATCGGCACCGCGGCAAGCTTCTGGGCCGCGAACGTCGGCACCGAAACCTCCGGATCTGTGCTGAGCCCGTCGAATCAGAACATGCTCGCGGGCATCAAACCGACGGTCGGCCGCATCAGCCGATACGGCGTGATTCCGATCACGGCGGATCAGGACACACCTGGGCCGATGGCACGGACCGTGACCGACGCGGCCATCATGCTCGGCGCGCTCGAAGGCGCGTCGCCTGATCCGAATGACGCCGCGACACGAACGTGTCAGGCGCCGGCGAATCGAGACTACCGTCCGTTTCTCAAAGCCGACAGCCTCAAGGGCGCGCGCATCGGCATTCCGCGCGCGTTCTTCTACGACCGTGCGCCAGTGCCGGGTTCGCCTGATCCGCGCGGCGGTCTCAACGCCGAGCAAACGGCGGCTATGGTCGAGGTGATCGCTATCCTCAGGAAGGCTGGCGCCGTCATCGTCGATCCCGCCAACATCCCGAGCATCGTCACCACGAAAGCCGAAGACAACTTCATGCTGTGGCCCGTGTGCGGCGGCGTGAATGACGTCAAAGGCAAGGACTCGGGCTGTTCCGTGGATTTCAAGTACGGCATGAAGCGCGACTTCAACGCGTGGCTGACGTCACTCGGCGCCGCGGCGCCGGTGAAGACACTGACGGAACTGCGTCAGTGGAACACCGCGCATCAGAAGGCCGGCGCCATCAAGTACGGACAGACGCTGCTCGACATCTCGGATGAAATGGACGTCACCGCCGATCGCGCGCGCTACACGGCCGATCGCGCGAAGGATCTGCGCCTGTCCGCGACGGAGGGACTCGACGCCGTCATGACGCAATACCAGCTCGACGCTGTTCTCTTCCCCGGCGCGAGCGGCGCAGCCATCTCCGCGAAGCCCGGCTATCCCACGGTCATTGTTCCCTTCGCTCGCGTGGCCAACGCCCCGACGCCGGCATTCCCCGCCGGCTTCGACGCCAAGCCCGCGCCATACGGCGTCAGCTTCGCGGGTCTTGCGTGCAGTGAGCCGAAACTGCTCGGCCTCGCGTATGCGTTCGAGCAATTGACGAAGCGAAGAGTGGCGCCGGAGCTCGCCAAGAGATAGTCGCCATTCGAAGAGGAGAACGGGTGGCACGTCAATCACGCACACTCACGCGATCCGAGCAGTTGAGGCTGCTCGCTGGTCTCGCCGCGCAGCCGTTCCTCGCTGCCGCCGTGGCGTTCGTCTTCTTCCCGCTGCTGTTGGTGCGTCGATCCGGGCAGATCCTCGCCGGCGGCACCGACGCGGCCGTATCGATGGCGTTTGGCGTCGGACTGGTCGTCTTGATCCTGACGGCCAGTCTGGGGCTGCCAGTTTCACTGTGGCTGATGAAGCGTGGCCCCGTGACGCTGACTCGCTCGCTCCTCATCGGCCTCATGCTGGCCGATCTGCCGATTCTGCTCGGATACGTATTCACTGGCACCTATGGCGCAACGGCGACGCTCCGCGGGTTCACATTCGCGTCACTCATCGGCCTGACGGGGGCAGCGGCGCTCTGGCTGATTGCTCTTCGCAGACCGTCAAGTCACTTGGAGTAGCGCAGGCGGGCCTTTTCCACATCCCGGTGAAAGACGAAGAGCCGGTCGACGTTGCCGTCCGGATCGGTGAAGTTGTAGGTGCGGCCCTTCTTCACCTTCAGCTTGAGGTTCTTGTTCAGATAGTCGACCTCAAAGGTCTCGATGTCGGCGAGCGCCACAGTGAAACCGTCACTCTTGTCGGTCGTCTCGTAGGTCACGCCTTGCGGCGACGCGCGGAGCGTGCCCCTGCACGAACCCATCGCGTGCTTGTGCACCACGGCCACGGTGGCCGCGAGGCGAATCTCTTTGAAGGCGATCGCGATGTCGCGCGGACCGATGGCAACATCGATGTCTTCGGTGATCGCGTCGTAGCCTGGTGCCGAGACATTCAGGTGATGTGAACCCGGCGCGATGTCTGCGGCGGTGACCGGCGCGGTGCCGATGAATTTGCGATCGATGAAGACACTCGCATCGGCCACATCGGCCGAGATGCGCAACGTCCCGGTGGTCGGCGCGCTCGGCGCGGCGATCGGCACCGGAGTCTCTGGCACTGACGGCTTCGACTTGTCAGGCGTCGTCTTGGGTCGCGAAAGCTCGGACGCGATCGACGGGGATTTCTCAGGCGCGATCACTGGCGCCGCCGGAGCGGGCGTTGCTACGGGCGCGCCGCTCTTCGGTGGAACGGCAGGCGGGCGCGTCAACAACAACACGCCCGCGCCGCCACCCAACACCACTGCACCTACAAAGACAATGACGAGTACTCGGCCGCTCACCGGCCGATTGTGTCACGTGCGCTACTTCTTCTTCACCGTCACCGTGAAGCTCACGGAGGCTTCATTGCCCGAATCATCACGCGCCTTGCACGTGACCGTGGTCACACCAACGTCGAATCGACGATCGGGCGATGGCGAGCACTTCACGGCAACCGCACCGTCCACCAGGTCTGTCGCCGTCGGCGGCAGGATCGTGAGGTCCACGCCCTTCGTCGACGTCGCCTGCACCGTCAGGTTCTGTGGCACGCGTGCAAATACGGGCGCCACGTGATCCGCCACGACGACGCGGAAGTGCATCGACGCGGTCCGACCGCCGGCATCACTCGCCGTGCAGCTCACCTGCGTCGAACCCAGATCAAACTGTGTGCCTGAGGCGGGCGCACACGACACGGCGAGTGGCGCGCCGGCACCATCGACGGCCGTCGGCAGTGCGTAGGTCGCGATCGCGCCGTTGGATGATGACGCTTCCGCACTAACCACCGGCCACGGCGCACCCGTGAACATCGGCGGCGGCGTGCGGTTCGGCAACCGCAACGACTGGATGTTGCCGCCCGTGAGTTTGCCGGACACGTTCATCACCATGTGACCCGTCGCATCGGACACGGTGAGCGTGAACGAATCCACCCCCTTGCCTGGTTCGCCCGCATCAATCGCTGTCACTTCGAACGTGTAGCCGGGCACGTCATTGAGTTCGCCCGTGCCGCGGAACACCACCGTGTCGATGCTCGGCGTGCGCCGTCGTCCCGGCGTCACCGCCGGATCATCGATGAAGACCACCGACGTGATCGACGTCGCTTCAAACAGGTCGTGCCGATGCGGACGACGACGGGCGTCGCGATCCTGGTCGCTGTCGTGTGCGGTCCAGACGCTGAAGCGCCCGCGGTCGGCGCCGCTCGCCGCTTCGAGAATGTCGAAGGTGAAGCGCGGCTTGTCCATGCTGCTGCCGGTTGCGGCGATGAAGCCGTCACCGCGCATATGGCCTGGGGTGGAGGATGGCGGGGGCGGCACCGTGCACACTGTGGAACCAACTCCAGACGTCACTCCCGCTGGGCATGGCGTTGCCGACACCGCGCCAGCGACGTCGACAAATGTTCCGGCTGGTGCGAGCAGACACGCGGCCGCACCCGCAGACGGTTGATAGGACCCGGGCGCGCAAAGTGTCGCCGCAGTCGCTTCAGCCGTGGCCACGTAGCTGCCCGGCGATGCCAACGTGCACGCGGCATCACCAGTCGCGGCGCGATAGGAACCTGGAGCGCACGTCTCCCGATAGATCACGTCGAAGGACGCCGTGCCCGTGTTGCCCGCCGCGTCGACCGCTGTGCAGGTGACGTGTGTCGTGCCAATCGGCAGCTCACTTCCAGACGGCGTATCGCACGTTACCGGTAGCACACCGCTCACCAGGTCGTACGCCGTCGGCATGGCAAAGCTGACGGTGCTGCCAACGAAGGTCACCGCGATCGACATTGGTTCTGAACCGTCGGGTGTCATCCCACCGGACATCGTGAGTGGCACCTGAGATGTCAGCGGTGCTGAGGAGGCTCCAACAACTTGAGTTGTGGTGAGTCCATTCAGCAAGAGCGTTGCATCGGGGCGGTAGCGGCCACCGAGCACGAGATCGACGAGCCCGTCGCCATTCATGTCGCCACTAGCGATACCCAGTGCTTCTTGGCCGGCTGCGACGAGACTCAACGAACTGAAGCCGCCGCTGCCATCTCCCGTTGCAATGGCGACCGACGCGTCGTATGCATTGGAAACAGCCAGATCGAGTTTCCCGTCATGGTTGAGATCTGCAAGCACCATGTCTTGATGGAAAGTGATGTCGAGGAGTCGGTAGATCGGCGCGGCAAAGCCAGCGGCGCCGTCGCCAAGCAGCGTCGTGACCCAACATTCGCCGCTGGAATCGAATGAGATTGTTACCAGGTCCGGATGATGATCGCCATTCACGTCGCCGACCCTGACGAGACGACCAGCGTGTCCGGGCGCAAGATGTCCTCCTGGCCCGTGCCACCCAGTGTCGCTATTCACTGCCGTGCTCGTCGGCGGCGCGAAGGTACCGTCACCATTGCTCAACCAAGTGAGCACTTTTCCCCAGCCAAAATATTCCACCGACGCCACATCGTCGCGGCCATCGCCGTTGAAGTCGCCGACCGCCACTGAACTGTCGTATTGGCCGTCAGAGATGAACATTGCAGAGCGACTGAATGCGCCATGTCCATCGCCAAGCATCACGACGATATTGCCCACCAAGCTTCCGGCTGCGAGGTCCAGATTCCCGTCGGCATTGAAATCACCACTCGCGAGTTCGTTCGGAGCATAGAACTCCATCGGATCTCCCGTTGACGATCGAGTGGGCGCGGCAAACACCCCCCCGCCGAGATTCAGCGACACGGCGATGTACGACTCGAACGTCGACGATGTCGGCGTCTCTTCGATCGTGTTGCCCGCTACCGCGATATCCGGCCGCCCATCCCTATTGAAATCGCCGATCACCACATGACCAACGCGGCCGCTCGCTGAAATCTCGTACCAGACACGGGGCCTGAATCCGCCGGCGCCATTTCCCAGCGCTACGCTGAAGCCAAACTCGCCGTAGCCATCCGTGAAAATGTTGTGTTCCTCGGACGTGACCACATCCAGGAAGCCGTCGCCGTTAAGATCGGCAGTCGCGATGCTCCAGTTGATGTGAGCCCTGCCTCTATCGGCCATTTCAAAGAAGCGCGGAGCTCCGAATTGACCGGCCGGCAGTCCGCTGGTCGCTGGCGTCACGGTCGGCGCTGCCGTGTCGCGCACTTGGACATTGAAGTGCGATGACGCCGAGTGGCCGAGATGATCCGATGCCGCGCATGAGACGACGGTCGAGCCCATCGGGAAGGCTGTGCCAGAAGCCGGCGCGCAGTTCACTGCGACGATGCCGTCAAGATTGTCGATGGCTGACGGTCGAACGTAGGTGACCGTCGCGCCCGAAGCGCTCGTTGCTTCGACTGTTTCGTCGGCATGCGAGGAAATCACCGGCGCCGCCGCCGGCAATACCGTCACCACCACACTGACCGTCGTCGCATTCACCGGCGACGCATGATCAGACGCGGTGTAGATCAGCGTCGTGTCGCCAACCGGGAAGATGTTGCCTGGGAACGATGGCGCGATGGTCACGGTCGGCGCGGAATCGCAGTTGTCTGTCGCGGTCGTTGACGGATCGAAGAACGCGCCACTCGCGCTGGTGGCTTCAAGCGCGGGCACGACCGGCGGCAGGAATGTTGGAGCGGTGGTGTCTTTCACCACAACGGTGCCGCTCGCCGTCGTCACGTGACCATGTTGATCGTCGACGGAAAGCGCGATCGTGTGCGAGCCGAGGCTCAACACCACCGATGGAGCCGCGGCCGAAGACAAGAGGGCCCCGTTCTCCGTCCACCGATACAGCATCGCATCGCCATCCGCGTCCGAGACGACGGCAGTCAATGGCAGGGTCGTGACGCAGTTGGCGCCAGGACTCACCGACAACGGCAGCGACAGGCTGGCGACCGGCGCGCGATTCGGCGCAATTGAGGTGTTGCGCAACACCGTGGCGGTCGTGCCTGTGGCGTTGGTGACGAGAATGTCCAGCTGACCATCGCGATCGATATCGGCGAGAGCCAGTCCCAATGGCCGCGTGCCTGCAGCAATGTCCTGCGGTGCGCGGAAAGTGCCATCGCCGTTACCGAGAACTACTGAGACGGTTCCGGCAACGTTGTTTGCCACCACCAGGTCCGGCGCGCCGTCACCGTTCATGTCGCCGGCACGCACGTACTCAGGCAGCGCCGTTGCGCCCACGCTGATCGTCAACGCCGGCTGCGCAAACGCCCCCGCGCCGTTGCCGAAAAGAACCGAGACCGTGCCGTCGAGCGCATCCGTGGTGACCAGATCGAGCTTGCCGTCGCGATTGAAATCAGCCGCAGCGATAGAGCGCTGTCCGCCTTTGGCGCCGGCCGGCGCGACCGCCGGCAGCCCGACCGCAAAGTCTGTGCCTGCACCATGCGCCGAAAATCCGCCGCTGCCGTTGCCCAGCAACACCGTGACGGTGGCTGCGGATGAATTCGCCGTGGCGATATCGAGCTTGCCGTCGCCGTTAAAGTCTCCGGTCGTGATCGCAAAGGGACCGGCGCCGACCGTCACCAGCGTCGGCGCACCGAAACCACCGCTCGCGTTGCCCAGCACGATCGACACGTTCGGCCCGTTGTTGTCGGCAGTCACCACATCAAGAATGCCGTCGCGGTTGAAGTCGCCGAGCGAGGTCTGCAGGTTGTTCTTCCCGACCGCGTAGGACTGCGCGTTGCCGAGCGCGCCCGAGCCGTCGTTGAGAAGCACGGACACATCCGCGGTGCCGCCGTTGTTGTTGGTCAACACATCGGGCCGGCCGTTGCGATCGAAGTCGCCGACGATCACCGAGAACGGGCTGGCCTGCGTCGCATAAGTTTGCGCCGCGCCAAATGCGCCACCGCCCGTGCCGTTCACAACCGACACGGAGGCGCCAGCGTAGTTCGACGTGACGAAGTCGAGGCGACCGTCGCGGTTGACGTCGGCGACGTCAATCGCCGTCGGTGACAGACCCACCGGTACGGTGCTGGTGGCGAACGACAACGTTGTCGGAGCCGCGACGGGCGAGGCCATCAGAATCGACACGCCATCGGCGTCAAACACTGACACGGCCACGTCGAGCATGCCGTCACGATTCAAGTCCGCGATCGCCACCAGCCCAATCGCCCTCACGACGGTCGGAGCCTTCACGTCTATGGCGGGAGGCACGCTAAACGTTCCCGAACCAGTGCCGAGCAACACCTGCACTTGGCTCGTGCCCCGGCACGTGAGAATCAGGTCGAGTGCGCCATCCCTGTTCATGTCGGCAATCAAGACCTGTTTCGGTGCGGCCGGGATCACCACCGTTCCAGCAGCCGTGAAGCCGCCAGCGCCGTTCGACAGGAAGGTCGCCACCACGGCTGACGTTCCGGCCACCGTTGCCTGACTCGTCGTCACAAGATCCGCAAAGCCGTCGCCATTCACATCACCGGCGGCCACGGACGTGACCTGCAGCGACGGGCCGGGTCCCGCGACCGTGGCCTGCAGCGAGAATGCTCCGGCGCCGTTTCCGGAGAACACAGACACTGTGTTGACGGAGATGTTCGCCGACGCGAGGTCCAGTTTGCCGTCGCCGTCGAAGTCTGCCACGGCCACCGCGAATGGCCCAGCGCCGGTCGCAACGCGCGTGGGCGCTGCAAAGGTGCCGTTGCCATTTCCCAACAGGACCGAGAGCCGGCTTGTGTTGTTTTCAGCTGCCACAACATCGGGGATCCCGTCGCGATTCAGATCCGCGATCGTGGCGAACAGCACACTCGTGCCGACACCGACCAACGTGGGAGCCGCAAACGTGGCCGGCCCCGTTCCAAGGATCACGAATACGCCCGTGCTGCCATTCGACGCCACCACTACGTCGTCCCAACCGTCGCGGTTCAGGTCCGCCACGCTCACTGACCCCTGCGAGAACACGTCCAGGAACGCGCGGTACTGGATCGAGGTCGCGGCGACGTAGCCGCCGGCCGTCTGACCGATCAGAATCGACAGGGTCCCATCGTTGTGATTGGAAGCGGCCAGATCCGGGATGCCATCGTGATTGAAGTCGCCCACGCCGACGGCTTCGGTGCCATCACCCGCTCCAGCGAACAGCCCGGGAGTCGCGGCGGTATACGTGGTGAACGCCACACCTCCGGCCGAGGCCAGGAGCCACTGCCCCGGTCGAATCAGGGCCACGAGCATCAGAACGGCAACGGCGATGGGGAGCTTGCGGAAAACCGGCATGTATCCTCCGAACCGGCGTCAGTTACAGGCCGCTTCTGTGCTGTAAAGCGGATGGAGTGTGCCAATCCCGACATCGCACCTCAACAAAGAGGAATAAGCTGAAAATTGCCGTGGCTCTTCCCCCCTCCGGGGCCCGCACGCAAGCCCTCATTGCCATCCTCGCGCTCGTCGCGATTGCGCTACACCTCGCACTCCACTGGACCCCGTGGCCGCTGTGGCTCGCGCTCGTGCTTGGCGGTACGCCGCTCGTTTTCGAACTGTTGAAGAAGCTCGCGCGCCGGGAATTCGGCTCGGACCTTCTCGCCGGGATCTCAATCGTGGCGTCGGTGTGGCTCGGCGAGTATCTCGCCGGCACGCTCGTCGTGCTCATGCTGTCGGGCGGTGAAGCACTCGAGAACTACGCGGTGCGCAACGCCTCCTCGGCGCTCGACGCCTTGGCCAAGCGCATGCCGACCCGCGCGCACCGGTCGATCAACGGACAACTGGATGACGTGGCGCTGGACGAGATCGCGATCGGCGACACGCTGGTGGTGATGCCGCACGAGACCTGCCCCGTCGATGGCGTCGTCACAGCCGGCCACGGATCGATGGACGAGTCGTACCTGACGGGTGAGCCGTATGTCATGTCGAAGACACCCGGCGTCACGGTGCTGTCGGGCGCGATCAACGGCGCGTCGGCGCTGACGATCACGGCCGAGAAGCGGGCGGTCGATTCGCGTTACGCGAAGATCATGCAGGTCATGCGCGAGTCGGAGACGCGGCGCCCGCAGCTGCGTCGGCTTGGCGATCAACTCGGCGCGATCTACACGCCGGTGGCGGTCGCGATTGCCGTGGCGGCGTGGTGGTGGAGTGGCGACCCGGTGCGCTTCCTCGCCGTGCTGGTCATCGCCACACCGTGCCCGCTGCTGATCGCCATTCCGGTCGCCATCATCGGCTCGGTGTCACTCGCGGCACGGCGCGGCATCATCGTGAAAGACCCGGCGGCGCTCGAACGCTTGAGCACGTGCCGCGTCGTGATCTTCGATAAGACGGGCACACTCACCTACGGACGGCCGGCGTTGACCGAGACCATCGCCGCCGTCGGCCACACGCGCGAGGATGTGCTCCAACTGGTCGCGAGCCTCGAGGTCTACTCGAAACACCCGCTAGCCGGCTCGATCCTCGACGCGGCGAAGGCTGCGCAACTCGCGCCCGTCGCGGCGAGCGAAGTCCACGAGCGCCCAGGCGCTGGGCTGGTCGGCACGATCGGTGGCCGTGAGGTCGTGGTCACCAGCCGGAAGCAACTCGTCGCACAACTGCCGAATGCCGCGGCGTTGCTCCCGCCACAAACCGGCGGCATGGAATGCGTCGTCTCAGTCGATGGCCGCTACGCGGGTGTGCTGAAGTTTCGGGACGAGCCGCGGCAAGACAGCTCGACGTTCATCAAGCATCTGGGCCCACGCCACCGTTTCACGCGGGCGCTCCTGGTCTCAGGCGATCGCGAGTCCGAAGTGCGCTACCTGAGCGAGCGGGTCGGCATCACGGAGATTTACGCCGGGCAGACACCCGAACAGAAGGTCGCGCTCGTTCGGGCGGAGACAGCGAAGGCGCCGACCCTGTTTCTCGGCGACGGCATCAACGATGCCCCGGCGCTGACCGCAGCCACGGTGGGCATCGCGTTCGGTCAGGGCAGCGACGTCACGGCTGAAGCGGCGGGTCTGGTCGTGCTCGACAGTGCCCTGCTGAAGGTGGACGAGATCCTGCACATCGGCGCGCGCATGCGGACCATCGCCCTTCAGAGTGCGGTCGGCGGGATGCTGCTGAGCGTCGCCGGCATGGCCCTGGCTGCGACCGGACACCTGTCGCCGGTCGAGGGCGCGATTGGCCAGGAGGTCATTGATGTGCTGGCCGTGCTCAACGCGCTGCGCGTGGCCATCCGGCCGAAGTCCCTGACTGACTACTAAACATTGGTGATAGGCTTCCCTTCTTCCCATGCTGGCTTCGCTCGCGGTCCTCATTGAATTGCAAGCGCTGGACTCGGCGCTTGAAGCGGCCCGAAAACGTCTCGCGGATTTTCCGGCCGCCGAAAAGATGTCCTCTCAGCAGGTGGCCTCGGCCACCGCGGCGCTCGAGGCCGCGAAGGCGGCATTCAACGACTCGACCGCGGCACGCAAGCTGGTCGAGAAGGATGTGGCCGGCGTCGACACGCGCATGGCGCGTTTCGAAGAACATAAAGCCGCGGTCAAGACCAACGAACAGTTCCACGCCCTCCAGCACGAAATGGAAATGGGCAAGCAGGAGAAAGCCGTGCTCGAAGAGCGCGTGCTCGAACTGATGATGGACGGCGACACGCTGGCGGCCGCCGTCAAAGCCGCCGAAGGCGTGCTGGCCACTGCGAACAAGGCGCTGGCGGCGATACAGGCCGAGCATGCGAAAGACCGCGCGGTCCTCGAAGCAGAAATTGCCACATTGCTCGCCACGCGGGAAAGCAAAACGCCGGGCGTCGACAAGCCCACGCTCGCGAAGTACGAATCGTTGCTCAAGGGTCGCAAGGGCATCGCCATTGCGCCCATGGTCAACGGCGGCTGCACGGCCTGCAACATGGGGTTGCGTCCGGCCGTTCAGGCGCAGGTCAAACGCAACGACGCGCTCTACACCTGTGAAAACTGCCAGCGCCTGCTCTACTTCGTGCCCCTGACCGCCGCCGACGCGACGACGCCGTCATAGCCGGAAATAGGATCGGGAGTTATTTCGAAATAACTCCCGATCCTATTTCCGGCAGTTTCCGTCTTACAGGCCGATCGCCGCCACCATGCGGCCGGCGCCCGCACCATCCCGTCGATACGACCAGCAACGCTCGCGATCATCGCCCGTGCACACATTCATGTGCGTGACGGATGGCGCGGGCACGCCGGCGGCGATGAGTTGATCCGCGTTGGCGCGCCACAGGTCAAGCTTCCAGTGGTTGGGACCATCCTCCGAAAACCACTCGGCGGCATCAGGTGTCATCGACAGGAACGCGAGCCGCACGCGGTCGTCGACCTGATAGCAGCAGGGCCCCATGCTCGGGCCAATGGTGGCAACCAGATCGGCAGGCGGAATACCCAGCTCGGCGATGGCTTCGATGGCCGCACCGGCGATTCCCGCGCAACTGCCGCGCCAGCCTGCGTGCACGGCGGCCACGACACGATGGCTCCGATCTGCGATCAGAATCGGCACGCAGTCGGCCACGCGGACGGCCACGGTGCGAGACGGATCCGTGCAGATGATCGCGTCAGCCTCCGCCCCTGACACCGTCGGCGTCCCTGGCGTCACGACGAGCACGCGGCGCCCGTGCACCTGAGACACGCGGACGATCGCCGTTTCCGGTGTGTGCAGCGCCTCAGCCACGCGAACCCAGTCGGCCGCGGCGGTGTCGCCGCGAAACGGCAGCACCCTCGTTGTAAACAAGTGGCGCGGTGCCACCGCTGAAAGCGCACCTGAGGTAGACGACGGAAAGGCGATGTCGATCACGGTGTCACAGCGTGACTTACCAAGCGCTGCAAAATCAATTGCTTACGCCGACATCGCGGGCGGGCGAGATCTGGCGCGTGCATTGCTCTGCACTGAGGCATGACGATCAAATTCTTTCTCAATGACAAAGGCGCCCCCGCCGGGAAACTGGCGGATGCAGAACTGCTCTTCTCTGGTGGGCCATTCGATGGCCTCAAGCTCGTGGGCTTCGCGGTCTGGGAGCGCAAGGGCGGCGGCCGGAACGTCACGTTTCCGGCCCGGACGTACTCGGTGAACGGCGAGCGACGCACGTTCTCGCTGTTGCGGCCGATCGTCGAGGTGACCGCGCAGGAGAAACTGCGCGACATCATCCTCGCGGCATTCAAGGAATTCCAAGCGGAAGTTGCGGCGTAGCTACCCGCGAGCCGGCGCGCTGAAAGTTTGCTCTCCGCGCATGCTCTTCTCAGCTTCGTTGCGGAAGAACGTCTCTTTGACGCCGCCGTCGATAATCTGCCACGGCAGAAACGCGTCTGCACTGCGGTCGCGGTAGAGGTAGGCGTCTGCGTCGAGACCGACTTCAGCCACGGCCGCACGCCACTGACCACCGTTGCGCTCGGCGGCCTCAATGACATCCGCCACGCGGCGGTCGCCGAGCGAGAGCAGGCCCTGGTAGTACGAGTGCCGCTCCGACTTGATGTTGAAGTACACGTTGTCGACGTCTGACACCAGGCTGCGGAGTTCATTGATCTTGCGCTCGATGATCGACGTGTCGGTCATCGGCAGCCACTGATACGTTGTGCCGGGTTTCGGGACGAGCGGGTTGACGGACGCGATGATGCGACCGACGGTGCCGCGCGCTTTCGAGTGCGCCATCATGCGGTCGCGCATCTGGAGCGTGAGATCGCGAATCGCGACCAGGTCCTCGGGCGTTTCCGTGGGCAGTCCGATCATGTAATAGAGCTTCAGGTTGTCCATGCCCGTACGGAAGATCAGATCGGCTTTATCGAGAATCTGGTCGTTCGTGACGGTCTTGTTGATCACGCGACGCAGGCGATCGGACCCGGTTTCGGGCGCGATCGTGATCGAGCGCTCCCCGCTCTGATGCAGGAGCGAGATGATCGGCTCGGTGAGGTCGTCGAGCCGCAGCGAGGCTGGGCTGATGCCGTAGCCCATGTCGAGCAGCGACTTGAGAATGAACTCGATGTCGGGATGGTCGCAGAGGGCGATCGACACAAGCCCAACGCGATCCGCATACGGCCGCGCGGCTGCGGCGAGCTCGAGGATCCGCGCGGTCGGAAACGAGCGGACGGGCAGGTAGTTGTAGCCGGCCCAGCAGAATCGGCACAGGTTGGCGCAGCCGCGCACCACTTCAATGAGGAAACGCGCGCCAAACTCGGTGTCCGGCGTGAAGATCACCGTCGCCGGCGGATCAAGCGCCTCGGACGTCTTGACGGCCGCCTTGTTCACGGTCTGCGGCGCGCCGGATCCGGGCTTTGGGTTGATCGAGGCGATGCGGCCCGGGCCGTCATACGTGACGTCGTAGAGGCTCGGGATGTAGAAACCGCGCTCCTGCGTGAGCCGGCGTAACAGCGACGGCCGATCGTCAGAATCGGCGAGCGCGTCGAGCAGGCCCGGCACAAGTACCTCGCCCTCGCCGGCGGCGATCACGTCGGCAAATGGCGCGAGCGGCTCGGGATTTACGAACGTCACGGCACCACCGACCATCACGAGCGGGTCGTGTGCCGTGCGATCCGCTGCGCGGGGCTTGAGACCGGCCATGCGGAGCATGGCCACCACGTTGGTGTAGTCCCACTCGAACGAGACGGAGAACGCGAAGATGTCGAATTCTGAAACCGGTGTCTGCGACTCCAGAGTCACGAGTGGCGTTCGTTTCGCGGCGCGATCGGCATGCTCCTGCCGTGGCGGCAGAAACACACGCTCGCACACCACGCGCTCATGCGCGTTGAACAGGCGGTAGACCGTTTGGAGACCGAGATTCGACATCCCGACGAAGTAGGAATTGGGAAACGCGAGCGCGATGCGCAGCTTTCCGGCGTGATTCTTGCGGATCGTCCCGGCCTCGCGCTTGAGCGTGTCGAGCGCGTCGACGCCCATCCCCGCGCCGAAACGGCGTGCAGTGGTCGGTCGGGAATTGGCGCGTCGTTGTGCGGGCATGGGATGTGCCCGGTCGTGGCACTGCGTACACGTCGCAGAAAGACCAGACGGCCGGGATGGTATCGATTGTACGTGCGTTGATCGGATTTATCGTTCCTTCAAGAAAATGCAAGTTATCAGGGGAGTAGTACCGTGTCATGTCTATGTCCAGAGATGCCTTGCAGAGCCGCCGCCGAGAAGCGGCTGCATGCGGCATCGGCTTTCTGGCCTCGCGCAAAGGCGTGGCCGAGCGTGAGCTGGTCGACGCCGCGCTGAATCTCTGCGGACAGTTCGACCACCGCGGCGCACCCGGGCACGGCGCGGGCATGCTCCTCGACATCCCCTGGGCACTGCTCCTCGACCGCTTTCCGCAGCACACGCGCATGGTCGCCCAGCGCGACGTGGCCGTCGGAATGTTCTTCCTGCCGTTCGACGCCCAGCGCCGCCGCATCTGCGTCGAGATGGTCGAACAATTGGCGGCCCTCGCCGGCGCAGACGTGCTCGGCTGGGCCGACGTCCCGATCAACCTCGAAGCACTTCCCGAGGGTTCGTCCGCCCGTCGCACGGCGCCGCGAGTTCGACAGGCGCTCTTCCGCCGGCCCGCGCAGATGAGCGAAGACGGCTGGTTCGCCTGCCGATACCTCCTGCGCCTCGCGCTCGACGAGACCCTCAGCGAGCGCATCGGCGACGACTTCGCCATCTCCAGCCTCTCAAACCGCACCATCGTCTATCGCGGGCTCGCGGATCTCTCGCGCCTCGGGATGCTGTATCCCGACCTGTCGGATCCGCACTTCGCGTCACGCTTTGCGCTGTTTCACAGCCGCTACTCAACCAACACGACGACCGCGTGGCGCCGCGCGCAACCCTTCTGGGTGCTGGCGCACAACGGCGAGATCTCGACCATCGCCGGCAACGTGGCCTGGATGCGCGCAATCGGCCCAGGCCTCACAGAACGCATCACTGAGCGCCATCCGAGACTCAACGCACTCGCCGCCAAAGTCCGCTCGGTCGTCTGCGCCGGCGGCTCCGACAGCGCGAACCTCGACGACATGCTCATCGCGCTCGCGGCCGGCGGTCTCTCACTCGCGCAGGGTCTGCTCGCCCTCTTGCCCCAAGCGCCGTCTCGGCTCACGCGCGAGCCGGCCCTCGAGACATTTCACCAGGCCATGAGCACGATGCTCGGGGCCTGCGACGGCCCGGCCGCCATCGTCGCCTGCGATGGTGACGATGCGGTCGCGCATCTGGATCGAAACGGCCTGCGCCCACTCTGGATGACGACGACGCGCGACTATGCGCTGGCGACGAGCGAACTGACGGGCGTGCTCGATCTCGGCGATGTTGAAGAGCAGCGCATCTTTGGCCCCGGCGATACCGCCATCGTGCGCCTCAACTCCGGCGAGGTGCTCTTCACTGAAGATGTGCATCGCGAAGCCGCGCGACTGTCATTCCCGAAGCCTCCGCAGGGCGTGCCGGGCGCATCGATTGACGTGCCGGCGGACGTCGCGGCGCAGGCGAATCTGCCTACGCTGCAAGTGGCGTTCGGCATGACCAGGGAAGACACCACCGTCCTGATCGCTCCGCTCGCGCAGTACGGCAAGCTCGCGATCGGCTCGATGGGTGACGACACACCACCGGCGGCACTGCTCGATGCCCTGCCCCGACGACTCGACGACTACTTCAAGTTGCGATTCGCGCAGGAGACCTCGCCGCCGATCGATCCGATTCGCGACGCCTGGGTCTTCGAGTCGGGCGCGGCGGTGGGCGATCGTGCCGGCCTGTGGGATCAGAGCACAGCGCCGCACTATCTCTTCGATCACCGCATTTTGCGACGCGGTGAAATCGCCTGGCTCCTCACTCAACCGCGCGTCGTCTCCATCGACGCCACGTTCGACATCGGCGGCAGAGCTGGTGACGATCCCGACACACGGTCCGAGCAACGAAACGAGGCGCTCGAAGCCGCCCTCACTGAGCTCGTCATTCGTGCGCGCGCGGAGGCCGCGCGGTCGTGCGTCATCGTGCTGTCTGATCGCGCGGTCTCCGCCACTCGTGCGCCGCTTCCGCTTCTTCGCGCCGTTGCGCGCTTGCACGAAGCACTCGCCGACGATGGGGGGCGGCATCGGGTAGGGGTGGTGGCGGATGCCGGCATGTGGGATGTGCACCACTGCGCGCTGCTGCTCGCGGTCGGCGCGGACGTGGTGTGCCCGTGGCTCGGTGCCATGTCGGTCGGCGATCGTGAGTCGACGTATGTCGATGGCCTGCGCACCGGCCTCACTGAGGTGATGTCGATGGCTGGCGTGACGCTGGCGTCCGCGTACTGCGGTGCAAAGCTCATCGAAGCCGTCGGGCTCGATCCCGCGTTTCTCGCCGCTGATTTCCCGGGCGTCTCGGGCCACCTCGGTGGTATCGACGCGGCGATTCTCGACGCCGAGTGGCTCGGCTTCCATGCGCGCGCGTTTCAGGCACCGCCCGTACTGGTGGATGCCGGCGAGTTTCACTACCGATCCACCGGCCGGCCGCACGCCAACAGCCCGGCGATGGTGCGCGCGCTGCATGAGGCGTCCGGCTTCAAAGCGCCGGCTGGCGCCGCGGATGGCTCGCCGTACGAGCGTTTCACGGCATCCATCTCCAATCGCGCGCCGGTCTCGCTGCTCGATCTGATTCGTGTGCGCGATGGACAGACGCCGGTGCCCATCGACGCCGTTGAGTCGGAAGAAGACGTGCTGTGGCGGTTTATGGTGCCCGGGATGAGCGAAGGCGCACTCTCGGAGCCCGCGCATCGTGCGGTCGCGCGATCGATGAATGTGCTCGATCGTTACTGTCGTGCACGGTTTCGACGCGCGGGGCGCGCGGTGCCTGACACGATCGGCCCGATCGCGAATAGTGGTGAGGGCGGTTTCGACAAACATCGCATCGGCCGCGCCGACGGCAATCGCAGCATTCAGTACGCCGGCGCGCGGTTCACCGTCACGCCGATGATCGCGGCGACAGCGCGCGAAGCGGAAGTGAAGTTTGCTCAGGGCGCCAAGCCCGGCAAGGGTGGTCAGTTGCCCGGCCGCAAAGTGTCGCCGCGCATCGCGCGTCAGCGCGGCTGCGAACCCGGCTTCGAGCTAATCTCGCCGCCGGTGAATCACAACCTCTACTCCATCGAAGACGTGAAGCTGATGATGGAGAGCTGGCGGCACCTCAACCCGGACGTGCGCTGCGCGCTGAAGTTCGTCGCGACCGCCGGTGTCGAGCTCGTCTGCCTCGGCGGTGTCAACGCCGGCGCCAATCGACTGCACCTTTCCGATGGCTCGGGTGGCACGGGCGCCGCCAAACGCGCCGACCAGACCCATGCGGGCGCTCCGCTCGCGGCTCTACTCCCCGTTGTCCACGACACGCTCGCCGAAGAAGGCGTGCGCGACCTCGTTGAGCTGAGCGTGGACGGAGGCGTGCAGAACGGCGAGCACGTGCTGAAGCTCATCCTGCTCGGGGCGGACCGCGTCGGCTTCGGGACATCGATCCTGATCTCGCTCGGCTGCTCGATGCTCCGTCAGTGTCACCTCGCGGGGCCGCATCCTGGTGATCCCACAGGTCAGCGTCGAGTCGGCTGCACTCCCGGTATTGCCACACAGGATCCGGCGCACATCGCGAACTTCCGCGGTCAAAGCCGGCACATCACGACGTACCTCCGCTACGTCGCCAACGAAGTGCGCCAGCGCATGGCGGCCGCGGGCATCACGCGCCTCTCGGACGTCGTCGGCCGCCGCGATCTGCTTGAACGTCGCGGTGATCTCACCGGCAAGTCCGCGCGCGTGGATGTGAGCTTGCTGCTCGGCGCGCCACCTGCGCCCATCAAGGAACCACATCCGAGCGAGCAATCGCGCCGGCACATGCCGACGTTGCGTGTCGCTGAACGCGACGCGGCCGTGCGCGCGGTTGACGACGAAGTGGTCACGATCACTGAACGGCTCACCAATCGCGATCGCTGTGTGGGTGTGGGCGCCGCCGGCATCATCGCGCGCGCCTGCGGCGACGCTGGGCTTCGAGATGGCCGGGTCGAAATGCGGCACCAGGGGGCCGCCGGACATTTCTACGCCGCCTACTCGCTGCCCGGCCTCGACTTCCGTCTCGAAGGCGTCGCGGCTGACTCGTGCTTCACTGCCGCATACGGCGGCCGCCTCGTCATCGTGCCCGAGCGCGGCGCTCGTCACACCACGCCGCCGGCCCTGGTCGGCAACACGTTCGCGTACGGTGCGCGCGCAGGCACGGCGTTCATCGCCGGCCGCGCCGGTAATCGTTTTGGCATCTGTCTGCGCCGCAACCACGAAGGCCAGGCACCCGCCATCGTCGTGGAAGGCGTCGAAGCCAACGCCTTTCAGTACATGACCGGCGGCGTCGTCCTCGTGCTCGGCCCCACCGGATCCAACGTCGGCGCCGGCATGACGGGCGGCACCGTCTACGCGCTCGACCTCGACACCTCGACGCTCAACGCGACGTACACCGCAGCGACGATGCCCGACGACAATGATGAGGCGGCGATTCGGCTACTGCTCACCGCGCACTTCTCATCGACCGAAAGCAAAACGGCGGAAACGCTGCTCCACCATTTCGATAGAGAGCGCTTCCGCCGCATTCGTACGAACGTTGTGCCGGAACGGGTCGGGGACTAGCTTTCTTTTCTCCGCAAGAACGCCGGCACGTCGAGGTGCGACGGCTCGTCGAGTTCACCAAGTGAGAAGTCCAGTGACGCGGTCGATGCCTCTGGCTCGGCGACAGCCGTGGCGCTGCTCTGCGACGCGGCCGTCATGGAGGCGGCCGCTGTCATGGCTGAAGACGACATCGACGGCATGTCCATCACCGGCCGGCGCACGACAATGACGTTGCTGCCGTTAGCGACGCGACGCTCTTCTTCCTGATGTTGCACGCGCGCCGTTGTGTAGGCCGTGAGGTCGACCGGCGTCGGCATCAACGACTGCGTGGCCGGTGACATCGCCGTGCGCACGGGATCAAAACCCGTGGCGATGACGGTGATCTTGATCTTGCCTTCCATCTCTGGATTCACGACGGCACCAAAAATGATGTTCGCGTCTTCGTGCGCCGCCTCGTGGATGATCTCCGAGGCCTCGCTCACCTCGTTGAGCGTGAGGTCCGGGCCGCCCGTGATGTTGATGATGACGCCACGCGCGCCCTGCACGTTCGCGTCTTCGAGCAACGGGCTCGAAATCGCCATCGTCGCCGCCAACCGCGCGCGGTCGCTGCCCGACGCGATGCCGGTGCCCATGATCGCGATGCCCATCCGCGACATGATCGTCTTGACGTCGGCATAGTCGAGGTTGATCATGCCCGGCACGAGGATCAAGTCCGAGATGCCCTGGATCGCCTGACGGAGCACGTCATCAGCGACCGCGAACGCGTCCGACATGCTCGTCGCCTTGTCGACCGTCGTGAGCAGCCGCTCGTTAGGGATCGTGATCATCGTGTCGACCGCGTCCTTCAGTTCCTGCAAGCCACGCTCGGCCTGCGACTGGCGTCGACGGCCTTCGAACTTGAAGGGCTTGGTGACGACGGCGATCGTCAGTGCGCCGATCTCGCTCGCCAGGCTCGCGATCACCGGTGCCGCGCCTGTGCCCGTGCCGCCACCAAGACCGGTGGTGACAAACACCATGTCGGCGCCCTGCAGGGCTTCGAGAATTTTCTCGGTGTCTTCGAGGGCCGCCGCCTTGCCGACGTTCGGATCGGCGCCTGCGCCGAGGCCCTTGGTCAGTTTGGAGCCGATCTGCAGTTTCACCGAGGCGGCGTTGTGCATGAGCGCCTGCCGATCCGTGTTGGCGACGATGAACTCTACGCCGGTGAGGCCGGACTGCACCATGCGGTTCACGGCATTGCTACCGCCACCGCCAACGCCGATCACCTTGATCCGAGCGCCGTGCTTGATGTCGGCTTCGTCGAGCAGAATACGGAGCTTTTCCATTGGTGTCTCTCTCCCTCGTCTCAGAAAAAGTCTTTGAACAACGTGCGAAGCCGGCCAGTGAATCGCCCGATCGCGCCGGCTCCGACGCGTACAGGTTCCAGTTGTCCATTGCGATGGGCATACATCACGAGACCCACCGATGTGGCGTAGGCGGAGCTGTTGACGTGGTCGGCCAGACCGCCCACACCCTCCGGCGCACCGCGGCGCACCGGCAGATCGAAAATCTGTTCGGCGATTTCAGCCATGCCATCCAGCATCGCGCCGCCACCGGTGAGCACAATGCCGGAGTTGAGCGACCGCTCGAATCCGGCTTTGCGGATTTCGTCCCACAGCAGATGGCAGACCTCTTCCGCGCGCGGCTGCAGGATTTCCGACAGCACCCGTCGCGGCATCACGCGTGAGCGTCGACCGGCCATGCTCGCCACTTCCATCGTGTCGTCTTCCGCCACCATGGACGAGAGCGCACAGCCCGAGCGCCGCTTGAGCTTTTCCGCTTCGGGAATCGGCATCCGCAGACCGACGGCGATGTCGTTCGTGAAGTGATCACCGCCCACCGCCAGCACGCCGGTGTGCCAGAGACTGCCGCGCTCGAAGACGGCGAAGTCGGTCGTGCCGCCGCCGATGTCGACCAGGGCCACGCCCAGTTCTTTCTCGTCCTGACTCAGGACCGACTCGCTCGCTGAGAGCTGCTCGAGCACGGTCTCGGCCACTTCGACGCCGGCGCGGTTCACACACGCCACCATGTTCTGCATCGATGACGAACTGCCGGTGACGACATGCACGTTCACTTCGAGGCGGCTCCCGGTCATGCCGACCGGCACGGCGATGCCGTCCTGATCGTCGATGACGAAGTCTTGCGGCAGCACATGCAGAATCTCGCGACCGCTCGGCAGCGCGACCGCGCGGGCCGCATCGATCGCGCGTTTCACGTCTTCGCGCGTGATCTCGCGATTGCGCCCGGCCACGGCCACGACACCGCGGCTGTTGAACGCTTTGACGTGCGCGCCCGACAGCGCCAAATACACCGTGTCAATCTCGACGCCCGCGGTCAGTTCCGCTTCGTCGAGCGCTTTCTTGATGGCTTCTGCAGCGGAATCGACGTTGTTCACCACGCCGCGGCGGATCCCCTTCGAGTCCGCCAGACCGATGCCGATGATGTCGAGCGTGCCGTCGTCCATCATCTCGCCCACAATGGCCGCGATCTTCGATGTGCCGACGTCGAGCCCAACCACGTACCGTTCTTTTCGTGCCATCAGAGTTTTCCCTTCGGGACTGCCGTGCTGTTCTTCTTGCGATTCACCGGAATGCGTTCTTCGAAGCGGAGATCGACGTAGTCGATGTCCGAGATCTGTTCCTTCAGCGTCGGCGCCATCTCCAAATACCGCTGCAGACGAGCGACGAAGTCCTTGTCGCCCACATAAAGCTGCGCGGGATCCTGATCGATCAGTACGACCAGGTTGTGCGCGTTGCTGACATCAATCTGCGAGACGTGTTGCCGGAGCGCCGGTGCCGCCGACAACGCATCGAGGAACCGGGCGGCCAGACGCGCGCGCTCGGGATCCACAACCGGCGTGGTCGCCGACGGTGTCGAGACCAGGCCATCAATGATTGGCAAGTCGAACTGGGCGTACTGCGGCCCGTAGTCATCGATGATCAGGCCGGCCGCATCGACCAGATACAGCTGATCGCCGAGCCGACCGACTGCCATCGGCACGCGCTCGATGATCCGCAGTTCAATCGTCGCCGGTAGCACACGGCGGAACGTGGCATCGGCGACCCACGGCGAATCGAGCAACTTCACGCGATATGTCTCGAGGTTGGCGGCAAAAAGACTTCCGCCACGCAGACCATCAACGATCGCCAGGACCTCGCCCGTCGACAACCGCGCATTACCGCGCACGACGATGCGATTGATCGAGAACATCTGGGCCCGCACCGCGGACGACAAACCGAGCCCGACAACGACAAGCAGGAAGACAAAGGCAACGCCCCAGCGCAGGGCCGTCGAGTGCAACCAGCCACCGCCCTTTCGGCCCGGCCGCGTCTCGGCGCGACGGAACCGCTTGTCGGCGGGTGCGGCGACGTTCGCCGCCGGAAGACCACGCTTCTCGCTCACTGACTCACCGCCTGTTGCGACACAACTCTGGCCTGCAGCGCCGCAACAATCGCGTCGCCGACAGTGCCAATGGAACCGGCGCCAAGCGTGAGGACAAGATCGCCATCACGCGCGATCTCGGCGACACGCGGCGCGAGGTCCGCGAGCGCAGGGACCAGTTCGACCGTGCCTCGTCCGTGGGCGCGAATGGCATCGGCGATGGCTGACGACGACGCGCCGGGGATCGGCATTTCGCCGGCCGCGTAAACCTCGGTCAGCAGCGTCACATCGGCCTCAGCCAGCACCGCGCCGAACTCCGCAAGCAGGTCGCGCGTGCGCGTGTAGCGATGCGGCTGAAACACCGCGATGACGCGGCTCGGTGCACCGGCACGCGCCGCGCGGAGCACGGCCGAAATTTCTGTCGGATGGTGACCGTAGTCGTCCACCACCGTGACGCCACCGACAGAGCCTTTGTGCTGATAGCGCCGATCGGCGCCATGAAACTCCGCCAGTGCCGGCGCGATGCGATCAAACGGGACGCCGAGCTCGAGGCCCACCGCCACTGCGGCGAGGCCGTTGAGCAGGTTGTGCAGACCCGGCACGCCGACGGCAAGCGGGCCGTGTGCGAGCGTGCAGCGACCGCCGCGGCCATCGGTCGTCGGGTCGATGCCGCGCACGTCCGCGTCTGCGGAGAATCCGTAGGTGATCACGCGTCGCGACAACCGAGGCAGGATCGCGCGCACATGCGGATCGTCGATGCACGCGACCACCGCGCCGTAGAACGGCACTTTGTCGGCAAAGTCGACGAACGCATCGAGCAGTCGATCGAAACTGCCGTAACTCTCCATGTGCTCGTGATCAATGTTCGTGATCACGGCAATTGACGGCGACAGCTTGAGGAACGACCGGTCGCTCTCGTCCGCCTCGACGACCATCAGATTGCCGCGGCCGAGCCGCGCGTTGCTCCCGAACGCACTCAGCCGCCCGCCGATCACTGCTGTCGGGTCGAGACCTGCGCGCTCCAACATCAGCGCCACCATCGACGTCGTTGTCGTCTTGCCATGTGCACCCGCGATGGCGATGCCAAACCGCAGGCGCATCAGTTCCGCGAGCATCTCGGCGCGCGGAATCACGGGCACATGCTTCGCGCGAGCAGCGACCACCTCGGGGTTGTCGACCTTGACGGCAGACGAGGTCACGACGACGTCGGCGTCGCCGATGTTCGACGCGTGGTGGCCGATGGCCACACGCACGCCGAGACTCGCAAGTCGATCGGTCAGCTCCGTGCGCCTCGCATCGGAGCCGCTGACGCCATAGCCAAGATTCACGAGCAGCTCAGCGATGCCGCTCATGCCGATGCCACCGACACCGACAAAGTGAATCTGGCGCGTGCGTCCGAAGGTCGTCATCACGCCGCCACCGATCCGGCCAGTGCTTCGAGGCGATCCACGATGCGCGCGGCCGCATCTGGCCGTGCAAAGGCCTTCATCGCCGACGCCATCGTGTCGAGGCGCGGACCATCGTTCAGCAGTTCGCTGATGACGTCGGCCAGACGCGACGCGAGGGCCACCTCCAACAGCACCGCAGCCGCACCACGATCGGCGAGCACCAATGCGTTCTTCGTCTGGTGATCGTCGGCCGCCGCGGGAAACGGCACCAGCAGCGCCGGCCGCCCGAGCGCGGCCAACTCGGCCAACGTCGTCGCGCCCGCGCGGCAGATCACCAGATCGGCGGCGTTCATCTCATGGGCGACCCGGTCCAGAAAGGACTCCGCCCGCGCGTGGACACCGGGGATGTTCCGGTAGCCTTCGCGAACGACGTCCAGGTCTCTCGGGCCGGTTTGGTGAATGATTTCGATGCCTGGATGGCGACGGCCCAACTCTGCCGCTGCCGCCACCATGGCCACGTTGATGGCGTGCGCGCCCTGGGAGCCGCCAAGGACTAGGACCTTCGGTCCATCGGGAATCGCCAATCGCGAATCGCCAATCGGGGATCTCGAATCAGGAATCGGGGAATCGAAGAACTCGGGTCGTACTGGGTTGCCTGTGACAAAGCCGCTCCTCCCGAAGTAATTGCCCTTGTCGTCGTAGGTGAGCGCCGCCGCGCGGACGACGCGCGCGAGCAGGCGATTGGTCAGACCGGGGACGGCGTTCTGTTCGAGCAGCATCGTGGGGATGCGACGCAATGCGGCGATGAGCACCACGGGGCCCGAGCTATATCCGCCGACACCGACGACGACGTGTGGGCGGCGGCGTGAGACGAGCGTCCACGCGTCCACGAGGCTGACTGGCACAATGGCCAGCCCGCGCAACGCGTTCACGATTGAACGTCCCTTGAGTCCCACACTACGAATCATGTCGAGCGCAAACCCTTCCTTCGGAACCAAGCGCGATTCCATCCCGCGCGCGGTTCCCGCAAACGTCACCACGGCATCCGGCTGACGACGCAGCAACTCACGGGCGACCGCGACGCCTGGATACAAATGTCCGCCGGTCCCACCGCCGGCAATCACCACTCTGGTCACCGCTCCTCGTGGCCGGTCATCGCTAGGCCTCCGCGTCCAATCCCACCTTCGTCGCGGCCACTGTTGAGGCTTGCTGCGAGATGTTGAGCAGGATGCCCATGCCGAGCAGATTGATCAGCAGCGACGAGCCGCCGTTACTCACGAGCGGCAGCGGCAGGCCCTTGTTCGGCACCAGCCCCGTCACGACGCTCAAGTTGAAGAAGGCCTGCACGGCCACCATCGTGGTGAGACCGATGGCAAGCAGCGAGCCGAAGCGATCTGGCGCCAGTACGGCCGTGCGCAGACCGCGCCACGCGATGATGCAGAAGGTAATGATCAGCACCGTGATGCCGATCAGCCCAAGTTCCTCGCCGATGACGGCCGCGATGAAGTCGGTGTTGGCTTCGGGCAGGAACGACTGCTTCGTCACGCCGGCCATCAGGCCGCGACCGAAGATGCCACCCGAGCCGAGTGCGATCCAGCCCTGCACGACCTGGTAGCCCTCTTTCGCCTGATAGGCCCACGGATCCGTGAAGCTCATCAGGCGTTTGATGCGATACGGCTCGAGAATCGCGATGCCGACGAGCGCGGGCACCAGGACGATCAGGCCACTCAGGAAGTAGCGGTACTTCACACCGGCCGCGAAGATGAGCGCGATCACGATGCCGAGAATCGCGACGGAGGTCCCGAAGTCCGGCTCCTTCAGAATCAACAACACGAAGATGCCGGTCGCGATGCCGATCGGCGCGAGCGAGTAACTCAGCTCATCGATGCGATGCATCCGGCGCTCAAGCAGCGCAGCGGTAAAGACGGTCAATGCCAGTTTCGCGAACTCGGATGGTTGGATCGTCGTCGAGCCGATGATGAACCACCGCTGTGTGCCGTTTCTGACCGGCATGAACAGGACCGCGACGAGCGCAATGAACGCGATCACGAGCGCCGTCCAGATCAGCTCGGGCCGCCGATAGTTGCGGTAGTCCACGCGCATGGAGATCGACAGCACGATCATGCCCAGCGCCGCCACGCCCAGTTGCTTGAGCAAGGAAATGAGCGGCGACGAGTTACTCGTCATCGCCTTAAACGACGAGGCGCTGTACACCATCACCACGCTCGTGCCGACCAGCAGGAGCGTGGCGAGAAACAGCCATTTGTCCGATTTCAGTGTTCGCGCCATATTCGTCCGCCCTCGCCTCCGGGCACCACAAGATCTCGGGCCCTATCGGCCCCGTTCGCGCCTGCCGAAAACATTCGGCGACGTACTCGCTGTCAGTGGTCGTCCGATCGGGCCCAGGGTCCTAACACCCACCTCACCGGCAGAATTGCCGATGTTCCCAGCGGTAAGCTCAAGACCGCTGGGCCCGATCCGACGACCACTCACCGCACGGTCACGACCTGACCGCCATTTCCCACTTCTGCACAGCCTGCACAAAAAAATTTCCGCGCTCGGTGTAATCACGAAACATGTCGAAGCTCGAACACGCCGGCGCGAGCAGCACCGTGCCGCCGGGTGTGACACGGCGTGCAGCCATGTGCACCGCCTCCTCCATCGAGGTCGCGTCAGTCACCGGCACCACGCCATCGAGCGCCGCATGAATGCGCGGCCGTGCTTCGCCGATCGCCACCACTGAGGCGCCACGCGCCCGCAGCGGCTCGGCGAGCTCTGCAAAATCGCCACCCTTGTACTTGCCACCCATGATCACGACAAGCTGACCGTCGAAACTCTCGATGGCGCGCTTCGCCGACGCGATGTTGGTGGCCTTCGAGTCGTTGATGAACTGCACGCCGCCAATCGTGGCGACGCGCTGCAACGCGTGCTCGAGTCCCTGAAATGTCTCCACGGCGCGCTGCATGGCCGCCGGCGGGACGCCGGCCAGACAGCTCACGGCGGTGGCCGCCAGCACGTCACTGAGGATGTGCCGGCCCGGCACCTTGACCGACGACACTGGCAGCAGCGGCGACACCGTGTCACCTGACCTCCGCACGATCGTGCCGCGCTCAACAGTGACGCCGTCAGTGATTGGCGCATCCAGCGCGAAGTCAAAACGCTTTGGACCATTCGCGCGCATCGGCGCCAAGGCCCGGGCTTCGTCATCGTCGAGATTGATGACGGCCCAGTCGCTCGACGTCTGATTGGCGAAGATGCGCGCTTTCGCATCGCGATACGCCGCGAATGTCGGATGGCGGTCGAGATGATCGGGCGAGAGATTCAGCAGCACCGCGATCCACGGATGAAACGCGTCGGTGCCTTCGAGCTGGAAGCTGCTGACTTCGACGACGTGCAGCGTCTTTTCGGTGGACGCGGCGACGTGTGACGACAGCGCGGGACCGAGGTTGCCACCGGCCGGTGCATCGAAGCCGGCTTCCTGCAGCATCCGCGACGTCAAGGTTGTCGTCGTCGACTTTCCCTTGGTGCCCGTGATCGCGACCATGCGGCCCTTGAGCCAACGCGACGCCATCTCCACTTCACCGATCACCGGCACGCCCGATCGACGTACCGCGGCAATCGCTGCCTGCTCTGGATCAACACCGGGGCTCAACACGACAAGATCTGCCGACGCGAACTGATTGGAACGATGCGGACCGAGGTCGAGATGAATGCCCGCCTTCCGCAACTCGGCTTCGCGATCGATCGATGACGCGCTGTCGGCGAGCGTCACGTGGGCGCCGCGCGTCGCCAGCAACTCTGCCGCCGGCCCGCCGCTGCGGCCGGCGCCCACCACCACCACGTTCTTTCCCAGCACACTGAAGGTCATCGTCATCACCTCAGCTTCAACGTGGTGAGAGAGAACAGCGCGAAGATGATCGCAAGGATCAGGAAGCGCGTGATGACCTTGGGTTCCTGCCAGCCGATGAGCTCGAAGTGGTGATGCAGCGGCGCCATCTTGAAGACGCGCTTGCCGCGTAGCTTGAACGAGCCGACCTGGATGATGACCGAGAGGCCTTCGAGCACGAATACGCCGCCGACGATGGGCAGGAGCAGTTCCTGTTTGATCAGCACGGCGACGGTGCCGAGTGCACCACCGAGTGCGAGTGACCCCACGTCGCCCATGAAGATCTCGGCGGGGTGCGCGTTCCACCACAGAAAGCCGAGACTCGCGCCGACCAACGATCCACAGAAGATCGTGAGCTCGGCGACGGGTGGAAAGTGCACGAGCAGCAGGTACTCCGAGAACTTCGCGTGCCCGATCACATACGTCAGTGCCGTGAACGTCGCGGCGGCGACAGCGAATGTGCTGATGGCCAGACCATCAAGGCCATCGGTCAGATTGACGGTGTTACTCGATGCCACCAGGACGAGCATCGTGAACAGGACGTAGAACCAGCCGATGTCGGGAATCCACGTCTTGAAGAACGGGAAGATGACTCGCGTGTTGTAGAGCGGCGGCGCGTGCTGCGACAAGACGATGACGGCGATGCCGACACCGAGGGCGACAACGCACTGCGCGCCCATCTTGTAGCGGGCAAACAGGCCGTAGGTGTTCTTGCGCGCGACCTTCAGATAGTCGTCGGCGAAGCCAATCACGCCAAAGCCGGCGGTCGACAGCACCGCAATCCAGATGTCGGGGTTCGTCAGGTTCGCCCAGAGCAGCGTTGGGATGAACACCGCCGCCAGAATCAGCAACCCGCCCATCGTCGGCGTGCCCGACTTGGCCTTGTGGCTCGCCGGGCCGTCAGTGCGGACGACCTGGCCAATCTGGAATTCACGCAGGCGGCGAATGAACCAGGGGCCGCACAGGATGCTGATCGCAAACGCCGTGATGCTCGCCGCGGCCGTGCGGAACGTGATGTATTGCACGACGTTCGGAAACGGGATCCGCGCGTGCAGGCGTTCGAAGAGGAAGAACAGCACTAGGCGCTCCCCTTCAGCCGGTCGGCCACGATGTCCATGCGCGTGCCGCGCGAACCCTTGACGAGCACGAGATCACCCGGCTTCACGAGGGCGGCGGCATGATCGGCAGCGGCCGTGCTGTCAGCAAAGCGATGGATCCGTTCCGGTGCGAGGCCGGAGGCGCGTGCACCCTTGGCCAATCCGTCAGCGACCTGGCCGCCCACGACCACGAGTTCGTCCACGCCGGCGGCCACAGCGGCGCGTCCACACGCCACATGCAGCGTGATCGCCAGATCACCGAGCTCGCGCATTTCGCCGAGCATCGCGATGCGGCGCGGCGCAGGCGTGGCAGCGAGCGCTTCAAACGACCGCAGCAGCGCCGCCGGGCTCGCGTTGTAGGAGTCATCGACCACGCGGACGCCGCTGGCGAGCGTGACCACTTCGCCGCGGCGCGAGACCGGCCGCAACGCCGAGAGGCGCGGCACCATCGCCGACACCGGCACGCCCGCATCAGCGGCCACCGCGATGGCCGCCAGCGCGTTCATCAAATTCGCGCGGCCCGGCAGGGGCACGCGAATCGCGTAAGCCGCGCCGTCGATCCACACATTCGCAGCCGTGCCATCAAATCCGTGATCGACAATATCTGTGGCGCGGATGTCAGCGCCTTCGCTTTCACCAAACGTGATCGTGCGGCCCGCAAAGCCGCCGATGCGCGCCATCACCAGCGCATCGTCTGCATTCGCAATCAGCGCGCTCGATGCCGTGGCCCCTTCGAGAATCTCCGCCTTGGCATCAGCGATCGCGTCGCGCGCACCAAAGTGGCCGATGTGTGCGTCGCCCACGTTGGTCCACAGGCGCACATCCGGCTCACTGATGCCGACCAGTGTGCGAATCTCGCCCGCGTGGTTCATGCCGAGTTCCACCACTGCAACGTCCGCGCCATGGCGCAACTCGAGGAGCGACAGCGGCAAGCCGATGTGATTGTTGAGGTTGCCCTGATTCCTGAAGACGTTGAACGTCGCGCCCAACAGGTCGGCGGTCATTTCTTTCGTGGTGGTTTTACCGGCGCTGCCCGTGATCGCGATCACGCACGCGTGGCTCGCGCGACGAACCGCGCGGGCCAGATCCTGAAGCGCGACGAGCGTATCGGGCACCTCGATAACGGCGACAGGGCCTGGTGCCGATACCGGATGCGAGACGAGTAGGCCTCCCACCTGACGACGGACCAAGTCGGGCACAAACGTATGGCCGTCGAAGTTCGGGCCCGACAGCGCGATGAACAGCGCACCACTCACGACGACCGGATCTGCCAGCGCACGGCTGTCGGTCGATACGGACGCAAACACGCGCGCCGGATCGCCTGATACGAGGCGCCCCTTCACCGCTTCCGCGACAAAGCCCGCTGACAACGCCAGAACGACCGGAGCGCTCGCCAGGACCGTCACACCCGGGAGGTCGCGCGTCGCTGCAGGGCGGCGCGCGCGATGTCCACATCATCGAACGGCAACGTGCGTTCGCCGATGATCTGGAATTTCTCGTGGCCCTTGCCGGCCACCAGCACGAGGTCGCCAGGCTTGGCGCTCTTGATCGCGTGTTCAATCGCGAGACGACGATCGGCAATCGCGACACAGGGCGTGACCGCGCGCGGCGGCGCCCCTGGGTCACGCGCCGGCACGATGCCGCGCTTGATGTCTTCGATGATGCTGTCGGCGTCCTCTGAACGCGGATTGTCCGACGTCACCACAACGAGGTCGCTGAGGCGCGCCGCCACGGCGCCCATGAGCAGGCGCTTCGACTTGTCGCGATCACCGCCACAGCCAAAGACCGTGATGAGCCGGCCGGACGCGAGCGGCCGCGCCGTTTCGAGCAGATTCTTCAGCGCATCATCCGTGTGCGCGTAGTCCACGACCACGCGAACGTCGTCTGCGCGGCCCGACACGATCTGGAAGCGGCCAGGGACGCCATCCAGGCGCGCCAGTCCCTGCTCGATCGCAGCGTGCGGCACCTTCAGCGCGTCAGCCAGCCCGACGGCGCCAAGGATGTTGTAGACATTCGGCCGGCCGACGAGCGGCGAGCGCACGGCCAGTCGGCCGTTCGGTGTCTCGACATCAAAGGCGACGCCTTCGAGTGACGCATGCACATCGATCGGCCGAATATCCGCGTCGTGGTCGATGGCGTAGGTCACGACGTACGGCAGCGTCCGCGCCAGCTCAAGACCGCGCGGATCGTCAACATTGATAATCGCCGGAGCGCCGGCAGGGAGCATCTCGAACAGGCGCCGCTTGGCGTCGAAGTACTGCTGCATGTCGCCGTGGAAGTCGAGGTGATCGCGCGTCAGATTGGTGAAGAGCGCCGCGCGAAACTTCAAGTACGCCACCCGCTGCAGCACGAGCGCGTGCGACGACACTTCCATCGCGCAGGCCCGATCGCCGCGGTCCACCATTTCGCGCAACAGGCGCTGCAGCTCGGAGGCCTCGGGGGTGGTGTGCGAGGCGTCGCGTTCTTCGCCGGCAACCTTGAAGGACACCGTGCCGATGCGTCCGCAGTTCAGATCCGCCGCTTCGAAGATGGAGGCGATGAGATACGTGCAGGTCGTTTTGCCGTTCGTGCCGGTCACACCGACGAGCTTCAGGTCGTCACTCGGGCGACCGTAAAAGATCGACGACAACTCGGCGAGAGACAGCCGCGCGTCGGTCGTCTGAATCCACGGCACCGCGATGCCCGCGGGCGCCGGCCCTTCGGCGACCACGGCGACCGCACCACGTGATGCCGCCTGCTCGACGAAGATCGTGCCGTCGGCCTTCTGTCCCTTCACCGCCACGAACACACCGCCGGACGAGGCGGCGCGTGAGTCGTGCACAACGCCACTCACGCGACGACCACCGACACCGAGGCGCTCGATCACCGCGCGCGCGTCTGTCGCGAGCGTCTGTGCCCCGGCGACGAGTTCGCCCAATGTCATTTCACGGTCCCGACACGCTTGAGTTGCAGGGAGATCACGCTGCCGCGATCCAGCGGTGCGCCGGCGGCCGGCGACTGCGTCATCACGACGCCATCGCCAGATACGCGGGTGACCAAACCGGCCTTGCCCAACACACGCAGCGCTTCGCGCGCGCTCATGCCATGCACGTTCGGCACGAGCGATTCGCCGCTGGCATCGGTCACCATGGCTTCAACAGGCGCGTTGACCAGCGGCTGGCTGATCGTGTTGGCCGGCGCGGTGATCAGGAGCGGCGGCACTGGATTCACCGAGCGCGGCACGCCCAACTGACGCAGCGCCGCTTCTGCGATGTTCTTGAAGATCGGCGCGGCCACGCTGCCGCCGTACGCCGGTCCGTTGCGCGGCGTGTCGATCACGACCAGGATCGCGAGGCGCGGATGCCGCGACGGCACAAAGCCGACAAACGAGACGTTGTAGTCGGTCTTCGAGTAGTGGCCGTCCACGACCTTCGACGCGGTGCCCGTCTTGCCGGCGACCTGATAGCCATCGATCTTCGCGAGGCCGCCGGTGCCGTGCGGGCTCACGACGACCTGTTCCATGATTTCGGTGACGGTCGCGGCCGTGTTGGCGTTGATCGCCTGGCGGATCGGCTTCGGCGCCACCGCCTGCCGCACGCCGTTCTGAATGACCGCACGAATCACATGCGGCTGGAAGAGTGTGCCGCCATTGGCCACCGCGCTCACGGCCGTCACCATCTGCAACGGCGTGACACCCACTTCGTAGCCCATCGACATCGACGCGAGCGAGCTTTCCGTCAACTGCGACAGCGGCGACAACTGGCCTCGGCTCTCGCCGTACAACTCATGACCCACCACCTGGCCGAAACCGAAGCGACTGATGTAGCGCTCCATCAGCTCGGCGCCGACGCGCAGCCCGATCTTGACGGCGCCGACGTTGCTTGATTTCACGATGACGTCTTCGAAAGGAATCGCGCCGTAGTTGTGGCCCTTCGCTTCCGTGATCGGCTTGCTGCGGCCGGGCAACTTGATCTGCCCCGGGTTCGTGTCGATGATGTCGTCGACTTTGAACACGCCTTCTTCAAAGGCCGCCGACGCCGTCACGATCTTGAACGTCGATCCCGGCTCGTACGTGTCCTGAATCGCGCGATTGCGTCGCGCGTCGTCATCGCGCACGTCCTGCGGGAAATTCGGATTGAAATTGGGATAGCTCGCTTCGGCCAGGATTTCACCGGTCTGCGGGTCCATCACAATCGCCGTACCGCCCTTGGCGTTGAACTTCTCGACGCCGGCCAACAGTTCGCGCTCGGCGATGTGCTGCACGTACTGGTCGATCGTCAGCTCGACCGTGCCACCCGGTGTCGATGGCTGCTGCATGCGGCTCTGCACCGTGCGGCCTTTTGCGTCGACCTGCACGAGCGACCGGCCATCCAGACCCGTGATGTACTTGTTGTAGGCCGACTCGACACCACCCAGCCCGACGTTGTCGAGGTTCACGAAGCCGAGCACGTGCGACGCCAATTCCTTCTTCGGATAGAACCGCTTGGTCTCGGTGCGTAGCCCGATGCCTTCGAGCTTGAGCTTCGCGATGCGCGCAGACGCCTCGGGGCCGATCTGGCGCCGCACATACGCAAACGCCTTGCCCGACGACAGGCGCGTGACCAGATCCGCGCGCTCTTCCGGCGTGCAGTCACCAAACGCGTGACAGAGCGCAGCCACGGTCTCCGCGGGCTTCTTGATTTCGCTTGGTACGGCAAAGATCGTGTCGGTGTCGACCGAGTACGCGAGGATCTGGCCGTTGCGATCGACGATCTCGCCGCGCTTGGCTTTGTCGAGCAGCAACCGCTGCTGACGATTCTCGGCTTCGTTGAGTAAGAACTTGTGTTGCACGACCTGCAGATTGACGAATCGCGCTTCGATCGCCGCGGCCCACAGTGCGAGCAAGGAGACGACGACGATGACGCGGCGCTTCACGTTGCCGCGCCAGGCATCTTCGAATGCCTCGCCCGGACGATCCGACGAGGTCAACACCGTCAGTGCGGCGCGCCCCTTGGACGGCAGCAGGTGGCTGAGCCGCGCGAGTGGGTCACGGAGTTTCATCGAACAATCTCCGACATCGCGCCGGCGCGAGCCACGATCGCCTTGTCGACCTTGGCGGGCGTCATGCGTTCGATGACGAGCGTGCTGCCGGGCGGCGGCACCACCATGTGCAACTCGGTCATCGCGATCCGTTCAATGCGCTCGGGAGACGTCAGCGTCTCGATCGTCAGTCGCAGCCGACGATTGAGCAGCTCTTCCTGCGCGCGCTCGTGCTGCAGCTTCTCGATCTGGTAGCCGTTGCGCAAAATCTCGAAATGCTGCCACGCGGCAAAGAGCGCCATGCCCACGATGAGCGCCCAGGCACCCGCCGTGCGTGCGAAATCCTCGCGCTGGCGCGTGTCGGCCTCGCGCACGATCGGATTGTTGCGGACGTCCTTCTTGATCGCGTATTCGACGTCGATGCTGCTCATGCCACTCTCTCCATCGCGCGCAGCTTCGCGCTGCGCGACCGCGGGTTCTCTTCGCGCTCGGCATCCGTCGGTTCGAGCGGCTTCGGCGTCAGCACGCGGCCGATCGGCTCGGTCTCATCCGCAGGTTTCGCGATCGCTCTGAACGTGTGCTTGACGATGCGATCTTCGAGGGAGTGAAAGGCGATCACGACGAGCCGGCCACCCGTGTGGAGCGTGGCCACCGTCGATTGCAGAAACGCGTCGAGGCCGTCGAGTTCGCCGTTGATCCAGATGCGCAGCGCCTGAAAGGTGCGCGTCGCTGGATCCAGCCGCTGCCAGGTGCCGCCACCCGCTGCGCGGCGTACCACCGAGGCGAGTTCGGCCGTCCGGGCGAGTGGCTGCCGGTCGCGCGCAGAGACAATGGCGCGCGCGATGCGGCGTGCGTGTCGCTCTTCGCCGTACTGATAGATGACGTCGGCCAGCGTGCCTTCGTCGACGTGCGCCAACCGATCGGCCAGCGTCTCGCCCGCCGACGCATTCATGCGCATATCGAGCGGGCCATCGTGACGAAAGCTGAAGCCGCGCTCGGCGTCGTCGAGCTGCATGGACGACACGCCGAGGTCGGCAAGTGCGCCGTCGATGCCCGTGATGTTTCGCTCGGCGAGAACCGTCGGGAGCGTGCGGTAGTCCGCGTGCACCAGCTCCACACGCGCTGAAAAGGTCTCGAGACGCGTGCGTGCGTGTGCGAGCGCGTTGACGTCGCGATCGAGACCGATCACTCGACCCGCGCCCGCATTGAGCAGCATCTCGGTGTGACCACCGAGGCCCACCGTGCAGTCGACGTAGAGACCATCGGGGCGCGGCGCCAGCAGTGACAGCACCTCCGCCGGCATGACGGGCGCGTGAGACGGCGTCGCGGTCGTCATGCTCAGATCCCAAACTCCGACAGCGCTTTCGCGTCGTCGTCGGTGAACGGCTCGGCCGCCATCTTGTGCACGAAGCGGTCGTGGTTCCAGACGTCGAGATAGTCGATTTGCCCCAGTACGTCGACATCGCCGTTCATCTTGGCGACGTCGCGGAGCTGCCACGGAATCATCACGCGACCCTGGGCGTCGAATTCGGCGGCCTGGCCGTAATAGCTGACGCGGGCGAGAAACTTCAGGCGGGCCGGGTGCGTACTAGGCATTTTGGCCAGACGCTCTTCGAGGGCGTGCCAGACCGGCATCGGGTAGATGCGGACGGATTCGCCGGTGATGCTGGTGAGATAGAGCCCCGTCCCGTGCGCGTCTTGCACGAGCGCGCGGAATGACGCGGGGAGCTTGAGGCGCCCCTTGTCATCAATTTTGGCGGGATAGTTACCGCGCAACACGTTTAGGCTCCACTTTTGTCCAGAAAAGTCCACGGCTAGGGTAAGTCCGGGCCGGAGTGCTGTCAATTGCAAACTTAAGCAGAATCAGTACTTACGTTGTATTTTCGCCCTACTGGCGAATGCGAACACAGGGCGAATAAAATTCTGTTACGGTTTCGATGGACGCATGACTGCCCCACCAGCCACGTTTTCAGACACCTACCGGGAGTTCTATCGGCACCGCCGCGTGATGATCACGGGCGGCCTCGGCTTCATCGGCTCCAACCTGGCCCACCGCCTGGTCGATCTGGGCGCCGACGTGCTTCTGGTCGACTCCCTGATCCCCGATTACGGCGGCAACCTCTTCAACATCGCCGGCATCGAGTCGCGCGTGAACGTCAACATCGCCGATGTGCGTCAGGCCACCACGATGAACTACCTCGTGCAGGGCCGCGACGTGATCTTCAACCTGGCCGGTCAGGTCAGCCACATCGACAGCATGCGCGATCCACACACGGACCTCGCGATCAACTGCCAAAGTCAGTTGACGATGCTCGAGGCGTGCCGTCAGCACAATCCCACCGCGAAAGTCGTCTACGCGGGCACTCGGCAGATTTACGGCAAGCCGGATCGGCTGCCTGTGGACGAAACGCACCTGGTACGACCCACCGACATCAACGGCATCAATAAAGCCGCCGGCGAGCAGTACCACATCGTCTACAACAACGTCTTCGGCGTCGCCGCGTGCTCCCTGCGACTGACCAACATCTACGGGCCGCGTCAACTGATCCGCCACAATCGTCAGGGCTTCATCGGTTGGTTCATGCGGCTCGCGCTCGAAGGCCGCGACATTCAAATCTACGGCGACGGCTCACAACTGCGCGACTTTGTGTACGTGGACGACGCAGCGGATGCATTTCTGCGCGCGGGCGCCACCGACGTTGTGAATGGCGGCGTCTTCAACGTCGGCGGGCCGGACGCGGTCAGCCATCGTGATCTCGTCACGATGTTGCTCGAAGAAGCCGGCGCGGGTCGCGCACAGTACATCGAGTGGCCCGAGGAGAAGCGGCGCATCGATATCGGCTCGTTCTACACCGATTCATCGAAGTTTGTCGCTGCGACCGGATGGCAGCGCACGGTGGGGCTGCGTGATGGATTGCGCCGCACGCTGGCGTACTACCGCGAACATAGCGCGCACTATCTGGAGTCGAAATCGTGAGCGTGAACGTGCCCGTCGTGCCCTTCATGGATTTGCGGCCCGGCCCGGATGCCTCGGCCGTGCGCAGTGCGATTCAGCGCGTCATCGATCGCGGATGGTTCATCCTCGGACCGGAGTTGCTGGCGTTCGAGGAAGAGTTCGCCGCAGAAATGGGCGGCCGATACGCCGTCGGCGTGGGCACTGGCACGGACGCGATCGCGCTGCTCTTGCGCGCGCTTGGCATCGGCCCTGGCGATGAAGTGATCACCGCTCCTGTCTCGGCCGCGTACTCCGCGCTCGCCATCATGATGGTGGGCGCCAGACCGGTGTTCGCGGATCTCGATCCCGTGCGCCTCACGCTTGACCCGCGCGCCACGGAAGCGGCGATCACACCGCGCACCAAGGCGATCATGCCGGTGCATCTCTACGGTCAGGCCGCAGACATGCCCGCGATCGCGGCGATCGCCGCCAAACACAGGTTGCTGATCGTGGAAGATGCGTGTCAGGCCCACGGCGCGACATCCGCTGGCGAGCCGGTCGGTTCGTACGGCGCGGGCGGTGCGTTCAGCTTCTATCCAACGAAGAATCTCGGTGCGCTCGGTGACGGCGGTGCCATCGTCACGAACGACGCGGCACTGGCCGACAAGGTCAAGCTGCTGCGCAATGGCGGACAGCGGAATCGATACCTGCACGAAGAATTCGGTGTGAACTCGCGCCTCGACGAAATGCAGGCCGCGATTCTGCGGGCCAGGTTGCCGCTGCTCGCTGGCTGGACCGCGCGACGGCGCGCCCTCGCGGCTCGCTACCGGACGCAACTCACCGGGTCATCGGTCACAGTGCCGCCCGAATGCGACCCGGGCCATGTGTACCATCTGTTTCCGATCCTGTCGCCGGACCGCGATCGCTTGCGTGCCGACCTCGCCGAACGCGGCATTGAAACACTGATTCATTACCCGATTTCGCTCCCCAAGCAGCCGGCCATGGCCCCGACCGACCCGGCCGCCTGCCCGATTGGGGCCCGGATCGCCGATCAGGTGCTGTCGCTCCCCCTCCACCCCCAGCTCAGCTTCGACGACCTGGACCGGGTCGCCGAGGCGGTCACCGCCTGCGCCCCGAAATAGCCGGAAGACACCCCGGCCAGAACGGGCTGATCCGGGTCTATACTTCCTATATGCGGTACCTCGCACCCGTGGCGCTCACATTGGCCACCGTTCTGGCTCCGGCCGGAGCGATGGCGCAGACACCCGCGCCCAGCCGACAACTCGAGATCTCGTTCAAAGACGGGCTCGTCACGCTCATCGCCAAGGGTGTCACCGTGCCCGAGATCATGGGCGAGTGGTCGCGCAAGGGCGGCAGCAAGATCGTGAACGCCGAGAAGATGATCGGCGGGCAGGTGCAGTACGAATTTCACGATACGCCGGAATCGGAGGTCCTGCAGTCCCTCCTCCGGTCCGCGGCCGGCTTCATCGCGGCGCCGCGTCGTCCGGGCGGGCCAACGGGCGCGTCCAACATGGAACAAGTGATGATCATTGCCGTGAGCCGACCATCGGCAAGCGCGGTCATCACGATGCCCACCAATCTCAGCCCGAGCCCGGTGCAGATTCAGGGCTCGCCCGACGATGACATTCCGCCGGCGAGACCACCGATGCCGCAGCCGCAGCCCGCGCCGCAACAGCCGGGCTCGCAGCCAGGTCAGGTGCAGACATCAGCAACGCCCGGTGTCGTCATTCCGGTGGCAAAGCCGGGCACGCCGATCATCAAGTCTCCGGGCCTGTAGGCACCTCTGCTCGGCGCGCGCACGCTTCTCGTCAATCCGCCACTCATTGATGGCGCGGCCTTTACTCGACAAGGCCGCTGTCAGGAGCGCGAGGATGTACTCGGCACCACCAAACCCCCACTGACACTGGCCTGGCTGGCCGCGGCACTGCGTCGCCAGGGGCACGATGCGCGACTGGTGGACCTCACCGCATCGGAACAATCCGCTGAGACGCTGGCTGATCAACTCGCGCGCGATCAGTGGACACCGACCCTGATTCTCTTTCCGAGCACGTTTCCCACATGGGACGCGGATGCGTGCGCGCTCGCCGTGCTGAAGACACGGACCGGCGCTCCACTCATCAGCTTTGGGCCGCACGCCTCGGCCGCGCCCGCCGCCACGATGGCGCGCGCGCCGGGCATCGACGGCGTGCTCGTCGGCGAACCGGAAAGCGCTGCAGTGACGCTCGCCTCGCTGTTACGGGGTGACGACTGGCGTCGCGTCGAGAGCCTGACATTTCGCGAAGGCGATGCCGTCGTTCCGCATCGCGCTTCGGGGCGATTCAGCGGGTTTGACGATGCCGAAGGCCCCGACTGGTCCGGCGTCGACTTCTCGCGCTATCGCCTGCCGTTAGTGAATGCGCCGTACGCACTCGTGGAGACATCGCGCGGCTGCCCGTACACGTGCGACTTCTGCGTCGCGCCGATCCATCAGGGCCACACGTTTCGGGCACGCCCCATCGATCGCGTCATGGCGGAAATTGAGCGCGGCATGCGCGAGCGCGCGTTGCAGTATTTCTATTTGTGGGGTGACACCGTCACGCTGAATCTCAAGACGTTCAACAGACTGGCCGACCGGCTGATCGAGCGCCAGTTGGGCATCCAGTGGCTCGGCAACGCGCGGGCCGACAACCTCGCGGATCCGCGATTCGTGAACAAGTTGAAAGCCTCGGGCTGCTGGATGTTGTCGTTTGGGGTCGAAGCCTGGTCACCCGACAGTCGCGATGCCATGCAGAAGAAGCTCGGACAGGTGGCCATTCGCGCAGCGGTCGCCAACCTGAAGGCGGCCGGCATCTACTCGTTCGCGTTCTTCATCCTCGGCTATCCGGGAGAGACGCGCGAGTCGATGGAACGCACGATCGACTACGCGGCGGAACTCGGTGTCGATTTCGCGAGCTTCTATCCGGCCGTGCCCTATCCCGGCACCGAGATGGGCGACCGCGCGGCCGCATCGGGCTGGCTCACCGAGCCGGGCAACTGGTCGCGGCTGGAGTACTCGCACTACGCCATGCGTCACGACGGGCTTGATGAAGCGATGGTGATGGGCATGATTGCCCGCGCACGACGACGGTTCTTCTTCAGGCCGTCGTATCTCGCGCATCACGCGTGGGATTTGGCGCGGGTCGCGCTGACCAAACCCGGTGTCACCGCGCGTGTGGCGGCTCAGATGCTCGGGTTCTGAAGGTCCTGCACGCGCATTTGCTGGTAGCGACGAATGCGATGACCGGGCTGCTTGAGTCGCAGCCAATACAAGTCGCGCAGTTGAATCAGGTAGCCGGCCGCTTCGCGCAGGCTCATCTTGCTTTCGCCCAATTCACGATCATCAAACCGAAACGGCACTTCGACCACATGGCTCGGCGCACCGCGCACGAGCAACTCCAGGCAGATCTTGAAACCGCCCGCCTGGATCTGCACTTGTCGCGCCAGGTCCGCGCGAATGATGAAGAAGCCGGAAGCGGCATCACGAATCGGCGCCACGGGTCTGGCCAACAAGCACCCGATACGCGAGAGCAGACGGCGTGACCAGGGCCAATCCGGGGTCGAGCCACCCGGGATATAGCGGCTGCCGACGACGACGTCCGCGCCGGTCGAGCGCATCACGGCAAGGAGCGTGGGCACGAGGGAGGGTGGGTGACTGAAATCCGCGTCCATCACGCCGACGATCGGGGCGCGAGCGACCGCAAAGCCAGCGACCACGGCGGTGCCGAGGCCAAGCTTGCCGGCGCGCCGCACCACCTGCATCGGACGGGTCTTGGCGAGTTCATCGGCCAGAATGCCGGTGCCATCGGGCGAATTGTCATCGACGATGACAAGTTCGAGCGCCACCGACGCGCCCGCGGCGGCCGACAGGACGGCGTCGACAAGTTCCGCGAGGCGGTCGCGTTCGTTGTAGGTCGGCACAACGATCGTCAGATCGGGTGTCACTGCCAATGACTATAATTCAGTCAGTCGCCCATCATGGCTGAGATCGACCGCTACCGATCCGAAGATCAACGCGCCACGCAATTGCTGTATCGGCGTGTGTTCGGACAGGACGCGGCCGAAGCGAGTCGTCTCCGTTGGGAATGGCAGTATCAGCGCAATCCGAATGTGCCGACGACCGGCCCGCTGATCTGGGTTGCGCGCGAAGGCCAAACGGTCATCGGTCAGTACGCGACGATTCCCGTACGCCTGTCCGTGAACGGTCAGGAGATCGACGCCGCCTGGGGCACGGACGTGATGGTCGCGCCCGAACGTCAGCGACAGGGTCTCGGTGAAGTGCTTGTGCGCACGTGGGAACGCAACGTCGGCGCGGCACTGGGGCTCGGCCTATCGGACTCCTCGTCGAATCTCTTCAAGAAGCTCAAGTTCCCGTCGTTTGGCCCAGTGCCGTGTCTGGTCAAGCCGATGAGTCGGCGTGCGCTGCGCCGGCCGAACTGGCCGATGCCGGTGAATCGACTCGTGTCGGCGCTGACCTATCCGCTGGTGCGCCTCGTCTCGCGGGCGCGTCCCATGCAGGGCGAGGTCCGCGTCATTCGTCAGTTCGATGAGAGTTTCACGCGACTCTGGAACCGCGTCGGGGGCAAGTTTGCGGGCGCGGTGCGACGCGACGCGAAGTACCTCAACTGGCGCTTCATCCAGGCGCCGCACGTGCGCTACACCGTTGCCGCGCTCTATCGCGATGACGAGGCGGCCGGCTACGCCGTGTATCGCCACGCGCAGGAACCCCGCGGACGCGCGACGCGGCTGATCGACTTCTTTGCCGATCCGCACGATGACGAGGGCGTGCTGTCGCTGTTGCGCTTTGTCGATCGCGAGGCGCAAGCGGCCGACTCCGACAAGATCCGGGTGTTTGCCACGCATGCGGGCTTCCGCAAGCAACTGCGCAAGTCCGGCTACTATCCCTGGCGCTCGAGCATGGAGTTCGTCGCCAGAATCAACGCCGTGCCGGTACCGGCGGCGTTCTACGCGTCGGCCGATGGATGGCACATTACGGCCGGCGATTCAGACCAGGATCACTGACATGGCCACTCTGTTTGAAACGATCACGAAAGACATCGGCGATGCCATGAAGCGCAAGGACGTCGAGTCGCTCGGCACGCTGCGAATGCTCAAAGCCGCAATGATGAACAAGGAAGTCGAGAAGGGCCGCGCCCTCGATGAGACCGAAGCGCAAGCCGTCGTCACCTCACTCGTGAAGCAGCGGCGTGATTCGATCGAGCAGTTCAGAGCCGGGAACCGACCCGAACTGGCCGACAAGGAACAGTCGGAGATCGCGATTCTCGAGCGCTACCAGCCGCCGTCGGCCGACCCGGCCGTGATCCTGCGCGCGATCGAAGACGCGATGTCGGAAACGGGCGCCACGACCCCCAAAGACATGGGCAAGGTCATGGCGGCGGCCAAGGCCAAGCTCGCCGGAATGACCGTGGACGGGAAAGCACTGAGCGAAGCCGTGAAAAATCGGCTGTCAGGCCAGTAGTGCACCCAACTTTTCCGTCGGAGAGCCAGTCTAATGACTTGAGAGCGTTGCACAGCGCTTCTCATCTCATCCTCCGGGCACGAGGTCGCAATCGCAGGGATTGCGACCTCGTTCTTTGTACGTCGGTCCCCTCGTGAGCCAGAAACTCGCCAAGTCCGCCGGCCTGATTGGCGTCGCGACGATGTCGAGCCGTGTGCTCGGCATGGTGCGCGACATGGTGCAGGCGCACTACTTCGCCACCGGCCTCGCCGCGGACGCCTTTGTGGTCGCCACACGCATCCCGACGTTACTGCGCGACCTCTTTGCCGAAGGCGCGATGAGTGCCGCCTTTGTGCCGACCGTCTCGAGGTATCTGGAACAGGGCGGCAAGCCTGCGGCGTGGCGACTCGGCTCGCAGGTCATCAACGCGCTACTGATCGTGACGGGCGTCCTCGTGCTGATCGGCATCGCGCTGGCCGGCCCCATCACCTGGGCCTACACGAACGAGGCCTACCACCAGATCCCAGGCAAGCTCGCACTGACCGTGCTCCTCACGCGGATCAACATGCCGTTTCTCATGCTGATCGCGATCGCGGCGGCGTTCATGGGCATGCTGAACGCGCTCCGGCGGTTCTTCGTGCCGGCGATGTCGCCGACCATGTACAACGTCGTGTTCATCCTGTGCACGATCGTGTTCGTGCCGGTGTTTACGGCCATGGGCATCCAGCCCGTGATGGCGCTCTCGCTCGGCATGCTGCTCGGCGGCGTTGCGCAGATCGTGTCGCAGTGGCCGGCGATCCGCCGCGAAGGCTACCGGCACCAGTGGGTGCTCGACTGGAAAGATCCTGGCCTGCGGCAGGTACTCGTGCTGATGGGCCCTGGATCGATCGGCGTCGCAGCCGCGCAAGTGAACATTCTCGTCAACACGCTGCTCGCCACCGGCATCGCAGGCGCACCGTCTGCGCTGTCGTACGCGTTTCGCCTGATGTACATGCCGGTCGGCATCTTCGGCGTGTCGATCGCCACGGCCGCCATTCCGGAACTCGCGCGTCAGGCCGCAACAGCGTCATACGACGACATGCGCAAGACGCTGTCGTGGGGCATGCGCCTCATGCTGGTCATCAGCGTACCGGCCTCCATCGGCATGATGGTGCTCTCCACGCCAATCATCGAACTCATCTACAAAGGCGGCCAGTTCGGCTCGCGAGACGTGTTTCTTGTCTCGCAGTCACTCCTCTTCTACGCACCCGGCATCGTCGGCTACTCGCTCGTGAAGATTCTGTCGCCGAGCTTCTACTCGATGCGCGACGCGCGTACGCCGGTGACGGTGAGCGTCATCACGATTCTGACGAACCTCGTCCTCAACTACGCCCTCGTGCATCGATTGGGCTTTCAAGGCCTCGCGCTCGGCACGGCCATCGCCGCCAACGTGAACGCGGCGTTGCTGTTCATCCTGCTCTCGCGTCGGCTGAACGGCCTCGATGGCCTGCACATCCTCGGCGTGCTCACGCGCGTGCTGCTCGCCTCGGCAGCGATGGCCGCAGCGGCGTACGTCGTGGAAGCGCGCCTGCATGCCTGGTTCCCGGCGGCCTCGTTATACGCGCATCTCATCCGGGTGTTCGGCGGCATCGGCGCAGGCGTCGCGGTGTTCGCGACGGCCGCCTGGCTGCTGCGCATTGCCGAATTCCGTGACGCCGTTTCGCGCATTCTGCGTAAGGTAAGGAAATGAGTCGCTTCGCTCCGCAAGGCTCGTCCGTGCAGTTCGGCCCAGGCCCCATCACGCCCGCCGTGCGCGCGATCATCATCGCGAACGTCGCGCTCTTTCTGCCGTCGTTCTTCGCGGCTGGAGCCATGCAGGAGTACGTCGGTCTCGTGCCGCAGCTCGTGCTCACGCGCGGATGGCTCTGGCAAGTGGTCACCTATGCCTTCGTCCACGCCGACATCGTGCATCTGCTCTTCAACATGCTGGTCGTGTGGATGTTCGGCGTCGACCTCGAACGACGATGGGGCGCGACCGCGTTTACAAAGTTCTATTTCATCTGCGGCATCGGCGCGGGCCTCACCGTGCTGGCCGTGTCGCTGCTGCCGTTCGACGCCGCGCGACCAATCTACGTCGCGTCGACGATCGGGGCATCAGGCGCCTGCTATGGACTGCTGATGGCGTGGGCACTGCTCTTCCCCACACGCGAGATCCTGCTCTTTTTCGTCTTCCCGGTGCAGGCGCGCTACGCGGTGCTCATCTTCGGCGCGATGGCGTTCTTTTCAGGCGCGAGCTCCGGCGGCGGCACCGTCGCACATTTCGCACACCTCGGCGGGCTGGTCGTCGGCTACCTGTACTTGAAGGGACCGCGCGGGATGCGTTTCTCCGTGCAGTCCGCGATCACGCGTTGGCGGTTTGCGAGACTCAAGAAGAAATTCAAAGTGCACGACGGCGGCCGCGCCGACAAGGGCAACTGGAACGTGCACTAACTCCAGTCGGATCGCGCGGGGCTGAAGGTGTCGATCACCAGTGTGTCGTCGAGCACTTCCATCTGATGCGGCACGCCGGATGGAATGACCACCACCTCGCCCGCTCGGATGACCAAATCCTCGCCATCCACGACGCACCGCAGCGCGCCGTCCAGCACGTAGGTCGTCTGCTCGCTCTCATGGGCGTGGCGGGCCACGAGGGCGCCCTTCTTGAACCACACCTGCGCCACCGTCTGCCGCACGCCGGAAATCACTTTCCGCGAGACCATTTCGGTCAGTTTTTCCTGTGCTAATTCGTCCCAGCGGGTGATGGCGGCGCGTCGAGGCATCGTGAGTGTTGGAAGTATAATTCTCTCAACATGAAGCGCACCACCGTGGCCCCCGCCGAACCCGTTCAGGAAGTCGCACTCGACCTGAAAGCCGTTTACCGCACGATGCTCTTGTCGCGTCGCATCGACGACAAGGAAATCCAGCTCAAGAATCAGAGCCAGATCTTCTTTCAGATCAGCGGTGCCGGCCACGAAGCCATCATGGTGGCCGCGGGCCTCGTCCTCAAAGCCTCGCACGACTGGTTTTACCCGTACTACCGTGATCGCGCGCTGTGTCTGCAGCTTGGCATGACGGCGCACGAGATGTTTCTGAGCGGCGTCGGAGCAGCCAGCGATCCGAACAGCGGCGGGCGCCAGATGCCGTCGCACTGGGGGCACAAGAAACTGAACATCGTCTCGCAGTCGAGCCCGACCGGCACGCAGTGCCTCCAGGCCGTGGGCTGCGCCGAAGCCGGCCTGCTCTACAACAAGCTGCCGGCGATGCGCGGTGATGACCAGTCGTTCACGAGTGACGAAGTGGTCTACACGTCCATCGGCGACGGCACGACCAGCGAAGGTGAGTTCTGGGAATCGCTAAACACCGCGTGCGTGCGCAAGCTGCCCGTGCTGTTCATGATCGAAGACAACGGCTACGCGATCTCGGTGCCGGTGGAAGTGCAGACGCCCGGCGGCGAAATCTCCACGGTCGTCTCCGCCTTCCCGGGCCTCAAGGTCGTGAAGTGCGACGGCACGGACGTGGCCGCCAGCTACGCCGCGATGCAGGAAGCCGTCGCCTACTGCCGCGCGCGCAAGGGTCCCGCCCTCGTGCACGCGAAGGTCGTGCGCCCCTACTCGCACTCGTTGTCGGACGATGAGAAGTTGTACAAGACACCGGCGGAACGCGCGGACGAAGCGAAACGCGATCCGATTACGAAGCTCGCGGCGCAAATGAAGGCCAGCGGCCTCGTGACCGACGCGGACCTCACGTTGATTGCAGCCGACGTGGATCGCGAAATCGCGGACGCCGTCGAGCGCGCGCTGAAAGCGGCCAAGCCGGCAAAGAGCACGGCGATGGATTTTGTCTACTCGCCCACCGTCGATCCGTCGTCATCCGACTTCGACACGGTGCCGGCGCCGGAAGGCAAGCCCGACACGATGGTGGCGGCCATCAACCGCACCATGAAGGAAGAGATGGGCCGCACGCCGCGCATCGTGATGTTCGGCGAAGACGTGGCGGACGCCTCGCGCGAAGAGACGCTTGAAGAAGTCTCAGGCAAGGGCGGCGTGTTCAAGGTCACGCACGGCCTGCAGCGCGCCTACGGCGGCGATCGCGTGTTCAACTCGCCGCTGGCGGAAGCCAACATCATCGGCCGCGCGGTCGGCATGGCCACGCGCGGGCTCAAGCCCGTCGTCGAGATTCAGTTCTTCGACTACATCTGGCCCGCGATGATGCAGCTGCGCGACGAGATGTCGATGATGCGGTACCGGTCGAGCAACGCGTTCTCGTGCCCGATGGTGGTGCGTGTCGCGATCGGCGGGTACCTGCGTGGCGGCGCGCCGTACCACAGCCAGTCCGGCGAGAGCATCTTCGCGCATTGCCCCGGCATCCGCATCGCGTACCCGTCGAATGCACAGGACGCGGCCGGCCTGTTGCGCACGGCCATTCGCTGCGATGATCCGGTGCTGTTCCTCGAGCACAAGCATCTGTATCGCCAGACGTATAACAAGGGCGAGTACACGGGCCCGAACTACATGATCCCGTTCGGCAAGGCGCTGACCAAGCGTGAGGGCACCGATGTGACCGTCGTGACCTGGGGTGCGCTGGTGCAGCGATCGCTCCTCGCGGCACAGCAGGCGGAAAAAGAAGGCATCAGCGTCAAGGTGATCGACCTGCGCACGATCATGCCGTTCGATATGGACGCGATCGCCGACGCGGTGAAGCAGACCAATCGCCTCATCATTGCGCACGAAGATCAGCTGACGTGCGGCTTCGGCGCGGAACTCGCTGCCCGCGCGGCCAGCGATCTGTTCGAGTACCTCGACGCGCCGGTGCGGCGCGTGGCGGCGCTCGATGCGCCGGTGGCGTACTGCCCGGACCTCGAAGAAGTGATTCTGCCGGGATCGGCGAATGTCCTCGAGGCAATCCGCGAGACCGCACGTTACTAGTCGCGTCAGCACCATTGGCGCCCTGATACTCGGGCTCGTGGTGTGCGCCGGCGTGCTGTTACCGGCGCGACCCGTCGTTGATGTGCTGACGGCGGTGAGCGGCCTGCCACCACAGATCGTCGGGCAATTGCGCGACCCGGCCGCCTTCGTGGAAACCCCGGATGGCCGCTTTCTGGTGTTCGATCGCCGCGCGCAGACGGTGTTCGTCGTCGACGCGGCCAAGACGTCACTCAAGAAGCTCATCAACATTGGCCCGTCGGATGGCGAGATCCTCAGGCCGCTCGCGTTTATCAGCCGGCCCGAGCGGACATTCTCGATTCTCGACAATCCCGGCACCTACGAGCGCGTGCAGACGTTTCACGACACGGGCACGCCACTCTCGGTGTTCCGACGCTTTCCCTCGGCCGGAGATGGGATGCGGCTGAACGTCGACGCCATGCTGTCGAGCGGCTTTGGCGCCCTGGCGGCCGTCGGGCGCGAGCTGTTGACCCAGATTCCTGACGGCGCCGCACTTATGAGCCAACTCAACGTGGAAGGTCACGTCACGAGACGGATCGGACAGCTCAGACCGACGGGCCATGAACGCGATCCCGAACTGCACCGCGCACTGAACGCAGGGATTCCACTCGTCGCGCCAGATGGCAGTCTCTACTTCGTGTTCACGTCGGGCGTGCCGATGATTCGCAAGTACTCAGCCGACGGCGTCTTCATCTTCGAGAGACACATCGAAGGCCCGGAACTCGACACCACGCTGCAGTCGCTACCGACCGAGTGGCCGAAGCGCCGCATCGACGGGCGCGAATTCCCCAACGTGCCGAGCACGATCCTCGCGGCGGCGATTGATCCAGGCGGCAAGCTCTGGATTTCCCTGGCGGTGCCCGTGACCTACGTCTACGACGCATCGGGCGACAAGACGCGCACGGTGCAGTTTCGCGGGGCTGGCGTGATCTCCGCGCGAAGCTTCTTCTTCAGCTCGCGCGCGCGCGTGCTCGTGACGCCCGGGTGTTACGAGTTCGTTGTGGAATAGACGATGCCGCGCACGTCGCCGAACCCAATCGTCGCATAGCCGTCACGTCGCGCGCGTGCGCGAACGATCACTTCGTCACCGTCCATAAGGAACGTCCGCGTCTCGCCTCCGACGTCGATTGGCGTGCGACCGCTCTGGGTCATCTCGAGCAAACTGCCAAGGCCATCAGGCGTCGGCGCGGAGATGGTGCCCGTGCCCAGCAGGTCGCCGGGCCGCAGGTTGCAGCCATTGCTGGTGTGATGCGCGATCAACTGCGCGACCGTCCAATAGAGGTGTTGCGCATTACTCAGCGAGATGCGGACGGGCGGTTGCTGCTGTGCCCGCGCGCCAGCCGTGAGCAGCAGGACTTCCAGTTCCACATCGAGCGCGCCGCTCTGCTGATCAGCCGCGTCCATGAGGTACGGAAGCGGCGCGGGATCACCGTCTGGCCGCGCAGGCTGTGGGATGCGAAACGGCGCGAGTGCCTCCGGGGTCACGATCCAGGCAGACACGGACGTGGCGAAGCTCTTCGCGAGAAACGGACCGAGCGGCTGATATTCCCAGCTCTGAATATCGCGCGCGGACCAGTCGTTCAGGAGACAGAAACCCGCGACCTGCTCTTCGGCCGCGCCGATCGCGACCGACGTGCCCTGCGCGTTGCCAGCGCCAACCCACACACCGAGTTCGAGTTCGAAGTCGAGGTTTCGGCAGGGACCGAAGGTCGGAGCCGCGTCGGCCGGCGCCTTGCGCTGCCCCGACGGCCGCCGCACGTCCGTACCGGACACGACGATCGACGAGCTGCGGCCGTGGTACCCGATCGGCACGTGCTTGTAGTTGGGCAGCAGCGGCTGATCTGGCCGAAACAACTTGCCGACGTTCATCGCGTGGTGGATGCCGGCGTAAAAATCCGTGTAGTCGCCGACGGTCACGGGCAGATGCATGACGCACTCGCTCGCATGACGCAGCAGCGGCTCGCATCGCGATCGCTCCGATGCGCCATCGGCCAGCAGCGCGAACACGCGCGCGCGAAACGCCACGCGCTCCGCCGATGGGATGGCGAGAAAGGCGTTGAGCGTTGACTGACCGGCGACCGTCGCCGCGTGGAGCGCGTCACCAGTGAACAGGCCGGCACGCACCGCGGCCGACACGTCCAACACCTCGTCGCCAATCGCCACGCCGCCCCGAAGCCGAGGATCGTCAGCGCTCGAGAACACACCAATGGGCAGATTCTGAATCGGGAAATCCGTATGGCCGTTGGCTGAGGTCACCCAACTACGTGTCAACAGATCGTGCGTGGCATCGAGCCGAACCATTCGTGTACTCCGTTGCACTGCTGGCTAGCGTTTGTCGGGATTGAAGTGCTTCTTCAACTGACGACCGTAGGCTGCATACGACCGTTGCAGCTCTGGTGCACCGGCGGCATACGCGGTCACGCGTTGCGGGAACCGCGTCTCGAACATGAAGGCGAGTGTGCCTTCGAGCTTGCGCGGACCGAGCGTGGCATTGCTCGCGGATTCGAAGGCCTCGTGGTCCGGTCCATGCGGCAGCATCATGTTATGCAGCGAGATGCCGCCCGGTACGAAGCCCTGCGGTTTGGCGTCGTACTGGCCAAACACGAGGCCCATGAACTCGCTCATGACGTTCATGTGGTACCACGGCGGACGGAACGTGTTCTCGGCCACGAGCCACCGCTCTGGAAAAATCACGAAGTCGATGTTCGCGGTGCCCGGCGTCTCTGACGGCGACGTCAGCACCGTGAAGATCGACGGATCGGCGTGATCGAACAGGATCGGACCGACCGGCGAGTATCGCCGGAGGTCGTACTTGTACGGCGCGTAGTTGCCGTGCCACGCCACGACATCGAGCGGCGAATGGTCGATCTGGCTCGACCAGAACGTACCGCCCCACTTCACGACCATGCGCGAGGGCTGGTCGATATCTTCGTACGCGGCCACCGGCGTCAGAAAGTCGCGTGGATTGGCCAGGCAGTTGGCGCCGATCGGCCCACGCTCCGGCAGCGTGAACGCGCCACCGTAGTTCTCGCACAGGTACCCGCGCGCCGGTCCTTCCGCGAGCTCGACACGCAGCTTCACGCCGCGCGGAATCACCGCACACTCACCGGGTTCGATGTCAATGATGCCGAACTCGGTCCACAGCCGCAGGCGCCCCGTTTCGGGCACGAACAACATCTCGCCGTCGGCGTTGTAAAAATACTCGTCGCGCATGGATCGGGTCGCGACGTACACATGCGCGCCCATCCCGGCGTGACTGCCAGCATCGCCGGCCGTGGTGATGGTACGCACACCGTCGAGAAACGAGATGGGCTCGCTCGGGATCGGAAACGCGTCCCATCGCATCGGCGCGATCGGCACGTCGACCTCATGACAGGGCGCGGTGCGCCACAATCCGCCGTCGGCGCGCTCGAAATCGCGAATGTGCGCGACTGTGGGACGAATGCGATAGAGCCACGTCCGCTCGTTCGTTGCCCGCGGCGCCGTAAACGGCGAGCCGCTCAGCTGCTCGGCGTACAGACCGTACGCGCATTTCTGCGGCGAATTGCGGCCGATCGGCAGCGCCCCGGGTAGCGCCTCGGTTTCAAACCCGTTGCCGAATCCCGACATGTATCCCGGCGTGATGCCACTCATCGTGACTCCGATCTGACGCGCGCGTCATGCATCCAGATCAACATAGATCCCGTCCAGCTCCACCTTCGTGGCAAACGTCTTGATCGGCCTTGATGTCGGGCCACCTTCCGCTGTGCCCGTGCGAATGTCGAACAACGCAAAGTGTGCCGGGCATTCGATCAGCCCATCGACGATGCATCCGCGCGAGAGTGACGCGCCTTGATGCGGGCACGTGTCGCTCGTCGCGAAGAATGACTCGCCGATACGATACACGGCAATGCGCTGACCGCGGCATTCCACGCCGACCACATCACGGCCGGTGAAGTCCGCGACCGCGGCCGCCAGCGTCCACGCCATCTAGCGCGTCGGCTCGGGTGTCAGCACGCCACGACGAATCTGATCTTCCTCGATCGACTCGAACAGCGCCTTGAAGTTCCCTTCGCCGAATCCTTCGTCGCCCTTGCGCTGAATGAACTCGAAGAAGATGGGGCCAATGGCGGTCTGGCCAAAGCGCTGCAGCAGCACTTTCGTGAGGCCGCCCTCGACGACGCCTTCGCCATCAATGAGCACGCCGGTGCGCTCGAGACGGGCAAGGTCCTCGCCGTGCCCCGGCAACCGTCGATCGATACGCGAGTAGTAGACCGGGTTGGGCGCCGGCATGAATTCGACGCCGCGCGCAATCAACGTCTCGATCGACACGTACAGATCCGTCGAGCCGAGCGCGATGTGTTGGATGCCCTCGCCCTTGTACTGATGCAGGTATTCCTGAATCTGGCCCTGCTCGCCCGCGTCTTCGTTGATCGGAATTCGGATCTTGCCGTCTGGGCTCGTCATCGCGCGCGAGTGCAGTCCGCTCATTCGGCCCTCGATGTCGAAATACCGAATCTGTTTGAAGTTAAACATCTTCTCGTAGAAGCCGGCCCACTCACCGAGTCGGCCGCGATAGACGTTGTGCGTCAGGTGATCGATGTACCACAGCCCGGCGCCCGCGGGGTGCTGGTCGGGTTCACCCAGCCACTCGAAGTCGACGTCGTAGATCGACCCTTTCTTGCCGTAGCGATCCACGAGATAGATGTGCAGGCCACCGATGCCTTCAATCGCGGGAATGTCGAGTTCATTCGGCCCGGGCGTGGTCTGCACCGCTTTCGCACCAAGCGAAAGGGCACGCTCAAACGCGTACTTCGCGTCGACGACCCGAAAGGCCATCGCGGGAGCGGACGGACCATGCTTCGCGGCAAAGTCTGCGGCAAACGAACCCGGCTGCGCGTTGAGCAGCAGATTGATACCGCCCTGACGATAGAGCGTCACGTTCTTCGAGCGATGCCGCGCCACAGGCAGAAAGCCCATCGTGCGGAAGAGCTGATCGAGCTTCTCGGGTTGCGGATGGCTGAACTCGACAAACTCGAATCCGTCGGTGCCCATCGGGTTCTCGGGCGAGATCAGTGGCGGCTCAGCGTCGTGCGGAAAGGGTCCCATGCAATATCTCCTGAAGTTCGCCCGCGGGTTCGCGGAACGAACATGATCCGAAGCCGGCCATCCATTGGCGGCGCGTGCGATTGAGTAGTGAGAGTGAAAACTCGGTGCCACCCCAGCGGACGGCGTCCTGATCAAAGGTGATCGAGCTGACGTCGTCGGCGACGAGCCACCTCTCGGCGACGGACGCTGGCGCGCCGGATTCGAGTGCGGCGGTGGCGAACAGAATGTTCAGGTAGCCGTACATCATGGATGTCGGCGCCTCGTCTGCGTAGGTCAATCGGTAGGCGCCACGCACGGCGTGATGCAGACCGGCGGTCGCTTTGAACGGCACGCCCGCGTTGATGGCTGCTGACAGAAACTCGACGATCGACGCCGGTGACGGAAAGGCCTCTGCCACCACGCCGCCGGTGCGGATCTTGGCGCGAAGACCGCGTGCGACGATGCGCGACATCCACGCCGGCAGATCCTCGGCCAGTCCAACCTCGACGTACGTCTCACAGGCCGCGGGCACGCGATCGGCAATCCAGTCGATCCCGTCGATGAGGCGCGGCCGGCATTCGATCGCATCAACCATGGCCAGGGGGCCAAGATCCGGCTCCCCGTTGAACGCTTCAACCGCAGCGACGTCCGCCTCCGACCCGTCGCGCACGATCGCACTGACCTGCCAGCGCGGAGCGGCACCTTCCAGGCGTCGGCGCTCTCGGGTCAGCGCAGGCAGTTGCTCCGCCATCACGACGAACCGGCCGAGCATCCACGCATCGGGGCCCGCCAGACTGGCGGCGTACTCCGCCACGGCCGCGGCCATGTCGAGTGCGGCCGGTGGAAAGAGCCCGGCGTAGTCGACGACAGCCGCGAGCAGCGCCGAGGCGCTGGCCGGTGGTGCTGCTGGAGCAGGAGGCATTCCCCATCACACTAGGCCGTCGGCATTGATATTTCCAATACCTTCTATTCACTTGATCAATACTTAATACCTAATGATTGATTCTGCCCGTCTGGAGCTTCGTCATCTGCGGTACTTCACCGTGGTGGCCGACGAGCTGCACTTCGGCCGAGCGGCGGCGCGACTGTCGTTGTCGCAGCCGTCGCTCAGCCTGCAGGTCAAGCAGCTCGAAGACATCCTCGGGGCGCGCCTCTTCGACCGGCACAGTCGTCGTGTCGCGTTGACCGATGCCGGTCGCGTCTTCATGGAATCGGCGTTGCGCATGCTGCGCGATGTCGATGCGGCGGTGCTGGCGACCCAGCAGGCGAACGAGGGCCACACCGGTACGCTTCGGCTCGGGTTTGGCCCGATGCTCATGCTCTCGAGCCTCGGACGTGCGGTGCAAACCTATCGCGCGCGTCACCCATCGGTGCAGGTGGATCTGCGCGAACTGCCGACATCAGAACAGATTGCGGCAGTGCTCCGTGGTGATCTCGATGTCGGCTTCGTGCGTGACGCCGAACCTGACGCGCGATTACACGTCGAGCCGTTCGCCCGCGAGCCGCTCCTGATTGCGCTGCACCGCGGACATCCGCTGGCGGCGGCGAAACGCCTGCCCGTGTCGGCGCTCGCGCGCGAGCCGTGGGTGCTCTTTCCGCGTGCCATTGCGCCACTGCTGCATGAGCAGGTCATGCGTCTGTGTCGCGAGGCAGGTTTCACGCCGGATGTGCGTCAGGAAAGCCGCGAGGTGTACACGACCGTCGGTCTCGTTGGCGCCGGTGTGGGCGTCACCATCGTGCCGGCCACTGTGCAACGCATGTCATGGAAGGGCGTCGTCTATCGGCCCATCCCGCGGGCGTCCGTCCAAATTTCGATCGTGCGTGCGATAGGCCCCGTCCGGCCGGTCGTCGAGGCGTTTCTCAGCGCAACGCACAAAGCCGCAGCAAAGACGATGAAGGCCGGCGTCTAGGTCTGACGCAGTTCGCGCTTCAGCACTTTCCCCGTCCCACCCATCGGCAATGAGTCGCGGAACTCGATGTGACGCGGATACTTGTAGGCGGCGAACTGCTCCTTGCACCACGCGAGCAACTCGACGTCGGTCAGTTCGGCGCCGGGCTTGCGCACAATGAACGCCTTCACTTCCTCGCCGAGCCGTTCGTCGGGAATCCCAATGACCGCGGCCATAGAAATCGCCGGATGCGTCATCAGCACTTCTTCAATCTCGCGCGGATAGACGTTCATCCCGCCGCGCAGGACCATGTCTTTCTTGCGATCGACGATCGACACATAGCCATCCTCGTCAATCACGCCGATGTCACCCGTGTGAAACCAGCCGCCGCGCAGTGCCTCTGAGGTCTCGAGCGGTCGTTTGTAGTAGCCCTTCATGATGTTGTGACCACGGATCACGATCTCGCCCACCTCGCCCGTGGGCAACGCGCGATCCTCAGCATCGACGACACGCACTTCACAGGAGAAGATCGGCGGCCCAACCGTGCCAGGCTTCGACGGCCGGTACACCTGATTGAAGCAGGCCACCGGCGCCGTCTCCGACAGACCGTAGCCTTCGAGAATGCGCACACCGAACGCCGTTTCGAACTCGCGCATCAACGCCACAGGCATCGGTGCGCCACCTGAGACGCAGAGCATCAGCGACGCCGCAACCTTCAGCGTATCGACGCCGCTCAACCGCGCACACTGCAACAGCGCCCAATACATCGTGGGCACACCGACCCAGCCAGTGATCTGTTCCTGCTCGAACGCGTGGAGCACTGCCGCCGCGTCGAAACGCGGCAGCAGCACCATCCGATGCCCGCCGGCGATACCTGCGTTCAGTTGCGCGGTCTGACCCGTGGAATGAAAGAGCGGCAGAGTGATGAGAATGGCATTCTGATTTTCTATGCCGTGCAGCAGCACCGGCGCCATGATGTCGCGTGACGCGATCGCGTTGAGCAGCATGCTGCTATGCGAGAGCTCCGCGCCCTTCGGCTGACCAGTCGTGCCCGACGTGTACAACATGACCGCGGTGTCATCGCCACGCGACGGATGCGTCTCCGAGACCGGCGACTGCCCGAGCATCAGCTGCCCCATCGTCATCGACCGTTCAACCGGACTCGCCGCCGACGGATCCAGCGTGATCACAATGAGCTGACGACACGTCGTGGCATCGTCACAGGCCGCCCTCGCCATCTCGGCCATCGGCAGCTCGGCCGTGCCCTCGAACGCAATCATCGCGACCGCGTCGCTGTCTCTGAGGTGATACGCGATCTCGCGCGGCTTGAGCAGCACATTGAGCGGCACGACGACCGCTCCGACACGAAGAATCGCGTAGTACGCGACGACAAAATGCGGCGTATTGGGGCACGACAGCGCAACGTGATCGCCCGGCCGAATCCCGAGCGCCCGCAACCCATTCGCCGCCTGCGACGCCATCGCGCTGAGCTGCCCGTAGGTGATGCGAATCATGCCGCGCGGCGATTCAATCGCCAAAGCCTCACGATCCGGCGTCAGCCGTGCCGTGTTATCGAGCAAATGCGCCAGATTCAGTGCGGTCGCGGACATGGGCGGACTATACCAAGATCAAAAGCTATTTATGGCTGGCGAGCCAGGCAGCCATGCGAGCGATTTCGTCGGCGGTCAGCTTGGTCTCAAACGCTGGCATGTCGGTATTGGGTTTCAGCATCTTCGGGTTCGCGATGCGTTGCGCGATTTCGGTCGCGTTGCGTTTCGCGCCGACGTGCGTCAGGTTGTCGTTCGTCTTGCTGCCGACGCCATCCACGATGTGGCAGCTGAGGCAGTGGCGGCTGAGGATGAGCGCCATCTCTTTGTTGGTATCGCTGACGGCGGGCATGGGGCCGCCGCGCAACTTGGCGACGGCCGCAATGATGGCCTCGGTTTCGCGTTCGTTGTTGGCCGGCACGTCGCGCAGACCAGCCGTGATCATCTCGGGATCGGCCACGTGGGCGGTAATCCAGTCTTGCGGGCGGCTGATGCGGCCCGCTTCGATCGCCGCTGCGGCGCCATCAGGCTTATGGCATTTCGCACAGCGGTCCGTCGCGATCAGGGAGACGCCGGCGATTTGGCGGTGATTCCACTTCTCGCCCTGTCGCTCAGGTTGATCAAGCGCACCGACGGTCGTCAATGTGGCGACCGTCAGAAAGAATGCGACGAACAGCGCGAGGACCGGGCGGCGATCAGCGAACCCACGGGTGCGGCCGCGATCGAGCCAAGGCAAGAGGATGAGCGCCGTCATGGCCGCGCCAGGCAGGAAGAGCGCGCCGACGACTTCCCACTTACCGGGAAACAGTTTCACGAACTGGAACAGGCCAGCGAAGTACCACTCGGGACGCGGGATGTAGTCGCTCGCCGTGGGATCGGCTTGGGGCTCAAGCGCCGGCATGCCCTTGATGGCGAGCAGCACCAGAACAATGAACGCCACAATGATCGCCGTCATCTCACGAGACACGTGTGTTGGGAAATATGAATGCCCGTGCCCCTTGGCGGGCCGGGCTGGGCCAGACAAGCCATCGCGGAACCGGAAGTACATGTGCGCCGTGACGAGTACAATCGCGGCCAGCGGCAGCACCATCACGTGCAGCGTGTACCACCGCATCAACGTCAGTGCGCCGATGTCTGGTCCGCCGCGCATCATGTTCTTCGCGAACTCACCCATGAACGGTGTGAGGCCCGCAATCCCGACGCGCACGACCGTCGCCCAATAGCCGCGCTGATCCCACGGCAACAGATAGCCGCTCATGGCGAAGAACAAGATGACCATCAGCAGCGCCAAGCCGATGACCCAGTTGGTCTGACGCGGCTTGCGATAGCTGCCCGTGATGACCACGCGGACCAGATGGAGAGCCGCCGCCACCACCATCAGCGTCGCGCCCCAGAAGTGCAAACCGCGAATCAGCCAGCCGAGCCGCACGTCCGACATGATGTAGCGCACGCTCGTCCACGCATGGTCGGGTGTCGGCGCGTAATACAGCGCGAGCGCGATGCCCGTGGCCAGCTGCAGGACCAACCCAAACAGCAGCACCATGCCGAGCGTGAACGACCACCCGGTGCCCGCCGGCACGTGCTCGTCAGCGATCCGCTTCAGCCAGGCCTTCACAGCTGAACCTCGATGTCGCCGGTCTTCTCATTGAGCCGGGCTTCAAAGCGATCCATCGGCCTCGGCGGCGGCCCCGACACCACTCTGCCAGACCGATCAAACACGCCTTTGTGGCACGGGCAAATGAACTGGCTCTTCGCGTCGTCCCACGACACACCGCAGCCCAGATGCGTGCACGTCGCCGACAAGGCGCGATAGCCCTTACCTGTTTCGTCTTTGTCGACAAAGACCACGGTCTGCTGCCGCGTTTCGTACCAGCCGTCCTGATGCCGCTCGGCGAGCACCACGAGCATCGGCTTGTTGCCGAGGTCGAACATCGAAGTGGCTTTACGCCAACGCTTTGCCGTGTCTTGCGCCTTGGGCACGGAGGCAAAACCGGCCAGACCTGCCAACGTGGCAGCCATGAGCGCCGCCGGCGCCAGTATCAATCTTTCCAGGAATGATCGCCGGTCGTCAGACATCAGCACCTCGTTGCGCCAGAAGTTGCAATCAACGTGCCGTAGGACAAGCCTGCTCTACTTGTGCGCAGCCAACCAGGCGGCCAGCGCGTTGATCTCAGCGGCCGACAGCTTATCGCCAAACGCCGGCATCTCAGCGTCGGCACTGACCGACTTGGGATTGGTGATGCGAGCTGCGATGGTCGCAGCATCGAGTTTCTTGCCAATCGTCGTCAGCTTCGGGCCTTCGTCGCCACCGGCGCCGGCGATCGTGTGGCACGCGTAGCAGTTGCGGCTGAACAAGCTGACGGCCTGCCGTTCCTCGGCCGCAAGCACCGGCGCCGGCCCCGAACGCAGGCGAGCCAGCGCGGCGAGAATCGCCTTGTTGTCGCCGACGTTGGTCGGTGGCGGCTGCCGTACGCCGGGCGCAATCACTTCAGGATCCGCAATGTGGCCGGCGAGCCAGTTATCGTTCTGACGAATCGATCCGGCCTGAATCGCCCCGGCGATGGTCGCGCCTGCGGCGTGACACCGCACACATCGCGGGCTGTCGCTGATCAACATCGCACCCGCCTGCTCCTGCATCGTCCACTGCGCAACTTCAGACGCGGCCGGTCGGTCCATGGCGCCGAGCGTGGTCAGCGTCACAAGCGCGGCGAGACCGCCGATGAATGCGGTCAACACAACAGGACGATCCCGCCACCGACGCGTGCGTCCGTGATCGAGCCACGGCAAGGCGCCGAGCAGCGTCATCACGACGCCGGGCACAACGAGCGCGCCAATCACTTCAAGCTTGCCGGGGAAGTACTTCAGCAACTGGAACAGCCCGAGGAAATACCACTCCGGCCGCGGAATGTAGTTGCTCGACGATGGATCCGCCGGCGGCTCAAGCGCGGGTGCGCCCTTCCACGCCAGTGCGGCGAGGAGCGCGCCCACCAGCAGCGCCATGGTGATGTCGCGCGCGGCCTGATACGGATAGAACGCCTTCGGCGCGCCCTTCTGTTCCGTGATCGGTCCCGAAATGCCGTGGCGGCGCATCAGATAGAGATGCGCGATGGTCAGGATCGCCAGCAGTGGCGGCAGCACGAGCACATGCACGGCGTACCAGCGCGTGAGCGTGAGCGCACCGATGTCTTCGCCACCGCGCATGAGGCTTTGCGCGATGTCGCCGACCATCGGCGTCAGCTTCGCGATGTTGATCGTGACGGTGGTGGCCCAGTACGCGCGCTGATCCCACGGCAACAGATAGCCCGTCAGACCGAAGGCGAGAATGACCTGCAGCAGCAGCAGGCCGACGACCCAGTTCACCTCGCGCGGCTTACGGTAGCTCCCGAATGCAACGACGCGGATCATGTGGACGAGCGCAGCGACCACAATCACGCTGGCGCCCCAGTGATGGAGGCCACGCAGAAAGCTGCCGCCCAGGACCTGCGTCGTGACGTAGCGCACGCTGTCCCACGCGTGGTCGGGCGTCGCGGCGTAGAACAGCGCGAGCAGGATGCCCGTGAGGATCTGAACGCCGAGGGTGAACAGCAGCACGCTGCCGAGCGTGAACCACCAGCCGGTGCCGGACGGCAGCTTCTCTTCCAGGAGGTAGAACAGGATCGCGCGATGGCCGACGCGATGGTCGAGCCAATCGAGGATGGGCTTCACAGCTCGACTTCTAACTGCGACGTCGTCGCATTAACTCGAATGCTGACAGCGGTTAGCGCGCGCGGAGGGGGTCCCGAGAGCACCTTGCCCGACCGGTCATAGCAACCGCCGTGGCACGGGCACTTGAATTGGTTATTGGTCGCCTCCCACTTCACGTTGCAGCCCAGATGCGAGCAAGTCGCCGACAGCGCCCTGTACTCGTCGCCGACCTTGTCGATGAACACGACCTTCTGGCGCTTTGTGCGGTACCAGCCGTCTTCGTGTCGTTCGGTGAGGACCGCGGCGAACGGCAGCGAAGCCGGCAACTCCGCTACTGGCAAGGCTTTACGCCATTTCCGGCCCGCGGCCGTGACCCTGGGGCTGAGTATCAGACCCGCCAGACCGGCGAGGCTCGCACCGATGAATGTGCCGCCCGCTGCGACGAACTTCGTGAGAAACGACCGTCGATCCGACATCTAACCCCCGGAACCCTGCGTTACCGCGTCGTCCGCGCCCTGCAATATACTGGTTGGATGTCTTTGCCCCATCAGAAGTCGCAGGAGATCGCCAACCCGCTCCGGCGCAACATCGCCATCATTGCCCACGTCGACCATGGAAAGACGACGCTGGTCGACGCTTTGCTTCGTCAGGCCGGCACTTTTCGTGCAAATGAGCGCGTCGTCGAGCGCGTCATGGACTCGAACGACCTCGAACGCGAGCGCGGGATCACGATTCTGGCCAAGAACACGGCCGTTCACTACAAGGACAACCTGATCAACATCGTCGACACGCCAGGCCACGCCGACTTCGGCGGTGAGGTTGAGCGCGTGCTCTCGATGGTCGACGGTGTCATGCTCCTGGTAGACGCCTCGGAAGGCCCGCTGCCCCAGACGCGATTCGTGCTGCGTAAGGCGCTTGAGCGCCGGCTCACGCCGATCGTCGTCATGAACAAGATCGATCGTCCGGACGCGCGGCCGCAGGAAGTGCTGAACGAGATCTACGACTTGTTCATCGACCTCGACGCCACGGAAGATCAGCTCGACTTTCCGGTCCTCTACTGCGTGGCGCGCGACGGCACGGCGACGACGGATCTGAAGGTGCCGGGCGAGAACCTCATGCCGCTGTTTGACGCGGTGGTCGCGCACATCCCACCGCCGAAGGGCAGCCAGACGGCGCCGCTGCAGGCGCTGGTCGCCAACCTCGACTCGAGCGATTACCTCGGACGCATCGCGATCGCGCGTGTGTTCATGGGCACGGTGAAAGTCGGCGACGCCATCTCGGTCTGCAAGATCGACGGCAGCATTCAGAAGACGAAGGTCACCAAGCTGATGGTGTTTGACGGCCTCAAGCGCGTGGACGTGGAGTCCGCTGGTGCCGGCGACATCATTTGTCTCGCGGGTATCGAGAACATCATGATCGGCGAGACCATTGGCGCCGCAGAAGATCCGGTTCGGCTGGCGCACGTGGCCGTTGATGAGCCGACGGTCTCGATGATCTTCGGCGTCAACACGGGCCCGTTCTCGGGTCGTGACGGCACCTACGTGACGTCGCGCCAGATCAAGGACCGCCTCGACAAGGAACTGATCGCGAACGTCTCGATCAAGGTCGAGCCGACCGACACGCCGGAACAGATGAAGGTGTTTGGCCGTGGCGAGTTGCAGCTCTCGATTCTCATCGAGATGATGCGTCGCGAGGGTTACGAGATTCAGGTCTCGCGCCCGGAGATTGTCACCAAGGAGATCAACGGCGTCCGCAGCGAGCCGGTTGAGGATCTCGTGATCGACGTCGCCGACGACTATCAGGGCGTCGTCATTGCGCAGGTCGGTCAGCGCAAGGGCACGATGACGAAGATGGTGAGCCACGGCAGCGGCCGCACGCGTCTGGAGTTCCGCATTCCAGCGCGCGGCCTCATCGGCTTCCGTTCGCAGTTCCTCACGGAAACGCGCGGCACTGGCATCATGAACCACATCTTCCACGGCTGGGAGCCGTGGCACGGCCCGATCGGTTCGCGTCAGAACGGCGCGCTCGTGTCGGATCGTCAGGGCAAGTCCACCGCCAACGCCATCGCGGCGCTTCAGGAGCGCGGCGAGATCTTCATTGACCCGACGACGGAAGTGTACGAAGGCATGATCATCGGCGAGAACGCGCGCGAGAACGACCTCGACGTGAACATCTGCAAGGAAAAGAAGCAGACGAACATGCGCGCGTCCTCTGCCGACGAAGCGATCCGCCTCATCCCACCGCGCAAGATGGGTCTCGAGCAGGCGATCGAGTTCATCAATGATGACGAGCTGGTGGAAGTGACGCCGAAGAGCCTGCGTCTGCGCAAGCGCGTGCTGCAGGCGAACCTGCGGCCAAAGCGGTCGCAGGAGTAAAAGACATCCGATCGCAAGAAGGCGGGGCGGACCGGAGGACGGTCTGCCCCGTTTTTCGTTCCCCGTCATAGAATGTCCGAAATGGCCTCGTCTGCAGACCCATCCCTCGTCGCCGATCGCCTGCGCACGGCGCTGGACTTGATGGCAACCGGCGTCGAGATGACACGGCAGCGATTGCGGCGCGAGTTTCCCTCGGAGACGACGCAAGAGATCGCCGACCGTGTCGACCAGTGGCTGCGCCGCCGGCCCGGCGCAGAACACGGCGACGGGCCCCAGCCGGAACGACAGTGACCACACGACTACTCGACGCCCTCGCCGACGTCGGGCGACGGCTCACGGCGCGAGGCCAGCGGTGGGCCCTGATCGGCGGACTCGCCGTCTCCGCTCGCGCAGAACCACGATTCACACGTGACGTTGATCTAGCCGTGGCGGTCGACGACGACGCGACGGCTGAGGCACTGGTGGCTGATCTCGTCGCCGGCGGATTCACGCTCGTGCTCACGTTAGAACAGCGCGCCCTCGATCGCCTCGCGACCGTTCGCCTCCTGCCTCCAGGCGAAACGGGCGCCGGCATTCTCATCGACCTCCTCTTCGCATCGTCAGGCATCGAATCCGAGATTTGCCGGGACGCAGAGCCCATCGAACTCGTCGCTGGCCTGACGGTCCCCGTCGCCACGGTGGGTCACCTGCTCGCATTGAAGGTGCTGGCCGCAGAACCCGACCGCCCGCAGGACGCGATCGACATCCAGTCACTCACGCGCGTGCTGACGCCTGGCGAGCGTGCGCGGTGCGAAGAAGCGGTGCGCCACATCGAAACGGTCAACGCCAATCGCGGCAAGCCGCTGACGGCACTATTGGCCGCGGTGCTCGCTGCGAACGTGGATTAGGCGGCGCGCCGAGGAATAGCGAACGCCGAATCGCGCTACTTGATATCCACCGAGACGGCAAACTGGCGGAAGTTCGAGTACGTGGCCTGGGCGCGGATGGTCTCGGGGCCGGTGTATTCCTCGATCATGAGGATCGGCGCCCACACGGTCAGCTTGGGCACGGCGCCGTAGGTCACGGTGATCTTGGCAGAGGATCTGCGGTCGGCGACCGAGACCTCGCTCTTCAGCACGCGGCCGGTGTCTGGGTCGATCCAGAAATGTCCGGTCGCTGGAAGATCGGCGTCTGCCGCGCGAATGATCGTCGGCTTGCTGCGTTCTTTGAAGTCGAGGATGACCGCCGGCACACCGCCCACATCCTTGCGCCCACCAACGGTGAAGGCTGATCGCGACTGATTCGATCCACGCAAATACGTCAACGCCATCGTCGGCACATTGATGTCGCGCCGCAACGTGCCGAGGTTGAACCGTGCGCTCTCGGCCACGATTCTCCGGGCTTGCTCGAGAGCTTGTGCCGGCGTGTCGACAAAGAGCTTCTGCAATCGCGTGTCGCGATCACGCACAACCTTGCCGTCGACGTCGTAGACGTCACGAAACGCCACCCACTCGCGTTGGCCGATGCTCGTTTGCAGCACGTCCGAACGAAGCGTCCGCTCCTTCCGTACGGTTTGATCCATGCCGTACGATCGCGTCGTTGGCCGCGCGTCGATCTGGAGCTCCTGCACGTAGGTCTCTTCCGCCACGACGACGGAGAACGCCCTTTCATACGAATCAAGATATGCCGCGGCTCGCGCGAGCAGCGTCGCTGCGTCAGGCTGCTGCACGGCGGCGTGCGTCGTCGGAATGCTGAGCGCCACGATGACCGCGGCGATGACACCCACACAGTGGCGCATCAGAGCCCGGCCTTCACGATGATTGTTCGCGTGACCGCGCCAACCGCGCCGGATGCATCGGCCGCGGCGAAGCGAAGCTCGTAGGTCCCAACGTTCGCCGGCACAAGGAGGTCGAGAATGTATGTTTTGCCGTCGCCGGAACGGATCAGATCGTGACGACTGGTCTTGAGAACACGGTCTGGGCTGAGGACTCCCAGGATGCCTGAGATCGGGCCGGGCATTTCTCCAGGAACATCGATGCTCACTTGAATCGCGATCGGCGAGTTGGCTCGGGCTGGAGCGATGTCTGCGGCCATCTGCACCGGCAGCGCGTACAGCGGCTCACCGGTCGTGATCGCGTGCTGCATCTGTTGCTCCGGTGTCAGCATGACCTTCGGAACGGGTGGCGCAGCATAGCGGCTGGAGAGCACCTTTACGCCAGGTCGCTTGACGGTGACTTCCACTTTGTAATTGCCATCGGACGGGACGCTCTTCGGTAGGTCAACGCCGATTCGGTAGATGGCAGACGATGACTTCAGCACGCGCTGATAGAACCGGTCGGCCTGACCGACGACGCGAAAGAACTGTCCGCCGCTCATCTCGGCCAGCGTCTCCGCCTGCTGGAGCATTTGTCGCTGGTCCTGCACAAAGCCCGGGGGCGCCACTTCATCGCCCGGCTCTTCCATCAGCATCGTGATCTGAACACCAGCCGCGATGGCGGCTTTCGCCACGGGAACGAAATCGAGTGAATCTACCGGCCGCAGTGCGGTGCCGCCAGTCAGAATCACCAATTGCTTCACTCCTGTTGCCGATGCCATCGCGTTGATCACCGCGGCGTAGGTGTCGAGCTGGTTGCGTGTCGCGATGCGGGCGAATGTGGCGTTGTTGCGCACCTTCAGATCGACTTCATGGGCGCATTGATTTTCTGCGAGCAGCAGCGCCAGGTTCTTCGATGGGCCTGTTGGCACCCCACAATATTTCGCGATGACGTCAAGTAGATAGCCCCCACTCGCATCAGCCTCCAGGGCCTCCATGAGTCCCACAAATGGCTTGGTGTCTCTGCGCGGGTCGTTCATCCATCCGAACGCGCGCTTCAAGTTCTTCATCAGCGGCGCGCGGTCGAGGGACGGATTCACCGTCATCCGCCCGCTCGTGCTCGCGAGCCCGACCCAGTCGCGCGCCGGAATCGTGTCAATGAAACGCTCGGCCGCGACGAACAGCCCTTTGCTGTCGGTCGGATAGATCGAGTTGTCGTCGATCATGATGACGAGCAGCTTCGGATCCGGCTCGCGGCTCGGGTCGGATGCTGTTGCCGAAGAGCTTGGTACCGGCGCGGATCCTGCCGCGGCAGCGCGAACTGACTCCGCAGTGGTCTTGGTGTTGGTCGCGAGGAACACCATGGTCTGGACGAGCCGCGCCTCCTTGTTCAAGGTGACAACGAAATCGCTCGGCGCGAGGTCGGTGACGGGGTTGCCGTCGCGATCGAGGACAGATACGTCGAGCGTCAACAGCGACGTGGTGCTCGTGAATCTCTGCTGAGCCAACAGGGTGGCACTCGCGAGGCACAGAGCCGCCGCGCAGCGCAGGAGCAGACGTTGGATTTTCGGCATCGGGCCTCGTCCGAAGCGTAGAGGAAGCAGTGCCTCCGGGCAAGCGCTTCGCAGCGACGCCTCCGAGGGACACGTCGATGCCACGAGTGATGCCGATCGCGTTCATGCCAAACGTTGCCCGAGGGGTCAGCCGGACGAAGACAAGGTTCGGTACCTCGTCTTCAAGCGTTCCCTGTCCTGCACTCGAAGACAGTCGCCGCACGAGGTTGCTCGGCACCCAGATATCAATGTGTTCGCCGAGGCGGGCGCCCGTGAATCCTGCAGGCGCCACACCAACGATGCGCAGCGAAACCGGGCGGGCACGGACCACGGTACCGACGATGTCGGCGCGGCTTCCGAATACCGTCTCCCACGGTCGCCACAACCTTGACGATCGCCGAGTAAGACACTATCTTACTTTCATGACCACCGTCGTCTCATCGAAGGGACAGATCGTGCTGCCGGCCGAACTGCGCCGCCGCGATCGCATTGAGGTCGGGCAGGAGTTCGACATCGAGCGGGTCGATCGCGGCGAGTATCGCCTCGTGATGCGACAGCCATCTACCCGTGAGGGCACCATCGACTGGTTACTCGCCTGCCCCGCCAAGGGTTACTTCACGTCGATCGATTCGGACTCCACGGACGACCTGTGAAGTATCTGGTCGACGCCAACGTGCTCAGCGAGCCGACGAGGCCTGCTCCGGATCCACGCGCGATCGCTTGGCTGCGAGCCCACGAGCGGGAGATCGCCATCGATCCGATCATTCTCGGTGAACTGCGGTTCGGCATTCTCCTCCTGCCCGAGGGGAAGAAGCGCACGGCGCTCGAATCCTGGTTCGACGCGGGTATCGCACAACTGCATTGTGTGCCGTGGGAATCCACCACCGCACTGGCGTGGGCGCAACTCCTCGCGCGGCTGCGGACCTCCGGCCGAGCCATGCCAACCAAAGACAGCCTCATTGCCGCCACGGCGCTCACTCACAACCTAACCGTGGTGACTCGCAACCGCAGAGACTTCGCAGCAGCTGGTGTTCGGATCGTAGACCCGTTCGTTGTGAGGCGTTAGGTGTCGTACCGCCATCTCTTCGACGTCCCTGACGACGTCGCGTATTTCAATTGCGCGTACTACTCGCCGATCCTGAACGAGTCGCGGCGGCGATTGATCGCGGCTACGGCCGAGAAGTCCCATCCGTGGACGAGGACGACAGAACACTTTTTCGATGACGCCGAGACGATTCGAGGGCTTGCCGCCAATCTCTTCGGTGGCCATGCGGAAGGGTACGCTCTCGTGCCATCTGTCAGTTACGGGATCAGCACGGCCGCGCGCGCCATCGAGCCGACGCTGCAGGCGGGCGATCGCATCCTGGTGATGGCCGACGAGTTCCCGAGCAACGTGCTGCCATGGCGGCGAACGGCACTGGAACGAGGCGCGGAGATCGTCACCGTGCCCACACCAGCTGACGGCGACTGGACGCGTGCGATTCTGGCCATGATCGACGCGCGCGTGAAGGTCGTCGCGATGTCCGCGTGTCACTGGACGAACGGCGCGCGCATCGATCTCGGGCCGATTGGCCGCGCCGCACGCGACCTCGGGAGTGCGCTCGTCGTCGACGCCACCCAGTCGCTTGGCGCGATGCCGTTCGCGATGGATGAGGTCCGTCCAGACTTTCTCATCGCGGCTGCGTACAAGTGGCTGCTCTGTCCGTACGGCACGGCGATCATGCACGTCGCCGAACGCTGGCACCATGCGCGCCCGCTCGAGGAAAGCTGGCTCGCGCGCTCGAACGCGCACGACTTCACGGCCCTCGCCGACTACTCCGACGAGTACCTGCCGGGCGCTCGCCGCTTCGACGTCGGCGAAAAGGCGACGACGCAGTTGCCCGGAGTCATTGCGGCGCTGGAGCAGATTCAGACCTGGGGTGTTGGCGCGATCGCGTCTCACCTGGGTGCGATCACTGCGCGCATCGCCGCTCACCTCGAGGGACTCGGATTTCGACTTGCCCCGGCTGCGCATCGGTGTCCGCACATGATCGGCGCCGGCGTCCCTGACGGCTTCGCTTCCGCCGAGCACGTCGCGGCGGCGCTTCGTGCGCAACAGATCTACATCAGTCGCCGCGGACAGTCACTGCGCTTTGCGCCGCACATGCATGTGAACGAGCACGACATCGAACGACTGCTCGGCGCCATGAGCGACGTGCGCTAGACGGGCTCGCCCACGGTGTGGGATCACTCGCCAGATCGGATGCGCTGACGGAACCAGATCGTGAGTGCGCCGATTTCAATCTCACCGCCGGCGACGCCGAGCGTCACATCGATCAACTCATCCGACGTCGCCAGGAATTCCCAACCATTCGCTTCGAGAAAGACGATCGCCGCATGGGCACCAACTCGTTTGTTGCCGTCAACGAATGGGTGGTTCAAGACCAGTGAGTGCATCAACGCGGCGGCTTTGGCGGCGGCATCCGCATACAGATCTTCACCGCCGAACGTCGCTGCCGGCCTGGCGGCCGCGCTCTCCAGACCGTGGAGGTCACGAATGCCGATCGCTCCACCAAACGTCTTCGTCTGCAGCGCGTGGAGATGCTGAATCTGGGCCACGGAGAGATAGAACACGGCTACTCCGCCAGTTTCTTGAAGGCTTTGTCGTACCGGCGGAGTGAGCCCTGCGCGAGGTCGGCAAATCGCTTGCTGACTTTGCCGTTTTCGAAGTGCGGCATGGTCGTGCGCACGATGATCGCGCCCGACTGCGGATGGACCGACACCTCGACCTCATCGCCCTTCTTGAGCCCGAAACGATCGACCACCTCGCGAGGCAGCGTCACCGCCAGCGACGAACCCGTCTGGACAATCTTACGCGTCATATCAGTATTCTATCAGTATTTCGCCAACTACCCGATGCTGATGTATCCCTTCAGCGCCTTCTAACGCCGATCTGGATGGCGGACAGACGGGCCGAACCTGGCGGCGTGTTGCGGCAACGCGACAACTGATGTGGACACACAGCTGTGGTTGTTGCTGAGGCTGGTCTCGGGGGTTGGGCCGTTGTAGCGGATGTCGGCGCAAAACGTGAGGGAGCCAGCGGACTGCGCGACGGTCGCGAAGATGAATTGCCCGATGGGCTGCATGGCGACGACGGTTGGGCCACGATAGGTGCACGAGAACATCAGCCCACTGCTGGCCGAGCAGTCCCAATCCAGCTGCAACGCCGAGTTGGCCGGCAGCCCAGCCGGCCGGCTGCCGGTGATGGTCACGCCGCCGGCACCAATAGAACCCGCTCCGCGGTTGAACGGCGCGAAGTCGAACGTCAGTGCGTTGCCGACATGGTGCACGGTCGCTGGGAACAGAGTCGCGGTGATCTGGACGTCATGCGCAAGTGCAGCTGCCACTGAAAGCGCGACGCAAGCCTGATCGTTGCTGTGATTCACGTCGCCTGGCGTGCCGGTGTAGGCAATGGTTGCGCATATGTTCTGATAGTGCCCCATCGTCACGGCGGTGAGCCGCACGGTGATGTCCGAAAACGGATTACTCCCTGCGACGGCCGGCCCGAACGAATTGTGGCAAATGATGGGCGAGGTGGACGAGCACCCATTCCAGTGTCCCTGACTCGTGACCTGCGCCACGGTAAAGCCACTCGGCACAGGGAACGTCACCGTCGACCTGCACAGGTCCGGTCCCTGCGTTGAAAGGGTGGAGCGCAAACTCGACGACATCGCCGGCATTGAATGTGGTGCCGCCCACTGACATCGTGAGCTTGAGGTCGTGCGTCTGCGGCTGCACAACCACCGTCGCGCACGCAGGATTGTTGTTGGTTGGCACATCGTCAACGGTCGAGCCGGTGTAGGCAATGTGCGCGCAGAAGTTGCTGTAGCTGCCAGCGGTCGTCGCCGTCACTTTAAGGGTGATCACCCCGAACGCCGTGTTTCCTGCGACGGCTGCGGTATTCGTGCACGTCGCATTCGGCGCAGCGCACGTCCATCCGGTGCCAGTGGCCTGGACGAATGTGAAGCCCGTCGGCACGAGGTCGGTCACCTTCACCGTCGCTGCCGCGGCCGACGCACTTCCGGCATTGCGCGGCGTGAGCGTGAATGTGACGAGGCCACCTACGGCGACCGTCGTCGCCGCGGGACTTGCCGTGAGCTGAAGATCATGCACGGCCGGTGTTCGTGCGGACACCACCGTCGCACACAGAGCAGCACACACGATGGTCAATGACGCAGATCGCAGAATCATGCGTTCAGGCCCCGGCAATCGAAACGCGCACCTTGGAACCGGCCATGACCATAGTCGCCTTCAACTGCTTCGCCTGCTTCGAGTCCGGGCTGAGCATGATCTCGAGCTCTTTGGCGCTGCCGTTCTTCATGAGCAGTTGCTTGACACTCTCAACGTCGCCGACGCGCACGAGCATCAGCATGTTCTCCGCGTCCATGCGGTTGCGCTGAATCTTGTCCCACGCGTCTCTCGTGACGCGCATGTAGCTGCTGAGACCGCCGGCGGCGCCCTGATCGCTGATTCCCGGCACCGCCGCATCGGTAATCACCGTCGTCTGCAACTGACGCTGCTCCATCCCGCCGAGCGCCAGCGTGCCGACGTAATCAGGGAGCTTGGCCGTCGCGGACCCTGCCGGCTTCGATTCGGGAATGGTGAAGTTCACGCTGAGGTCCTGCGTGGCGCCGGGACGCACCATGGGCTCGGCCGAGAGCAACGGCTTTGGATCAGTCGCTGAAAGGCCGATCTTGATCGACACCATGTGGCTCGCGCCCTTGGGATCGAGCTTGCGAATCGCCATATCGAGGCTCTTGCTGGCGAGTTGGAGCGTGTACTTGCCAGGTGTCAGGCCGCTGAGCGTGAAGTGTCCGGCCGAATCGGTCTTCGCCTGCACCGCGATGCCTCCGGGATTCCGCTTGATCATGATGTCAACGCCGGGAATTGGATCATTGGCGAAGGCTCCGAGCGACGAGGTGGCGGCGGCGAGTGCCGTGACAAATGCCAGGGCGAGAACTGAATTGCGTTTGGTCACGATGGCCTTCTCCACTTGGTTGTCTCCCTGATCACTTCTTGACGACTGTTGGCTGCGGAATTCGCCCGCAGACGAAGTCGTTGTGCACGTCAATGCTGTGAGGCGCCGCTTGCGCCGCCAATTTCGCCGTCTGACCGCCGACGACGGGCTGGCCGTCCACGTTCACTGTGACGACCCAACGGCAGTTCGCTGCCGCTGATGTCGCGACGACTGGAACCGTTTCCGTGATCTTGCACGTGCTATCGGCCGCGATGTTGCCCACGGTCGATGAACTCAGACTCGTACTCGCGTTGAGCGTGAATGCCGCATTGGCCGGTCCGCTGGGACTACACGTCACGGCGACAGGGAATAGCGGCAACGGATTTGGCAGCGCCACCGCTGACATGTTGCTCACCGTCGCGACGACACGGAGCGCCGTCGTCAATTTCACCGGCGGGGCGGGCGGGGTCGTCGAAGGAGGCGCAGGTCTCCCCGGCGTCGTCGTCGCGGGTGACGTTGACGTTGGTCGATGTGAGCGGCACGTTCGTCGCGGAAGTGACGCCGGGATCCGCGGAACATTTCAACAAACCGGGATTCCGCCAGGTCGCCGTCTACGTCGAGACGACGGGCGGTCCGTATTTCGTCAAAGTGCTTGGCCCGGTGAAGACAATGGCGAAGTGGGATGCGAGTGCGACCGCGTTTCTGAAATCGCTGCGGTTCGAATAACTACGCCAGATCCCAATCCGTATGCGGGGTCTTGTTGAGCACGATCCAGCCGTACACCAGCTTGCCGTAGCTCAGCCAATGCATTTTGCGCTGGGTGTAGAACGGCACCAACGTCTTCTGTAGTTCCGGAAGTCGATAGCACGGCACGCCCGGGAAGTAGTGATGCTCGAGGTGGTAGTTCGAGTAGATGTAGGCAAAATCCCAGAACCAGTGACCACGCATGAGCGTGCCCCACTTCGCAGGGTCTGACGGATCGATGTCGTAGTGCTGGCCGAGTCGGTTCAGCGTGAAGGCAATCGGAAACACGAAAAACACCGGAAAGAGATCGGCACGCCACGCGGCTGAAAATCCGAATGTCGTCCAGAGTGCGGCGGCCACGGAGAGATGGAAGAGGATCGACACTTTCCGCTCCCAACCAATCCGGCGCTTCACGTCGTCGGGATATGTTGCGGTTTCCTGTGCGGCGGCACGGAAATAGATCGGGAACAGCGCCGGCGTCGCGTAGAGCAGCTTGTACCAACGCTCGACGCGCTTCGGTGAGAGATAGTGTCGCTTCGGATCGTCGTTTGATCCGAGTTCCGCGTGATGGTCGAGGTGCCACCGTGTGAACTGCGTTGCGGAAATTCCGGAGGGGATCGCATACGCGAGCGCGAGAATGCGCTCAACGGTCGCATGACGCTTCTCGAACACGCAGTGATGCAGCACTTCGTGGAGCAGCACGGTGAAGTTGAAGACCGTGAAGCCCTGCACGAACGCGAGCGGGACCCAGATGAGCGGATTGGTGAAGTGCACCAGCCCCCAGGTCGCGAGACCAAGCATCGCGAACTGCCGGCCCGCGATGAGGAAGTGACGCCAGGCATCTTTCTTGTGCAGCGCGCGCATCTGGTCGCGCGACACGGCGAGCCCAAGTTCCGCTCGCAGTCCCACGGCATGGGCGCTGTAGTAGTGCGACTTCATTGGTTCCAAAGTAACACGTTCGCGGGATGGCTATTCTTCGAGCGGAATCGGGGACGACGTGCGGCCGAGGCGCGTCAAAAACAAACCAGCGAGCACTGCCGACGCGCCGACGATCTTGATCCACGTCATCGGCTCGCCCAGCCAGAGCGCCGCGACCGCCATCGCGGCCACGGGCACGAGATTCGAATAGAGCGACGTGCGGGCCACGCCAATCGCCTGAATGCCCGTGTACCAGATGAGATACGCCAGACACAGCGCGAGGAGCGCCGAGAGCACCATCGAGATGTAGACGTAGGCCGACAGGTGCAGCCAGGACACGTGCATCATCTGCGGCGAGACGGCGAGCGCGTAGGGCACGCAGCCGATGGCGAACGTCATGCCGGTCACGAAGAGCGGTGAATGTCGTTTGATCAACGACGCGGCCCCCAGCGAGTAGATCGACCAGCAGATCACCGACGTCATCACGAGCAGGTCGCCCTTGATGTGCGATCCGCCGAACTCTGCGCCATGGCCCACCACGAGATAGATGCCGAACGCGGATGTCGCCGCGCCGAGCCAGTGCAGCCGGCCAATGCGTTCGCGGCCGATCACCGCCGTTGTCAGCGCCACGACGACGGGTGTGGCGCCAATGATGAGGGCGCTGTTGCTGACGCTTGTGAGGGCGACGCCGCCGACAAACGCCAACTGATAGATGAAGTTGCCGATGAGGCCGAGGCCCAGTAGCAGCCAGCGGTCGTTCCGTGTCGGTCGCGACTTCGTGTAGAAGATCCGCGAGACGTTGACGCCACGGCGGGCCGCCGACGCGGCCATCCACATCCCGATCAGGAACACGGCCGTCGCGATCAGCACGCGCACGGCGTTGAACGGCTGCGGTGGAATTTCGAGGAAGGCGCGCTTGATCACGCTGTAGTTAACGGCCCAGATGAGGACCATCAGCAACAGAATTGCGTCCACCCAGCGTGTCGATCGGGAATTCATGGCGCCGAATAAAAAACCGCGCGCGAGCGGTGAGCTCGCGCGCGGTCAATTCATGTCCGTTGGTGAGTTACGCGCCGAACGGCTTGAGGAAGAACAGGATCAGCGAGATCAGGAGCACGTAGATCGAGAGTGACTCGATCAGGACGAGACCCAGGATCAGGACGCCACGGATTTCGCCGGCCGCTGAGGGGTTGCGCGCGATCGCTTCGGTCGCCGACGCAATCGCCTTGCCCTGACCGAGCGCGCCGAGGCCCGCTGCGATCGCGAGCGCGAAGCCCGCCGTGATGATCGACCACATCGCCACTGCGCTGTTGCCCGTGGCCGCATGCGCGGCCTCGGCTGCCTGAGCAAACACCGGTGAAGTCGTCGCCACGGCCGCGATCGCCACCAACACTCCAAACATCAAACGCTTATTCACATTGCCTCCTGAAGGGTACGTACGTTTATACCGCGGACATCGCGGCCATATCCCGGGCGTCGCCATGTTCGTGGCCGGGGGTGCCATGTTCACTACCATGGTTGGGACCACCATGGTCATCCCCGTGCTCGACGTGCGTTGCGCCCTGCAGATAAATGATGCTCAGCAACACGAAGATGTATGCCTGAAGTCCGCCCGTGATCAAGCCGAGGATCATCATCGGCAGCGGGAAGATCGGCAGCCACCAAGGGCTGAGGAAGGCGAGGATCGCGATCACGAGATCCTCACCAAAGATGTTGCCGTAGAGTCGCAGCGAGAGCGACATCACACGTGACATGTGGCTGATCAGCTCGATCGGGAGCATGATCGGCGCGAGTGCCTTGGGCACGCCGGGAGGGAACGCGAAGTGCAGCAGATACGCGCCCACGCCCTGCGACCGGAAACCCTGCAGGTGGTAGAACGTCCAGGTCGTGATGGCACAGCCGACCGTGACGTTGATGCTGGTCGTCGGCGACATGAAGCCCGGGAACAGGCCGAGGTAGTTGCAGCTGATGATGAAGAAGCCGAGCGTGCCGATCAGCGGAAGGAAATTGCGACCCTTCGGTCCGATCCACTCTTCGAGCATGCTGGCGAGACCGCCCACCACATCTTCAAGAATGATCTGGAGCTTGCCGGGATTCTCGACCGACAGGCTCGACTTGATGGCCAGACCCAGCACCGTCCAGCAGAGGACGACGAAGATCACCATGACCATGAACGGCGGGATCAGTTCGTGCGTGTGAGGGTCCGGCACGAGCGGATGGCCGATCGCGGTCTGAAACATCTGGGCCAACGGACCAAGGATCAGGTTCACCCAGTGGACGATCAGCAGCGGGAATTCAAACTTTTCCATTGGTTTTAGTCGTTGCGAGCGCCTCAACTGCAACCGCTATGGGAATCACCGACGCTCCCAATAGCAGCCCCACTGGGCTCAACCGCAAACGCGCAATCATAACGTACGCAATTAGAGCCAGTAAAGCGTAGCGACCCACCAAGATGATGAGTGCCCGGGCCGCGCGGGCCCGCGCGTTGGCGCCCTGTTCCATCGCCACGCCGAGGCCGTTCACGCCGCGCTTGATGGCCCAATAGCTCACGGCCACGATCAGCACTCCGCCGAACACGCCGGCGGCCACCGGCGGACCGGCGTGCGGCAGGACGAGCGTGAGCGCCGCCAACACGACGGCGGTCCACATCGCCCGCCGTTCAATCCTCGAGAGGGCCTCAGACGGAGTGCCGAGCATCTACTTGAGGTATTTCCGGGTCACAAAGTAGACGTTCCGGATGCCGGCGGCCAAGCCGATGAAGAATCCGCCAAAGAATCCGTACGGCTTCCACCCGAACTTCTGATCGAGCCACCAGCCGCCGATGGTGCCGATCATCAGCGCGATGACGAACGACAACCCGAGGCTGGCCACCTCACCAAGCGACCCCATCATGCTCAGCCGCTGACCTCTGGGCGAGTTCTTGGCGAAGTCTTTGAGCCCCATATAGATGATGGTACTCGCTATAGTAGGAGCCAAGAGGCCCCAATGCAGACGCTCCACCGAACGTCCCTCCTGACCGTGCTCATCATCGCCGGCGTTCTTGTGTCAGCGCCAGCGGTGCCGCAGGCCGGTGCGCAGGCCAAGGGACGAACCCGGGACGTGTATGTGTCTGTGACCGACAAGTCCGGCGCTGTGGCCAAGGACCTGGCGCTCACCGACGTCTCGATCAAGGAAGACAACCAGTCGCGTGAGGTGCTGGCGATTGCCTCGGCCGCCAAGACGCCGATGCGGATCGCGCTCCTCGTCGACAACAGTCAAGTCACGCAGAGCCTGCCCAATGAGCTCCATCAGGCGCTCAACGGGTTCATCACGGCGATTTTCAAAACGAGTCCGGATTCGACGATGTCGCTGGCGACGTTTGGCGACCGGCCGACACCGGTGCAGGGCTTCACCAACGCGGCGCCGATTCTGGTGCGTTCCGTGTCACGGATTTTTCCCATGTCGGGTGCCGGCGCCTATTTGATTGATGCCGTCATCGATGCCGCCAAGGACCTGCACCGGGAGCCGGGCCCTCGGCAGATCATCGTGGCCTTCGTGGACGAAAGCGGCGAAGAGTTCAGCAACTCCAGCCGTCAGCAGGCGCTCGAGGCCCTGCGGAATGCGAACGCCTCGTTGTGGATTGTCGCCATGCAGAGCACATCGACCAATCTCGGGAGCGCCGAGTCGCGCGACCGCAGCGCGCTGATCGATGAAGGCGTAAAGGGCAGCGGTGGCGCCACGCTGTCGCTGCTCAACCGCCTCTCGCTACCACCGAAAATGATCGAACTGGCCACGATGCTGACCAACCAACTCCAGGTGACCTACGGCCGGCCAGAGCAGATGATCCCGCCGAAGAAGCTCGAGATACAGCTGACGCGCAAAGACCTGAAGCTACAGGCGCCGCGCTGGGCCGGTCAGTGAAGCGGCTCGCGCTCACGCTGGCGCTCTCGACCGTCGCCCTGACCCACGCCACGCCGCAGCAGGTCATCCGCAGCGGCGTCGACCTCGTGTCGCTGAACGTCACGGTGATGGACGGCGAGCGTTTCCTCGGCGGCCTCCCGCAGGACAAATTCTCGGTCTTCGAGGACGGCGTGAAGCAGGACGTGTCCTTCTTCACCTCAGAACGTCAACCGATCGCGCTCTCCATCCTGCTCGACTCAAGCACGAGCATGGACACCAAGATCAAGACGGCGCAGGAGGCGGCCATCGGCTTCGCGAGCCGCCTCGGCCCGCAGGACGTTGCGCAGATCATCGACTTCGACAGTCGTCCCACGGTCGTGCAGACGTTTACCAACGACCGCGCGCTGCTCGAGGCCGCGATCCGCAAAACGACGCCGGGCGGATCCACGTCGCTCTACAACGCCATCTACATCGCGCTCTCCGAGCTGAAGAAGATTCGCGCCGAGTCGATCGCTCAGGTCCGTCGTCAGGCCATCGTGGTGCTGTCGGACGGTGAAGACACGTCAAGCCTCGTCGAATACGATGCGGTGCTCGACGCCGCGAAGCGCTCCGAAGTGTTGATCTATTGCATCGGGCTGAAGTCGCGCAACGACTTCCCAACCAAGGGTTTCAATGAAGCGGACTTCGTGATGCGCACGCTCGCGCAAGAGACCGGCGGCCGCGCGTTCTTCCTCGAGTTGCTACCGCAACTCGCGACGGTGTATCAGACGATCGCGGATGAACTCGTGAGCCAGTACACGATCGGCTACAGCCCCAAGAATCCGAAGCGCGATGGCGCGTGGCGCACTGTGGTGGTCCGCGTGGATCAACAAGACGCCGTGGTGCGCACCAAGCGGGGCTATTTCGCCCCGACCATTCAGCAGATGACCAGCCAGCGATGAAGACATCCGGACATGTCAGTGTGATCGGTGCCGGCCCCGGTGATCCGGGGTTGATCAGCGTGCAGGGCTTGCGCCTGCTGAGCCTTGCCGACGTGGTGATCTACGACCGGGCGGTCGCCAACCTGCTGCGCTGGGCGCGGCCTGACGCCGAGAAGATCGAGGCCGGCGCACCCGCCGAGGGCATGATGGCGCAGGACGCGCTCTCGATGCTGATCGCCGACAAGGCGCGCGAGGGGCTGTCCGTCGCCCGGCTCAAGTGGGGCGATCCGTTCGTGTTCGATAGCGGCGCCAAAGAGGCGATGTTCCTCCACGAGCAGCGGATCCCGTTTGACGTCGTACCAGGCATCCCGGCAGCCGTCGGCGCGTCGGCGTATGCCGGCATTCCGCTCACCTACCCCGGCAGCGGCGACGCGGTCGTGTTGCTCCGCGGCAGCGAAGGCAGCGACGACCCGCTGCCCGACGTGGACTGGGCCGCGCTCGCGCGGCTCGACGGCACGATCATCTGCAACGTTCGCGGACGACTCGCGACGGCGATTCTGCAAGCACTCATCGAGCACGGCCGCACACCCGACTCACCCGCCGCGCTGATTTATTCGGGCACGCTCACCACGCAGCGTACCGAAGGCCACACGATCGCCGCGTTGCTCACACATCTGGCCGACGGCGCCGATGCGGGCGAGGCCACATTGATCATCGGCGAAGTCGCCAGCCTGCGCGCACACCTGCGCTGGTTCGACGAGCGCCCGCTCTTTGGCAAACGCATCATCATCACGCGCTCGCGCGATCAGGCCCGCGAACTGGCCGATGAACTCGAGCAGCTCGGCGCGCAAACCATCGCAGCGCCGATTTTTCGAATCGCACCGGCGGAAGATCCCGAGGCGATTGATCGTGCCGCCGCATCGGTCGATGCGTTTCAGTGGGTGATCTTCGCCTCCGCCAATTCGGTCACGCGCTTCTTCAGCGCCCTGCTCTCGGGTCCGCGCGACATGCGCGCGCTTGGCAACGTGTCGGTCTGCGCCATTGGTCCGACCACCGCGGACCGTATTTTGGCGCGCGGCGTGAAGCCAGACGTCGTGATGCCCGAAGTGCGCATCGACGACATCGTGGAGGCCATCGGTGCCGCCGGGTCACTCGACAGCCAGCGCGTGCTGATCGTGCGACCAGATTTCCTGCGCGACACCTTGGCCGTTGAACTGGCGCGACATGGCGCCACGGTCACGGATCTGGTCGCCTACACGACGGCGAGCGCCTCGCCAGAGTCGAAGGAAGCGCAGGACATCTACCGGCAGCTGCTCGAAGGACGCGTGGATGCCGTCACGTTCACGAGCCCGACGGCCGTCCGCCGATTCGCCAGTCTCATCGGCAGCGAACAGGCCGCTGACCTGCTCAAGACCACGGTCGTCGCCGCACTCGGTCCGGTGACTGCCGAAGCCGCCGAGCAACTCGGCATCAACGCCCAGATCGTGCCGGAGACGTTCACGATCGACGCGCTCGTCACGGCGCTCGTGCAGCATTTCGCACGTTGAATCTCTGCTAGCATCGCCGTCGTGCGCGCGCGCTGGGGCCTGTTTGTCTCGCTGATTGCCGGGTTCGTCGCTGGGCCCACCATGGGTGCATCGCCCGCGCAGCCACAGCCAGCCGCGCTCTCGCCCCGCAACGCCAACTACACCCTCACGGCACGTCTCGACCCGGCGACCCACACGATCGCGGGCACGGGACGCATCACCTGGCGCAACATCACGCAACACCCGACGTCGGAACTGCGCTTCCATCTGTATTGGAATGCCTGGCGCAACGACCAGTCCTCCTGGCTGCGAGAAACGCGCCTCGGCCGGCCCGGTCTCCTCGGACGTGCGCCCGAGGATCGCGGCTTCATCGATCTGACGACGCTCGCGCTCGCCACCGGCGAAAACCTGCTGCCCTCCGCCACGTTCATCGCACCCGATGACAACAACGCCGACGATCGCACAGTGTTGCGCGTGCCACTGGCGAAACCCGTCGCCCCCGGTGAATCGATCGATCTGGACATGGCCTGGACCTCGCAGGTGCCGCGCACGTATTCGCGCACCGGCGTCCTGGGCAACTACTACTTCGTGGCGCAATGGTTCCCGAAACTCGGCGTGCTCGAAGACGCGGGCTGGAACTGTCATCAATTCCACGCCGCCACCGAGTTCTTCTCTGACTTCGGGACCTACAACGTGACACTTCAGGTGCCATCCGGCTGGGTCGTCGGCGCTACGGGGCGAGAATTTCGGCCACATCGATTCGTTCAGGACGACGTCCATGACTTCGCGTGGACGACGAGCCCCGACTTCGTCGAACGCACGCAGACATTCCAGACACCGGGCCTGCCACCTGTGGAAATGCGGCTGCTACTGCAGCCCGAACACAACAGCGACGATCAGGCCAAGCGGCACTTCACCGCCACCGCGATCGCTTTGAAGAACTACGGCACGTGGTTTGGGCCGTACCCGTACGGCCACATCACGATCGTGGATCCGGCAACGGCTTTCAACTCGCGCGTACAAGGGGCGAGCACGGGCGGGATGGAATATCCAACGCTCTTCACCGCAGGCACTCGCTGGCGCATCCCGATGCACGGCGAGCAGCCAGACGCCGTCACGATCCATGAAGCCGGCCATCAGTTCTGGTACGGCATCGTCGCCACCAACGAATTCGAGCACGCGTGGATGGACGAGGGCCTGAACACGTACTCGACCGCGCGCGCGATGGCGACCGAGCAGGAAGCGCTCGGCCCGTATGTCGTCGTGGAGCGCTACTTTGGCGGCTTCATTCCGTGGACGTTCAACGACGCCACCTGGACGCGTGAGATCACGGGCGACCGGCTCGACGCCTATCGCCTCGTCGCACGCAACGATCTGCAGTCGACGCCGACATGGCAATACTGGCCCGGTTCGGCGAGTGCGATCACGTACAACAAAACGGCGCTGTGGTTGAACACGCTCGAGCGCATGCTCGGGTGGAAGACGACGCAGCAGATTCTGGCGACACACTTCGCGCGCGGCGCCTTCAACCATCCAACGCCGGAGCAGTTCTTTGCGATTGCCAATGAAGTGAGCGGACAGGACCTCACCTGGTTCTTCGACGCCGTGTACCGCAGCAACGCGGTTTTCGACTACGCCGTGGCCCAGGTCAGCCAGACCAAGACCGCTGCCGGCTTCGATGGCGTCGTCGCCGTGCGTCGCCTCGGCGACGGGGTCTTCCCGGTGGACGTGAAAGTGACGTTCGCCGATGCGTCCACGGTGCTCGAGCATTGGGACGGCAAAGCGGCGTGGCGCACATTCACCTACGCGAAGCCGGTGCGGATCACGAAAGTGGAAGTCGATCCGGAGCACGTGCTGCTCCTCGACGTGAAGATGACGAACAATTCCTGGACCGCCAGCCCGCAGACCGGTTGGGCCATTGAGCGCTGGATGCTCCGTTGGACGACGTGGGCGGAAGAGGTGCTGTTGAGCTATGCCTTCTTCAGTTGAGCCGACGTTGCCGGTCGCGCGCGTGAAGACACCCGTCCTGGCCGCCTACCTCGAAGGCTGGCGACGAGTAATCGGCGCGCCAGTACTCGCGCTCTCGCTGTTGCTGACGACGTTCGCGACAGCGTTGCCGCTCGGTGCCGCACTCGGTGCGATGATCGGCGAGCACCTCGGCTCGAGCGTGCTGGCCGAGAAACCCGCGTGGAATTGGCACGAGGGCTGGGCTGCAGAGTTCGCCGCGCAGGCGCAGGGTATTGGCCGCACGTTCACGCATGAGATTGTTGGCTTCGGCGGCACGCTCAAGATTCTCAGCGACATCGCCGATCGTCAGTCGCTGAACCCCACGCTGATAGCCGCCGCGGTCTTCTACGGCGTGTTGTGGATCTTTCTGACCGGCGGCATCGTCGATCGGCTCGCCCGCGGCCGCGCGGTGCGCACCGCGGGCTTCTTCTCGGCGTGCGGCGCCTACGTGGGGCGGCTGCTCCGCTTGAGCATCGTGATGCTCGCGGCGTACTGGATGCTGTTCCGATACCTGCATCCGTTCCTGCTTGATCACATCTACAACCACTACACGCGGAACATGACGGTGGAGCTTGACGGCATGCTCATCCGCATCGCGCTGTACATCGCCTTTGCCGCCGTTCTCTTCGTCGTGAACCTGATTTTCGACTTCGCCAAGGTCCGCATGGTCGTTGAAGATCGCCGCAGCGTCATCAGCGCACTCGGCGCCTCCATGCGCTTCCTCCGTCGTCGTCCGCTGCGCGCCTTCGGTTTGTACCTCCTGAACGGCATCGGCTTCCTGATGGTGCTACGCCTGTGGCTGGAGGCCTCGCCGCAAGCCTGGGATTCGATGAGTTGGGCGTTCCTCGTCACGCAGCTGTATCTCCTCGCGCGCATTGCGCTGCGTTTGGTCTTCATCGCATCAGAAACGGTCTTCTTCCAGGGCGAACTCGCCCACGCCGGCTACACTGCGCGCCCGCCCCACGTCTGGCCCAACTCACCGGCCATAGAAGCCATCCACAACCTGACAAACACATAGACGGGTGTAGGCGGCGGGCTACGTATAAAATATTTCCATGACGCGTGCAGAGAAGATTTCGTCCTGGTTAAAGGAGCGCGCGGCGGCGGCCGGCGCGAATGGATTTGTGTTTGGGTTGAGCGGCGGGATTGATTCGGCTGTGGTCGCTCGGCTGTGTCAGATGGCGACGCCGGAACATGTGTTGGGCGTGCTGATGCCGTGTTACAGCCAGCCGCAGGATGAAGCCGACGCGCGCCTTGTGGCTGACGCGTTTTCGATTCCCACTGTTCGCGTGGACCTGTCGAGCACCTTCGATGCGCTCGGCGGCACGCTCGATGACGCGCTCAAGGCCGAGCAGCCGAAGCTGGCCGTCAATGTCGTCGACATCAAGCAGCGGCTTCCGCGCGCGAATATCAAGCCGCGACTGCGCATGACGTCGCTGTACTACGTCGCCAACGCCATGAACTACGTGGTGGCCGGCACGGGCAATCGGAGCGAGATCACACTCGGCTATTACACGAAATACGGCGACGGCGGCGTCGACGTGCTGCCGATCGGCGCATTGCTCAAGAGCGAAGTTCGCGCACTGGCCCGCGAGATCGGCGTCCCCGAGCCCGTCATTACCAAACCACCGACCGCGGGCCTCTGGCCCGGTCAGACTGACGAAGCCGAGATGGGCTTCAGCTACGAAATGCTGGAGACCTATCTCAGCCAAGGTGCGTCGGCGGTGCCCGCTGATGTCGCGGCACGAATCGAGCAACTCAATCGCGTGTCTGACCACAAACGCGCGCTGCCGCCGATAGCGCCGGTCTAAGATGGAAACCATGACAAAGAAAACATTGATACTTGGCGCGGCGGCGTTCGCATTGCTGTTGCCACTGGGCAGCCGCCTCTCGGCGAAGACGCCGGACATCTGGAACTGCGATTTCACTGGCACGTGGACTGAAGACGGCAAGAACATGGGCCCCTTCACGTGGAAGATCAAGTGGGACGGCGAGGACGACAAGTGGAAAGTGACCGGCACGTCGAAGGACGATCTCGGCACGGCGACAACGACGGGCACCTGCGGAGCGAAGAACTGCTCGTTCAAGCAGACCTACACATCAGGCGAACTCAAGAACAGCATCTACTACTGGTCTGGTACCTACATCGACGCAGACGGCAAGACAGAGGACACGCTGATCGAGACGTTCAAGGGCACATGGGGCGACGCCCCGGCTGACCGAAAGAACGGCGGGAACTGGCAGGCGAAGGCGGTTTGTAAGGCGGGCTAATAATCCGATGGACGAGCAGCGACGGGAGGCGATCCGATTGGGTCGCCTCCCGTTTGCTGTCTCTGGCTATTTGTTAATTCCCACCGCGCCATGGCTGCGGCGTGGCTCGGCACCCGCTTCAACGGTGCCTTTCGCGGCATTGACGATGACGACCGACGCATAGCCCTGTCGCACTTCGCCTTTGCGGCCAATCTTCTGGAACGCGTGGCCGCGCGCTTCGAGGTCCGCGAGGATTGAGCGCGCGATTCGATCCTCGATCTGCGTGCGGGCCTTGCCGTCCGGGCCGCTGCCGATCATGATGCGCGGCGCTTCGATCGCATGTTGCGCGTCCATGTGTCCATCGATGACGTTCGAGATGATGTTGTAGACCGACGCCGGAATCCACGCGTTGCCGGCGCAGCCGACGGCCATCTTCGGTGCGAATCCTGGAATGCCGTACGCCCCGCCATCCACCGGCACCGGCGCAAAGAGCATCGTCGGCACGCTCGTCGATGACGAACGCATCAACGGCAACATGGCGCCGTACCCGGTGCCGCCGCGACCACCGCGGAAGTGATCGTTGTAGAGAAAGCCGAGACCCTTCGAGACGTAGTAGTTGCCGCCCCAGGTCGAGAGCGTCTGCGTGAACACGATCATGTTGCCGTCGGCGTCCGCGAGTGCGAACGACGTTGTGCCCGTGCCGATCCGCGACTCCGGTTCGACCAGACCAGACTGATTGAGCGATGGAGCGGGAGCACCAAGGCCTCTGCCCCCGCCGGCCGAGACCCACACCTTGCTCTTGTCGAGCAACTTGAAACGATCGAGCGCGTGGCCAGGTTCGAGATGATTGCCGTAGTCGATCGGCCACCGATCCGGATCCGCGATGCGCGTGCCGGCGTCCTTCACGCGCCACGACTCGATCAGGTAGTGCAGCAGATCCGCGTCGGTGGCATAGGTTGCGCCCGGCTTGGGCGTGTAGTTATTCAGAATCTGCAGCTTCTCGATCATGTCCGCGCCGTTGCTCACTGGCGGCGGCGCAGAAAACACGAGGTGTCCGCGATACGTGCCCGACACGGGCTTGCGCTCGACCGCGCGGTACTGCGCCAGGTCTTCAGCGGTGATGATGCCGCCGTTGGCGGCGAGGTCGTCGACGATGCGCTTGGCGATGGAACCGCGATAGAACGACTGCGCGCCTTCCTTCGCGAGCGTGCGCAGCGTCTCCGCATAGTCCTTGTTCGTGAACCGATCGCCGGCCTTCGGCACCTTGCCACCCGGCATGAACACCTTCATCGACTCGGGATACTTCGAAAACTGCGAGCGCCCCTCCGCGATCGTCGTCGGCAGCGCTTCATCCAGGATGAAGCCCTCATCGGCAATCTTGATCGCCGGCGCCATGATGTCGGCCCAGCTCACCTTCTTCGAGCCGTACTTCGAGTAGAGCAAGTCCATGCCGGCGACGATGCCGGGGATGTTGGTCACACTCGGCCCATCGGGCGCGGTCCGCGTGCCGTTCGCGTTGAAGATCTTCGCGTTGTCGCCCGTCGCGTGCCCAGGCGTCATGTCCTTGAAGTCGATCGCGATCGGCTCAGACATGCCCTTCATGAAGAGCAGCGCCATGCCGTCGCCGCCGATGCTCGACGCATCCGGTTCGGTCACGCCGAGGGCGAAGTCGACGGCAATCGCCGCGTCAACGATGTTGCCGCCCTTGCGAAGAATCTCCGCACCGGCTTCAGACGCGAGCGGATTCCCTGACGTGACGACGGCACGCGTGGCTTCGGCACCGAGCTTGATCAGCGGCTGCTCAGCCACGAGCTGATCGATCACATCCTCCGCGGCCTTCGCGTCTTTGGCCGACGCCGCGGCACCGCGATACTTCGTACGCAGAGCATCCCATGCCGTCGAGGATGTGCCGTTCGAGTAGTACAGCGACTTCAACGATGTCCACACACGATCGAATGCCGCGCCAAACTGCGTGGCTAATGCGGCCGCTGAGGTCGACACCGTCGACGCATTCGCATCTACGGGCCGCGGCGCGGCCACGCGCCACAACGTGTAGTCCTTCGCATCCGCAAACAACATCGGCACGTCGTCATCATTGCGACGCGGATCGCCGTTGTAGCCGGGATCGGTTGGCGTCAGCGTGGCGATCACGAGTTGCTCACCATCCGGAGACCATGCCGGGATGCCGCCGTGTTTGGACGCGAGCACCGGCGCGTCGGCAGGATCGTTTTGTGCGCCACCCCCGCGACCGCCGCGGCCGGCGCCGCCCGGCGCCGGTGCCGCCGCCCCAGTCGGCACTTGAATCGCCCACACGGCCGCTTGCGCGCCGAGCCCAGCGGAGTACGCGATGCGTTTGCTGTCGGGCGACCACGTCGGCGCGCTCTCAGCGCCGACCGTCTTCGTCACACGAATCGTTCGGGGCTTGGCATCTGCCGCGGGCGCAAGCTCGCGGACCCAGATGTCTGTCTCGTCCATGTCAGAATCCCGCGTTGAGACGAACGCCACCCACTTGCCATCGGGCGACACACGCGGCTGCCACTCTGAGGCGTCGTCATTCGTGATCTTGGCGGTGGTCGCGTTGCGGTAGATCTGCCACGCGCCTCTGGGGGCGCGGTGGGCGTAGACAATGTGCCCGTTTTTTTCGAACGATGGCCAGCGCTCATCACCGGGATCGCTGGTGATCTTGGTCGCGGCGCCGCCACCGGCGGCAACCGTCCAGATGTCGAACTGGCCGTTGCTCTCGGCCGCAAACGCGATCGTTTTGCCGTCAGGCGAAAACGCCGCGTCGCGTTCGCTCGTGAACGACGTGGCCGTCATCGAGATGCGCTTCTGATCCTTACCGTCTGGCGTCATCGTCCACAGCTGATCGAACCAGGTGACGACGAGGCGTTTGCCGTCGGGGGACCACGATGCTTCCCGCACACCGGGCGCGAGCGACTGGGCGTGAAGAAAGGCTCCGGCAGAGAGCGATGCCACGCCAAGAACGAACACCGCGAACGTTACGACGCGACGAGACATCAGGACTCCTAGGACAGCAAATAAAGCCGGGAGTTAATTGGCAATTAACTCCCGGCTTTATTTAGGGGTTGTTGCGCACGATCGCGTCGGTCAGCGCCTCAGCCGTCATGCCGAAGTGCTTCCAGACGGCGATAAAGTGTTCAGACGGCGCGACCTGCGGATTGCCGAGGCCGTAGTGTTCGAGCGCCACGCGACTCCCGAGGTGCCCGGCGGCCAGCGCCGCGAAACCGCGCAGGCCCGCATTGCCCGTGCCGATCAGACCGTCTTCGATGGTGAGCACTGCGCTGTATTTCGACGCGATGCTGTCCATGAAGTCATCGGCCAGCGGAAAGCCGTTGATCACGTACGCATCTGCAGCCACGCCCTTCGCCATCGCCGCATCGATCGCTTCACCGGCCAGGTACGCCGGCGCACCAACCGCAAGAATTGCGACCTTCGCGCCGGGGTTCGTGCGGTACGCGGTGGCTGATGTCCACGGATCGGTCGCCAACCAGAGCGGATCCTTCGATCCCTGCTTGGTCAGCACCGGGATATTGTCGCGCGGGATCGCGACGATATGTCCGCCGTAGTGCGCTGCGGCATCACGGACCGCGATGAACGCGGAGCGCGCATCGGACGGCGCGTAGAAGCGGTGCAGAAACGGAATGTACCCAAGCCCGAGGTTGATCCAGTCGAAGCTCCAGCCCGAGAAGTGATCGCGGCCCGTGCAGGCACCGACGTGCGCCAGATGCATCGTGGCGTTGAGTCCTTCGTTCGGCCCCGTCAGGTTGCGCTGGTAGCGCCAGAATTCGAAGCCCTCGCGCGCGATACCTTCCATGAAGGCCGCGAACGTCGAGACGACATTGAACTGTGGTCCGGCGCCGGTGAAGGCGAGGCCATTGGTGACGAGCGTCGCGACCTGCTCTTCGATGCTCAGTTCGAAATGGTGATTCTTCGGGATCAGCGCGACGGCCTTGCCGAGCTTGGTCGATGGATCGAGGTCGCACGACACGACGAACATCTTGTCGGCATGAGCCTTGGCGACCGCGGCGTACGCGGCTTCCGAGCCCGCGCGCGCAGACACCCACCTGTCGGTGCCCGGCAGCACAATGCCTGCGACATCGGCATCGCTCAACAGCAGATTCGGTGAGCCCTTCGCCGGACGCGCGGTCGTCACAACAATCCGTGGCGGTGCGGAACGCAGCGCCGCCAGCGCCGTGGCTTCGTCGGCCGTGAGTTGCATCATCGGATGCGCGAGCACCGGCGCTTCTTCGCGGCCTTTCATGCCGCCATCGTGATGCGCTTCGCCACCGGCGAGCCCGTTCACGTAGAAGAAGCACTCGATCATCGAATGCACGTCGCGGTAGCTCATCTGCACGCCGGGGATCCACGCCTCGGTGTCCATCGAGACGTTGTGATCCTTCGCGAAGTACGCGACATCGGCCGTGATGCCGTGCATCTCGCCAAACGTCGTGAGCGTGACTTTCTGTGACGGAGTCGAGCGATAGCCGACCGGGAAGATCAGGCTCGGTTTGCCTTCGCGGCCCAGGCGGAACGCATCGGCATAGGCCTGAAAGAGCGCCGGGCGGTCATGCAGCGACGGCACTTCGAGCACTTCGATGCCGAGGCTCTGCACGACCGGTCGTGGATCGCGATTGAGCACATGCGCCGTCGTGCCCGACAACTGAATGCCGTTGCGATGCATGACAAACGTAATCGGCGCGCCGTGCAGGCTCGCCGCGAGAAACCCGTTGAGCGCCTGACCTGAGACCCAGCCGGCGTCGCCCGTGTGACAAACCACCATCGAGCGATCGCCCTTGGTGGCCTTGAGGCCGAGTGCCTGCCCCGTGCCGACCGGCACCATCACGCCGAGTCGTCCGGAGCTCAGCTGTGTGCCACCAGGCACCCACGACACGTGGCCGGCGATGTCGAGACTTCGACGGAACGCATCGATCACGCGCGACTCGTCGAGGAACCCGAAGGCCGAGAGCGCGCCGTAGTACCCGATGCTCGTATGTCCGTGCTCGATCGTGAAATGGCGGCTGTCGTAGTCGACGCTCGCGAGCGTCATCACGAGCGCTGGAATCAGATCGAGTCCGCCGCCGAGATGATCGATATCGCCTGCGCGCGCCAGCGATGCCGCGGCTTTGATCGCAATCGCGGCGGCCGTCTTCTCGATGGCCGCCAATCGAGTCGCGTCACCCTCGGACAGCCCACTGGACGCGTTGCTGGCACCGGGATCAAGCAGGAACGGCAACACGCGCGATTCAAAGCGCGCGCCCAATGTCGGCGACGCCTGAATCAGTGCGGCATTCCGTTGTTCCTGGGCAGCATCGGAGGTCTTCTGATGAGTCAAAGCCGTCACAGTTTAGCAAAAGGTGAAAAGATGAGTTCAGTGAGATTCGCGTCCCTGCTGTTGTCCGCGATCTGGATTGGCGGGCTCGCCATTCTTGGTGGCGTCGCCGCGCCGACCGTGTTTGCCGTTTTGCAGTCGCACGACCCGGTGGCCGGCCGCACACTGGCGGGCGAACTCTTTGGCGCCATGCTCTGGAAGTTTCAGCAAATCCTCTGGGCGACCGGCGCACTGCAGTGCCTGCTCCTCGGTGTGCGCGCCGCGCTCGGACCACGCCCCCGCCGCGTTAAGCTCCAGCTGCTCGTCCTGATCGGGATGCTGGCCGCCTCCTCCTATTCCGCGATCGTCATCACGCCGCAGATCGACGCCATTCGCTCCTCGTCGACGACCACGATCGCGTCGCTCGCGGATACCGACCCGGTGAAACGCGAGTTCGGCATGCTGCACGGCGCCTCGAACGGACTGCTCGCGCTCGCCTTCGCCGGCGCACTCACGTTGTTCTGGTTCGACAGCCGCGAATAGTCGTGTGCTGTCCGGCACAGACACGACGGACCAACCCCGTCATGCTCGGTGCATGGTCAAGACATCCCTCGTCCTCAGCGCACTCCTTGTCACAATGGCCTGTGGCTCCGCGTCGTCACCGACCAGTCCGACACCGCCGGCCGCCACGATCTCGTCGGTCAGCCTCACGATCGGAGCGCCGTCCGGTGCAGGTTTTCAGATCACCGCACGTGCGGCGAAGTCCGACGCCACGACGATTGATGTCACCACGGCGGCCGTCTGGGAGTCGTTGCGCCCGGCCATCGCCACGATCTCGGCGAGTGGATTTGTCACCGTGATCACCGCCGGTGAGCTGGATTTTCGCGCGACATATCAGGGTTTTGAGGGCCGCGTGCATGCAGCCGTCCAGCAATCGCGGTACACGATCAGCGGGCGCGTCTCACCCGTCTATCCCAATCGCACCCTGATGAGTGGCGTGACGGTGCAAGTCGTCTCCGGCCCGAATGCCGGCATGTTCGTCATGACGGATTCGACCGGCGGGTTCCTCCTGGGAGGACTCGCGCCGGGCTTCGTCGACCTCAAAGCCACGGTTGATGGTTTCTCCGCCTGGAGCCTGTCGCGTCTGCAGCTCGCGACAAACACACGGATCGACCCGGTCATGTTCCCCACACCGCCGACGAACGAGGTTGGGCTGAAGGCTACCGGCCAGTGCAACGACATCAGCTGGACCTACTCGAACGACCCGTCGCGCGCCTGCAACACGCATCAGGGCGTGGCCTGGGGCGTCTGCCCGGGGCCACTGTGCGAGCCGCTCGGCGCGATCCGCTAGAGCGCCGTACGGGCGCGGCTACTGCTTCGACATGCGAATGACGTCGGCGTAGCCGCGGATCATGCCCGCGTCGAAGGCCGTCACGAGATCCTTCATCGAACACAGCATCGACGCGGCACGGGCACCAGCCTGTGCGGGCATCACGTAGTTACTCGGCACGGAGCGGATGAACACACTGCCGCTGTCGAGGGGCAGCGTGGCAACGTTTTCGTAGAAATTGCCCCACGTCGTGCTCATGAACAGGTACTGCTCGACGTTCGACGTGTAGAACGCGCCCACGACGGCGCCGTGTTCGCGCACCCAGCCACCGACAGCCTTGATCGCTTTCGGCCCCATGAAATCGCCGGTCACCGGCACGATCAGATTCTTCGCTTCGAAGTCTTTCATCCAGCGGAAGTTCGCATCGTTGGCCAGATACGCATAATTCACGCCGGCCATGTCGGTCTGCAACTGCATGTCGGCAAAGCTGCGGAAGGCGTTGCCGCCCCCGAATCCACCGAAGCGCCCTCCGCCGCCACCAAACCCGCGGCTGGCCGACGATGTCTCGCACGCCTGATAGGTCAGGTCTGGGCCGAACGTGAAGAAGCAGCCGTAGATCCACGACAACTGCTCCTGATCGCCGGGACTCAGCCGGAAACCGTGTTTGACGGTCAGCAGATCGATGACCGCTTTCGTGTTCGCGTCAAACAATTTCTGATCGGCCTTCTGCATGTAGATCGCGTCGAACAACTCGCGGGCGCTCGCGTTGGGCGCGAGCCCTGTCGGCTTGGGCATCGAGAACAGCCGGGCCGCGAATTCTGCGCGGTCGGCGGACATTTCGAACAGCGCTTTGTAGAGCAAGTGCTGCAACACGTTGCCGCGACGAATGTCGACGATGAACGCGATCTTCGGTTTGAGCGCCGCGAGGTACGTGAAGTTCTGGTCCGGCGCCACGCCCATGTAGACCGCACCGGGCGATACCGTCTTGACCAACGCGGCGATGGGCCACTGATACATCGTTTCGTTCGAGACCAGATTCTCTGACCGGAACTCGCCCGGCGGCTCCGACAGCGTGTCGCGCAACGACCAGAAGTCGGCGTCACTCAATCGCTCGGGAATCGGCCGCAACGGCGTCGCCGCCAACACCGGCACAGGCGCGGCGGCCGGCGTCTGCGCACGCGACACCATCGTCGTCATCGACAGCGCGATGACACCCACAATCACACTCACCGACAGCACACGTTTCATCGAATGCCTCCCACGTGCCACGCGCGACGAATCATGACCGGCGCAGTCAGGTTCTGCCCGTCCACCGGCTGTTGCTGAATCTTTTTGACGACGTCGAGACCGAGAAGGACGTGGCCGAACGCGGCGCCGCCCTGGCCATCGTCGAAGCGGAGACCGCCGAAGTCGAGCGACGGCTGATCGTCGAGGAGCACGAAGAAGTCAGACGTCGCGGTATCGGCGCCCGTGCCCCTTGCCATGGAGACGACGCCGGTAACGTGCTTGATGCCGGTGACGCTCGTGCGCTCGAGTGGAATGGCCGGGAAGCCTTGCGAGCGGCGCGATTGATCAATGCCCCCCTGGATGATGTTCATCATCGGGCGGCTGGGCAGCACCGGTGTGTAGTTGTCGGCGCGCGTCGCGCGGTGGAAGCGACCGTTGTCGTACAGGCCCGCTTCGACATACTTCAAGAAATTCGCCGAGGTGATGGGCGCACGTTTGGTGTCGACGGCGATGTGGAACGTGCCGAGTGATGTCTCGATGCCGACGATCTGCTCTCCAGGCACCAGAACGATTGACGGATCCACATTGCTCTCGCGCAGCGGAAACTGACTGAGGTCGATCTTCGCCGGGAGATGATCGAGCCCGACTATCGTGGCAATCTGTTGCCCCGGCGTCACGACGAGTCGCGTGCGGGTATAGGTCGCGAAGCCGTTGAGCTCGAACTGCAGCGAGTAGGTCCCGGGAGCCACGTTGTCCAACCGGTACGTCCCGTCGCCTCGGGCCACCACCTGCCGCGGCGCTGCGGGAGGTGGCGCCTGCAAGGTGACAATGACACCCGGCAGCGCGCTGCCATCCCGTGCCACGACCTTTTCCGACAACTCCCCCGGCGCGGGCGCGACCGGCTGTTGCAGGCCCAGCATGGCCAAGAGCGCAATCAAGGTTCGAAGCATTGAGCAGATGGTAGTCCGGTTTGGGAGAAGTGATCGGCTAACATTGAAAGACGCTCATGACGCAGAAGACGCACCAGATCACGCTCATCCCCGGCGACGGGATCGGACCGGAAGTTTCAGAGGCTGTTGTTCGCATCATCGCCGCCACGGGCGTGAAGATCGACTGGCATCGGCACGACGCCGGACTCATCGCGTTTCAGAAGACCGGCCACACACTTCCCGAGGAATTGCTCGCATCGGTGCGCACGAACAAAGTGGCGCTCAAGGGCCCGGTGACCACGCCGGTTGGCGAAGGTTTCACGAGCGTGAACGTCGGTCTGCGTCAGGCGCTCGATCTGTATTCGAACCTGCGCCCCGTGATCAACCTCCCAGGCGTCGCGAGTCGCTTCCAGAACGTGGACCTCGTCATCGTTCGCGAGAACACTGAAGACCTCTACGCCGGCCTCGAGCACGTCGTGGTCAAGGGCGTCGTCGAGAGCCTGAAGATCATCACGGAAGTCGCGTCGACGCGCATTGCCGAGTTCGCGTTTCAGTATGCGCGGCGCTACGGACGCAAAAAGGTGACGGCCATCCACAAGGCCAACATCATGAAGCTCAGCGACGGCCTTTTCATCGAGTGCACGCGCAACGTGTCAAAGAAGTATCCCGAGATCGCCTACGAAGAGCGCATCGTCGATGCGGCGTGCATGCAGTTCGTGATGGTGCCGGAGCGGTTTGATGTGCTCGTGCTGCCCAACCTGTACGGCGACATCGTGTCGGATCTGTGCGCGGGCCTGGTGGGAGGTCTCGGCGTCGTTCCGGGCGCCAACCTCGGCGTGGAGTACGCGGTCTTCGAAGCCGTCCACGGCAGCGCGCCCGACATCGCCGGACAGAATCTGGCGAACCCGACCGCGCTCCTGCAGTCTGCGCTGATGATGCTGCGGCATATCGACGAAGCGCCGGCGGCCGATCGCATCATGACGGCGCTCTGCAAGGTGCTGGTCGACGGCCACACGCGCACGCGCGACCTCGGCGGTTCCGCCACGACGACGACGTTCACGGACGCCGTCATTGCGGCCCTGTAGCAAAACCGAACACGGACGCTGGACATGTCTGCGGTCCCAGTTGGTATAGTTCCTCCCGTGACCCGCGAAGCCATCGCTGCCGCCGTACTGGCGCGCGAAGATGTCGCCAAGTATCTCAAAGGCACCGACGGCGAGTCTGACGCTGATGCGCAGGCGCGCGTCGTCGCGTACCTGGACGAATTGCAGACCACGCAACGGTATCGCTTCTACCGCGCGCTCGCGCATCCGCTCTACCCGATTCTGCGCAAGGTCGAGCGCATCTACGAACATGGCGAACACGCGCAGGAGGCGGTCACCAACGGCCACGTAGTGTGGGTGTCGAATCACAAGAGCCATCTCGACTATCTCGTCGAACCGCTGGCGCTCGACGATCTGGGCATTCGGCCGCCGCTCGTGGCCGCGGGCATCAATCTGTTTGGCGGCGCGCTCGGGTTCATTCACCGCCATGTGACGGGCGCCATTCCCATTCGCCGCAACAGCAAGGATCCCGCGTATCTGATGACGCTCCGCGGCTACGTGGCGGAGGTGCTGACCCGCAAAGACGTGCTGTACTACGCCGAGGGCGGTCGCAGCTACAGCGGCGAATTGAAGTCGCCCAAGACGGGCCTGTTACAGGCCGCGCTGCACGCTGATCGCACGCATCTCTACGTGGTGCCGATGGCCATCGCGTACGATCTGGTCCTTGAGGACCGGATTCTGGCGCGGCAGGCCGCGACGCGACGCAAGCAGCCGTTTGCCAAGGAATTCGCCGAAATGGTGCGCCATGCGGTGGGGTTCCGCACGCGAGCATTCGTCACATTTGGTCAGAAGATTCCCCTGATCGAATACGACCCGGAATCGCGACGCGACCTGGTGGCGCTGGCCCACCGCATTCAGCGGGAAATCGGCTTGCTCCACAAGATCCTCCCCACCGCGCTCGTGTGCGCGACCGTGCGTCCGCAGATGACGCGTGTCGAACTGGCCTCACGCATCGACGACCTGTTGGGCTCGTTGCGCGAGCAACACGCCAACATCGGCGTCACGGATGGCCGTCAGGCCGTGGATGAAGGGGTGGAGGCGCTCATCGAACGTGGCGTGCTCGTGAGCGCGCGTCAACACTTGCGCGTGCGCGATCGTATTGTGCTGAAGTACTACGCGCGGTCCATCGACCATTTGATGCCGGCGCGGCCACGTATTGTTCACTGACGCAAGTCGTTCCCCATTGCGAGCGTTTTCCCCATGCTAGACAGCCTTTCGAAAAATATCTTCTATCTGTTGGCGCGCAGTGCCGGGCTGAAGTCGCTCGCCTCGCGCTACGGCATGCGCGACACCAACAGCTTCGCGCGCCGGTTCATTGCCGGTGAGTCGATCGAAGAAGCCATGGCGGCGGCCCGTGTCGTAGAGCAGGCGGGTCTGGTGGCGACGCTCGACTTTCTCGGCGAGAGTGTCGCGTCGCGAGACGAGGCCAATGCCGCCACGGCTGCGTACCTCGATGTGATGCGGAAGATCACCGAAGGCGGCGTCGGGCGCAACGTGTCGCTGAAACTCACACAGCTCGGTCTGGACATCGATCGCGCCACGTGCGTCGACAACCTCCGCCGCATCCTCGATGAAGCCGCGACCCACAACTTCTTCGTACGCATCGACATGGAGAATTCTCCGTACACCGAGCGCACGCTCGAGATTTTCGAGACGCTGTGGGGCATCGGCTACCGCAACGCCGGTGTCGTGCTCCAGTCGTACCTGAAGCGAACGGAAAGTGACGTGCACCGCGTCAACAAGCTCGGCGCCCGGGTGCGCCTCGTCAAGGGCGCCTACAAAGAGCCGGCCGACGCGGCATACCAGCTGAAGAGCGAAGTGGATGACAAGTACATCCAGCTCATGAAGATCCTGTTGAAAGACGGCACCTACCCCGCCATCGCCACGCACGACGAGAAGATGATCGCGGCGACCAAACAGTTCGCGGCCGCGAATAACATCGGCCACGACAAGTACGAGTTCCAAATGCTGTACGGCATTCGCCGCGACCTGCAGGCGTCTCTCGCGGCGGAAGGCCACCCCATGCGCGTGTACGTGCCCTTCGGACGCGAATGGTTCCCGTACTTCATGCGCCGCCTCGGCGAGCGCCCAGCCAATATCGGGTTTGTGCTGCGCGGAATCAGGTCTGAGAAGAAGTAACCACCGCTTACGCACCCACCATCGTCAACACCGTCTCGGCGAGCACATCGCGGCAGACCAGTACGTCGTTGACGTTCACGTATTCCTCGATGCTGTGCAGACCGGCACCGCCGGGTCCAAACAGCACTGAGGGAATCCCGGCCTCGGCCAGCACCGCCGCATCCGTCCAGAACGACATGCCGACTGGCGCCGATGGCATCTGACGACGGTTGAGCGCGCCGACGAGTGTTTGCGGCAGCGCATGTGATGGGTCGAGCGCATACGGCGGTCGGCTGGTCACAAGCCGCGCGTCGGCCTCGAAGTCCGGCAGCACCGACTTCAATGCGGCGAGCATCGCGCGTACTTCCATCAGCGGCATCTCGCCCTCTTCGCCGCTCACCGTGCGCCGCTCCATCTGCAGCACACACTTGTCGGGATAGACGCTCAGTTCGCGTCCGCCCGTGATGATCGACGCGTGCAGTGACGCCACACCTTGCAGGCCGCTCGGCGGCCGCGACTGCAACGACTTGTCGCGATGATCGAGCAGGTGCAGCACGCGGCCCATGGCCATGATCGCGTCGCGCCCCTCGGCTGGGCGGCTGCCGTGCGCCGCACGGCCGTGCACGGTGATCTCCAGCCACGCGAAGCCCTTGTGCGCGACGGCCACCTGCATGTCGGTCGGTTCGGTGACGATCGCGGCGTCGGCCGTCCAGCTCTTGACCAGTGCTTCGGCGCCGGCGCTTTCGAATTCCTCGTCAATGACGCAAGCCACGATCAAACGGCCGCGTTTCCAGTTCGGCGCCAGCGCGGCCGCGGCGCCGATCATCGCGGCGATGCCGCCCTTCATGTCTTGCGATCCGCGACCATACAAGCGGCCATCGGCAATACGCGGGGTGAACGGCGCATTCATGCCTTCGACACCGACCGTGTCGAGGTGCCCGCACAACAGGATCTCCGGCCCGGACTCGCGCCCGTCCAGCACACCGACCACGTTGGAGCGGCCCGGCAAGACCTCTTCGACCGTCACCTCAAGGCCAATCGAGGCCATCGCGGCCCGCGCCACCTCGCCGGCAGCCGCCTCACCAGGCGCCCCCGGCACCAGCGACGGATTCACAGAATTGGCAGCAACAAGGTCCGAGAGCAGCGCGATGACGGGATCCACAGCCTTCAATTCTATGAGCAGCGACAACCCCGGACCTAAAGGTCCGGGGCTCCGACCTCTACATGGTCCGGCCGAAGACCACCATATGATTTATCAGTGACAACGTCCGCGCGCCTCGACAAGGTCATCGCCATCACCGGCGCCTCGTCAGGCATCGGTCGCGCCGTGGCCGAACTGGCGGCAGCCGCCGGCGCCACGGTGGTCCTGTCCGCGCGACGGGTCGAGCGGCTGGACGAGGTCGTAGCGGGCATCGTGCAACGCGGCGGTCGCGCACTGGCCGTGCCAGGCGATGTGACGCGCGAAGCCGACATGCAGCAGTTGGTCGCCCGCACGGTCGACGTCTACGGCCGCCTCGACGTCATGATCTGCAACGCCGGCATCGGATACCACGGCATCTTCGCGGACACGCCGCGCGACGTAATGCGACGGCTGGTCGACGTCAACGTGATGGGCCTGTTCTACTCAGCGCACGCGGCGCTGGCGCGCTTCCGAACGCAGCGGTCCGGCCACATCATCGCGATCTCGTCCATCGTCGGCCGCCGAGGCATTCCGGGTTCCAGCGTCTACGCCGCGACAAAGTTCGCGCATGTCGGGCTGATCGAAAGCCTGCGCGCCGAGCTCGCGGGCAGCGGCATTGTGGCGTCGGTCGTCTACCCGATCTCGACCGACACTGAATTTCGCTCAGCCATCAAACGCGACTTCGGCCAGGACGTGCACGGCCTCGGACCGAAGCAGTCGGCCGACCATGTTGCGGCAGCGATCGTCGACTGCATCCGACATCCGCGCGCCGAGGTCTACCCGTACCGTCGGGCCAAGTGGCTCGCGATCATCAGCGTCATCGCACCAGCATTCGCGGATCGGCTCGTGCAGAAATATCAACGCCGCGGTACAGCAACAGAGGCTGACGCATGAGTGCGCACACGGGCGGACCTGAAGGTCCGCCCCTCCAAGATCTCCCGATCGCCGAGCCGCCGCCGCTCGCGCTCGACATCGCGCGCGCCGTGCAGGCTGCCGGCGGCCGCGCGCTCATCGTCGGCGGCTGGGTCCGCGATCGTCTGCTCGGCCGATCGGCCAAAGACCTCGATATCGAAGTCTTCGGCATCGCCGCCGATGCCCTGCGCGGCCTGCTCGAACGATTTGGCCGCGTCGACACCGTCGGCGAAAGCTTCACCGTCTACAAAGTCGCCGACCTCGACGTGTCGCTGCCGCGACGCGAGTCGAAGATCGGTCGAGGACACAAAGGCTTCCGCGTTGAGGGCGATCCGGCGTTGTCATTCATCGAAGCCGCGCGACGACGCGACTTCACGATCAATGCGATTTCCTGGGACCCGCTCACCAACGAAACCATCGATCCATTCAACGGTCGCGCGGACCTCGCGGCCCGCTGTCTCCGCGTGGTCGACGCCAGTACGTTCGCCGACGACAGCCTGCGGGTGCTCCGCGCACTGCAGTTCGCTGCACGTTTCGATCTGACGGTCGACGATGAGACCAAACGGATCTGTGCCGCCATTGCGCTCGATGACCTGCCCCACGAGCGCCTCTGGGGCGAGATCGAAAAGTTGCTGCTGCGAGCTGAGCGTCCGTCGATCGGCCTCGCACTCGCGCTCGAACTCGGCATCATCGACAGGCTCTTTCCTGAACTCAAGGCGCTGGTGGGCTGCGAGCAGGAGTTCGAGTGGCACCCTGAGGGCGACGTGTGGATCCACACGCTGCTCGTCGTCGATCAGGCGCGCCAGCGCATCAACGATCTCGATCGCGGACGTGCCGCCGCCATCATGCTCGGTGCGGTGTGCCACGATCTCGGCAAACCGGCGTTCACGATTTTCAAGGACGGGCGCATTCGCTCACCGGGTCACGAAGAAGGCGGCGTCGCTCCGGCGATGGCGCTGCTCGATCGCCTGAACGTGCACACGATTGATGGCTACGATGTGCGGCGAACGGTCGCCGGACTCACGGCGCAGCATCTGAAGCCCGGCATGTTTCACAAATCGCCGACGCCGGTGAGCGACGGCGCGTTTCGACGACTGGCGCAAAAAGTGGATCTCGAGCTGCTCGCTCGCTTGGCGAAAGCCGACTGCATGGGCCGTACGGGTCACTTCGACTGCTCGGCCATGGACTGGTTTCTCGAACGGGCGCGGGCGCTCGGCGTCGAACACGCGCCGCCACCGCCGCTGGTGCTCGGCCGCCACCTCCTCGCGCTTGGACTCACGCCCGGACCGCGGGTGGGCGAACTACTCAAGCGTCTCTACGACCTGCAACTCGACGGCGACATCACCACGGTCGATGCAGGAATTGAGGCCGCCCGACACATGCTCCAGCAGTAGTATTTCCTAGCCAATGAGCGACGGCGAAACACAGATCAGCGGCGCGCCGCCTCCCCACCTTCGACCCACCCGGCTCGAGCCCGGCGACGCGTTCGGGATGCGCTACCGCATCATCCGCGAACTCGGCGCGGGCGGCATGGGTGACACTTATGTAGAGTATTCTGGCGACAGTTTTGTAATTGCCGTCGCGATGTACGTTCGAGTCCTAAACCGCCAGTTTTGAGAGGGTTTCTGGAGAGACATTGCCGCCGCTGACGATCACGACCACCGGGCCGGGCGTCGTGATCAGTCCACTCAGGACGGCGGCTGTGGTCGCGGCGCCGCTCGGCTCCACGACCTGCTTGGCTTCGTAGAACAACCACAGCGCCGCCTTCGCAATCTGCTCATCGTCAACCGTCACGAGCGCGTCAACGTAGCGCTGGGCGTGGGCGAACGTGAGATCGCCGGGCCGCACCGGCATGAGGCCGTCCGCAATGCTGGCGGTCTTCTCGAGAGTCACGGGATGACCGGCTGCGAGTGAGGCAGCCATCTTCGCGGCTCCCACCGGTTCAACGCCAATCACCTTCACCGACGGCTTCATCAACTTGATCGCCGCCGCGACACCACTGAGCAAGCCACCACCGCCGACGGGCACGACGATCGTGCCGACGTCGGGCAGCTGCTCAAGGATTTCAAGGCCACACGTGCCCTGACCGGCGATCACCATCGCGTGATCGAACGGCGGCACCATTGTGAGACCGCGCGAGGCGGCCTCGGCCTCAGCGCGCCTCTTCCGATCCGCAGACGTGGTGCCTTCGAGAATCACTTCGCCGCCATACCGCTTCACCCCCGCCACTTTGATCGCCGGCGCCGTCGTCGGCATCACGATGACGGCGGGTGCACCGAGGCGCGACGCGGCCAGGGCGACCGCCTGACCGTGATTCCCGGAGGAGTAGGTGACAACGCCGCGTGCGAGCGCGTCGGGTGACAACGCGGCGATCGTGTTCGACGCGCCGCGAATCTTGAATGCGCCCCCCGGCTGATGGTGCTCGCACTTCAGAATGAGTGAGCGGCCCGCCAGATCCGAAAGATCGAGCAGCGGCGTGCGCCGAGCAAACGGCCGCACGCGTTCCACGGCGTCGAGCAGATCTTGTTTGGAGGTGAGCGCGTCAGTCGAGCCGGTCGTCATGAAGTGCGATTGTATGGTGTACGCTGGCAGCGATGCGATCCTCCGGCATCTTCTCTCGCGTGTCTGTCGCCGCCATCTCCGCGTGCATGCTGGCGATGCTGGCGGCACCCGCCGCCGCGCAAACACCGACACCCGTTGCGACACCGCCATCCGGGCGCACACCGCCGGACAATCGCATTCCGGTTGTGGCGTTCGACCTGCGTGGCATGTTCGCGAGCCTCGGACAAGACACGCTCACGGCCGCGAATCTCTTTGTGTCGCCCTTGATCATGTCGTCGAAAGCGCTGGGTCTATCGGCCGGTGCGCATGTCTACCCGTTGCGAGCGCAGTCGTTCGCGCTCGGCCTGGGCGGCGAAGCCATGCTCGCGCGAAACAGCTTCGAGCCCATCAACGCGACCACGCTCAAGCCGACGGGCACCGTGTACAACCGCAAGGTCAGCGGGATCTCGGGCCAGGTGTCGCTGAATTTTGGTCACCGGATGGGCTGGAGCTACCTCACCGGCGGCGTCGGTCCGATGACGTTCGAATCGAACCTCGCCACGCTGACACCGGATGGCCTCTCGGACATGACCATCAACTACGGTGGCGGCGCGCGGTGGTTTAACTACGACCACCTCGCGTTTACGGTCGATATCCGCTTCTATCGCACAGGGGAAGCGGTGGCCACGCTCAACACGGCGGGACGCCTGCCGCACACGGTCTTCATCATGTCGGCAGGCATCTCGGTCAAGTAGAAGATTCGGCCGGCCTGAAGGCCGGCCGCTCCCATGCGGAGGGGAGGACCTTCAGGTCCTCCCGTCTTATTTCAGGTGTGTGCGCAGGAACGTGAGCGTCAGCGGCCACGCCTGCTGCGCGGCCTTGAGGTTCGCGCCGCCCTGCCCCGCCTGCGAGCCCATGAAGCCGTGGCCCGCACCTTCAAACGTGTGCGGTTCGTAGAACTTGCCGAGCTTCTTCATCGCGGCCGTCGTGTCGGGAATCGTCGCGCCGATGCGCGCGTCAGAGCCGCCGAAAAATCCGATGATCGGCGCGTGGATTTTTGCCATGAGCGGCTCGTACGTCGCAGGCCCGGCGGCAAAGCCGGGGACGTCGCCGTAGAAAATCACGCTCGCGTTCAACGTCGGCTGTTGAATCGCCGCCAGAAAACTCTTCGTGCCGCCCCAACAGAATCCGAGCGACGCGACTTTGCCGTTGGATGACGGGATGCTCTTCGCGTACTTCACGGCGGCGCTGAACCGCGCGTCGAAGTCGTCATTCGTGATGGCCTGAATCGCCTGCCCCACGCCCGCGCCAAGCGACTCGGTGCCACCGCCGTTCGGTCCTTTGCCGGAAAGAAAATCCGGAACAATGCCGATGAAGCCATCCTGCGCCAGCTGGTCAGCCGCCGCGCGCGGAATATCGGACATGCCACGGATATCGTGAATCACAATGACCGCACCGGTCTTGACCGCGCTCTCCGGATAGACGACGAAGGCATTGAGATCTGTGCCGTCGGCCATCCTGATCTTGACCCACTCCTGGTGACGCGGCGACTCCTTGAGGGCGCGAGCGGCGTGTTCGGCCGTGCCGGCCGGGATCGCGTCATTCCACGGGACTTCGATGTTGTTTTGGGCAGGCGGTGCAGCGGGCGGCGCCTGCTGGGCCAACACGGGGGCGGCAATCGCCAGGGCAAACAGAGACAGAATGGTGCGCTTCATCACGAGAAATCCTCCGGGGAGTAGGGATTCTACCCTCTGGGCCCCCCATGCGTTCTCGGCAGCCGCGCCCGGGCCTACCTGTAATAGACTCTAAGATTGGTGGCGCTGTCATTAGCGCCGGTTTGTGAGAGGACCGTAGATTTGAGCAAGGACGACCTGATTGATGTTCAAGGCACCGTCGTCGCCGTACACAGCGGCGGCCTGTATCGCGTGCAAGTGGATTCGGGCCACGAAGTGTTGGCGCAGTTGAGCGGCAGAATGCGCCGCTTCCGCATCAAGGTCGTACCTGGAGACCGCGTGACCGTTGGTGTTTCTCCCTACGATCCGGTTCGCGGCATCATCACCTTCCGCGCTCGTTAGTCGGTATCAATTTTGACTGATACGCCCGCTCCTGGTTCGCGACGCCGACGTCGCGGTGGCCGGGGCAGATCCAAGGCCGCCGGTTCCGAAACGCTGCACAACGATGGTGCAGCGCCGCAGACGGACGCTCCGTCGGTGCCCTCGTCTGAAAAAGTCGGTCCCAAACCGAAAGCTCCAACCCAGCGCACCATCTCCGATCGGCCCTCTGCGCCCTTTGACGAGACGCCGCTCCCGTTCGCGTCGTTGACGATTGATGAGTCGCTGCGCGATGCGCTCGATCAGCGCGGCTTCGTGCAGACCACGCCGATCCAGAGCGCTGTGCTGCCCTACGCACTCGCCGGCAAAGACGTCATCGGCTGCGCGCAGACCGGCACCGGCAAGACCGCGGCGTACCTGCTGCCCATTCTGACGCGCCTCCTCCGCGAAGATCGCGCGGACGGCCTCAAGACCTCGCGCGGTCACACGCGCGCGCTGATCCTCGCACCCACCCGCGAACTCGCGACGCAGATCGACGACGAGATCCAGGGCTTTGCGTACCATGCGCCGCTCTCGAGCGTTGCCGTGTATGGCGGCGTGCCGATGGATCCCCAGGAACGCGCCCTCAAAGCCGGCGTCGACATCGTCGTCGCCACGCCGGGACGCCTGCTCGATCATCAACGCAGCAAAGTCGGCGACTACTCGAAGCTCGAGATGTTCGTGCTCGACGAAGCGGACCGCATGATGGACATGGGCTTCTGGCCGGATGTGCAGCGCATCGCCGCCCTGCTGCCGCCGTCGACACATCGTCAGACCATGTTGTTTTCGGCGACGATGCCGGAAGAAGTGATGAAGTTCGCGGACGCGCTCGCGCCCGGCGCCATCTTCCTGCAGGTCGGGTCACGGCGCGGGCCGGCGCAGACGATCACGCACGAAGCGCGCGTCATGCAGTTGCGCGACAAGATTCCGTTCCTGGCGAAGATCTTGCGGCGCGGCCGCACGACCGCGATCGTGTTCGTCAATACCAAGATCGGATGCGATCGACTCGCGCAGCAACTGCGCAAGTTTGGTCTGCATGCCGAAGCGATTCATGCGGACCGCACGCAGGATGCGCGCACACGCGCGCTCGAAGCGTTCCGCGCCGGCCACATCCGTGTGCTGGTCGCCACCGACGTCGCCGCGCGCGGGCTCGACATCGAGAGCGTGGGCATCGTCGTGAACTACGAGGTGCCGCGTTCGCTCGACACCTACGTGCACCGCGTCGGCCGCACCGGCCGCAACGAAGAACTCGGCCACGCCCTCACACTCGCCGAGCCGTCCGAGCAGTACCTGCTCAACGCTATCGAAAAATCGTTCGGTCTGACGTTCATCGACTAAGTCGTCGATTTCGTCGTCTGCGCCGTTTCAAATTCTTTCGCGAGCTGCACGAATTCGCCGTCCGGCGCGAGCTCGCAGTACTGCTTCCAGTGTGGCCGCGCTTCGGGTGAGCGGCCGAGTTTCTCGAGCGCCACGGCCAGGTAGAAGTGCGCTTCAGGGTACTCCGGATTGACGATCAGCGCCTCGCGGTACGCGGTGACGGCATCCGCGTAGCGCGTGAGGTCGTGATGGATGTTGCCGAGGTTGAAGTAGGCCTCGAAGCATTCCGGGTCGAGCCGAATGGCGCGCTCATAAATGGCCTCAGCCTCCACGAGCTGATCCCGCTCATAGTGAATGTTGGCCAGATTGACCAGCGCGGGCACCAGCACCGGATCGAACATCAAGGCTTTGCGGTACGACGCCGAAGCGGCATCCAGATTCGGATCGTCGCCGTCGTCGAGCTCCGCACCCTCGAGAAAGAACTTGGCGGCCATTGTGTAGTTGGCTGCGGCAATGCGCTCGTCGCGATCCGGACTCGTGAGGCCGCTGCCAGGTGCGGGCGTCAGCATCGCGTCGGGATTGTCGACCACACGCGAGGGATCAGGCCGGGACGCGGCGCGCAGCGCCACCACACGAGCGGGCGATCGATCCGCACGCGCCGGCTGGAAATCAAACGCCAACTGCCCATCACGTTCGGCGACCAGGGCGCGCATCGCGACGTTGAGCGGCGCGCCCAGCTCAAGCTCGCTGGCCGCTTGTTTGACGACGTGGAGGTCGTTGAAGGAGTAGTAGCGGCCCGCGACTGGATGGACGAGCCCGCACTTCTCGAGGTAGCGCAGGTGGTCGTCCCGCAGGACCGGGTACATGCCGCGGAGGTCCTTTGACGAGTAGTACTGGCCCTTCAGGGTCTCGGCGTCGGGCAACCCGGCCGTCCGGCAGAGTTCGTCTTCGGTGACCGTAAGGGTGGTGCGCGGGGAAATATCCGGCGAAAACGTGCCGCCGAGTCGTTCAACCAGGACCCGGGCATCCCGACGGGCGAGCAGGGTGAGGCGCCCGGAAACGGACACGGTCTGGCCGGTAAACGGGTGTTCGGTTACGCGGAGATCTCGCGCCTGCACGAGGCCACAATACCGTACCCGCCTTCGCCTTCGGCTTCGGCGCGGCAGGCCCGTCGATTCAGCGTGTTACGGGCGTTACCCCGCCGTTATAATCGCTGTTCGAATCGTACTTAAGGAGACCCGAATGTATTCACGCGTCACGCGTACTATCCTCTTTCTCGTCATGGTGCTTTCGGCCATGCCCGCCTTCGCCCAGCAGACCGGGACGATCAGCGGCAAGGTGCTCGACCAGTCCGGCGCGTCTATGCCGGGCGTCACGGTCGAAGCACGTTCCACGGTGCTCCCCGGCCCCCGCGTCTCGGTGACGGCGGCCAACGGCACGTACCAGCTGGCGGCACTCCCGCCCGGCGACTACACGGTCACGTTCACGCTCTCCGGCATGCAGACGATCACGCGCAAAGCGGACGTCCTGCTCGGTCAGGATGTGGCGGTCAACGCCTCGATGTCGGTCTCGGCGGTGAACGAATCGGTCACGGTCACGGCACAGGCGGGCTACATCGAGAAGTCGTCGGCGGCGATCAACAGCACGCTGTCGTCCGACATCTTCAAGGACCTCCCGGTCGGTACCGAATACCGCGATTTGGTGAAGCTCATCCCCGGCGTGATGTACACGCAGGACGCGGTGCGCGGCCCGAGCGCGGGTGGCAGCGGCCAGGACAACGTCTACAACTTCGACGGCGTCAACGTGACGCTGCCGCTGTTCGGCACGCTGGCCTCTGAGCCGGCGGCCCACGACATCGCCCAGATCTCCGTCGTCAAGGGCGGCGCGCGCGCGATCGACTTCAACCGCGCCGGTGGTTTCTCGATGGATTCGGTCAGCAAGTCGGGCACGAGCAAGTTCTCGGGTGAAGTCAGCGAGCGCTTCCAGGGTCCGAGCATGCGCGCGAAACTCATCACGTGCATCGGCGCGACCACGCCGGCCACCAACTGCAACAACCAGACGAAGATGTACTCGGACGTGAACTTCGGCGGTCCGGCGGCCAAGGACAAGGTCTTCTTCTACGGTTCGTACTACCAGCCGCACTTCTCGCGTGTGAACGTGTCGAACGTCTACGGCGCGTTGCCGGATTACGCGAGCAACCGCTACGAAGGCTTCGGCAAGCTGACGCTGACGCCCTGGAGCGGCATGCTGCTCAACCTGAGCTACCGTGGTTCGAAGCGTGTGGACAAGAGCAACCTGTTCGGCACGACCGCCGCGGTCTCGACCGGCTCGGGTAACGAGACCTCGCAGAAGATCCTCACGGGCGATGGTTCGTGGATCATCAACCAGAACAGCTTCGTGTCCTTCAAGATGACGCACTTTGGCAACCCGAACCAGAGCCGCCCCGACAACACGTCGCCGGCCGTGGTGAGCACCGCCATCGGCACGCAGCTGAACATCGCGAGCCTCGACACGCAGGGCTTCCTGAACGTGCCGGTCGCCAACAGCACGGCGGCCAATGCGGCCGCGATCAACGCGTTCCGCCAGATCTACATCAGCCGCTACGGCTACGACCTCAACGGCGTCAAGACGGGCGGCGGCTCGGTGGGCTACAACTCGCTGTTCGACAACGACGACTTCTTCCGTGACTCGGCGCAGATCGGCTACAACCTCACGGTGAACGCCGGCAGCATGCGTCACGACTTCCACATCGGCTACCAGCGCTACACCGACTCGGAAGACCTCACGCGCAACTCGAACGGGTGGGGCGGCATCACGGTCGTCGGCGGCTCGAATGCGGTCACGTGTGCGGCCGGCGCCAGCACGGGCGGTTGCTTCAACGGCTCGCCGATCTACTTCCAGGCGGCGTTCCAGCAGCAGACCACGGGCGTCATCCCGAAGATTCACTCGGAGTACAAGTCGCAGAGCTTCGAGTTCAACGACGCGATCTCCTACAAGAACCTCGCGCTGAACATCGGCGTGCTCGACAGCAACGACACGCTCTACGGCCAGGGCTTGAACGAAGCGCCGGGCGTGCTCTCGGGCTACATCAAGGCGCAGGGCAACCTCACGGAGCTCCGCCGCTACAAGATGTACGAGATTCCGTGGAAGAAGATGATCCAGCCGCGCATCAGCGCGACCTGGGCGTATGACGGCACGAACACGGTCTACGCCAGCTGGGCGCGTTACAACCCGGCCGCGAGCTCCCTGCCGCGCGCCGCGTCGTGGGACCGCAACCTCGCCACCACGATCAACGGCTACTTCGACCAGAACGGCGTGCTCTTCGGCAGCGACACGGTCGCGTCGTCGTCGGGCAAGCTGTTCGTGCCGGGCATGACGCCGCGCACGACGGACGAAACGCTGATCGGCACCGCGCGTCAGTTCGGCAACCTGTCGGCACGCGTCTACTGGCGCTACCGCGAGAGCACGCACTTCTGGGAAGACACGAACAACAACGCGCGCGTGGCGTTCCGGGAAACCGGCGCAACCGCGACGCCCGACAGCGTGCCGAACGCGCTCTACATCGAAGATCTCACGGCCCGCATCAACCAGATCGGCAGCGGCTCGACCTACGTGATCGCGGACCTCGACGGTTCGTTCACGAAGTACAAGGAACTGACGACGGAAGCGGAATGGCACGGCAACGTGGCCGGCCACCAGCTGTTCGTACGCGGTTCGTACACGTGGAGCCACTACTTCGGTAACGTCGACCAGGACGGTAGCTCGACCGCCGCCTCCAACGACGGCAACATCTTCATCGGTTCGTCGAACATCGGCGACTCCGGCGGCCGTCAGTTGTGGGACTTCAAGCTCGGCGACCTGCACGGCGATCGCCGTAACATGGCGAAGGTGTACGGTTCGTACCAGCTGCCGTGGAACGCGAGCGCGGGTTTCTACGCGATCTACCAGTCGGGTCAGCCGTGGGAAGCCACCAACCGCCTCGTCTATGCGGCGGTCATCGGCACGTCCACGAGTGATACCAACCGCTACGCGGAGCCGGCCGGTTCGCGCCTCACGCCCAGCCACTACCAGCTGGACGCGAACTACACGCAGACGATCCGCATCAACCGCTACCGCATCACCCTGGTCGCCGAGGTGTTCAACGTCGCCAACAAGCAGACGGGCTACAACTACACGCCCAGCCTGAACTCAACGTCGTTCGGCATCGCCCAGAGCTACTGGGAGCCGCGTCGTCTGATGCTGACGGGCAAGATCGCGTTCTAACCGCAACACCGATCGACACATAAAAGGCCCGCCAGGGAAACCTGGCGGGCCTTTTTTCTGTACGACCTCGGGAGTCGTTTCGCCTCGA
>CANIII010000013.1 GCA_947467605.1 Acidobacteriota bacterium
GCCGGCGGCGCGCCAGCGCGCGCGCCCGCGGCGTCACGTTCCGGATTGCGCGGCGGTGCCGGCAGATCCTTGAAGATGCGCGGCGAGCTGACGATCGCCGACTTCTCCGGCGTTGCGAGCGGAATCTTGATCACTTCAAGACGGAAGCGCGCCGTGTTCGGATCATCGATGCCGCCGTCGGTGCAGCCCGGCAGTTCGTCGGCCGAGCGCACGCCCGACGTACCCGAGATGTAGATGTAGACATTCGCGTTGTCGCCCGGCTGCGTCACGAGCGTGTGCGTGTGCGAGCCACGGCACGTCTGCACGTTGGCGACAAGCTTCGGCTTCTTCACATCGCTGATGTCGAACACTCGCAGACCACGAATGCGGTCCTTGCTGACCGGATCAGGCACGCCGCCGAAGCCGCAATCGATGCGGCCGACCGGCGATTCCGACGACATGAAGATCAAGTTCTTGTAGACCGACACGTCATTCTGCGACGCGGGGCAGAGGTAGCTCTGTACGAGCACCGGCTTCACGGGATTCGAGATGTCGTAGATTTCGAAGCCGTTGTAGTTGCCCTGAATGGCGTACTTGCCGGCGAACGCGAGATCCGAATGCGTCGCAGCCAACACCTTCTCTCCAGGTGGCGTCGTCGACACCAACTTCATGTTCCAGGCAGCCTGACCGGCATCCCAGGCGCCGGGCTTGAGGCCCACGCGCGGATCAGGTGTTGGTGCGGTGCCCGAGACGATCGGCGTGACGGGGCGTGGCATCACTGCGGGTGGCGGAATCGGCGGCGGTGGCGGTGTGCCACGTCCGCCTCGACCAGCGGCTGCTGGCGCTGCCGGTGCGGCGGGCGCCGCTGCTGGTGCGGCGGCGGTCTGTGTCGGCGCAGCTGGTGCTGCGGCGGCTGGCCGCGCTGGTGCGGGTGCCGGCGCAGGCGGTGTCGCCGGTCGCGCGGCTGGAGCCGCAGGTGCGACGGCTGGTGGCGCAGCGGTTTGCGACGAACTGGCGCAGGCGGCGGCGCCGATCGCGCCTGCGGCAAGCAGGACTGCAACGAACAGGTGTTGACGTCTCATCGTGTTTTCTCCAGGTGTGCGGTCGTGCCGGCGAGCATTTTTTTCATCACGTCAATTTCGATCGACTGATCGGCGAAGACGTCGTTCGCGAATTTGAAAACGGTTTCGTCCTGCGCCGCACCGTAGGCTTTGAAGAGCACGTCGACCATGTCGATCGCGCCCTGATGGTGCCCGATCATGCCTTCGAGAAACAGCCGGTCGAACTCCGGTCCGCGCGCCTTGTCGAGCGCGGCCATCTGTTCATCGGTCAGCATGCCGGGCATCAGCATTTCGTGCTCCATGCCGCCCATCTTCATCTTGTGTTTGGTGGACTTGGCATCCGGCACTTCCAGACCGCGATCATTGAGCCAGGTCTGCATTAACTTGATCTCGTCACTTTGGCCGACGAGAATCCGAGCGCACAGAATCGCCACATCCGCTCGCGCGCCATGCGTCGGCGCCCACGCGGCCATGATCACGGCCTGGGCGTGATGCGGAATCATGCCCGCCATGAAATCCACGTCCGCATCCGAGTAGGGGAACTGTCCGAGGCTCGGCGGCGTGGCATGGAGCCCTGCCGGCAATGCCGAGGCAGCCGCCGGTGGCGACACCGCTCGTGGTGCCGACGCACATCCCGCCAACGCGCCACCGACCATCAGCCCAGCCGCCGCCAATCGAAAAATCACCGTCATACGCACTCCGTGGGACGAATCGTATGCGATTTGCGGTCTCATGCTTTCAGACGTTTTTCAGGTGCCCTTGATCTAATCCGGGTTCGTTCGACTTTCAGGAGAATCCTCATGTCCTTCATTAATAAGCGCGTGGCCGTTGCGTCTGCCATGGCTGCGCTCGTCCTCGCCGGTCTTCAGGCCGCCGACGGCCCCTACGTTCCAGTCACCGAGATTCAGATCGGTGGCGCCGCCCGCTTCGACTACCTCAACGTGGACGGCGGCACCAAGCGCCTCTACGTCTCGCACGGCACCGAAGTGGTGGTGATCGACACGGCCACCAACAAGATCGTGGGCCGCATTGCCGACACGCCTGGTGTGCACGGCATCGCGATCGCGCCGGACCTCGGCCGCGTGTTCACGAGCAATCAGGGCGACAACAAGGTGAGTGTGGTGGACGCCAAGACGCTCACGACCATCATGAAGGTCGAGACCGGCGTGAACCCGGACGCGATCATGTACGAACCCACCAAGAAGATGGTGTGGGCGTTCAATCACACGGGCAAATCGGTGACGGTCATCGAAGGCGCCACGGGCAAAGTCGTCGCCACGATTCCGATCAGCGGCACGGCGGAGACCGGTCAGGCCGACGCGTCGCTCGGCAAAGTGTTCGTCAACATCGAAGACACGAACTCCATCGATGTCATCGATATGAACACCTACAAAGTGGTGGCCAACTACAAGGTGGCACCCGCGGTGGCACCGACGGGCATGGCCGTCGATGCGAAGACGCATCGCATCTTCGTCACCGGCGGCGAAGCGCCGATCATGGTGATGATGGATGCGGCGACAGGCAAAGTGGTGGCGCAGGGCCCGACGTGCCCGGGTTCGGACGCGACGTGGATTGATGCGTCAGTGAATCGTGCGTTTGCGTCCTGCAGCGACGGTCACATCAGTGTGCTGACGATCAAGGGCGACTCGTTGACGGCGCTGCAGACGATCGAAACCAGCCGTGGCGCGCGCACGATGACGCTCGATCCGCTCACGCATCGGCTCTACACGGCGGCGGGCAAGTTTGCCCCGACCGATCCGAACGCCAAGGCCGGCGCACGGCCCGTGGCCCTGCCCGAGTCGTTCCGCGTTCTGGTCTACGGGCCGAAGTAACAACCGGCTCGATGCGGGTTCGACAAGCACACATCACGTCTATTGCGGTCGCGGCGCTGCTGCTCGTCAGCAGCGCCGCGGCTGCGCAAACGACCACCGGCGGCCTCACGCTGTCGGCGGCTCTGTCGATGGCCACGGCCTCGAATCCGCATCTGGTGGCCGCGCGATTGAAGCGGCCGGTGGACGAAGCCGGCGTGGGCGTGGCCTCGGAACGTCCCAATCCTGAATTCTCGTACGAACTCGGCCGCGACTTTCCGCGGCATGCCTTCACGCTGATTTTCCCGTTTGAGCTCGGTGGCAAGCGCGCGCGTCGTGTTGACCTCGCGCGCGCGACGGTGGCATCCGGCGAAGCCGCCATCGCGCAGGACGTATTCAACCTGCAGAACGACGTGCGCCGCGCCTACTTTGAGCTGGCCGCAGCGGAAGCGCGTTCCGTCGCTGCCACCGATCTTCGCGGCCTCGCTCTTCGCGCGCGCGATGCCGCACAGACGCGCCTCAACCTCGGCGATGCACCGCGCCTGGAACTGCTTCAGGCCGAGCTGACGCTGGCCACGGCCGACAACGACCTCACGACCGCCACGGCCGTCGCCGCGGCCAGTCGCGCCAACCTCAACACGCTCCTCGGACGCGCCGCCGACACACCCGTCACGACCGCAGATTCGCTGACGACGCGTGGGTTGCCGACGATGGAGATGGCACTGATGCGCGCGAATCAGGCGAGTGTGGATCTGGCGGCGCTCGACAGCGCGATTGCCGAGCAGGGCGCCCGTCGCGCGCTCGCGAAGGCCATGACCATGCCCGATTTTTCCGCCGGCGGTGGGTTCGTCAGCGCAGTGCCCGACGAATTCAGCGTGGGCTGGAAGGCGAGTGCGTCGATCACCGTGCCGCTCTTCACCCGACATCAGGCCGGCGTTGTCGTTGAAGACGCCGAGCTCGCGCGACTGCGCGCCGAGCGCGTTGCGGTCTCAGCCGACATCGCCGGGCACGTGGCCGAAGCGCGTGCACGCGCCGCCGCGGCCGAAGCCCAACTTGATCGCTACGAACGCGACATTCTGCCGCGCGCCCTCGAAGTGGAAAAGATGGCCGAGGACTCGTACCGCTCGGGGCAATCGAATCTCGCCGCTCTGCTACAAAGCCTGCAGTCATCGCGCGAACTGCGATTTCGCGCGCTCGATGCCGGCCTCGACTATCAGCTTGCCCTCGCCGACGTGGAGCGCGCCATCGGCGCGGTCATCAAATGAAGCAGTCTCTTATTGTGTTGAGCATTCTTGCGCTAGCCGCTTGCAGCAAACCGGCAGTGGAAAGCACGCCCACCTCCGAACCCATCGCGGTGAAGGTGGAAGCCGCCGAAAAAGGCGCGATCAAGAACACCATCACGATCCCCGGCGTCGTCGCTGCCGCGCCCGGTGCCGATTGGCTCATCACCGCACCCGAAGCCTCGCGCATCGTCGAACTGCCGAAGGTGGAAGGCGATGTCGTGAAAGAAGGCGACGTGCTGGTTCGCTTCGAAGCCCCGTCGCTCATCACGGAGATTGCCGCGCGCCGATCGGAAGCCGCACAGGCCGGTGCGCGTCTGCAGAATGCGAAGACGGCATCGACGCGGCTCGCCGGTTTGCTGGAGCGGGGGATCGCGTCACAGAAAGAAGTGGATGAGGCGAAGCGAGAGCTGACGGATGCCGAGGCCGCGGTGGCGCAGGCGCAGAGCTCGCAACAGGCCGTCGCGATGCTGGAGTCGCGACTCACCGTGAAAGCCCGCTTCAACGGCATCGTCGTGAAGCGCATGCACAACCCGGGCGATATGGTCGAAGCGTCGATGACCGACCCGGTGATGCGCGTCGTGGATCCATCGCGGATCGAGGTGCTGGCCTCGGTGCCGGTCTCCGATCTTCACAAGATTGCGGTGGGGCGCGCGGCCAGGATCACGACGCCATCATCGGAGAATCCTCTGGACGGCGCGGTGATCAGCCGACCGGCCGTGGTGGATGCAGCCATTGCCGCGGGCGACGTGCGCGTGTCGTTGCCGAGAGGCTCGACGACCACGACGCTGGCTGTCGGCACACCGGTGCAGATCGAGATCGTCACTGAGGAGCGCAAGGATGTGCTGCTCGTGCCGATCAGTGCGATTGCCCGAGATGGCGACGAGGTCTACGTGATGATCGCCGGTGCGGATAACAAGGCGCACAAGACGGCCGTCAAGATTGGCCTCTCGTCACGCGTCCGCGTCGAAGTACTTCAGGGCCTGTCGGCAGGTGACAAGGTGATTCTGCTGGGTTCGGAACCGATTCCCGACGGCGCCAGCATCGGGATCGAGACATAACCCATGAGCGTGACGACCACGCACTCGCGCGCAATCATCCTCATCACGCTGCTCATCGCCGTCGCCGGCGGTGTGGCCAGCATGGCGTTGCCGAGCAGTATCTATCCGCCGCTCGTGTTTCCGCGCGTCGTGGCCATCGCACACGCCGGCACGATTCCTGGCCGCTCGATGATGCTCACCGTCACGCGCCCGATCGAGCAGGCGATGATGGAAGTGCCCGGTGTGCGACGCGTGCGGTCGCGCACGTTCCGCGGCGCATCGGAAGTCTCGGCCCAGTTCGAGCCGAAGACCGACATGATCGTCGCGCTGCAGCAGGTGCAGAATCGGCTCGCCGAAATTCATGGGTCCCTGCCGCCAGATACCGACATCGTCGTGGATCGACTCACACCGGCTGCGTTTCCGATCTACAGCCTGAATCTGAGTGGTGGCTTGTCGCCGGCCGATTTGCACGACTACGGCTTCTATGTGGCACGCCCTGCGCTGGCGCGCGTGCCCGGCGTCGGCAAAGTGGAAGTGTTGTCGAGCGATACGCGAGAAATTGAAGTGATCGTGGATCCCGCGAAGATGAACGCCGCGGGTCTCACCGTTGAAGACGTCTCGAACGCGCTGAAGACGACGAACCTGCTCGAGCCGATCGGTCGCTATCCGGAGGCCGGCACGCAATACCTCGTGCTCGCCTCTGGTCTCTGGGAGAACTCGGGCCAGATCGCCAACACACCCATCACCACGCGCGGCGGCGCGCTGATGAAGGTCGGCGACATCGCCACCGTCACAGCGGGTGCGCCCGATCGCACCTCACTTGTCGTCGGCAGCGGCGGACCATCCACCGCGATCAGCATTTCGCAGCAGGTCGGCGCCAACATTCTGTCAGTGCGGACGGGCATCGAAGAAGAACTCGCCGCGCTCGCCAAGGCACTGCCCGCCGGCCTCACGCTCAGCAAGACGTACGATCTCGCCGAATTCGTCGAGGCTTCAATCGCCAATGTGCGAGACGCGATTCTTGTCGGCGGCCTGCTCGCCGTGCTCGTGTTGCTCGTGTTCTTGCGCAACTGGCGGCTCACGACCATCGCGTCGATCACCTTGCCGCTCACCGTGCTGGCCACGTTCCTCGTCATGTGGCTCTTCGATGAGTCGATCAATCTGATGTCGATGGGCGGCCTCGCTGTGGCCATCGGTCTTGTCATTGACGACGCAGTTGTCGTGGTTGAGAACATTCACCGGCGCATGACGGCCGATCCGCGGCCTGAGGTGGTCGATCAGGCGGTGCGTGAACTGGTGGCGCCGGTCGTGGGCTCCACGCTGACCACCGTCGTCGTCTTTGCACCGCTCGGTCTGCTGTCCGGTGTGGTGGGTCAGTTCTTCAAAGCGCTGTCGCTGACGTTGTCGGTCGCCGTGCTCGTGTCACTCGTGCTGGCGTTCACGCTGATTCCGATTCTGTCGCGATGGGCGATCCGGCCATCGGCGGATGGTCATGCGCACGCGAAGCCGCAGAAGAGCGCGCGTTGGTACACCGCGACGTTGCCGGCGCTGATTCGTCATCCATTCATCGCGCTCATCCTGGCCGTGCTCTTGGCGGGTGGTGCAGCTGGCGGCTATCGGTTGATCGGCACCGGCTTTCTGCCGGCAGCTGATGAAGGTGGGTTTGTGATCGACTACATCACACCGGCCGGTAGTGCCTTGCATGAGACCGACGCGCGCCTGCGCGACATGGAGGCGCTCATCGCGGAGACGCCTGAAGTCGCCAGTTTCGTTCGTCGCACAGGCTCAGAGATGGGCATGTTCGCAACGGCGCAGAACACGGGCGATATCCTCGTGCGTCTGAAGCCGCGTGATCAGCGCAAGCGATCAGCCGAGCAGGTGATCGAAGCGCTGCGCGACCGACTGGCCGACGAGGTGCCGGACACCGAGATCGAGTTCGTGCAGTTGCTGCAAGACATGATCGGCGACCTCGAAGGCACGCCGACGCCGATCGAAGTAAAGGTCTTCGGCGACGACACCAACGTGCTGGCCGATGTCTCCGATCAGCTCAACAAGAAACTCAGCAAGATCCAGGGCGTCGTCGACGTCGTTGGCGTTGAAGCGAGTGGCCCTGATGTCACGTGGAATATTGATGCCGCCGCGGCGGCGCGAATGGGCCTCACGGTGGAACAGGTGACCGACCAGTTGGCGAGCGCGTGGCTTGGCACCACGGCCACGCAGTTGCAGTTGCTCGATCGCAGCGTGCCTGTGCGTGTGCGGTATCCAGACAGCGCGCGTCTCAATCCGGCGTTGCTGGCCAGCACCACGGTCCGTGGTGCGAATGGCAAGCTCGTGCCGGCCGGTTCGCTGGTGCGTATTGGCGAACAAAAGGGTCAGCCGGAGCTGATGCGCGAGAACTTGCGGCAGATGGCGCTCGTCACTGCGCACCTCGAGAAGCGTGACCTCGGCAGTGCGGTGACTGAAGTCAAAGCCATGCTCGCGGGCTTCAAGCTACCGGTGGGCTACACGTACGAAGTCGGCGGCCAGTTCGAGTCGCAGCGCCAGGCGTTCAAGGAACTACTGATGGTGTTTGCGATCGCGACCACGCTCGTGTTCGTCATTCTTGTCATTGAGTTCAAGCGCTTTACACCTGCGGCCCTCATTCTCGCGGCTGCGCCGCTTTCACTTGGTGGCGCGTTTGCATTGCTTGCGGCGACGAAGGTGGACCTCAACGTCTCGTCGGCCATGGGACTCATTCTCCTCATCGGTCTTGTCGTCAAAAACGGCATCGTCTTGCTCGACTTCGCTGAGCGACGTCGCGAAGAAGGCTTGCCGATCGAAGAGGCCATGCAGCTCGCCGCTGAAACGCGTCTGCGTCCGATTTTGATGACGACGCTGTGCACGTTGTTTGGATTGCTGCCGCTCGCGCTCGGCATTGGCGCTGGGGCGGAACTGCAGAAGCCACTCGCGCTCGCCGTGATCGGCGGACTCACGCTCTCGACGTTTGTGACGCTCTATCTCGTGCCCGCGGCCTATTGCGCGCTGGCGCGGAAGAGATAGGAAGACAATTTCCCCTCAGACGTAGCCGTCGGGCCGCTTGATCTTGAAGGCCGCCGCTCGTTCCTTGCCCGCGCGGGATTCCTGTGACGATCCCCTCGTTCCGGCGTTAGGCTGACGAGAGTTCGCAGTCTTTGTCGATCGGGTTCGCAGGTCCAATACTTGTTATGCCGACAACGGGGACGCGGCCTGTTTGGAGTGGCGTTTCAGCTAAGTCGGAGTATTCTGGCTTGGGCTTACCGAGGTGCTGCTGATGCCGAAACCTGTTGAAGTCAAGGCGCTCGCCAACTTCCGGATCTGGCTCCGATACGACGATGGGGCGCAGGGCGAAGTCGATCTTTCGAACCTCGCCGATCGAGGCGTCTTCAAAGCGTGGCACAACCCCGAGGTGTTCAACGCGGTGCGACTGGGATCGCATGGGGCGGTCGAGTGGGGCTCCGACCTCGATCTGTGCCCCGACTCCTTATATATGCAACTCACGGGTGAGTCGCCGGACCAATACTTCCAACGGTTCAAGACTGCCCACGCAAATGTCTGAGATCTGTCGCTTCTACGGAATCGTGATCAAGATGTACTTTGCCGATCACGCTCCGCCACATTTCCATGCCGAGTACGCAGAGTATGAGGCCCGGGTCGCGATCAACAACTTCGCGGTGTTGACCGGCGAGTTGCCTCCTCGAGCCATGGGCTTGGTCGCAGAGTGGGCCACGCTCCACCAGAAAGAACTCCAGGCCATGTGGGAGCGGGCTACGAAACTGGAAGCGCTCAATCGTATTGATCCATTGCCGTAGCGCTTGGGCGGCATAACCCACGAATGGAGCCGACGCTGGAATAACGCGCGGCTCATTCGTCCCGTTGAGCCGAACGTGACTGACCCACTCGAACAATTGAAGGCTGAGCTCGAGCGCTTTGGTGAGGCGCACGATGCGTCGACGACCGAGCGTCCGCGTCGCATGCTCAACATCACTCGCGACACCGGAGAATTTCTTGCTGTGCTCGTGCGCGCCACGATGGCGCGGCGGGTGCTGGAGATCGGGACGTCGAACGGATACTCCACCCTCTGGCTCGCTGGTGCTGCACGGGAGATCGGTGGACGAGTCACCACCGTCGAGAGTGCCGAATACAAGATCGGACTCGCCACCGCGAACTTTGCGCGCGCTGGGCTGTCGTCGTTCATCTCGCTGGTTCACGACGACGCGGGGCACTGCCTGCAGCGAACCGATCCGGGCGCATACGACCTGATCTTCCTCGACTCCGAGCGCTCTCGGTATCCTGATTGGTGGCCTCACCTGCGACGAGTGCTGCGCTCAGGAGGCTTGTTGATCGTAGACAACGCGACGTCTCACACGGAAGACATGGCTCCCTTTGTGGCCCTGGTGACGGCGGATCCCGAGTTTGTAACCTGCCTCGCTCCCGTCGGCAACGGCGAGTTCCTGGCCGTGAAGACGTCGTCATGAACGCCAGGCAATCGTGGTAACTTCTGCCCGTGATGACGATTCGACGTTCAGCAACCGTGGCTCTTCTGTTGTGCGCGATCAGTGGCGGTGCAGCGGCGCAGGGGCCGACGCGCAAGTACATCGATCCGAAGTCCGCAGCCGACACGGGCGCGACGCCGTTTAGCGGCGCCGTCTTCGTTGGCGACACGCTCTATCTCTCCGGTCAGCTTGGTGCGAGTGCCAACGCGAAACCCGAAACCGCTGAGGCCGAAGCGAAGGCGGTGCTCGACAAAGTACAGGCCACGCTCGTGAAAGCGGGCCTGACGATGGACGATCTGGTGACCGTGACGATCTTCTGTTCGGATGTCGCGAACTACGCGGCCTTCAACACGGTGTACCGCACCTACTTCAAAAAAGAATTCCCGGCCCGTGCGTTCATCGGCTCGGGTCCGCTGCTTTTCGGAGCGCGATTCGAAGTGCAGGGCATCGCGGTCAAGCGATAGCGCGGCCGATCGTTGGCTCAGTGCTAGGCCGCATCGGTCGCAGCGAAGTACGCCTTCGCGCGTTTGATGATATCGCCGTCGGTCGGATGATCGGCAGTCTCGACACCGACGACCTTCTCGGCCAACAGGTGCTGGTGCTGGCTCAGGTACTTGAAGAACTCGAGCTTGGCCGACGAGGGACCGACGATCAGCACCGCGTCAACGCCAGACAACTCGCGCGCCACTTCCTGGAAGAAGTGCAGCGCATCTTGCGGATGCTCCTTCGGCTCTCCCTGCCCTTTGGGGTGACGATGGAAGTGATGCTGCGGCGCGAGCACTGTTGACCCGACCGTGTCCGGCTGCACATGGAAAATGCGAGCTTCCTTGTGATCGATCCAGATGATTGCGCGTATGTCGGCCATGCCTTGATGTTCCGACAACGGCGCCGAGGCGGCTGTGCAAATGTGCACAGGCCTCAAGAACGTGGCACCTGACAATCAGGGCATGTTCTCCGTGGCATTGTTGTGCGCACTCTTGCTGTGGCAACAGCATCAGACCCCACCCGCGTCCGCTCCCAGCCGGTCGTCGTTCCTCGATACACACGTACTCGTGACCTGGTACGGCAATCCACGCACCGGTCTGATGGGCGTGCTTGGCGAACACACAGGTGCAGAGCGTGCCGACGGCCTGCGTCGGCAGGCTGCGGCCTACGATGCGGTCACTACGAAGAAGGTCATGGCCGCCTACGAAGTGGTGGCCGTCGTCGCGCAGTGCACTGCCGGCAATGACGCCCAATGGCGCCGTCGCGAGACAGCGGACGTGCTACAGGCGCTTCTCGACGACGCGCACGCCAACGGGTTCAAACTGGTTCTGGATATTCAACCGGGCCGATCATCGGTGACAGAAGAGGTCGCAGCACTGCGTCCATTTCTGTCGGATCCGGACGTCTATCTTGCGCTCGATCCGGAGTTCGCGATGAGCAGCTGTGAAATTCCGGGACAGCAGATCGGCGAGATGTCGGCGAACGACATCAACGGCACCCTGACACAGCTCGAACAGATCATCGCCGAACGGCACCTGCCCCCGAAGGTGCTGATCGTCCACCAATTCCGTCTGGACATGCTGCCGAACAAGAAGGACATTCGAGTGAGCCCATCGGTTGACGTCGTGCTGACGATGGACGGGTTCGGCTCGCAGTCGCTGAAACGGTCGAGCTATAAGGCGGTAATGGATCAGGGCCGGCTGGCGTACGCGGGTATCAAGCTGTTCTACAAGCAGGACACCAGCGTGTTCACACCGGCTCAGGTCATGGCGATGACGCCACGGCCCTCCGTTGTTATCTATCAATAAATCTAAAATCGATCGGCGCGGAACGGCTCGGGGTTGAAGCTGGGTTTTTCGCCGGTCATCAGTTGCGCGAGCAGCACACCGGTGGCCGGCGCGGTCTTGAGGCCCGCCATCTGGTGTCCGGTTGCGAGCCACACATCGCCGCGACCTTTGGCCTTGCCGATGAGTGGCATGCCGTCCGGCGTGCACGGCCGCAGCCCGCGCCACAAGTCATTCACCACCGGCGTGTCGCCGATGTTGAGCATGCCCTTGGCGCCACGCAAAATCACATTCACGCGACGCTGATTGATCGAGAAGTCGTTCTTCACGAGCTCAAGCGTGCCCGAGATGCGCAGCGCATCCTTGTGCGGATTGACTGCGACCTTGCGCTCGATCAGATAGATCGAGCTCTTCGGATGCGGATTCGCCTTTGGCAACAACATCGAATAGCCCTTGGCACCAAGGATCGGCACGCGCAGGTCGAGCATCTTGCCGAGATCCTCGGACCACGACCCGGCCGCCAGTAGGATCTTCTCCGCACGAAACTCCCCATGGGTCGTCCATAGCGTGCGTGGGCTGTTACCTGACGGCTCAGAGATCTTGAAGACCTCCGCACCTTCAACGAACGTCACGCCGGCCGCGGTGGCTTCAGCCGCGAGCGCGCGCACCGCATCGTACGGCTTGCAATGCGCATCGTCTGGAAAGTAGTAGCCGCCCACGGCCTTGCCGATGATCGCGGGTTCACGATCGCGAACATCGTCAGCGCTCCAACGCTGTGCAGTGACGCCGGCGCGCGTGATCAGCTCGTTGGATCTATGCGCCGCCTCAAATGATTCCGGCTTCTCGTAGACGGCGAGCAGGCCATGGCGCTCGAAGCCGAAGGATTCGGGCGCGCGCTTTTCGAACTCTTCCCACATATCCACGCTCACCCGACAGAGTTCGACGAGCGCCATCGTGCCAGGCTCGAACTTCGATTTGCGCGACGAGAGCAGGAATTCGATGAGCCAGCGCAGGTACGACGGATCGAGGCGCGGCTGAATGTAGAGTGGGCTTTCCGGGTCGAGCATCCACTGGAACGACTTGAAGAGCATTCCGGGATTGGCGAGGGGCGTGGCCTGCGACGGTGTCAGCCAGCCGGCGTTACCAAAGGAGCATCCGCGGCCGACGCGGTCTTTCTCGAGCACCGTGACCTGTGCACCTCGTTTAGCGAGTTGCAACGCACACGACACCCCAACCACACCACCACCAATGACGACGACGTCCATCGGCCAATCATGTCAAAAAAAGACCTCGGGAGTCGCTTCCAGCGAAACGACTCCCGAGGTCGGTGGTCGAGGGGACCTGCGCGCGCCCGCCGTCGATCGGTGTGTAGGCGATACGCGCACCGTCAGCGGCCGGCAACGCCTCCAGACGCCGTTCTGCGCGGCCGAGCAATGCGGGTGTGAGCACCGTCCGCGACTCGAGTCCAGATGCGCGCAGGACCACCGGCAGTGGCGTGCGGTTGGCGCCGTGAATCTCGATCGCGTCGATCCGAGGCTCACCGGTGCGATTCGACGCGCGCAATGCCTCGATCGGATGCCCGGAGACGTAGCGTGACGATGCGATGAGCTGCCACGTGTACGTGTCGGTTGGTGCGAGCGCGACGGCACGAAGTCCGAATGCGTCGACGTCGAGCCATCGACGCTGCGAGAATCGCAGCCCCGCCATTTCGCGCAACGGTGCCGGATCTGCAGGGCACAGCGCGATTGCGGCCGCGAGTGACTGTTCTGCGGCGACGACATCGCCGTCAATCGCCAACTCGACGCCGCGATTCGTCAGCGCGGTGCAGGGTGTCATCGCGTCGCTGACCGCAATGACCGCCGCTGGCGCGCGGGTCGTCGCGGCTGACGAGGCTGGTGGCGGCAGAATCAGCAGCAACCATCGACCGGCCGCGTTCCATTCGCGATCGAAGTCCGTCCACGGCACCACACGATACGGGGCGCGTGCCGGATCGTGCACGATGACCTCGTTGTCAGTGACGCCGACAATGACGACGTAGTGGTAGACGCGCGGGGCAACGGCGATGAGCGCAATCAGTGGGCGGCCGGCGCCGAGCTGTGAGCGAATCTCACTGCGACCGGTTGTGATGTCAAGTGCGAGGACGTGCGATTGCCAGCCGCGTTCGCGCACAGCGAAGCTGAGCGTGTCGGTGGGGATACCGTCGGCGTCACGGCTGACCAGTGGCGCGAAGTCTTGCGGCAGCACATCGCTCGTGCCCCAGTACCGCATAACCATCGCGACGGCTGCGCCACCGCACAGCGCCGGGGGCTGTGCGAGGAACGGCACGTCGAGCAGTGTGCTGAGCAGCCCGGTGAGAACGAGAATCGTGGCGGTCATACGTGATCCGCCGACCCGATGGCGAGGCCATCCAGTCGGCGGACGATGTGTCTTACTTGCCGCCGATCGTGATGTTGACGATGACCGACTTCACGCCGTCGGTCCGTTCCGCAAGCTTCGTCGCGCGCAGTCGGCCGGCCGGCGTCTTCACGGTGCCACCGAGCGTCACGACGCCCTTGGCGGTGTCGACCTTGATGTCGCTATCCTTGAGCAGGTCTTCACCGACGAAGAACCAGTGAATCTTCGCCGCGATCCAGGCGTCCGTGATGGCGACACCGGCCTTGTTCAGACCCTTCTTGGCGCGATCTTCGACTGACTTGTCGATGTCGGCGTTGACCTTGATCTCGCTGACGACCTTCGAGACGCCGTCGACCTTGGCGAGACGTTCGCATTCCGTCTTCTGCCCGATCGTGCGCACGTCGCCTGAGAGCGACACCAGCCCGGCATCGACCTTCACTTTGATGTCGTAACGGCCCACCATGTCGCTGGACTCGAGGCGGTATTCGATGTGGTCCTGAATGGCCTTGTCAGACATCTTCGGGGTCTGGGTGGCGAGCGTCGCTGACGAGGACGCGGCGGTTGCTGGGGCGGTGGACATAGCGAGCGCGGCGGTGAGGCCGAGCGCCGCAATAACAGTGTTGGACATGAGTTTGATGCTAGGCCACTTGCCCCGCTCACCACTGCTCACTTTGAGACACCGCTGGTGTGCTGTAGTGAGCAGACATGGCTGCGGGTACGCCGGTAGTCTCGCTGTCAATGTCACAGCACATCCGATCTCTCGTCACCTCCGCGGCCCTGCTCGCGGTGCTGAGCTGTTCTGCTGTCGCCAGCGCACAGACAGCATCACCCGCGCAGACGACCACCACCCCTCCACCCGCCGAGGCCACGCGACCGGCCACGACGACTTTCTTTGGCGACACCGGGCTCTGGTATGTGCCAACCGCGGAAGTGCTGCCCGCCGGCAAGTGGTCCGTCAGCGGCTATCGTCGCGGTACCAACTACATCTCCGGCTACACGAACGTCGCCGACTTCGCGACGACCTTCGCGTTCGGCATCAAGAATCGCGCAGAGATCTTCGGATCCTTCCTGCTCGACACGCGCGTGGATCGCGACACGAAGCCCCTCTTCTTCAGCGACGTGAAAATCGGCGGCATCGTAGATCGCTACCCCGGCGTCAACAAGACGTGGAGTGGCAACAACCTCGGCGACCTCTATGTCGGCGCGAAGGTCAGCCTGATGTCGGAGGCGGACCGGCACGCAGTATCTACAGCCGTGCGCCTGATGTTCAAGGTGCCCACGGGCAAGCTTGAGAACGGCGCCGGCACGGGCAAGCTCGACACGATCGCCGACTTCATCGTGAGCAAGGAAATCTCACGCGTGTTCGAGCTCTCTGGATTCGCCGGCTACGAAATGCGCGGCAAGCCCGATGGCTACGACATTCCCGGTGGCGCGTTCCGCTGGGGCGTGGGCGCAGGATCACCAACGCGATTCCCGATCCGCGTCTTTGGCGAAATCAATGGCACGCGCCCGTCGAGCGATCTGGCGACGATCACGTCAGCCGTCCTGATCGGCAGCGACTCGAGCCGCCCGCCCTCGATCTCCAGCACCGAAAACCTGACGCGCCTGACGTTTGGCGTCACCTACCAGGCCAAGAACGGGTTCTTCGCAGGCGCAGGCCTTAGCCGCAATCTGCCGTCGCAGGAGCGCAACCTCGCGCTGTCGAGCGAAGGCTCATTCACCGACTATACCGACTGGCAGTTCCGCATCGGCTACCACCCAGGCGTGCGCAAGTACGTCGCGCCCGTGCCACCGCCGCCCGCGCCGATGGCCGTCGTGGCTCCAGCTCCACCGCCGCCGCCCGCTCCGCGCCACACGATGTCGGTGAAGGCCGCGTGCGATGTCTGCTCGGTGGAAGTGACCAAGATCGCCACGGTCACCGCGACGCTGACCGACTCGATCAACTGTGCGGCGACCTACGTCTGGACCGCACCGTCAGGTGCCTTCACGTCCGCCACGGCCCGTGTCACGCCGTGGACGGCGTCATCCGTGGCTGGCCCCGTCGCCGTGACCGTCACCGCGACCTGCCCGACCGACGGCATGACCGCCAGCGACACGGTCACCATCACGGTGACCAAAGCGGTCGTCAAGACCTATGCGTTCGACGACGTCTTCCGCCAGCTTCCTGAACTGCTCGGACTCATTACGAGCCGATTCGGCGGCGATGCGGTGTTGTTCAGTCGACATGGCTTCGAGCGTAGTCGACGGGGTAGCCGCCGGGTGTGCTGGATAGCACAGTTTTTGGCATCAGGTCCTGCGATACTTCAATCGGCGTGTCAGCACACCAGACCCAACCCAACGAAGCGGCGACGTTCGACGCGCAGGCGTTTCTGGAGTCGTCGGGCGTCGCGCGGAAGGCCGTGACCTATCGCCGCAACGAGCGCGTCTTTGCGCAGGGCGATCCGTGCGAGCACGTTTATTACATTCAAAAGGGCAGTGTGAAGCTGTCGGTCGTCTCGAAGATCGGCCGGCAGGGTGTGGTGGCGGTGCTCGGGTAGGGCGAGTTCTTCGGCGAAGGCTGCCTGGCCGGCCAGGTGGTGCGGATGGGGTCGGCGACGGCGATCATGGCCAGCATGATTCTGGTCGTCGACAAAGCCGAGATGACCAGCCTCCTGCACAAGGAGCATGCCTTTTCAGACCGATTCATTGCGCACATGCTGGCGCGTAACATCCGGATTGAACAGGACCTGATCGACCAACTCTTCAATTCCAGTGAGAAACGGCTGGCCAGGACGCTGCTGCTGCTTGCCCGCTACGGAATGCACGATAGCCCGGTGCGCGCGGTGCCGCCGATCTCGCAGGAGACGTTGGCCGAGATGGTCGGCACACCCGCTGCTGGATCGGTTCATCTCGCACATGCTCGACCGCAACGTGCGCATCGAGCAGGACCTGATCAATCAGCTCTTCAACTCAGGTGAGAAGCGCCTGGCGCGCACGTTGCTCCTGCTCGCGCGCTACGGCAAACATAATGAGCCGGTGCGATTGATCCCACCTATTTCGCAGGGCACGCTCGCAGAAATGGTCGGCACCACGCGATCCCGCGTGAACTTCTTCATGAAGAAATTCACGCGGTTGGGATTTGTCGAATTGGTCGACGGTCGCGTCAGAGTCGACAACTCACTGCTGACCGTTGTGTTGCACGACTAGCAGCGGTCAGCCGCCGATCGGGTTGCGGCCCTGGATGATGCGGATCAGGAACATCACGATCGCGACAACAAGCAGAATGTGGATCAGCCCGCCCATGGTGTAGGCCGTGATCCGCGACGCGCTCGTCCGTGTGAACGACGGGACCTACGGCAAGTGCGTTGCCGACGGCAGACCAATTGACGCCAAGCGCCTCGATGCGGTGCCGTGGACGCCGTATTGCCTGCACCATGCCGATGGCCCGTCCAGTGCGCCGAAACCGCGCCGGTTGACGCTGTGATTCAACGCGCCGCCGCCTAGCGCGGCGGCGCCCAGCCGCCGGCCGCCGCCACCAGTGCGTCGGCTTCCGGCGGGCCCCAGCTGCCCGGCTCGTACTGCCGCAACGGACCGTCGTCGCTAATCACCGGATCGACGATGGCCCACGCGGCTTCAACGACGTCCTGACGCGCGAAGAGCGTGGCGTCACCAATCATGGCGTCACCGATGAGCCGCTCGTACGCACCGAGTCGGGTGCCCACGCCCTGTCGCGTGCCCGCCACCACCGACAACTCCACCGGCTGCCCGGACATGCCTTCGCCAGGCACCTTGGTGTAGGCGCCGAGATCGATCGCGACGTCAGGCGACAGACGGAAGCGCACGTAGTTCGCACCGCGCGGCGCGGCCTGCGGGAACACCACGGGTGGCGGTTGCTTGAACTCCACGACGACATCTGTGCGTGACGCTTCGAGCGCCTTGCCGGCGCGAATAAAGAACGGCACGCCTTCCCATCGCCATGAATCGATGGCGAGCTGTAACGCGGCAAAGGTCGGCACCTTCGAGTTGGCGGCCACGCCAGGTTCATCGCGATAGCCACGAAACTGCCCACGCACCAACGCATCGGTCGAGAGTGGACGAATCGTGCGCAGCACCTTGGCCTGCTCGTCACGGATGGCTTCGGTCCATGTGGACGACGGCGCTTCCATCGCAATGTAGCTGATGATTTGCAGGAGGTGATTCTGAATGACGTCGCGGATGACGCCCGTTTCGTCGTAGAAGGCACCGCGGCCCGCCACGCCCATGCTCTCGGCCATCGTGATCTGCACGTTGTCGACGTAGTGCCGATTCCACAACGGCTCGAGAAAGTTGTTGGCGAAGCGGAAGTACATCAGGTTCTGCACCGCTTCCTTGCCGAGATAGTGATCGATGCGGAAGATCGACGTCTCCGGAAAGATCGTGGTGAGTTGCGCGTTCAGTGCCCGGGCTGACGCGAGGTCGCGACCAAACGGTTTTTCGATGACGATCCGCGCGCCCTTGGTGCAGCCGGAGTCTGCGAGGTTCTTGACGACGACAGGGAAGAGGCTGGGCGGGACGGCGAGGTAGAACAGCGGTCGTGTTGCGTTGCCGAGGCGCTCACGCAGACGCACGAACGTCTCCGGGTCGGTGTAGTTGCCCCACACGTGACCCAGCAGCCCGGTGAGCTTCTGGAAGGCGACGGGATCCAGGGTGTCGTGTTCAGTGATGCTCGCACGCGCGCGATCGACAAGCTCGGCGTCGGAGAACTGCGAGCGTGCGACACCGATAACCGGTACGTTGAGCCGGTCGCGCGCGACAAGTGCCTGCAGGGCGGGGAAGATCTTCTTGTAGGCCAGATCTCCTGTGATACCGAAGAAGACCAGCGCGTCTGACGACTCGCGTGTCGTCATTTCTTTTCCACGTGGCCGCCGAAGCCGAGGCGCATGGCGGAGAGGACCTGTGCCGCAAAGGCGTCGGCGCCGCGCGAGGAGAAGCGCTGAAAGAGCGCCGCGGCGAGCACGGGTGCGGGCACGCCCTCGTCATTGGCGGCCTGCAGCGTCCATCGTCCTTCGCCCGAGTCTGACACGCGTCCGGCAAAGCCTGCCAGTGACGGGTTCTTCGCCAGTGCATCCGCCGTCAGATCGAGCAGCCAGGATTGGATGACGCTGCCGTGCCGCCAGACTTCGGCGATCTTCGCGATGTCGAAGTCGTACTGATAGTGCTCGGGATGCGCGAGCGGCGTGGTTTCCGCGTCGGCCTCGGTGTGCGTCTTGCCGGCGTTGGCGTGCTTGAGAATATTGAGGCCCTCGGCGTACGCGGCCATCAGGCCGTACTCGATGCCGTTGTGCACCATCTTCACGAAATGACCCGCACCGCAGGGGCCGCAGTGCAGGTAGCCATGCTCTGGCGCCAGTGCGGCAAACATCGGATCGAGGAATTGCACGATGTCCGGGTCGCCGCCGATCATGAGGCAGTACCCGCGTTCGAGGCCCCACACGCCGCCGCTCGTGCCCATGTCAACGTAGTGCACACCCTGCGGTCGGAGCTGTGTCTGCCGGGCCAGATCTTCCTGATAGTGCGAGTTGCCGCCGTCGATGATGATGTCGCCGTTCGACAGGAGTGGCAGCAAGGCATCCACGGTGCTGCCGACATAGGCCACCGGAATCATCAGACAAATGATGCGAGGTGACGGCAGCGCCGCGACAAGCGCCGGGAGCGAGTCTGCGGCGATCGCACCGTCGGCCGCGAGGGCAGCCATCGCCTCCTTCGAACGGTCGTATACCGCCGCCGCGTGGCCAGCGCGCATCAGTCGCCGCACCATGTTCGATCCCATGCGGCCCAGTCCAATCATCCCAATTGTCATGAAACGCTCCGTGGGCCACGCTACCACAGCCGCCTGGAGGCCCGGCCCTCCAACACGTTGGGGCCTACAGCAGGTCAAGCTCCAGCGGCGAGGTGTTGGGAAAGACGTGCGCGAGTCGCGCGTTGTCGAGCTGATACATCCGCTTGAAGATGCCGCTGAGCATGGCGCGATACTCGGTGAGGACCGGGAAGTCGCGGTTCTGATTCAGTGATTTCGCGGTGACTGCCACCTGATCGCCGGCCATCCGTCCACCGTGCACGCCGCCGCCGAGGACCCAGTGCACCGAGCCGTGGCCATGATCGGTGCCGCGCGTGCCGTTCTCGCGGAAGGTGCGGCCAAACTCCGAGAGCACGACCACCACGGTGTTGTTCCAGGCGGGGCCCATCTGGTCGGCGAATCCCGCGAGGCCTTGACCGAGGCTTGCGACGAGCGTGGCCAACTGACCCTGCGCGTTGCCTTGATTGACATGCGTATCCCAGCCGCCGACATCGATGAAACCAATGTTGAACTTGTCTTTCATCAGGCCCGCCATGCGACGGGCTTCCAGCTCGAAGCCGCGTGCGGTGATGGCGTTGCGATTCGCGGCGATCATCTCTGCCGACATCGCACCACCGGCATCGCCCTTCGCCATCGCGTCCGCCTGCTCGGCCACCGTCTTCCGCAGTTCGAAACCTTCGGTGATCAGCGGTTCGAAGCGCGTGCCGGCGTACATCCCGGCGAGCAAGCCCATCTGTCGATCATCAAACGGCGCGCGGCCGGTGCCCTTCAGCGATACGTTCGGTACGATGACGTCACCGCTCATGACGACGGGGAGCCCGTCGGTGAATGACACCGGCACTGCGCGGGCATCGAGCGATGCCGCGAGCCTGTTGAGAAAGCCCGATCCGTACGCGCGCGGTGCGGTGCCCGGCGCGGCGACCGGCAGGCCGCCCTCGACGCTGTCCTGCGTCTCGAAGTGACTGCGCGTCAGATCTTCGGTTCCCGCAAAGGGCACGAACGCGAGCTGGCGCTTCTGCCAGAGCGGCAACATGGAGTCTTTGAGTGCCGGATGGAGCCCCCACGTCACGGCCTCGTTCGGCTGCGCGAGCGAGATGGCCGCGTTGGGATTCGCGGCATCCGGCTTGGGCAGCGCAATCGTCGGCCGCACCTCGTAGTAGAAGTCGCTGCTCACCGGAATAACGATGTTGGCCGCGTCGTAGCCGCCGCGCAGGAACACGAGCAGGAACTTCGCATTGGCGGCGCCCGGTGCGGCGAATGCTTGCGACGCGATCGCGCGCACGGGCAGCAACGGGTGCGCCGCGGCGATCATCGCCAGTTTCAGAACATCTCTGCGTGACAGTGACATGGTCGTCGTCTCCTCGTTGTTACCGCTGCATCCAATCAGGTGACGAGAGCAGGATGGTGTTCCATTCTTGCTGTGACGACGCTTTCGCGAGTGCCGCGCGTGTGGGCGCACTGAGGCCCGGCTCGATCGCGTCGAAGAACAGGCGCGAGCTCAGCATCGGAAAGCCGATGAGTGGTCCGGGTGTGTTGTCATCGGAATTGAAGAGCCCGGCATTGCCGCTGCCGATCTGTCGTGCGATTTCAAAACGTTTCACGAGCTGGCCTGAACTCGTCCAGGCGGCTTCGGTGAGTGGGTAGCCGTCGGGTGTCACACGTCCATAGAGCGGCTCGCCGAGTTGCTGGAGCCAGCCAACCACGGGTCGGAAGTTGGTGAAGGGCTTGCCGTCGTAGGCTAACCGCAGAGACGACACGACAAACTGCATAGGGTCCTTGAATTTTCCGGCGTCCTTCGCCGCCCGATCCCCATTCGTGTCGAGCGCCTTCTGGAAGTCCCCATCCAGGAACATCGTCTTCAGCACGTCGGTGATCGAGCCGTCCGACTTCTGAAACGTGCGCACCATGCGATCGACGAGTGCGGCCGGCGGCTCATCCGCGATGAAGTAGGTGGCCAACTTGCGGCTGATGAATCGCGCCGTGGCCGGCTGGCGGCAGAGGAACACCACGGCGTCACCGATTTCATCGAGGCCGCGACCCGTGATCGTGCGACCGAGCACCGTCTTGTTGCCGAAGTCGTGTCGCTGCGGATTGAACTCAAAGAGACCGCGACGCACGTAGAGGGCCTGCCGATTCGCCGGCATTGGCGGCGTGGCATCGCTCAGGTTGAGGCCCGCACCGGTGAGGACGCGCGCGAGTTCCTGTACGTCCTGCTGTGTATAGGTGGAACCGCTCGCGCCACCGCTCACGCCGAGCGTGTGCAGTTCCATCAGCTCGCGCGCGTAGTTCTCGTTGATGCGATTGGTGGCGCTCTGCGCGTTGTCGAGATACTCCAGCATCGCCGGCGACAGTGCTGTGGCCATCACCAGATCGCTGAAGCGACCGAACGCGTTCGCGCGCACCGCTTCTTCGTACTCGGCCGTGGTCCATCGGACGTTGGCTTTGCCCTGGAAGACGGAGAAGTGATTCATCCAGAACCACGTCATCTGCTCGCGCAATTGCGCAGACGACTGCACGGCACGCAGCAGGTGGCGCTTGCTGGTCTCGTACACGGTTTGGTTGCCGGCCTGGTTCATGGCCATGCGGGCTTTCTGCTTGTCGTCTTCGTTCGGGAGCGCGTTGATGCGCTGCTGTTCCGCGCGATTGGCTTTGACCTGTGCTTCGGCGCTGCGCGTCAGCGACGGTAGCGTGGCCACGGCCGCGGCAATCGGCGCCGCATCTGTGGCGGGTGCGCGGAGCTGTTCGTCGAGATACGTCGTGCGGCCGAGGTCGCGGTAGCGCGCGATCGTGGCGCTGTCGATGCCAAACGTCACCCGGCCCAGCCACCGCAGGTCGCCTCGCGTGAGTGGCGCCGGCGTCGAGGCGGCGGGCAACACGACCGCGCCGAGCGCGATCACCAGAGTGAGGAATACCTGTTTCGATCGCATGTGTGGTCGCCACCCTGATAGACCGGCCGAGGAGCGTCAGCGTGACATGGTAGCGCCAAGCCATCTCGACCCGGGATTAACTTCCGATAACATGTGCCGAGTTCCCCAAGGAGACCGCGTGAAGCACTTTCTGCTGTTCTACGACCTGAGCGACGACTACATGGCACGCCGCGGCGAGTTCCGCAACGAGCACCTCAGCAAAGCCTGGGCCTCGCACGCGAACGGCGGGTTGCTCATTGGCGGTGCGCTCTCAGATCCCGCCGATACGGCGCTGCTCATGTTTCGAGGTGAGTCCGCCGCGGTCGCAGAAGACTTCGCCAAGACCGATCCGTATGTGCTGAACGGACTCGTCAAGACCTGGCGCGTGCGGCAGTGGACCACGGTCGCCGGCGAATTGGCGGCGACGCCGGTGCTGCCGCAGTAGCGAGTGGTGGGGCAGGCATGACGCGTCGCGCTTGCTCCGCTCTGCTTTCGGCGACGGCGCTCGCCGCGACGATCTCCTGCGGCGGCTCGTCCGCAACTGCGCCGACATCGGCCACCACCACCCCGACGAATTCGGGCGGCATCATCGTGTGGCCGCAGCCGGCAATCCCGCCAGGACTCTCGTCATCCCTCACGACGATGTTGCAAGGGCTGACCGTCTATTTTGCACAGGCCCTCACGAGTCTCCAGACGGATCTCCCGCGCAACCCGCAGTTGGCGTCGCAATTTCAAGCGAAGATCGTGATTCTGCAGAACGAGCAGCTCGCCGTCGACATCGTCAACGCCCACCGATGGTTCGAAGGGCAGGCGACGTCGACCAATGCGCGTGTCGTGCCGATCATCGTGGTGTTCCCGGTTGAGGGGATGCGCGTTGAAGCCGCCGACGCCGTGCATGCGCTCGAGCCGACGATGCCGCTGCTCGAACGGTTCTACAATCTGCCGCTGCCGGTATCGGTCGTGCGTGTGTGGTACGGCTTTGTGCTCGGCAATTCCAGCGGTGGCGGCACGATTTATTCTGAGGATCGCTCAGGCTACGAGTTGCGCACGACGTCCACGCGGCTGCCGTACGACGCGATCCTGACCCATGAACTCGGCCACACCTACATGGGCCACGAGTCGCTCAATCAATTCCTTGAGCTCTATACGTACAACGCGGTGCGTGGCGCATCGACGGATGTGAGGTCGTGGAGTTACACCCGGAGCTGGTCGCCTGGTGCGCCGTCGAACACGGGCGTCTCTGCGCTGCTGGATATCTGTCAGCTGATTGGCTTCGACGCGATGCAGACCGCGTATCGGGCCATCTATCCGTTGCATCCTGCGTACGGAGCCGTGCTCTCACCGAACGTGATCGACGCGTTTGTGGCGTCCGTGCCGTTGGCACAGCAGCCTGCCGTTCGCGCGAAGCTCGACAGTGTCGGGTTTTGAGGAGATCGAGACATCATGCGCCTCTTTGTCACAAAAGTCGCGTCTTGTATTTTGCGCAGAGAAGAGTAGTCTGGCGTTGAGATCCACCGACGTGGTGGATTGTTTCGGACGAAGGAGGTAGGCAGGGAATGAACGTTTCTGCTGAAGGTGCTCCGCCGAACCACAAGGGACGTAGCAGCTCCTGAACCCCGTGCACCAACCGCCTTCTGGCGGTCTGTCGCTTCGGCGACGCACAGAAGCAACGGGACAAGGGACTTGAGACGTCAACGAAAGGACATCCTTCCAACGGAAGGGTGTCCTTTCGTATTTATGGGCCCTGTTTCTACCAGCGCTGTCCTTGCGCTGAGGTCAGAAACTTCATGAGTGGCGCAATGTGCGCGCAGGTCTCGATGTATCGATCGAGAAACGTCGCCGAGCTCAGATCAGCCGCCGTGTAGTCTTCCGATGCGAAGTGGTCCTTGCGCATCAGATCCACCGCACATGGATGGTCGGCGGGGAAGCCGCCGGGCACGCGCTTCAGGGTGCTGCCTTCGATGTCGGGTGTCGACGCGAGCACGGCCTTCCATTCCTTCGGTGCATCGCTGATCCGCATGCGAATCCTGCGCAGTGTGACCGGGTCGGGATGCCAGCAGCCGCCGCCACCGAAGCACTCGCCCGGTGACAAATGCAGATAGAACGACGGCGGGCTCTCGAGTTCCGCGCCGTCATGCCAGAAGCGCAGGCCGATGTGGGTCTTGTAGGGTGTCTTGTCGTGCGAGAAGCGCGTGTCGCGATAGATGCGGAACATCGATCCGCCTGAGCGCTTCGGGTCGGCCACAAACCGCGGGCTGATCTTCTTCAGCTTCGGCGCGAGGTCGGTGACAAAGGCGAGTGCCGGTGCTTCCACGTCGCGCTGAAACTCGGCCTTGTGTTCCGTGAACCACTCGCGTGTGTTGTGCTTCTTGAGCGCTCGCAGGAACTTGAAGAATGACGGATCGAACCCGGTGAATGCCATCGCACGATTCTATTCCGCGAGCGTTCTTCGGTGAGAAAATGCCGGCATGACGCCTGACGAGTTCCGACGCTATGGTCATCAGTTGATCGACTGGATCGCCGACTACCGCGAGGGCGTGGCGGCGCGGCCCGTGATGTCGCCGATCGCGCCCGGCGATGTGAAGACGCAGTTGCCGAAGACACCGCCCGCCTCGCCGGAACCATTCTCTGCGCTCCTCAATGATCTCGACGCGATCGTGATGCCCGGCCTCTCGCACTGGCAGCACCCCCGTTTCTTCGGCTACTTCCCGTCCAACGGCCTCCTCGCGAGCGTGCTCGGCGACTACGCGAGCACCGGCCTCGGCGTGCTCGGTCTCTCATGGCAGTCGTCACCGGCGCTGACCGAGATCGAGGAAGTGACCACCGACTGGATGCGACAGATGCTCGGCCTCAGTGAGGCCTGGAGCGGCGTGATTCAGGACACGGCGTCGACGTCGACGTTTCTCGCGCTGTTGTGCGCGCGCGAGAAGACGACGCAATACAGCTTGACGGGCGCAGGGCTTCAGGCGGAAGCCAAGCCGCTGGTGGTCTACACGACTGCGCACGCGCACAGTTCAGTCGACAAGGCTGCACTCCTCGCCGGTTTTGGCCGAGCGAACATCCACGTCATTCCCCACGACGCGGCGTTTGCGATGCGTCCTGACGCGCTCCGAGCGCGCATCACCGAGGATCTGGCCGAAGGGTTCGTCCCGTGCGCAATCGTCTGCACGACTGGCACGACCACGACGACCGCGTACGATCCGATTGAATTGATCGCGCCGATCGCGCACGAGTTCGGCCTGTGGCTGCATGTGGATGCCGCGATGGCGGGCTCCGCGATGATCCTGCCCGAGATGCGACACATGTGGGAGGGCATCGAAGGCGCCGACTCCATCGTGATCAACCCGCACAAATGGCTCGGTGTCGCGTTCGACTGCACGCTGTACTACGTGCGCGATCCGCAACATCTGATTCGTGTGATGTCGACGAATCCGAGCTACCTCCGCTCATCGGTGGACGAGAAGGTCAAGAACCTGCGCGACTGGGGATTGCCACTGGGCCGCCGCTTCCGCGCATTGAAGCTCTGGTTCCTCATTCGCGAACAGGGCGTCGATGCGCTGCAGGCCCGACTGCGTCGTGACCTGCACAACGCGCAGTGGCTGGCCGAACAGATACGCGCAACACCCGGGTGGACGGTGCTGGCGCCAGTGTCACTGCAGACGTTGTGCGTGCGCTACGAACCTGCCGGAGTCACCGGCGACGCACTCGACACCTTCACGCAAGCGTGGTGCGACCGATTGAATCGATCCGGCGCCGCGTACCTCACCCCGGCCATTCTCGAAGGACGATGGATGGTGCGCATCTCGATCGGCGCAGCGCCGACGGAGCGCGAACACGTCGCGGCGTTGTGGGGCGCGATGCAGACTGAAGCGGGTGCCAAGTGATCTCACGTCTCTCATCCTGTGTTGTGGCTGTGGTCCTGACGGTCGTTCTGTCGGTGAGCGCCCAGAACGCGGTCGTGCCAGGACAGAGCGCGCGCGCCGGCGCTGATTCGACCACGCGCCTCTTCTACACGCACCCCGCCGACAAGTGGGAGAACGCGCTGCCCGTCGGCAACGGCCGGCTCGGCGCCATGGTCTTCGGCAAGACCGACGAAGAGCAGATCCAGATCAACGAAGACACCTACTGGTCGGGCGGGCCGTATTCGACGACCGTCAAAGGCGGCGCGAAGGCACTGCCCCAGATTCGCCAGCTGATCTTCGACGGCAAGCTGACCGAAGCGCATCGCCTCTTCGGCAAGAACCTGATGGGGTATCCGGTCGAACAGATGAAGTATCAGTCGCTCGGCAACGTCATGCTGAAGCTCGACGCGACCGGCCCCGTGACGAACTACCGCAATGAGCTCGACCTCGACACCGCCGTCGCCACGACCAGCTACACGCGCGGCGGCGTGACCTTTCGTCGCGAAGTCTTCGTCACGCCGATCGATCAGGTCATCGTCATTCGCCTGACCGCCGACGCGCCCGGCGCGGTGTCGTTCACGGCGCAGCTGCGCGGCGAGCGCAATCAGGCGCACTCGAACTACGCCACCGACTACTTCCGCATGGAAGGACTCGGCAACGACGGCCTGATCGTGCGTGGCAAGTCGGCCGACTACCTCGGCGTGCCCGGCGCGCTGCGCTATCTCTCGCGGCTCAAGGCGCTGCCGCGCGGCGGAAGTATGCGCGTCGACGATGACAACCTGATCGTGCGCGGCGCGAACGAGGTGACGCTCGTCGTGGCGGCGGCGACCAACTTCGTGAACTACAAGGACGTGAGCGGCGATCCGGACGCGCGCGTGACGAAGACGATGAACGCGCTGGCGGAGAAGTCATTCGACGCGATGAAGGCCGCGCACATCGCCGAGCATCAGCAGCTGTTCCGTCGCGTGTCTGCGCATTTGGGCGCCTCAGCGAATTCGGCTCTGCCGACTGACGAACGGCTGAAAGCGTTCGACGGCACGAACGATCCGGACCTGGCGGCGCTCATCTTTCAGTTCGGGCGGTACCTGCTGCTGTCGTCGTCGCGTCCCGGCACGCAGCCGGCGAACCTGCAGGGGATATGGAACAAGGACATGAATCCCATGTGGGATTCGAAATACACGACGAACATCAACACCGAGATGAACTACTGGCCCGCTGAAGTGGCGAACCTCAGCGAGACGGCGCAGCCCCTGTTCGGCATGATCAAAGAGCTCGCCGATCAGGGCGCGGATGTGGCGCGAGAGAATTACGGCGCCGGCGGATGGGTGTTGCATCAGAACACCGACATCTGGCGCGTGGCCGCGCCGATGGACGGTCCGAGCTGGGGCGGCTTCACCACCGGCGGCGCGTGGCTCACCACGCATTTGTGGGAGCACTATCAATTCACCGGCGACACCGCGTTCCTGCGCGAGTACTACCCGGTGATGAAGGGCGCCGCGCAGTTCTTCCTGGATTTCCTCGTCGTCGATCCCAAGCGCGGGTGGCTCGTCACCAATCCGTCGACGTCACCGGAGAACTTTCCCCTCGCGCCTGGCAACAACCGGTTCTTCGATGAGGTGACCGGATCGATGAGTCCGGGCACGTCGCTCGTGGCGGGATCCACGATCGACATGGCGATCCTTCGCGATCTGTTCAGCGAAGTTGCCGAGGCTGCCGCGGTGCTCGGGACTGACGATGCGTTCCGTCGCAAGGTGCTTGACGCGCGCGGCAAGCTGGCGCCGATGCAGATTGGGGCGAAGGGCGACCTGCAGGAGTGGCTCGAAGACTGGGGCCAGCGCGAGAAGAGTCATCGTCACATCTCGAATCTCTGGGGCCTCTATCCCGGCAATGACATCTCCGCGCGGCGCACGCCGGCCATCGCGGCTGCGGCGGCCGTCGTGCTCGAGCAGCGCGGTCTTGAAGGGAACGGTTGGTCATCGGCGTGGAAAGCCGCCGCGTGGGCGCGGCTCGGCAACTCGCGCAAGGCGATGGACAATTTCGCGTTCGCCATCAAGACCTACACGACAGACAGTTTGTTTTCGATCTGCTCGAAGGCGATGCAGGTTGATGGATCGTTCGGATTCACGGCCGCGATTGCCGAGATGTTGCTGCAGTCGCATGAGAACGAGCTGAACCTGCTGCCGGCGCTGCCGGACTCGTGGAAGGACGGCGAGATTACCGGCCTCAGGGCTCGCGGCGGATTCGAAGTGAGCCTTGCGTGGAAGGGCGGCACGATCGAGCGGGTGGCGATCACGTCCACGCTTGGGCGCAAGTGTCGTGTGCGATCGAGCGTGCCGCTATACGTCACTTCAGCGGGCACGGCTGTCACTGTCACGCGTCCGGAGTCGGGGGTGCTGGAGTTCAACACGACCACGGGTGGTGTGTACGCGTTGTCGGTTGTCCGGTAGGCTGCGCCCGCGGGGCGTGACGACGGAGATCATCAACGCGGACGGCAGGTCGCAACGGCGGCTATACTGCCATCGTTGCTGATGCGTGCGTCGTGGTGCCCACCGTGAAACCGGACGCTGTCATGAAACGAATCGCCACGGTTGTGGTTGTTGCGATGGCCTCAGCGGTGGGTGTCTCGCTGGCCGGTCACCAGCCAGGGCAGCTCGATCGCGACCAGGGCCAGCCGACCCAGAGGCTCGCCCCCCTCGGGCTCGCGGGTAGCATCACTCCAGCCGACACCATCTTGCTCAACGGCCACGTGGTGACGATGGACGAGGAGAAGCCGGAGGCGGAGGCGGTGGCCATTCTCGGCGACACCGTTGAGTACGTCGGCTCGACGGCCGATATGGCGCGGTTCACCGGAAAGAAGACGCAGATCATCGACCTGGCTGGCGCGTTCGTGATGCCCGGGTTCGTCGAAGGGCACGGACATTTCACGGGCATCGGCGAAGCCAAGCTCGGCCTCGAGCTCATGCCGACCAGAAGTTGGGACGAGATCGTCGCGATGGTGGGAGCGGCCGCGAAGACCGTGAAGCCCGGCCAGTGGATTATCGGCCGGGGATGGCATCAGGAAAAGTGGACGAGCGTGCCGGTGCCGAACCAGGAAGGGTTTCCGCTGCATGCCTCGCTCGACGCCGTGTCGCCGAACAACCCCGTGATACTCACGCACGCGAGCGGGCACGCGACGTTTGCGAACGGGATGGCGTTGACGTTGTCCGGCATTACCAAGGACACGCGCGACCCGGAAGGCGGCGAGATTTTGCACGACAGAAAGGGCAACCCGACGGGTTTTCTGCGCGAGCGGGCGAGCGGCCTTCTCAAACGCGGCGACGGCGAACCGGCAATGACTCTGACGGAGGCCAACGCACGCGATCTGCGTGTGATCGAGCTGGCGGATCAGGAACTGTCTTCGAAGGGCGTCACGTCGTTTCACGACGCGGGGACGAGCTTCAGCCAAGTGGATCGGTATCGCGAAGCCATCACGGCGGGCAAGCTGCATGCGCGAATGTACGTGATGGTGGACGGCTCGCCGGCGGCGCTCGCGGCCAATCTCGACAAGTACCGGATGGTGGGCGCCCTGCAGAACCATCTCACGGTGCGGTCCATCAAAGTGCACTTGGACGGCGCGCTCAGCACCCGCGGGGCGTGGCTGCTCGATCCATACTCCGACAAGCCCGACAGGTTTGGTTTACGCACGGCGCCGATTCAGGACGTCACGGCGACGGCGAAGCTCGCGATCGAGCACAACTATCAGCTCAACACGCACGCGATCGGGGATCAGGCCAATCGCGTCACGCTCGACATCTACGAGGAAACGTTCAAGAACGCCGGCAAGGAGGTGGCGGGGATGCGCGCGCTCCGGTGGCGTATCGAGCACGCGCAGTACCTCAGCACGCCAGACATCCCGCGATTCGCGCAGATGGGTGTCATCGCGTCGATGCAGACGGTGGGTTGCACATCGGATGCGCTGTACATGCTCGCGCGTCTGGGGCCGAGGCGCGTCGAAGCAGGCGCGTGCGTGTGGCAAGAACTCATGAAGAGCGGCGCCATCATCAACAACGGTACGGACGCGCCGGCGGAAGATGTCAATCCGATTCTGAACTACTACTCGGCCGTGACGCGCAAGACCTCGAGCGGGATGGTGCTCTCCGGCGACCAGAAGATGAGCCGCATGGAGGCGCTGAAGAGCTACACGATCAACAACGCGATCGCGGCGTTCGAAGAACCCATCAAGGGCTCGCTCGTCGCCGGTAAACTCGCCGACATCACGATCCTCTCGAAGGACATCACCAAGGTGGCCGACGAAGACATCAGAAGTGCCAAGGTGCTCTACACCATCATTGGCGGCAAGATTGTCTTCAAGCAACGGTAGGCCGACTCGTGGTCTAGTAGGTATCTTGTCGACCTCGCCCGACGGCGCCGGAACCTCCGCTGCCGGAGCCACAGACTACCGAACTGACATCGATGGCCTGCGTGCCATCGCCGTGCTGTCCATCATTGCCTTCCACGCGGGGTTCGCCTGGTGTCGCGGCGGCTTCCGTGGCGTCGACATGTTCTTCGTCATCAGCGGTTTCCTGATTACAGGGATCGTGTTGCGTGAGTTATCAGCCGGCCGATTCAGCCTGTTGGGTTTCTACGAGCGGCGTGCGCGTCGCATTCTGCCGGCCCTGTTCGTCATGCTGCTGGTCTCCGCCGCTGTCGCCTACCGGGTACTCATGCCGGCCGATCTGCGTGTGTTTGCGCAGAACTTCGTGGCGATCATCGGCTTCTCATCGAACGTCCTGTTCTGGCGCCGGGCGGGCGGATTTGATTTCTACTTCGAGCCGTCGGCCAAGCTCAATCCGCTGCTCCACACGTGGAGCCTCGGCGTGGAGGAACAGTTCTATGTCGTGTTTCCCCTGATGTTGGCGCTCGGGTGGGCGCTGTGGCGCCTTCGCGTGTTCTGGCTCGTCGCATTGACCGCGGTTGCGTCAATGGTGCTCTGCCTGACCTACGGGAGCGGATGGCTGATCGGGCATCCGTCGGTGCAGGCAGAGTTCTATCTGCTGCCGTTCAGGGCCTGGGAGCTGGCGCTCGGCGCTCTGGTGGTGTTTGCCAAGCCGTCCATGTCTGCGTCGCCGACAGGGTCGTGGCGGTGCGAAGTGTTGTCGGGTGTCGGCTTGGTTGCGATCGTGGCGTCGATGCTGCACAGCCCTGCGCATGACCCGTCTTTTCCGGCGCTGATGGCCGTGCCGTCGACGGTGGGCACCGCGCTCATTCTCGCCGTGGGACGTGGCACGTTGGCTGGTCGCCTCTTGTCGATGCGATCCTTGGTCTTCGTCGGGTTGATCTCCTATTCCGCGTATCTGTGGCATCAGCCGATCTTCGCCTTCGCGCACTATCTGAGTCTGAATGAGGCGCTGTCGAATCAAACAACGCTGGCCCTCTGCGCCGTGACAGGGCTGGTCGGCGCGCTGAGCTGGTATTTCATCGAAACGCCGTTCAGGGATCGTCGGCGTGTGAGTCGCCGAGCTGTCGTGATCTGCTCGGCGGCCAGCGCGGTGGTCTTGCTGGCCGTCGCGCTGCCGTTTGCGGTGCGTCGTCAGTTGCCGATGCGCGGGCGGATGCTCACATCGTCAGCGCTGATCGCGTCACTCAGCGATGACACGCTGCCGGCGAGGATGCGCGAGTGCTCACTTGATCGACCGTCGTCGTCGAATACGGACCTCGGCTGTGTGATCGGCGCGCCGGCGCCGGCGCGCCCGGCGTTCCTGGTGATTGGCGACAGCCACGCCGGGTCGTTGCTCCCGGCGTTCCAGCGGATGAGCGTGGTGTCGGGGGAAAGCGGCCGACTCGTGACGCTGCGCGGATGTCCGCCGCTCTTCGGCGTGTTGGCGGAGGTCTCGGCCGCGTGTCAGGCCGTGCAGGAGCAGGCGCTGGCATTCGCCGTCGGGCAGGGCATTGCCCGAGTGTATTTGGTCGCCCGCTGGGCCGGCTACACCGACGGTGACTACGATGGGCACATCGACTACTACCTGTCGGAAGACGGATGGAAAGGCTCGCATTCACGCGTCAGTTCCCGTACCGCGATCGTGAACGGGCTGCACCGAACCGTCATGCGCTATGCGGCGGCCCGCATCCCGCTCCTCATCGTGGAGCAGGTGCCGCAACAACGCGCCCGGCCGCTCGGACTGTATCTGCAGGCCTTCCTGCGCCACGATCCGACCGCGTTCCTTCGGGCCTCGGAGTTAACGCGCGGTGCGCACGACACACTGCAGTCCTACATGAGCGCGGTCTTCGCACCGTATCGCAGAAGCTCCGCCGTGCGGTTCATCAATCTGTCGGATGCCTTGTGCGACAACCGCTCGTGCGAGGTCGGTACGGCCGACGAGTCGTATTACTGGGACGTCAGCCACCTGAGCGAAACTGGCGCCCGGCGTGTGAGTGATGCCCTGATCGCGCAGTCGGCCCCGCCGCTGGCCCGATAACAGCGGCGGAACAGAACGCTGGCGGCGTTGTCGCCCTCGGGGTAGTCCGTTTCCGCGCCGACGTCAGCGCGACGCGGCGAGCGCCTGATCGATGTCGGCGACGATGTCGTCGATGTGCTCGAGGCCGACAGACACACGCACCAGGCCCGGCGTGATGCCTACGGACAGCCGCTCCGCTTCCGTTAGTTTCGCGTGCGTCGTCGAGGCCGGGTGCGTCACCGTCGAGCGCGTGTCGCCAAGATTCGCGGTGAGCGAGCACATCTTGATGGCGTCGAGAAACGCGCGGCCTTGCTTGAGTCCGCCTTTGACTTCGAAGGTCACCACACCGCCGCCCGCGCGCATCTGCTTGCGTGCGATGGCGTGCTGCGGATGTGACGGCAGGAACGGGTACTTCACCTGCGCGATGCCAGGATGCGCCTCCAGCATCTCGGCGAGGGCCAGTGCATTCGAGCAATGACGCTCCATCCGTACGTGCAGCGTCTCGAGACTCCTCGAGAGCAGCCAGGCATTGAACGGCGACAGCGCGGGCCCGGTGCTACGGCAGAACAGATACACCTCTTTGATCAGTTCCTTGCTGCCGAGCACCGCCCCGCCGAGCACGCGCCCCTGGCCGTCGATGAATTTGGTGGCCGAGTGCGTGATGAGATGTGCGCCGAACGACGCAGGGCGCTGGAGGGCCGGAGTGGCAAAGCAGTTGTCGATGTTGAGCAGCAGGTGGTGCTCGGCCGCGAACTGCCCGACCCACTCGAGGTCGATCAGATCGAGACCCGGATTGGTCGGCGTCTCCGCGAAGACCATCTTCGTGTTGGGCCGCACGAGCGCGGCCCACGTGTCGGGCCGGTGGATGTCGGCATACGAGTACTCGATGCCCCACTTCGGCAGATACTTCGTGATCACCGTGTGCGTGGAGCCGAAGATCGACGAACACGACAGCAGATGATCCCCAGCCTTGAGAAAGGTCATGAACGAGGCGAAGATCGCGGCCATGCCCGACGCTGTGGCAAACCCGGCCTCCGTGCCTTCGAGGGCCGCCAGCTTCTCGGCGAATTCGTCGACATTCGGATTCGAGAAGCGGCTGTAGATGTTCGCGTCGGTCTCGTCGGCAAACGCCGCCCGCATCGACTCGGCGTCGTCGAAGACAAAACTCGACGTGAGAAACAGCGGCGTGGCGTGCTCGCGCTCCTGCGAGCGCTCCGTCTGAATGCGAATGGCTTGGGTTTCGGGCTTCATGAGACTCGATTCAAATGACGGGCTGGCCGTTCACACGGACACCCCAGGTGATGGTCGCGCCTGCGCATTCCAGCGTTTTCGACACGGAGCAGTATTTTTCCATCGAGAGCTGCACGGCACGCTGCGCTTTCTCTGGCGCAATCTCGCCCTCAAGCTCGAAGATGACGTGCACCCGTTCCCAGAGCGACGGTTCCTGCCCCTGCTGCCGTGCGCCGTCGATCTCAATCTGGCAGCTGGTCACACGCTGGCGCTGCTTCTTGAGGATCAAGAGGACGTCGATCGCGCTACAGCTGCCCACCGCCATCAGCAGCGCCTGCATGGGCCGCACGCCCAGGCCATGGCCGCCGATGTCTGGGCTGGCATCGAAGTGCATCGAGACGCCGCCCTCTCCCCGGGCCGCGAAATGAAACGCGTCATCGAGCCGTGTCAACGTGACCTTCATGTGGCTTCCATTCTACGGCCGGGCACTGAGCGGTTATGCTCAATGGGCACACGCATGTATTTTCATCGGACGCTACGGTAGATGGACGGAGCAGTCGGCGTCGTCCACACTCAGACCCTCAAACTTCCGCAGCCGCTGGCGCTCGATTGCGGCCGCACGCTGCCGAGCGTCACGATCGCGTACGAAACCTACGGCACGCTGGCGCCTCGGCGCGACAACGTGATCCTCGTCTGTCACGCACTGAGCGGCGACGCGCACGCGGCCGGATGGTCGACCACCGGCGGCGAAAGCGCGCGTGATGGCTTTGGCGCCGACGCGCGCGATGGCCAACGCGGACGTCTGCTCGGGTGGTGGGACGGGATGATCGGGCCCGGCAAGGCGTTCGACACGGACCGCTACTTCGTCGTCAGCACGAATCTGCTCGGCGGATGCCGTGGCACGACGGGGCCGTCGTCGATCAATCCCGAAACGGGCCGGCCGTACGGCGGCGACTTTCCGGTGATCACCGTGGCCGACATGGTGCGCGCGGAGCGGGCGTTTCTCGACGTGCTCGAGCTGCCGCGCCTGGCGGCGGTGGCCGGCGGATCGCTCGGCGGTATGCAGGCGCTCGAGTGGGCGGTGCGGTATCCGGATCAGGTCGATGCCATCATCCCGATCGCCAGCACACACGCGCTCGAGCCGCAGGGCGTGGCGTGGAATGCCATCGCGCGCAATGCGATCATGGCGGATCCACACTGGCAGGGCGGCCACTACTACGGGACCGGCCGCGCGCCGCTCGATGGCATGGGTGTCGCGCGCATGGTCGGCCACATCACGTATCTGTCGGCGCCATCGCTGGCCGGCAAGTTCGGACGCCGCCTTCAGCACGCGGGCGACATTCGCTACACCCTCACCGAGCCCGAGTTCGAGGTCGAGAGCTACTTGCAGCATCAGGCCGGAAAGTTCCAGCAGCGCTTCGATCCGAACACCTACCTCTATCTGTCACGCGCGCTCTCATACTTCGACCTCGCGCGCGCCCACGGAGGGGGACAACTGCGCCAGGCCGTCCGCCATGTGCGGGCGCGTACGCTGCTCATCTCGTTCACGTCCGACTGGCTCTATCCGCCGTCCGGATCGATGGCGCTCGCCGAGGCGCTCCGCGCCGAAGGCCGCGATGTCACACTCGAGATCATCGACGCGCCCTACGGGCACGACTGCTTCCTCCTCGAAGAGGATCGCCAGACGCCACTCATTCGCCGGTTCCTGTCCCACTGAGCCCAGGAACGTTCGATCTCTTTTAATCAGCGAAACAAGAGCGGCGCAACATCGCGGAGGTGGTAACGCCACACCACCCACTCGTGACGCCCTTCCCCGACGATGAACGTGTGTGTGATTTGTTTGGCCGTGAGCGTGGCGTCAAGCGCCCTGGCCGACGCCCCGACGAGCGCGTCGTCTTTGCCGACGCCCATCCAGAGCAGCTTGATCTTCTTGTTCGTGACGGCTGGATTCTTGAAGAAGTCCGGATATGTCTGATCCGCGTTCTGTGCGCCCGCGCTCATCACGACAATCGAATGGAACAGATCGGGATGCGAGAAGCCAATCGCCACGGTCTGGCCGCCGCCCATCGACAAGCCGCCGATCGCGCGATTGTCGGCGGTCGGAATCGTGCGGTAGTTCTTCTCCACATAGGGCATGAGATCTTCGAGCAAGTCCTTCGCGAACGGGCTGGCCGCCTGCCCGGTTCCGGCGGTGACCTGAACGGCCGGCGTGACCGGGCCGGTGCCGACTCCGGTGGTGTTGTATCCGTACGGCATCACGAGAATCATGGGCTTCGCCTTCCCCTCGGCGATCAGGTTATCCATGATGTAGTTGGCGCGGCCCGTGAGGATCCAGCTCGAGTCGATGTTGCCCGAGCCGTGGAGCAGGTAGAACACTGGGTACTTGCGGTTGTTCTTGTCGTAGCCCGGCGGCGTGTAGACCCACACCGTGCGCGGTCCGCCGATGTTCTTCGATGCGTAGGTCTCGAACCGGACACTGCCGTGCGGCACGGGCTTGGCGTCGTAGAACTGCAGCCCATCGCCGGGAATCTCGACCAGACTCGCAGGGGGGAACCCGCCGAAGCCGAGCTTCACCGATTGATTCTGCGGATCCATCGCCACGACGCCGCCTTGGTCGTTCACGGCGTCCACTCGGAATTGATAGTTGTACACGTCGGGCGCGAGCGGACCGATCGTGACCGACCAGACGCCACTCTCGTCTTTGGTCATCGGGTACGAGGGCTTGCCCTCGATTTCGCCGATCACCTCGACGGACTTCGCGTTGGGCGCGCGGAAACGAAACGTGATCGTGCGGTCAGGATTGACCTGCGGCGAGACCATCGCGGGACCGCGCCCGCCCCCGCGGCCTGCGCCTTGTGCCGCGCCTGCCGGCGGCTGACCCTGGGGAGGTGGCGTTTGCGCGTGAACGACCAGCACCGCGACTGCGATCGCGGCCAGGGCGTACGAGAACGGCTTCATCATGTTCGAGACGGTAGACATCGCTCGTCCGTGTGTCAAGGCGAATGCCGATCGTCTGTTTCGCATCCACAAGACCTGACGTAACCTGTGGCCGGCGCGCTGATCGACTACGACGTCGCGGCCAGCGCGACGCCGACGGCTGCCTCAGCGTGGGCGCCCAGGCCAAAGGAGTGAGGTCATGAAGATGCGGTTCGCTGTTGTCGCGCTCTGTGCACTGACCGTGACGCTGGTCGCGGCGGGGCCATCCGCGCCCCAGTCGTCCAGTCAACAGCTCGACGCCGTCGTCGATGCCATTGTCGCGAGGCCGGCGCGCGGCGCCTCGACGCCACGGCCAGACCCCGTCGTGTTGCTGGCCACGCTGCGCGCGATCGATCCGAAGACGCTGTCGTTCGACGAGCAGATCGATCGTCGGTTCGCCGAGACGATTCTGGTGGGCCGGGCTGTGTCCGCGCCCGCGGGTCAACCGATGGGCGAGGCCGCCTACACGCGCATGCTCAAGGAACAGGACCTCCTGGCGTACGACGCCGCCGGACTCTGGGACTACGCGTGGAAGGAGTTCAACGCGACCGTCACGGAACTCGAGACGCTGGCCCGGTCCATCGATTCCAGGAAGACCTGGCTCGAGATCGCGAACACGGTCAAGCAGGATCACCCGGACGCGTCGAAGATGATCGAGGCGCATCAGGAGATCGTCGACAAGGCGCGCGCGCATCTGGTCTCACACGACCTGATGACACTGCCGTGGAAGGAGACCTGCACCGTGGTGCGGCGCGTGCCGACTGCGGGCAATAACCCGTACTACGGCAGTTTCTCCGGCGCGTCGTCGCGTCCGCTGGCTGAGGACGGGACGCTCCGCGGGGAGTGGCAGATCAACCCGTTCGATCCGTCGTGGGATGCCCAGACCCGGAGCGACTACCTGGTCGAGCATGACTGGGGCGTAATTCTGGTCACGGCGCCGCACGAAACCTACGGCGGTCACCACGTGCAGATCATGTATCAGATGAAGAACCCGCGGCGCCTGCGACAGTCGCAAAGCACGTCGATGTTCTCTGAGGGTTGGGGACTGTACAACGAGCAGCTCTTCAAGGAGACGGGGTTCTTTCCGGATCCGAAGATCCAGTTGCGCCAGCTGCAGCTCAGGTTGTGGCGCAACGCGCGCGTCATCTACGACGTCGGCATGCAGACGGGCCGGATGACCCGGGCGGACGCCATCACGCTGATGACCGATCGCGTGGGATTCCTGCGTTGGGCCGCGGAGTCCGAGGTGGACTCGGCGCTGGCGCGTCCCGGATATTTCATCGGCTACTTCATGGGCATGTCGGAGATTCTCAAGATGCGCGACGAGTACCGGCGCGCCCGAGGCTCCGCGTTCACGCTCAAGGAGTTCCACGACCGGCTGCTCAGGATCGGCAGCATGCCGCCGGCGCTGGTGCGCGAGGTTCTACTGCACGACCTGTCGTGACTAGCGGCTCGCGCGTTTGGGTTCGCCGTGCTGGGGTAGGGCAGCAGCTCGCCGTCTGGTATTGTCTCGTTCGTCATCGCGCTCATCCGACGTCACGACGCGTCGCCCTGCGCGACCGAGGAGGCTTTCATGAGTTCCAATCGATCGATCGTTGCGTTGACGGTCGGCGCTGTCGCAACCGCGGCGCTACTGGCCACAACCCTGGGGCATGCCCAGGGGGGCGCACCGAATCCCACGTTCGCCGCGCTATGGACGGCGTTTGACGCAAATCACGACAATCGCTTGACGCGCGCTGAGGTGAAGGCTGCGTTCAGCAAGTGGTACGACGCTGCTGATGCCGCGAAGACCGGTTCGGTGACGGTTGAGGTGCTCGGCCCTGCGTTGAATGCTGGCCTCGCATTGCAGCCGGCGGCACCAGGCGGCGGCCGAGCGGGCGCTGGTGGCGGCGGCGGACGGGCGGCAGGCTCGGCTCCGGCAGCACCCGTCTGTGGTGGCCGCGGCAACTTGCCGACCGTCGGTCAGACGGCGTGCCCCGACGACATCGCCAACATGATGGCGGCGCTTCCCGCGACTGCCCCCGCCAAACCCACGAAGGCTCGCAAGATTCTGGTGTTCGGCAACGTGCGTGGCTTCGTGCATAGCTCGATTCCGATGGCCGCGAAGACCATTGAGGAGATGGGCAGGAAGACCGGCGCGTGGACGACGACGATTTCCTACGATCCGGCCGACATCAATACCAAGAACCTCGAGCAATACGACGCGCTCTTTCTGTCGAGCACGACGGGTTGCTTTCTCGACGGCAAGACGGCGGAAGCGCCCGCGAGCAAGGCGGAGATCGAAGCGCGTCAGGCGGCGCTCATCGCGTTCGTCCGCGGCGGCAAGGGCCTTGCCGGCGTGCACGCGACCGGCGACTCGTACCACAGCCCGTGCGCGATTGATCAGGCGGCGAGTTCGGCGGGCGCACCTCAAGGGGGTGGCGGCGGACGTGGCGGCAATCCCAACGGCGCGGGCGGCACGCTGGCATCTGTCATGCTCCGCTGGTCCTGGGGCCTGAACGACAAGAAGCTCAAGGCGTATGACCTGACGTTGACCAAGGCGGACATGGAAGCGGTCGCTGACGGCTGGTACAGCCAGCTCGATCCCGGCCAGTCGGGTGAGGTCAACAAGACCGACTTCGATCTGCGCATCGTGCCGATCGCCACTCAGAGCAATTCGTATGTCGGGGCGCCTGGCCGCGACACCGATCGTGGTTCCTGGCTCGACTGGGACAACATGATCGGCGGCTGGTTCAAGTTCCACTGGCTCGATCCGCAGGAGATTACGGTCAAGATCGATGACAAGGCCAGCCCGTTGACGAAGATGTTCAACGGCCAGGACTTCATCGTCAACGACGAGACGTACACGTTCAGTGTCAACTCGTTCTCACGTGAAAATGTGCACGTGCTGACGAGCATCAATTACGACAAGTTCAGCTTCATGGCCAAGCTGAAGGAGAGCAACCCGCGGCCCGACCACGACTTCGGCCTGAGTTGGATCAAGAAAGACGGCCGGGGTCGCGTGTTCTACATGGCGCTTGGCCACAACGAGCGCATCTACGCCATCACACCGATGCTCGAACACATGCTCGCGGGTATGCAGTACGCGCTCGGCGACCTCAAGGCCGACGACAGTCCCAGCGTGAAGAAGAAGTAACCTCGTTATTCCCCGTGTCTCGCGTCAGCGTCATCCACCGCCGACATCCGAGCGCATGAAACCAGCGCTCGGTGACGACGCCCTCAACGTTCGAGTGCATGAAGGCGCGATCGACATCGCGCGCATCGGCATCGGTGATTGATGCGGGCGTGATGGGAATCTCCCCGTAGACAAATTCCTCGACGGCGCGGACGCCGCAGTGCGGGCACGGGATGCGAAGGCGCATGGGCATCATCAGTGCGTGCCTGCCGATCCGCGATCGGCCATGGTGCGATCGTTGGCAAAGCGATCGAGTGAGAACGGCGCGATCAACTCGGGTGTGCGGCCGGTCGCAATCAGCGCAGCCATCTGCTCGCCTCCGACCGGAATCGCCTTGAATCCCCACGTGCCCCAACCCGTCGTCACCAGAAATCCCGGCGCACCGGTGAAGCCCATCACGGGCGAATAGTCGGTGCTCATATCGCAGACGCCGGTCCACTGACGCAGCAGCTTCAGATCACGAAGGAACGGGAGCAGTGCGATCGATCGAAAGGCGCAGCTGCGAATGAACTGATGCCCGGCGTCGTACGCATATGCGGGCGCGCGATCGATCTCGGCGCCGATCAGCATCTCGCCCTTTGCGGTCTGCGATGCGTACACGCCGAGACCTGACGACGCGACGATGGGCGCGAAGGTGTGAGCATAGCGGTTGGTCACGAAGGCTTGCAGTTGATGCGTGCGGATCGGGAGACGAACGCCGGCCATGGCGGCAATCGCGGTCACGTGTCCGCCGACGGCAGAAAGCACGATGCCGGCGGAGATGGGTCCCGCGGTCGTCTCGACACCGACGATGCGATCGCCCGACTTCTGCAAGCCGGTGACCGACGTGTGCTGATGAATGTCGACGCCGAGCCGCATCGCGCCTTCGGCATAGGCCCAGACGACGCGATCGTGTCGCGCGCTCGCGCCAGCGGGATGGTAGGAGGCGCCGTAGATCGGCCACTGCCCCTGACCCGTCATGTCGAGCTGCGGACAGATCTCCTGGATCTGCCGCGGCGAGACGTATTCCGTGCGCGCACCAAACGCCGTGTTGACTTCGGCGCGCGCGCGTTCCTGACGCACGCCGGCCTCACTGTGTGCGATCCACAGCAGACCCTTGGTGTGGTGCATGACATCACGACCCGTTTCGGCCTCCAGCGATTCATACAGATCGACGCTGCGCTGATAGAACCGCACCGCTTCGGGAATGCCGTAGTTCGCGCGAATGATCGTGGTGTTGCGGCCAGAATTGCCCGAGCCGATGTAGCTCTTCTCAAGCACGGCCACGTTCGTGATGCCGTGACGTGTCGCGAGGTAGTACGCCGTCGAGATACCGTGGCCACCGCCACCGATGATGACGACGTCGTAGGCAGGCTTCACCGCGGACGGCCAGCGCAGATCAACAAGGCGCTCGACGAACTCATTCATCGGCAGCGCTCCATAAAGTCGTTCGCGAATACGGCAGACACCACGAAGAGCACCCGGTCATGCTCAAACCACAGCTTGACCGGAAGGCCAGCGACAGCGCCTTGCGCGAAGGCCGGCCGCGCTGACGGCGTCTCCCAATCGCACTCGCGCTCGAGCAGGTCATGCGCGTCATCGGCATCGAGCCAGATGCCACACAGCGATGACTCGATCTCCACGATCGCGTGGGGATCGGCGATGAGGCCCGGCTCGATGTCCTTCGTGGGCACGAGCACGATGGCCTCGTCGGGAGCGGTACGGAGCACGATGGCACCAGCAGGCCACGACGCGCTGTCGAGAGCCGCGCATGTGGCTGCGACACGAGTGGCGGTCAGAGGCTTAGGCGCGTGCACGAGCGCCCTCCGGATCATAGAAGGGTGTCGCGACACGACGTGCCGGGCGACCATCGATGGTGATGATCGTCGGCAACTCGCCATTCGAGAGATGCAGCCAGCCGAGCATGACCGACCTCCGCATCGTCGGCGACCACGTCGCCGATGTGATGTAGCCCGCGAACGCATCGCGATGCCAGATCGTGGCGCCCTCCGCCGGCGCGATGCCGTCCATTTCAAATCCGCAGAGTTGGCGGTCGAGTGGGATGGCGTTGGTTCTGATCACTGCGTGTCTGCCGACAAACGCCGGCTTCTCGAGTCGCACGGCCCATTCATGATTCAGGCGGCGCGGGGTGGAATCGAAGTCCGTGTCCTGGCCGACGATGACGTGACCCTTTTCGAGGCGGAGCTTCATGAGCGCCTCGAGACCGTGCGGGCGGATGCCGAGATCGCGGCCGAGTTCCATGAGCCGGCGCCACAGCACCACCGAATCGGCAGCAGCGTGATGGAGTTCGTACGACACCTCGCCTGTGAAACTCAGTCTGAACACCCGACAACAGATGCCAGCCACATCGAGGGTGTCGTGATGCAGAAACGCCGGCGGTGTGGTGACGCCTGCGAGGGCGAGCAGCTTGGTGGCCCTCGGTCCCGTCACATTGATCGCGCCAAGCGACGTCGTCTGATTCATGATGCGGACGTCGGCGTTGAGCGATTCGGCCCAATCGCGTATCCACAGTTCAGCGAACGTCGATCCACCACTCGTAAACGTGAGCGTGAATCGCGTCTCGCCATCGCGGCACACCATCCCGTCGTCAATCACATAGCCGCGCTCGTCGAGTAGCAGCACATAGCGCGATCGGCCCGGTTTCAGTGACACGATGGGCACCGGATAGAGATGTTCGAGCAGCGCGACTGCGCCAGGGCCGGAGACCTGCATTTTGCCGAGGGTGCTGACGTCACAGAGCGACACCGCCGTGCGCACGGCGTGATATTCAGCGTCAACGTCGCCGTAGTGCCATGGCCGCCACCAACCGCCGAGGCGCTCCATCTGGGCGCCGAGCGCGCGATGCTCGGCGTCGAGCGCGGTGCGCGGCGTGGCCACGTGATGCGCCCCGGCAGCCACTTCGCCGAGCGTGATCTGACGGGTGAGCGGGCGTGCCGTGAACGGCGGCTGCAGTGCGGCGCCTTGCGCGGCGAGAAACGCGCGCACGTGCGGCACACACGCCGCGCCCTGGCACGGCCCTGTGCCCGCGAGCGTCGCGCGCTTCACGAGCTCGAGCTCATGGAAGCCGCGCGCGTGGACGGAACGCAGGTCATCGACGGTGACGCCGAGACAGGCGCAGACGATGCCCGCTGTTGGGCACGGAGGCAGATCAGGCGCCCGCAACACGTCGCCGACACCGTGGACATTCGTGCCACGGGCCATGCGCAGCAGCGCATCACGTGGTGCCAGACCGAGGCCGAGCGAGACGGTGTCGCAGACATGGCGCTGCTCCACACCTCGATCGTCGCGCGCGATGACCGCGCCCACGCGGCTCGCATCAGTAGCGGACGCTTCGAATCGGACCAGCGCACCAACAGCGACGGTGCACGCGACTTCGCGTGGCGGTGTGCCAACGGCCACGATGCGGCCGAGGTCAATGCCGGCCGCTGACAACGATTCTGCTGCGCGCGCGGTCACGAGCCCTCGAAGATCATTGCCCGGCACGACCGGTTGAATCTCCGCAGCGCCAGTAGCGACGACGATCTCGATGCGTGGATAGAGATGCCACATGCCGGCGTCCGTGCGGGCGACGACGAGCGGGCCGGGGTAGATGCCGATGGCGTCCTGGCCATCGCCGGTGTCGAGCGTCACCACATCGCGGCCGAGTGCGCGCGCTTCTGCCGCGGCCGCGAGGCCTGCGGATCCCTGGCCGATCACGACGACATCGCAGTGCATCGTTCGGGCGATCGTGGCGGCGCGGTTGCCTCGGCTTTCAAGCGCTGGCAGCTGGTCGCCGTGTGGATGCGGCTCGACGTGCATCCCGTCGCGCCAGGGCGTCCGGCACATGCGCGTGTAGGCGATGCCGTCGATGGTGGCGAGGCAACTCTGACAATCACCAGCTGCGCAGACAGATCCACCTCTGGTGGGGTCGCCCTGTTGTTGCCAGAGGTGCGCGAGTACGGATTCCTTCGACATCTACCGTGCGGATTCTGGCATCATGCGCGCGTGCCGACAACCTCGACTACGGTCTGGTCATCACGACTGGCGTTTTATCTGGCGACTGTGGGCGGTGCGGTGGGGCTCGGCAGCATCTGGCGCCTACCGTATTTGGTCGGCTCCAACGGTGGCAGTGCGTTCATCTTTGTCTTTGTCATCGCGTGTCTGATGATCGCGACCCCGCTACTCGTGGCCGAGTTTCTCATTGGCCGCCGCGCGCGCGTCAGCCCGCCCGAAGCTGCGGGTGTCGTCGCTCACGAGTCGGGGCTGTCCACACGCTGGAATGCGATCGGCATTCTCGGCACGATCGCGGCCTTCGCGATCATTTCCTACTACACCGTCGTTGCCGGCTGGGTGCTGGCGTACACGTGGAAGTGTGCGAGCGGCGCGCTGGTGGGTATCACACGACCGGAAGTGGCGAGTGTGTGGCGAGGGTTTCTGGCGAATCCCCTGCAAATTGCGGCGTGGCACCTGGCGTTTGTGTGTCTTGTCGCCGTGATCTCCGCGCGCGGTGTGGGCCGGGGCATCGAGATGGCGACGAAAGTGCGCGCACCCGTATTGCTGATTCTTCTTCTTGTGCTGATGGCCTACGCAATGGTGAATGGCGACGTGCGGCAGGGGCTGCACTTTGCGTTCGCGCCGAATTTTGCTGCGATTACGCCACAGGTGGTCCTGGCCGCCGTCGGGCAGGCGTTTTACGCGACTGGCGTCGGCATGGCCATGATGATTGCGATGGGGTCGTACGCCCCGCGCGGTTCGTCGCTCGTGCGCCCGGCACTCGTCATCAGCGGATCCATTCTGCTGGTCTCTCTGCTCGCGACGCTGACGATTTTCCCGCTGGTGTTTCACTACGGCATGAACCCCGCAGCGGGTGCCGAGCTCGTCTTCGACGTGCTCGCCACAGTATTTGCGCAGATGCCTGGGGGACGTGTCTTCGGCACGCTGTTCTTCCTGCTACTTGTGTTTGCTGCGCTGACGCCGTCGATGGCCGGGCTCGAGCCGCTGATCGCGTGGCTGCAGCAACGACGCATGTTCACGCGCGGCCGCGCAGTCGCGATCGCTGCAGCCGCGGCGTGGGTGTCGGGTCTCGGATCGGTGTTGTCGTTCAACCGCTGGTCCGGCTGGCATCCGCTGAGTGCCTTGCCGATGTTCCGCGACAAGACGTTTTACGACATCGTCGACTTCGTGTCGTCGAACGTCATGCTGCCGATTGGTGCGATGGCGACGAGCCTGCTGGTCGGTTGGCTGCTGAGCCGGAAGATCGTTGCTGATGAGCTGTCGGACGAAACGGCGACTGCCGCACGCATCTCGATCTGGCTGTTGCGCTACGTGTGCCCGATCGCCATTGCCATCGTGGCGATCTCAGCGCTGTGGTGAAGCCGACGCGTTAGCGCGAGAGGGGTGTCATCGCCCCAGGGGCAGCGCCCTCGCGCACGGGGCTCTGGTCCGCGGGCTTCGCGAAGTCGAAGCCTGCGACCACGTGCTCCCGGCGCACCACGCCGGTCTCGCAGTCGATGACGAAGTCGCCCATCTTGTCGAAGGAAAACCGCGTGTCCCGCTTTTCGATCTTGAAGAATTCGTACCGAAGCACGGGAAACGGACGACCGTAATCGGCGAGTAACGACTGCGAGTAGCGCCACAGCTTGTCGGCGAACAGATCCGGCTTCGACGGGAAGTACTTCAGCGTGGTAAAGACGCTCGTGATCGCGATGGACTCAGTCACGTGCAGCATCCGGAGTTTGAAGCGCCACCGGCGCCAGTTGCCCAGCGAGTACGTGGACGCGTCGACCATGGCTTCAATCGGGCGGCCGTCCCGATCGCATCCGTGGACGTAGCAGAAAAAGTCCGTCAGGTCGGCCGTGAAGACGCGCCAGACGATGATGGGCACCCAGTTCGCATACGCGCTGAGCCATCGCTGCGCGGGTTCGGGAAACACGATGTTGCGGAACAGGTTCAGGTACTGCATCACCTTCACCACGGGTAGCAGGCCAATGTATACCCAGAGCGTCGTCTTGATGAGTATCGCGGTCCATGGGAGCCCGACGCTGAATGCTGCCAGCGCGGCCGCTGCCGACTCGTAGAGTTGGGGCCACAGGAGAAACGGCAGCACCACCATCAAGATGGCGAGGCGTCCGAGCCGGATGAAGCAGGCAACGTAGAGAAAGCTCAACGAGATCGCGGCCGCCCCGAGCATCTGCGTCAGCGGCGTCGGCAGGATCATGAGCAGGCCCGACACGATCTCAACGCCTGACGCGAGCCAGTTCATCAGGCGCGGATACCATCCTGTGGGAGACAGTTGGCTGAACACCCGCCAGTGGTAGCCCCAGATGGGATTCACCCGGCCGTATTCCATGCCGTTGCTACTCAAGTAGCCTGACAGCGCTTTGTAGGTGCCGGCGCAAAGGATGATCCAACCGAAGTCCCACCGAAGGGCGAGCAGCACGGTCTCGACAACGGATTGGTCGAGGCACCGCGCGGCCTCAATCAGAAAGATGGCCCGGGCCGTCCAGTGCGCCATGAAGCCCGGGGCACCGGAACCGCGGCGGACACTGCGCCATCGGAGAGCGATGAAGAAGTGCCGGAAACCGATGGACAGGCCGAGCGCCGCAGCGAGTCGAATGATCGGGCCGCCAGTAGCTACGCCGAGGATGCACGCCAGCCACGCCACGTTGAGTGCCGCCAGGGCCACAGTTCCAGATCGCGCCTGTCCGTCGCCCTCACTCGATCCAAACCCGACGCGCAGTACGGGCTGGAAGAAGATCCAGTCGAGTAGCAACAGCAGCGTGACGGCCCAAAGCCAGTGGTCGTAGGTGATGAACCCGGAAGCCGCGGAAAGCACTGCCGGCGCGACGCTCACGGCAATGCTCCGCGATCTTCGGGCGCGCCGTGCCAGTGCGTGAAGTAGGCGTCGAGGTCCGCCAACGCACGCGTGGCCAGTGCCGCATCCACGCGACTTCCAAATTCCGCCGCGGCAGCGACGGCGCGCGCCAATGACGGTGGCGCGCTGGCGGCGATTCCGCCAAGAGTTCGCGGGAGCAGGTCGAGACCGTAGATCGACGGCGGGCGAGGGCGTCGTTCCCGGACCGGCACGATGCCCTCCGTCGGCTGGCGTCCCGTGTAGTGGTGGTGCAGCGCGATCTCCCGTTCGCCGGCGTGTGCATCGGGCGCCAGGCCCAGAGCGTCGGCCAGATGGAGGTAGTCGTAGATCTGCAGGACCAGAACGGGCCGTCGATATTGAACAAATGCCCGGCTCGACGCTTCGATCACACGGCCGTGATTGTGGGCGTGCGCGTTGATGAGGATGAGGTAGTCCCAGTCCCCGGTAGCCAGAAAGCCGGCGACGGCCGCTGCCAGATAGGTACCGATCGCGTCGAAGCTGACCGACGACGTGCCGGCTGTGAGATCGGCGCCAGGCACCGGCCCATAGGCCACAGCTGGCGCGGCCCACAGCGCGTACGGCGCTCGGTCGCTGACCGTTCGCGCCAGCGCATCGGCCGCGCCCTCCGCAATGTCGACGTCACAGGTCACCGGCAAGTGCGCACCGTGCTGTTCCACGGCGCCAACAGGAAGAATGATTCCCATCCGACCATCCGTGTGGTCGCCGCGCCACGCACGCAATTGGTCTGAGGTCATGTGCCGCAACGTGTGGTGCCGAAAGGGGCTACGCATGACTGTAGTCGGTGCCCAGGTTCATGGCGTAGGGGCGCGAGACCCCGGCGACTTCCTTGCCGAGCTTGTCGCCTTCGCCATCGATAAAAGTGCGGTTGAGCATAGTCTCGGAGATCATCCAGCCACGCGCCACGATCTGACTTTGCGCGGCCATGATGGCGGTTTGGACACGGACATAGTTGAACCCTTCGTTGGCGAGGGGGCCCATGCTGTCGATCTCCACGCGGTAGCGGTCGACGTCGCGCTTCTCGAAGTCACACATCGTTGGATAGATCTCGGTGCCGCGACTGGTGATCTGTGTCAATTCCCCCCCGCCTGATGACGCGAGTTGGGCACGGGCGTCGTCCCATGCGGGTTGGATTGACGGCGTCCCTGCATGGAGCGCGACGTCATAGGTGATGCGGATCGCCAGCAATTGCGTCAGTTCGTCGCTCACCGTGCCCGCCATCTGCCGGGCGCGGACGCGATACTGCACGTAGCCGCTCCAGCCAGGCGTCGACATCAGCAGCCGGAGCAAGTACGTGTCGAACGCCTCGACCGGAACGCGAAGCTCCGCCAGAGCGACGGTAATCACCTCGACCGGATCGTCAGACAGACAGGCGACGCGCGCGCGGAAACCCGCGATCCCCATCAGCTCCGCGTTGGCGTCCACGGATGCCGCCGCTTTCCAGGCACTCCAGAGGCTCTGACCGCGCCACGGCATCGGCCAGACGGCCTGCCCCTGGTCGAAGTACGACGAACACCACTTCGAGATCTCATCGACGACAAACGCGTGGCCGTTCATGGCGCGCGGCGTGAGCTCGTCGACCAGATCCGCGACGCTGCGCGCGCGTGTGGTGGCTGAGCGGCCCGGCAGCATCTGCGCGTGGCTGGTACGTTCGACGAGCGCCACCGCGTCTTCGAACGGCAGTTCACTCATCCCGACAAACGGATTGACCGCGACAAAGTGCGTCAGCGGCCACAGCGGCGCGACGCGATCGCAGGCCGTGACGATGGCGGAGATGACGGGCATCACAGCGACTCCTTGGTGGGTTGCAGCGGCCACAGGCGCGTGGCGAAGCGATTGGCGAGCGTGTTGAGGTAGAAGCCGTTGCGCGCATGGACGTAGAACGTGCGAACGGTGGGCCACTCCGCGAGACGCGGCGCGGCGATGTTCAGGGCGAACAACACGGCGAGCACCGCCACGGTCGTGATCATGCCGATCGGGCCAAGCGGCGTGGCCGTCGTCGCGGCCGAGGGCATCAGCAGTCCGGCTACGTGGTGGAGCAGGCTGTAGGCCGTGGCCAGGCCGAACGCGGTGCCGGCGCCGACGAGCACCCGCGGCCACGACAAGACCGTCCAGAGATGCGCCACCAGAGTGGCGAGTGCCGTGGTGAAGATGCCGACCAGAATGAACGAGCTCGCGGATGCGGCCGGGCTGAGGTGGAGCAGTCGCGCGGCCACCAGCGTCGCGGCCGTCGCGGCAACGGCCGCCGCCACCGCCGAGAGCATCGGCACCGGCGCGGGTGTCGCGGCGCGAGCACCGACCACACTGCCCGATGAGAGAAACGCGTGGGCTTTGTAGAGCGAGTGCGCGAAGAGGTGCAGCATCGCCAGATCAAAGGCGCCAAGGCCGCACTCGAGCATCATGAATCCCATTTGGGCGATGGTCGAAAATGCCAGCCCGCGTTTGACGCTGGCCTGCGTCAGCATCACGAGCGCAGCGAAGAGTGCGGTGAACGCGCCGACGGCTGCGAGCAAGGTCATCGCCCAAGGCGACAGCGTGACGAGCGGGTTCATGCGAATCACAAGGAAGCCCCCCGCGTTGATGATCCCGGCGTGCATCAACGCCGACACCGGGGTGGGCGTTTCCATCGTGTCGGGCAGCCAACTATGGAAAGGAAACTGGGCCGACTTCAGCATGGCGCCCGCGGCCAGGAGCACACCGATGATCTGTACTTGTCCGGACGGTGCGCCGGGCTGCGCGGCCATCAGCGCCGCCCGGTCGAACAGGGCGACGAAGTCCCAGGTGCCGAACTCGCGCCAGGTGAGCACCAGCACGGCTGCGAGGCAGGCGTCGCCGAGTCGACTGACGATGAACTTCTTGCGGGCCGCCAGAAGGGCGCCAGGCCGGTTCGGGTAGAACACGAGCAACCGGTGCAGGAGGAGGCTGGTGGCGCTCCACGCCAGGGCGAACTGCAGCAGGTTGCCCGAGACGACCAGAAACATGACGGCCGTCCCGGTGAGGCCCAGCCACATCAGGAAGCGTCGTCTCCCTGGATCGCCGTCCAGCGCGGCGTGCGCGAACCGCAGCACCACCGCGAGGAGGCCGCCAATCAGCAGCAGCAGGATCAAGGAGAGCGTATCGATGAAGAATGTCACGGTGCATAACGGTATCGACGTTCCGAAAAGCAGACAAATATATAGTTTTTACATAATCGTTCATATAAATAGAATCGAGGGAAGATGGCATTTCTCAACTACCACCACCTGCGCTACTTCCGCGCGGTCGCCAACGACGGCAACCTGACCCGGGTCGCCAGCCGACTGCGCGTGTCGCAGTCGGCGCTCAGCATGCAGATCAGAAGCCTTGAGCGCAGCCTGGGCCGTGACTTGTTCACGCGTACGCACCGCCGCCTCCACCTCACGGAGACCGGCCGACTCGTGCTCGAGTACGCGGAGACGATCTTTCGCGCCGGCGACGAACTGATGACGGTGCTCGAGCGCGACGCGCCGGGCCATCGGAAGGTGCTCTCGGTGGGCGCGGTGGCCACGCTCTCGCGGAACTTCCAGATGGAACTGCTGCGGCCGCTGGTGCATCAGGCCGACCTGCAGCTGGTGATCCGGTCGGGAAGCCTGCGCGATCTGTTGGCGCAGATGGCCGCGCATACGCTCGACGTCGTGTTGTCAAACCTGGCCGTCAAGCGTGACGCCGATACGGGTTGGCACAGCCACCTGCTCGCCGAGCAACCCGCGAGTATCGTGTCGAAGCGGCCGCGCGGCCGCGCGAAGCGGTTTCGATTTCCGGAAGACCTCAAGACGACACCGATCGTGCTGCCGTCGCTCGATACCAGCATTCGCGTGGCGTTCGATCTGTTGATGGAGCGGGCGGGCATTCGCCCGCTGATTGCCGCCGAGGTGGACGACATGGCCACGCTGCGTCTGATGGCGGTGGAGAGCGAGGGCGTCACCCTGGTGCCGCCCGTGGTCGTGCTGCGTGAATTGCGTGACGGCGCGCTCGTTGAACGGCACCGCATTCGCGAGATCACCGAAAAGTTCTACGCCATCACGCCGACCCGGCGGTTTCCGAACGAACTCGTCCGCAAGTTAGTGCGGATCGGCGCCTAGCTCAACCGCGCGCCTTCGTCAGACGCACGGCGAGCGCGGCGCCCTTCCGTCGCGATTCGGCAGCGAGCGTATCGCGATACGCGGCCAGACGGCGACGTAGCCGGGCATCGCCGGCGCCGAGAATCGCCACCGCCATGAGGCCAGCGTTCTTGCCGCCGCCGATCGCCATGGTCGCCACCGGAACGCCGCCCGGCATCTGCGCGATCGACAGCAGCGAATCCATGCCCTTCAGCGCGGCGCTCTCGACCGGTACGCCGATCACTGGAAGCACGGTGAAGGCCGCCGTCATGCCCGGCAGATGCGCCGCACCGCCGGCACCGGCAATGATCACGCGCAGTCCACGGCGCTCGGCCGTTCGCGCGTACTGCGCCATCAACGCCGGTGTGCGATGCGCCGAGACGACGCGCACTTCGTAATGGACGCCAAACTGTCGGCAGATCTCGGCCGCTGGTTGCAGAGTGGGCCAGTCTGAATCGCTGCCCATGATGATGCCGACGATGGGTGTGCCTGTCTTCATTGTTGTGATCCAAAGGTGATGTCCGCGGCGGCGCTCGTGGCCGCGTGGAGCGCCTCGGTCATTGTCGCCCCAATGGCGGTGACGTGTCCCATCTTGCGGCCAGCGCCGCTCATGGCTTTGCCATACACGTGCACGTGCGCGCCCGGCACGGCGAGGGCGTTGGCCAGACCGTGTGGCACGCCAGGCCCGCGCGCAGTCCCCAGCAGGTTCACCATCACCGCCGCGGGTGCGGTCATCACTGTGGCACCGAGCGGCCAGCCCATGATCGCGCGCACGTGATTTTCGAACTGCGAGCACAGGCAGCCTTCGATCGTGTAGTGCCCGGAGTTGTGCACGCGGGGCGCCAACTCGTTGACGAAGAGGGAGTCGTCAGCCGTCAGAAACATCTCCACGCCAAAACTGCCGACGCCGCCGACGGCCTCGATCGCCGCGACCGCCATGTCGGTCGCGCGCACGGTGACACGGTCCGGCGTGTCGGCCGGCGCCTTGACCACACGACAAATGTGATCCGCTTGAATCGTCTCGACGAGCGGATACACCGCGACGCGTCCGTCGATTCCGCGCGTGACGATGGTGGCCACCTCTCGCTCAAAGGGGCAGAAGGCCTCGACATACAACGGCGTCGTGCCCGCGCCGAGTTGTCGCCACGCCGATTCGATCTCGTCCGACGATCGGATCGTGACGTTCCCTTTGCCGTCGTAGCCGTTGCGCCGCGTCTTGAGCACCGCGGGCAACCCCAGCCGGTGCACGGTCTCGCGCAGCGCATCCACCGAGCTCACGCCGGCGAACGGCGTCACCGCGAGACCGGCGCCGGCGAGTGTCTCTTTCTGGGTCAGCTTGTCCTGCATCAATCGGAGGGTGGGTGTTGACGGCCAGACCGCGACGCCCTGGGCTTCGATGGCGGCCAGCGCGTCGACGCTCACGAACTCATTCTCGATCGTGACCACATCGACGCCCTGGGCAAACCGCGTCAACACGGCGGCATCGTTCCAGTCGCCGATCATCGTGTCGCCCGCCGCATGGGAGGCCGGGCTGAAGGCGTAGCGTTCCAGCACGACGACATCGCAACCGAGTCGTCGCGCGGCAGCGGCCGTCATGCTGGCCAATTGTCCGCCGCCGACGATGCCGAGCCGGCGGTGTCCGCCGTGTCCTGGAGATGAAAGGATGTCGCTATCGAATGCTTCGTGCATCACGCGGGCTCCGAAACTATTGTGACGCCTCCACGCAACTCGACGTCCCGGGCGAGCACTACCAGTGCGCGCCAGTAGCGAGACCCGCGGCGAGCGCGAGTAGCTGCGCTTCGATAATGTTCAGGCCGGCATCGTTCGGCGGTCGATTGGTCTGGATCTGGTACTCGCCGCTGTTGGCGACGAGCGGCGTGTCCCAGGCCATGACGCGGGTGAGATGTCACTCGCGGCCCTCGGCGTCTAGGAGGGGACGATCACGGCGAGCAGGATCGTTGCCAGCGTAGATGCGCGCAACGTCATCACTTCTCCTCAAACTCGGAAAGCCGGATTGTGTGCTGCTCGCCCGACAGCAGGCAGGTGAAGTGCTGCTCGAACATCGCGAGCGGCATCTCGCCGGCATCGAGCAGGTAGTCGTGAAACTTCTTGATATCGAATTTGGTGCCCTGCGCTTTCATCACGCGCGCGCGGGCATCCTTGATCGCCAGGGCGCCGAGCTTGTAGGCCAGCGCCTGGCCTGGCATATCGACGGCGTAGCGCAGCGTCTCCGTGTCGATCTGCGTGTCACCTTCAAACGTGTTGTCTTTCATGAACTGCATCGCCTTCTCGCGCGACCAGCCCAACGCATTCATGCCGGTGTCGACGACGAGCCGCTGCGAGGTGAAGAGGTCCATGCCGAGTCGGCCAGCCTTGCTCCACACGTCAGGATACGCGCCCATTTCCCATGCGAGATCCGACGAGTACTCGCCCCAGCCTTCGGTGTACGCGGTGTACATCGGCCCGCAGTCGCCACAGCCGGACGAGGGGCCGCCGGTCGACGCGGCGCGCACACGCGGCGGATTCTCGCGCAGCCGGTTGAGCTGGTAGTGATGGCCCGGCAGCAGTTCGTGAAACACGATCGCCGTCACCATCGTGATCGAGCGCGTCTCTGGATTGAGTCCGTTGTAGTTGTAGTAGCCCGACGCGCCCGGGGCCTCCGGCATGTTGTAGATGCCGTACGTCATCGACGGCTCGAGCTCTGGGGCCAGACGGCGCACGCCATACGGCGCCTTCGGCATCATCGAGAAGTACTGCGACATCTTCGGTTCGATGAGACGGATCGCGGCCATCATCTTGTCGCCGATTTCCTGCGATGTCGTCGGGTAGAACCGCTTGTCGGTGCGCAGATACTGTTTGAACTCCGCCATCGTGCCCTTGAAGCCGGCCTCGACACGCAGTTTCTCGAGCTCACCGTTGATGCGCGCGACTTCTGCAAGACCGCGATCGTGAATCTGCTGCGGCGTCAGCGTCAGTCCCGTGTGCTGATGGATCAAGTACGTGTAGTACGCCGGTCCGTGTGGGTATTGCGAGAGGCCCACGCTCTTCACCGCGTGCGTGCGATACGGGCCGTCAAGGTACGCGGCCAGCGCGTCGATCGCCGGATTCACCGTCTTCGCAATGGCGTCATTCACCCGCTGGGTGAAGGCGCCCTGTTCCGCGGCGGGCAGCGCGGCCAATCGCGCGGGCGCCACCGACAGGCCGCTCTTCGGCGGTGCCACCGAGAGTGATCGCACGAACGGAATCACCAGCCGGAGCTCCTCTGTGGGCAGCGCGACGCCGTGCGCGACCTGTTGCGCGAGCCGCGCTTCGTACGCCTTCATTGTGGCCGGGAGGGCGTTCAGCGCCTTGATGTACGCGTCGCGATTGGCGGGCGTCTTCAGCGGCGCTGCTGCGAACGGCGCCGTCAGCGTGCGCAGGCCCGACGAATACGGCGTGATCACGCTCGTCAGCCAGAAGAAGTCGGCGGTGTTTTCAGCGTCGAGGCGCGCCTGTGCCTCCGCGATGCCGTAGAACACCCACTGTTCGTGCGTCAGGTCGGCGGTCTTGATGGTCCGCAGCTTCGCCAACGCCGCCGCGGCTTGATCGGCCAATGCCTTGGCCTGCTCGGGTGAGCCGGACGGTCCGCGGTCGAACGCGATGCCGCCAACTGCGGCCGGCCGCGGGCTCATGATCGCGGCCCGGTCAATCGTGTACCTCGCCGTCAGCGCCGAGAGCTTGTCGCCTTCGCTCTGCGGGGCCGCCTCGGTGAACCCCAAACCGGTCATCAGGGCCGAGAGCGCCAATGTACTGAATGAGACAGTTCGGAGGGTCATGCGCGGATGATAGTCAATCGGTCGTCGCGAGGGAACAGGCTGGCACGGCGTTTGCTCTTAGGACGGTAGAGACCGTCGATGTCGGCTCAGCCTGCGGAATTGACCGCAGTGGCGCGGGAATCTCCCCCAAGCGACCGCCCAGGCACAGCCGTCCGCAACGCCCTCGACATCGTCGGCCTCTCTTTATTGGTGTGGGGCTACTATGGGCCCGGGCAATTCTCATTTTGTAGGCGTTGGAGGGTTCGTGATGAAACGTTTCTCTGCGGTAGTGGCGTTGGTGATGTTTGCGGGTGTCGGGGTGTTTGCTCAGGGCAAGGTCGACGAAGGCAAGGCGGCCTACGCGTTGCACAAGTGCAGCACCTGTCATGCGATTGGTGGCGCTGGCGGCAAGCTGGCATCGTCGCTTGATGGTGTGGGCACGAAGCTGAAGGTGGCCGACATCAAGAAGTGGCTCGAAGATCCGGCGGCGATGGAAGCCAAGCTCGACAAGAAGCCGAAGATGGCGATGTCGGCGGCGGCGTCGTTCAAGACCAAGAAGATCACGCCGGCGGAAATTGACGCGATGACGGCGTATCTGGCGACACTCAAGTAGCGTCAGGCCTCAAAGTTTTACGAGGTGTCGGGTGCAGCGATGCGCTCCGACACCTTTTCTTTTTGGATCCTCCTCACTTGTGGCACACCGATTGCTCTACTAACGCGTAGGAGAATCATCGTGCGACACCTCAGAAAGCTTCGAACGGCTCCAACTCTTTGGCTGATAGGGCTTTGCGCGCTGTGGCTCACGGTTGTTGTGCGCGCCGGCGTGGTCCAGCCGAGTGGGAAAAAAGCCGCAATGGCTGCGGAATACCAGCAGGCCGCGGCCCCGGTCAAGCCGGCTGCGACGGCGGCGCCAGCCTCGAACGCGACTCTGGTCGGTGACGACACCTGTAGCACGTGTCACTCGAAGCAGGCGGACGGCTACGCGAAGACGCCGCATCACATGAAGAGCGACACGCGCACGCCCGCTGGCAAGCAGGGGTGCGAGACCTGTCACGGCGCGGGCAGCGCGCACGCGGCCGATCCTGAAAAGCAGCACCTGAAGAAGTTTTCGACGATGTCGTCCGACGATGTGAACGCGACGTGCGCGACGTGCCATAACAAGGGCGAGCATGTCCTCTGGCAGGGCAGCACGCACGAGTCACGCGGCGTCTCCTGCATCAGCTGCCACAGCGTGCACGCGCCGGAGTCCGACAAAGGTCAACTGAAGAAGAAGACCCAGATCGAGACGTGCGCCGTCTGCCATCGCGACAAGGCCTCGAAGCTCGATCGCTCGGGCCACATGCCGGTGCGCGAAGGCAAGATGCAGTGCTCGTCGTGCCACAACACGCACGGCAGCACGGGGCAGAAGATGCTGCGCGTCGGCGATTCAGTCGCCGAGCTGTGCACCTCCTGCCACGCGGATAAGCGCGGGCCGTTCCTCTGGGAACATGCGCCATCACGCGAAGGGTGCGTTACCTGTCACGACGCGCACGGTTCGTCGAATGACCGCATGCTCGTCGCCAAGCAGCCGTTCCTCTGTCAGCGCTGCCATGCGCCGTCGGGTCATCCCGGCAGCGTGTATGACGGCACACAGATCGCCACCAGCGTTCGCATCTTTGCCAGGGGTTGCGTGCAGTGCCACGCCGCGATCCATGGATCCAATCACCCCGCTGGCAACCGATTCCTGCGGTAGAGGGAGGCCTATCATGCGCATCTTCAAGAGCATTTCGATTCTCGCGTTGGCGCTGGCCCCGGCGGCCGCCTACGCCCAAAGCACTGACACGCCCGCGATCTATCGCGGCTATCTCGACTTCGGCGCACGCGCGACGACGTCGACCGGCGAGCCGGCGCGGTACGAGCGGTTCCGCGATCTGACGGACGGGCTGTTTGCCGAGACGTTCCGCCTGGACGCCGAGAAGAATGGCTGGCTGATCAAGCTCGGCGCGGATCACGTGCTCGCGAGCGATCAGAAGTACACGGCGAGTTTTGTGAAGTCGGGCACGTTCAAGGCCAACGCGTCATGGGATCAGATTCCGTTTCTGATGATCCGCACCGCGCAGACCCCCTACCTGCAGCCGACACCCGGCGTCTTCATTCTGGACGACAACCTGCAGAAGTCATGGATTGCGTTGTCGACGACGGCACCGACCGGCGGGTTTGCGCCGCGGTACGCGTCGTTTCTGACGACGGTGAACAACTCGCCGAAGTTTGAGCTGTCACAGAAGCGCCACACGGCTGGTGGCGGCGTTGAGTACCTGCTGAGCGAGAACGCCACGTTCAAGATCAACGCCAAGCACGCGACGCGTGACGGTTCGATGCCGTACGGCGCGTATCTCGGGACGGAGATCGAGTTGGCGCAGCCGATCAGCCAGTCGATCTCTGATCTGGACGCCTCTGTGGAGGCGACGCACGGCATCGCGCTCTTCCGCGTGGGCTACACGGGCAGTTGGTTCACGAACAACGCGGATCCGACGATTTTCGACAATCCCACATCACTCACCGACATTGCGACGGCGTCGAGTCGCGGCCGTCTGCCGCGATTGGCGCAGAACAGCACGAAGCTCGGCGTCAACGGGATGGTGTCGCTCAAGCTCGCGCACAAGTCTCGTCTGACGGCCTACGCCACGATGTCGACGTTGAAGGACGGCGGGGAAGCGATCATTCCGTTCACGATCAACAGCGCGGCGACCAGCGTGCCGCTCTTCCGCGACACCTTGCAGGGCAAGGTGCAGACCACGGCTGCGAACATCACGTTCTCGTCGCGTCCGACCAAGACGTTCAACTTCGTGGCGCGGTATCGCTACTTCAACTACGACAACCAGACGCCGGGGTGGACGAACACGGCCCATGTGCGGTACGACAACAGCTTCCAGTCGCTGGCCACGGCACCGATCTCGTCGGAGGTCTACAGCATGAAGCGCAACAACCTCGACGCCGATCTCTACGTGACGCCGATGGGACGCGCGACGTTCAGCGTCGGCGCTTCACGCAACACCGAGTCGCGCAACGACCGCATCTATACGGGCAGCACGGAAAACGTGGCGCGCGTGAAGGTGGACGTCATTGGCCAGAGCTTCCTCACCATGCGCAGCGTGTATGAGTACTCGCAGCGGCGTGGCGAGGGATTTGATCAGACCGTGCTGACCGGCGCCGCCGAGCAGCCGCTGATGCGGCACTTTGACATCGCCGACCGCAATCGCAGCCGAGTGTCCCTTGTGGCCTCGCTGATGGCCAATGCGAATTTGGGCCTCAACCTCTCGACGGCCGCCGGCAAGGACGACTACCTGAATACGACGATCGGCCTGCGCGACAACAACCACCGCGTCTACAGCGCGGGCATCACCGGCACACCGACCGAGCAGCTGGCCTTGGGGATTTCGTACTCGTACGAAGATTACAAGAGCACGCAGATGAACAACACCGCGTCGGTCACGGCCACGACCGACCAGTCGAAGTACTTCTCGACCGCCGGCGACGACAAGGTGCACTCGGTGATCGCGACGGCCGATGTGACCAGCATTGCCGACAAAGTCGATGTGCACTTCGCGTACGACTTCAATCGCACTCGCGCGACCTACGTGTATGGCACGGGCGACCCCGTGGCCTCGACCCTGGCCGTGCCGGTGCAGTTGCCGACGATCAAGAGCGATCTGACACGCGGGAGCGTCGACGCGATCTATCACGCGACGAAACGGGTGTCGCTGGGGCTCACGTATTGGTACGACAAGTACGGCGTGACCGACTACACGCTTGACTCGCAGGCGCAGGATGCGCGCGTGCCCGGCAACTACATGTTGCTCGGCTATGCGTTTGAGCCCTACACGGCGCAGACGCTGTGGGGCCGCGTGATGCTGCGCTGGTAAGACCGGAACAGGGACGCACGGTGCTGCTGCACCGTGCGTAAATGGCCGCGGAGCTCCGGCTCCGCGGCTATTTGTCTGTACGCTTCAGAAAAATGGCACCGAGCGGCGGGAGTGACAGCGACAGCGAGTGATCGCGGCCGTGCGCCGGGATCGCGTCGGTGTGGAGCCCGCCCTGATTGCCGACGTTGCTGCCGCCATAGGCCGTCGCGTCGCTGTTCAGCAGCTCCTGGTAGTAGCCCGCCTCCGGCACGCCGATGCGATACCCCTCGCGGACGATCGGCGTCCAGTTCACGACAGCAATGACGGAGTCCTCGGGATCGGTCGCGCGACGGATCAGCGAGACGACGCTGGCATCGCTGTCGTTGCAGTCGATCCATTCGAACCCCGGTGCCGTAAAGTCCACCTGATGGAGTGCGGCCTCGCGCTGATAGAGGTGGTTGAGGTCGGTCACAAACTTCAGGATCTCTGAGTGGTAACCGCCGTCGAGCAGGTGCCAGTCGAGCGAGCGCTCGTGCGTCCATTCGCGCCACTGTCCGAACTCGCAGCCCATGAACATGAGCTTCTTGCCGGGATGCGCATACATGAACGCGTACAGCGCGCGCAGGTTCGCCGCCTTCTGCCACGCATCGCCCGCCATCTTCGTGAGCATCGAGCCCTTGCCGTGCACGACTTCGTCGTGCGAGAACGGCAGGATGAAGTTCTCGTTGAACGCGTAGAGCATCGAGAACGTCAGGTGGCGATGCTCCCAGCGCCGGTAGATCGGGTCCTTGCCGGCGTAGGTGAGGATGTCGTGCATCCAGCCCATGTTCCACTTGAACGTGAAGCCCAAGCCGCCAATCCACGTCGGCCCGCTCACCGCCGGAAACGCCGTCGACTCTTCAGCGATCATCACCGTGCCCGGCTGTTCGTCGTGCGTCGCGGCATTCAGCTCGCGCAGAAAATCAATGGCCTCGAGATTCTCGCGACCGCCGTGGCGATTGGGCACCCACTCGCCCTCTTTGCGCGAGTAGTCGAGATAGAGCATTGACGCCACCGCATCCACGCGCAGGCCGTCGATGTGAAACGACTCGAGCCAGAAGAGCGCGTTCGTGATGAGGAAGTTCCGGACCTCGTGCCGCCCGTAGTTGAAGATCAGCGTGCCCCAGTCCTGATGCTCGCCCTGCCGCGGATCTTCGTGTTCGAACAGCGCCGTGCCATCGAAACGGCGCAGCCCCTGCGCGTCTTTCGGGAAGTGCCCTGGCACCCAGTCGAGAATCACGCCGATGCCGGCGCGATGACACTCGTCAACCAGATACCGAAAGTCGTCGGGCGAACCCAGGCGACTGATCGTCGCGAAGTAGCCCGTCACTTGATATCCCCACGACGGCTCGTAGGGATGCTCCATGACCGGCAGAAATTCAATGTGCGTGAAGCCGCGCTCGACGACGTACGGGATCAGGTCGCGCGCCAGTTCACGCCAATCCAGTGCGCGATGGCCATCGTCGGGCGCGCGGCGCCAGGAACTCGGGTGCACCTCGTAGATCGCCATTGGCTGATCGAGGCGTGTGCCGCCCTCGCGTCGCGCCGTCATCCACGCATCGTCGCGCCATGTGTAGGTGTTGAGCGTTGAGGTCAGCGATGCGTCGTGCGGCGGCACCTCGCACTGGAGGCCGAAGGGATCAGCTTTCAGGAAGAACGGGCCGCCGCCGTGCGGCTGGATCTCGAACTTGTAGGCTTCACCCGCGGTCAGATGTGGAATGAACCGTTCCCAGATGCCGCTCGATCCCACTGCGGACATCGGATGTTCACGTCCATCCCACTGGTTGAACTGGCCGACGACTGAGACGCGCGCGGCACCGGGTGCCCAGACGGCGAAGTGATAGCCGGCGATGCCGTCGTGTTCAATGGCGCGCGCACCGAGCTTTTCCCACGCCCGTCGCCAATGGCCCTCGTTCCAGAGGTGGCAGTCGGTATCAGTGAGAAACATGGTCGTTCAGGTGCGTGCGCGGAGGTGGCGGGCGGGGCGTGTCGCGCGCGCCTGGCGCACGGGCCGCGGCTGTCGGACGCGCCGCGCGCCCAGAGCGACGTGATCCGCATCGATCCAGCGCTCGGCCCAGTGGCCGATCGCCTCGAGCGATTTCTGCAGTTCTTTGCCTTTTTGTGTGAGCTCGTATTCGACGCGAATCGGCGGATCGGGCAGCACGTGACGCGAAATGATGCCTTCCGATTCGAGCACCCGCAGCCGCTCCGAGAGCATGCGATCGCTGATTTCGGGAATCGCGTCGCGCAGTTCCGCGAAGCGGGCCCGGCCGCCCATCAGCAGGCGGACCAAGGCGCCCGTCCAGCGTCCGCCGATCAATTCGATCGCCTTGTGAAAGCGGGGACAGAGGCCACTCATGAGCTCCAGTGTAACAAACCTGGACGGCTTGACAGAAGTTACTTACTTATATATAGTCACATCAGTAAAGTAACTCGATTCTGTTTTGCTAGTCCACGCCGCTACCCCCAAAGGAGACCGTAGTCATGAGCACCGCCGCCGTTCCCACCCTCACCACCTGGACCATCGACCCGACCCACACCGAAGCCGGCTTCGCCGTGAAGCACCTGATGATCTCGACCGTCCGCGGTCGCTTCGGCGACGTGCAGGGGCAGATCTCGTTCGACCCGACCGACCTGAGCAGTGGTTCGGCCGATGTCACGATCAACGCCACCAGCATCGACACGCGCGAAGCCCAGCGCGATGCGCACCTGCGCAGCGCCGACTTCTTCGATGTGGAGCAGTTCCCTGTCCTGACCTTCAAGAGCCGTAGTGTCCAGTCCCTCAAGGACGACAGCTTCAAGCTGGTCGGCGATCTGACCATCAAGAACGTCTCCCGTGAAGTGGTTCTCGACGTCGAAAATCACGGCCTCCAGAAGGACCCGTGGGGTGGCGAGCGCGCCGGTTTCACGGCCCGCACCACGATCAACCGCAAGGACTTCGGTTTGGGCTGGAACGCCGTGCTCGAGGCCGGTGGTGTGGTGGTCGGTGAGGACGTGAAGATCACGCTCGACCTGGAACTCATTAAGAAGTAAGCGCCCCTGGGTGGCCCGAGGGGTCACCTGAAATGGACAACGCAGGGTGGCAGCGCATTTGCTAAATTGGCTGCCATGCCTGCGTGCACTGTTCGTTCTCTCTCGACGTCCGTCCTTTTGGCCGCCCTGGTCGTCACAATGGGCTGTGGCAGCACCGCGACAACCCCCACGACGCCTGAGCCTGCTTCCGTGACTCAGGTCTTCAACGGCTCGATCGGTCTCAACGGTTCCGCGTTCTACTCATTCACCACGACCCAGCAGGGAACGATTTCGTTCCAGCTGACCAAAGTGCAGCGCGCCGGCGTCGACGTGGCCGACACGCTGACGATCGGTCTCGGTGGTCCTCGCGGCACCGACTGCAGTTCCTCATCAGCGGTGGCCGCAGGTGCCAGCGATGCCACATTGCTGGCGGCCTCACAGGCCCCGGGCGTCTACTGCGTGCGCGTGTGGGACGCGGGCATTTTGACCGCCCCCGTCACGTTCTCGGTTAACATCAAGCGACCAATTCAATGAGACGTCTGACGGTACTAGGACTGATCCTTTCTGCGTGTTCGGCTGCCGGATGCCTCGGTAGTGGAACGACCACCCCAGTCGATTACACGATCGTCTCGCCCGTGACTGAGATCTTTCAGGGCACGCTCGACGCCAAGGGCGCGCCGTTCTACTCATTCATCACGGGCAATCCGGATCCGGTTCGCGTCACGCTCGCGAGCCTGACCAACGCGACGACCGGCGCGGCTGTCTCGACCAACGTCACGCTGGGATTTGGCGTGCCGGACGGCACCACGTGCAAGACGACCTTTTCAGTGACGACGACCGGGGCACTGGCTTCGCAGTACTTTCAAGTGGCGACGCCCGGTACCTACTGCGTGATCGTGGCCGATCCGGGCACCGTCACCACATCGCTCGCCTTCGCGGTCAGGATCATCCACTCATGATCACCATGCATCGCGCGCGCCTCCTGCTGCTGGTCTGTGCGCTGACGCCGTTCGCGGCTGGCTGCGACAACGGACCGCTCGCCTCCACCACGGCCACCACCACGACCACGACGACGACGTCGCCGGTGACTGAGCTCTTCTCAAGCCAGCTTGCTGTGGGCGGCTATGCGTTTCGTTCGATCACCGCGGCGAAAGCCGGCACGATCTCGGTGACGCTGACGAGCGCGGGTACATCCTCAACACTCAAGATGGGGCTCGGTCTGGGCATTCCGGATTCGACGGGCACGACGTGCCTGTTCACGCGCTCCACGGAGACCGCGGCCGGCGGCCAGTTGTCTGCCACTGCTGATCCGGGCAACTACTGCTTGCGCGTGTGGGACCTCGGCACGTTGACGACGACGACGCCGTTCACGGTCACGATCGTTCGGCCTTAAGATCAAAACGATCAACATGGGGGGCCATGGGGCTCCATGGGGAAATTGATCGAAGGGCAAAAACAATCCAAGCGGGCGCGTCACGCTACTGAACGCCGTTCCCTTGACGTGAACTGGCACGTGTGGCTGTTCGTCGCATTGGCCGCGCCGGTCATCGCCGGCGCACGGCTGCTTCGCAGCGAACGTTCCGCAGCGACCGGGCGCTTGGTGTTTGTACCGGTAGGCTCGCCGACGATGAAGGATCGCGTACGCATGGCCGCCGCAGAGGTGTGGGAGCGGACGCTCGTGGCGCCACTGCGTGTGGGCACGGGCTGGTGCGGCGACGCTCTGGCGCTGTCGTGGCCGATGGCCGACCCGGCGCGGCTGGGCGAGATTCAGCAGTATCTGCGCGAAGTCAGTCGCGAAGCGGACGGCGCGGCCGCAGTGGTGCGCGCGTTGCCGAAGGCGTCACCGTCGAAGATCCCGACACTCGCGGCCGGTGTGCATGCGACATTGGAGCGGCTGCTGGCGATTGGCGAATCCGAACGCGCCGCGCATGCGATCGTGACGCACCTGCGTCATGAGATCGATTCGACCGCCGCCGCCGACTTGCCGGGCATGGCTCGCGCGCAAGCGGTGGCGTATGGCGCCGCGGCCGTGCGCGCGCGGTTGCTGGCTGACGCTATTTCTTGATCGTGTGAACGAGGCCTTTCATCGCATCGTAGAAGAACGGCTTGTAGTGCGGGCTGGCCTCGCTGTGGCACCTGGCGCACACGTCACCATCGGGCGTCTTCACGATCGCGCCTTTCACGATGGACTTGGCCTTGGCCTGATCCACATGCGTCGCGCCCGCGCCGTGACAGGACTCACACTGCACACCGGGGAAGCGCGGCTTGGCGCCGTCCGCTTTGATCATGTCGGGCGAGCCGGTGACGTGGCAGCGAATGCACTTGTCGCCCTCGCGCTCTGCCGCTTGCAGTTTGCCAAGCGCCTTCTGATGTTTGGTCGAGTTCCACGCGTCGTAGTGCGAGCCGTGGCAGCTCTTGCACGCGTCGGCACCGACGTAGCCGTCGGATGGCGGTGACGACTGCGCTGCGCGCATGGGTGTCAGCGTGAACGCGAGCAGCGCGAGTGCAGAACCGAGAATGGCGAGGGACTTCCGGTACATGGTGTGACTCCTTCCGTCCGCACCTCCATTGTCCCTCCAGGGCGTTCTAAAATGTTGCCGGGTATCCGGCAACTACGACGTCTTCTCGAGCCCCACGTAGAGAGGACCGGCGCCGATCAGTGCGACAAGCGCGAAGCTCCACCGGCCCGGCAGGTTGACGACCGAGAACGACGCGTCTTCGCCTTCCTTCAACTCAAACGTCATCGTTTTCCACACGAGTGTGTTGTACGCCTTGATGGTGTGATGGCCGGGCGCGATGTCTTTGGTCGCCGACTGACCGAACATCAACGTGGCGAAGGGTGCGCCGTCGATGGAGACGATGATCTGGCGGTGCTGAACGTCCTTGTCTGATGTGCGGGTGACGGTAACCACAACACCACTATCATACGTGCGAGCGTGAACGACCTCCTGCACGGCTTTTTCACCCGCGTGGCCGAACAGTGGCCTGATCACATCGCGATCGATGTGCCGCCGTCGGCATCCGTGAATCGCGATCGCCGCGTGCTGTCGTATGGCGCGCTGGACCACTGGTCGAATGCCGTCGCACTGAGCCTCTCGTCTCGAGTGGATCGCGAATGTGTCGTGGCGATCCTGCTCCCGCGCAGCGTCGAGGTGTTCGCCGCGCAACTCGGCGTGCTCAAGGCCGGCGCGGCCTACACGTGCATCGACCCGTCGTTCCCTGACGAACGTGCGCGGTGGATGCTCGAAGACGCGGGTGCCGTGGCGCTCATCACGGATGAGGACGGCATCGCGCGCGCGCGTCGCGCCGGCTGGCGAGTGCCAACGCTCGACATCGTGACGGTCGTTGCGACCGCTCGCGCGGCTGCGCCGCCACGACCCGCGTGGCTGACGCCGTCGAGCCTCGCGTATCTGATCTACACCTCTGGGACCACGGGCCAGCCCAAGGGCGTGGCCGTGGAGCACCGCAGCATCGCGAATCTGGTCGCGGCCGACATCGACGAGTTCCAGCTGACGGCAGCGGATCGCGTGGGACAGAGTTCATCGACGTCGTACGACTCGTCGATCGAAGAAGCGTGGCTGGCACTGGCCGTCGGCGCCACCGTCGTGGTGATCGACGACGAAGCGGCGCGCATGGGACCGGATGTGGTGCCGTTTCTGCGCGACGAGCGCGTCACCGTGTTCTGTCCACCGCCGACGTTGCTGCGATCCACGGGTTGCACGGATCCCAGTCGGGAGTTGCCCGATCTGAAGCTGCTGTACGTCGGCGGCGAAGCGCTGACGCGTGACGTCGCTGATCTGTGGGCGCCGGGCCGACGGCTGTCGAATGGCTATGGGCCGACAGAGTGCGCGGTCACCGCAATACGCGGTGACGTGCACACCGGTGAGTCGGTGTCGATCGGCCGGCCGGTGCCGAACGTGGTGGCTGTCATTCTGGACGAGGAGCTTGCGGAAGTCGCCGAGGGCGAACGCGGTGAGCTGTGCCTCGGCGGCGTTGGCCTCGCGCGGGGATATTGGCGAAGACCTGAGCTGACGGCTGAGCGCTTCATCACGCATCCGCAATGGGGTCGGCTCTATCGCACTGGTGACCTCGCACATCGCGAATCCGACGGCCGGCTGTTCTGCCATGGCCGCATCGATTCGCAGGTGAAGATCCGCGGCTACCGCATCGAGCTCGACGAGATCGATGTGCAGTTGCAATCGTGCGTCGGCGTGCGCGCAGCCGCGTCTGCCGTGCAGACGGTCGGCACACAGACGATGTTGGTAGCGTTTGTGGTGCCAACCGACCCGGCGACGCCACCGGCGAGCGAAGACCTGCGGACCGCGCTCGCCGCCGTGCTGCCGTCCTACATGGTGCCTGTGCGGATCGGCGTGCTCGATCGGTTGCCACGCTCGGTCGGCGGGAAGCTCAATCGTGCGGCACTGCCGCTGCTCGCGCTCACGTCAGTCACCGCGAGCGATGCACCGCATGTGCCACCGGCGACCGAGACGGAACGCGCCATTGCGTCGGCCATGCAGCAGGTGCTCGGTCGCGACATCTCGATCGATCGCGATTTCTTTATGGACCTCGGCGGCGATTCGCTCACGGCCGCCATGCTCGTCACGCGTCTTCGCGAAGATCCGGCCACCGCATGGATTGCCGTGCGCGACATCTACGACGCGCGAACCGTCGCAGCTCTGGCCACGCGCGCACCCGCACCCGCTCGGGATCGAGACCCCGTGCGGCTGGCCGCCGCATCGTCCGAGAGCCCGCGACGATCGATCGGCACGACGATCGTGCAGACGCTCTGGCTGATGGCCAGTCACCTCATCGCCTCCGCGGCCACCTATCTGCTGGCATTCGCCCTCCTGCCGTGGCTCACGCGCACGCTGGGGCTGACCCGCGCGCTGCTGTTGTTGCCGGTACTCGCTGTTGCGAGTGTCATCGCCTACGCGCCACTCGCCGTGCTGCTCGCGGTGATCGTCAAGCGCGCGTGCATCGGGCGCTATCACGCCATGACCGCACCGGTGTGGAGCAGTTTCTATGTACGGCATTGGATCGTGCTCGCGGCCACACGGCTGATCCCGTGGCGCATGCTCCAGGGCACGGTGTTTCAGTCTGTGGCGCTTCGCGCCCTCGGCGCGAACATCGGCCGCCGCGTCCACATCCATCGCGGAGTCGACCTCACGCATGGGGGCTGGGATTTGCTCACGATCGGTGACGATGTCTCAATCGGTCAGGATGCTGTGATTGGCGTCGTCGAACTCGACGATGGCATGGTCGTCGTTGGGCCGGTGACGATTGGGGCGGGCGCGCGACTCGACGTGCGCGCCGGCGTGGCCGGGCACACGACGATCGGGCCGGATGCGCATCTCAGTGCGCTGTCGTCGTTGCCGACCGGTGGGCACATTCCCGGCGGCACGCGCTGGGACGGCGTGCCCGCGCGATCAGCCGGGCCGAGCGCCATGCCCCCGACGGTCGACCACTCGCGCGACCTCTCACCGGTGGCCCATGGCCTGGTCACCATCGCGGGTGAAAGCGTTGTGTCGCTGTGCAAGTGGTTGCCGATCGCACTCCTCGGCATCGTGACGAGTCGTGTCTACGGGATCGAGTCGGACCACGTGTGGCTGTGGATGGAGGCGCCCCTCACGTCCTGGACGCCGATCGTGCTCGGGCTGTCGCTCCTCGTGCTGTCCGTGCCGCTCACGCTCGCACTCGACGTGGCCGTGATGCGCGCGCTTGGTCGCGTCACACCGGGCGTGCTGAGCGTGTGGAGCGCCGCCTACGTTCGCGTGTGGCTCAAGACGGGCCTGGTGGCCTCCGCAGGAAACTGGCTGAGCGGCACGCTCTTCTGGCCGATGTGGCTGCGCGCGGCCGGCATGACGATCGGCGCGCGTTGCGAAGTCAGTACGATCACCGATGTTATTCCGGAGCTCATCACGTTCGGGCCCGATGTATTTCTGGCCGACGGCATCTATCTCGGCGGTCCGGCGATCCAGCGCGGCGCGGTGACGCTCGCCGCCACTCGACTGGGGGCGCGCACCTTCCTCGGTAATCACGTCGTCATCCCCGCCGGCCAGCAGTTGCCTGACGACATCCTGCTCGGTGTCTCCACAGTGGCTGACGATCGCGTCATCCGCGAGGGCACGTCATGGTTCGGTCATCCGCCATTCGAGCTGCCGCGCCGGGAGATCGTTGACGTCGATCGGGCACTGACCCACGACCCGTCCTTGGCTCGCTACTGGAATCGCGTGTTCTGGGAAGCGCTCCGCATCACGCTGCCTGTGCCGCCCGCGATGGTGCTCATTGCCTGGTTCCGTCTGATCTCTGCTGCAGACAACTTCAGGTCTCTGGCCATGATGGTTGCCGTCGTCGTTCCACTCACGACGTTGGCGGCGCTCCTCGCCCTCTGCGGACTGGTGCTGGCGATGAAGTGGTTGCTGCTGGGCCGCGTGCGCCCGGGGCAACATGCGCTGTGGTCGTGTTGGTGCAGCCGGTGGGACTTTCTCTATGTCGCGTGGAATCTCTACGCCAGCCCGGCCCTCGCATCACTTGAGGGCACGCTGTGGTTGCCGTGGTATCTGCGCGCGATGGGCATGACGATTGGCCGCGGCGTCGTGCTCGGTCCCGGATTCGCGCAGGTGGTCGATCCTGACATGATCACAATCGACGACGGCGCCACCGTGCATGCCATGTTTCAGGCGCACACCTTCGAAGATCGTGTGCTGAAGATTGATCACGTGCGCATTCGCCGGCATGCCACGCTCGCCAACGGCACGGTCGTGCTCTATGGCGCTGACATCGGCGAGGGCACGCATGTGGCCCCACACAGTGTGGTGATGAAACACGAGCACCTGCTCGAGGGCCGACACTACGAGGGCGCGCCGACTCGTCAGGCCTGACGCGCGATTGCTAGACCAACTGCGCGCGTTCGCGACCTCTGACGGAGTTCAGGAGCCAGATCGCCGTGCTGTGCTTCAGTTCCTCGATCGTGATGACACGTTCGCGAACGGCGCCTGACGCCAGCGCCTCGGCGCGCGCGGTCCCGGCCAGCAAGCCGCAGCCCACTGGCGGCGTCCACAAGCCATCTCTGAACTCGACGATGACATTGCTGATGCAACTTTCAGTGACTTCGCCCCGCTCATTCCACAGCAGCACATCGTCGGCATCCGGCGACGCGCGTCGCGCAGCGTCGTAGACGGCGCGGTGCGTGGTTTTGTGAAAGAGAAAGATGTCGTTCGAGTCGACCGGCGAAGCGGCGAGCGTCAGTCGCACGGGAGAGGACCGGGCCACAAGCGGTGCAGACTCGCAGCGGGGCCGGCCGTCGCGGCTGACGATGAGGCGCACGATCCGGCCTGCGCTATTGAAGTGTGCGGCCGTGCTCAGCAGAGTCTGACGCACGAGGGCTGCGTCGAACGGAATCCCGAAGTAGTCGGCTGACGCCGTCATACGCTCGAGATGCGCGTCTGCGTCGATGATGACGCCCGATGTGCAGCGCATGGTCTCCAGCAATGCGAAGTCCGGGCGTCGTTCCGTGAGGATGCGCGCTTTGGTCAGGCACTCGGCATATTCGTTCTGGGCATCCGATTCCCACGTGATGCCACCGCCCACGCCGTACTCGGCCCCACCGGTCGCCCGATCGATGACGACAGTGCGAATCGCCACGTTGAATTGCGCGCGTCGATGGGGCGCCATGAAGCCAATGGCACCGGTGTAGAGCCCGCGTGGTGTGGTTTCGAGCGCCGCGATGATCGCCGTCGTGCGCGCTTTCGGCGCACCGGTGATTGACGCGCAGGGAAAGAGCGCCGCCACGATGTCAGCGACGCTCGCGTCGGTCTGCCCCGTCACGGTCGATGTCATCTGCCACACGGTCGGATAGCGCTCAATCTGAAAGAGGTCTGACGCGACAACGGAGCCGACATCGGCAATGCGGCCGATGTCATTGCGGATCATGTCGACAATCATCACGTTCTCGGCGCGGTTCTTCTCGGACGTGCGCAGCCACTGCGCCTGTGACGCATCTTCTTCGGGGAATCGTCCGCGTGGGGCCGTGCCCTTCATCGGGCGGCTGGTCACTGTGCGGCCTTCGAGTGAGAAGAAGAGCTCGGGCGACGCGGAGCACACGACCGCATCGTCAGTCTCGATGAACGCGGGGTAGGCCGGTTGCTGAGCATTGATGAGCGATCTGAACACGTCCCATGGATCTGCGGTGATTCGACTCTGCAGCGGGAAGGTGTAGTTCACCTGGTAGGTGTCGCCATCCCGGATGTGGGATCTGATCGAGGCGATTCGATCGTCGTAGTCGGCACGACGCACCGCCGGAGCCCACTCCGGTGTGGCCGGCGGCATCGCGATCGCGGGCGCTGGCATGACCGCCGGTTCGCGAAAGATACCGAACCACACCAGCGGCAATGACCCACCGCGCGTGGCCACGAGCGCCGAGTCAAACGCCGGAGCGGCCTCATAGCTGATGAAGCCGGCCGCCCAGCGACCCTCGCCATTGACCCGCGCCTCGATTGCGCGAAGCGCGGGCACGACGTCATCGATCTCACGTGCGATCACGACGTCCACCGGTTCGGTGAACTGCAGCCAGCGATCATGTCGGTGATCGCGCAGGAGGATCGGACGACGCATGGGGAGTGACTATTGTCCGCTGATCGGCCTGTGGATCGACGACGTACAATCACCGGGTCATGGAAGCGGAATTCGAAGCGAGCCCTCTGGCCGCGCGTCGGACGGCCGACGAGCAGGCGCGTGATCGTGATCTGGGCTTTGGCTCGGTCGTGGGCCGCGAGAGCCGCCAGCGACTGTTGAATCCCGACGGATCGTTCAACGTCGAGCGCTCCGGCCTCGGCATCCTCGAGAGCATCGCGCCGTATCAGCAGTTGCTCACCATGTCGTGGACGCAGTTCCTGGGCGCGGTGGGGCTGGAGAGCATCAGCGGCGTCTTTGAGTAGGTCTGGTAGCTGTAGCCGGTGCCGGCGTCGTTGGCGATCCACATCATCGGCGCTTCGGTTTCAGTGCCGCTCATGCTGCCGTAGCTCTGGCCGTTGCCGTTGAGGTTCGGTGGCACGCCGCGGGAGTCGGCGCCCGACAGGATGTTCATGTACTGATTGAATCCCTCGTCCATCCAGCCGTACCAGGTCTCGTTGTTGCCGACCATCATCGGCCACCACTGGTGACCGGTCTCGTGATCAGCCGCGCCCTGGTTGGAGTTGATCACCATCGGATATTCCATGCCTGCGCTCGGACCGTCCTGCAACGTGAAGACGGGGAAGGGATACGGCGCCCACAGCTTGGAGTAGAACTCGAGCGCGTGACGCGCGATCTGGCCGGCGTTGGCGAACTGCGCCGCGCGTTCCGGCTGGTAGACCATGTGCACCGGGATCGCCGTCTTGCCGGGGATCGTGGCGCGCGTGGCCGTCCAGATGAAATTCTTGGCCGCCGCCCACGCGAAGTCGTTCACGTTATCCGCGACGCGGCGCCACACGAGGCGATTGCCTTCCGCGCTTGGCGTGCCGGGCAACGTTGACACGCCCGCACCCACTTCGTCTGGTCCAACGATCGTGGTGATGGCGTCAGACTCGAGCACGTGCGACAGCCGCTCGCGCGCTTTCGGAGTCAGCACATCCTGTGGATTCTGCAGTACGCCGGTGCCGCTCACGATCCAGCCCGCCGGCGCGTCGACCGACACATCGAAACGTCCGAAGTTGTTGTAGAACTCCGACGGTCCCATGTAGGTCGTCGTGTCCCAGCCGCGCAGGTCGTCGTACTTCGCGATGCGCGGATACCACTGCGTGGGCTGGAAGAGTGTGTCGTCAAAGCGCTGCGTCATGCGATGACCGCGACCGTTCGGGCCGCCCGGCAGCTTCGTGTGCCACGTCACTTCAATCTTTGCGACGGCCTTGGAGGGAATCGGCTTCGACAGTGTGAGGCGCGCGACGGTCTGATCGAGACCCGTGGCCATCGTCTTCGCTGGTGCCGCCGGCGCCGCGCCGGCACCACCGCGTCCGCCACCGCCACCTGCGCCGCGTCCACCGCCCGCCGGTGCCGCTTTCAAATCAACCTCAACACCGTCGATCGCAATGCGGGTCACGACCATGCCGTCGGTCGGTTCGGCGGGCATCGATGCCGGATGGTGCGGCGCGTTGACCCGAAAGATGTTGTGGTCCAGCCGCATCACGATCTCGCGCATGTCCGTCGGGCTGTTATTGGCGAGCGCGATCGTCTCGGTGCCCCAGAGCGTTTGTGTCTCAGGCGTGAGCTTCACGTTGATCGTGTAGTCGGCCTTCGTCTGCCAGTAGTTCGGTCCGGGCTTTCCCGTGAAGTCGCGCGTGCCGCCGGCCATCGCGCGTTTGATCTGATTGGTCAGTGGCACATCACGCCGAATGCCGCGTGGTGGCAACACCCGCGACGCCATCGCTGAGGCCGGTGCGGGCGAGGCTGGGGCCTGGGTCATGACATCAATAGATTGAACGGCAAGAAAGCTGACCAGGCCGAGGGCACAGGCGGAACGAAGGGACAGCAGCGGTTTCATAGGCGACTCCAGCGCAAAGTATACGGCTTTCAAGATTCGCCACTGCCTGTCGATTAGTGTGTCGATGAACCGACGCTACCAGCGCGCTACTTTGCGCACAGAGATCTGGATCGGGCAGGACGGGATCTTTACCCGCACGCCCGATTTCCTACGCGATCTCAGTGAGACGGGCGCGTTTATCCAGACGCAACAGCGGTTCACCAAGGGCACGATCCTGTCCCTGCGCTTCCAGTTGCCGTTCTCCGCACATCTGATTTCAGCGACGGTCATCGTTCGCCATCGCCGCGAGACCTCCGGCGTCGGCGTGCAGTTTCTCGATCTCGCGCCGGAGCATGCCGAAGAGCTGCGTGGCTTCGTCGGTGAGCAGGTGGCGCGCGTCGCGTGACGCGTCACCTCGTTATTTTTTCACCGACGACATCGTCCAGGTGCGGTCGAGCGTCTCGGTGGGGTTCGTGCAATCAATCCGCTCGGTCATCGTCATGGCCATCGTCACGGCGGTGCTGGTGACGGTGCCCTTGTAGATGCCGTCCCCTTGTGTTCGCGTGCACCCTGTTTGTGCATTGACCAGCGTCGTGAGTTTTGCGCTGATGACGCCAGCCGTCGTCAGCGTGCCGCTGTCGACCGTTCCCGAATAGATGCATGACGGGTGATTGCCCGTCACCGCAAACGTTCCTGAAAACGTGCCGTCGGTTTGTTTGGTGACCGACATGGTCTGGTTGCACGTGATGGACGAACTGGTTGTGCGATTGGACGTCGCCGCGACCGACTGTGTGCCGCTCCAGTCGCCCACAAGATTCTGAAAGGCGGACGTCGTGGTCGGTGTCGTGGGCGATGTTGGGGTCGCCGCGCTCGAGCTGCTACCGCATCCGAGCGACGCGAACGACACCGCAATGCCGATGACACTCGTGATGATCTGTGCGCGCCGTGTCATCGCTTGTGCTCCGTGGTGGATCCGTCGAACACGTTGAACAGATCGAGCAATTCGAGCAGGCCCCCGAGCGGCTTGGCCCGTCGCTCGGCGCCGCCGCTGTCATTGGCCAGCCGCACGACCGCGAGTGAGAACACGCTGGTCGACGACCGACTGTATCCGGCCGCAACGATTTTGCCGTCCGGTTGGAGTGCGAGTGATTTGATCTGATCGTTGACGCCGAGGCCGAACGCGAACGAGGTCGTACCGGAGGTGCCGAAGGTCGTATCGAGCGCCCCGGTGGTGCCGTAGCGAGCCAGCGCAAACTTGCCGTTCGCGTATCCACCGAGGATCAGTTTGCCGTCGGGCTGCAGCACGATGGCCGACGCCTCGCCACCGCCGGTGAACGGGGTGATGACCACGCCGTCGCCGTCAAAACTGGTGTCGAGCTGGCCGGCCGTGGTGAAGCGCGCCGCGATGAAATCACCGATGCCGACACGCACCCGACCGCCGGCGATCACCGTCTTGCCGTCGCTTTGCAGGACCATATGGTGACAAAAGTTCGCGAACGCGTCGGTCCCGACTTGCACCACCGTCGAGCCGCCGGTCCCGAAGGTCGTGTCGGCTACGCCGTTTGCCGTGAAGCGGGCCACAAAGCAGGCTGACGCCGGACTCTTCGTTGTGTTCTCGAGATAGCCACCCACGGTCAGTCGGCCCTCTGCGTCCACGACCACGGTGTGTCCGTTGGTCGAATCGCCGTACGACACTTGCACCAGTCCGGCCGTGCCAAATGTGGTATCGAGCGAGCCATTCACATTGAGGCGCGCCATCGCGAGCTTGGCTGATGTCACGCCGCCGTACGAATCGCCAATCACGACCAGCTTGCCGTCCAATTGCTCAATCACCTCGTGCATATGGCTGGGCCGGCCGAAGTCGACGCTGACCTTGCCTCCGCTGCCGAACGAGGTGTCGAGCGAACCATTCGAGAGAAAGCGCATCAGACCGTGCTGCGCATACGTGCCGGCGTTTCCTTCGCCGCCCATCACGATTCGGCCGTCGGCCAGCGCCAGAACAGACTTGGCGTCTTCGTTCTTGCCGCTGCTGAAGCTGAAGACTTCCGGGCTTCGATCGAGCGCACCCGCTGCGGTCAGTTTGAGGAGCGCAAAGTCATCGTCCGCGCCGTTGAAGTGCTTGCCGGCCACGATGATGCGGCCGTCAACTGCCACGGCCACCGCCGGACCGAACATCGACTCGCCAGACAGCGTCGACAGGTACTTTCCGCTCGTACCAAAAGTGGTGTCGAGATCACCTGAAACGGCGAGGGGGCCGGCCCGTGGGGCCACGCGCGCGTCCGTGCCGTCGATGGCGTTGGCCCGCCACGGGAGAGCCGGACTTTGCCCTGGGCCGACCGTTTGCGCCCGCACGATGGCCGACAACACGTTGATCGCGAGGAACACGAGGACGACGTTTCGCTTCATTGGCATGTTTGACCGGTCTGGAGCCGTATTTGTATCACGGCACATGGTCCGGTACGGCACTTTCGGCTACGCTAGCGCCCGTGCGACCACACGAACATACGCGCTTTCGCAATGTGATCACTGCATCGGCCGTCGGCACGATGATCGAGTGGTACGACTTCTACATCTTCGGCAGCCTGGCGACGATCATCGCGCCGCTGTTCTATCCCAAAGGCAACGACACGCTGGCGTTGATGGCGTATCTGTCGACATTTGCCGTCGGCTTTGTCGTACGCCCGTTCGGCGCGCTCGTGTTCGGGCGCATCGGTGACCTGGTCGGTCGCAAATATGCCTTCCTCGTCACACTGGTCATCATGGGCGGCGCCACCGCGGTGGTCGGCCTGCTGCCGACGTACGCGACGATCGGGTACGCGGCGCCGATTGCGTTGCTCGTGTTGCGCATCCTGCAGGGGCTGGCGCTCGGCGGTGAATACGGCGGCGCCGCGGTGTATGTCGCCGAGCACGTGCCCGACGGCAAGCGCGGCTACTACACGAGCTTCATTCAGATCACCGCCACACTCGGGCTCTTCATCTCGCTCATCGTGATTCTCGTTGTGCAGAACATGCTCGGCGCCGAGGCGTTCAAAGTCTGGGGCTGGCGCGTGCCGTTCCTGATCTCGATATTGCTCGTCGGCATCTCGCTCTACATCCGTCTGAAGATGAAAGAGTCGCCGATCTTCGAACACCTCAAAGCCACAGGGATGACGTCCACCAAGCCGCTCACGGAAGCCTTCACAGAGTGGGGCAATCTGCGGCGCGTGCTGATCTCGCTCTTCGGCGCAACAGCAGGACAGGGCGTGATCTGGTACACCGGGCAGTTCTATGCGCTGTTCTATCTGCAGACCATTCTCAAAGTGAACCCCACGTCGGCGAGCTACATCGTGGCCGCCGCGCTGCTGCTCGGGATGCCGCTGTTTGTCGTGATGGGCGCGCTCTCGGATCGCATCGGTCGCAAGCGATTGATGATGGCCGGCTGCCTGCTGGCTGCGCTCTCGTACATCCCGATCTATCAGGCGATGCAGCGCGCGGCGGGTTCTGGCGTCGTCACGGTGCTCTCACAGAAAAACGCGGTCACGGGCGCGATCAGCCTGATTCCGCAAGCGATGGTCAATGGCCAACTCACGCCAGCGCCAGAAGTGCTGACCTACACGAGCCTCGGCGCCCTCGCCGCGTCGCCGACGGCATGGCAACTCGTGGGCCTCATCTTCATTCAGGTCGTGTTTGTGACGATGGTCTATGGGCCCATCGCGGCGTATCTGGTGGAAGCGTTTCCTGCAAAGATTCGCTACACCGCGTTGTCGCTGCCGTACCACATCGGCAACGGTGTGTTCGGCGGCCTGCTGCCACTGATCGGTCTCAGCGTCATCGCCCGCACCGGCAACATCTACGCGGGCCTCTACTATCCGATCATCGTGGCATCGATCACGTTCGTGATCGGCTCACTGCTGCTCGTGGAAACGCATCAGCACAAGATCTGGGATGAGGCGGATTGACGGGTGAGCGGGTAAGCGGGTGAGCGGGTATAGCGGGTGCTCAGGTGCGCGGGTGCGACGGGTGCTCGGGTGCTCGGGTGCGGTGCGGGTGCGACGGGTGCTCGGGTGCGGTGCGGGGTGGCAGAAAGTGCGACCCTTTCCCTTAACAAGATTGGCAGAAACTGCGTACTTGGCAGCCTGTCTCTTCGACGACGACTTGGCAGAGAACCTGCAGTGTCAGCACGCGATGGCCGTCCTCGAAGAGCTCATTGTTTGGCAGTTGGCGGATGAGTTGCGCACGGAAGTGCTGCGGCTCACCGAGCTACCGACCGCTCGGAAGGACTTTCGGTTTCGGGACCAGATCAGAAACGCAGCGAGTTCGGTGCCGGCGAATATCGCGGAAGGATACGGCCGACAGCGTCACGCAGAATTCGCTCGATTCCTGGATTTCGCCACAGGGAGTCTTCGCGAAACGGAAAACTGGCTCCGAGACGGTGTCCGCCGCAGGATCTGGACCGACGACGACATCTCTGCCGCGCGCCGCCTATGCAAACGCCTCACCCCCGCACTCAACAACCTGCGCAGGTTACCTGCGATCAACTCAAACCCCAAAGTAGCACCGCACCTGTCGCACCTGTCGCACCGGCGCACCCGCGCACCTGAGCACCTGAGCACCTGAGCACCCGCTCTACCCGCTTACCTGCGTACCCGCTTACCCGCTTACCCGTCCCTGTCTATAGTTTTGGCACCATCCACGGAAACACATACGCTTGCAGCATCGCCAGAATCCCCATCAGCGTCGTCAGCACGAGGCTGTGCACGACGACGCGGCGGAGGATTTCGCCTTCGCGGCCGACGGCGCCGACACCAGCGGCACCGACGGACAGATTTTGCGGGCTGATCATCTTGCCCATCACGCCGGCCGAGCTGTTGGTCGCGCCCATCAGGATAGGATTCAGTCCCGCCACGTTCGCGGTCGTCGCCTGCAGTGGCCCGAACAATGTGTTGGACGACGTGTCGCTGCCGGTGAGGAAGACGCCGATCATGCCGAGCCATGCGGAGAAGAACGGGAACCACCAGCCGGTGCGCGCCAGAGCGAGCGCCATCGAAGATGTCATGCCCGAGTAATTCATGACCGTGGCGATCGACAGAATGAATGCGATCGTGAGAATGGGTAGTCGCAGTTGGCGATATGTTGCCTTCGCAGTGCGGCCGAGCGCTGCGGGCTTCACACCGCAGAGCAACATTGGGACAAAGGCGAGTAGCGCCGAGAGAAACACGAGCGTGCCGGCGGCGGCGAGAAAGTCGAGGCGGAACGTCAGCGCATACGGGCTCGACTTGGCGACGACGGGTGTTTCGCGTTGCACGATCGGTGCGTTCTTGCCGTCTTCAACGCGATACGCGCCGGGCCAGCTGAATTCCCACACGGGGAAGCGGAAACCCTGCGGCGCGACGGATGCCGCTGTGCCGATCCATGGGTCGGGGCAGAGTTTGTTGCCGCCCTGACCGCAACGGAGCAGAGCCGTGACATTCGCGGGTGGCGGCACCTTGGACATGCCGGCAAAGTTGCCCGACTGGCCGATGAGGACGGTGATGACGAGGATGCCGTAGGTGGCGTAGGCGCGGATCACACGCGATGGCGGATCGATCGTCGCGGCTGCGGCTGTTGATGATGTCGGTGAGGCGGTCGGTTCGCCGGTGTATTCCGTGGCGGGCTTCCAGACGCGCAGCAACAGCGCGACGGATGCGAGCGAGAACATCGCCGCGAGCGTGTCGGTGAGTTCGGGTCCGACGTAGTTCGAGATCGCGAACTGGCCGATCGCGAATGTGAGACCGGCCGTCAGTACGGCGGGCCACACTTCCACCATGCGGCGCCAGCCGGCGTAGAGCGTGACGAGATACGCGGGAATCATCAACGAGAAGATGGGCAACTGGCGACCGACCATCGCCGAGAGCGCCCTCGTCGTCGTTTGCGCGTCGCTACCGAGCATCGGCGCGAGTAGACCGCCGAGCGTCGTCACGGGGATGCCGAGCGAGCCGAAGGCGACCGGTGCGGTGTTGGCGATCAGCGCGAGCACGGCGGCCGTAATCGGCTCGAAGCCGAGGCCGGCGAGCATCGCGGCGGTGATCGCGACGGGTGCGCCAAAGCCGGCGATGCCTTCGATCAGCGCACCGAAGCAGAACGCGACGAGCAGCACCTGGATGCGGCGATCGCCCGTCAGTCGCGCGAGCGCGCGACGGATCACATCGAAGTCGCCGCTTTCCACCGACAGGTTGTAGAAGAACACGGCGCTGACCACGATCCAGCTGATGGGCCAGAGACCGTAGGCCATGCCGTGCGTGGCCGCGGCGACGGTGAGCCCGAGCGGCATGCCCCAGACGAGCCACGCGAGCGTGAATGCCGCGCTGGCACCAGCGATGGCCGCCTTCCATGGCGCGACCCGCATCACAGCCAGCATGACGGCCAGCAGAATCGGCGGCAGCGACGCGACGAGCGCCGAGAGGAGCACGCTGCCAGCGACGGGATCATAAGTCTGGTGAAAGAGATCAGTCACGGCGGCATTGTAAGGGGAAGAACGGGTGAGCGGGTAAGCAGGTAAGCGGGTATAGCGGGTGCTCGGGTGAGCGGGTGCGACAGGTGAGCAGGTAAAGCGGGTGAGTTTGTAAAACAGGGGGACGGCCGGGATCTTCGTTCACCCGCTTACCCGCTTACCTGTCTTGGTTTCGGTTTAGAGTTTGGTCTCATGACTCTCCGAGCTTTGTTCGCCGTATTGATCGTGTTCTTGTCTGTTGGCGTGTCTGCGCAGGACCGCATCGCGACCACCGCGCTGCCTGCGGCTGAGCGGCCGTTTGGCACGCTGCGCGATCAGGCGGCGCAACAGCAGGTGTGGCTCAAGAAGCGGCTCGATACATTTCTGCCGGGCCTCATGCGTTCAGCCGGCATCGACCTTTGGGTCGTGCCCATGCGCGAGTACAACGAAGACCCGGTCTTCTCGTCCATCGTCGCCCCCGAGACGTTTGCGGCGCGTCGGCGCACGATCTATGTCTTTTTCGACAAGTGCGCAGCGACCAGGGCGCCGGTGAATGCGAGCTGCATCGAACGGATCGCACTCGGCGGCACGTCGCAGGGCGGCGTGTTCGAGACCCGGTCGTCCACGCGACCGGTCGCGGCGCCCGTGGGGGGACGTCAGGCTGAGCTGTGGGGCGACGAGCAGTGGCAGTTGCTCAAGGCGGCGATCGAGGATCGCAAGCCGAGCGTCATCGGCATCGATCGATCAAAGACATTTGCCTTCACCGATGGTCTGTCGAGCGGGGAACTGCAGGGCATGAGCGAAGCGCTCGGTGCGACGTGGACGACGAAGTTCAAAGATGCCGAGAGCCTGCCTCTCGGACTGATCGCGTCGCGCCTGCCAGAGGAAGACGCGTTCTTCAACACGATGACCGCGCTCGTCTGGCAAATGACACAGACGATGTTCTCCGAGAAGGTGATCGTGACGGGGCAGACGCGCACGAGCGACCTCGTGTGGTGGTGGCGACAGCGCGTGAATGATCAGGGCCTCGGCACGTGGTTTCAGCCCAGCATCGAAGTGCAGCGGCAGGGCGTGGCTGAGCCGGGTGACGATCCGGTGATCATGCCAGGTGACGTGTTGCATTGCGACGTCGGCATCACCGTCGCGCGACTCAACACCGACACGCAGCACATGGCGTATGTGCTCAAACCCGGCGAGACCGACGCGCCTGCGGGGCTGAAGACCGCGCTCGCCAACAGCAACGCGATGCAGGACATCGCGATGGAGGAGATCAAGCCAGGGCGCACCGGCAACGAAATCCTCAAGGCCGTGCTTGATCGCATGAAGGCCAAGGGCATCAACGGCACGATGTACTCGCACCCCATCGGCGTGAACGGCCATGGCGCCGGTCCACTGATCGGCCTGTGGGATCTGCAAGGCGGCGTCCCCGGGCGCGGCGACGCAAAGGTGCTTCCGTCGATGTGGTTTTCAATTGAATTGCAGGCGACGACGCCCGTGCCCGAGTGGGGCGGTCAGCCGGTGCGCATGGCGCAGGAAGAAGACATGATCGTCGGCGCCGACGGCAACACGCGCTGGGCCCTGAAGCGTCAGGACAAATTGTTTCTCGTCCGGGCGCGTTAGCCGCCCGGCCGGACCTGAAGGTCCGGCCCTCCTTGACGGAGGGAGCCCCGGACCTTTAGGTCCGGGGGCGTTCGTCGGCCAGCGCGGGCCGCTTGTCTGCGATCTTCGACAGCCGCTTGGTCAGCAACCACACGCCGAGCGAGAACATCGCGATGGTGACGACAAGCGCGATATTCCGTTCGCGAGACCAGTCCAGCACGAAGTACACCAGCGCGAACGACATGGCAAACCCTGCCGTGATGATCGACAGGAGACCGGCCGCCACCGAGTCGAAGAGCTGCTGCCGCCACGCCTGTAGCGATGCCTTGTATTCCGGGGTGACGCCGCGGTCCGCCATCCACCGCGTGGCCTGTGCCGGAATGTAGAACGGCTCGCGACGGAAGGAGTCGCGCCAGCTGTCGATGAGCGTGTTGGAGGCCGTGGCCGTGATGTCCGCAACGGTCGAGCCCAGCACGGGAACGTGCCGCAGAATGTGGTCGCGCAGCCAGAAGTAGGTCTTCACGCTGCCGCGGACGAACGCATGGATCGTGCGCGGCACCAGTCGCATGGCCGCGTCGTAGTCTTTCTTGACGATCACCATCTCGGCCCACTCTGGTCCGAGCTGATCGATGATGAGTGCCGGCGGCACGATCTGGTCGAGCCCCAGTCGTGCCGGAATGTAGCTGCGGAGAAAGTCCATCTCGGCCGTGGCGAGAATCTGTCCCTGCTCCGACGAGGCGCCGTTGCGCTTCAGGATCTGTTGGTAGAGCGCCGCAGCCTCATCGAGGTTGTCGGTCATCAGGTCTTCGCGAATGCCCATCGTGTAGCCGACGACGCGCCAGAGGTGGAGGAAGGCTTCCTTGTCTCGGCGCGGTACCTTGCGGCCCCACGTTTCCATGCCCTTGGGAATCAGATAGCCGAACGTGAGCAAGACGAACGCGAGATCTTCCTGATTGATCGGCACGCCCAGTTCGTTGACGTCCCACGCCGGGCGGCTCGCCGCATTCTCCATGAAGTTCTGGGCCGGTTCCGCGGGTGTGGGCGGTGGCGGTGGTGTCTGTTGCAGCATCAGCCGCATCGCCGCGTGGAGGAAGCGCACCTTGCGCGCGGCCATGAAGCCGCCGCCCCAGATGTAGCGCGTGGTCCCACTCTTCGCGGCGATGAAGTCGCGCCGCACGGCCGCTGTGTCGAGCGCGGTGGCGGGCTCGCCGGCGCCACGACGCAGACCGCCAAAGTGCGGTGCCCAGCGTCCGCCTGGATCGTGACGCTCGAGGACTTCGGCCAACACCTGGTCCTGATGGACGTGATTGTCGTACGTGATGGAAATGCCGCCGGCCTTCATGACGTCTTCGAGCATCAAACCGGTTTCGAAGATGCGCTGAAAGATATAGGCCTGCTCTGCGAGCTTCTCCGTGCGGTAGAGCGCCGGCACGCCCTTCTTCATCAGATAACACGCGGGCAAACTTGATGCGTAGAGCACCGCGATGGCGAGGATCGAGTCCACTTCCCAGATCGCACTGGCACGCGCGAGCTTGGCTTCATCGACCCAGTCGGGCGCAACGACCGGCTCGAAGAAGCGGCCGGCCTGGCCGGACTCATCGAACTCCTTGCGCAGCAGCGAGCCGCTGATCAGACCGAGCTCCGGATTGCCCACCAGAATCGTGGCGAGGTCGAGCAGGTGGTTGTAGCTGCGGCGCGTGAGACCGGCATCACGACCGGTCGGGCTCAGAATCTCCGCGATGATCCGATCCGCGTCCGGGTCACCTTGCCGTCGGGCCTCTTGCAGCATCTGATCGGTCCAGCGCGAGCTCATAGGTGCGCCATTCTACTGCCACCCCGTATGAGATGGCGGTACGGCATCTCCCCGAAGAATGCCGCATGCACTCGTCGTCGGAGAAATGGCACGGCGGTCAGGAGGTGCGCAGCGACGTTCTTCCCGGTTGAGGTCATGAGTGCCTGACGCATCGCCAGCGCCTGACGCAGCTCAGGCCGCAGCGTCGCATCGTGTGCGGCCTGCCACGCACGCGCGCCGTCCTGGCGGTTCGAGGCACCGTGGATCGCCTGGGCCACCAGGCGGCCACTGAGCAGCGCATTGCCGATGCCGTCACCCGTGAGCGGATCGGCGAGATTTGCCGCATCGCCGATACGGAGCACGCCGTTCGTGGCCACATCATTTCGCCACAGCCCAAGGCCCACATGACAGCCCACCGGCTTCGTCACTGTGGCGCCTGAGCGCCAACGCTGTAGCACGCTGTTGGTTGAGATGAATCGCTCGTAGAAGTCCGCGACGCTGTGTCCACTGACGCTGTCGGCTTTCCAGAGCCCGACACCGAGGTTGATGCGGACCTGATCCTTCTCGAGGGCGACCGGAAAGATCCAGCCGTACCTGCAGGGCGACACGACACTCGCCATCGAGTGTTCTGATGACGCGGTGGCGCTGGCGGCGCACCTGAAGCATCCGTTCAGCCAGGCGTACGCCCTCGGGTGTGCGGCGTGGCTCAACTCGTATCGGCGTGAGCCCGCAGCCATGAGCGCGCGCGCAAAAGAAACGATGGGGTTGTCGCAGGCGCAGGCGCTGGGCTGGTGGCTTTTGTGGGGCATGATCTTCGACGGTCGCGGCATGGCCGACGCCGGCGATCCCGCTGCGGGCATTGCCCAGATGGAGAGCGCGCTCGGCATGTACCGCGGCGTGGGCTCCGGCATGGTCGTGCCGTACTTCCTCACGCAATTGGCGGGGGCGCACACGATGAACGGCGACTTCGATCGCGCGATCGAGCGCCTCGACGATGCGCGTGGGTTGGTGGCACAGGGCGGCGAAGCCATTGCCGCAGCCGAGATCGACCGGCTTGATGCCGAGATGCGCCTGCAACGCGCCGAACTCGGTGGCGTACCCCTCGGCGGCAGTGATCTGGGCGCCGTGGAGCTGTTGCTGCATCGTGCGATCGCGACATCACAACAGCAGGGCGCGCGCCTCTTCGAACTCCGCGCTGCCACAAGTCTGGCGAAGTTGTTGAAGTCTCAGGGAAAGACCGGCGCTGCGACCGCCATGCTCGAAGCGGCCATCAACGGCATCCCTGACCAGATGCCGACGCGCGACCTCGACGCGGCACGGCAAGCGCTGCTCACCGTGATCTAGTTGGTGACGCGCGTGACGGCCGCGAGGCGTCGGGCTGCCGAGCGGCGTGCGACGAGCGCCGGGTAGCGGGGGTCCTGACGCAGTCGCGCCCAGACGGGGCGCACGTCGAGCCAGATCACTTCCACCGCACGCACGTCGATGGCGCGTTCGATGTCGGCGACCGCCGCGTCCATGTCGCCGAGGCCCGTGTGTACCATCGCGGTGAGAGCCGGTGACACATAGCGCGTGCCGCGCGTGATTTCGAGACCCGCGAGCAGTGACTCAGCCCGCGTGCGATCCCCGTCCAGTGCCAGAGCAGTGGCCAGGGCGGCGAGCACTTCCGGGCTCTGGCCCATGCCGTCAGCTGCCGCTTCGAGCGAACGAATCGCATCTTTGGGGCGTCCCGCCGCCATCAGTGGTGGCCCGAGGAAGTAGCGCGCAGCGCTGAACGAGGGATCGAGCTTCAACGCGCGCTCGAGCTCGGCAATCGCGCCCGTCGCGTCGCCCGCCAGATACGACACGAGGCCGCTGCTCACAATGATCGACGGCGACAATGGGTCGAGTTCGCGTGCGCGAGCCAGCGCCGCTTTGGCTTCGGTGAAGCGGCCGAGGGGTGCCAGCAGATTGGTCGCATACCACTGCTGCGATGTGGCATCGGATGGTGACGTGGCGATCACTTCGCGGAAGTCGCGTTCGGCGCCTTCCCAGTCCCAATCGTGAATCGAGCGGATGCAGGCGCGGGCCGAGAGCGCGGCCGTGGCGTTGCGATCAATTTGCAGCGCGCGATCCACGGCGGTCCGCGCCGCCGCGATCACATCGATCGGCGCGCGCAGGCCATAGAGCGCCTGCGTGACGTACGACAGCCCCATCGCTCCCCACGCGGGCGCAAAGGCCGGATCCATGGCCGTGGCGGTTGTCAGGTGGGTGAGCGCGGTCTCAAGGTCCTGCGGCGTGCGTTTGTTCCAGTGGTGAACGCCCATCAGGTAGCGCTCGTACGCCTCGAAGTTCGTCGCCGGCGCGTGCGTGGTGCCCGCCAGCCGCACGCGCAGGACGCCGGCAATCGCGCCGGCGATATCGTCTTCGAGCGCGAACACGTCCTCAACTTCACGGTCGTAGCGCTCCGACCACACTTGAAAACCGTCGGCGACGTTAATTAGCTGCGCCGTCAGGCGCAGTCGTTTGCCCGCGCGGCGCAGCGTGCCGTCGATGACCGAGCTCACGTTGAGCGTGGTTCCGATCGTGCGGATGTCGACGGTGCGTTCACGAAAGAGGAATGACGATCCGCGCGCGGTGACGCGCACGCCGCCGATCCGGCCCAGTGTGTGAATCAGTTCATCGCAAATGCCGTCCGCCAAACACACATCGTCAGCCGAGCCGCCGGTGGTTTGAAAGGGCAGGACCGCGATCGTGAAGCCGTCGGGTGGCGCGGGCGGCGGGGCCACCAGCGTCACGGCGTTCGGCGCCGCGGTGGCGCCGGTGAGCGCGTCGATGAATGCAACGGTGGTGGCAAAACGATCCGCGGGCGATTTGGCGAGCGCCTTTTCGATGGCGCGTGCCAGTGCCTCGGGCACGTCCGCACGCACCTTGCGGATGGATGGCACGGGCTCGGACGTGTGCTGTCGCAGGAGGGCGTGCGCGGAGTCTCCGTTGAACGGGGGCTCGCCCGCCAGCATCTCGTAGAGCACGCAGCCGAGCGCGTAGATGTCGGCACGGCCGTCAATGTTCGGATCGCCGAAGGCCTGCTCGGGTGCCATGTACTGGGGGGTGCCGATAATTACGCCCGACGTGGTCAGTGCGGCCATGCCGACGGATGTCTCTGCCTGGGCGTCGAGTTCGCGCGTGGCCGTGCGCGCCACGCCGAAGTCTGCGACAAGGGCGATGCCGTCGGACAGGAGGATGTTCGCCGGCTTCACGTCGCGATGGACGAGTCCGTGTTGATGCGCGTGTCCCAGGGCGCTCGCAATGCCGCGCGCGAGTCGGAGTGATTCGTCGATCGTCAGTCGTCGCTCGGCCTGCAGGCGCGCGCGGAGCGACGGCCCGTCGATGTGTGGCATCACGAAGAAGAGCTGGCCGTCCGACGAACCCGAGTCATAGAGCGGCAGGATGTGCGGGTGGCTCAACCGCGCGATGGTTTCGATCTCGCGCAGGAATCGGTCGTGGCCGATTGCGGCCGCCGTGTCCGGCTTCATGACCTTGATCGCGACGAGGCGTCCGTGCCGCGGGTCTTCCGCAAGATACACGGTGGCCATGCCGCCCTGACCGAGCGTGCCAACGACGGGGTAGGGCCCGATCTTCATGCCGGGCACGAATGTCATGCAGCCGAGCTTTCTGGGGGGGCCGCCAAGAGATCACAGTCTCGCACGGACAAAAGTCTACACGCAGGCAAAACTCACGGTATCCTCACGCGTTCGATCGGCCGGTGCGATCAGATACGGCTTGAGGATAACATCGATGACATCGAAAGCCGCTGCCGCACCACACCCCTACGACGTACCGAAGGTCATTTGGTCCTGGGCCATGTTCGACTGGGCCAACTCCGCCTTTACGACCCTCGTCATCACGTTCATCTATTCCTTCTATTTCACCAAGGCGATGGCGCCCGATGAAAACACGGGTACCACCTGGTGGACGTACGCCGTATCCACGAGCGCGGTGCTGACGGCGCTGCTGTCGCCGATCTGCGGCGCGGCGGCCGACCGCGGCGGTGCCCGCAAGCGATTCCTGATGATCGCGTCGATCATCAGCGGCCTGGCCACTGCCGCACTGGCGTTTGTGCCGCCCGGCATGGCGCATGGCCCCCTCCTCGCGCTCATCCTGTTTGTGCTGGCCGACATGTCGTTCGAGATTGGCGCGGTCTTCTATAACGCATTTCTCACATCGATCGCGTCCCCCGAGCGGATCGGCCGCGTCTCCGGTTACGGCTGGGGGCTTGGCTACGTGGGTGGTATGGCGTGCATGATCGTGGCCCTGGTCGGCTTCGTGCAGCCGGACGTGCCGTGGTTTGGCATGACCAAAGAACTCGGCTGGAACATCCGCGCCACCAATCTGCTCGTTGCCGGCTGGTTCCTGGTGTTCGCGCTGCCGCTCTTTCTGTTCGTGCCCGAGACCAAGCTCACCCCGGCGAAGATCAGTGTCAAAGAAACGTTTCAGGAGTTGATGCAGACGGTCCGCGATCTGCGGAAGTACCGCGAGATCGTCAAGTTCCTGCTCGCGCGCGTGGTCTTCAATGACGGTCTCGTGACGATTTTCGCTTTCGGCGGGATCTATGCAGGCGGGACGTTCGGCATGGAACTGAGCGACGTCATCGTGTTTGGCATCGTGCTGAACGTGGCGTCAGGCATCGGCGCATTTGCTTTCGGTTTTCTTGACGACAAGATTGGCGGCAAGAAGACCATCATGGTCACGATCGTCGCGCTCTTCATCACCACGGCGATTGCGGTGTGGGCGCCGACGCGCTTCTGGTTCTGGGTGGCCGGCATCCTGCTGGGCATCTTCTGCGGTCCCAATCAATCAGCATCGCGCTCACTGATGGGCCGCTTTGTGCCCGACAAGCATCAGTCAGAGTTCTTCGGGTTCTTCGCGTTCTCCGGCAAAGCCACGGCGTTCATGGGGCCGTTTCTGCTGGGGCAGGTCGTCCGAGTCTTTCACTCGCAGCGCGCGGGCATTGCCAGCATTCTGTTGTTCTTCGTCGTCGGTGGCCTCCTGCTGATGCTCGTAGACGAGAAGAAGGGCGTGGCGGCCGCCCAGGCGGCCAATCACTAAAGCTGACTGCGAATCGCCCAGAGGTCAGGGAACAGCGGCTGAAACAGCGTGCTGCGCAGATACTCGGCACCGGCCGATCCGCCGGTGCCGGTCTTGAAGCCAATCGTGCGCTCGACCATCTTCACGTGCCGGTAGCGCCATTCCTGAATGCCTTCGTCAAGATCCACAAGGATCTCGCAGAGCGACCGCAGGTCACCTCGTGTGCGATACAGATTGAGCAACAGATCCTGCATGGCCGGATCCGCGGCGACCGGCTGGATCAGGTCGCGGTTCATCACCGACGCCGGCACATCGAGGCCGCGCGCGCGGAGATGGTGGGCAAACGCGTCCCACAACGTCGGTGCCCGGTAGCGCGCATCAAGCATCGCCCGTTCCGGTGAGCCGTCGGCGTGCATCGCGATGAAGCGCTCGCTCTTCTTGCCGAGCGCAAACTCCAGCGCGCGAAACTGCCAGCTCTGAAACCCACTGGAGTTCTCGAGAAACTTTCGGAAGCTCAGAAACTGCACCGGTGTCATCGTCTCCAGCACATCAATCTGCGCGACCATCGTCTTGAGAATCGTGCGCATGCGACGCAGTGTCGCTGCCGCGCCGGACTCATGGCCGCCTATGAGCTGTGCGTGTGCCTGATCGGCTTCGTGCAGCTGTTGCTTGAACCACAGCTCATAGACCTGATGAATGACGATGAAGAGCATCTCGTCGTGCTCTGGCCCTTCAGAGACGGGTGTCTGCAGCGTCAGGAGTTCGTGAATGCGGAGATAACTGCCGTAGGTCAGCGCCACGGATCCGCTTCGATCTTGATCTCGCCTTTGAGCACATTGGTGACGCCGGGGATCGTGATCGTGACGACGTAGGTGCCGGGTGCGACGAGGGGACCAGCGGCACCGCCACCGCGACCACCGCCGGCGCCACCGCCACGACCGGCTGCGCCCGTGCGCCCTGCCGCGTCAGCCGCAGGCGCTGGAGGATTGCTGCGCATGTCCCATGCCGCGCGGTTGAGACCCTTAGCGGCCGGACCCTGCAGCGTGCGCACGGTGGTGCCGAAGCGATCGCTGATCTCGATCTGCGCATTGGCCGCGCCGTCGCGTACCCAGTAGTTGATACCGGCGTTGAAGTCAGGATTCGGCGCGAAGAAGGTGCCCGTGCCGAACCACGCCTGCGGCGAGTTGGTGATCATCTGCCTCGCCGGCGCGAGCGGCATCAACGCCGCTGGCTGTAGCTGCACCTGCGCCGTCAGCGCTTCGAGTGGACCCATGTCGTCGAGGATCCAGATGCCGCGCCCATGGGTCCCGAGCACCAGCGCGTTGTCACGTGGGTGAATGACCAGATCGTCGACCGAAACGGTCGGGAGATTCGACACGAGCGACAGCGGGAACCACGAGCTCGCGCCGTCGTTCGTAAAGAAAGCTCCCTTCTCGGTGCCCATGACGAGCACTTTCGGATTGCGCGGGTGCTCGCGCACGCGGTTGATCGAGCTGGTCGCGACATTGCCGATCGATTTCCATGTCTGGCCAAAGTCTTCCGTGACGAACAGATACGGCAGGTAGTCGTCCGTGTAGTGTCCATCGAACGTGACGTAGGCGCGGCCGGCCACATGCTGAGAGGCGAGCACCGTGCTGACGTAGGTGTTCTTCGGTACCCCGGGGAATCTGGAGGTGATGTTGGTCCACGTCTTACCGCCATCGCGCGTGACCTGCACGGTGCCATCCTGCGCCCCGGCGTAGAGGACGCGCGCATCGAGCGGCGACTCGCTGATTGACGTCAGCGAGGCAAACGGCGATGCGCCGTCATTGCGCGACAGGGCATCGGCCGGTGGGTTCTCCGTGCCGGCGGGATGATCCACGCCGCCCGTGAGATCGCCGCTGATCGCCGTCCACGTTTTGCCCTGGTCGGTCGATCGGAACACCATCTGCGCGCCCATGTAGAGCGTCTTCGGATCCGCGCTCGATGGCACGATCGGCGTGTCCCAGTTCCACCGTAGCGCCTGCCCGGCCGCACCCGTTGGCCGCACGGACGTGCGCTCCATCGTCTGTAGATTGACGCGCGAGGCTGCACCGTTCTGCGATTCGGCATACGCAAAGTTGTTGTCGGACGGATCGAACTTCACATAGAACCCGTCGCCGCCGCCGATGTTCCAGGCGTCGCGCGCGGCAATGCCGTTGCGGTCACGCACGGCGCTCGGCACGCACCACTCGCCGTTGTCCTGCAGACCGCCGCAGACGGTGAACGGCGTCTTCATGTCGACGTCGATTTCGTAGAACTGCCCGATCGGCATGTTCATGCGGAAATCCCACGTGATCCCGCGATCCCACGAGATCGACACGCCGCCATCGCCGCCGATGATCAGGTGATTCGTGTTGTCAGGGTCGATCCAGAGCGCATGGTCTTCGCCGTGCACACCGCTGACGCCGGTATCAACAAAGGTCTTGGCGCTGTCATTGGAGACAAAGAAGCCGCGGTTGGAGCCGAGCATGTAGACACGATTGCGATCCTTAGGATCAACGCGGACCTGACTGTAGTAACTCGGACGCGGGCTCTGCTTCGACACGGCCTCCCACGTTTCGCCGGCGTCGAGGCTGCGAAACACGCCGCCGTCCTTGGCCTCGACGGTCGCGAAGATCACCTTGGGATCAGCCGCGTAGATGTCGAGGCCGATGCGGCCGAGATCGCCGGCCGGCAAACCCTTGGTCACTTTCTTCCACGTCGCGCCCGCATCGACTGTCTTGTAGATGCCGCTGCCGGGCCCGCCGCCGTTGAAGCCCCATGACGAACGCTCGCGCTGATACATCGCGGCAAAGAGCACCTTGGGGTTCTTCGGATCGATCACGATGTCGGTCGCGCCGGTCTTGTCATCCACAAACAGCGATTTCTTCCAGGTCGCGCCGCCGTCGGTCGTCTTGAAGACGCCGCGCTCGGCGTTCTTGCCCCAGAGGTGTCCAAGCGCCGCCACATACACGACATTGGCGTTGAGCGGGTCGATGACGATGCGACCGATGTGTTTGGTGTCTGTGAGGCCCATCGACGACCACGTCGCGCCGGCGTCGGTGGATTTGTAGACGCCGTCGCCCCACGATGAACTCTGACGACCGTTCGCTTCACCCGTGCCGACCCACACGGTGGTCTGGCTCGATGGCGCGACGGTGATGTCGCCGATCGACTGCATCGCGAAGACGCTGTCGAAGATCGGCGTCCAGGACGTTCCGGCGTTTGTGCTCTTGAACACGCCGCCGCTGGCGGTCGCCACGTAGATCGCGTCCGGTTGCCCCGGCACGCGCGCGACCGCGAAGTCGTCGATCCGGCCGCTGGTATTGACCGGGCCGATGCTCCGCCACTTCAGACTCTTGAACGGCGAGGCGGATGTCGTCGTGTTTTGCTGCGCCGATCCCTTTGACGTCAGTGAGATCAACGCAATCGCGACGGACGCGAGAATGACGCTAGAGCGGGTAGATACGCGCATAAGAAAGCCTCCGGGCTGTGGACCGAGAGGAGTATACGCCGCAGACGGCGATTCGACGCTGGTTGAAAGTCCATGAAAACTGTTCATGTCGTAATCAAATTTCATGGTATGGTCGTCTCGTGCATGGCCGGGCCGGTGATCTGGACGACATCCGTCGACGCCTGCGGCGGCAGCCCGTCGTCGGCCTGCTGGGGCCCCGTCAGGTGGGCAAGACCACGGTGGCCCGCGAACTGGCCGATCGCGCTGGGAGCCCGGTGTCGTTCTTCGACCTGGAATCGCCGGCCGACCTGCACCGTTTGGACGATGCGGCGACGGCGCTGTCGCCGCTGCGAGGCCTCGTGGTCATCGACGAGATTCAGCGCCGGCCCGAGCTGTTCCCCCTGCTCCGCGTCCTGGCCGATCGACCACGGCGGCCCGCCACATTCCTCGTGCTCGGCAGCGCATCGCCACATCTGCTGAAGCAGAGTTCCGAGAGCCTCGCTGGCCGCATCAGCTACGTGGAACTCGACGGATTCGGTCTTGGCGACGTCGGCATCAATCACTGGCGGAAGCTGTGGCTCCGTGGCGGTTTTCCGCGCAGCTATCTGGCTCGCAGCGAGGCGGAGAGCGTCGGCTGGCGTGCGGACCTGCGGCGCACGTACGTCGATCAGGACCTGCCGGCCCTCGGCCCCGGGTTTTCGGCGCGGACCGTCGAACGCATGTGGGAAATGCTGGTGCACTATCACGGCCAGACATGGAACGCGTCTGAACTCGCCCGGGCGTTTGGCATCTCCCACACGACCGGCCGCCGGTATCTCGACCTGCTCGTTGACACATTCATGATCCGGCTGCTGCCGCCATGGAGCGAGAACGTCGGCAAGCGCATCGTCAAGGCGCCGAAGCTCTATTTCCGCGATACCGGGTTGCTCCACTTGATGCTCGGTGTTCGAACGGTCGACGACTTGTCGCATCACGTGAAAGTCGGTGCCTCATTTGAGGGCTTCGCACTATCGGCCGTGGCGCGGCAGTTGGGCGCCGATCGGCGCGAGTGCTTCTTCTGGGCGACGCACCAAGGGGCGGAGCTCGACTTGCTGGTCGTACGTGGATCGCGGCGACTGGGGTTCGAGTTCAAGCACACCGTCGCGCCCGCCGTCACTAAATCGATGCGCATTGCGCTCGCCGATCTGGGCCTCGAGCGGCTCGACGTGATCCACACGGGGAAGGAGACCTACCCGCTTGGAGACAAGATCCGGGCGGTCGCCTTCGATCGACTGCATGAGGACATTCATCGACTGCGTTGACCGGAGCACGCAGCGCGGATCCTGGCACGCGGTTGCGGCATTCGGGTAAACAGAGAATCATTGGGGATGGCAATTGTCTCCAGGATCCGTGCGTTGGCGCGCGAGCGCCGTGCGGTCATCCTCGCTCACAACTACCAGCGTCCCGAAATACAGGACATCGCCGATGTGGTCGGCGACTCGCTCGCGCTCAGCCGCGAAGCCGCGCGCACCGATGCCGACACGATTGTGTTGTGCGGCGTCCACTTCATGGCGGAGACCGCGGCGATCCTCTCGCCGACCAAGACCGTGTTGCTGCCGGAAGCCGCGGCCGGTTGCTCGCTCGCCGACACGATCACTGCGGAGGATGTGCGCCGATGGAAGCGCGAGTATCCCGGCGCCGTCGTCGTCGCGTACGTGAACACGTCCGCAGAAGTGAAGGCCGAGAGCGACTACTGCTGTACGTCCGGCAACGCGGTCGATGTCGTCAACGCCATCGCGTCCGATCAGGAGATTCTGTTCCTGCCGGACTTCTTTCTCGGCGCGCACGTGCGTCGCGTGACGGGTCGTTCCAACATTCGGGTGTGGATGGGCGAGTGCCACGTGCACGCCGGCATCACGCCGCAGTCGCTCGCCGCGCAACGCGCAGCCAACCCTGGTGCCGAGCTCCTGATTCATCCCGAATGCGGCTGCGCGACGAGCGTCGTTGAAGCGATGTCTGCCGGCGACGTGTCGTCGGATCATGCGCACATCCTATCGACGGAAGGGATGATTCGCCGGCCGTCTGCCTCACCGGCCGACTCGTTCATCGTCGCCACCGAGACGGGCATCCTGCACCGGTTGCGACTCATTCATCCGTCAAGGACGTTCATCCCCGCCAGCGAGCAGGCGGAGTGTCGCTACATGAAACTCACGACGCTCGAGTCGCTCGAGCGTTCGCTCGAGACGATGACGCATCGCATCGTTGTGCCCGAGGCCATCGCGAATCGAGCGCGCCTGGCGATTGAGCGAATGGTGTCGATTGGGTCGCCTGTGCTCGAGCCGACCGGCGTGCGATGACAAGCACGACCGAAGCGCTGGTGCGAGCCGCGCTTGAAGAAGACGCAGCCTTTCACGACATCACGACGATGGCGACGGTGCCGGCGGCGTTGCAGGCACGCGCCACACTCCGCGCACGGCACGCCGGGGTAGTCGCGGGCGTCGACTGCGTGCGCGCGACCTTTCAGTTGCTCGATCCCGCCTGCGTCGTCGAGGTTGTGGCGCCCGATGGCACCGTAGTCGTCGCCGGTGGGATGGTCGCTGTCGTGTCAGGCCCCGCGCGTGCGGTGCTCTCTGGCGAACGGACAGCGCTCAATTTCATTCAACGGCTCTCGGGGATTGCGACGATGACGTCGCGCTTTGTTGAAGCGGTGCGCGGCACGCGCGCGCGCATTCTGGACACGCGCAAGACGACGCCCGGCTGGCGCGCGATTGAGAAGGCGGCGGTGCGGGCCGGCGGCGGCACCAATCACCGCATGGATCTGGCGTCGGCGGTGTTGATCAAAGACAACCATCTGCGAGCCGTCGGCGGCGACGTCGCGCGAGCGGTGGCATTGGTCCGCGCGGCGCTGCCACTGGGCGCAGAGATCGAAGTCGAAGCCGACGACATTGAACAGGTGAAGGCGGCGCTAGCCGCCGGCGCCGAGCGCATCCTCCTCGACAACATGTCACTCGACACCATGCGCGCGTGCGTCGCGCTTACCGCCGGTCGCGCCCGCCTCGAAGCCTCGGGCGGCGTGAACCTCACAACCGTTCGGGCAATCGCCGAGACCGGCGTCGACGACATCTCCGTCGGCGCACTGACGCACTCGGCGCCGGCGTTGGATCTGGGCCTCGATTTTGACTGAGACACGGCCAGGGCGTATTCACCGTGGAGAACGTGAAGGGCGTAAAGACACTCTTTCAAAGAGCTCGTCGAAGAACTATCTGTGCCTTGCGGCTCTTCACGTCCTTCACGGTTGATTGCCCTTGAACTTGGGCTTCGGCGTAGAATCCCCCGCAGGAGTTTCCCCATGCCCAGTCGTCGTCTCGGACAACTCGTATTTGCTTTGATGGCCACGGCCATCGTCACCGTTTCACTGAGCGCAGAGCCGCCGCAGCCCGCTGATGAGCAGGGCGGGGCACAGGGGCAGGGCGGTCGCGCCGGCGGTGCTGGCGCGGGAGGCGCAACGCCGACGATCGAAGATCGGACGGCCGGCACGCGCAAGCTGGATGGCTATTTCCCGATCTATCTCGATGAGCGCGCCGGCACGCTGATGTTGGAAATTGCGCGCTTCGATACGGAGTTCCTGTTCTCGACGGGGCTCTCGGCCGGCCTCGGCTCGAATGACATCGGTCTCGACCGCGGTTCCGGCGGTGCCGGACGCGTCGTCAAGTTCCAGCGCGCGGGCCAGAAGATCTGGCTCGTGCAGCCGAATCTGTCGTTCCGATCGAGCAGCCCGAATCCGCTCGAGCGTAAGTCTGTCGAAGACTCATTCGCGAAGTCGATCATCTGGGGCTTTACGGTCGCCGCCGAGTCGAACGGCCGCGTGTTGATTGACGCGACGCCGTTCTTCCTTCGCGACGTCACCGGTGCCGCGGGTTCGCTCAATCCCGGTCCATACAATCTCGACCTCGGCCGCAGCGCCTTCTATCTGCCGAACACGCGAAACTTTCCGCAGAACACGGAAGTTGACATGACGCTGACATTCGCGCGCGGTGCAGCGGCCGGCGGTCGTGGCGGTGGCGGCGCGGGTCCTTCGCAGGGTCCGCAGGGAGTCGGTGCCGGCGAGGGCTTTGCCGGCGGCCGCGGCGGCGGTCTGACGGCCGGCACGGTCGCGAGCGTCACGCCATCGGCCGATTCGGTGACGCTGCGCGAGCACGCGTCGTTCGTGCAGCTGCCCGACAATAACTACCAGCCGCGCGTTGATGATCCGCGCGCCGGCTACGGCGGCCTCCAGTTCATGGACTACAGCACGCCGATCGGCGACCAGATGACCTTCCGCTATCTCCGTCGTCATCGCCTCCAGAAGAAAGATCCGAATGCGGCGATGAGCGATCCGATCAAGCCGATTCAGTACTACGTCGATTCCGGTGCGCCTGAAGACGTGCGACAGGCGTTGCTGGAGGGCGCGCGCTGGTGGGATCAGGCGTTTCAGGCGGCCGGCTTCACGAATGCGTTCAAGGTTGATGTGTTGCCGGACGGCGCCGACCCGATGGACATCCGCTACAACATGATCAACTGGGTGCACCGGTCCACACGCGGCTGGAGCACGGGCGGTTCGGTGTCGGATCCGCGCACGGGCGAGATCATCAAGGCCACGGTGACGCTCGGCTCACTGCGCGATCGCCAAGACTACATGATCTTTGAAGGTTTACTCTCGCCCTACAAGACCGGCACAGAGAAGCCCGACATCCTGTATCAAACGGCGCTGAAGCGTATTCGCCAGCTGTCTGCGCATGAAGTTGGCCACACGCTCGGCCTTGGCCACAACTACTACGACAGCACCAAGGGATGGATCTCGGTGATGGACTATCCGCATCCGCTCGAGGAATTGAAGGCGGACGGCACCATTGATATTTCCAACGCGTATCAGGCGCGCATCGGCGATTGGGACAAGGTCGCGATCAACTTCGGTTATCGCGAGTTCGCGAAGGGCGCAAACGACACCGCGCCCTTGACCAAGATTCTCGACGATGCCTGGACGCTGGATCTGCGGTATTTCACGAACCAGGACACCGACATCCATCCGCGCGTGGACCAGTGGTCGAACGGCCTCAATCAGTCGGATGAACTCACGCGGCTCATGAAGATCCGCCGGTCGGCGCTCGATCGGATGGGGGAGAACACGATCCGCCTCGGTGCGCCGATGGCGACGATCGAAGAGCCGCTCGTGCCGATCTGGATGTATCACCGCTACGCCGTCGAGGGTGCGGCGTCGGCGATCGCCGGCCAGGACTTCGTCTACGCGATGCGCGGTGACGATCGCGTGCCGACCAAGTGGGAAACGGCCATCAATCAGCGCAAGGCGATCGTGTCGCTGAGCAGCACGCTCAATCCGTCCGAGCTCGTCGTGCCGAGAAAGATCCTGAACATGATTCCGCCGAGGCCGCCGGGCTTCGGTGCACACCGCGAGATGTTCCCGCGCACGACCGGCGAAGCATTCGATCCGGTTGTGCCCGGCATGATCGCCGCTGATGTCACGATCGGTTTCATCCTGCAGTTGGATCGCTCGGCGCGCATGGTCTCGCAGCATGCGGTGGATCCGACGCTGCCCGGTCTCGAAGAAGTGATCGACGCGTTGACCAAGGCGGTATTTGACGTGCCGACGGCTAATGCGTACGAAGCGGCGGTGCAGCGCGCCGAACAGCGCGTGCTGGTCAGCCGCGTGCAGTGGCTCGCGCAGGGATCGCCCAACTACGACGTTCGCGCGATCGCGTCACAACGGTTGAGCCGAATCGCCACACGGCTGCGCACGTCGCCGGGCGTGAACGAGATGGAGCAGGGCCACCGCACGCTACTGGCGGCAGACATCAAGCGATTCCTCGAGCGTGGCTACGAAGCGGCGATGCTGCCGGCGATGGCCGCGGCGCCCGCGCCGCCCGGCGCTCCGATCGGCGACTTCGGCCAGGACTGGCTGGGCTCACCGCGCTGCGTCTGGGACGACAACGCGCCGTGGCTGTGGGTGTACTACAGGGGCGAAGGGCAGTGATTGTCTTGGCGGACGTAGGCGGCGGGCTTTAGCCCGCCGCACAACCGACGGGCTGAAGCCCGTCGGCTACGTCTGTCAGAACGCATCTCGCTCCTCACTGATTCAGCGCAAGAATCGTCAGAACCACCACGATGATCCCGAGCACCAGGAACGCAATCTTCCAGAAGCTCTTCGGATAATTGCCGGCGATTTCGCCGGTGTAGCCGTTGGCGATCACGTTGAAGGTCTTCGCGCCGTACGTGTAGGTGAGCAGCCAGATCGGCAGCAGCGTGTGCTTGAACGTCTGGTTCGAGTACTCCGGCTTGATCACGAGATTGCGATACGTGTCGCCCGGGATCTCTCGAGCACACAGGCTCTCGAGCTCGTCGTGCATCTGCCCAAGTGATGCCGTGGCGGCCTCTTCAAGATTGATCTGGTAGCGCTCGACCACGAAGCCCGACAGGAATGCGGTGTCGTACGGCACGACCTCCTGTGTCGGAAAGGGCTCGACCTGTCGGAGCAGCGCGAGGTCCACGCCCTTGGTCGCCGGCACCGGCTCATCATCAAAAAAATGATCGATCGCGCCTTCCGCGTATTCCCAGCGCGTGTGTTGTACCTGTCGCGTTTGTTCGCGGCCCTGGCCGTCGCGATAGCTTTCGGTCGTGTAGTAGTAGTGACCCGCTTCGGCCTGCCAATCGCAGTGCACCTGCGCGTCGAACGTCCAGTACGGCACGTAGAGGCCGTGCAGTTGATCGACGAGTGATTTGTTCTTGAACGCGTTCGGCGCGAACCAGCGACCGGCATACCAGCGCTTCATTTGGTCGCGCACATCGTTTTGCGAGAGCTTGAAGGGCAACAGGCTCTGCGGCCGGATCGGCGATTGCAGTTCGGTGTAGTCGACGAGCGCGGGTGAGCCGCAGAACTCGCAGTTCTTGCCGACCTTCGCCGGATCGAAGACCATCACGGCCTTGCAGCTCTGGCACTGCACGCTGTGGCGTGTCGTGTCCCAGCCGCGCTGTTCCGCCGGCAGGTCGCGCAACATCGCCACGAGGTCGAGTTCGGCGACCGCGCCGCCGGCCTTGTACTGTTCGTACGGTGATTCGGCGCCGCAGAACGGACAGACCAGTAGCTGCTTCGACGGATTCCACTCCGCCTGCGCACCGCAGGCGGGGCAGGCGTGCTTCTCCTTGGCCGCGATCTGCGGCGGCGCGTTGTCGGGCGTGGTCACTGCGCGATGTACGCGTCGAATGCGGCGCGTGTGATCCGGTAGCTGCTGCCGATCTTCTTCGCCTTCAACTCACCAGCTTCGATGATCGCCATGACGTCGCTCTCGGGAACACCGAGTGACTTCGCCACATCAGCCGGCGTCAGCATGTCGACCGTGGGCGCAGCCGCGGGCGCGGTGCCGCCGACGACCGGCGGTGCGGAGGGCGCGTTGGGATTCATCAGGCCCTCCTTCATCATCTGCTGCGCCATGCCGAAACCAACGGCGAGCTCTGCCGCCGTACCGCCCGCGCCGCCGTTGCCCGAGCCCATGCCCTGCGCCATCTGGAATTTCACGTAGTCGTTCAGGTTGCCGACCGCCGCCATGCTCGACCGCTTGTCGATCGCCGCTTCGACCTCCGGCGGTACCGACACGTTCTCGATGATGAAGCTGCCGATCTCCAGACCATACTTTGCGCTGACCACCGGGTTGATGATCGGCAGCAGCGCGTCACCGAGTTCCGAGTAGCGCATCGCGACGTCGAGCACCGGGATCTTCGCGGAGGCGAGCGCTTCACTGAACACGCTGACCATGCGCGAGCGCATCGCGTCGGCAAACTCGTCGAGCCGGAAGTGCTGGTCGGAGCCGGCCACTTCCTTGATGAAGAGCGGCGGGTTGGTGATCTTGAAATCAAACGTGCCGAAGGCGCGCACGCGGACGATGCCGAAGTCGTTGTCGCGCATCATCACAGGGTTGGCCGTGCCCCACTTGTTGCCGGTGAAGAGGCGCGTGGTGACGTAGAAGACGTCGGCCTTGAACGGGGAGTCGAAGCCGTACTTCCACGACTTGATCTTTGTCAGGATCGGAATGTTGTCGGTCGTGAGTGTGTGTTTGCCGGGCGTGAAGCAGTCGCCGAACTGGCCGAGGTACATGAACTGCGCAACCTGCGATTCACGCACGATCAGCTGGGCGCCGTTCTTGATGGCCTTGTCCTGATCAGGAAACCGGTATGACAACGTGTCGCGCGAGTCATCGGTCCATTCGATGACGTCAATAAACTCGCCCTTGATGAAGTCCATCAAACCCATGGTGTCGATACCCTCGCGAAGATCACGTCCGGCCCCCGTGGCCTGACACCAACAGATTACGAGAGCAGGACCGCGATGTTCGTGAAAAATCGGCAGATGGCGTATCCGGATCGGCAGACTAACATGAGGGCATGCGGCAGCTGATTCTGACGGCGGCGCTCTTCGCGGCGATCAGCGGAGCCGTGCTCGGCGGTCAGCGGGGCATCGGTGCGGGACCGGGGCGCGCAGCTGGAAGTGACCCGGCCGCGCTGGCGCGCGCGCTCGCCGACGCGGATTGGCGCGGGGCCGTGGCGCAGGCCGCCGACCTGCGGTGGTTCTGCGTCTACCTCGCGAACGGCGAACGGGAAGTGCGGCACGGCGCCGATCATGCGGAAGTGCGCGCCATGAACCTCATCAATCAGGTGTTTGCCAATTCCGTGACGCCCGAGCAGCGTCGATTTGCGATTCTGAGCATGGCGCGCATCGGCAGCAACATGACGGACGTGGCCGGCAGATTCCCCAAGCTGATGCTCGAGAACACCGACCCGATCGTGCGTCTGACAGCGGCCGACGCGATCGGCCTGTCCTTCGACGACCTGCCCCGCGATCCGATCTACGGCGTGTCGGTGATGCCGCCGTGGATTCCAGAAGCCTGGGCGGAGCAGGCGCGCTACATGCTCGAGATGCGGCTGCGCGTTGAACCGAATTCCGCGGCCGCCGCCGCGATGCTGCGTTCGATGGCGCGGTTGCCGATGGACCCCGCCCGCGCGGCGGCCGTGGAGACGACACTCGCGATGAACCTGACCGGCCGGGCGATGCGTGTGGCCGGCGCGGTGGCGGGCCTCGAGATCCTTGCGCGCCGCGCGCCGAAGCGGCCGTTCTCGCACGAGACCGTGCGACAACTGCAACGACTGGCCGAAGGGGACCTGCTGACGCTGACGCTCGAAGGCGGCGGCCTCGACGTCATCGAGATGCTGGCCTCGATGCGGCGCACGGCATTGCTCGCATTGCACGAGGCGAACAACGACAGCGCAGCGACGCTGATGACAGCGCTCAGTGACGCCGACTGGCAGGTGCGGCGTCTGGCGGCGACCTACCTGCCTGCGCGCGATGACGAATCGGCTTCGCGGCTCGAACACGCGCTCGAAGACGACGTCTTTCAGGTGCGCGCGGCTGCGCTCACCTCGCTGGTGCCACGTATGCGCGTGACGTTGTCGTGCGGGCGGCTGATGAGCGCGCTCGATGACCCGAGCCCCGCCGTGGCGATGACGGCCATCGACGTCGCGCCGGCGAACTGCTCTGAGCACGAAGCACTCCTGATGTGGCTGCGCCAGCGCGCGACCGCGCTCGGTGGCGCGGTCTCGTCGTGGCATGTGCCGGCGCATGCGCTCATGGCGCTTGTGCGATTCAAAGACCCGACCGCCGCGGCGATCAACGGCGGCTACGCCGCGACCCACTCGGCGTGGGAGGTGCGCCAGATCGCCGCGTCCATCGCCGGAACCTTGCAGGACGAAGCGACGGCGGCGCTGCTCGCCGACGATCGGCAACCGAACGTACGCGCGGCCGCGCTCAAGGCGCTGACCGTCATCGACAGTGCGCGGCGGACGACGTTTGCGATCAACGAGCTCACGCGCGGTGCCACGTCAAATGGCCCCGCACTGCTCGCCGCCGCAGCTGCGTTGCCCGACACCATGCCCATCGAAGATGCGCGCCGGGCACTCGAACGTGCACTCAACACGGCGTCGCAAAACGCACCCGGCTCCCGCGACGTTCGGCTCGGCCTGATCGCCGGGCTGCAACGATTCTCGCTCGGTGACTCGCGCCAGCTCCGCGATCTGCTCACTGATCGGGATCCGCGCGTCGCCGACGCCGCGGCCAGCGTGCTTTCGTCGTACTCGCGACTGCCCGTGCGCGCGCAGCCACGAGTGCGTGCGCCGACAGCGTTCTCCGTTGCGACCTCCACGCTCCAGCGATTTGCCACACTCGAGCTGTCAGACGGTGGCGTCATCAAGATTGAGCTGTTGGTGGACGACGCGCCACTGACGGCGATGGCCTGGTTCGGGCGATGGAGCCAGCCATCCCATGAGGGGTTCATCGAGGTGTCGCCGGGGGTCGGCGTTCGAAGCGGCGGCGTGTATGACAACGTGATCGACGGCTCGACCTCGTGGCTTCGCGACGAACTCGGTACGACGCGGCACACTCGTGGCGCGGTGGCGATGATGAACAACGGCCACGACCTTGGCAACGGTCAGATCTTCATCGATCTCATCGATCGTCCTGATCTCGATCATGGCTACACCGTCTTCGCGCGGATTGTGAGCGGCCTCGACGTCGCCGACAGGATCCTGCCCGGAGTCGAGATCCGTCGCGTGACCTTCTCCACGCGCTGAGGGCCGCCGAACCCGAGAGAGTAAGATCGAACGGATGAAGATCCCGAAAGCGCTGCTCGCGTTCGTTGTCGCCGGCGGGCTTCAGGTGGCCTGCGGCCATCCTGCGCCACCACCTCCACCGGCTCCGACCGTGCCGCCCGTCGTCGCTGAGCCCGCGCGTCCTGCGACCGACCGGCGTGACCTGCAACTCGACGAGCGCGCCGGCGGCCACACGTTGAGCCGGCATGTCGGTCGCACGGACGCGCAGTTGAAGCAACGGCTGCGCGACGAGCCCGGGATCAGCGCGGCCTCGACGTACACCGATCGCGAGACTGCCGAGCGTGTGGTCGCGGCGGCGTTGACGCGCCAGCGCGCGAAGGTCGCGAAGTGGGAAGACCGCTCAGGCTCCCGGCCCAACCTCACACTCAATATTCACGATGACGGCGAGGCTATCGGCCGAAGCATTGCGCGGCGTGGTCGCGGCGCTGAACCCTGCCACGACGCCACGGTGGTGCTGCGCTGGAAGGGCAACACCTTCTATGTACTGACGAGCTATCCGGAGACACGACGATGAAGAAGACGCGCGCAAAGAAGCCAGCCAAGAAAGTTACGAAGACCAAGACGGTGACGAAGGCGAAGAAGGTGGCGCCCAAGGCACCGAATGCACCCAAGAGCGCGGCCCTGGTGGCCCCTGTGCGCCGGAGCGACTACCCGGCGCTGTGCGATTTTCTTGACGGCTACCTGCATCAGGACTTCGTGGTGGAGCACCGTACGGTCGCCGGGGCCGGCGCGGCATTCCTGCGAGATGCCAACGCCGCTGAGCGCAAAGATCTCGTGCGGGAACTTCGCGCCTTCATGACCGCAACGGCCGGCTTGCCGATCGGACGCGTCGGCGATTTGGTCACGCATGAACTCGGTGGCTCTTGGCTGCCCGCGTCGCGTGAAGAGCTTGATGCCCTGCTCTCGGTGTTCACCGCGAAATAATGAACCTGCTGCTGCTCGATCCGTCGGAGGTGGCGACGGATGGCTCGGTGTCATTGACGCAGGCGCACGCTGAGCACGTGCGCAAGGTGTTGAAACTTGGCACCGGCCAGACCGTTCGTGTCGGGATGGTCGACGGCGCGATGGGCGTCGGCACCATCACGACAATTGCGGATCGTCACGTCGAGTTGGCGTGCGCCTTCGACCCCGCACCACCAGCGCGTCCTCGCGTCGACCTGCTGCTCGCGTTGCCCCGGCCGAAGGTTATGCGCCGACTCTGGGCGCCGCTCGCCACGCTCGGTGTGGGTCAGGTAATCCTTACTAACGCCGAGAAGGTCGAGCGCGATTACTTCGACAGTCATGTGCTGCAGCCAGAGGGCTATCGACCGCTGTTGATCGAAGGGCTGCAGCAGGCGCGCGACACGCACATGCCCATCGTGTCGATTCACAAGCGCTTCAAGGTGCTGGTGGAAGACCACCTCGATGCCCTGTGCCCGTCGGTTCGACGGTTGGTCGCCCATCCCGGCAGCGACACGCGTGTCGCGACGGCACTCGCGGACGTCACCCCGAGTGATCGCGTCCTCCTCGCGACCGGTCCTGAAGGCGGATGGAACGACTTCGAACTCAGCCTGCTCGAGACGCACGGCTTCGCGCGCGTCGGCATCGGCCCTCGAATTCTGACGACCACGACCGCGTGTGTGGCGCTGCTCACGCTTGTGCACGAGGCCCTGCGCCGGGGGTAAGATCGCCCCATCATGAAGAAGTTCGCCCTCGCTCTTGCCGTGACCATCGCGTTCCTCGTGCCGCAGACCGTCAAGACACAGGAAGCCAGCCGGTGGGAGGAGCGCGCCAGGAACGTCACCATCACGCGCGACGACTGGGGCATCGCCCACATTCATGGCAAGACGGATGCCGATGCCGTGTTCGGCATGATCTACGCGCAAGCCGAAGACGACTTCAATCGCGTCGAGACCAACTTCATCAACTCGCAGGGGCGCCTGGCTGAGGCGGAAGGGGAGTCGGCGATCTGGCGCGACCTCCGCATGAAGCTCTTCATCGATCCCGTCGTGATGAAGAAGCAATACGCGGCCAGCCCGGCGTTTCTGAAGGTGCTGATGGACGCGTGGGCCGACGGTCTCAACTTCTATCTGGCGAAGCATCCGCAGGTGAAGCCGCGTGTGATTGCCAAGTTTGAACCGTGGATGGCGCTGACGTTCAGCGAAGGCAGCATCGGCGGCGACATCGAGAAGGTCGCGCTCGGTCCGCTGCAGCAGTTCTACGGTGATCGGCCGGACCTGAAGGTCCGGCCCTCCATCACGCCTGACGCGTACGAACTCCTCGACACCGAGCCGCGCGGCTCGAACGGCATGGCCATCGCGCCGTCCAACACGACCGGCAAGCACGCGTTGCTGCTGATCAATCCGCACACGTCGTTCTTCTTCCGTTCGGAACTGCAGATGACGAGCGACGAGGGGCTGAACGCGTACGGCGCATCGACGTGGGGACAGTTCTTCCTCTACCAGGGATTCAACGAACGGATCGGCTGGATGCACACGACCAGTGCCGTCGACGACTGGGATGAATTTCTCGAGACGGTCGTGAAGAAGGGCGCCGGCTATGTCTATAAGCATGGCGCGCAGGAACTGCCGGTGACTGAAGAGAAGATCGACGTGCCCTACAAGACGTCGAGCGGCATGGCCAAGAAGACGTTCACGATCTATCGCACGTCGCACGGCCCGGTGGTGCGTTCACAGGGCGACAAGTGGATCACGATCGCCATCATGCAGGAGCCGCTGAAGGCGCTCACGCAGTCGTACACGCGCACGAAGGCGCGCAACTACGACGAGTTCAAGAAAGTAATGGACCTGCACAGCAACTCGTCAAACAACACGATCTACGCGGATGCCGACGGCACGATCGCGTACTTCCACAGCAATTTCATCCCGCGCCGCGATCCGAAGTTCGACTGGACCAAGCCGGTTGACGGTAGCGATCCGGCAACAGACTGGAAGGGGCTGCTGGGCGTCGAAGAGTCGCCGAACCTCAAGAATCCGGCGAGCGGCTGGATCTATAACAGCAACGACTGGCCGTGGGCCGCTGCGGGGTCGAGCAGCCGCAAGCAGGCTGACTTTCCGGTGTATGTCGACAGCGGCATCGAATCGGCGCGCGGTCGCCATGCGGTGCGCGTGTTGCAGTCGAAGAAGGACTTCACGATCGACGGCTTGATCGGCGCGGCATACGACAGCTATCTGCCGTGGTTCGAGAAGCCGATCCCCGCGTTGATCAAGGCCTGGGACGCAGCGCCGGCGAGTGATCCGTTGAAGGCGAAGCTGAAGGATCAGGTCGCGCTCTTGCGCGCGTGGGACATGCGTTGGGGTGTCACGTCCGTGCCGACGTCACTCGCGGTGTATTTCGGTGACGAGGTGCAGCGCGGCATTGCGGGTGCCGCACGGGCAGCGAACCTGTCGGGTGAGGAGTACATCGGCTCAAAGATTCCCGCGGCCCAGCTGCTCAAGGCGCTCGCCGCCGCGTCAGACAAACTCACCGCCGACTTCGGCAAGTGGAACACGCCGTGGGGTGACATCAATCGCTTCCAGCGCATCACCGACGACATCGTGCATCCGTTCACGGATGCTGGCCCGAGCATTCCCGTCGGCTTCACGTCTGCGACCTGGGGCTCGCTCGCCTCATTCGGTGCGCGCAGCTACAACGGCTCAAAGAAGATCTACGGCACCAGCGGCAACAGCTTCGTCGCCGTCGTCGAATTCGGTCCCACCGTCCGCGCGAAGGCCGTCAGCGCCGGCGGCGAGAACGGTGACCCGACATCAAAACACTTCAACGACCAGGCCCAGCGCTACAGCACCGGCAGCCTCCGCGACGTCTACTTCTACCCGGCAGACCTCAAGGCCCACACCGAGCGGACGTACCAGCCCGGGAAGTAAGACAGGTAACCGTGAAGGTCGTAAAGAACGTAAAGACAGATTTTCAAAAGGCTCTTTGAAAGCTTGTCTTCACGTCCTCCTACGTCCTTCACGGTGAATGGTCTTGATTTCTAGCTCGCCGCCCAGGTCAGCGCTTCTCTCGCGACGTCGGGCGTGATTTCATGCACGCCGTTGAATTCCGTGTAGGTCACGTCGAAGTTCTGTCGCTTGAGTGCCGGAACGATCACGCGGCTGCAGCGGTCGATGGGCAGGATCGGATCTCTGGTGCCATGTGAGATAAAGATCCGGGCTTTGCCGTGCATTTCGCCGCCGACGATGAATCCGGGTGAGAAGGCGACGATCTTGTTGAAATAGTCTCCATTGATGAGGCCGAGCGACAGCGCGTAGCTTGCGCCATCGGAGAAGCCGCCAAGAATGATCTTCCGCGGATTCACGTTGACGACGTCGAACGTCTTCGTGAGCGCGCGGTTGATGAATTCCACGTCGACGCCAATCTCGCCGCGAATGCCGTCCCAGGTGCCGCCCCGCGACGTCGGTGACAGCACCGCGAGCCCGGCGTCGTCGCAATAACTGCTGATGCGGCCGAGCATGTTGGCGCCGCTGCCGCCGGCACCATGGAGCAGCACCAGCAACGGCAGTGGCCCGTCGGGCGCATTCTTCGGCACGCGCAAGATCGCGTCGCGGCTGTCCAGCCCGAGTCGATCCTCGCCCTTGGCCGTCGTTCGACTGACCTTGTGCTTCGCCGTGATGCGATCGCTGATCACCGGCGCAGCCCCGGTCCCCGCGCACGCGCCACTGAAGAGGGCCGCCACCGTGCCTCCAGCGAAGGCGGAAAACTGGCGCCGCGTCATCGGAGAAGGATGGAGGGCCGGACCTTCAGGTCCGGCCACACCCCGGGCCTGAGGCCCGGGGCGCCATGTGATGTGCGCGGCACCTGAAGGCGCCTCACGCCAGCTCTCCGTTGTGCGACGCCATCTGCCGCTCGACCATCGCCTTGTATTCTCCGCCAGCCCGCATCAAGTCATCATGCGTGCCACGCTCGACAATCCGACCGTCGTCCATCAGCAGAATCATGTCGGCGCGGCGGATCGTGGACAAGCGGTGCGCAATCACGAACGTTGTGCGGCCCGCGAGCAGCGAGGCCATCGAGGCCTGAATCAGTTGTTCGCTCTCGGTGTCGAGATTGCTCGTTGCTTCATCGAGAATCAGGATCTGTGGCCGCGCCAGCACCGCGCGTGCAATCGCAAGCCGCTGCTGTTGGCCGCCCTTGCGCACGGCAGCATTTTAATGCGGTATCTTCACTTCGTGAGCGCAAACGACAACATCTACATCGGGACCGACGGCGGTGCGACGACGACGAAGATCGGCGGGGTCCGGTCCGATGGCTCCACGGTTTCGACCGTGCTGCTCCAGCGTGCGACGGGCGCGGAGCGCGGTCCGCTTGCCGTGATGCAGGGCTGGGCAGACGCTGTCGGCGAGTTTCTCGCGGCCCACGATCTCGGGTGGGATCAGGTGAAGGGTGTCGGTGCCGCCATGCCTGGACCGCAGCGGCGGTACGGCGTGCTCGAGCGCGGCCCGAATCTGCCCGACAGCTTCGCCGGATTCGATCTGCTCAGCGCGTATGGTGAAGCGCTTGCGGCCCGCGCCGGCCGGCCCGTGCCGCTCGTCGTCGGCAACGATGGCAACATGGGCGGCGTGGCCGAAGCGCTGCGCGTGCGGGGCAGTGGATCGGGCACCGTGCTGATGCTCGCGCCAGGATCAGGGCTGGGGTGCGCATACATCGATCGCAGCGGATTGCCGCTCGACGGCGACACGCTGGCGGGCATGGAAGCCGCGCACATGCCGGCGCCGCTGCACCTGCTCGACGTGAAGCCCCACCCGTGCGGCTGCGGCCGCACGTGGGGATGCTTCGAGGTCTACACCTCGCTCTCGGGACTGCCGTATTTGCTCGAAGAGCGCATCGGTCGCTATCCCGATCACGAACTGGCGCGATCGACGAAGTCGTCAAAGGAGAAGGCGCTCGCGCTGCGGGGCCTGGCGCAGACGGGCGACCCGCTCGCGCTGGAACTGTTCGATCTGCAGGCGCGCGCGATGGGCCTGCACGTCGCCAACCTCGCAATGGCGCTCGACCCGCAGTTCGTGGTGATTGGCGGCGGTCTCATGGATCCCGAGGCGACGACCTTGGCGTTTCGCGACCGCTACCTGTGCATTCTGTGGCAGAGCGCGGAGCCGTATCTCTGGCCCGCACAGCGGGAACGCATGCGCGTCGTGCCCGCGGCGCTCGGCGATCTGTCACAGGCGATCGGCGCGGCGCTCGTGGCGCTCCATCAAGATCGCCACTGACTCGACGGAATCTGAGCGTTAGCTACCCGCTGTGACGTAGCGGATTCGCTTGTGCACGTCGGTGTTGATGGAGTGATAGGGCTGCGCCAGGTTGCCCGGGTTGAACAGGCTCTGGCGCATGTGTTCGGCGTCGTCGGTCCCGATGGCGTCGGTGAAGATGGGCATCAGGTAGTCGATGCCCAGGCGCGAGGGCTTCATCGCCACCGGGTCGTACAGGGCCGGGTGCATGGCGCGCGCGTGAATGAGTCCCCAGCGATCGCGGAACCGGTTGGCATCGTAGCCCGCCACGTGGAACCCTTGGCTGGCCTGGTACTGCAACACCGACACGGCGTTATTGCGTCCTTCCGCGAGCAGATCGACCGCCTTCGCGCCGAGGAGCGCCGCGTAGAAACGATCAAAGCGGACGGGACGGCCGCCGCGCTGCGTATGTCCGATCTTGCGCGTGAAGATCGCTTCCCGCGCCGAGCTGCCGCGGCGATAGCGGCGAAAGTACTCGTCGCCGAGCAGTTGCACCATGCGCTCTCGCAATGCGTCCGCCGCGCCCGTCAGTACGACATTTCCCGCCGGGTCGGTTGACGTCGACGCCGCGCCCAACGCCACGCCCCGCTCGTCCACGATGCCCTCACCGCAGACGATGACGACGTTCTTCTGCAGTTCGTAGAGGTGGCGCACGCGGTCCACCAGTCGCTCGATATTGAGCGGATGCTCGGGCACGAGGATGATGTCCGGCTGTCCGTAGGCCGTGCCCAAGGCGATGTAACCGGAATGACGCCCCATCACCTCGATGATGGCGATGCGCCGGTGGCTCTCGGCCGTCGTGCGGATGCGCTCGACGCCCTGCACGGTGACCAGCACGGCGGTCGCGTAGCCGGGCGTGGCGTAGTTCACGATCTGGTCGAGATCGAAGGTCACGCTCGACGCGGCGCGCGTATACAGGTAGCTGCCCGTGCGCTTGGGGTCTGGCTCGCGCACCCATTCGTCCGGCTCGCTCGGGTAGTTCAGCCCGAGGTCGTTGTCGATGGTTTTCGGTGCGAGCACGGTCGGCAGGCGCTCGGCCAGCGGCTGGAGGCCGTTCAATGTGCCGTCGCCGCCAATCGCGATCACACCCTCGATGCCCAGCGTCCGCAGGCGGTCGGCGATGAGATCGAGTTCAGGCCCGTTGTCCGCGTCAATGTAATCGCGCGACGCGCCGATGAGCGAGCCGCCCTTGGTCGGATCGAGTTCCGGAATGGCCTGGAACAGCGGATTCAGGTGCACGTGCGGCACCCGCGGGTTGAACAGGCAGTTGAAACCCTTGATCAGCCCGTACACCTCGATACGCAGTTGGTTCGCGCGCGCCACCGCACCGTGAATAGCGGCATTGAGCGCCGGTGTGTCGCCGCCAGCCGTCAGAATTCCGATGCGCTTCATACTGGGCCCATTATCGGGCACCGGCCGCTGAAAACAAAAAAGGGGCAGCCCTGAAAGGACTGCCCCCCGTGTAAAGCCTGACGTTACGACCGATGCATCAGAACGAGAAGCGGATCTGTGCCTGCATGCTGCGCGGCGCCTGATAGGCCGTGGCGACGCCCAAGCCGGCGTTTTTCGGCAGCGACCGCGTGACAATCAAGCCGTTCGCGTCGTACGGCAAGTTCGTCTGCGTGCCGACCGTGGGGCTGGTCAGCTGCATCGTGGTGTTGCGGTTCGTAATGATCGACTGGTTCGGTGCGTTGAACACGTCGAGTCGGAACTGCAGATTGCGCGATCCACCGAGGCGGACGTTGCGCACGAGTGAGAGGTCGAGCTGGCTCTGGAAGCAGCCGCGCAGGTAATCGGCTCCCGACTCCAGACCGTTGCTGCCGACGGCCGGACCCGAGAACGCCGCGGTGTTGAACTGCTTGTACGGATCGCTGCTGCAGCCGGATCCGGTATCGCCCGTGATGTTCACGCGCCCGGCGTAGTCGGGCGAGCCCGTGATGTTCTGGTTGCCGTTGCCGGTCGCGCCACCCTGGTAGGAGACGCCCACGGTGTAGGCCGCGCCACTCGATCCCGTCCACACGCCGGACAGCTGCCAGTCGTTGACGATGTAGCCAATCACCTTCAAGACCGGGGCGCTCGATTTGACGTCCGGGAGATCCCACACGAAGCTGCCCTTCATGGTGTGCCGCGTCGGGATGAAGTTACCCAGGAGCTCGTCGGCCTGCGCCTGATCGGCGCGTTCCGTGAAGCTGCCGTCGGAGTTGTGCTGAAGGCGTGCGCCCACGCTGCCCTTCTGCGCGAGGACGATCGTGTCGTTGAACTGGAACGACACGCCGTTGCGGAACCGGCGGTTCAGCGAGAGTGACATCAGGTGCGTCGTCACCCAGCCACGCGGCTTGTTCTGCGTGATGGTGCTGTACCCGCGGTACGCGCGCATCTGGTCGGCGGCGACGGCCGCGGCGCCAGGCGTCGCGCTCGAGATCGTCGTGTCCTGGTTCGCCGTCGTATACGCGGCGCCGAAGTCCACGGCGTTGATGTTGATGGCTTCCACGAGGTTGTATCCGTGCTGTCCCGTGTAGGTCACATCCAGTACCGCCGCGAATGGCAGCACCATCTGGATGCCGCCGTTCCACTGCCACGTCGAGGGCAGCCCGCTCTCGTACTCGAAAACCGACAGCGATGGCGGCGCCTCGGTGGTCAGGCCGCTGGCCATCGACTGCAACGTCGAGTACCGGACCGTGAGGTTTTTGATCGTCGGCGGGTTCTGGATCTGCGGATAGATCGAGTTACCTGATGGACGATCGAAGAACAGCCCCGCGCCACCGCGCAGGATGAACTTCTGGTTCCCGGCCATGTCGTAGGCCATGCCGAAGCGTGGCGCCACTCTCAGCGACGGCCAGGTATACGTGGTGTCCGCGATCCCCTGACCGGAGAGGAAGAGACCGTTCAAGCTATTGCCGGAACCTGGAATGATCGTGCCGATCGCCAGCGCCGTGGCCGGCCCGAGCAGGGTATTGGTACGCGGATCGAGTGCCTGTCGGTTGTTGCCCGTGCACGGCGTGGCCGCGCAACCGGCGGTATACAGCACGGGAGCGGAACTCTGCGTCCACTTGTTGGGCAGGAAATTCGAGGCCTGTCCCAGACTGTCGTACTGCGGCGTCTGATGCACGAAACGCAAGCCGTAGTCGAGCGTCAGCTTGTTCGTGATCTTCCAGTTGTCCTGGATGTACGCCTCCGTGTTGGTGTAGACGTAGGCGCCCTCGACGTACTTTGACAACTGGTTGTACGAGGAGAACACGCCCAGCGCGGCGTTCGCATACCCGAAGCTCGTATCGAGCGGGTTGCTGGTGTCATTCGAGAACGTGATCGTGCCCGCCCAGCCCTGACGCTGCTGCGCCTTGTAGCTGTAGGTGTTGTAGAACCCCGACTTCAGGCTGTGCCGGCCGGTGACTTTCGTCAGGCTGATCGACACGTCCTGTGTCCGGTTGATGTTCAGGTAACCCGGGAACGGCATGTTGGGCGGCGCGTTCCCGATGCGGCTGCCCCACGCCAGATTCGGGAGCATCGAGATTCGCGTGCCGTCCCAGATGGCCGGCTTGACGCCGTTGAGCGCTTCATACGCGAAGTAGCTCGGGTCGATCACACCGGCGTTGGGGAACAGGGAGGGCAGCCCGGTGAGACCGGCGCCCGACAGGCTCGCGACGTCGTTGGTTGGAAACGCGGCCCGGCAGAACGTCGGGCCGGTGTTGGCCTGTGCCAGCGCGCACCCGGTCAGTGAGTTCTGCGAAAAACCGTAGGTGCCTTCGAGGAACGTCGTGTTGTTGATGGTGTAGTTGACCGTGGTCGAGAGCGTTCGGACGAACGGGTTGTACTGCCGTGTGTCGTTCCAGCCCGGGATCGTGCCGAGGATCGGCTCGTCCTTCTGCGACCAGCCGGAGTATCGGCCCGTCACGCGGAGTTTCTGCGTCGGCGAATAGTCGATGCGGATGGCGGGCTGGTTCGAAATCTGTTTCTCCTCAGGCCGCGTGATCTCGTAGTTGTACTGGAGGCCGGCGCCGTTGATGTTCGGCATCGGGTACGCCTTCAGGATGTTCAAACCGAGGCCGTAGAGGCGGCTTGTTGGAATCTGACCGAGGACACCGTTCGCCTTGAAACAGGCCGTCGTGTTGGTCGCCGAGCACGTGCCGCTGATGAGCGGATCCTTGATATAGGGATACAGCGTGCCGTTGTTGTCGTACGTCTGCGAGAAATCTCCTGCGCGCTCGAGCGCCGTCGGGAACCGGAAGCGCTGCGTGTCACCGCCGCCCGTGCGCGGTGAGTACTCGTGCGCGTAGAAGAAGAACAACTTGTTGTTGCCGCCCGGCTTGCCGATCGGACCGCCGATCGAGTAGCCCAGGTCCTTCTCGTTCACCGTCGTCTTCGGGTCGCCGTTGAGGATGTTGGTCTTGCTGTTCGTGTTCCAGTCCGACTTGCGCTGGACGTCGTACAACGAGCCCTTGAATTTGTTGGTGCCGCTCTTGGTGATCGCCGACACCTGAATCCCGCTTGAGCGACCGTATTCGGCCTGGTAGCCGGAGACCAGCACTTTGACTTCCGCAATCGACTCGACGTTCATCTGCAGCAGCGGCGAGTTGCTGCCCGTGTCCATCGTCGAGACGCCGTCCATCATGACGTTGTTGGTGCTGCCACCTGTGGACGCGCGGTCGCCGACGCGGCTCGGGTTGGTGGCACTGGTGACGCCAGGCGCCAGGCCGGCCAGCGAGGTGAAGCTGCGGTTCGAAATCGGCAGGTTCTCGACCGACTGTGTCGTGATGGCGAATGATCGCTCGCCGCTCTGCGACTGCACGAGCGGCGCTTCGGCCACGACGTTCACCGTATCGGTGAGGGCGCCGATTTCAATCGTAAACGAGCCGAGACCGACACGGTCTCCTGCGCTCACTTCGATGCCTTTGCGGCTGATCGTCCTGAAGCCATCGAGGGCCAGACGGATCGTGTAGGTGCCGGTCGGCACGTTGGCCAGGACGAAATCGCCCTTTGTGTTCGTCACCGCGGGCGATAACTGCGTGCCGCGGCCTTCATTGATCAAGGTGACGGTCACACCGGGCATCGTGGCGCCCTGTTGATCTTTCACTGATCCGGTCACCGTTCCAGTGACCAACTGGGCGGCGGCCGGTGCGGCCATCACGCTCCATACAAACGCCACACACAAAATCCTGACTACTGTCCGAATGCTCATTAGGCCTCCCCCTTTAAAGCAATACGACACCAGACCGCCAGACCATACTCCAGAACCGCAGTCAACACCACACTGGATTTATCAGGATCGTTACACGGGCTTATCAAGACGCCAGATTTATCAGAACTGTCGCCCGGATTTATGCAATCTGATTGCGCAATGCTCGTCGCACTGCTGACAAATCTGGTGTCAAGCGTTGGACCACACGAGCGACGCGAAGTGTGGAGATGAGATAAGAGGTGAGGGATTCGGTCTTTGGGCCGAGGCGAAGCCGGAGGCCCAATGACCTCGCGAACCCGCTCGCTCCGCCAAATGAGCGAAGCGAAATTTGGCGGAGAGAGAGGGATTCGAACCCTCGGTAGAGTTTCCCCTACACACGCTTTCCAAGCGTGCTCCTTCAACCACTCGGACATCTCTCCGTACTTGCGAATCAACAGTTTACAGGGATCGGAGGGTGGGGGCCAGTCGGATTGTGACGCAACTGTGACGTGACGGTCCTATTTTCCGTAGCAGCGATCCAAATCAGGGCTGAGGCGCATCACGGGTTGTGTCTCCGCGACGCACTGTGACGCAGAAGCGCCGAATGTTCGTTCGATGATACAAATACCCTCGTGATCGCGGCACTTTGCACCACCGCAGAGACGAAGAAGCGCGACACGGATCCCGCCAAGAAATTGACAACGCGTGTCGTTTCCGCGTCACTGGCCGACGCCTACGCCGCGGCTCGCTACGCCGTGCGACCAAGCGGCGCCGAGACCTGGCAGGCCTCGAATCCCGGCCAGGCCTTTGCCGCGCACTTCACGCCGGAACGCCTGACGCTGACGCCGACCGCGCTCGCGACGGACGCGTCGCGTTGGCAATTCGGCCTCCAGTTGGAGTCGATCGGCTACGGCGACGATCGCGTCGCGCCAACATCAGGGGTCGTCACGGCAGCACGGGATCGTGTTGAGGTCACGCACGGCGCAACTGGCCATGGCGTCGCCGTCACCGAGTGGTACGTCAATCGACAGCGCGGCCTTGAGCACGGCTTCACCCTGCCGACTCGGCCCGCAAAATTTGATGGACGCGCGCTGCGCGTGCGCCTCGCCACCGACGGCACACTGCATCCTCGCCTGTCGACTTCGCTCGATGCGATCGCCTTCACGAGCGCTGATGGACGCGCCGTGCTCAACTACGACCACCTCGTGGTCACCGACCGCGACGGCCGCACGGTCCCCAGTCACTTCGAATCCACCGACAGCCACATCGCCATCGTGGTGGACGATCGGCAGGCGGTGTATCCGCTGACGATTGATCCGACCGTCACGCAAGAGGCGTATCTGAAGTCGGCGAACGCCGGCGCGGGCGATCTGTTTGGCGCGAGCGTCGCGATCTCTGGCGATACCGCCGTGATCGGCGCGCAATCGGAAGCGAGCAGCAGCACGGGCATCAACAGCACGCCGAATGAATTGGCGGCAACCGCCGGTGCGGCGTACGTGTTTGTGCGCAGTGCGCTCGGCGCATGGACGCAACAGGCCTATCTCAAGGCATCAAACACCGGCGCGGGCGATCAGTTCGGTCTCTCCGTCTCCATCTCCGGCGACACGATCGTCGTCGGCGCCCAGTCGGAAGCCAGCAGCGCCACGGGTGTGAACGGCGTTCAGACAGACAACTCGGCGGCCGCCGCAGGCGCCGCGTATGTGTTTGTGCGCAGCGGCACGACGTGGACGCAGCAGGCGTATCTCAAGGCGTCGAACACCAGCGCCGGCGATTTGTTCGGCCGATCCGTCAGCGTCTCCGGTGACGTGATCGTCGTTGGCGCGACGGGCGAAGACGACACGTTCGCGGATTCCGGCGCGGCGTATGTCTTTGTGCGCAGCGGCACCGCGTGGTCGCAGGACGGCTATTTGAAAGCGTCGAATCTCGGCGCAGGCGACAACTTCGGATTTGCCGTCACGGCATCCGGCAACACCGTGGCGGTGGGTTCGCAGATTGAAGCGAGCAGCACGACCGGCATCAACAGCACGTCGAACGAAGCGGCGGCGAGTGCGGGCGCGGTGTACGTGTTCCGTCGCAACGACATCGGCTGGTCGCAGGAGGCCTACATCAAGGCGTCGAACACCGGCGCGGGCGATCAGTTCGGTCACGCGGTGGCGCTGTCAGGCGACACGCTCGTGGTCGGCGCCTACACCGAGAGCAGCAACGCGACCGGTGTGAACGGCACGCAGACGGACAACAGCGCGGCGAGCGCCGGTGCGGCGTACGTCTTCACGCGCAGCGGCGCCACGTGGACGCAGCAGGCGTATCTGAAAGCGTCGAACACGGGCGCGAACGATCAGTTCGGCGCGGCGGTCGCCATTTCCGGCGACACCGTCATCATCGGCGCGCAGCTCGAAGACAGCAGCTCAACCGGCATCAACAGCACGCCGAATGAATCGGCCGCGAGCGCCGGTGCCGCGTATCTCTTCGCGCGCAGCGGTGGCGTGTGGCGGCAGCAGGCGTACCTCAAAGCGTCGAATACCGGCGCGAGCGATCAGTTCGGTCATGCCGTCGGCGTCTCCGGCGGCAACGTCATCGTCGGCGCCTTCGGCGAAGACAGCAGCACGACCGGTGTCAACAGCACGCCCAACGAACTCGCATCGACGGCCGGCGCGGCCTACGCATTTCAGTTCGTGCCCACAGCAGTGGATGCCGGCACGGATCAAACGTTGACGTCAACACTCATCGGCTACGTCAGCACATCGCTCACGGCGTCATACAGCGGCGTGGGTCCGACGACCACGCTGACGTGGAGCGATGGACATGGCTGGGAAGCGCCCGGCGCGACGGTGCCGGTCTCGCTCGGGCCCGGCTATTACACGTTCACGATCACCGCAGTTGACGATGTGCTGGGCACGGTGGCGTCAGACACGATGACGGTTGAGGTGCAACTGCCGTCGCTCGCCGGTCCCGTTGGTCCGATCGGTCCAGCGGGTCCGATTGGCCCCATCGGTCCCACGGGCCCGATGGGACCGCAGGGAATTCAGGGGCCGCAGGGTGCGCAGGGGCCGCAAGGCGCTCAGGGCCTGCAAGGCGACAAGGGCGAAAAGGGCGACAAAGGTGACAAGGGTGATCCAGGCGTCAATGGCGCGACGGGCGCGCAAGGCGCGACGGGAGCGCAAGGCCCGCAAGGTTTAAAGGGCGACAAGGGTGACGTGGGCGCCACTGGTCCTGCTGGTGAAACTGGTGCGACTGGTGCAGTTGGCGCAACCGGTGCTATCGGTCCGCAGGGCGTCGCCGGTCCGCAAGGTGCAACCGGTGCGGTTGGTGCAACAGGCGCGACGGGTGCAACTGGTCCGCAGGGTGTTGCTGGTCCGCAAGGCTTGAAGGGCGACAAGGGCGACGTCGGCGCGACTGGTCCGGCTGGTGAAACTGGCGCGATTGGTGCGACGGGTGCTGTGGGCGCGACAGGTGCAACTGGTCCGCAAGGCGTTGCTGGTCCGCAAGGCTTGAAGGGCGACAAGGGCGACGTCGGCGCGACTGGTCCTGCTGGTGAAACTGGCGCGATTGGTGCGACGGGTGCTGTGGGTGCGACGGGTGCAACTGGTCC
>CANIII010000014.1 GCA_947467605.1 Acidobacteriota bacterium
GCGTGATCGTGATCGTCGCCGCTGCGCTCGTGGCCGCCGTGTAATTACCCGACGCCGCGATGGAGCACGTCACTGTTGAGGAGCCCGCATCAACCGGAGCCGAACCGCCGCTGTAGCTGGCAGTGGCGCCGGAAAGCGACGCACCGTTCAGACCGCTCACCGCGCACGAACCGCCGTGCGCCTGGCCGTCATACGGGAACGTGCCACCGGTCGCGACAACCGTCGGCGCGATTGGCGTGATCGTGATCGTCGCCGCTGCGCTCGTGGCCGCCGTGTAGTTGCCCGACGCTTCGATCGCACACGTCACCGTCGAGGAACCGACGTTGACCGGTGCCGAGCCGCCGCTGTAGCTCGCCGCGGCGCCCGAGAGCGACGCGCCGTTGAGCCCCGTCGCCGCGCACGAACCGCCGTGCGCCTGACCGTCATACGGGAACATGCCACCGGTCGCCGTCACTGTCGGCGTAATCGGCGTGATCGTGATCGTCGCCGCTGCGCTGGTGGCCGCCGTGTAGTTGCCCGAGGCCTCAATCGAGCATGTCACCGTCGAGGTGCTGACATTGATCGGCGCCGAACCACCGCTGTAGCTCGCTGTCGCGCCGGAGAGCGTCGTCCCACTCAGGCCAGTTGCGGCGCATGAACCCTCGTGCGCCTGACCGTCATACGGGAACGTGCCGCCCGTGGCTACAACCGTCGGCGCGATCGGCGTAATCGTGATCGTCGCTGGTGCGCTTGTGGCCGCCGTGTAGTTGCCCGAGGCCGCAATTGCGCACGTCACGGTCGAGGAGCTGACATCGACCGGCGCCGATCCACCGCTGTAGCTCGACGTCGCACCCGCAAGCGGCGCCCCATTCAGGCCAGTTGCGACGCACGAACCGCCGTGCGCCTGGCCGTCATACGGGAACGTGCCACCGGTCGCGACAACCGTCGGCGCGATCGGCGTGATAGTGATCGTCGCTGGCGCGCTCGTTGCCGCCGTGTAGTTGCCCGAGGCCGCGATCGCACACGTCGCCGTCGAGGAACCGACGTCCACCGGTGCTGCACCGCCGCTGTAGCTGATCGTTGCAGTCAGCGACTCGTTGTTGACGCCCGTCGCCTCGCAGGAACCGCCATGCGCCTGCCCGTCATACGGGAACGTGCCACCCGTTGCCGTCACCACCGGTGTTGCCGGCGTGATCACGATCGGCGCCGTGTCGCTGGCGGCCGTGTAGTTGCCGGCCGCGTCGAGCGAGCAGGTGACTGATGTCGACCCGGCATTTGTCGGAGCCGCGCCACCGCTGTAGCTGATGGCCGCCGTGAGCGACTCGTTGTTGACGCCCGCAGCCACGCACGAACCGCCATGCGCCTGGCCGTCATACGGGAACGTTCCGCCGGTCGCCGTCACAACCGGCGTCGCCGGCGTGATGACGATCGACGCCGTGTCGCTGGCCGCGAGGTAGCTGTCATCACCTGCGAACGAACACGTCAGCGGGTAGCTGCCGACATTGGTCGGCGGCCCTCCTGCGGCAAACGCGATCGTGCCGAGCAGCGACGCGCCGCCCGAGCCCGTGACGGTGCACGTGCCGCTAAGAGCCTGGCCGTCATAAACAAACGTCCCACCCGTCGCTACAGCCGATGAGGTGCGCTTCACAACCGTCACCGTCACCGTCGCCGTCGCCGTTCCACCATGACCGTCGCTGATCGTGTAGGTAAACGTGTCGGTGCCGGTGAAGCCCGCGTTCGGCGAGTAGGTAATGGTGCCGTCCGCGTTAACCGTCACCGCGCCGTTGGCCGGCGTTGTTGTCGACGACACGGTCAGCGTGTTGTTGTCCGGGTCGCTGTCGTTGCTGAGAACCGTGATCGTCACGGGCATACCCGCGAAGGTCGACGCCGAGTCATTGCCCGCCACCGGCGGCTGGTTGCAGGACGGATCGTTCGCCGCCAGCACCGTCACCGTGGTGAATTCGCTGTTGGTCGCGTTCTGGTTATCCACGACCTGGAGGCCCAGGTTGTAAGTGCCCGGTCCGAGCGTGGCAAACGCAGCTGACGCGTCAACTGTCGGCGTGGTGGCGTTAGGTGACGCGAAGTTGATCGTGCCCCAGCTCCAGCGATAGGCCGAGATCGTGCCGTCCGAGTCAACCGAAGTTGATCCGTTCAGCAGGAGCGGGCTACCCGAGCAGACCGTGTATGGCCCGCCCGCGTTCGCGTTCGGCGGAACGTTGGTGTCAACGATGGTGACAGGGCACGAGGCGGTGCCGGTGAGACCACGCGTATCGGTGACCGTTAATGTCGCCGCACGCGTCGTCGGATACGTCGCTGGCGCACCGTAGTTGTGCGAGGTCGTGGCGCCGCTGCCGTTGGTCGAGTCGCCGAAGTTCCACGAGTACGACACGATCGACTGGGTGGAATCCGGGTGGAAGGATCCCGAGGCACTGAATGCGACGGTGCCGCCAGCTGTGCCGAGCGTTGCCGGCTCCACCGAGCAGACCGCGCTCGGCGGCAACTCGAAGAGTGACGGCGACAACATGATGATCGCCCACGATGTTGACTGATCCTGATTGATCCCAGGCGTGCCCTGCGACTGGCTGAACGAACCGTCACCGTTCTGGTGCGAAGTCAACCAATCGTCGTACGCCGCCTGCCAGTCCGTTGTGCCAGCCAGCAGCGTGTTCGGCGACGTGTCGCCCGACGAATCGCGCGCGGTGCGCATCGCCTTGGTGGTCTGGTACATCGTGTAGAAGTTGCCCATCGAATCGCCGAACGGGCTACCCGGTGCAAAGCGATCATTGAGGAAAGTCTCGGTGCAGGTGTAGCGCGGGTCGGTCTTCGCCGTGCCGTTCGCGTTCATCAGGATCAACCCGGCCGCAGCAACGTTCGTGCCACCATCCCAGATGTATCCCCTGCTGTCGGTATAGCCGAAGTGGCAATCGCCCGGATATTCCTGCATCAGCGGAATGCCAACATTGCGCTGCAGATCCTTGACCCATGTGGGTGCATCGAGCCCCCAGCTGTGTGACGCCAGCACGCCGATACCCCACCAGTGCGAGGCCGACGTGTCGTTGCTGCCGTTCGTGCCCTGGAAGTAGTAGTACCAGCCGCCCCGGTCATCTGCCATGCCCCACGAGTAGCCGTCGAGCATGTCCTGGATGATGTCCTTGTAGGTGCGACCGCGGACATACGTCGGGACGCCCGTGACCGCGCGCCGGGTTGGCGTGCCGCTCGCCACAATCGCGTCCATGACCTGACCGCTGATGTATGACGTATGGTCGTTCGCTGCGAAGTTCACGCCGAGGCCATAGCCGTTGCCGTTCGCGTCCGGGTTATTGCCGTTCTGCATCGTGGCATTGAAGTTTTCCAAATGCCCGTGCTCAGAACTGAGGATGTAGTGCAAGCCGCGCGTGACGTCGTTCACATACGGATCGCGCGTGCTGTCACCCGACTCACGATGGTTGTTGATCTCGAAGGCCTGGACCGACGACGCCGTATGCGCCATCAGGTAGCTGCCGTAGTAGCCGTTCCAGTAGCCGGAAATCTCGCCATCGGACGTCGTCAACGTCAGGTTCTTGTGCAGATTCCACAGACCGCGATCGATCGCCATGTTCACGCGCGTCTCGCGTGAATCCGGGCGAATGACGACGCGGAACGTGTCCGTGAAGACGTTGCCACCCGTATCGACGACACGGACCGTTGCAATGAACGGCTGGTTGTTGTCACCAATATAGGTGTGCGTCAGTTCCAAATTGCGCGGGTTGCTGAAGTCGATGTTCTGCGGGCCCGAGCCGTCGCCTGGATCCCAGCTAGCCGCCTGAAGCGGTGTTGCCACGCCAGTGCCGGCATTGGTCGCCACAGCCTGCAGGATCACCGAACCGCCCGAGTACACCTCGTGCGAAAGCGCCTCGCTGCCTAGCCACGGCACCGCAACCACGCCATCGGAGCATGCGTTGCCAACGCCGTCGTGGTTCGAGTCGAGCTGATCCGAGTTCGGCGTATCCGGGCAGTTGTCGTTCACGTTCCAGATGCCGTCACCGTCGCGATCGTAGTTGTCGCAGGCATCGCCCTTGCCGTTGTGGTCTGTGTCCGCCTGATCGGCGTTCATCGTGAACGGGCAGTTGTCGATCGCGTTCGCGACGCCGTCGTTGTCGAGATCCGGATCGCTGCAGTCATTGATGCCGTCGTGATCTGTGTCGGCTGGCCCCTTGGCAAACGTGAGCGGATCGGTGTTGCCACCGTCCGCGTCTAGTGGTCCGTTCGGGCCGTAGCTGTAGCCGTTAAAGAGGTAGCGATCCTGACACGACCCGCCGTTAGCATTGTTGTTCAGCACGTCGGCGATGCAATAGCTCGTGGTGCCCGACGTCCACGTGTTGACCTTGAGTCGAACAAAGCCGAAGTACTCGTAGACGTTGTCTTTGGTGACCTTGATCAGCACGCAGGAGAGATCACCTTGCAGCAGGTTCAGGTACTGGGCCGGGACCTCAAAGGAGAAGTTCGATGAGTAGTAGTTATTGTTATTGCCGACAACGCTGCCGATCTCGGTATTGCCGATGAACATGTGATAGCGGCCGCTGTAGCTGTAGGCCTCAAACTCAAACCGCGCGCTGCTGACCTCGCACGCGTCGCCATGACCGTCGTGGTTAGTGTCGGACTGATCGGCGTTCGACACGCTCGGGCAGTTGTCTGCCGCATTCAAAATGCCGTCGTTGTCAATGTCTGGATCAAAGCAGTTGTCGATGCCATCGCCGTCAGTATCCGCAGGCGTCTGACCAGAGAGGAATGTGTTGTAGTCCGTGTTACCCGCGTCCGAATCGGTGCCGTTGTAGTAGTAATAAGAAGCGCCGTTCCAAATGTACCGGTCCTGACACGTTCCACCATTCGCGCTGCTGCCGCCGAGGAAATCGGCGAGGCACGACGTAGAAGGCGCTGATGCCCAATGCTCCACTTCAACGCGCGCATAGGCCAGTTGGTCCCAGTAGTAATCGCGCACCACCTTCAGCTGAATGCAGCTGATGTCTGAGCCCTGAAGGAGGCTGCGATACTGCGCCGGCACATCGAACACGACATTCGGCACGGAACCCGAAACCTGCGTCGCGCGCGCGGAACCAATCTCGGTGTTGCCGATGAAGAAGTGCAGCAAACCGCTGCCGTAGACGTTCACCATGAACCGCGCGGTCTTCACTTCACACGCGTCACCATGGCCGTCGTTGTTCGAATCCACCTGATCCAGATTCGCCACATCCGAGCAGTTGTCGACGCCGTTCAGAACGGTGTCGTTGTCGATGTCCGGATCGACGCAGTTGTTCAGACCGTCTCCGTCGGTATCCCCAATCGCGGGTGTCGAAAAAGTCGGCGAGTAATCAGAGTTGCTGCCGTCGACATACTGCACCCCCCCAATGCGCAATCAATCATGGCGGAATCAAGCCCAACAAGTGTCCACATAGCGCCCCCTGTGATCGGGCTTGCACCACCTATACATCCTACGATCAAGCCACCTTTGGAGGGTTTAGCGTGGAGAACGGCGCCCGAATACTGCTGACGTGGGTGATGTGCAAACGCGGCTGGGCGCTCGGGTTCGCGAGTTTCGGACGCGGCGCGACTGGACACAGGAGAAGCTCGGCGAGGTGTCCGGCCTGAGCTACAAGTTCATTGGCGAGATCGAGCGTGGGAGCGCGAATCCAACGATCGACTCGATTGAGCAGATCGCACGAGCGTTCGGGATCGATGTCGGCGATCTGTTCAGACGCGAGGCCGAGGTCACCTATCCGGCATTCAGCGCTCGCGACGTGGCGGAGATGCGCGATGCGCGGCAGTCGCTCAGTTCGATCGATGATCTGCTGAAGCGCCTGGACGAGACAGCCAAGCCACGAGCCAAGCGACGCGGCAAGACTCGCTAGTCGGCCGCAGCGATCACGACGACCTTGACCGCACGACGACCCACTTCCAGAATGAAATCGGCGCGACCATGCTCGATGCGAGCACGACCGTCGGTCACCTTCTCGCGATCCACCTTCACGCCGCCCTGTTGAATCTTGCGCGCGGCTTCCGCGGATGACGTGGCGAGCCCCGCCTCAACGAGCACCTTCGACAGAGCCACGCCGACGGCCGGCACCACCACGCGCACTTCTGTCAGCGTCTCTTCAGAGATCTCACCGCGCGTGAATCGAGCCTGAAACGCCTCAGCCGCCGCGGTCGCGGCATCCGCCGAGTGGAAGTCAGTCGTGATCCGCTTGGCGAGCGCAATTTTCGCGTCCTTCGGATGCACCGCGCCGGAGGTCACCTGCGACCGCACGGCCGTGACGTCCGCTTCCGACAGATCCGTGAGCAGCAAGTAGTACTTCCACATCAACTCATCAGTAATCGACATGAGCTTGCCGAACATCTCGCCCGCGGGTTCATTGACGCCGACGTAGTTGCCCAAGCTCTTCGACATCTTCTCGACGCCATCCAGCCCCTCGAGCAGCGGCGTCGTCATCACCACTTGCGGTTCAAGTCCGTAGCCCGGCATGATGTCGCGGCCGACGTTCAGGTTGAAGAGCTGATCGGTGCCGCCGAGCTCAACGTCGGCTTTCAGAAACACGGAATCGTAGGCCTGCGCGAGCGGATACAGGAACTCATGCACGGCAATCGGCTTGCCGGCTTCGTAGCGCTGTTTGAAATCGCGCCGCTCAAGCATCTGCGCCACGTTGTAGCGCGCGGCCAGACGTACGAGACCTTCGGCGCCCAGCGCGGTCAACCAGCGCGAGTTGAAATCCACCACGGTCTTCTCGGGGTCGAGCAGTTTGAAGACCTGGGTTTTGTACGTTTCGGCATTGGCGGCGATCTCCTCGCGCGTCAACGCGGGCCGCGTTTTCGATCGCCCTGTCGGATCGCCGATGAGCCCAGTGAAGTCGCCGATCAGAAACACGACGCGGTGCCCGAGATCCTGGAAGTGCTTCATCTTGCGAAGGAGCACCGTGTGCCCGAGGTGCAGGTCTGGCGCGGTCGGATCAAATCCAACTTTGACGGTGAGCGGCGAGCCGGTCTTCGCGCTGCGCTCGAGCTTGGCGCGCACGTCGGTGAGGCGGACGATGTCCACGCACCCTTTGGTCAAATAGGCGAGCTGTTCGTCAATCGTCATGGGATGCCTGAGCGGTCAGGCATCCTGACTATACTTCATGAGTTTCCCGATGAAGCGGCGCGCCTTTCTTCGTGTGTTGACCGCCGCCGGTGCGGGTGCATTGGTGGGCGGCACCAGCCTCGGCCTGCACGAGCGCCTGCGCATCGCGGTGACGCGCGCAACGCTCTCGGTGAAGGGGCTACCGTCGGCGTTCTCCGGCTTTCGCATCGCCCTGCTCACCGATCTGCACCGCAGCGGCCTCGTGCCGGCCGACCTGATCGCGGACGCCGTCGCGGTCACGATGCGCGAACGACCGGATCTGATCGTGCTCTGCGGTGACTACGTCACGCAGTTCGATACCCGGTTCGCCGGACCAGTCGCCGAAGTGCTGGGCCCTCTGTCGGCCCCCGCCGGTGTCGTCGCGGTGCTGGGCAACCACGACGACGAACGGGTGGTGCCTACGGCGCTCGCGCACCGCGGCATCCGCGTCCTGCGCGAAGATCGACTGCGCCTGAACATCGGCGGTGATGCGGTGGACTTCATCGGCATTGGCTACTGGACCCAGCGGGCGGCGAAGATCGCGCCGCTGATCGAATCCGCGGCGGTACCCATTCTGGTGGCGCACGATCCACGTCGTCTCACTGAAGCGCACGCGTTGAAAATACCGCTCGTGCTGAGCGGACACACGCACGGTGGACAGGTCGTGCTGCCGCCGCTGGGGCCGCTGAACCGATTCCGCTTCCCGATCGTCGCCGGCAGTCTGCGACGCGATGACACGCTGCTGTTTGTGAGCCGCGGCATCGGGACAATCTATCTGCCCGTACGCATCAACTGCCCGCCGGAAGTGGCGATCCTGACGTTGGCCTAGCGAACAACCACGCGGCCATTCTCGAGATGGCAGCGACCCTCGATCACCCACTGCACCGCCTGCGGCAGGATGCGGTGCTCTTCCGACAGAATGCGCGTGGACAGCGACGCGACAGTGTCGTCGTGATGCACTGGCACGGCCGCTTGCACGATCACGGGACCGGCGTCGAGCGCCGGCGTCACGAAGTGGACGGTCGCCCCGCTGACGCGGACGCCAGCCTCGAGGGCCTGTCGCTGCGCATCGACACCTGGAAACGCCGGCAGCAGAGATGGATGCACGTTCAGAATCGCCTGCGGAAAGGCGTCGCAAAATCGTGGCCCGAGCAGGCGCATGAAGCCGGCGAGACACACGAGCGTGACCCCACGCGACTGCAGCGCGCTGACAAGCATTTCGTCATACGCCGCCCGACTGGGCGCGTCACGATGCGGCAGGACCAGCGTCTCGATCCCCGCCTTGGCCGCGCGCTGGAGCCCAGGTGCATCGGCGCGGTTCGAGATCACCACCGCGACACGGGCACGCACCCGACCATCCACAATCGCATCCAGAAGCGCCTGCAGATTGCTCCCCCGCCCGGAGATCAAGACACCAAGAAAACAAACGGGGTCAGAGCCCTTTTCCACAGGTTTGAGCAAATTAGGGACAGAGGTCATCGAAATAGGTCACCGGTGAATTCAGGCATATCGCTTGCAAAGAGAAGCCAACGTTCCATCTCTACCGAGAGGCCACTATGCCACGTCGACCACGCACTTCCGCTGCCACTGGTTTCTATCACGTTGTGAATCGGAGCGTCCGCAAGGAAGCGTTGTTCACGCAACCCCGTGACTACAGGGCGTTTCTCGCCGTCCTCAAGGCTGGCTTGGAGCGATACAACGCCCCGCTCGTCGCGTACTGCGTCATGAACAACCACTGGCACTTGCTGGTTGGCCCATTGGGGAAGCAAGGACTCTCAAGGGTCATTCAATGGGTAACCGCTACCCACGCCGTACGCTGGCACAAATTCAAGGGCACTACCGGTCAGGGCCCGGTGTACCAGGGACGGTTCACGTCGACGCCTCTGGATGACATTGCCTCGGTGGTACCAATGTCTCGATACGTCGAGCGAAACGCGAAGTCGGCCGGCTTGGTTGAACGAGCCGAGGACTGGCCGTGGTGCAGCCTGGCCCAGCGACGCGTTGGAAATCCGCGCGTCCCGCTCGAGGCCGCGGAGTTTCTTTCCACGGTCACCTGGCTCGACTATGTGAACGCCACCCTGACTCGTCGAGAAGCGATCCGAGAGGCGCAAACACGTAACCAAGCCGTGCGTCAGCGTCCTGAAAAGAGGAGCTCTGTCCCTAAATTGTTGAAACCTGTGGAAAAAGGCTCTGACCCCGTCAAGGACGACGAGTGATGATGAAGAGGTAGTTGGGTGGATTGAGGATGACGTGTTCGAGGCCGATGGCGCGGACGAGGGTGCGGATCCAGCGTCGGGGTCCGGGGCGGGAGAGCACGTCCCAGAGGCGGACGTCGCAGGTGCCGATGTTGGCGTTGAGAATCACATACTCGAGTTCACCGAGCGTGTAGGCAATCTCCGTGTTCTCGGCGCTGAGTGCGAAGCACGCACGCCGGGCGGCGCGAATGCCGATCACCGACTTCGGATTCTCGAGGATGAAGATGGTTCCGTCTGGCTTCACGATGCGCGCGACTTCCTGAAGTGTCTTGATCGGCGACAGCGAGTGATGGATCGCGGCGAAAATGAACGCCGCGTCGACCGACGCGGTCGGCAGAGGAATCGCGTTGAAGTCGCTGGCGACGAACGTGATCTTGCTCGTGTCGGCACCCAGATGCGTCAGAATTCGCGCGCCCGTCGTCGTCAGAAAGTTTTCTGACAGGTCAATCGGATAGACGGTGTCGACTTCCGGCAACTGTGACAGCTTCGCGCTGAGGATGCACGTGCCGGCACCGACGTCCATGACGGTGCCTTTGATCTTCGACCGCAGCGTCTGGTCGGCGAACAAGCGCGCGACCGCAGGGAATGCGGCCGGCTCGTAGGCCTTGATCACTTCCAGCCACGGTTCTTCGGCGGTGCCGCCCACGATCTTGGCGTCCGCGTCCGCCTTGCCACTGTTGTACTGGTGAAACTCTTTGTATTCGCCTTCCCATTGCTCGGGAATACGGCCGCGAATGACCGGGATCGCCATTACCCGCGACCACCCACGTACTCGACACCGCGCTCACCTGCGGCAATGTGACCGAGCGACCACGCGTCTGGAATAGCCCTCAGCACGGCCGCGGCGTCGGCTTCGGCCACCGCAATCACGAGGCCAACACCCATGTTGAAGGCGCGCAGCATCTCGGCCTCAGCAATGCCACCACCATGCTGGAGCCAATTGAAGAGCGGCGGCACGGTCCAGCTCCGGCGATCGATCACGGCGACGGTGCCCTCCGGCAACATACGGGGCGTGTTCTCCGTGAGGCCGCCGCCGGTGATGTGGGCCATGCCTTTGAACCTGCCCGCGGCCAGCAGCGGTTGGACATCACGTAGATAGGACCTATGGGTACGCATCAACGCATCGCCGACCGTGGTGCCGAGCTCCGCGACGTGCGCGCTCACATCGACCTTCAGTGCATCAAACACGATCTTGCGGGCGAGCGAATAGCCATTGGTGTGCAACCCGGTCGACGGCATACCGAGCAGGACGTCTCCGGCCGTGATGCGGCTGCCGTCGATCACGCGGGCACGCTCCACAACGCCGACGATGAAGCCGGCCACATCGTATTCGCCGTCGGTGTAGAAACCCGGCATTTCGGCGGTCTCACCACCGAGCAACGCGCAGCCGTTTTCGCCACACGCCCGCGCCACGCCTTTGACAATCTGCTCGGCCACGTCGGGCGACAGGCGCCCCGTCGCCAGATAGTCGAGAAAGAACATCGGCGACGCGCCCTGCACCAGAATGTCGTTGACGCAGTGATTCACGAGATCAGCGCCGATGGTGTCGTGCACGCCGGTCATGAACGCCAGCTTCAGCTTCGTACCAACTCCGTCGGCGCTGGCGACCAGCACCGGCTCGGTGAGCGACGGATCCATGCGGAACAGTCCGCCGAAGGATCCGATTCCGGACAACACGTTCGGCGTGTAGGTGCTCCGCGCCAGCGACTTGATTCGCCGGACGACCTCGTTCCCTGCATCGATGTTGACGCCCGACTGCTTGTAGTCAATCCTCGCCACGCGCTAGAACTCCAGTTTCTGAATCACGGCTTCGGCCACGCGCCGCGCCGCGGATCCCTCGGGCGCGGCCCAGTAGGCCCGCCGCACATCCACGTAGAACAACTCTTCCTCCAAGTCTTCTTCGAGCATGTCGAACGCATCGCGCAGCAGTTCGATGGCGGCGTCCTGGTCCTTGCGATCAGCGATCGCAGCGAGGAGGCCCGCCGGCGTGCGGACTGCCGCCACACCGAGCGCCAGCGCGATGGGCGCGCGTGCGGTGTCGCCGGCCGGAATGCCCACATCGAGGAGCGCCGTCATCGCGGCACGATTGCCCCGCCCGGCCAACTCGCCCAGCGCATGCGCTGTGCTGCGGAGCAACAGCTGGAATCCCGCCGTGTCCGCCGCGTACCGCAGCGTCTCTCTGAGAAACGTCTGGTGCGCGTCACAATTGGCGCCCAGCAGGCAGATTGCGGCCGCGATCGCCGGCTGTCGCTCGCGCGCCACCGTGCGCTGCAGCTGCGCCAACGACTCCATCACGGAAAAATCGCCCAGCTTTCCCAGCGCGAGCACGGCATCATCTTGCAACGGGCCGTCCAGTTTGGCGACGGCCAGTATGGCGTCGCGCGCACTCGTGACGCGATAGTCACCGAGGGCCTGGATCACCTCGGCGCGGAAGAAGTCTTCTCCACTGGTGACGAGCGGCAGCACGGCTGCGATGGCCCTGACGTCGTTCTTCTGCGCAGCGAGCGCACGAGTCAGAGAGGGCCGGACGAACTCAGATGTCTCGCGCGGCAGCGCCTCGAGCAACGCCGGCACGGCCGACGGTGAGGGGTGATGCTCGAACCACGCATACGCCACGGCGCGCAGCCGGTCATTGCGGTCCTTCATCAGCGACTGCATCACGTCGGGTGTCGCGCGGTCGTCGAAGCCGGCGAGCAGCACCAGCGCACGGTACTGCACAAAACTGTCGGCATGGCTTCGGGCGGCGGCCGCAAGTGCCGGTACGGCCAGCGCTGGTGCGGCCCGACGCACCGTACGCGAAGCGGCCATGCGCGCGGGAAAATCAAACGCGCCCAGCGTGTTGATGGCTGCCGCCAGTTCTTTGTCGGAAACCACCACGGCCGTCGGCGCCGGTTGCTGCGCGGCGCGCAGGGCCGTGAAGGCGCCGTACACGAGCACCGTGGCGATCGTCATCAGCGCCAGCGCACGCGGCGCCCAGCGGGCTGTCATGGTCACTTGACGAGTTTCAACGCGAGCTGCAGGTACGCCTTTTCGTTTCTCGGAAAGGCCACCGGATACTCAGCTGTGTAGCACGACGTGCAGTAGGCGTTGCGTGTGGGCCCCACCGACGTGAGCAAGCCCTCGAGGCTCAGATAGCCCAGCGAGTCCGCGCCAATGTATCGGCGAATTTCCTCGAGCGAATGCGTGGCCGCGATCAACTCCGCGCGACGTGGTGTGTCGACACCGTAGAAGCACGGCGAGATGGTCGGTGGACAGGAGATGCGCAGATGGACCTCCTTCGCGCCGGCCGCCCGCACCATCTTCACGATCTTGCGGCTCGTCGTGCCGCGCACGATGGAGTCATCGACGAGCACCACGCGTTTTCCGGCGAGGATACTCTTCACCGGATTGAGCTTGACGCGCACACCGAAGTGGCGGATGTTCTGCTGCGGTTCGATGAACGTGCGCCCGACGTAGTGATTGCGGATGAGCCCCATCTTCATGGGCAGCCCGGTCGCGACGGCGTAGCCCGTGGCCGCGCACACACCGGAATCAGGAATCGGCACCACGACGTCGGCATCGGCCGGCTGCTCAGCGGCAAGGCGCTCGCCGAATGCTGTGCGGACTTCATTGACGCTCTGGCCGAACACGTACGAGTCAGGCCGTGCGAAATACACGTGCTCGAACACACAGTGGGCTTTCGGCGCCTGTGGGAACGGGTGAATAGACTTCGTGCCCTCCGGGCCGGCGATAAACACTTCGCCCGGCTCGATGTCCCGGATCCACTTCGCATCGATCAGATCCAGCGCACACGTTTCGGAGCAGACGACCCAGCCACCGTCGAGCTGGCCGAGCGTGAGCGGGCGGAAGCCATGGGGATCGCGAACGGCAATCAGGCGATCTTTGGTCAGCAGCACGAGCGAGAACGCACCCTGCGCTTGCGAGACCGCTTCGACGAGCGCTTCTTCGGGCGTTGGTTTCTTCGACCGCGCGTAGAGATGCAACAGCACTTCCGTGTCGCTGGTCGTCTGAAAGATCGAGCCCTGTGACACGAGCATGTCGCGCAGTTCCTGCGCGTTGACGAGGTTGCCGTTGTGGCAGATGGCGATTTCGCCGTGCGCGCAGTCGATGAGAATCGGCTGAGCGTTCTTGAGTCCGCTCTCGCCGGCGGTCGAATACCGTACGTGCCCGACGGCACTCGTGCCCGCCAGCTTCAGGAACTCGGGTTCGCCGAATCCGTCAGCGACATACCCCATCGACTTGTGAGCGACGATGCGCGCGCCGTCCGAAGACGCAATGCCGGCGCTCTCTTGTCCTCGATGCTGCAATGCATACAACCCGAGGTACGTGAGATTGGCGGCCTCCGTGTGGCCGTAAATCCCGAAGACGCCGCATTCCTCTCGAAACTTGTCCATGGCCCCTTATGCGGCGCTGCCGCCAAACCATTTCGACAACCCGTTGCTCCAGCGCGCTTCCGCGTCGAGTACCGGGCATTCAATCACAACACCGTGCCCATCAATGGCGATGGCGATCGTGCGGCCGCCCGTAACACCGATCTTCGCCGCTGGCACACCCAGTCGCCGCGCTGCGTCCAGAACCTTGGCAGTATCGCTCGGATTGACGCTCATAACGGCCCGCGACGCGGATTCGCCAAAGAGCGTCGCGGCCACCAGATCGACGCCGCCGTCACTCGAGGCGGCAGGCACGGTCACTGACACGCCGGTCGCGCCACTGTCAAAGCAGCACTCGGCCAACGTGACGGCAAACCCGCCATCCGAGCAATCGTGCGCGCTCTTCGCGTAGCCGGCACCGATCACCTCGACGAGCAGTTGATGCAGCGCCTTCTCCTGTGCGAGATCCAGCGCCGGCGCCTCCCCCCGCAGCAAGCCGTGCACAGTGTTCAGGTACTCACTGCCGCCGAGCTCGCCCAGGTTGCGACCGAACAGCACGACATCCAAGCCTGCGGACGGAAACACTCGCCCGACCACACGCTCAGCATCTTCGATCACGCCCACGATGCCAATGACCGGCGTCGGCAGAATCGCGCGGCCATCCGTCTCGTTGTAGAGGCTGACGTTGCCGCCCGTGATCGGCGTCTCCAGCGCGCTGCACGCTTCGCCAATACCGGCCACCGCTTCGGCGAACTGCCACATGACTTCCGGCTTTTGTGGATTGCCAAAGTTCAGACAGTTCGTCGCGCCAATCGGCAGCGCGCCCGTGCACGCCACGTTGCGCGCGGCCTCCGCCACGGCGAGCTTTGCGCCCTGACGCGGATTCAGTTCGCAGTACCGGCCATTGCCGTCCGCCGACATCGCCAACGCGCGCGGCGTACCTTTCACGCGCACGACGCCAGCCGTGAGACCGGCGAGTGCAATCGTGTTACCACGCACCATGTGGTCGTACTGCCGATAGATCCACCGTTTGCTCGCAATGCCCGGGGCATCGAGCAAGGCCATGAGTCCGTCGTTCGCGGACGGCATCGGCTTGAGGTCGGCCTTGGAAAACACGAAGGCCGCAGCGCGGTTCGTCGGTTCGGCGTACGGTCGGTTGTACACCGGGGCTTCATCGGTCAGGGCCAGATTCGGCACCTCGGCCACGACCACGCCGTTGTGCTTGACGCGCAATTTGTCGTCCGCCGTGACTTCGCCGATGTGCACGGCGTGCAGATCCCACTTCTCGAAGATCGCTTCGACTTCCTTCTCGCGACCACGCTTCACAATGAGCAGCATGCGCTCCTGCGATTCGGAGAGCATGATCTCGTAGGGCGTCATTCCGGTCTCGCGCTGCGGCACCTTCGCCACGTCGATCTCCACGCCCACACCGCCCCGCGCGCCCGTCTCGCATGTGGAGCACACCAGACCGGCCGCGCCCATGTCCTGCACACCGACGCAAGCATCGGTCTTCATCACTTCGAGGCACGCTTCCAGCAGCAGTTTCTCCATGAACGGATCGCCGACCTGCACCGCGGGGCGCTTCTCTTCCAATTTGTCGTCGAATTCCGCCGAGGCCATCGTGGCGCCGTGGATACCATCCCTGCCGGTCTTGGCACCTACGTAGTAGATCGCGTTGCCGACGCCCGTCGCCGCGCCTTTCACGATCTCATCCTGTCGGGAAATGCCGAGGCAGAACACATTCACCAGCGGATTGCCGCTGTAGCGCGCGTCGAACATCACTTCGCCGCCCACCGTCGGAATGCCGATGCTGTTGCCGTAGCCGCCGATGCCGCGCACGACGCCATCAACAATGCGACGCGTCTGCGCCGAGTCGATGTTGCCGAAGCGCAGCGAATTCAACAGCGCAATCGGCCGCGCGCCCATCGTGAAGATGTCGCGGATGATGCCGCCCACGCCCGTCGCCGCGCCTTGATACGGCTCGATGAACGATGGATGGTTGTGCGACTCGATTTTGAAGACCGCCGCGAGGCCGTCGCCGATATCCACCGCGCCGGCATTCTCACCGGGCCCCTGCACCACGCGCTTGCCTTCGGTGGGCAACGTGCGCAGATGCACACGCGAGCTCTTGTAGCTGCAGTGCTCAGACCACATCACCGAAAACAGACCGAGCTCGGTGAGGTTGGGCTCACGGCCCATCAACTCCACGATCCGGTTGTATTCCTCGTGCGTGACGCCGTGCCGTTCCAAAGTGGCGTCGTCAAATGCCGCCATCGTTACACCGCCTGCAGGGCGCCGCGAGTGGCCAGCGCGTCCATTGCCGATCGAAACAGAATCAGGCCGTCGTCGCTGCCCAAACGGCGTTCGCACGCGCGCTCCGGATGCGGCATCAGGCCCACGACGTTACGCTGCTCGTTGCAGACACCGGCGATGTTGGCGACCGACCCGTTCGGGTTGGAGGCGTCCACCGCTTCGCCGTGCACATTGGTGTAACGGAAGATCACGCGACGATCTTTTTCGAGCTGATCAACCACCGCAGTCTCTGCAAAGAAATTGCCTTCGCCATGCGAGATCGGCACGCGCAGCACCTGGCCCGGCGTACAGAGCCGCGTGAACGGCGTGTCGGTCTGATCCACGCGCACGCTGATGTACTCGCAATGGAAGCGCAGGTCGCGGTTGCGCAACATCGCACCGGGCAGCAGCCCGCTTTCCTGTAGAATCTGGAACCCGTTGCAGATGCCGATCACCGGACCGCCGCGCTCCGCAAACGCTTTGACCGCGCCCATGATCGGCGAGAACCTCGCGATGGCGCCGGTGCGAAGGTAGTCGCCATGCGAGAACCCACCCGGCAGGATCACGACGTCCACATCGGACAGCGACGTCTCCTTGTGCCACACCATCCGGACCTGCTGACCGAGCACCGTCTCGGCCATGTACTGCGCTTCGTGATCGCAGTTCGAGCCTGGAAAGACGACGACGGCGAAGGTCATTTCGCGGCTCCGTCCACTTCGATCGTGAAGCGTTCAATGACGGGATTCGCGAGAACCTTGTCGGCGATCTCTGCGGCCATCTTCTCGGCCTCGGCGACGGTGGGCACGTTGAGGTCGAGCAGGAAGTACTTGCCCTGTCGAACATCAGCAGCCTGATCGTAGCCGAGCGAATGCAGGGCCTCCACAATGGCGCGGCCTTGAGGATCAAAGACCGACGGCTTCAGCGTGACAAATACACGAGCCTTCAACTAGTGCCTCCTGTCTTCACGCGCGTCCGCGCGGAATACCCTGGCGAAGATAGCGTCGACATTGCGCAACTGCGCGCCGAGGTCAAACGCTTCTTCGATCACGTCGCGACCGACGGTCTTCATCACATCTGGATCATTGAGCAACAGCGTCTTGAAATCGAGCTGTTCATGGAACGACTTCATGGCATTGCGCTGCACGAATTCGTAGGCCTGTTCGCGTGACACGCCGCGGCGCGCCAGTTCAAGCAGCACGGTGCCTGAGAACACCACACCACGAGAGCGACCGAGGTTTTCGAGCATGCGCTGCGGATACACGACCATGCCGGCTGCGATGCGCGTGAAGCGGCGCAGCATGTGATCGAGCGCGATGAAGCTGTCTGGCAGAATCACGCGCTCCACTGACGAGTGCGAGATGTCGCGCTCATGCCACAACGCGACGTTTTCAAAACCGGCAATCGCATTGGCACGCAGCAACCGCGCCAGGCCCACGATCTGCTCGCAACCAATCGGGTTGCGCTTGTGCGGCATCGCCGACGAGCCCTTCTGGCCCTTGGCGAACGGCTCTTCCACTTCGCCGATTTCTGTCTTCTGCAACCCGCGAATCTCGAGCGCGAACTTCTCGAGCGAGGCGGCGACGATGGCGAGCGCCGACAACAGTTCGGCGTGGCGATCACGCTGAATCACTTGGGACGACACGGGCGCCGGCATCAAGCCAAGACGCGCGCACACCGCCTCTTCGACCTTCGGATCCAGATGCGCAAACATGCCGACAGCGCCGCTGATCTTGCCGACGGCGATCGCCTCGCGGGCGCGGACCACGCGCGCGCGGCCGCGGGCGAGTTCGGCGTACCAGAGCGCCAGCTTCACGCCGAACGTCATCGGCTCGGCGTGCACCCCGTGCGTGCGGCCGATCATCGCCGTCATGCGGTGCTCTTCGGCGCGGGTCTTGATCGCGGCGGCCAAGGCGTCGATGTCTTTCAGGATCAGGTCCGTCGCATCGCGCAACTGAAGCGCCAGTGCCGTATCGAGTACGTCTGATGACGTCAGCCCGAAGTGGAGCCAGCGCGCTGCCGGACCAACCTTCTCGGCCACGGCCGTCGTGAACGCGATCACGTCGTGGTGGGTGATCTGTTCGATTTCGTCAATGCGCGGAATGATCGCGTCGAGCTGCGCTTCAGATTCTTTGCGCAGCGTGGCGGCGTCAGCAGCCGGCACGAGGCCGTCGGCGACGAGCGCGTCGGTTGCGGCGAGTTCCACTTCGAGCCAGGCGGCGTACTTGCGGCGATCGCTCCAAATCGCGCCCATTTCGGGCTGGGTATAACGCGGAATCACAGTTTCAATCTCCCGGCATCAAGCGGTTTGTGGTCAGGGCCGACGATCGTGGCACTGAGGTGTTCGTCGCGAAACATCTCGGCGGCCACGCGCTGAATGTCTTCAGCGGTGACCTGTTCAATGCTCGCGAGCGTTTCGTCCATCGTGTAGTGGCGCGTCAACGACATTTCCTGGCGCGCCAGATGGGACATGCGGCTCGACGTGCTCTCGAGGCTCAGCATGAGCGAGCCCTTGAGGTGATCCTTGGCGCGTCGCAGTTCCTGCGGCGTCACGCGTGTTTCTCTCACGAGGCGCAACTCCGCAAGTGTGAGATCGACCACATCGCCGACTTTGTCGGCCGCGCAGCCGGCATACACCGTCAACATGCCCGCGTCGCTGTAGGACGTGAGGTTACTGAACACCGAATACGCGAGCCCGCGCTCTTCGCGAATGTGCTGGAACAGACGCGAACTCATCGAGCCGCCGAGAATCGTGTTCAACACATACGCCACATGTCGATCGTCGTGCCCCTGCGACAGCGCGCCAGTGCCGAGACAAATGTGGCTTTGTTCGATGTCTTTGTAGCGCACGCTCAATCCACGCGAGATCGCGGGCGCTGCCGTGGGATACGTCGGCGTGTGCGTCGGCAGATCTGCGAACGCCTTTGACACCAGGTCGCGGAGGTGCGCGTGTTCGAAGTTTCCGGCGGCAGCGACAATCAGGTTCGACGCCGTGTAGGTTCGCGTGAAGTAGTCACGCAGCACCGGTGACGAGAACGACGATACGGTTTCCGGCGTGCCAAGAATCGGACGGCCCAGAGGATGGTTGGACCAGAAGTGACGCGTGAACACTTCGTGCACGAGATCATCCGGCGCGTCTTCCACCATCTTGATCTCTTCCAGAATCACGCCCTGCTCTTTCACCACATCGTCAGGCGCCATCGCCGGACGCATCACCATGTCGGCGAGCAGCTCCACAGCGAGGGGCAGATGCTCATCGAGCACCCGAATGTAGTAGGCGGCGTATTCCTTCGCGGTGAACGCGTCGAGCTGTCCGCCGATGGAGTCGATCTCTTCAGCGATATCTTTTGCGGAGCGTGTGGCGGTGCCTTTGAAGAGCATGTGCTCGACAAAATGCGCGATGCCGCTCTCGATGTCGCTCTCATGGCGCGAGCCGCGCGACAGCCACACGCCAATCGTCACGGAGCGCACGTCGGTCATCGGCTCGGTGAGCAGCCGCAGTCCATTGGACAACGTCTCTAAGTTGTTTACTCTCTTGAGGTTAGGTGAGAGACTCAAGACAAAGATCCTATCATCAATGATCGATTTTTCTGAACTCACCCGCGGGGAAATGCAGCAGGCGCTCGTGGACTTGGGCGTGCCGAGCTTTCACGGCACGCAGATCTTCCGGTGGCTCCATAAACGCGGCGTCAGCGATCCGGCCGCGATGACCGATCTCAGCCGAGAACTGCGCGCAAAACTGGCTGAATCGATCACAGTGACGACGCCGAAGCTGGTGAAGAAGGAAATATCTTCGGACGGGACGATCAAGTTTTTGTTCGAGCTTGCCGATGGCCAGCGCATCGAGTCGGTCTACATTCCCGATACTCCCGCCCAAACTTTCTGCGTATCGACTCAGGTCGGCTGTGCGATGAAGTGCGCGTTCTGCCTCACGGGGAAGATGGGCCTGCTGCGCAATCTCACCGCGGGCGAAATCGCCGGCCAGGTCCGCGTCCTCGCACACGAAACCCACCTCGCCGACCAGTCGTTCAACGTCGTCCTCATGGGCATGGGCGAGCCGCTGCACAACTACGACGCGGTGATGAAGTCACTGCAGATGCTGGCGGACGAGGAAGGTCTCGCCGTTCATCCGCGCCGCGTGACGCTGTCCACGGTTGGCGTTGTACCGGCGATGGCGAAGCTGGCGGAAGAAGAGCTGATGCCAAATCTGGCGATCTCGCTCCACGCCACCACCGAAGAGCAGCGAGATCGGCTCGTGCCGATCAACCGGAAATACGACATCGAAGAGTTGATCGAAGCCTGCCGCCAGATGCCGCTCCGACGTCGCGGCAAGATCACGTTTGAATACGTGATGCTCGCCGGCGAGAATGACTCGCCCGAAGACGCGAAGCGCCTCGTGAAGTTGCTGCGAGGCCTGAAAGCGAAGGTGAACTTGCTGCCGCTCAACGAGGCCAAGGGCATCGAGTTCAGGCGCCCTTCAGACGATGTGGTGAATCGCTTCGCGAAAATCCTCGCCGACGCAGATGTGACCGTCAGCGTCCGCAAGAGCCGTGGCCGCGACATTCGCGCAGCCTGCGGGCAGTTGGCGACGGATCGGTAACTAGTACGGCACCCGCACGCCAGTGTGGTCCTTCGGAAAATCTTTGGTATTTCGCGTCACGAGCAACGCTGATTCTGCGCGCGCCGTCGCCCAGATCACCGCGTCCGGCAATTTCATGCGGTGAGTGCGACGAATCTCAACGGCCTCTCGCGCGATGCCGCGAGTGAGTTCGACGACGCGAAAGTCGCGCATGAACATCTCGATGACGTCAGCCTCTTCGGCGTTGTGCGAACCGGCAAGCATCTCCATCCAGGTGACGATGCTGATCAGGCGCTGGCGATAGGACGCCAGTTCCTTCTTCGACGCGTCGTTGCCGTTGAGGTAGTCGATCAGGATGTTCGTGTCGAAGAGCGCGTTCACGACCACTCCGCGCGGAGGCGTCGCTGATGGGCAACGCCATCCACGGGTTTGGCGCGCCAGAGACCGAAGGCCTGATCGGGCGCGGCCGCACGCTCACGCAGCAACATCTCAGCCACTGCGCGACGCACGGCTTCGGCCCGCGAAATGCCATCGCGTCGGCAGAGCTCGCTCAGGGCCTCAAGCTGCGTTTCGGGGAGTTCGACGATCGTCCGCATGACGTCATCATATGACGTCATCAGATGCCGCGTCTACCCTTTTGCCATCTTCGCGGCAGCCGCCTCGACCTTGTCTTCGAGCTTCTTCTTGTAGTCGACGAGCTTGGCGGCCATGGCTATATCGCCGAGCGCGATCATCTGCGCCGCGAGCACTCCGGCATTGGTCGCGCCAGGCTTGCCGATCGCGACCGTTGCGACTGGCACTCCTGGCGGCATCTGGACGGTCGAAAGCAATGCGTCCATGCCCTTCAGCGCCGACGAGTCAATCGGCACGCCGACGACAGGTCGCGTGGTGTGCGCCGCAACAACGCCGGCCAAATGCGCGGCAGCGCCGGCGCCGACGATGAACACCTTCACGCCGCGATTGTGCGCATCCAGTATCAAGCGCAGCACGCGCGCGGGGGAACGATGGGCGGACGCGACCGTCATTTCCCACGTGAGCCCAAACTCGTTCAACGCATCACCCGCGGCACTCATGATCGGTGCGTCGGAGTCACTGCCCATCAGAATCAACACATCCAGAGGCGTCATCGTCGGTCCTATTGTCCAGTGAGGGCCTTGCGGCCGATGTCTTTGCGAAATTCCATTCGATCATACGAAACACGCGCAACGCCGGCATAGGCGCGCGACATCGCGTCGGCGTAGGACGCGCCGCGACCGACGACGGTCAACACGCGGCCACCAGACGTGACGATGCGACCGCCATCCGTCGTCGTCCCTGCGTGAAAGACCACGACGCCGTCGAGCGCATTGGCCGCATCGATGCCATCGATCCCCTTGCCCATCTGCATCGGGCCGGGATAGCCACCCGACGCCATAACGACGCCGACGAACTTGTCCGAGGAGAGTGTGAGCGCGGGCGCCTGATCGAGCATGCCATTCGCGCAGGCGAGGAGCGCCGTCGCAAACTCGCCCTCAATCGCCGGCAGCAGTACCTGCGCCTCCGGATCGCCGAAGCGCACGTTGAACTCGATCACCTGCGGCCCGGTCGGCGTGAGCATCAGCGAGATGTAGAGAAAGCCGCGATAGTCTCCTGCCCCATCCGCCTTCACGCCGTCGATGACGCGTTGCGCGATGTCGCGCATTGCCATCTCCTGCAACGCGGGCGTCATCAACGGGCTCGGCGCAAATGCGCCCATCCCCCCCGTGTTCGGTCCCCTGTCATCGTCGTACGCGCGCTTGTGATCCTGCGCGCTGCCGAGGGGAATCGCGCGCGTGCCGTCGCAGAGCGCGAAGAACGAGACCTCAGGTCCGGTCAGACACTGTTCAATGACGACGGTTGAGCCCGCCGCGCCGAATGCACCGTCGAAACACGCGAGGACGGCCGCCTCGGCTTCAGCGCGATCCTGCGCCACGACGACGCCCTTGCCGCCGGCGAGTCCATCGGCTTTCACGACGACGGGGAATCCGAAGTCGCGTCCCGACACGGCATCGAGCGCGGCCGCGAGTTCTTTGTGCACGACGAAGCGCGCTGTTGGTATCCCGTGCCGCTCCATAAAGGCTTTTGAGAACACCTTGGAGCATTCGAGTTGCGCCGGAATCTTGCCTGGCCCCACAACCGGGTGTCCTTCAGCCCTGAGTGCGTCTGCGACCCCGGCGTCGAGCGGAGCTTCGGGCCCAACCACGGTTAGGTCGATTGCCTGTTCTCTCACCAGGCTCAGAACGGCGGATGCATTACTAATAGATAGAGGATGGCACCGTCCGATTCCGGACATACCCGGATTTCCGGGTGCGCAAATTACATTTTTGACATTTCTGTCCCTGGTTAGCCGCCAGGCCAGGGCGTGTTCCCGACCGCCAGATCCGAGAATAAGAACTCGCATGAGTCGTCCATTCTGGCCAGTTTCCTGCGTGATACGCTAGAAGTTTCCCGGGGCTCCTTTGGGCGCCCCGGAGCATCTCGACCGGGAAGGGGGTGTATTGCCTTGGCAGAAGTAAAGATTCAGGAAGGTGAGTCCATTGAAAGCGCGCTTCGCCGTTTCAAACGGAAAGTGCAGCAGGAAGACATCATCAAGGACATCAAGAAACATTCCTTTTATCTGAAGCCGGGCGACAAGCGACGAGCGAAACAAGCGCTCGCGCGGAAACGCTCCCGGAAGAAGCAGAGACGGGATCCGGAATAAAGCAAGTTGGAAGTCGAAAGTTGAAAGTGACAGGGGCGGGCTGAAAAGCCCGCTCCTTTTTTATGTACGGGGGAGATACCGTGCGGCGTCGCGCGCGGGGATCACAATCGTGATTGTCGCGCCGCGACTCGCCGGCTGCGAGACGGTCAGCGCGCCGCCACTCTGTTGCACGATGCCGTAGGCAGTCGTCAGCGCGAGTCCGGCGCCGCGGCTCGGCTTCTTCCCGGTGAAGATCGGCTCAGTGGAGCGCGGCGCTGTCGCCACCGCGGTGTCGGACGCGCGCAAGACGACATCCGCCTGATGCCCGTGGCGCTCCACGGTCGTGGCAAACGTGAGGCGCCCGCCTTGCGGCATCACCTCGCGCGCATGCACAGCAATCGACCGCAGCACGCGCTCGTACTGCACGGCATCCACTTCCACCAGCGGCAACTCCAGCGCGAGATCGAACCGCACATCAATCTGCTCCCCCACAATCTGGCAGACCGTCTCGGACATGTTGCGCACAAGAATATTGACGTCGACCGGTGAGGGCTTCAGTGACTGGCGTTGGCTGATCGCGAGCAGGTCACCGGCGACGCGCGCGCCCGACTCGGCGGCGTTCGACAGGTGCGTCGACAGTGCAGTGGTCGGATCAACGACGGTGAAGCCGGCACGGAGTGCGGCGTCGCGCTGATCGGTGCCAATCCACAGTGCGGGCAGGCCGAACGCGGGTTCCTTGGTCGGCGTGCCTTCGAGCTGCACGTTCGCGCCACCGGCCGTGCCGGGGTTCACGGCGAGTAGCCGATCGGTAAAGAGTTCGCCGCGCGCGACTTCCACGCCTCGCACGAGCAGACCGTAGGTGCGTGGTCCGCGCTGCAAGTTGTCGGTGACACGCACGGACGGCACGACCAGGCCCGTTTCACCCGCGATCTGGCGACGGATCGCGCGCACGCGATTGAGCAACGTGCCGCCCTGCTTTTCATCGACAAGGCTGACGAGCGCGTAGCCGACTTCCACGCTGAGTGGATCCACCGAGACCACGGACTCGATCGCATCCGGCGATGGCACAGCGGCTTCTTCGGTCGCGGTGCCATCCGTGGACGTCGACGGCGCATCAACCGCATGTCGGTTGGAGTAGGCGGCAATCGCCAGAATGGCGGAGACCACGAAGAACGGCAGCTTCGGCAAACCCGGGATGCAGCCGAGGCCGAACAGCACGCCTGCGGCAACCGCCAGCGGGCGCGAACGGGCAAACAACTGGGTGGCGACTTCTTCGCCGAGGTGCGATTCCGACGCGGCGCGCGTGGTGATCAAGGCGCCCGACATCGACACGAGCAGGGCCGGAATCGATGTGACCAAACCTTCACCGACCGTCAGCAGAGTGTAGGTTTCGGCCGCCGCGCCGATTTCCATTCCATGCTGGACGACGCCAATGATCAGGCCGGCCACGATGTTGACGGCCGTGATCAGGATCGCCGCCATGGCATCACGCTGTGTAAACCGAATGGCGCCGTCCATCGCGCCGTAGAAGTCGGCCTCACGACGCACGCGCTCACGCCGCGTCCGCGCCTGTTTCTCATCTATGACGCCGGCGTTCAGGTCGGCATCGATCGCCATCTGGCGGCCGGGCATGGCGTCGAGGGTGAATCGCGCCGTCACTTCCGAGATGCGCACCGCGCCGTGGTTGATCACGAGGAACTGAATCGCGATCAACACGAGGAAGACCACGACGCCGACGACAAAGTTGCCGCCGACGACGAATTCACCAAACGCGTTGATCACCGACCCTGCCGCATCTACACCTTCCGCCCCATGCATCAGGATGAGGCGCGTGGACGCGACGTTGAGCGAGAGCCGGATCAACGTGAGGAGCAGGAGCAGGGACGGGAAGACTGAGAATTCCACCGGCTGCTTGACGTAGATCGCCGTCAGCATCAGTGTGACGGCCAGCCCGATATCGACCGAGAGCAGCAGGTCGAGGAGGAGCGGCGGCAGCGGGACGATCATCAGCAACACCACGGACATCGCGGCGGCTGGCGCCAGCAGATGGCTGATGTTTCGTCCGGGCATTCGGTTCGCTGTCGGCATTGGCTCTGTCTGTGACGGTCCACCGACATCCCAGAGGCGTCTTCCCCTAGGAGCGATGTCCGGCAACAGTGACTAGAGCAAGGGGGGTGCCAACAGTTCGAGGTCCACAGTCCCGGGCCTGATATATTCGTTCACGCGAATATATGGACACACGCGCAGGCACAATTCGAGCGGTTGCGGCAGAGGGGCTGGGCACGGCCGGACTCCTCGCGGCGGTGGTCGGGTCCGGCATCATGGGGGCTCGGTTGTCGGGCGGCAACGTCGCGATCGCGCTTCTCGCCAACAGTCTCGCCACCGGCGGCGCGCTCGTCGTCCTGATCGCGACGCTGGCGCCACTCTCGGGCGCCCACTTCAACCCGGCCGTCACCGCCGTACAGGCCTGGTGCGGGCAACTGCGCTGGCCCGTGGCCTTCGCCTACGTCGCCGCGCAGATCCTCGGCGGCATCGCGGGCGTCGTCATCGCCCACGCGATGTTCGGTGAACCGCTGCTCGCCCTGTCGCATCACGCGCGGGCGGGCGCTGCCCAGATGTTCAGCGAAGGGGTCGCGACCTTCGGATTGCTGCTCCTGATTCTTGGGAGCGAGCGCCGCCCCGCTGAAGCCGTTGGCGCGTTTGTGGGTCTCTACATCATGGCGGCCTACTGGTTCACGTCGTCGACGTCGTTCGCCAATCCCGCCGCTACATTCGCCCGGGCGCTCACCGACACCTTCACCGGCATCTCGCCGGCCAGCATTCCCGGCTTCCTCTTCGGCCAGGCCGCCGGCGGCATCGGCGCGGTCCTCGTCAGCGGCTGGCTGTGGCCTCGTAAGTAGCTTTTTCAGACAACCTTCAGGTGGCGGTGCTCCAATCAGCCACACGTCGCTCCGGAGGTGACCTTCATGACACACCGCATTCATCGTTTGGCATTCATCGCAGTGTTGGCCGCAACATACGGCGCGGCCGCCGGTTCGGCACAGAACGCCGCAACGGGCCCTTACAAAGTGCTCCAAACCGCGCGCGTCGGCGGCGAAGGCGGCACCGACTACATCTTTGCGGACACGGCCGGACGCCGGCTCTACATCACGCGCGGCGCGGCAGCAGCCCGCGCTGCGACGGACACGACGCCCGCAGTCCCTGCGGCTGAGAAGCGCGTCACGATCTTCGATCTCGACACGCTCAAACCGCTTGGCGAAATTGCCGGCGTCGGCGGCAACGGCGCCGTCGTGTGCGGATCGGCCGGGCACGGATTCACGAGTGACCATCCAGCACCCGCGATGTTCGACGCGAAGGCGATGAAGTTCATCAAGAACATCGACCTGCCCGCGCCGGCTGCGGCAGGCGATGCGGTCTTTAGTGCGGATGGCATCTACTGCGACCCGTTCAATGACCGCGTCTACATCGGCAGCCATCCGACCAAAAGCCTGCTGGTGGTCGACGCCAAGGACGGCGCGGTCCTGGGGCACATCGCGCTCGGCGGTACGCCGGAACAGACGATTGGCGACGGCAAGGGCATGATCTATCAGGTGTTGCAGGAGCGGCCCGGTGGCGTGGCCGTGATTGACGCGAAGACCATGAAGCTGACGGCGACCTATCCGTTCGGCGACAACGGCGCGTGCAATGGCCTCGCGCTCGATGCCAAGAACAACATTCTGTTCGCGGCCTGCGGCGCCGTTGGTGCCGCACCCGCGCGGGGCACGCCAGGCCAGCCGGCAGCACCGGCACCGACACCGGATCCCAACGCCAAACCACCGCAGGCGATGGTGATCCTGAATGCGAAGGACGGCAAGATTCTGACGCGCCTCCCTCTCGCGGGCAGCTCCGATGGCGCCACGTTCAACGCGTCCACGATGGAGGCGTTCAGCACGCAGGGCAACGGCACGCTGACGATCATCAAAGAGACCAGCGCGACGACCTTTGAAGTGCTGCAGAACCTGCCGACGATGGCGGGTGCCAAGTGCATCGCGATCGACACGAAGACCGGCCACATCTTCACGATGGCGGCCGAGCGTGGCCCCGCGCCGCCGCCACCCGCCGGTGGCGGCCGTGGCGGACAGGCTCCCCTGATCCCAGGCTCCTTCTCGATCCTCATGATCGGTAAGTAGTTTATGGAGCGGCCGGGCTTCAGCCGGCCGGTGCGAAACGGTAAGAAACATCGGGAGTTAATTGGGAAAACCTTCCCAATTAACTCCCGATGTTTTTCTACATGACCAGCTGTTTGATGCGGATGAGGTAGGCCAGGACTTCGGCCACGGCGCCGAAGAGGTCTGGTGGGATAAAGTCACCGACTTCGGCATTGGCGTGGAGTGCGCGCGCGAGGGGTGGGTTTTCCATGATCGGCACGTTGTGCTCACGTGCCGCGGCGCGGATCTTGAGCGCCATGGCGTCGGCACCTTTCGCGACGACGCGCGGCGCGGCCATTTCACCACGGCGATACTCAAGCGCCACGGCGTAGTGCGTCGGGTTGGTGATCACGACAGACGCCGTCTTCACTGACGCGAGCATGCGCCGGCGAGACATCTCGAATTGGACGCGGCGCACGCGGTTCTTGATTTCCGGATTGCCTTCCATCAATTTCGATTCGTCTTTCACTTCTTGCTTCGTCATCTTCAACTGGCTCATCAGCTTGTAGCGCTGCATGCCGTAGTCGAGGATGCCGAGGGTCGCCATCGCGATACCCGAGCGCCACAGAAACTTCCAGACATGGTCCCACGCCGTCGCGGCCGACTGCCCCGGCGCCATGCCGGCCAACAGGCGCGCATCGACCACAAGATCTGCTACGGCCCGATAGCCGATGCACGCGATCACCGTCACGGCAATCGTCGCGCGAATCAGCTCGAACCCGGCTTGACTCCAGCCGAGCCGCTTGATCCCGTTCGATGGTGAGAGCCGATCAAACTTGATGGCGAGTGCATCTTTGGCGAAGACCAGACCGTGCTGCGAGACCTGCGCGAACACCGCGACGCCAGCCGCCGTGAGCGCGAGCGGACCAACCACGAGCGCGAACGTTGCGCCATCGGCCCAGACAAGCGACGCCATCGTGTCGGCGGCCATGTCTGCCTTGGCGTTGTCGCCGACGAATCGCAGCCCTTGTGCCAGTCGCTCCGTCAGCGTGTGCAGCATGCGCGGTCCGAGCCAGCCCATGGCGATCGTGCCGGCCACCAGTGCCGCTGACGACGCCAGATCGCGACTGCGCGCGACTTGGCCGCGCTCTTTCGCCTCCTTGATGCGTTTTGGGGAAGGTTTCTCTGTCTTGTCGCTCGACATGGCGGGCTACTTGAACGCTCTCGCCGTTTCCATCGCGAGCTGCAGTGCGGCCGGCACCATGTGCGTGAGCAGATTCGGCAGCGTCGCCGTGGTGATCGCGACGAGCAGCAACCCAATCGGCACGCGCAACGGCGCACCGAGCGTCATGATGTTGAGCGACGGCGCCACCTTCGTCATCAGGCCGAGCACGACTTCCACGAGCAGCATCACGACGAGCATCGGCGCAGCGAGCCGCATGCCAAAGACAAACACGAAGCCGAGCATGTGGGAGACCGAACCCGCGACACCTGACGCGACGCCACCGATCCCCATCGGTACGCTCTGATATGACGCGACGAGCGCGCGCAGAAACACATGGTGCGCGTTGGTCACGAAGCAAATGATGATCGTCAGGTTCGTGTAGATCGCGGCAATCTGCGTGTTGCGCACGCCGCTCACCGGATCGATCATGGCGCCGGCCGACATGCCGCTCTGGTAGCTGCCGAGCTCACCGGCGAACTCCGCCACCGCTGTCAGCAAGCGAATCGCCAGGCCCAGCGACAATCCAATCGCGCCTTCACGACCCAACATCACGGCGAGGCCCGCCGGCGAATGCACGTCTGGCAGCGGGACGAGCGGCGCCAGGGTGAACGCAATCAACAGCGACAGCCCCGCGCGCACCTGCGGCGGGGCAAACACCGCGCCGAAGAAGGGCGCCGTCAACATCATGAGTCCCGGCCGGACCAGGAGCAGTCCGAACTGGATCATCGTGTCGTTCATTTTGCGAGTTCCGGCAACCGCCGAATCAACATGATCGCGAAGCTACTCATCTGCCGCAGCATCCACGGGAACGTCAGCGTGAACACCGCGAAGATCGCGGCCGCGCGCGGGATGAACGCGAGGACGTTGTCCTGAATCGACGTCACCGTCTGAAAGATGCTGACCAGCACGCCGGCCACCAGCCCGGCGAGCAGCAACGGCAGCGTGACCATGACCGCCATCTCGACGGCCTGACGCATGATTCCAATGGCAACGGCTTCAGACATGGCTAGAGAAAACTCCTCACAAGCGAACTGACCAGCAGGTTCCATCCGTCGATCATGACGAACAGCAGAATCGGCAATCAGTATTGGGGCCGCATTGCGGGCACTCCCTACGATCGGATGGCGGCCGAATGGGTGATGGCGCAGTTCAAACGCGTTGGACTCGAACAAGTTCATATGCAGGAATTTGACCTGCCTGAACAGTGGTTCCCAACCTCATGGGACGTCACCGTAAAGGGTTCCGTAACCACGGTTCCGATCAAGACCGCATTTCCACTCTACGCATCGGTGGGCACCAAAGGTGGTGAGACCGTATTCCTTGAGCCCGTCTGGGTTGGTACTGGCATGACCGCCGACTTTATGGGCCGCGATCTCAAGGGCAAGGCGGCCGTCGTGTACGGGTTTCCAAATCCAGGCGGACGGGAGAACTCGGCGATCACATTTCAAGCCATTGCCCATGCCCAGGAGGCCGGCGCTGCCGCATTGATCATGGTCCTGGGCATCCCGGGCAATGTGATGAACGAACCTGCTGGTGGCGCAACGACGCCGCCAGCCACGATGCCGGTGTTCATCATCGGGAATCAGGATGGCACGGCCATTCGCGAAATGATCGAAAAGCACGAGTCGCCCAAGATTCAGGTTCGGCTGACCGTGGAAATGAAGACCGGCCTCAAGAGCGCGAGCGTCTTCGGCGTCCTGCCTGGCACGGGCGATGAAAACGTTGCACTGATGGCTCACACCGACTGCTTCTTTGAAGGTGCCATGGACAATGCGTCCGGGATGTCAACCATCATGGCCCTGGCGGAGCATTACGCGAAGGTGCCCAAGGCGCAGCGGAAACGCAGCATGGTGTTCTTCACAACATCAGCGCACCACTCGCCATCGGGACCAAACGGGGGCACGCAGTGGGTACGGGCCAACATGAAGGCGACGCTGGAAAAAACCGCTGTGCTCCTGAATGCCGAACACACGGCGCAAGTCGCAACATACTTGGTCGGCGGCACGATGTATGCCTCGAATCTCGTCAGCGCCCGCCGTTGGTTCGTCGGCGGCAGCGATCAACTCAAGGCGATCGTTGACCGGGTCTTCAAACAGTACGGCATGGCCCTGTACTCCACGCCGGAAACCCGCCCGGGCGGTGAACTCGGATCACTCTCTACGATGGCGCCGAGTTTTCACATCATCGATCACACGGTCTACCACACTGACCTCGATACGCTGAAGGCGGTGCCGGCCTACGGCCTTGAGCAGAGTGCGCGAGCCTTTGCCAAGGTCATCGATGAAGTGAACAAGCTCCCGCTGAGCCAGTTGCGAGTGAACATTCCGCAGTAGGTCCCCCTCAACAAGAAACAGGCGGGATGAGCCGAGCTCATCCCGCCTGTCTTGTTTTCGGCTGTCGTCATCAATCCTGCGGCAATTCCATCACAAACGTCGCCCCACCATCGTTGCTGACGAGCGTCAGCGAGCCACCCGCCCGCTCCGTCAACCACTTCGAGACAAACAGGCCAATGCCCGGACCATCGCCAGGTCCAAACGCATCAAACAAGGTTGGCAGCACCTCGGCCGAAACGCCGGGACCGGTATCGCGCACCGACAGCTGTACTCGGCCACCAACGACGTCGACCGAGAACACAATCTGTGCATCCGGCCGGCCCGTCACCACCTTCTCCGCATTCAACATGAGATTGGCGGCGACCCGAACGATATCGGGGCGCGACGCGCGGACCCAGATTTCCGGGGTCGCGGGGTCGGCCGGCGCCAGTGACACGCGAATGCGCGCCCGGCCAAACGACGACTTCCGCAGGCCAATCACTTCATCGACCAGCGCGCCGAGCTCGAAGCGGCTTGGCGCCACTGGCGCATCCTGCGCCATCAAGACCAGACCATGAAGCCGCTGCGTGGCACGATCCGAGTGCGTCAGAATCGCCCGTGACCGATCGCGCGACTTCTCCGGATCCGCCGACGTCTCGGCAAAGAGCTCCGCATGGCCAGTGACGATCTGGAGGGCATTTCGTGTGTCGTGCACAGCGCTGGAGAGCAGGCGGGCGACCACGGTCAGTCGATTGATGACGTTCAGCCGCTCGGGCGGCAGGAGTTCACGGTTTTGCACGGCGACTGGCTGTACCCTAGCATGGCCCGGTCTGGCCTTGTGAAAGACAGGCGAAACACCTAGACTAAGGGCAATTTTCCGGGTTTTGGCGATGTGTCGAAATCCGCTTGGCGCCTCCACGGCGCTGTAGCAGTAAGTACTTACGGACACGAAAGTTAAAGGAGCTTCTGATGCAGATTGAACAGCGCGCCGTTGGGTCGGTGATGATCCTCGACCTGAAGGGCAAAGTAACGCTCGGTGAGGGCGATGAAGTGCTCAAGGACAAGATCAACTCCTTGATCCTTCAGGGCCATAAAAAAATGCTGCTGAACCTGGCAGATGTCCCCTACATCGATAGCGCAGGCCTCGGCGAAATCGTCCGCACCTACACGACCGTGAGCCGTCAGGGCGGCCAGCTCAAGCTGGTCAACCTGACCAAGCGCATCACGGACCTGTTGATGATCACGAAACTGCTCACGGTCTTCGAGACCTTCGACAACGAGCCGGAAGCGCTCGCGAGCTTCTCGTAAGCTCCGCCACCGGCGGCGTTCGTTCTGAGTGACGAGGGGTTCGCCCCTCGTCCATTTCTCAGCACTGCCGCTCGGCCACATGGCGCAAGAGAATATCCCGTCATCCGTGGTACCGGTCTCATCCGGCACCGAGGTGCGCGGTCGCTCGCTGGCAACAAATCTTCTGCTCGCCCTCAGGCCCGGACAGTGGACCAAGAACCTTGTGGTCTTCGCCGGGTTGATTTTCGGTCAGAAGCTGCTCAATCCGGCAGATGTCGCCACCGCGTCCGCGGCCTTCGGCCTGTTTTGTCTCTTCTCAGGCGTCGTCTACCTCATCAACGACATTCAGGATCGTGACGCCGACCGGCATCACCCCACAAAGTCTCGCAGGCCGATTGCGTCAGGCGCGCTCGGCGTTGGCACCGCCCAAGGCGCGGCACTGCTACTCGGCCTCGGCGCGCTCGTCGGTGCTTTCACCATCGACCGCGGCTTCTTCCTCGTGGGCCTCACCTACTTGCTGTTGCAGACGAGCTACTCGTTCTGGCTCAAACACAGCGCGATCCTCGACGTCCTCGTCATCGCCTTCGGGTTCGTGCTGCGCGCCTACGCCGGCGCGGTGGTGCTGCACGTGCCGTTCAGTCACTGGCTGCTGGTGCTGACGCTGCTCGGCGCGCTGTTCCTCGGCTTCGGCAAACGCCGCGCCGAGTTATCAGCGCTTGCCAGCGGCGCGGGCTCCCATCGCCCCAGCCTCGAACACTATTCCCTGCCGATGCTCGATCAGATGCTGTCGGTGGTCATGGCGTGCACGTTGCTCGCCTACGCGTTTTACACCATCAACCCGGAGACGGTGACCAAGTTCGGCACCGACCACTTGCTCTTCACCTTTCCACTGCCGATCTACGGCATGTTTCGGTATCTCTATCTCATTCACCGCGGCGACAGCCACGGGAACCCTTCGGACTTGCTCTTGTCAGACCGGCCGCTGCAACTGTGCATCCTGCTCTGGGGCGCACTCGTGGCCGCGATCATCTACGGACCCTTGAAGTAATGACTTGTTTCAGGAGAACAACCCATGGCTGAATTTCAGATCCGTGCCGACGCTGTTGACGTCGAACAGATCATGCGGCAGATCCGCGCGCGCATTCGTGAGAAGCGCGGCGCGGACTACACCGAGCAGGAAATCAAAGAACTCGCGAGCGTGAAGCTCGAGAAGTTCCTGGACCCGCGCGGCATCCGATCCAATCTCGTCGAAGAGTTCCGGCGCAACCGCGTGCCGAGCCCGGCCCCGCCGGCGCTCGACGTCCGCATCGAGGCGCTGACCGTCTCGGGCACGCACCGGTCCACGCTCGCCAGCATCCGCAGCCTGCTCGCGCCCGTGATGAAGCTCTTCATCAACCCGGTGTCGATCATGCACGACATCAACGCGGCCGTGCAGAAACTCGCCGCCACGCTCAACGACAAGCAGACGGAAATCAACACGGGGTTCCACAACCGCTTCCGCCAGCGCGAAGAGATGGACTCGCTCTACTACGAGGTCATCCACAACGTCGTCGTCGAACTCACGCGACTGAGCATCGAGAACAGCAACCTGAAGATGCGCGTGGAATCGCTGTCGAGCCGCATGGACTTCGACGAGCGTCGTGCACGCGCTCTCGAGACGGTCGTGCAATACAAGCCGGCGCCGCGCCAGCCCGATCGCCCGCAGCCAGAGCGAAATCAGAACGACAAGCCGCAGGGTGAGAAGCCGCAGGGCGATCGCCAGCCAGGCGACAAGCCGCAGGGCGAGCGCCAGGCACAAGGCGAGAAGGCACAAGCCGAACGCGCGCCGCAGGGCGAACGCACGCCCCAGCAGGCCAACGCCAGCGCCGATCCACAGCGTGCCGGACTCGAATCACGTGACCAGGGCGAACGCGGCGAACGCCGCCGCCGTCGTCGTCGTCGCCGTCGGCCCGGACAGAACGCGGCGGGCGGTGGCGTCCCGGGCACGGAGTCTAACGTCCAGGGCCAGCCCGGTGTGCAGGGTTCAGGGGCCGAGAACGACTACGACGGACCAGATGACGACGGTCCGGACGAGTCGGGTGGAAATGAGTCCATCCCGGATCAGCCGCCGGCGTCCTCCGAAGGGCCGAAAGAGTGAAGATCGCAATCGTCGTCCAGCGCTACGGCGCGGACATCAACGGCGGCGCGGAACTGCACGCGCGATACGTTGCGGAGCGCCTGGCCCGGCATGCCGAGGTGCAGGTGCTCACGACGTGCGCGCGCGACTACATCACGTGGAAGAACGAGTTGCCGGTCGGCGAAGAGAAGGTCAACGGGATCACGGTCCTGCGGTTCCCGGTCACCGCGCCGCGCAACCCCGACGACTTCGGCCGCCGGTCGGTCGCCGTGTTCGAGAAGACGCACTCACTCGCGGACGAACTCGCGTGGCTCGAGAGCGAGGGGCCCACGAGCAAGGCCCTGATCAAGCACATAGGGCGCATTCAGGCCGACGTCGACTTCTTCGTGTTCTTCAGCGCGCGGTACTACCACGCGTGGCACGGCGTGCGATCCGTCGCCGACAAGGCCGTGCTCGTACCAACGGCCGAGCGTGAGCCATCGATCGGCGCCGCGATCTTCGGACCGATCTTCCGCGGCGTGCGCGCGATCATGTACAACTCGCTCGAAGAGCGCGCCATGATCCAGGCGGTATCCAACAACCGCCAGGTTCCGGGCGTCGTCGTCGGTATCGGCTCCAACATCCCCGAGCGCGTGCAGCCGTGGCGCGCCAAGCGCAAGTTCAACCTCAAGCGTCCGTACGCCTTGTACATCGGCCGCATCGACGCCAACAAAGGCTGCGCGGAACTCTTCGAGTACTTCCTGCGCTACGCGACGATGTATCCAGACGGGCTCGATCTGGTGCTCGCCGGTTCCGCCGTGTTGCCGATTCCCAAACACCCGCGGATCAAACACCTGGGCTTCGTGTCGGATGAAGACAAGTTCGACGCGCTCGGCGGTGCCGACTTTCTCGTGATGCCATCACCGTACGAAAGCCTTTCGATGGTGGCGCTCGAAGCGTGGGCACTCGGTCGGCCGGTGCTCGCCAACGGCACGTGCGATGTGCTGCGCGGCCAGGCCATCCGCAGCAACGCAGGCCTGTATTACGAGAGCTTCGAAGAATTCGCCGAGACCATGTACGCGCTCGAAGCGAGTGGACCGCTCAATCAGATTCTGGGTCGCAACGGGCGCGACTTCTTCAAACGCCATTACGCCTGGCCGGTGATCGAGCGAAAATATCTCGAGATGTTCGAGCGGCTCAAGAAGGAACCGTCCAAGACGACGATCGAGCCGCTGCCGGGCTGGTTTGCGCGTCGCAAGAAGAACGTCCCGCCGGCGGCCGGCGTCGTGGATGGGGCACCGAAGGGACCGGTGCTGCGCTAGTCATGAAGCCGAAGGTCCATCAGATCCTCGCGACGCTCGGATACGGCGATGCGATTGGCAACGAAGTGCTTGGCATCTGCCGCACGCTGCGTGGCGCCGGCTACGAGTCGGAGATCATCGTCGACAACGCGGATCCGCGGCTCGAAGACCTGACGGTGGACTACCAGGACATGGTCAACGAGGTTGGGCCGGACGACATCCTCATTCACCACTTCTCGATCGGCTCGCGCGCGTCACGCACGGCGTACGCCCTGCCGGCGCGAATGGTGCTGATCTACCACAACATCACGCCGCCGGAGTTCTTCCTGGGCGTGCATCCACAGCTCGTCAAGCAGTGCTATCACGGCCGCCGCGAGTTGACGGCGTACCGCGATCGCGTCGACCTCGCGCTCGGCGACTCGGAGTTCAACCGGCAGGAACTCGACGCTCTCGGCTTTTCACCGACGGACGTGCTGCCCGTCGTCCCCGACTTTGCGCATCTCGACGTCGCGCCGGACCAGCGCGTGCTCGATGCGTACGACGACGAGTGGACGAACATTCTGTTTGTTGGCCGCGTGATTCCGAACAAGCGGCCGGATGACCTGATCCGGTTCTTCCACGCATACAAGACGCTCTACAATCCGCGCGCACGGCTGATCCTGGCCGGCGCACAGAACGGCGTCGACGGCTACGTCGCGCAACTCCATTCGCTCGTGGCGCGTCTTGGCGTTCCGGATGTCTACATCGTCGGCCAGGTTACCAACGCGGAACTGACGGCCCTGTACGATTGCGCGGATCTCTTTCTTTGCGCGAGTGAACACGAAGGCTTCTGTGTGCCGCTCATCGAGAGCTTCTACAAGCGCGTGCCGGTGCTGGCGTACGCGGCCACGGCGATCCCGGCCACGATGGATGGTGGCGGGGTGTTGTACACCGAGAAGGATCCGGTCCGCGTCGCGGCGCTCATGCACGCGATCACCACGGACCACGCGATGGCCGACCGCATTCTGGAGGCTCAGGATCAGGCGCTCGATCGGCTGCTGGCGCATGATTTCAGCGGCACCGTGCTGCGCTTTGTTGATCGCGTGCTGTCGACGCCGCGCAAGCCGCTGCCGCCGATCGCGTACGACTTCTGGCGCCAGTTCAAACTGGCTGAGGAGCTCGAAGAACTCCGTCAACTGCGGCCGTCGGCGTTTCGTTCACTGCCGGTGGCTCCCGAAGAGTCGGCCGTGGCCGACCTGAGTCATCGCCGTGAGTAAGAGTGTGACGATCAACCAGTGGATCGCAGCCGCACACCGCGGCGACGCGATTGGCGACAACGCGCGCGTGCTGCGCGACATGTTCCGCGCCTGGGGCCACGAGTCGCACATTTTCTCGCTGACGATCGACAACGACATGGAAGGCGACGCGCTGCCGTGGACCGATGCGGCGTCGCGCGACGGCGACATCACGATCTACCACTACGCGGTGCCGTCGCCGATGACCGAGGCGTTTGGCCGGCTGCCCGGCACGCGCATCCTGCACTACCACAACGTCACGCCGGCGCACTTCTTCGCGCCCTGGGACGCGGGCCTCGCCCGCTTCTGCCAGGTGGGTCGGGAGCAGTTAGCCACGATGGCGGACCGCACGGATCTGGCGCTGGGCGTGTCGGAGTACAACCGCGCGGAGCTTGAGTCGTTGGGATTTGGCGAGACGGGCGTGTTGCCCATCGCCGTGGATACCGATCGACTCCGGAACGCGGGGCCGGTGCCGGCGATCGAATCGATTCTGGCGCACGACTTCGTCAACATTCTCTTTGTGGGCCGCATCGCACCGAACAAGAAGATCGAAGACGTGATCCGGCTGGCGGAAATCTACAAGCGCTACGTCGACTTCCGTTACCGCTTCATCTTCGTTGGCAAATACGACGCCGTGCCGAGTTACTACGCATCGATTCGTGGACTAATCTCCGAGTACCGCATGATGAACGAACGGTTCTGGTTCACGGGGGCGGTGCCGGATATCGAACTGGCGGCGTACTACCGTCACGCGCACGCGTATGTGTCGCTGAGCGAGCACGAAGGGTTCTGCGTGCCGCTTGTGGAGTCGATGGCGATGGACGTGCCGGTGCTGGCGTATGGCGCGGGGGCCGTGCCGGAAACACTCGGCGGCGCCGGCGTGTGCTTCACGCCGAAAGATCTTGAGCAGGCGGCGGAGGTGTTGGCCGCGCTCATCTATGACGAGCCCTTCCGCACGCAGGTCATTACCGGCCAGCGTGCGCGGCTCAAGGACTTCAGCCGGGAGCGCCTGGAATCACAGGTGCGCTCGGTGCTGGCCGCGGTCGCGTGAGCGCCCGGCGACGGATGGATTTGTGAAAATCGCCTTTATCGTTCAACGGTACGGCACAGAGATTCTCGGCGGCTCGGAGTATCACTGCCGGCTGATCGCCGAACGTCTCGCGCCTCGGCATCAGGTCGAAGTGCTCACGACGTGCGCGCGCGACTACATCAGCTGGCAGAACGAATATCCCGAGGGCACCGATCGCATCCGTGGCGTCACGGTACGACGGTTCGCCTGCTCGCGCACGCGCAACCTCAAAGAGTTCAACGCCTACTCCGACTGGATCTTCGAGAATCGCCACACGCCGGCGGACGAACTCGAGTGGCTGAAACAGCAGGGCCCGTGGGCCCCAGGCCTGCTCGAGTACCTTGAGCGACATCATCAGCACTACGACGTCCTGATCTTCTTCACCTACCTCTACGCCCCGACCGTGCTCGGGATGAAGATCGCGCCGGCCAAGAGCCTGTTGGTGCCGACGGCGCACGACGAGCCGGCGATCGGACTCAAGATCTACGAGAACGTGTTCGCCAGTGCGGCCGGCATTGTGTGGAACACCGATTCCGAACGCCGCATGATCAACTCGAAATTCCGCCTCCGCGCGCTCGTCGAAGACGTCGTCGGCTGCGGCGTCGAGTTGCCGGAGGCCGGGCACAGCGTCGACGACGAAGACACCAGCGCCGCGGCGATGGTGACGCCGCAGGCCGCGCGCGAGGCGCTCCCGGCGCACATCGAAGGCCCAGCCAACGACTTCCGCCGGCGCCACCGCATGCACGGCCCGTTTCTGCTCTATGGCGGCCGCATCGATCCGGGCAAGGGCTGCGAGGAACTGCTCGAGTACTTCCAGAACTTCCTGCACGACGGGGGTGATGCGTCGCTGATGTTGATGGGCGTGAAGCTGATGCCGCTGCCCGACGATCCCCGCGTGCGTTTCGCCGGCCTGCTGCCCGACCAGGAGCGGCTCCACGCCTTACAAGCCGCGACCGTGGTGGTCGTGCCCTCACCGTACGAAAGCCTCTCGCTGCTGGCCCTCGAGGCCTTCGCCGTCGGCACGCCGGTATTGGCCAACGCGCGGGCCGAGGTGCTCGTGGACCACTGCCGACGCAGCAATGCCGGCCTCTTCTACGCCGATCGGTACGAGTTCTCGGAATCGCTGAAGATGTTGCTGAAAGATGCACCCCTGCGCGAAGCCATGGGCGTCAACGGCCGCGCCTACGTGGAGAAGAACTACGGGTGGGACGTGATCATCTCGAAATACGAGCGGATGTTCACGCGGCTTCGCGGCGGTTCGGGCTCGGCGGCGGCCACGACGACAGCACATTCTCGTCGTGACGATCAATCAACGTCACGTCGTGACGACCAAGCCGCCTCACGTCGCGACGAACGCTCGACGTCGCGTCGCGACGATCAGTCGGCGTCGGGATCGTCGAGCCGGTCATCGTCCGGCCGCGAGGGTGGGCGATCGTCCAACCCACGCTTCCGCCGCGGACGAATGTCGTAGCGCTTGATCATTTCGTTCAGAGTGGTCGGCTTGATGTGCAACAGCTCAGCCGCGCGCTTCTGCACGCCGCCGCTTGCCTCGAGTGCGGCTTCGATATATCGCTGACGCAGCGTTGAAATCACTTCATCGAAGTGAATGCCGTCGGCGGGAATGCTGACGTCGAGCGGTTCGAACGCAGGCGACCCGGCGACGTTGTCCGGGATCAGCTCGGGACCGATTTCGGTGCCCGGGCACAGGACCACGGCTCGTTCGATCGTGTTCTCGAGCTCGCGCACATTGCCGGGCCAGTCGTACGCACCCAGGCGATCCATCGCCGGCGCCGTGAGCAGGAGCTTCGGCTTCTTGTTCTCCTCGCCGTACTTCACGAGGAAGTGCTGCACCAGCAATGGAATGTCTTCCTTGCGTTCGCTGAGCGAGGGCAGCATCACGGCAATCACGTTCAGCCGGTAGAACAGGTCTTCGCGGAACTTGCCCTCATCCATCATCTTGCGCAGGTCGACGTTGGTCGCCGCGATGATGCGCACGTCGACCTTGATAGTGTCGACGCCGCCGAGACGCATGAACTCGCGCTCTTGAATAACGCGAAGCAGCTTGGCCTGCGTATCGAGCGGGATGTTGCCGATCTCGTCAAAGAAGATCGTGCCCTTGTCGGCCAGCTCGAAGAGGCCCTTCTTTGGCGCCACGGCACCAGTGAACGCACCTTTCACGTGGCCGAACAGATTCGACTCAAGAAGGTCCGGCGGCAGGTTACCGGAATTGACCGTGATGAACGCCTTGTCGGCTCGCGCAGACTTCCGGTGAAACGCGCGCGCCACAAGCTCCTTGCCCGTGCCGCTCTCGCCTTGAATCAGCACGGTCGTGCGGCTCGGCGCGGCGCGCGAAATCAGATCAAACACCTCGCGCATTTTCGGGCTGCCGCCGATGATTTCGTCGAACCGATGCGAGCCGGTCTGGAGCCGATGCCGCAACTCGCGGTTCTCGCGCACCAATCGGCGACGATCCACCGCATTGCGCACGACGAGCAACACGTCATCGTTCTTGAATGGTTTGGTGAAGTAGTGAAACGCGCCCTGCTTGGTCGCCGTCACCGCGTTGTCGATCGTGCCGTAGGCTGTGACCATCACCACAGGCAGGTCTTCGTCGAACCGTCGAATATCTTCAAGCACGTCGAGTCCGTTGCGGTCGGGCAGCATCAGGTCGAGCAGCACCGCATCGTAGGAACCCGACTGCAGCTTGTCGAGCCCTTCCATCGCCGTCGAGGCGCTGCGCACCGTGTGGCCGTCACCCGACAACAGCGCATCGAGCGCCTCGCGGATGATCTCTTCGTCGTCGATGATGAGGATCGTGCCGTGGCTACGCGCCATCAGTGCGCCACCGCTTCACTCACCCGCTGAGTCACGACAGGGAGTGTCAGGGTGAACCGCGTGCCGTGGCCAAGTGTGCTGTCGCAGGTCAGGGTTCCGCCGTGTTCCTGCACGATGCCGTACGTCACCGACAGGCCCAGCCCGGTGCCGCGACCGTCGGTCTTGGTCGTGAAGAACGGATCGTAGATGCGCGAGAGATGCTCACTCGGAATGCCGGTACCAGTATCCGCCACTTCGACCAACGCGCCACGACCATCGTTGCGGGTCGTCAAGGTCAGCCAGCCGCCGCGCGGCATCGCATCGCGCGCGTTCAACAGCAGATTCAGAAACACCTGTTGCAACTTGTACTCGACGCCCTTCACATACAACCCGCTCGGCGCCAGTTCCTTCCGGACCTGAATCCGGCCATTACGGAACTGATGCTCGAGCAGCGACAGCACGTCGTTCACGATGACGTTGACGTCCACGAGCGTGGCCTCGCCATCCGACGGCCGCGCCAGATTGAGAAGGCTGTTGACGATCTTCGCAGCGCGGAACGTCTGCCGTTCGATCTTTTCGAGCAGTTGTGTGTTGGGATCGTCGGGTGACGAGCGCTCGAGCAGCATCTGCGTGAAGCTCGAGATGCCGGTGAGCGGCGTGTTCACTTCGTGCGCCACGCCGGCGGCCAGGAGCCCGATCGCCGCCATCTTCTCCGACAAACGCAGCTGCTCTTCGAGATTCGCGCGATCCGTGACATCTTCGAGCACGATGATCGAGCCGGCCGTGACGCCGTCGGCCGTCTTGAATGGTGCAATGCCGACGTTCACCAGCAATTCGCGCTGCTGCACGGTGAGCCGCACACGGTACAACGTCGCCGCTGCGGGTGACTGGCGACGTGCATCGTAGAGGCTGTTGAGGAACGGTGTGTCAAACACCGTCGATAACCGTCGGCCGACCACGCGGCCTCGCTCGAGGCCGAGCAGATCTTCCAGGCGACGATTCCAGCGCAAGACGCGATCCTCAAGGTCCACAACGAGGAGGCCGTCACTGAGCGATTCCACCACGCTGTCGCTGAACTGGCGCAACCGCTCGACTTCCTCGGCCTTCGAGCGAAGCGCGCTGTAGAGTCGCGCGTTCTCGATGGCGGTGGCCGCCTGCGCCGCGACGGCACCGAGCAGGGCCATGTCTTCGCTGCTGAGCGGCTCGAAACGGCCACGGCGACCAACAGCGAGCACGGCGATCGTCACATCTTTCGAGACGCACGGCACAAAACACTCAAGCCCCGCGTCACGCCATTCGGTGGCTTCTTCACCCGAAAACCTGCGGCTGAAAATCGCGTCGTCGACGACGCTGGTGTGGCCGGCGAGGAGGCGTTCACCAAGCGAGGACCCGCGGGCAATCTTCGGCGCCGGCTCGTCGGCAAATCCTGTGGTCGCAACCGGAACGAAATCACCGTTCGGCTCGGCCGGGTCGGTCAGAAACAGAGCGAGGCGGTCGGTGGCGAGCGTGTCGCGCACGCGATCGACCAGCCGTGTGCTGAGGCGGTCGAGGTCGAGGTCGCTGTTGAGTTCACGCGCAAACGTCACGAGCGCGCGGCGGTAGTCGTAGCGCTCACGATAGTAGAGGCGATCAACCGCGGTCTGAATCGTGCGCCACAACCACGGCGCCACCAGCGCCACGAGCAGCGTGGCGAGCAGGGCGATCTTGTTGTTCTGGTCCGCATTCGTGCGAAACACAAAGCCGACGAACCTCGTGGTGCTGACGTAGATGATGACGAGGCCGAGCACCACCGACGCCGACGCCAGGCCGCGCTTGATGATGACCTCAACATCGGTCAACCGATACCGCACGACCGCCGACGCAAACGCCAGCGGAATCACACCGAGAAGCAGAGACGCATATTCGCCACCCGGAATCGGACGACCAATCGCAAACGGCACGCCATAGCCGACGATGAACGGCACGGCGCCGACGGTTGATCCCCACACGATCCATCGGAGCTGGCGTCGCGCCGTCACCGACCGCAGGCGCCGTAGCACGCGGAGCATCACGCCGAGACCCGCCATCAGGGCGACCGAGAGATACAACATGTCGAGCTTGTCGAACAGCTCGAGCAACTGCGAACTCTGCGGTCCCAGCGCGCCGCGCGAGATCACGACGACGCGCGCGCCGCCGAGGATCAACGCAGGCAGGTAGAAGAGCGGAAGCATGGCGCGTCCGCGATCGGTGTCGACCCACGGCTGGGGACGATCAGGGAATACGAGTGCGAAGTGCAGAAACAGGCCGGGCAGCGCGAGCCACGCCGACGCGTCTGCCCAATAGAAAAACCAGTCGCGTGTGTTGAACTCGCCGGTTTCCTTGAATGCGAGCCCGCCGAAAAACGCGACCGTGAGCCAGAAGAAATGCAGCGTGGCCTGATCGTTCGGCCGCCGCAGGCGCACAGAGGCGCCGACGATGAGGGTGAAGATGCCGACAGCGGCCAGCGCGTAGTAGAGGGTGTGATCGAGTGTCGGAATCGGCTGCAGCACCAGCGGCAGCATCTCGCGCGCAGAATCACGCGCCAGCTGATAGGTGACCGGTCCTGTCGCGTTGTGCAGATGGGTCGTGACGTCGCTCGGGTTGCGGATCTCCTGCTGATCAATCGCGAGCAGAACGTCGTTGACCTGGAGGCCTGCGCGCTCGCCGGCCGAGCCGGGCGCGATCTCACCCGCGACGACGTCAGCGCCGCGCTGCTTCCACAGCACGCCGTCTTCCACTTCCTGCGTGGTAAACCGGTGGAAGAGGGCCACGTTCAGCACGGCCAGCCACACCAGAATCACGGCAATCGCCACGGGGAGGGCGACGCGGATCAGGGGCCGGAGCGGGGTCGTGGACGAGGTCATGAAATCGGAGACAACCGATAAACGAATAGCAAAGCCTGTTCCGCTCGTTCAAGGACAGGCGTCAATGTAACTTCTATTGTATCAATCAGTTAAGCGAGTGCGACGAAACCTTGACCTCCCCGGATTCAATGGGGTGGAACCGAGATCCACTGGGTTGGAGCCGAGCTAGAAGCGAAGCTGAACGCCGCCGAGCAAACGGGTCGGCGGAGCCACGGTCAGGATCTCGTCGAAGAGCGATCCTGGCTGTCTGCGGTCGCGATAGAGATTACTGACGGCGACGAGCAGCTCGAGTCGTCCGCCGCGCAGTGGCTGGAATGGCAGCGCCTGATTGAGCTGCATGTCGAAGCGGCCACCAGGAGCCGGCGACGCCAGCGCACTATTCCGACTGAACGCGGCATTGAGGCGGTAGGCGAAGGACAGACGCGTATCAGACTCAGGAATGGCGACGTCGATGGATGTCATGAGATCCTGGAGCCGATCGGTACCGCGGCGCACCACGGAAGGCGCCAGCATTTCTACGCGATGCGCACTGCCGCCTGGCATCCAGTTGGTCGTACCAACCGAATACTCGACGCTGCCCGACAACCGCGACGACACCGATCCGGCTGCGCGCATCGACCAGCCGTCAATGCTAACCGCACCAATCGAGGCCACGCTGTAGTGGCCGGCGGCCCACAGCGCGCCGTCAGTATTCAGACCAAAAATCGTTGCCGTCTGATCATCCGTTTGCTGACGGAATCGGCGCACCGACAGCAAGCGATCAGGCCCGAACGCCTTCTCGACACCGAGATCGAAGTGACGAACACGCTCCGCGCGAAACATACCGCTCCGCGAAAGGGATGAGAACGTGCGCTCGGGCGGCAGCCATGGGCCAGCCGACGAGGGCGGCAGGAATTCATTGCTGCCCGGCGCGACCATGCGTTGGGCCGCGTCACCGACAATCGAGAACCGCTTGGCCACGTGGAGGCGACCGCCGAGGTGCGGACTCACCATGTTCGGTGCGTTGGCGACATAGGAGACACGATCCCATCGCACGCCATAGTCGAGAGCGAAGCCCGGCGCAATCCGCCAGTGATCCGAGCCGTAGAGGCCGCCCACTGCGCGGGTCGTGGCAACGGCGTCGCTGGCAAACGCCAGCTGTGCCGGATCAGTGTAGGTCTGGGTGCTGTAGGCCATCCCCACCGCGAACGCGTGGCTGCGGGTTTGCCGCGCCGTGAATTCACCGAGCACCACCCACGACGACAAGTCCGCCGCGTTCATGGCCCCGCGCACGCGCCAGTCGCCCACTTGCCCCACCGGCGCACTCAGCGCGACATACGCGATGCTGCGCGGGCCTTCCGGCTGCGACCAACCAAGCGTCGAATCGAGCGCGCTTGTCGTCACAAAATTTACCTGACCGGTGAAGTTGGTGTCGGTAATGAACGACGTCGCGAGTCGGGCAGAATTGACGAGGGCCCAACCAAAGAAGCCGTTGCTGTGTGGACGGAAATTCTGCGCTCGGACCGCTTCGGCGACGACGGCGCCGCTGTCGCGGAGCACCGGACGCTTGATGTGACGCAGGCGCCACGCAGTCTCATCGTGCGGATGTTCGGGGTCGGGCTCCACAGCGCTGGCGGGAATGAACGGACCACTCGACACACCGGCGACCATGACCGGCCGTGCGGTGGTGGCCGTGACCTGCTGACGCGTAATCGTGATCGTGCGTTCGATCGAGTTGCTCGGACGCACCATGACGATTTCGCGGCTGGATGACGCGTAGCCATCGCGCTGCGCGCGAATCACGTAGTCGCCTGACGGCAACGGCAAGGTGAAGCGTCCGGACCGATCGGAATACACGGTCGCGATCGTCGTCCCCACAGCGGAAATCCTCACACCGTCAACGGCCAGGCCGCGCTCGTCGCGCACAATGCCCAGCACCTTGCCGCCGGAGATCGACGCTTGCTGCCATTCGGGTTTCTTGATTTGCTTCGATGCGGCGGGAGGCGTCTGTGCGTGCAGCGCTGGAGTACACACTACGGCCACGAGCAGACCCACTGACACGTTGAGTTGAGCGCGTACGGACTTCGTCATTAGAGCCTCCGCGTCAAAAGGCATCGTAGGTGATCGACTCGGTCAAGTCAAACCCTTATGTTTTCAACAGTTTCCAGCCATGCTCCTCGGCGGGAAGTGGTAGCATTTTCTTCGTGATTTCCAGCCTCAAGGCCCGCGAAATCCTCGATTCGCGCGGCAACCCCACCGTAGAAGTTGAAATAACGCTCTCCTCCGGCGCGCGTGGCCGGGCAGACGTGCCATCAGGCGCCTCAACCGGTACGCGCGAAGCCTTGGAACTGAGAGACGGCGACAAGACTCGCTACGGCGGCAAGGGCGTGCAAACCGCCGTCGCCCACGTAAATGGCGAGATCGCGATGGCCCTCATCGGGCAAGCCGCCGATCAGCGCGCGGTGGACGCCGCGATGATCGCGCTCGACGGCACCCCCAACAAGGGCCGGCTCGGCGCCAACGCGATCCTCGGCGTGTCGATGGCGGTGGCCCACGCGGCCGCGGCCGAGCGCGGCGAACCGCTCCACACCCATCTCAGAAAACTGGCGGGGCCGGACCTGCCACCAGAGACCTTGCCGGTGCCGATGATGAACATCCTCAACGGCGGCGCGCATGCCGACAGCAATGTCGACTTCCAGGAATTCATGGTGATGCCGGCCGGGATGTCGAGCTTTTCGGAGGCCCTGCGCGCCGGTGCGGAGACGTTTCACGCGCTACGCGCCATCCTGAAGAAACGCGGCCTCGCCACGGGCGTCGGCGACGAAGGCGGTTTCGCACCGAATCTGAAATCCAACCGTGAAGCCGTCGAGCTCGTGCTGGAAGCCGTCACCGCCGCTGGTTACACCGCCGGCAAAGACATGTGGGTCGCACTCGACGTCGCCTCCAGCGAATTCTTCGATGAAGCCTCACACACCTACATCCTGAAGAAGTCCGGCGAAGGCTCGCGCACCTCCGACCAGATGATTGCGCTCTACGAAGACTGGGTGCGGCAGTACCCGATCATCTCGATCGAAGACGGCCTCGCCGAGGGCGACTGGCCCGGCTGGGCCGGTCTCACGCGCGCGCTTGGCGACCGGGTGCAGCTGGTCGGCGACGATGTGTTTGTGACGAATCCGGAAATTCTTGCGCGCGGCATTGCCGAGGGCATCGGCAACGCGCTGCTCGTCAAGCTCAACCAGATCGGCACGCTCAGCGAGACGCTCGACGCGGTCGCCATGGCGAGGCGCGCAGGCTACGCAAGCGTCATCTCCCACCGCTCCGGCGAAACCGAAGACACCACGATCGCCGACCTGGCGGTCGCCACCGGCGCGGGCCAGATCAAGACCGGATCGGCGAGCCGTTCCGATCGCATTGCGAAGTACAACCAACTCCTCCGCATCGAAGGCGCACTTGGCGCCGGGGCGCGTTTCGCCGGCCGTCAGGCGATCAAGGCACTGGCTCAGTAACCGTCATGGCTCAGCTCGTTCTGCTCCGGCACGGTGAAAGCCAATGGAATCGCGACAACCGCTTCACGGGCTGGACCGACGTGGACCTGACCGACAAGGGCCGTGCGGAAGCGACCGACGCTGGTCGTCTGCTGAGACAGGACGGCTTCACGTTCGACATCGCGTACACCTCGGTGCTGACGCGCGCCATTCGCACGTGCTGGCTCGCGCTCGATGCACTCGATCTGCTCTGGATTCCCGTGGAGCATCACTGGCGACTGAACGAAAAGCATTACGGCGTGTTGCAGGGGCTCAACAAAGCCGAGACCGCTGCCGAGCACGGCGATGCACAAGTCAAGATCTGGCGACGTAGCTACGACATCGCGCCGCCGGCCATCCCATTGAACGACTCGCGTCATCCATTGCACGACCGTCGCTACGCGACCGTGGCACCGGCCGACATCCCCGGCACGGAGTCACTGAAAGACACCGTCGAGCGCTTCCTGCCCTACTGGCACGGCACCATCGCGCCGGCCATTCAGCAGGGGCAGCGTGTGCTCATCGCTGCGCATGGCAACAGTCTGCGTGCGCTCGTGAAGTATCTGGACCACATCTCGGATCAGGACATCACCGAGCTGAACATTCCGACAGGCATTCCGCTCGTGTACGACCTCGACGACCAGTTGCAATCCCGTGGCCGCCGCTACCTCGGTGACCCTGAGGCTGCTGCTCGCGCAGCCGAAGCCGTGGCCAAACAGGCCTCCGGCCGCTGATTCGTTCGTCGTTCCAGTCTTTGCTATTCGACTTCTTTGGGTGCCGGCTCGTCCGCCGCAATGCGGAGCGATTTGAGAAACCGGCGATCGGTCGCCGTCATCTCAGCTGCGGCTCGCGGCAGCGAGCGGCGCTGAGCCACGGTCGTGAGCGTCGTCGCGGGGTCTGTCGTGGAAACAAATCCCACGGACGCGTCGAGTGAGAGCTTCAGCTCGTAGCCTTCGGCCCGAGCTTTCTCACGACACGCTTCGATCCGGGGATCCGCGGCGACCGCCGCGGCAATGGCTTCAGATAACTCACGGGCGAGCTGTTGCATGACCGAATCGACGCGTGATTCCATGCGACCCTCCGCCAGCCACCGGCCCCAAACACGTTGACCTGATCACGGTCCAACGCTCAGGAGTCCGTCAATCTCCGATGCGTCATGCACCGTCTGGCGAGCATTGTACCGATCGGCTGTACAGAGTGTCAACGCGCCGCGCGGTGTTTCCCGCGCCCGGCCACGGGCTTTCCGTCTAGAATTTGCGGATGGAAGCGCCGGGAGAATTTCCGTACACGCGCGGCATTCAGCCGACGATGTACCGTGGCCGGCTGTGGACGATGCGGCAGTATGCCGGCTTCGGTACAGCGGCTGAGTCGAATGCCCGGTACCGCTATTTGCTGGCGCAGGGCGTGAGCGGCCTCAGCGTCGCGTTCGACTTGCCGACGCAGATCGGTTACGACTCGGACCACGCCATGGCGGCCGGCGAGGTCGGCCGTGTGGGCGTGGCCATCGACTCGATCGAAGACATGGCGGTGCTGTTCGACGAGATTCCACTCGACCGCGTGTCGACGTCAATGACGATCAACTCGACGGCCATCATCCTGCTCGCGCTCTACGTCGGCGTGGCGCGCCGGCAGGGCGGGTCGCTCGCGCGGCTGTCGGGCACGATTCAGAATGACGTGCTCAAGGAATACATCGCGCGCGGCACGTTCATCTATCCACCGCGCGCGTCACTGCGCGTGATCACCGATATCTTCGCGTGGTGTGAACGTGAACTTCCCAACTGGAACACCATCTCCATCAGCGGGTACCACATCCGCGAGGCCGGCTCGACGGCCGTGCAGGAAGTGGCGTTCACGCTGGCCAACGCGATTGCCTACGTGGACGCCGCGCGCGCGGCTGGGCTCGACGTCAACGCGTTTGGTCAACGACTCTCCTTCTTCTTTGCCGCACACAACGATCTGATCGAAGAAGTCGCCAAGTTCCGCGCGGCGCGCCGGCTCTGGGCGCGCATCATGCGCGATCGATTTGGCGCCACTCACCCGAAAGCCCAGCAACTGCGCTTTCACACACAGACCGGCGGCAGCACGCTCACGGCCCAGCAGCCCGACAACAACATCGTCCGCGTCGCCGTGCAGGCGCTGGCGGCGGTGCTCGGCGGTACGCAGTCGCTCCACTGCAACGGTCGGGACGAAGCGATGGCACTGCCGACCGAAGACGCGGCCAGGATCGCGCTCCGCACGCAACAGATCATCGCCGCCGAGTCGGGCGTCGCCAACACGGTCGATCCGTTTGGCGGTTCGTGGGAAGTGGAGCGGCGCACCGATGACATCGAGCAAGCAGCCGAGGCGCTGATCGCCAGCATCGACGAATCGGGCGGCACACTCGCCAACATCGAGACCGGGCGGATCCAGCGACTCATTCAAGACGCCGCCTATGAGGCACAGAAGCGAATCGACAACGCCGAACAAATCGTGGTCGGCGTGAATCGCTTCCAGACCGATGAGGCGCCCACGATCGAACTCCTCCGCATCGATCCGGCCGGCGAAGCGGCACAGATCGCGCGCGTCCGTGCGGTGCGCGCGTCACGCGACGCGGCCGCCTGGCAGCAAGCCATGGCGGCGATCACGTCCGCCGCGACCGGTGGCAGCAACCTCGTACCGCCCGTCCTCGCGGCGATCGAAGCGCGCGCTACCCTGGGCGAAGTCGCTGATGCGCTCCGCGGTGTCTTTGGCGAATACCGTGAACGCGCCATCTAAACTCCCGGCCGCGGACCCCCTCCTCGACGTCTCCGGACTGACGACGGTCTTTGCCCTGGCTGGTGGCGGCGAAGCCGCCGCGGTCAACGACGTGTCGTTCACGGTCAACCGCGGTGAAACGGTTGGGCTGGTGGGCGAATCTGGCAGTGGCAAGTCGGTCACGGCCCTGTCGATCATTCGCCTGGTGCAGCCGCCGGGCCGCATGACGCGCGGCCGCATCCTGTTTGAAGGACGGGATCTGGCCGCCCTCGACGAACGTGAACTTCGGAAGATCCGTGGCCGCCGGATTGGCTTCGTGTTCCAGGAGCCAATGATCGCGTTGAATCCCGTCTACACGATTGGCTTCCAGATTCGTGAAACCCTCGAGGTGCACGGCCTGGCCAGAGGCGCCGCCGCGCGGCGTCGTGCGGTCGAACTGCTCGACGCCGTGCGCGTGCCCGATCCGGCACGGCGCGCCGACGACTATCCGCACCAACTGAGCGGGGGCCTCCGCCAACGCGCGATGATTGCTCTCGCACTCACCGCAGAACCCTCGCTCGTGATCGCAGACGAGCCGACCACTGCACTCGACGTCACCGTGCAAGCGGAGATCCTCGACCTGCTCCGCGACATGCGTCGTCAGTTTTCGTTGTCCCTGCTGCTGATCACGCACGATCTGGGCGTCGTCGCAGAAATGACGGATCGCGTCGCCGTCATGTACGGCGGCCGCGTGGTGGAACAGGCCGACACCGCGACGCTCTTCGCCGCGCCTGGACATCCTTACACGCAGGGCCTGCTCGCGTGTTTGCCGGAGCGAGCCGCTGGTGGCCGCCTGACCGCCATTCCAGGCTCGGTCCCACCACTCGGTCAATGGCCAACTGGCTGTGCGTTCGCGCCGCGCTGTGGGTATCGTGAGCCCCGCTGTGAGGCCGCCGTACCCGACCTCGTCGGGGTTCACGCCACTCACCACATCCGCTGCATCCGGGCAGAGAAGTTCGTACGATGACACCGCTGCTCGATGTCCAAGGACTCGTCAAAGAATTCGGCCGTGGCGGCCTCTGGCGCGGCGGGGTCCCGGTGCGTGCCGTTGACGATGTCAGCTTCGCGGTCGTGCGGGGCGAGACCTTCGGCCTGGTCGGCGAGTCCGGGTCCGGCAAGACCACGACGGGCCGCTGTATCCTGCGCCTCATCGAGCCGACGAGCGGTCGGATTGTCTTCGACGGCCACGACGTGGCCGCGCTCAGTGCCGCCGAACTCCGCGCAGCGCGCAAACACTTTCAGATCGTCTTTCAGGATCCGTACTCGTCGCTCAACCCGCGCATGCGCGTCGCGGACATCGTCGCTGAGCCCCTCGTCATTCATCGCCAGGGGTCCGGTGCGGATCGCGCAGCCAGGGTCGCCGAGCTCTTTGAGCTGGTCGGTCTCAGCCGCGATCAACTCCAGCGATTTCCACACGAATTCAGCGGCGGACAACGACAGCGCATCGGCCTGGCACGCGCGCTCGCACTGAATCCGTCCTTCATTGTTCTTGACGAGCCCGTGTCGGCCCTCGATGTGTCGGTCCAGGCGCAGGTCGTGAACCTGCTGCTGGACCTGCAGCAGAAACTCGGCCTGACCTATCTCTTCATCGCGCACGATCTGCGGCTCGTTCGTCAGGTGTGCAGCCGCATCGGTGTGATGTACCGAGGTCGCCTGGTCGAGGTGGGCACCGCCGCCGACGTCTTCGACCGAGCGGCGCACCCCTACACGCGTGCGCTGCTGTCGGCCATCCCGCGCTTGCTCCCGGGCGCCAGACTTGACCGCATTGCCTTTGACGCCGCGACATTCACACGTCAGCCGCTGACCCAGATCAACAACGGCCACTTCGCCGCCATCTAAACTGCCGTACAAATGAAGAAGAGGGCAACGGTCAGATTCCCGACCCTTGCCCTCTTTTTTGCTTTCTTATCTTCTGCCTTCTGCCTTGCCCTATCTAGTCTCGACGATCTTCAACAATGGCCGCCGGGAGCAGTGCAACAGGAGCGGCATCGTTGCCGTCGCCCCGGTGCCGGTCGTGGCGGTCATCGCGGTCGGCACGGTCGTGATCGCAGTGGTCGCCTTCCTTGTGACCGTTGATGCGGCGGTCGTGGTCACAGGTGTCACCCTTCGTGTGCTTGGTGATGCGGTCGTGGTCGCAGCCATCGCCGTCCTTGTGACCGTTCTTCTTGCGGTCGTGATCGCAGTAGTCGCCGGAGTGATGGCCGCCACCCTGATCATCGTTGTCGCCCGAGTGGTGATCGTCGCTATCGCCGTAGTGGTGGTGATCCGTCTCGTTGGCCACGCACGCATTGTCGTCTGACGATGCGTCTCCACGATGCTCGTCGTGTTCACAACGATCACCGTCCGAGTGGCCGTTGACCTTGCGATCGTGATCGCAACCGTCGCCTGCACCGTGGCCGTGGCCTTCGCGCTCGTGCGCGCAGCCGTCGCCCTCGTTGTGACCGTTGGCGCCGCGCTCGTGATCACAGTCGTCGCCATCGTTGTGATGCGTCGTCTGCTTCTCGTGATCGCAACCGTCACCGGCGTAGTGCCACCACGAGTACCAGCTGTAGCGCTCGTGCGAGCAGCCGTCGCCGTCGTAGTGCGTCGGGTCGCTCAGCTCGTGATCGCACTGGTCGCCGTTGTAGTGACCGTTCTGGCCGAGCTCGTGATCGCAGAGGTCGCCGTCGCGATGACGATGCAGGTCATTGTCGTGGCCGCAGCCGTCACCTTCGTGGTGGCCGTTGCGCTTGCGGTCGTGGTCACAGCCATCACCCGCGTAGTGGCGGTCCATGGCCTTGTCATGGCTGCAGTGATCGCCATCCTGGTGACCCGACGCACGGCGGTCATGGTCGCAACCATCGCCGTCGTAGTGTGCCGTCACCATGATCGACACGGTCGCCGACGCGCTGACGCTGTTGTTGTAGGCCGAGCGGATCTTGTAGGTCAGCGAGTCGCTGCCGGCGTAGTTGGACGCCGGCGTGTAGATGAGGCTGCCATCCGCGTTGACCTTCACCGTGCCGTGCGCGGTGGAGGTCGTGCTGCCGACCTTGTAGGAGCTGCCGTTGACTTCCGTGACCGTGATGCCGCGGTCGAATGGATCCGCGTCGTTCGCGAGCACGCCACCCTCGGCCTTCAGCACCAGCGCGTGATTCTTGTTGGTCGCGTAGGTGTCGTCATTCGCCGAGAGCGAGCAGACCACTGAAGTAATGGTGATGGTGACGGTGGCCACGTTGCTGTTCAGGCCCGACGCATCCTTGACGCGGTAAGGAAGCTATCGGAGCCGACGTAGTTGGTCGCCGGCAGGTAGCTGAACGAGCCATCCGCATTGAAGGTGAGCGCGCCGTGGGTCGTCGTGGCCACGATTTGCGCCGTGATGACGTCCTGATCAGGATCGGAGTCGTTCGTCTTCACGCCCGGTGCGGAGATCGTCAACCGCGTGTTCTTGAGCGTCGAGTAGCCGTCGTTGACCGCGACGGGTGCGCGGTTCTGTGCCGCGCACGCGGCGTCCGCGAGCAGATAGCCGCGATCGGCGGTGCCGTTATCGAAGTTCTGGTTGATGGCATCGACGATGCCGTTCAGATCCGAGATCGACACGTTCGTCGGCGGCAGGGTTCCGCCGAGCACGCCGTTCGCAATCGCCAGCACCTGGCCGACCGTGTAGCCTGCCAGCTTGCCAGACGCCAGAACCTTGGCCGCGAGACCGCCCTTGGTCACGCGCGCCGTCGAGAAGTCGACGTTCAGTTGCAGCGCAAGTACCTGACCGGCGAACACGCCACCCTTGCTCGAGGTCGGGTTAACGACCGTGTACTGGAGCTTGTTTGGTGCGCCACCCTGCGGGAGGAACGCATCGATCGCAGCCACACTCGTGAAGGTCAGCGTACGACCGCCGCCGATCTGCACCGACCCGGCCGGATATACGGTCAAGAACTTCGAGGCCAGCAAGGCACCGGGGTTCGATCCGCTCGGCGAGGATCCCCATCCACCCTGCGTGAACGTCGTTGACGCGCCCGGCTCACATCCGGAGACCGTGATCGTGACCGTCGCCGTCGCCACGCCGCCGCGACCATCGCTGATCGTGTAGGTGAACGTATCCGTGCCGGTGTAACCGACGGTTGGCGTGTAGGAGAAGACATTGCCCACGCGTGTGACCGTGCCATGCGCAGGCGCGGTGTTGGCCGTCACGACCAGGGCGTCACCGTCCGGATCGCTGTCGTTGCTGATGACCGGGATTGACGTGGCGAAGTTCGCAAACGCCGTCACCGCGTCGTTGACCGCGACGGGCGGGCGGTTCGCCTGCGTGACCGTCAGCGTGCCATTGACGTAGGTGATCGCGTAGTTCGCCAGTCCCGTGCCGACCGCCGCGCTCGGCACGATCGGGTAGCTGCCGGCGGCTGCCGACGATGCCGCGCCCGTGCTGGTCAGCATCGCACTGGTGACGGTGTCGCCATTGATCAGGCCCCCTGCCGTGAACTCGGTCCCGACAAACGTGACCACCGTGCCGGATACCTTTGAGGTGCTGTTGGCCGTGATGGTCAGCGGCGCCTTCGTGACAGTGATCGCACCGTTCACGTAGTTGATCGTGTAGTCGGTCAGGTTTGTGCCAACAACCGCGCTCGGCACAATCGCGTACGGCGAACCGGCGACTGGCGCCGTCGCCACCGCGCCGACCGTCGTCAGAGTCACCGCGCTGATCGAGTCAGTGCTGGCCAGACCCGACGATGTGAACACGGGCGTCACTGCCGTGCCGTAGACCTTGCTCAGTGGCGTGGCCGTGATGGTCAGCGGCGCGGGATTGATGCGCACCGTTCCGGTCGCCGAAGCGCTCAGGTACCGCCCGTCGCCAGCAAAGGCGCACGTCGCCGTGTAGGTCCCGACGTGCACAGACAACGCCGGCACGTAGGTCAACGTGCCCGGGAGTGCCGTGCCGTCGCCACCCAGAATCGCGCAGCTGGTGCCGTGCGAGAGGCCGTCGTAGGTCACGGTCACGTTGGGCACCGTGGCCGTCGTCGGGCCAAGAATCATGATGCTGACCGTCGCCAGGTTGCTGACGAGGCCGCCGGCGTCCTTCGCGCGATACGCGTAGGTGTCGACACCGAAGTAACCCGTGGTCGGCGTGTAGACGAGCGAGCCGTCCGCGTTCTGAGTCACCGTACCGTGCTGCGGTGTCGTGTTCAACGGCAGGTTCACCGTCAACGCACCACCCTCCGGGTCGCGGTCGTTGGTCAGAATGCCCGTGGCCGGCACCGTCAGCGCGGTGTTCATCGACGTGACGTACGAGTCGTTGGCCGCGATTGGCGCCAGGTTCAGCGGCGGATTCGCGCTGCAGCCCGTGATGGCGGCCGGGTAGGCCACCGAGACTTCCCGAACCTTCGACGCCACCGTAAAGCGCATCGTCACGGCCGGCTTGGTCAGCTCAAATCCGTCCACGCCTTCGATCCAGAGGACCCCCGAGAGCAACCAGCCCGGCCAGTCGACCGGGAGGCCGGCCACAATCACCGTGCCCGGCCACACCACGCGGCCAGAGATCGGCTGGTTGGTGTCCGTGCGAACAATGCGGCTCGAGGAGTCGATCCAATCAATCTGCGCGGTCGTGCCAACTGGGAACGTGTAGTTCACCGGCGCGAGCGTGTAGTCGACAAACGCGGCGTTGGTCGCACACACCGGCGTGGCCGTCGCGGTCATCGATGTTGGAATCACCGTGATGGTCACGGTGACCGTGTTGCTGACGCCGCCCTTCGAGTCGCGCACGAAGTAGGTGAAGGTGTCTGTGCCGGAGAAGCCAGTCGTCGGCACGTAAGTGAACGTGCCATCGAGACCGAACACCAGCGATCCGTGACCCACCGTGCTGACCATCGTCGCGGTCAGCGCCGTGACGTTGTCATCCACGTCCGTGTCGTTGCGCTGAATGAAGCCCTGCGCGGCGTTCGTGATCGCCAGCGTGTTGCCCTGCAGCACGGAGTAGCTGTCGGCCACGGCCACCGGCAGGTCATTGACCGGCGTGATCGTGATCGTCACCGTCGCCACATTCGCGCTCAGCGCACCGAGTTCGTCCTGCACGCGATAGGTGTAGCTGTCGGTGCCGTTGTAGTTGAGCACCGGCGTGTACACCAGCGAGCCGTTGGCGTTCTGCGTCACGGTGCCGTGCGTCGGCAGCGAGACCAGCGGAAGCACCGCCGTCAGTGTTGAGCCGGCATCGGCGTCCGTGTCATTGGCCAGAATGCCGGCCACCGGAACCGTCAACACCGTATCCTCGGCCGTCGTGTAGCTGTCGTTGACCGCCACCGGCAGGGCGTTCACGCGAATCGTCACCGTCGCCGTGTTGCTCGAGAGGCCGTAAGGATCCGAGACCTTGTAGGTGAACGTGACGTTGCCGGTCACGCCCACCGCGGGCGTGTAAGTGAACGCACCAGAGCCGGCCGTGAACGTGAAGGCGCCAGCCTGTGAGGGCGAGCTGACCAACGCCGCCGCCATCAGGTCGCGGTCGGGATCCGAATCGTTGAGCAGGAGGTTGCCGCCAGCGACCGTCAGCGTCGATCCGGCATTGACCACATACGAGTCGTTCACCGCCACGGGCGGGTTGTTGGCCGTCACGATCGAGATCGTCACCGTGGCGACGTTGCTCTGGTAGCTGCCGTTGGTCACGCGATACGTGAACGTGTCGGTGCCGACGTAGTTGTTGACCGGGGTGTAGGTGAACGTGCCGTCGTTGGCCGCGCTCATCGACAACGCGCCGTGCGACGGGTTCGTGAAGGAGAACACCGTGATGGGCAACCCGCGCGGGTCGGAGTCGTTGTAGAGCAAGCCGTTCCACGCAGCGCCGACCGTCAGCACGACGTTCTTCTGCGTCGAGAAGCTGTCGTTCACCGCCACCGGTGGCGCCGGGACCACAATCGTCACCGTCGCAGTGTTCGACTGCGCCTCGCCATCCGTCACCTTGTAGGTGAACGTGTCAGTGCCCGTGTAACCCACGACCGGCGTGTAGGTGAAGCTGCCGTCCGCGTTCACCGTGACCGAACCATGCGACGGCGCGGTCGACGATGCCACGGTCAGCGTCGTGTTTTCCGGGTCGGTATCGCGACCCGCGGCGTTCTGAATGATGCCGTTCGCCGCGTTGACGGTGAGCGAAGTGCCACCGGTCATCGTGTACGAGTCGTCACGCGCCACCGGGGCGCCGTTGATCGTGACCGTGACCTGGCCCTGATTGCTGACGCCGGGCACTCCGTAGTTGTCCTGAATCTGGTAGAAGAACGTCACCACGCCCGACGTGCCGGCCGGCGCCGCGTACTGCAGCTGACCCGACACCACGCTGACCGTGCCGGTCGGCTGGAGTGATGCGTTCATCGGCGTCGTTAGCGAACCCGCGATGATGCTCTTCACATCGCCCGCGTCCGGATCGGTATCGTTCGCCATCACGTTGATCAGCACCGTGCTACCCGACTGCGCGCGCGCCGTGTCGTTGACTGCCACCGGGGGACGATTCGTGTTCGTGATCGTCCACGTGAACGCCGACGACACGGTCGCCGGCAACTGGCCGGTCTGGGTCCACGTGCCCGTCACCGCCACGTTGTAGACGACTGGTGGCGCCGTGATGAGGTTCGCCACAATCGCGTACGCCGGTGTGCCGGTGATCTGTCCCGTGACGGAATTCATCGTGAGCCCGGGCGGCAGCCCCGTTGCCACATAGCTGAACGTCCAGGTGTCGCACGCCACGCCGGAGCACGGCAGCGGCACCGCCGCGATGTTCACCGAGTCACCTTCGGCGTTCTGACGTGCGCAGAAACCGGCGACCGACGGATCGGTCGGGCCGGACGTCGCGCAGGTCGCTGTGGGCGGCTGCTCGCCCGGGGCGTAGCAGGCTGGATCGTTGTAGTCGACGAGGCCGTTGCCGTCGTCGTCACCGGGGGAGGTGATCGAGCAGATTTCGATGCGGAAGCAACCGTTGTCGATGACGCCATCGCCGTCATCGTCGAGACCGTTGCCGAGACCGTTGACACCGCAGTTTTCGCGGGCGGCGCGATATTCATTCATGACGCAGAGGCCATCCACGACCGTGCTCGTGTGGGCCACGCCATCAGTCGCGTGAATGCGGCTGCCAAGGACGGCGCCACTCGCGATGTCGAAGCGGTAGACATCCTGGCGCGTCGCGGCCCAGAAGGAGCGGCCGTCCGGCGTCACCGCCAGCGAGAACCAACCGTCCGCCGTGCCACCGCTGTAGGCGGCGTCGACCGCGTCGTAGGTCTGGATGATCAAGCCGTTACGGTCTAGACGCAGAATCTGCGCCTCCGTGCCCACCAGATAACCGCCCGTGCCATCGCCCGGAGGCAGTACGCGCACGCCGTAAATCGGCACATCGGTGATCGGATGCGACACATCCGTCAGGGCGGCACCGCTCGAGAGCACCGTCGATCCGACGACCGGCTGCTGCACGCCCGTGGCAACGTTGAAACGATAGAGATACTGGTTCTCAGACGAGTAGATCATCGTCTGCTGATCGGCCATCAAGTCGAGCGCATCGGCACCCGTCGCACCGTAGCGGACGTTCGAGTAGGTCGTCGGGAATCCGGCCAGGTTCTTGCCGTAGCCGGTCGTGCCGACCGGATACTTGTGGATGTCCATGCCGGCCTGCTCGCGGAGCGCGATCTTCGCGCCGCCTGACGTGCGCAGGTAGGTGGCCACAAGGCCCGTCCAGGATTCGTAGAACCCGTCGGGCGACACAGCCTGATCCCACGGAATGTAGTTGTTGCCGGCCGACAGGAGCGCCGCGCCCGCGGCGTCCACCGTGATTAGACCCGCGCCTTCCTGCTTGCGCACGTTCCAGTCTGCCGTGAGCAGCGTGGTCCACGTGGTCTTGGCTTCGTTCCACAACGTGGTCGTGATCGCCGGGTACGGATACGACGTTGACACCACCGTGCCGCCGTCGTCATACAAGGTCCCTGGCGTTGGCGAGGCCGTCGTCTTGTAGCGATTCCAGTCGACGTAGTAGCTGGTGGCGGCGTTGAACCGCGCCGCCAGCGTAAAGTTGTCGTCCATCCAGACCGCTTTGTCGTTGATGTCCGCCGGATCGCCGTTGTTGTTGGCGTAGCCGAAGGAATGGCCGACATACATGTTTTGTGCGTTGTCGAACGCAATGCTCTCGACGTTCTGGTCGATCGGATAGATCGATCCGGCCTTCGTGCGCAGCGTGCTGAGCCTGCGGCTGGCGTTCGTGTACGGCGCTGTGGGATCGCTCGTGTGACGCGTGATCACGTTGACGTCCGTATCGAAGTTGGTCGCCCACACTTAGCCAGTCTTCCAGTTGGCCGCACAACCGGTCGTGAACATCTCGGTCTGGGTCGGACCACCGAGTTTCACGTCGTATTTGAATTCGCCGTCCTTCGTGTACACCTGATAAGTCGACGAACCACCGCCAACGAACACGTCGCCGGAACCCCAGCGGCCAATATCCCAAGTGAAGGCATTCGAGACGCTGCTGTCGCTCGCCTGAATCGTGACCGTGTAGACGCCTTCAGAACCTGTGTAGCTGCCGGCGTTCGTCACCGGGTCGGTGCCCGCGCCGCCCCGCGCCAACGTGCCACGCAACACGCCACGCGAGTGCGCGCCCGTGCCGTCTGTGAAATTTTCTGTATCGATACGAATGCCGGTCGGAAGACCCGTGGCCGTGTATGTGAGACCTGCCGGTTGCGTCAACGCCGCGACGGCGATGGAAATAGTGTCGCCTTCACCGTGGATCAAATTCGGGAGGACGGGAAATCCAGCGCCAGCCGAAGAGAATGCATGAATGCCTGTGCGCGCGCCCGCAAGTACGCCAGCGAGTGCAACAGCCATTCCGAATCGAATCCACAAGCGACGTGTCGTCATATTGAGAGGTCTCGCGATCTAAGTTCGACCAATTACGCGAGGAGTTTGACACCCGAAATGTCGCTTGTGTCATATGAAAATGCCGGCAGACACAAAAAATGACATTAAGGTAAATATTTACCATTAATGACGAATTGGGGTACGGGTATGTGAGGTGAGAAATTGGACTTAAAACGTTACAGCGTAACGACTTAGTTACGCTGCCTTGCGGCTGTCTTTCTCTACTTGACCGTCTTTAATGTGAATCACACGATCTGCGTGGGCGGCGATGTCGGCTTCGTGCGTAACCAGAACAATCGTGTTGCCGCCCTGGTGCAGCTTTGCGAAGAGCGCCATGATCTCTTCGCCGGTCCTCGAATCCAAGTTGCCCGTGGGTTCATCGGCGAGAAGAATCGAGGGGTTGTTGACGAGTGCGCGCGCGATTGCGACACGCTGACGCTGTCCACCAGACAACTCATTGGGACGATGGGTCTTGCGATCCTGCAGGTCCACGCGCGTCAACGCTTGCAGCGCACGCGCTTCGCGATCTTTCGATGACACGCCCGCATATACCAGCGGCAACTCGACGTTGTGCAGGGCCGAGGCCCGCGGCAGCAGGTTGAACGTCTGGAAGACGAACCCGATCTCCTCGTTGCGAATGCGCGCGAGTTCATCGTCATTCATCTGGCTGGCTTGCTTGTTGTTGAGCAGGTAGGTGCCCTTGCTCGGCGTGTCGAGGCAGCCGATCAGATTCATCAGCGTCGACTTGCCTGATCCGGACGGTCCCATGATGGCCACATATTCGCCGCGCTGGATCTCGATCGACACGCCTTTCAGCGCATGAATTTCTTCCGAGCCCATCACGTAGGTCTTCCACAGGTCTTTCGTCTCAATCAGCGCCATAAGGTGTCCGTTCTCTCTGCCTCGTCAGAATACGCGATCCCGACGTCGTGCGTTCCGCGTTATGCTCCACCGGCCGCCGCGGCCCAGGCCAGCTGCCGCCCGCAAATCTCGTCCGGGTCGGCATCCGCCGGTTCGGCGTCGCCAACCAGCCCCGCATCGAGCACGTCCACTTCCCGGTCGAGTTCCTCGACGATGGGCACCATGGCGGAGCGCAGATCAGGAAACCGGCCGCAGACGACGACGCGCATCGCACGCCCTTGAACGGCGAACACGCCCAAGTGCGGGGCGAGCCGGGCGGCGAACTGATAGCGATCGAGCAATCGCGCCGATTCCGTCGCCGCCGGGGTCAGCGGCGACCAGTGCAAGTAGGTGGCCTCGGCCCCCTGCGGAGCAATCACGGCGACGCACGCGGCGGTCGGTTCCATCATGAGCACGCAGGCACTCGACCACCCTGCCAGCCGCACCAGGCGGGCCGCGGCTTCGTGTGGCAGGAGAATCTCCCGCACGTTGGCACCGCCACGCACAAGCGGGGCGAGGCGGTCACGAATCACACGGGCCTTGGGCAACGCGACCGCGCTTCGGCCGCGCGCGTCCAGGGCCACGACGCCGGCATCATTCGGCTCCGGCCACAGCACGGCCGAGGCGCGCGAGGGTAAACGCTCTCGTGTTCGGAACTCTCGGATCCGCTCCGCAAGATTTGCCACGACGTCATCATCGGGCTCCACCGGGGGCGCTGACACTGCGAGCGCCGCGAGGAATATGGCTCCGCGCTGTCGGCTTGGCGGCGCTGCGGAAACGAGCGTCCAGGCAGACGCGCCGCGATCAAGAGCCAACGATCTGGATGGACCTAGCCAGCCCACGCTACGACTCGATCGATTCGTATTCGTCTTTGAGACGTCGGACCACGGCGGGGTCCGCCAGCGTGGTCGTGTCGCCGAGCATCTTGCCTTCGGCGATGTCGCGCAGCAGACGTCGCATGATCTTGCCGGAACGTGTCTTCGGCAGATCGGCCGCAAACAGAATCTGATCGGGCCGCGCGATCGCGCCAATCTTCCGCACGACGTGCTCCTTCAGTTCATCCATGAGCGACGCGCTGGGCGTGTGACCTTCCTTCAGCGTCACGAAGGCGGCAACAGCCTGTCCCTTGATGTCGTGCGGACGCCCAACAACCGCCGCTTCCGCCACCGACGGGTGATCCACGAGTGCGCTTTCCACTTCCATCGTGCCGAGTCGATGACCCGCAACATTCAGTACGTCGTCCACTCGTCCCATCAACCAGTAGTACCCGTCGGCATCGACGCGTGCGCCGTCGCCGGTGAAGTACACGCCGTCCTTCCACTTGGTCCAGTACTGCTCGACGAAGCGTTCCGGATCACCGTAGATGCCGCGCAACATGGCCGGCCACGGTTTGGTGAGGGCGAGGAGGCCGCCGCCTTCGGTGACGCGATCACCCGCGAGCGTGCGGATTTCGGCGGCAATGCCAGGAAACGGTCGCGTCGCCGATCCGGGCTTGGTGGTCGTGATGCCGGGCAACGGCGAAATCAGAATCTGTCCTGTCTCCGTTTGCCACCACGTATCGACGATCGGGCACGCGGTGCCGCCGATGTGCTCGTGGTACCACATCCAGGCTTCAGGATTGATCGGCTCGCCCACCGAACCGAGGAGGCGCAGTGAGCGCAAGTTGCGCCGTGCGGGCCATTCGGTGCCCCACTTCATGAACGCGCGAATCGCAGTGGGTGCGGTGTAGAAGATCGTGACGCCATAACGCTCGATGATCTGCCAGAAGCGATCCTTCTCGGGCCAGTCCGGCGCGCCTTCGTACATCACGATCGTGGCGCCGTTGGCGAGTGGGCCGTACACGACGTAGCTGTGCCCGGTGACCCAGCCAATGTCGGCCGTGCACCAATAGACGTCTTCGTCCTGCAGATCAAACACCCAACGGGTCGACGCGTACGTGCCGACGAGATATCCGCCAGTGGTGTGAACGATCCCCTTCGGCTTGCCCGTCGTGCCGGACGTGTAGAGGATGTAGAGCATGTCCTCGGCGTCCATCACTTCTGGCGGACACTCGAACGCCGCATCCTCCATCAGTCGGTGATACCAGTGATCCCGCCCCTCGGTGATGTGGGCCGGCATCGGATCACCGGCGCGTCGCTGCACCACGACGACATGACGAATCGACGGCGTCGTCTTGAGCGCCTCGTCGGCCATGTGCTTGAGCGGAACAATTTGACCGCGGCGATAGCCGCCGTCAGCCGTCACGAGGATCTTGCACTGCGAGTCGTTGATGCGATCACTGAGCGCTTCGGCGCTGAAGCCGCCGAACACGACGCTGTGCACGGCACCGATGCGCGCGCACGCGAGCATTGCAATCGCGAGTTCGGGGACGAGTGGGAGATACAGCGCCACGCGATCGCCCTTGCCGACACCGAGCGACTTCAGAACATTCGCAAACTTGCAGACATCGCGATAGAGATCGAAATAGGTCAGCGTGCGGCGATCGCCCGGCTCACCTTCCCAGATAAACGCGGCTTTGTTGCGGCGCGCCGTGCGGACATGGCGATCGAGGCAGTTGACGCTGGCGTTGAGCTGACCGCCGACAAACCACTGCGCGTGCGGCGGCTGCCAGTCGAGCACGCGATCCCAAGGCCGCATCCACTCGAGCTCTGCGGCAAACCCCGCCCAGAACGCTTCGGGATCCGCAGCGGCGCGGACATAGATGGCCGGGTCGTTGATGCGCGCGCGCTTCCGCCAGTCATCAGACGGCGCGAAGCGCCGCGACTCGTGAAGAAGCGCGTCGATCTCAGGACGCTCTGCTGCGCGCCGCTCTGGCTCGGGGCGCTTCGCGCCGTCGTTCATGGGTTTAGTCGTAGTACTCGCGACCGAGATGCGTGATCAGTTCTTCACCGCGCAGGTGCCGCAGCGTGTTCTTCAGCTTCATCAACTGAATGAAGAGATCATGCTCCGGATACAGGCCCTCGGCGTGCATCGGGTTCTTGAAGTAGAACGACAGCCACTCCTGAATACCCTTCATGTTCGAGCGGCGCGCCAAGTCCATGAACAGCGCGACGTCGAGCACGATCGGCGCCGCCAGAATACTGTCACGGCACAAGAAGTTGATCTTCAGCTGCATCTTGTAGCCAAGCCAGCCGAAGATGTCGATGTTGTCCCAGCCCTCTTTGTTGTCGCCGCGCGGCGGGTAGTAGTTGATGCGCACGACGTGCGAGAGGTCTTTGTAGAGATCCGGATACAGGTGCGGCTGGAAGATGTAATCGAGCGCGCTCTTCTTGCTCTCTTCCTTCGTCTTGAATGACTCCGGATCATCGAGCACTTCGCCGTCACGATTGCCGAGGATGTTGGTCGAGTACCAACCTTCGACACCGATCAAGCGGGCCTTAAGGCCGGGCGCGATGATCGTCTTGATCAGCGTTTGACCGGTCTTCATGTCGCTGCCGGCCAGTGGCGAGCCGGTCTTCTGCGCGAGTTCAAACAGCGCCGGCACGTCGGCGCTCAGGTTGGGCGCTGCGTTCGCATGCGGAATGCCTTCGGAAATCGCCGCATACGCGTAGATCATGCTCGATGGAATCGCCGGATCATTGGCCAGCAGACCGGCTTCAAACGCCTCGATGCTCTGGTGGCACGGCGCCGGCGTCATGTAGATCTCGGTACTGCCCGTCCAGACCATCACGAGACGGTCGCAGTTGTTCGCCTTCTTGAAGTTTCGGATGTCGGCGATCAGCTGATCGGCCAGATCCTTCTTGTTCTTGCCCTTCTTGACGTTCGGGCCGTCGAGCCGCTTCACGTAGTGGCGGTCGAATACAGCTGACATCGGCTTGATCGCCGACATCTCGTCCTTGATCTGATCGAGCAGCTTGTCTTCGAGCACGCCGGCGTGCTTCGCCGACTCGTAGACGTTGTCTTCGAAGATGTCCCAACCGCCAAATACGAGGTCGTCGAGCTCGGCCAGCGGCACAAACTCACGAATTTTCGGCGTCCGGTTGTCTGTCCGCTTGCCGAGGCGAATCGTGCCCATCTCGGTCATCGAACCAATCGGTTTGGCGAGGCCTTTGCGAATGGCAAAGACGCCGGCGATCGTGGTCGTTGCCACGGCGCCCAAACCCACCAGCAACACGCCAAGTTTTCCCTTGGCAGGAGCGATATCGATTCCTTTAGTCACGATCGAAAACTATATCATCCGGGCATGATGTCCACCGGGTTTGCGATGGTTGGTGCCCGATCCGGCGACCATGTCCTGGTGCTGGGTGCGCCCAGCGCGCGTGATGCGGCGCTCGCCGCGGAGATTGCGGCGATCACTGGGCTCAATGGCCGCACGGTCGTGGTCGACGTCGGCACGGAGGCACGCACACGGGTTGAAACGGCCGCCGCCAAGGCCGGAGTGCTCCTGGAGTTCGAATGGGCACCCATCACGATGCTGCCACTCGGCTGTGGCGAATTCGACATCGCCGTGATCAACCACCAACTCGTGCATCAGGACGGACGCAACCGGGTCGCCTGCTGCGAAGAGGCGTTTCGGGTCGTCAAACCCCGAGGTCGCGTTGTCGTCATCGAAGGTCTGCGACGGCCGGGCCTCTTTGGGCTCCTGCCGAGCCGCGAGCCGGGCCTGCCGGCCGATGAGTCGCGCGCCGCGCTGATGGCCGCCGGTGCCCGCGCCACGCGAATTCTGGCCGACGTCGACGGCGTGATCTACATCGAGGCCTTGCGGCCTGACGTTAGCGAAGGCAGGTAAGGTGCCGACCGCCGTCGACACTGACGGTCGTGCCGGTGATCCACGCCGACTGTGACGACGCGAGGAATGCGATCAGATCGGCCACATCTTCCGGCGAACCCGGACGCCCCAGCGGGTGCGTCGCCTTCGAATGCTCCAGAAACGCCGCATACTTCGCATCATCCATGCCGCCGCGGCGATGGAGATTCGACACGACCACCCCAGGATTGACGGCGTTGACGCGCACACCGGCCGCGGCCATTTCGAGTGCGGCCACACGCGTCAGTTGATCCACCGCCGCTTTGCTGACGCAGTACGCGGCCACGCCTGGGAACGCCCGCGTGCCCGTGACGCTCGAGACATTCACAATCGCGCCGCGCGACGCGTTGAGCGCCGAGGTCGCCTCGCGAATCAGTCGAAACGGTGCGCGGACATTAACGTCCAGCATGGTGTCCCACGCGGCGTCCGTGGTGTCCGCCACCGCGCCAGACGCGATGATGCCTGCGGCGTTGACGAGCACATCAATGCGCCCAAACAGCCCCATCGCCTTGGCCACGATGTTCTTGGGAGCGTCCGACGCCGTGACATCGGCCACCAACGCGTGCGCGACGCCACCGGCTGTCACGATCGCATCGCAGGTCGCCTGCAACGCACGCTCGTCGCGACCCACGGCCAGGAGGTGACAGCCATCCTTGGCGAGACGTTGGGCCGTCGCCCGGCCAATGCCTGAAGAAGCTCCCGTAACGATGGCGGCGCGAATTTCTGTCATCCAACTAGTGTAGGACCTTCGTGCTCGAGCCGAAAAGCCGTACGCCAGTTTTATGCAGCCCGTCAGCGCCGAGGCGTACACCATCTCCGAGATTGCCATCGCCGCCCGCGTGCCCGTCACGCGTGTGCAACAGGCGATTCGCGCCTCGGGCGTGTCCGTTTCCGGAAAATTTGTCTCTGGCGCCGATGCCGTGGCGCTGGTGCGAGCCTTCAGGCGCGGCGGCGCGATAGAGCGCCCATCGGCGCCCCTCACCCTGTTGCCTCAAAAGCGGCCGCGTCGCGTAGGTCCATTGGTACTGTCTGCCACGCTGCACGGCTTGATGTTGGCCCTGCTGATTGCCGCCGCGTCACTCGGCCTGCTGAATGCCAAAGACACCGAGGAAAAGGTCATCAAGCTGACGCCCACCCGGCTCGTGTACCTGAAAGAGCTCGGGCCTGGCGGGGGCGGTGGAGGCGGCGGCATGAAGATGCCGGAGCCCGCGCCAAAGGCCGAACGTAAAGCCCCAGCCAAACCGAAGGTCAGCAGTCCGGTGCCGCCCGCAAAGAAACGGCCGGTGCCGCCCACGCCAGTGCCGCCGCGACCCACACCCACGCCCCCGGCGCCACAACCGAAACCTGTGGTCGTCGTGCCGCCCGCGCCACCGGTCCCGACGCCAGTGATCCCGATCCCGACTCCGGCACCCGTGGTGCCTGCGCCGCCGACGCCGATACCACCCGCACCCGCGCCACCCGCCGTCGTCGCACCGGTCGCGACTGTCGCGGCGGATCGCAACGATCGCGCGGGCGTGCCCGCTGAATCGCCAGGTCAGTCGTCGAGCTACGGACCAGGAACTGGCGGCGGCGTTGGCAGCGGATCAGGACTTGGACTCGGCGAAGGGCAAGGCAGCGGCATCGGCCCGGGCAGCGGTGGGGGCACGGGCGGTGGCCCGTATCGGCCAGGCACCGGCATCGCGCCGCCGCAACTCCTGCGCGAAGTGCGCGCCAACTACACCGATGAGGCCCGCAAGCGCGCGATCGAGGGCGACGTCGTGCTCGAGATCGTCGTGAAGCGCGACGGCAGTGTGGGCCAGGTGAAAGTGCTGCATTCGCTCGGCGGCGGACTCGAACAGCGAGCCGTCGAGGCCGTGCGCCAATGGAAGTTTGCTCCCGCGACCCGGTACGGCAGCGCCGTTGATGTCGTGGTCGAAGCATCCGTCGGTTTCAAGTTGAGGTAAGTGGCATGGATCAATTGATGTGGATCGTTACGTTTGTCGCGCTGTCGCTCGCCGTCGGCATGTCGTTCGTCGCGGTGCGTTTGCTCGGCGGAGACCGTCGTCGCAGCGCGGCGCGCGTCGCGTCGCTCGAAGCTGCAGCGCTGGCCGATCCCGATCTGGACGATGACGAGCCCCTTGAGATGTCGGCGAGTGACGAGCTGCGGCTCGACGAGCCAACGTTCGATGATTTTCGGACAGCCGACGCGGCGATGTTTGCCACGACGGCTGCACCGAGAGCCCCGTCGCGACGCGGGCTGGCATTCGCCGCCGTCGCCGCCGTGATGGCCGGTCTCGCGGGGACGGCTTATGTGCTGTTCACGCCAACGGCGCTCGGGGCCTCTCCTGCGGCACCCGTGAGCACGCCCACCGCCTCCTCCACCACGCCACCAGCCACGACGCCGACGGCAGACGTACACCAGGCCCCCATTGAATTGCTTTCGCTGAAACATAGCATCGACGGCGAGACCTTCACGCTCGCGGGTCTGGTGCAGAACCCGATCGGCGGCAGCACGTTCTCGCACGTGATCGCCGTCGTCTACCTCTTCGACCACGACGGCAACTACTTCGCGACCGGACGCGCTGATCTGGAATTCCGCGGATTGCGGGCCGGCGAGGAATCACCGTTCACGGTCAAGATCTCCGGCACCACACGCGTCGGCCGCTACCGCGTGGGCTTCCGTCGTGACGACGGTTCGGTGATCGCGCATGTCGACAAACGCGGCCAACCGGGCGCCGCGCTCATGACGGAGGGGAAATGACGATGCGAGCGGTCAGAACACTTGATGCCCGCGTGCTGATCGCGACGCTGGTCGGCGCGTTGTGCGTGACGCTGTCGGCGCAGGAAAGACCCGCCGGTCAGGGATTTTCATTTCGATCGAATACGGATCTCATCAATGTCACGGTCACTATCACCGACGCCAACGGTCGATTTGTGCCGGGGCTCAACCGCGACGACTTCGTGGTGTACGAGGACGGCCAGCCGCAGGCCGTCATGCAATTTGATGCGGATCGCGTTCCGGTCAGTCTCGGCATCGCACTCGATACGAGCGGCAGCATGGCCGGCGAAAAGATCGCCGCCGCCGAGGCCGCGCTCAATCGCTTCCTCTTCGATTTGCTCGGCAAGAAAGACGAAGTCTTCCTCTATCGATTCGACAACCATCCTGAACTGGTGCAGGGCTGGACACCGGATCGCGGTCTGGTCAGTCGCGCGCTGGGCAAGATCAGTCCGCGCGGCGGCACCGCGCTGTACGACACTGTGTCTGAAGCGATTCCGCTCGCGCAAAAAGGCACGGAGCGCAAGAAAGCGCTGATTCTGATCTCCGACGGCGAGGATACGAGCAGTCACGTCAACGTGCGCGATGCGGGGCAGTTGATTCGCAACAGCGAAGTCCTCGTGTACGCCATCGCCATCGACCCCAGCGCCGCCGCGAGCCGCTACGGCTCATCGTCGCCTGCACCGGCGGTCGCCGCCCCCGCGCCGTCACGTCCCGTGCCGTCGCCGTTCCCGGGCCGCAAGCCGGCCGCATCCTCCGCGCCGGCACCGTCAGCGCCCGCGCCGATGCCGAGCGGGTCGTATCGCGGCGGCACCGTCAGCGCCGGCACGACGGCGTTGCGCCTCCTCACAGACGACAGCGGTGGCCGTACTGAAGTGATTCAGTCGCCTCGCGACCTCGATCCGGCCACCGCCGGCATCGCCGACGAGTTGAGCAAACAGTATTTTCTGGGCTACGTCTCAGCCGTGCCGAAGGATGGTCGGTGGCACACGATCGAGGTGCGTCTCAAGAAGGGCAACTACCACGTGCGCGCGCGCAAGGGCTACATCGCGGGGTAGAACGTCTACAGCAAGACCATCGTCAGAATGCCAAGCCCGATGAGCAACACCTGGCGAAACGCATTGCTATCGATGCCGCCACGATGCAAGTGGGGAATCAGATCCGACATCGAGACATACAGGAAGTTGCCGGCCGCAAACGACAGCGCGTACGGCAGGATGCCCGGTAGATGCTCGCCGAACAACAACATCGCCAGTGCGCCGAGCACGCCACCACTGGCCGCCACCGCGGTCAGCGTCCACGCGCGGCCGCGCGACTGACCGGCGGCGAGCAGGATCGCGACGTCACCAGCCTGTTGCGGAATCTCGTGTGCGGTAATGGCCAACGCGGTGGTGAGTCCGAGCGGCAGTGACACCAGCGCCGCAGCGGCGATCACCGCGCCGTCGACAAAGGTATGCACAGCATCGCCAATCAGCACCATCGCCGTCGTGCTCTGATGCACATCGCACTCGTGGTCGTCGTGGCAATGGCGCCACAGCACGAGTTTCTCCAGGGTGAAAAATGTCAAGATTCCGCCGAGCAATGTCGCAAACGCGCGCGACGGCGGCAGCGTCAGCAAGGCTTCGGGGAGGAGACTCAGCAACGCCGCGCCGAGGAGCGTTCCCACGGCATAGGACACAAGCCAGGGAACGACGCGCGTGCGCACATTTTTCTGTAGCGCGACCAGCAACCCTGCCGTCGCGAGCCCGCCCACGCTGCCAAGGACAGACAATCCAAGTACTGCCAGCCACATCACCGTCGTCTATTGTAGATGGCGCGTCTACCGCAGATAACGGTTTGATTGGTACCGTCCTTGCTGTAGCACTGGGTGTGCTGCCCGCGCTGACTTTTCAAGGGGTCACCTTATGCGCCATCGACTTGCCTCTCTACTCGTCACCATGGCCTTGGCGCTGGTCGCCTGGCCGACGGCGGCCGCTCAGCTGAGCGACGCCGCGCTGGCAGAGCGTGTGGCGGAGGCCGTCCGCCAGTACACCCACTTCGGAATCTTCGACGACATCGGCATCCAGATCGACAACCGTTCGGTCACGCTCTCGGGGCGTGTGACCATGCCGTACAAGCGCGACGACCTCATCGCGCGTGTCAAGAAGATCGACGGCGTGCGCGACCTGACCAGCACCATCGAGGTGCTGCCGGTGTCGATCTACGACAGCAACCTGCGCGATCGGTTGGCGCGGGCGATCTACGGCAACCCGGCATTCAGACACTACGCCGCGATGGTGAATCCGCCCATTCACATCGTGGTCGAAAACGGCCGCGTGACACTGACCGGCGCCGTGAACAGCGAAGTGGAGAAGATGCTGGCCTATTCGCTGGCGCAACTGCCGGGCGTGTTCAGTGTGCGGAATGAACTGAAGATCGATCGGTAGCGCGGGAAGATCCGGAAGAAAGCCCAACCCGGGCTGGTCTACCATCTTGCCTATGACTGCCCTTCCCCGCGCTACGCTCCTTGTGGTCGCCGCTTTGTGCCTTGGTCGCGCCACGATCGCCGCCCAAACGCCTCCGCCACAACAGACGACGCAACAGGGACGTGGTCAGGGACGTGGCGGCCAGCAGGGGCAGGGGCAAGGTCAAGGGCAGCAACAAGGCCAGCAGGGACGCGGCGGCCAACAACCGGCGCGCGACACCGCTGCACAGCCGCAGCCGACGGGTACGGGAGCCATCAGTGGCACGGTGGTGTTGGCCGACGCCGCACGTCCGGTGCGGCGCGCGCGTGTGACGCTCACTGGTGGTGAACTGCGCGTCGCGAAGACCGCGGTCAGCGATGATCAGGGCAACTTTGCCTTTACCGATCTGCCTGCTGGGCGCTTCACACTCAGCGCATCGAAGCCCGGCTACGTCAACGCCACGTACGGTCAGAAAAAACCGGGCCGGCCCGGCACGCCCATTCAACTGGTCGATTCGCAGAAGCTGACCAATCTCAAACTCCCACTGCCAAAGGGCGGCGTGCTGACGGGCGCGGTGCTCGACGAAAACGGCGAGCCGACGCCGGGCACGCAGGTCACCGCGTTTCGCTATGAGATGCGCACCGGCGAAAAGCGACTGACGCAGGCCGGCAACGATCAGACCGACGATCGCGGTGTCTACCGCATCTACGGATTGCTGCCGGGTGACTACGTGGTGCGCGCCACACCGCGCAATCGCCTCAATGATTTGACGCAGGTCGTGCAGGATGTCGCGCAGGCACTCGGCGGCCGCGGTGGCGCCGGTGGCCCGGGCGGTGGCGGTGGCGGCGCGGGGGCAGGCGGTGCGGGCGGTGGACGAGGTGGCGCAGGCGTCGGCCTCGGTCAGAACATCCAGCAACTGCTCGGCGGACGCGGCGGCGGTGGCGGACAAGCGGCCACCGCGCTGCAGGGCATCGTTGCCGGACTGAACGGCGCCGAGGACGGCAGCGCGTCATACGCGCCCGTCTATTTCCCGGGTACGACGACGTCATCGAGCGCATCAACGATTGCCCTCGGCGTCAGTGAAGAACGTCAAGGGATCGACTTCCAATTGCAGCTCGTGACCACAGCGACCGTGTCGGGCACAGTCACGAGCCCGGACGGCGACACCTCCGGCGTCATGCTCACGCTGGTCAATGAAACGGAACAGGCGCTGGGCGGCAACATCAACACCGCGCGCGTGCAGCAAGACGGTTCGTTCACGTTCAGCAATGTCGCCCCCGGGCAGTACGTGGTGCAGGCTCGCGGCGGTGGCGGTCGAGGGGGGCGCGGTGGCGGCGGCGGGCGCGGTGGAGCGAACGGCAATCCAGCGGCCGTCGGTGCCAACGGTCAGCCGGCAGCGCCACCGGAAATGCTCTGGGGACAAACACAAGTCAACGTCGACGGCCATCCGATGACCGGAGTGAGCGTCGCGTTACAGGCCGGCATGAAAGTGAACGGCAAGCTGCAGTTCGAGGGGGGCGCCGCACCGGCGGATCTCACACGCGTGCGCGTGGCACTCTCGCCGAGCGGCACCAGCAACGGGCCCGATCTCGCACAGAACGCGCCCGCGCAACTCGACGCGACGGGCCGGTTCACGATCAGCGGCGTGGCCCCCGGTCGTTACACCGTGCGCGTACAGGGACAGGTGCAGACATTCACGCTGAAGTCCGCCGTCACGGGCGGGCGCGACGCGCTCGACTTCCCGCTGGAAGTGAAACCCAATCAAGACGTGGCAGACATCACGTTGACGATGACCACCAAGACGCAGGAACTCGGCGGCACGCTGACCGACAGTCAGAATCAACCAGCGACTGATTACTCGGTGATCGTGTATTCGAGCGACACGCAGTACTGGACGCCGCAGTCACGTCGCATCGTGTCGGTGCGGCCGGGCACGGACGGCAAGTTCATCGTGCGCAGCCTGCCACCTGGCGACTACCTGATGGCCGCCGTGACCGATGTTGAGCCCGGCGCGTGGTTCGATCCGGAATTCCTGCAGCAGTTGCGCGCGTCGTCTGCACGCGTGACGCTCGCGGAAGGCGACAAGAAGACGCAGGACCTGCGGCTCGGCGGCGGCAGCTAGGCGGTGCGGCGACCGCGCCGCATCGTCCACACGACCAACCCGCCCATCACAGCGACGGCTGCGAACATCGCGCCGGCGAAGAGCCACATGGTGCGATAGAGAATCGAGTTGCGCTCCATCGTCATCTCCATGACGAGCGGCGTGCCGATCCGTCGATCTTTCAACCACTGCTCCCACGTCAGGATGTTGCCGCGTTCGGGGGGCACCACGTCATGCGTGTCGATGTCGCGCACGTTGTGCGACTGGATCTTGCTCGGCAAGTGGAGCTTGAAGCCGACCAGCTCGGTGCCTTTCCAGTTGATGCCCTTGGCCTCGAGGCCCGCCGGCATACCCACGGCCTGACGATACGCGAGGCGTCCGTCCTGCTCGCCAAACGAGTAGGTCGACCACGCGAGCACACCGCACTTCGCGGCGTCGGTGATGTTGGCGAGATCCATGCGGATCTGGACGAAGCGACGGCCTTCGCGAATCCACGGTGTGCTGCTGACGCGCGTCACGGTGCAACCAGCGGCCTCGAACGCCGCGCGCACTTTGTCCGGCTCAAACTTCGTGCGGGGATTCATTTCGAGCGGCAGGCCCCGCAACACGACCAGCGACGCGAGCGACGCATTGACATTGATTGTGGCCGAACCGTCCACGGCCAGGGTGATGTCCTCTTCGTACTCGTACTCACGGCCCAAGAGGCGGCTGACCTTGCGGCATCCCCACGTCGACGCCACCAGACACACCAGAAACGTGATGACGACCGCGCGGCGCGCGCGGCGGCTCTCAAAACAGCGCATTGGGCGAATGATATCCTTTTCGCTCAATGCCACGCGTCTTCCTGATCGACGGCAGTTCGCAGATGTACCGCGCGTACCATGCGATCCGTGGTTTGACGGCGCCCGACGGCACCTCAACAAACGCCATCTACGGTTTTGTGACGATGCTGCGCAAGCTCATTGCCGATCACAAGCCCGACTACATCGCGGCCTCGTTTGACCTCGCCGGCCCGACATTCCGCGACGACCTCTCGGATACGTACAAGGCCAATCGCGCCCCGATGCCGCCGGACCTTGTGCAGCAGGCGCCGGTTGTACGCGAGGCCTGCGAAGCGATGGGCGTGCCGATTCTCACCTACGAGCGCTTTGAAGCGGACGACGTGATCGGCACACTCTCGGTTCAGGCCCGCGCGCTTGGCTTCGAAGTCGCGCTCGTCACCGGCGACAAGGATTTCTTCCAACTCGTCGGCGAAGGCGTCCGCGTCTTCAACCCCAAAGACGACGGCACGTGGTACGACTCAGACGGCGTCGTGCAGAAATTTGGCGTGCGTCCTGAGCAAGTGGTGGACGTACTCGCGCTCATGGGCGACAGCGTCGACAACATCAAAGGCGTGCCCGGCATTGGCGAGAAGGGCGCGAAAGAATTGATCACGACGCACGGGTCGCTCGAGGCCTTGCTCGCCGCGGCGCCGACGATTACGCAGAAGCGCTATCGCGAGGGTCTGCTCAATCACGCCGCCGATGCACACGCGAGCAAGGAACTCGCCACGATTCGATGTGATGTGCCGGTCACGTTCGATCCGGACGCACTGCGCTATCGCGGTCCACAGCGCGACAAGTGCTTCGCGCTGTTCACCACGCTCGGCTTCCGGTCGCTCACGGCGGAGTTTGCGCCGACAGCCAAGGATGTCGCGAGCGACTACGCCATCGCAGGCGACGCGCACGACGTCGACCAGATCGTCGCCGGCATCCGAGCCGCGGGCGCGATGGGACTCGCGCTCATCACGGAAGGCGCGCCGGCCGTGCGCGCATCGATTGTGGGCCTGGCCATCTCGACCGCGGATCACCAGGCGCGCTACCTGCCGTTTGCGCACGCGGGGCTCTCGGAAACGCCGAACCTTCCGCAAGCGGATTCACTCGCTCGCTTGAAGCCGGTACTCGAGGATTCCGCCATCGCGAAGGTCGGGCACGATCTGAAGTACGCGTCGATCGTGCTGGCGCAGCACGGCATCACGCTCGGCGGTGTCGACCTCGACGTGATGGTGGCCAGCTACCTGATCGATTCGATGCGCGCGAGCCACTCGATCGAAGAGGTCGCCGGGTCGACGGCCGGCTATCAAGCCAGCACCGAGGAACAGGTGCGCGGCAAAGGCGCGAAGGCGCTCCCGTGGAGCGGAGTGCCGGCGCTCTCCCTCCTGACGTATGCGGCTGAACGCGCCGAACTGCCCGTGCGCATGGCGCCCGCACTGCGCGGCGACCTGACGCGTGACGGGCTCGACGGCGTGTATCGAGACCTCGAGCGGCCGCTGATCCCCATCCTCGCCGCCATCGAAACAGCGGGCATCAAAGTCGACGTCGCGTCGCTCGCGAAACAGTCGGCGACGATGCAGTCGGAGCTGGATGGATTAAACGCGCGGATCTTCGAAATGGCCGGCGGCGAGTTCAACATCAACTCGCCGAAGCAGCTGTCGGAAGTGCTGTTCACGCGGCTGAATCTGCCCGGTGGCAAGAAGGGCAAGACCGGAAACGTCTCAACGGCCGTGGATGTCCTCGAGGAACTGGCGTCAGTCCACGAGCTGCCTGGCCTCATTCTGAAATGGCGCGGCGTGCAGAAGCTGAAAGGCACGTACGTCGACGCACTGCCTCTGCTTGTGAATTCAGCCACGGGACGCCTGCACACGACGTTCAATCAAGCCGTGGCAGCCACCGGCCGACTGAGCAGCAGTGATCCCAATCTGCAGAACATCCCGATTCGCACGCCGGCCGGCCGAGAGATTCGCGGGGCGTTTATCGCGGAACCCGGCTTCATGCTGATCTCGGCCGACTACTCCCAGATCGAACTGCGTGTGCTCGCACATCTGTCGGGCGATCAGGCCCTGACGGACGCGTTTCAGCGAGGCGAGGACATTCACGACCGCACGGCAGAACGGGTGTTCGGCACCAACAGCGGCCTCGACCCGAAGGAACTGCGGCGCCGGGCCAAGATCATCAACTACGCGCTGCTCTACGGGAAGACGGCCTTCACATTGGCGAAGGACATCGGGGTCCCGCAAGCGGCCGCGCAGGACTTCATCCATGCGTACTTCGCGGGCTATCCCGCCGTACGGGGCTACATCGACCAGACGCTGGCCGACGCGCGCACGAGCGGCGTCGTGCGCACCATCACGGGCCGCCGCCGCCTCGTGCCTGAGCTGAAGAGCGCCAACGGCATGATCCGCGCCGCGGCCGAGCGGGAAACGGTGAACATGCCCATTCAGGGCACCGCCGCCGACATCCTCAAGAAGGCCATGATCGACGTCGCCGCCGCCCTCAACGCCCACGGTGGCGCGAGCCGAATGATCCTGACCGTGCACGACGAACTGCTGTTTGAAGCGCCCGACGCCGAGGCCGAGCGCATCGCCGCCCTGGTCAAGACCCACATGGAGGCCGCCTTCCAGCTATCGGTCCCGCTGACCGTCGATGTCGGCATTGGGCGGGATTGGAACTCGGCGAAACCGTGAGCCGGTATAATCCTCTCCGGTGACCGACCCCCTGATCATTCCGCGAGCTGACCACCCGATTTCGCGGAAAGACGTCGACGAGGACGCGCTACGGGTCCTGTATCGACTCAACGAAAACGAATACACCGCTTATCTGGTCGGCGGCAGCGTGCGCGACCTGCTCCTCGGCCGGCGACCCAAAGACTTCGACATCGGCACGGACGCGCACCCGTACGAGATCAAAAAACTCTTCCGCAACTGCTTCATCATCGGCCGGCGCTTTCGTCTCGCGCACATTAAATACGGCACCAAGACCATCGAAGTCGCCACCTTCCGACAGAACGTCCCGGACGCGCCGACAGCGAGCGCCGCTCCCGCAGACGGGCACAATGAGGCGACGACGACGCCAGAGGCACCTGCGACGCCGGGCGCACCGCGACCGCGCGCACACTCTGACGAACACGGCATCGTGCGGCGCGACAACCTCTACGGCACACCGGAAGAAGATGCGTTCCGCCGCGACTTCACCATCAACGCCCTCTTCTACGACATCGCCACACATTCGGTCATCGACTACACCGGCGGCCTCGAAGACCTCCGCAACCGGCGCATCGTCTGCATCGGCAATCCGGAAGTGCGATTCACAGAGGATCCGGTTCGCATGCTGCGCGCGGCCGTGTTCGCCGCGCGCCTCGACTTCGAGATGGACGAGGCGGTGCTCGACGCGATCGAATCGCACGGTCACCTCATCCAGAAAGCGTCGCCCGCTCGCCTGCTCGAGGAATATTTCAAGATCCTGCGCTCCGGCTATGCGGAAGCCACGTTCCGCGTGCTCGACGCCGTCGGATTACTCGGGCTGATCACACCGGAACTTCAGGACGCGCCCGATGCGTTCTGGGCATCACTCGCGAAGCTCGACGCGTGGCGGAGCCATCACCCGTCGATTCCGGCCGAGATGGTCAATCCCGTGTTGATGGGCGCGCTGCTCGTGCCGATGGGCTTCGTAAACCCGCACGAGGATCAGCTCTCGCTCGGCATGCTCACACTGGCGCGGAAAGACTACGAACGCCTCCGCCACCTGCTGGTCACCGTGCCGAAGCTCACCGATCCGAACGTGCCGGCGCGCGTGTCGCGCGGGCTCCCGGGGCGGCCGTCGTTTTCCGACGCGATCATCTGGCTCGACATTTTCGGCGATGCGCCAGATGCGGTGGCGCACTGGAAGCACGTGCAGTCGCAGATGCCGAAGCCCGAGCCGCAACCGTCCCGACAGCATCGACAACACCAGCATGGTCCGCGCCCCACGCCGGCATCACCGCCAGGCGAAGGACAGCACGCCGCCCATCACACGTCGGGTGCTCCGACCGGCGACAGGACCAAACGTCGTCGTCGCCGGCGACGGCGAGGTGGCGGTGGCGGCGGCAACGCGGGCGGCGGCGCTCCGGAAGACCGCTAGCGCATTCCGAGCGTGAGGCCGAATCGAACTGCGCGGCCTTGCGCGAGTGCGACCAGCGGCGTCTTACCAGTCTCAAGACGCGCGTCGCCGACATTTTCAACCGAAAGTTGCCATCCGATCAGGCGCCATCGCGCGGCCAACCGCAGATCCACTTGCGTGGCGCCTGCGAGTTGAAACGCGTTGCGGTCATCGTCAAACTGCGTCGACACGTTGTGGATCACGATCGACGCCACGTGCTGCCTCGGCAGCAGCACATCGCCGGTGACGGCGATCGAGGTCTTCGGTACCTGCGGCAGCCAGTTCCCTTCGAGCGCGGCTTCCTGGGAATTGCGAAAGTGCGCGTCGAGGAAGGTCATCGACGCTCGCAGCCTGACGATGGACGCGCTGACTTCACCGTCGATCTCAACACCGGCCGAGTGCGCGTCGCCGGCGTTGCGCCGCTGACGGACGATGGTGCTGCCGACTTGCGACAAGGTGACGTTCGCGATGGCGTCATGCACCACGGATCGAAACACGGTCACGGTGAGCTTCTGGCGGTGCGACGTCAGGTCCATGCCGCCTTCCAGTGACCGCGCGCGTTCGGGCAAGAGGTTCGCATTCGCTTGCGTCGTCGTGCTGCCGGCCGCGAAATCGCGCGCCAGTTCATTGAGCGTCGGCCAGCGGTGGCTTGTGGCCGCGGCGCCACGCACAGAGATGGTGTCGTTGAGCCGCCACGCCGCAGTGCCGCGCACGACAGTCGCCTCTTTCGACGTGCTGTCGGCGAGCGGCGCGTAACGCCACTCATGGCGCACGCCAGCGGTCAGAGTCAGCGCCGCAACGGGCGCGATCGCGGCCTGAGCCGACAGGGACTGGTTGTCGTCTCGCAAATCACGGGTCGTGGTCGTGGACGCGACAGTCGTCGTGGCCGGAATGATGGTCGAGAACGCGGACGCCGTGCGCGACAGACTTGCGCGCGCCATGATCTGTCCGCGCGGAATCGCGCGCGACACTTCCGCCACCGCACGCGTCATGTCGGTGTCGATCTGCTGCGTTGACGTCAGCCGCTCCGTTGCGCGCGAGGCGACGACCGCCGTGAACGTCTGCTCGTACCAGTTGGATCCACGCGAGACGCGCACGGCCATTGTGGTGCCACCAGCGACGCCTTCAAATGACGCCGTGCCCGTACCTCCGTGGCTGCGATTGCGCTGCAGCACCGTGCCGTTGCCGCGATTGTCGCGCCCGCCCCAGCCGCTGAACGTGAAGCGACCTGCCGATGTATTCACCGCACCGCGACCGTAGCCGTTGGTCCACGTCGTGTCCATGGCAGCGTCGACGACGCCGCGCGACACCGGTTCGAGCGGCACAAAGCCATTCGAGTCAAACCAGTTGGCGGCACCAAACAGCGCGACGCGGCCTGCGGGTCCACCGCCACTGACACCGAGGGTTCGCGTATTGAGCGATGCCGTCTCGCCCGTCACCTGCGCGCTGGCACGTGCGCCGCCAAAGGGGACGAGACGCACCACACCACCGAGCGCGTCGCTGCCAAAGACATCGCCCGCGGGTCCGCGTTGAATCGACACCTGATCAATTGCGCCGGCCGGCAATCGCTCCCACGTGACCCAGCCCCCAAAACCTTCATTGAGCGGCACGCCGTCGAGCATGATCAGCGCACGGCTCGATCCAGACGCCGACAGCCCGCGCATCGTCACGCCGTGCGTCGTCGGATTCGAAGCCCGCGACGACGATCGGCGGAACAGCGAGAAGCCGGACACGACACGGAGCGATTCGTCGGGGGTCATGGCGGGCACGCGATCGAGATCGTCGCGCGACAGGGTCGTGGTGCCGGTGGCGGCATCGCGCCAGGCCGGCGCGGCTCCGCCTGTCACGACGACAGACTCAGTGACGGCCTGAGGGACGAGCGTGATGACGATCGGCGAGCCTGCGACGTGCACTCGCGCGGTGCGAAAGCCGGGTGCGGCGACGTCGATGTCGATCGGCAGTGTGAGGTTGTCGATGTTGAACTTGCCCGACGCGTCGGCTGTGGTGGAGGCTGCCGCGCGATCGACCACCGTGACGGTGGCCATCCCAATGGGTTTGCCGTCAGACGACTGGACGGTACCGGAGAGCAACGCAGCGAGGGCAAGGGCGGCGATCATCGTGCATCAGCCTACCGCCACTGCCCTCGCGCTGCATCAGGTTTTAACCGTGTCTTTTCTCGAACTCGCGCATGAACTCCACCAGAGCACTGACGCCGGCTTCGGGGAACGCGTTGTAGATGGAGGCACGGATGCCGCCGACCGCACGATGGCCCTTCAGGCCATCAAACCCGGCCGCGGTCGCTTCCTTGGCAAACGCCTTCTCGAGGTCTTCGGTGCCGAGGCGGAAGGTCACGTTCATGCGCGACCGGCAATCCTTTTGGGCGTGGGGCTTCCAGAAGCCGCTGCGATCGAGCTCGGCATACAAGGTCGCCGCCTTGCGCTCGTTGATCACTTCGATCGCCGACAGGCCGCCTGCGCCCTTGAGCCACTTGAGCACGAGCCCGAGGATGTAGATGCCAAACGCCGGCGGCGTGTTGTACATCGAGCCGTTCTCCGACTGAATCTTGTAGTTCAGCATCGACGGCAGCGCGTCGGTCGAGCGTGCGAGCAAGTCTTCGCGGATGATCACGACGGTGACGCCGGACGGGCCGAGGTTCTTCTGCGCACCGGCGTAGATGACGCCGTACTTGGTCACGTCGATCGGGCGCGAGAACACGTCGGACGACATGTCGCACACGAGCGGCGCATCGCCGACGTCAGGCACATAGAAAAACTGATTGCCGTGGATCGTCTCGTTCGACGTCATGTGCACATACGCGGCGCCTGGCGTGAGCTGCAGCTCGTCCTGACGCGGCACGCGCGCGAACGTGGTCGACTCGGTCGTACCGGCGACCTTGACGGCACCGAACTTCTTCGCTTCCTTGTACGCCTTCTTGCCCCAATCACCCGTCAGGATGTAGTCGGCCGTGCCGCCGGGCGCCAGCAGGTTCATCGGCACCGCCGCGAACTGCGTGCTGGCACCGCCCTGCAGGAACAACACTTTGTAGGTGGCCGGAATGCCGGCGAGTTCGCGCATGTCGGCTTCGGCGCGCGCGAGGATGTCTTCGAATGTCTTCGACCGGTGGCTGATTTCCATCACCGACATGCCGACACCGGGGAGCGCCAGCAAGTCACGCTGCGCCTCTTCGAGCACGGGCAACGGCAGCACTGCGGGACCCGCAGAAAAATTGAACAGACGATTTTCGGACATGACTCTCCTAATTAACGGCGTTTGGTGCAACGCCAGTGTCTTTGAATGATTTCACGATGCGCACGGTCTCCGACGCGATGGCTTCCTGCGCCTGATCGGTTGAGGCACCAATGTGATGGGTGCCATACACGCCGGGCTCTTTCACGATCGGATCCGTGAACGGCCCGGTGGCGCCTGACGGCTCGTCGCCGAACACATCGAGCCCCGCGCGGATCTTCTTCGTGCGAATCGCGTCGGTCAGCGCCGCGCTGTCAACGATTTCACCGCGGGCGCAATTAATGAGGGTGCTGCCCGGCTTCATGCGCGACAGGAACTCCGCATTCACGAGACCGCGCGTGGCCGTCACGAGCGCGAGATGGATGCTCAGCACGTCACACGCGGCGGCGACATCGCCGGGGGTCGGCACGATGCGAATCGGCGACGACAGGTCAAGGCCGAGCGCCTGCGCTTCTGCGGCAGTCATGTCACGATCCTGACCGTCAAACGGCTTGTCCCAGATCACGACAGGCATGCCGAAGGCGCGTGCGCGCGGAATCATGAGGCTGCCGATGTTGCCGACGCCGAGCAGGCCGAGCGTCTGGCCGAAGATGCCGCGCGCTTTCGAGTACTCCTTCTTGTTCCAGGTACCGGCGCGCAGATCGGCGACGCCATCCGGGATCCGACGATCGATCGCGAGCATGAGACCGAACGCCAACTCCGCCACCGCAATGGAGTTCTTGCCCGGGCAATTCGCCACGATAATCTGTTTCGCTGTCGCTGCTTTTACGTCGATCGTGTTGTAGCCGGCACCGGCGCGCACGATCAATTTCAGTGACGGCCCCATCATGGCTTCCGTGACTTTCGTTGAACGCACGATCACGACCTGCGGCTCTTTCGCGGCAATCGCATCGGCGAGCGCCTGATCCTGTAGATCCGGCTCACTCATCACGTCACAACCGAGCGCCTTCAGGCCTTCGATGCCGCTCTTCTCAAACTTGTCTGCAATCAACACTTTCATATCAGGTGTACCAGGATCCCATCTCGAAGCTTCGGTTCGAACCATGTGGACTTCGGCGGCATGATGCCGCCAGCATCCGAAATCGCCATCAAATCGTCAATCGTCGTGGGCACCAGCGAGAACGCGACCGCGGCCTTGCCGGAGTTCACGAGCATTTCCAGTTCCGCTGTGCCGCGCATGCCGCCCACAAAATCAATGCGCTTGTCGGTGCGCGGGTCGCCAACGTTGAGCACTGGCGCCAGGATTTCCGACTGCAACACCGCCACATCCAGCGACGCATCGCGCGGCGTGCCCGGCACCGGCACCGGCAGTGTCACCTGGTGCCACGCGCCACCGACGTACATCGACACGAGACCTGCGCGCGACGGCACCGGTGCCCCGGGCGCGATAGCGACGCGCGCCTTCAGCGCCGCCAGAAACTGCTCGGGCGTGTGCCCCGCCAGATCCTTCACGACGCGGTTGTACGCGAGAATCTGCATCTGCGAATCTGGAAACGCCACTGCGATGAACCGCGATGATTCGCCATCGCCATTCAGCGCCGCATTCGCACGCGACGCGCTCGCCGCACGATGATGACCGTCGGCAATGTAGAGCGCCGGCAGTACCGCAAACGCGCGCACCAGTGCCTCGACATCTGATCCTGTCACGCGCCAGAGCTCATGCGTAATCGCGTCATCGGCGATAAATGAATATATGGGCGGCGCGGCGAGAACCCCGGCGGCGATGGCATCAACCGCAACGCTGGTGCGATAGGTCAGAAACACGACGCCGGTCTGCGCGCGCAGCTCGGTGACGTGACGCGTGCGGTCATCTTCCTTGTCGGGGCGCGTCTTTTCGTGCTTCTGGACCAGGCCGCGATCGTATTCATCGACCGAGAAACAGCCCGCCAGCCCCACCTGCACATGCGCGCCCATCGTCAAGCGATAGAAATACAGCGAGGGCGCATCTTCGACGACCATCGGCGCGGTGCGCGTGAGGTCGGCAAGATTCTGCACGGCCTTGGCGTACACGGCGTCGGAGTACGGATTCGTGTCGGCGGGCAGATCGACTTCTGATCGCGTGACGCGCAGAAAGCTCAGCGGTTCTTTCGCAGCCAGCGCGCGAGCTTCTTCGGTATTGACGACGTCGTAGGGGACGGAGGCGACGCGCGGAGCAACAGCAGGCGCGGGGCGCAGCGCCCGAAACGGGAACAACTGTGACATGTGGATTAGTGCTCGGCGGAGCGAGTGAGATTGGCGGACAGCCGTCGGCTGAGTTCAGCGAGGACGCGCGTGCGCGAGATCTGGAAGTTCGCGAGCATTGACGCGGGAATCGGTTCGCCCGGCGGCATGCGCTGGCGCGCGGACACCGGGTTGATGAACACGCCATTGCGCCGCACGCGATAGTCGAGGTGCGGCCCAGTGGCCGCGCCCGTCATGCCGACGTAGCCAATGACCTCGCCCTGCTCCACGTGCTGCCCGGGTCGCAGCCCGGCGGCGAATGACGAGAGGTGCAGGTAGAACGTGTCGTAGCCCGTGCTGTGATGCAGCACGACCTGGTTGCCGCCGTCGCCGGCCCACCCATTCGACACGACCGTGCCGGCCGAGACGGCGATAACCTTCGCGCCCATCGGTGCCGCGTAGTCAACGCCGAGGTGCGCGCGGCTGAATCCGTAAATGGGATGCTTCCGATTCATTGAGAAACCCGACGTGATGCGCGGGTTGAAGCCCAACGGCGACTTCAGGATTTCTCGTTTCAGCGATCGGCCTTTGTCGTCGTACCACGCAAAGCGCCCGTCGGGACCCTGCGCGCGAATCGCCGTAATCTCGCGACCGCCATGGTGCAGGATCGCGCCGGACACATCGCCATAGCCGACAAATTGCCCATCGCGGGTGACCCGCTCGTACAAGACTTCGAAGCGATCGCCTGGCTGGAGTTCGGAGTTGAAGTCGACTTCTCCTCCGAAGATGTCGGAGAGCGTCAGCGCCAATTCGAGATTTTCGCCCGCTGCGTCGAACGCCGCGCTGAGCGAGTTATGCGCTTTGGTGATTTCCGCCGACGCCGCCACGACGTTCACTTCACGGGGATACGTCACCACGTCGACCGCAAACTGGGCCTCCGCATCACCGGAGGACGCACGGCGCACGACGCGCAAGAATTTCGACGCATCAATCTCATACCGGAATTCACGGAAGAGACCATCGAGCGTACGCGTCAACTGATAGGGCTGATCGGCGCGCAGCAACCGGGGATTGAACACGCCCTTGACCGCATCCACAATCGCGGTGGCTGTGGCGACATCAATCGAGTTGCGCATCAGCAATGTCTGAAAGGTTGCGGCTTGCGGCACAACAGCCGCGATCGTGTCGGCCTCGCGTGCGAGCGAGATGTCGCCGCGAGAGGTCGTCGACCGCGCGTAACCGGTACACGCGGCGGCCCCGGCGAGGCTGCCGGCGACAATCGCGGTGAGTACACCAGTTCGCGTCATCACGTCGAAGCAAGGCAGTTTAGCATTGGGCATGGACGTCCGGATGATCCAAACGCCCGTGGGCCTGCTGAAACTGACCGCTAGTGAGACAGCACTCACAGGGATCTGGCTCAATGCGAAGGGCGCGCCCGACCGGGGCCGCGCGACCGGCGTACTCGCCGAGGTCCAGCAGCAGTTGATGGCCTATTTCGCTGGGAAACTCGAGACCTTCGATCTCCCCATCGTGCTCACCGGCACCGAGTTTCAGTGCGAGGTGTGGACGATGCTGCGATACATCCCATTTGGCGTGACCTGTTCATACGCTGAACTTGCGGAGCGCATCGGCAGACCTGCCGCCGTGCGCGCCGTCGGCGCCGCCAACGGACAAAACCCCATCCCGATTGTCATCCCCTGCCATCGCGTCATCGGCCAGAACGGGGCGCTGACGGGTTTTGGCGGTGGTCTGCCCATGAAAAAATGGCTGCTCGCTCATGAGAGCCAGCAGCCATCGTTGGAACTCTGACATTTCAGATCTTAGCGATTCGCACCCGCTCCGCCGCCGCGCGGGGCTGATGACGGCGGCACGAGACCCTGCAGGCGCATGTAGGTCACGATGTTGCCGTAGTGTTCGTTGATGTGCTGCGTGTTGTAAAACATCGCGCCGAACTTCGAGCGGCTCGACGTGCCGTTGCGCTCGGCCATGTTCGCCTCGGTCAGGGCATCGAACGCCTTGTCGCAGCGCGCGAACGACTCGCCGAGTGCCTTCACGATGTCGGCCTTCTTCAGGTCCTTGGCCGCGGGCGTCGGCTTGCCGCCGTTGTCGAACCGGGCGGGCGCCGCCGTTTCACCGGCCATCAGAAAGCACGCGCCGTTGTTGTCATCCGTCAGATGGCCCATCAGGCCGGCCCACGTGCGCACTTCGGGCGTCGGCGACCAGCCGTACTTGTCTTCCGGAAACTGGTCCGCAGCTTTTGTGATGTTGGTCTTGATGTTGTTGAAAATTGTGCGCACTTCCATGGTGATGCCGGGCAACGGTCGCGGCTGCTGAGGCTGGCCCGGGGCCGCCGGCTGCTGAGCTGAGACCGCGCCGACAAATGCCGCGCAACACACGAGAGAGATACCGATCGATTTCATTGCCAATCCTCCAAAGGACAAACGGGTTTGGACCTTAACTTACCATTAGGCCAGCCTCCTCTTATATAGTCTCCGCGAACCATCCTGGAGGACTCCCGCAATGAGAAAACCGCTCTACGCAGTAATGACCGTCACGTTTGGCGTGGCGCTCGTCGCCGCGTTGCCGATTCGCGCATTTAACGAATCAATCGACTATGACGGCATCAACAAGATCAAGACACAGGGGCTGGTCGTCGCCAATTCACAGGTGATGCAGGTCTCGAGCTATCTGACGGACGTCTACGGACCGCGCCTCACTGGCTCACCCAATGTGCAGAAGGCCGGTGAATACGCCGTCGCGAAGATGAAGGAGTGGGGCCTCACGAATGTCTCGCTCGAGCCGTGGACGCCGTGTCCGGCTCAGCCCGCGCCAGCGGCGGGTGCCGCAGGCGCGCCCGCAGCCGGTGGCGGACGTGGTGGCGGTCAGCCTCCGGCGTGCAGCTTCCCGCGCGGATGGGTGAACGAGAAGTTCTACATGTCGGCCGTCGCTCCGCAGCAGTTCCCGATTTCGGGGACGCCAACGGGCTGGACGCCGGGCACCGCGGGTCTCGTGCGCGGCGACGTCGTGATGGTCACGGAAAACACCGCCGAAGAACTGCAGGCGAAATACGCCGGCGGCAAGCTTAAGGGCAAGTGGGTGATCACTGCCGCGGCGCCTGACGTGCCCGCGTACTTCACGGCACCGGGCAAGCGCTACACGAAGGAAGAGCTCGAGAAGATGGACAGCCCGGATCACCCGGCTGAGATGGGCGCGACACCTGCGGGCGGACGCGGCGCAGCGGCTCCGGCACCAGGTGGACGCGGCGGCGCGGCGGGCGGTGGCGTGCCGTTCAATCGCAACAACTGGTTCAAGACCGAAGGCGTGCTCGGCGTGCTCTCAACGGCACCGCGCGGTCACGGCATCTACACGATCGGCGGCTCATCGGCGACCGACCCGATCACGGGCCTGACGGCGATTGCGATTGCCGCGGAACAGTACGGCCGCATTGCGCGCATTCTCGAAAAGGGCATGCCCGTCACGATTGAAGCCGATATCAAGAACACCTACACACCAAACCCGCCCATGTTCAACGTCGTCGGCGAAATTGCCGGAACAGACAAGGCGGATGAAGTGGTGATGCTCGGCGCGCACTTTGACTCGTGGCACGCCTCGACCGGCGCAACCGACAACGCGGCCGGCTCGGCGGCGATGATGGAAGCGATGCGCATTCTCAAACAGAGCGGCGTGAAGCTGCGCCGCACGGTGCGCATCGGTCTATGGACGGGTGAAGAACAAGGCCTGTTCGGCTCAAGCGACTACGTGAAGCGCCACTTCGGCACCGCAGCGGGTGGCGGTCGTGGCGGTGGCGGCGGACGCGGTGCCGCAGGCGCGCCAGGTGCGGCGCCGGCAGCAGCACCGGCTCCAACGCCGGCTGCGTTCACGCCGGAGCACGCGAAGTTCGCGGGCTACTTCAACATCGATAACGGCACGGGCGCGATTCGCGGCATCTACCTGCAGCAAAACCAGGCCGTGGCGCCGATCTTCCGTGAGTGGATGGAGCCGTTCCGCAGTATCGGCATGACGACGATCGCCGCCGGCAACACCGGCGGAACGGATCATCAGTCGTACGACGCTGTCGGCCTGCCGGGCTTCCAGTTCATTCAGGACGAGGTCGAGTACAACTCGATGACACACCACACGAACCTCGACAGCTACGAGCGATTGCAGCCGGAAGACATGCGCCGCAACGCGACGATCGCGGCGGCGTTCGCATTCCTCGCTGCGAACCGCGACGAGAAACTCCCGCGCAAGCCGGCGACGGCGCTGCCGGGTGGTGGACGCGGCGGGATGTAACACGTGAATCTGGTCATCTGATCAGATCCAATAACTGAAACGGGGCGCCAGTGGCGCCCCGTTTTTGTTTCTATCGCGGTCCGCGTCCGCCGCCACCTGGTCCGCGTCCACCACCGCCGGGCCCACGCCCGCCACCACCTGGGCCGCGACCACCGCCGCCGCCAGGGCGACCGCCACCGGGGCGTCCACCACCGCCCGGACGACCACCGCCACCGCCATGCCCTGTCGTCGGTCCGCCTTGACGACGGCCGGCACCGCGAGCGCGATCAGCCGCCTTGCGTGCGCGGATTTCGGCGATGCGCTGCGCGAGCGGCACCTCGAGCTTGGCTTCCGGCTTGGCGTTGTAATCGAAATCCGGCAGCGTCACGCGCTGTAACGGTTTGCCAATCGCCTTTTCGATCGCGCGCAGATCGCTCTCTTCGTCGCGGCTCACAAACGTGAACGCTTCGCCCGTCGCTTCCGCGCGACCCGTACGGCCGACGCGATGAATGTAATCCTCAGGCACCATCGGCACGTCGAAGTTCACGACGTGGCCAAGTTCGTTGACATCGATGCCGCGTGCCGCAATGTCCGTGGCCACCAGTACCGGAAACTTGCCGGACTTGAAGCCGGCGAGCGCGGCCGTGCGCTGCGTCTGCGAGCGATTGCCATGAATGCGCTCGGCGTTCACACCGTGGCGCACGAGAAAGTCTGCGAGCCGATTCGCGCGATGCTTGGTCCGCGTGAACACGAGCGCCTGCTTCATGTCGCCGCGCTTGAGCAGCGCGAGCAACAGTGACGACTTGAGTTCCTGCGACACCGGGTAGATCGCCTGCGTGATGCCGGAGGCCGGCGCCGCCTGACGTTCCTTCTGAATGAACACCGGGTTGTGCAGCATCTCGCGCGTCAGCGCCTGAATCGGCGGCGGCATCGTGGCGCTGAAGAAGAGCGTCTGACGCTTCTGCGGAATGAACCGCAGGATTTTGCGGATCTCCGGCAGGAAGCCCATGTCGAGCATCCGGTCCGCTTCGTCGAGCACGAGGTGCTCCAGCTTGTCGAACTTCGCGTAGCTGTTGCGCAGGTGATCGAGCAACCGGCCCGGGCACGCGATGATCACGTCAACGCCCGAGCGCAGCGCATGCTCCTGCGGGCCCATGCCGACACCGCCGTAGATCGCCGCGCCGGTCACGGGCGTGTGCACAGCCAGATCTTTCATGTCGTCGAGAATCTGCTGCGCGAGCTCGCGCGTCGGCGCCAGCACCAGCGCGCGCGTCGTGCCGCGCGGCTTGTCGATCAGCTTGTTGAGAATCGGCAACAAGAATGCCGCTGTTTTGCCGCTGCCGGTCTGCGCGCATGCGAGCAGATCGCGTCCTTCGACGCCGGGCGGAATGGAGTCCGTCTGAATAGGTGTCGGACGGACGAACCCGAGTTCCTTGATACCGAGGAGCAGGGAGGGATGGAGCTTGAAGTCAGTGAAAGCCAAGCCCCCACTGTATCACCGGGCCTTTCAGAGCCACCGACCCGCGCCCGCACCCTAGTCCGTGTCGATCTCCAGGCGGTGGATGTCGCCCAGGATCACGCTGTAGGCGAACGCGCCGAGCAATGCGACCACCGCGATGTAGATGAGCGGGCCGACGAACGAGCCCGTGATGCCGAACGTGATGCCAATCACCATCGGCGTGACGATGCCCGCGAGGTTGGCGCTGAAGTTGAAGATACCGGCCGTCAGACCAATCAGCTTCTTCGGCGCCACGTCGGAGACGACGGTCCATCCGAGGTTCGTCATGCCCTGCCCAAAGAACGCGATCGACATGACGAGGATGACGAGCGCGTTGTTATCGGCTGGCACGTAGTTGGCCGCGATGATCGTGGACGCGAGTAACAGCCCGCTCACGATCGGCAGCTTGCGCGCGAGATTAGCAGACCCCGTTTTTTTCAGGATGATGTCCGAGATTAAACCGCCGAGCAGCACGCCGGCCGACGCGCCGATGAACGGTAGCGCGGTCATGAAGCCGGCCTTGATGAACGTCATGCCGCGCGCGGTGACCAGATACGTCGGAAACCACGTCACGAAAAACACTTGCGTCGAGTTGCCGCCAAACTGCCCGATCGACGCGCCGATGATCTGGCGATGCTTCAGCAGCGCGCGAATGTGGCTCCACTTGAAGCGCAGGGGTTCGCCTTTGTATTCACCGCCACCACCTGCTTCGATGAGGTCCACCTCGGCCTTGTTCACGCTCTTGCTGTCGGCCAGGTTGCGATACACGAACCACCAGACGAGTGAAAACAGAATGCCGAATCCGCCGACAATCACGAACAGACCGCGCCAACCGAAACGCTGCGTCAGCCAGAACAACGGGATGCTGAGAAAGCCGAGACCCGCGTACTGTCCGAACGAGTAGATGCCGTTGGCGCGCGCGCGCTCCTGCTGCGGAAACCACGTGGCGAGAATCCGGCTGTTGGCCGGAAAGCACGGCGCTTCGAAAATGCCAACGCCGATGCGCGTCGCAATCAGGCTCGTGAGCGACGTCACGGCACCCATCAGCGCCGTAAACAGTGACCAGAACGCCACCGCGATGAAGTACGTGAGGCGCGTGCCGAAGCGATCAAGGAAAATGCCGCCGGGAATCTGCAGCGCCGCGTAGCTCCACGAAAATGCGGAGAACACGAGGCCCATCTGCGCGGCCGACAGCGCGAGATCCTTGGTAAGAAACGGCGCCGCGATTCCGAGCACCGTCCGATCCAGATAATTGATCATCGTTCCCGTGGCGACGAGCGCCAGGATCGGGAACCAGCGGACATTGGTCGGTCGAGACGAAGCAGATGGGGTCATGGTGTGCGTGTGCGGCGATTGGTCAGCCGCCGCGCGATGCTAGCACCTGACACCCCTCGTGTTACTGCGGATAACGTTTTGACACGGTTACACGCCATTTCACGGCGCTACCAGAGCCCGACTTTGCCCTTCACCGAGGCGATGAGCTTGATCGGATCAAACCCAATCCCCTTGCGAAAGATGGTGTCCACGCGGCGGACGTCGCCGATCGTCGTCGAGGGATCGCCCATGACAAGCATCAAGTCGGCCTGCTTGCCGACCACGATCGATCCAACCTTGGCGTCGCGGCCCAGGTACTTCGCGCCGTTGAGCGTCGAGATCTTGATCGCTTCGAGCGGCGTGTGTCCTTCTTCGACGAGCAGCTCGACCTGTCGTTGATTCGCGTACCCAGGAATCACACCGCCTGATCCCGTTGGGTCGGTGCCGGCGACGAGCATGCCGCCCGCTTTAGCGAACGCGAGCTCAAGAGCCATCATTTTTGGAAAGAGCTCTTTGTAGACCGAGGCTTGAGAGGTCGAGACGCGCTGGTAGGACGCCTCGAACTGGGTCTTGAGATCAGGCAGCAAGACGTCGAGCCCCGGCGGCATTGGCCGGCCGGGCGTGAACGTCTCGAATACCGTCAGCGTTGACGTGAGCGCGACCTTCTTGTCGACGAGTTTCTTGATGAGCGCTTTCACCGGCTCGCTGTTGATGTCCGCAGCGACCACAGACTGCTGCCCCGGTCCTTGGCCTGGACAGACATCGGGCTGCTTGTTCGGAAAGAAATCGGTGGCGGCCGCGAACCCATGTTCGAGATTGTCGATGCCCATGTCGGCCGCCTCGCCGAGCGTCACCGAACAGAGATGCGCGGTGACTTTCAGCCCACGCTTGTGTGCTTGATCAATTGCCGCGGCAAGATCCGCGCGTGAGATCTGCATGTAGGCCTTGAACGACGTCGCGCCCTGGTCGGCCCAATAGTCGACGTGACGACGCGCGTCGGCTTCGCTCTTGAGCACCGTCATCTGCAACGAACCGGGCCGCGGGCCGTTCAGATACGGCGCCGTGGCATCGATCGCGGGCCCCACAATCTCGCCGCTTTCGGTGCCGCGGGCGAGCGACATGTCCATGAAGCCGTTCTCATTGCCGGCCGTACGCATGGTCGTCACGCCGCCGGCGAGATAGAGCCGCACAAAACTGGCGCCGAGCTGGCCGTACACACCGGGCCCGGTCGGATAGTAAAGATGCTCGTGCAACATCACGAGGCCGGGCAGCACACTCTTGCCCGTGCCGTCGACGACGGTTGCGCCTTCAGGCACCGCGGTTGATGCGGCCGGTCCCATTGCCGCGATGTTGCCGCCGCGAATGATCAGCGTTTGATCCGCGCGCGCCGGTGCACCGGTGCCGTCGATCACGCGCACATGCGTGATCGCAACGACGGCGCCATCAACCTTCATATACGCGCGATTCGGGTTCGGTGCCTGCCCGCCAGCGCCTTGCCCGCGCTGCGCGGCAACGAGACCGGCACACACCAGAACGAGGGCGGCGACGATGGCGGCTTTTTTCACGGGGGTAGATTACTTGAAGATCAGCGTCGCGGACGTTGTCGGGCCGCAAGTTGCACGAGCCGGCCCAGTTCCTTGATCGGCTCGGGATTGTCATCGACCTGCAGGCGCAACACGACGTCGTTGTGGAGCCACACGCCGCCGTCCTTCTTCACGACGATCATCGCCGCGCTTTGCTTGCCACGAATGTCGCCACCGGCGGCATCGCCCGCTTCGAGCGCTGCCTGCAACCGAAAGGAAATGTGGTTGGGCTTGCCGTCTTTGTCTTTCGCGCTGTTCTCGAACGCGTCGACCATGTTCTGCACGACGGCGGGGCCCGCCAGAATGTTGCCCTGTGCCGTGCAATGCAGCCCTTGCTTGTCACCCGCCCATGTCGTGGCTTCCGCGCCCGTGTGTGCCGCGAATTCACCGTTCGCGTTCATGACGGCGAACTGCCGGCCGGCCTTCTGCCACTTCTGACCGCGAAGTGTCTCGTCGGGATCGCCGGCGAGGATGGCCTTGATGATGTCTTTCGGCGCCATGCCTGTTTTCAGCAGCGCCATTCCACGCGGACCGTAGTTCACGTTGACGATCGCCTGCGTGGCGACCGCACCAACGCCGGCTTCGGCCCACAGCACGCCGTTGCCGACAGAAAACACGCGCGACTGCACGGCCGCGCCAATCTCGCCGGTCTCCGGATCGAAGCCGAGAATTGAAAACGTGCCGGGTGGATCGTTCGGTCCGTTGACCTCGCGTTGCTGTGCACTCAGCGTGAGCGACGCCACGACGGCGATCGCGCACAACACAAACAGATGGCTGACACGTTTCATGGCGGGACCTCGTCGCTATCGGGTGGTCGCGGATTCGCGAAACTGATCTTCGTAGTGTTCCTGTAAACAATCGGGGCAGATGCCGTGCGAGAACAGCGCCTCACCGCGCTCGTGAAAGTACCGCTCGATTTGCTGCCAGTCGCCGACTTCGCTGCGGAGCTTTCGACAATGCGAACAAATCGGGATGATGTCACGCAACGTCCGCAACTCGCCGGCCACGGCTGAGGTGGCCGCGTCGAGCCGCACGCGTCTACGGATCGTCAACATGCCCAACGCATTCAATGACGCGATCGCAATCACGTCACCCGGCACATCCACGCCGCCGCCGCTCAACGTCGTCATGCGCAACCCGATGAGTCCGAGGCTCAGCGCAATGGGGGCGACACACTGCCGCAGCGGCGTATCAGGCATGGCGAAATACATGATGCACAAAATCAAGACCGGGCTTCGCAAGGGCAGACCAGAGCCGGTGGGCCGGATCGAGTTCAGACCGATCGTGACCGCGGCGATGGCAATGGCGATCCAGAACACGGCATTTGAATATGACGCGCGCGATTTCACGCGACGCATCGCGAGAATGCCTACAGACGGCACGATCACGAGAATCAGGCGCAGCAACAACCGCTGCCTCAGCTTCGGCCAGTCGTGCGCGTAGAGTTCAAAGTCGGTCTTGACGAACCAGATCGCCGGCACCAGCAACATCGCAAGGCCCGTGGCAGACAGACGCTTGTCACTGGAGAGGCGAACCTCTTCCAGTGATTCGGCGGCGTCTCGAATGCGGCGTTGGAGGGCCATACGACAGGGCATTCTATGCTGGAGCCGCCTGCCGTATCATCGACGCATGCGAATTTCCCTTCGTCGTGTCGCCGTGGCCGCGTGCCTGTTCGGCTTCGTGTGGCTTGCCCCTGCGTTTGCGCCATGGGAAAGCGCGCCGCTGGCGGCACAAAGCACAAGCGTCACGAACACTCCAAGGGTTGTCCCCGCCACGCTCAGTGACGAGGAATTCTGGAAGCTCAGCACGGAGATGTCCGAGCAGAACGGATATTTCCCGTCCGAGAACTTCGTCGGCAACGAGCTTTCGTTCCAGTGGGTCATTCCGAAGTTGCAGAAGACGATCAAACCGGGCGGCGTCTACCTGGGCGTCGGTCCGGATCAGAACTTCACCTACATTGCCGCGCTCAAACCGAAGATCGTGTTCATCGTCGATATTCGCGAAGGCAACATGCTGCAGTTGCTGATGTACAAGGCGTTGATGGAGATGTCAGCCGATCGTGTGGAGTTCGCCGCGAAGCTCTTTGGCCGCAAGACACCTGTTGGCGTGAAGGCCGACGCCAGCGCGCACGTCATCATGACGGCGGTCTACGCAGAGAAGGCCGATCGGGCCGTGTACGACGCGACGCTCAAGTCGATTCACGATCGGTTGATCGGCACGCACCACTTCCCGCTCACTGACGCACAGTTCAACGGCCTCGAGCGCATCTACGCGATGTTCTTCGCCTACGGCCCAGGCATCACGTATCAGAACGGCAACACCGGCCGTGGCGGCAATCAGTACCCGACGTACTGGGACATGCAGGTCACCGACGACGCCCAAGGCAAGAGCCATGCGTATATGGAGTCGGACGAACAGTTCCAGACCATCAAGCGAATGGAGGCCGCGAATCTGATCGTGCCCGTCGTGGGCAATTTCGGAGGTGCGAAGGCCATTCGCGCGGTGGGCACCTGGGTACGCGAACACGGCGGGACGGTGACGACGTTCTACACGTCGAACGTCGAGCAGTATTTGTTTCAGGACAACATCTGGCGCGAGTACTACAAGAACGTCGCAACGCTGCCGCTCGACGAGACGAGCACGTTCATTCGATCGGCGTTCAACATGGGCGGCTTTGGTGGCGGGGTGGGCGGCCTGCGATCGGCGCAGCTCACGTGCAGCATTCAGGAACTACTGGCCGCGTTCAACGCCGGCCGCATCAACAGTTACTACGACGTCCTCGGGATGTCGAAGTAGCGATCAGCGACGCACCGGGCCGGGACGCGTGATGAACTCTGCGACCGCGCTTACGAAGGCCTCGTGCGTGTCTTCGAGTTGCGCGCAGTGGTCGGCGATTGGCAGCACCACATAGCTACGAGTCGCTGAACCGACCGCCGAGAGAAATTCGCCGGCGGCCGCAGGCGAGGCGCCCGCATCGTTCGATCCATGAATCAGCATCACAGGCGCGAACAGTCGCTCGGCTTTCAGTTCGTTCCACTCGTGATCGTCTTTCCATTCGGCGAAGATCGGGTCGCTCGCTAGCGCTGCCGCCACAAACGCTTTGATCACCGACGGCGGTGTCACTTGCGGCGTGACGAAATCACTCGCCGCGCCTTCCGCCGTGTTCCTGGTCTTCGGCGCCACCTTCGCAGGTGGCGGTGAGGGTGCCAGGTGATACTCGGTCTCAGGCGTGAAGCCGAAGAGCGTGACCGACGAGACTCGGGTTGGCGCACGCTGCGCGACCAATTGCGCCACGATGCCGCCATTGGACCAGCCGAGCAGCGCGGGACGTTCGAGGCCGGGATGCCTCGCGGCAATCCACTTCAGCACTTCGATGACATCCGCGGCTGCGCGAGACGGCGTGTTGTAGCCGGATGGATCGCGCGGCGTCTCGCCGTACCCGCGCAGATCGATCGCGTACGCGGCGATGCCGCGATCTGAGAGCGACTGCATGACGGATCGCTTCAACCCTGATACCTGCAGATCGAAATCGGGCCGACTGCTCCACGTGCGGCCATGAATCAGGAGGATGGCCGCTCGCGGCGCAGCGGGCACACGCGCCCACACCGCCATCGGATGGCCATCGGCCGGTACGGTGAATCGCTGCGGCGGCGTCGCAGCCTGAGGCGCCGACGCCGCCGAGCCAAGCGTCCAGACCATCATTATCAATAGGCTGAGCACGGCGCCAATTCTAGCGACCACTGGTTAATCCTCTGAAGGCAAAGACCACCACAAGCAGGAGACACAAACCAATACTCGCCGCAGACGACACAAACGCGAGGCCGAGCGCCACCAGATACGCGAGCGGTCCATGGCGATACTGTTGGCTCAATTCAGCGACCTCTTGCTCGCGATAACCCGGTGTCAGCAATCGACCACCGCGGGTCGCATGCTGCCAGAGTGCGGTATAGGCAAGCGCAATGAGGAGCGCCACACCCGAGTAGACGGCCGCCGCGACTTTCGATCCAGGACCGGTCATGTAGTGCGCGAGCAGTTCAGTCGGGAACGGCACGACCGTCACGCACAACAGCACCAATCCATTCCAAAACAGAAACGCATCGTCACTCTTGCGCACGATGGTGAAGATGCGGTGATGGTTCACCCACATGACGAGGATGCTGACGAAGCTCAGCAAGAACGCGAGGTAGTGCGGACCGAGTTCCCTTAGCTTCTCCCATAGCAGCGCGTCCGGGTGCGCCACCTCACTGAGATTCAATTCGGGCACTTTGAGCTCGAGGATCAGTAACGTGATCGCGATGGCAAAGACGCCGTCACTGAAGGCCTCGACGCGGCCGGTGGTCTTCTCGTCAATGCTCGTTCGATTCATACACGCCCCACGAGCAGGTAGACCGGCCAGCGCACCTCGCGCACCTCGTCGGCGTTCGGCCACAGGGTCGCGACGTCTGCGGCCAACGCCGGCAGCGGATCGACACATTCCACATCACGACAGCGCGCGACCGCGGACCAACTGCTGATGTAGCCGAGCAGGCCGTCGCGCGTCCACTGCGCGGTCATCTGGAACGACGGCGTCGCAATGCGCTCGAACAGAAATGGCAGCGTCTCATATCTCGCGTCCACCAGTTCCCGGCCCGGCGGCCAATAGGGTTCCACGCGTCCGTATTGAAACTCATGCAGGCAATCGTTGAGAAGTGCCGAATCCGTTTCGACAGCGACGTAGCACCACATCGCGATCACGCCGCGCGGGCGCAGCACGCGCCGCACCTCGGCATAGAACGCCGGCAAATCGAACCAATGGGCGGCCTGCGCCACGGTCACCAGATCGCAACTGTGATCAGGCAACCCGGATGCCGACGACGACGCCACGGCGTAGTCGACCCGATCGAGAGGCGATGCGTTGGCGATCTGCTGCGCACTGGCGTCAGTCGCGTACACGCGATCAAACGAACTGGCGAGCAGCGTCGCAGCCTGCCCCGATCCGGTCCCGCAATCCCAGACCAGCTGTCGACCTGCCGACGCTGAGGCGAGAAATTCAATCAGCGCTCGAGGATACGTCGGCCGATAGTCGGCGTATGCCCGCGACTGCCGGGAAAAGTGGTCGTTAAAGGGCATGTACGGTACATAATGGCAGAACCAAATAGACGCAATCCACGCCTCCCCAGCGTTCGTAGTCTTGGCGGTTCATGGATCCTTTTCAGGTCTACCTGATTTACAGCTCGCTGGCCCTTGCCGTGCTCGTGGCCATCTTCGCTGCGTATCGATACCGCATGCGTCGGATGCGCACGCTGGCCGATCGCCTGCAGTCGCTCGTCGAAGAGCGCACGGCGACGCTCGAACGTCTGAATCAGGAACTGCAGCGCCTCACGGCCACAGACGGCCTCACGAGCGTCGCCAATCGGCGCCGATTCGATGAAGCCCTCGACCAGGAATGGCGCCGCGCGATCCGCGCCAACACCCCCCTCGCCTGCGTGATGATCGACATCGATCATTTCAAAGCCTTCAACGATCGCTACGGTCATTTGCAGGGCGATGCCTGCCTCCGCCAGATTGCGCAGGCGCTCGTCGGCACCCCCCGTCGCGCCGGCGACATCGTCGCGCGCTACGGCGGCGAAGAGTTTGCGGTGGTCCTGCCGGCCACCTCCGGCGCGAACGCGCGCTTGGTCGCCGAGCAGTTGCGCACCGACGTCGCTTCGCTGCGCATTCCGCACGACGCATCAACGACGGGTCCGCACGTGACGATCAGCCTCGGCGTCGCCTCGGTGGTTCCCAAGCAGGGTGTCGCGCCGGCCACACTCGTTGCGGCCGCCGATCGCGCGTTGTATCAGGCCAAGCGCAGCGGACGCAATTGCGTGGAGTTATCGACGATATAATTTAGGCACTATGGATTCGTGGCGTTCAGCCCTCGTCAATCACAACGAAACCGACATCTGGATGCGTGGCTACGAAATCGGCGCGCTAATGAAGCGCGCGTCGTTCCCCGCCGTCGTCTTTTTGTTGCACCGTGGCGAACTGCCGACGCCGGGTGAAGAGAAACTGCTAAACGCCATCCTCATTGCGTCGGCCGACCACAACTCCGGCGCGCCATCTGTGGCAACCGCGCGGCTGGTCGCGTCGGGCAACCGTCAGTCGCTCTCCGCCGCCGTCGGCGCGGGCATGCTGGCCATCGGCAACGAACACGGTGGCGCGGGCGAGCAATGCATGGAGATGATCGGTCGTGTCGCGAAAGCGGCGCGTGATGAAGGCATCTCGATCGAGCAAGCCGCCATCAACGCCGTCGCCGCGGCACGCGCAAGCGGCAAGCGCCTGCCGGGCTTCGGTCATCGCCGACACACGACGGATCCGCGCGTGGCGGTGATGTTCGACATGGCGCGCGAAGTGGGTGTGGCCGGTGACGGTGTCGCGACGATCACGGCGATTGAACAGGCACTGGCCGCTGCGGTGAAGGCCCTGCCGACCAACGTGGATGGTGCACTGGCGGCCCTGCTCTACGACATGGGCTTCCCGCCATCGGCGGGCAAACTGCTCTTCATGGTGGGACGTGTGGCGGGACTGACCGCCGAAGTCGCCGAGGAACACGCGCGCGAAAAACCCATGCGCATCAAATTCCCGGTCGTCTACGACGGAGTACCACCAAGAGAACTACCGTAGAGAACGTAAAGGACGTGAAGACAGATCTTCACAGAGCTCTTTGAAAGACTGTCTTCACGCCCTTCACGATCTTTACGGTTAGATTGGCCTTCCTACTTCTTCATAGGGTGCGGCATGGGCGTCGCATCCGTCAGGCCCAACGACCACTTGATGGCTTCGAAGTACATCTGCTGCACGTCGCGGATGTCCCACGTGCGCGCGTCGTGTGCAAACGAGCCGAAGAACACGCGGCCCTTGCCGTACATCTTGGCCCACGCGAGCGGGTAGTCATTGTCCGGGTTGTGGAGGCTGGCGTTCGGGCCGGACTTCGACAGATCGAGGCGCAGCAGCACGTCGATCTTCGCGCGCGAGTATTCCTTCGGCTGGTAGTACTCGTCGCTGAACTCGAACGACGCCGGGAAGTGCTTCGTCGCCGGGAAGTTCGGGTTCTCATTCACGATCGTGCCCGGTCCGCTGATCGGATGACCATCGAAACGCGCGCCGAGCAGTTCGCCGAACTCTGGCCACGACTCAAGCGACGTGAGCGCCACGTGCGCGGCCACGAATCCCTTGCCGTCGTCCTTGACGAAGGACAACAAGTCCGCCTTCTGCTTGTCGTCGATCGGCACATCGCGATGACCCATGTAGAAGATCGCGTCGGCCATATTGAGATTCGGCCCACCGCTCGCGGGTGTGCCGTCGGACTTCAGTGGCGCCTTCGACACAATGTTCGAGTCGGTGCGGATAAACGTGTCCCAGAGACCCGACTCGTAACCGAGCCGCTCAATGATGGCGAGCGCGTGCGAAACGGAGTCATGCTGGGCGATGCCGTTGCGGGTATCCGCCCACGCAAGCACGACCTTGCGGGTGCGCGCGCCGCGGCCGCCACCCTGACGACCTCCGCCCTGACGTCCGGCGGGCGGCGCCTGACCTGCGGCCTGTCCCTGCTGAGCACCGGCAGGTGGCGGGGGCGGTTGCTGCGCCATCAGCCACACGCTGGAGGCCGCGACGACGAGGGCTACGGTAGTGAGTCGAAGAGTACGCATGAACGGGGAGTGTGCCACCGAGGGAGGGGCAGACCTACCCTGTAACCGTGCTGCTACCGTTAAATAGAGGATCAGCGCAGCCGAGCCAGGTTTTCTAGGGCGGGAGCGTACCCCGGCTGGAGTTCCAGGGCTCGGCGCAGGTGTGCGCGGGCTTCATCCTTGCGACCCAGCGCACCAAGGACGCCGCCAAGGTCGCTCTCGGCTGCGGCCGACTCCGGCGCCAGCGCGGCCGCGCGGGTCAGGTGCGGCAACGCCTCGGCAAATCGCCCGTGCGAAAAGAACAGCAGGCCCAGATTCGCGTGCGCCGCACCGAAGTCGGTGTTGATCGCCAGCGCCCGTTCATACTCTGCCGCAGCGTCGGCGGGGCGCCCGGCGGCGTTGAGCGCAGTGCCCAGATTCACGTGATAGCGCTCGTCACGCGGCGAGAGCGCGGTCGCCTTTTGCAGGTGCAGGAGGCCCTCGTTGACGCGCCCCAGTGCGACCAACGCGCCACCGAGATAGTTACGCGAGGGCGCGAAGTTCGGATTCAGCTGCACGGCCACCGTCAGTGGTCCAATCGCGTCGGCATACCGGCCCGCATCAACGTAGCTGCCGCCGAGCAACACTTGCCCTTCCGCGTTGCCGGCATTTCGTCGTACCTGCGCCTGCCCCGCCTCGATGTTCTGCGCGGTCTCGCGCACGTCGAAGAGCTGCACGAGCCGGTCGCCTTCCGTCTTGGTGGCTGTCAGCAACTGCAATCCGAGGCTCGCCATTTCATCGATCGAGCGCGGGCCGTAGTACACGGGCTGCGGCGGGCGTTGCGGATTCGCGGTGTTCTTCTCGGAATTGTCGAATGTGTATTTCATGGCAATCGACGTGCCCTTCGGCAAACGCACGGGCGTCGAGTAGCGATAGTCCTGCTGCCAGCGGAAATTCCACTGCGGCAGCGTCAAGAGCGACTGCGCCTGCCCCCCGGGCATCGTCGCCGTGACGGTCATGGTCTTTCCGAGAAAGTGGGCGTGAGGGTAGATGCTGAGCAACTCGACGTCGACCGGCACGACGAACGTGTCACTGACCACGTAGTCGTTCTGTCCAGCAGGAATCTCGATGGCCTTCGATCCCATCTTCACAAACACTGGCGTGCGTGTCGGCACGACATCCGTGAAAAACAGCGCGACGGTCGGCTGCACGTTTGCCGCAGTCTTGCCGGGCACGAGGTGCAGTTCGATGACCAGGTCACTGCCCCGCTCGATGCGCCACGGCAAGCCGTCGGGTGACAGGATCGGGCCGCGGCCGGGCGTCCAGCCGATGAAGTGGCCGTCGGGATCTTGCACTTCCGGTGAGCCCATGCCCTCAAAGCCCGCCTGCCCATCCTCGCCGTCACGCTGGCGAGACGACGAGGTGCGATCGACGCGAATCACGGCGTGGTGGATCGGTGCGCCGCCGGTGCGAAACTCCACCGCGCGCACGAACTTCGTGCCGATCACCGGCACGCGCATGACGATGTTGCGGGTCACGTCGCGGGGACCTGGCGTGAGCACGAACGGCCGCGGCAGGGTGGCGATCGCATCAGGCTCGCCCAGTTGCCAGCCGGTCGCAAACGTGGGCGCCGGCGGCAGGTCGGCGGTGTTGCCGAGCGGCGCGCCGGCCCGATGCCAGCGCTGGATGATGTCGATCTCGGCGTCGCTCAACCGACGCACGCCTGTGAATTCCGGCGCGTTTGGCGCCGGCAGCCACGGCGGCATCACGCGGGCCTTGGTTTCAATGGCGATCGACTCGGACCAACGCGCCGCGTCGGCATACTCAAGGAGAGGGAACGGCGCGAGCTCGCCGGCCCGATGGCACGGCGCGCACTTGGCGAAGAGAATCGGTGCCACATCCCTGGCGTAGGTGGGCGCCGCGGCCATGTCGACCGGCGGCGTGGCGCGGCCACACCCGGCGATGCCAACGAGGGCCACCAGCATTAGGCTCATGACCGCGGACGCGACACTGCGAAGCATGGACGGAGGCATTATGCTTCTCGAAAACGTTGAATGTTGGGTCTCCAAGTAACGGTATCGCTACGGTAACAGCTAAATACGGCCCTCTGGACCGGTGATAATCCTCGCCGCTGATGGCACGAGACATAACCGTAGAAGAAACCCGTCATGTAGAGCAGCTGGTCGCACAGGCACGCGCGGCCATGCGCGCTGTGGAATCGTACGATCAGGCCACAGTCGACCGCATTATTCGCGCCGTCGCCTGGGCGGGTGGCAACGAACCGACCGCAATCAAGCTCGCCAACATGAGCGTGGACGAAAGCGGTATGGGCGGACGCGAGCCTACGCGACGCGGCAAAGTGCTCGGCATCCTCCGCGATGCCCTGCGCCAGAAGAGCATGGGTGTCATCGAGCACGACGAGAAGCTCGGCATCACGAAATACGCGAAGCCGGCCGGCGTCATCGCCGGTTTGGTGCCGGTCACCAGCCCCTACGTCACGCCGATCGGCATGGCGATCTACGCGCTCAAGTGCAAAGACGCCGTGATCTTCTCGCCGCATCCCGGCAGCAAGAACACGACGAAAGAAACCGTGCGCGTGATGCGCGCGGCGCTCACCAAGCTGGGCGTCCCGGCGGATTTGTTGCAGTGCGTTGAGGCCCCGAGCATTCCGATCGCCAACCTGCTGATGCAGTCGTGTGATCTGACGATGGCCACGGGCGGTCCGGCCATGGTCAAGTCGGCGTACAGCTCCGGCAAGCCCGCCTACGGCGTCGGCGCGGGTAACGCGACGATGGTCATTGACGAAACGGCGGACGTCGCCGAAGCGGCGCGCAACTCGCGCATCAGCAAGACGAATGACAACGGCTCGGGCTGCTCGGCCGACGGCAACCTCGTCGTCGATGAATCGATCTATGACGCCTTCCTCGCGACGTTTCAGAAAGAGGGCGGCTATCTGGTGCAGGGCGAAGAAAAAGAGCGCCTGCGCAACGTCTACTGGGATGCGGAGGGTCGTCGCACGGCGAACACCATCGCGCGTCCGGCTGCCGCCGTCGCGAAGCTCGCAAACATCGCGCTACCCGAAGGCAAGACCTTCCTGATCGTCGAAGACGACCGGATCGGCAAAGCGCATCCCTTCTCGACCGAGAAACTCGGCATCGTCATCACGCTATTCCGCGCGAAGGGTTTTGATGACGCGTTGGACAAGGTGCGACAGATTTTCGAAACGGGCGGCCGCGGCCACTCGTGCGGCATCTACTCGTTCAACGATGACCACATCAACCAGCTGGCGCTGATGGCGCCGGTCAGCCGCATCATGGTGCGGCAGATTCAGAGCCGCGCCAACGCCGGCACGTTTACCAACGGCATGCCGATGACGTCGAGCATGGGCTGTGGCGTGTGGGGTGGCAACATCACCAACGAGAACGTGTCGTTGAAGCACTACATGAATGTGACGTGGGTCAGCCGGCCCATTCCCGAAGACCGGCCGTCAGACGAAGAGTTGTTCGGGGAATTCTTTAATACCGAGATCTTCTGAGTTCGACAGAGGCATCAGCTATGGCGACGAGCACGACAGCAGCAACACTCGGCAAACCGCAATTTTCACCGGATACGCCCAACGCGGAGACGCGCATCGCGGCGTACCAACTGACCGAGTACCTCGAGCGGCTGGGCGTCGAAGTGATCTTCGGGCTCTGCGGCCACACCGTCATCGCCTTGCTCGACGCGCTCGAACACAGCACGATCAAGTTCGTCAACGTACGGCACGAACAGATCGCCGCGCATGCGGCGGACGGCTACGCGCGCGTCACCGGCAAACCAGGCGTCGTGATGTGCCACCTCGGCCCTGGCCTGACCAACGCGGCCACGGGCGTGGCCAACGCGGCGCTCGACTCCATCCCGATGGTCGTGATCGCCGGTGACATCCCGTCCTATTACTACGGCCGGCATCCGCACCAGGAATTCAACCTGCATCAGGACGCGGACCAGGCGCAGATCTATCGGCCCTTCTGCAAGCGCGTGTACCGCGTGGACCACGTGCGCGATCTGCCGCGCATCGTCGAACGCGCGTTCCACCTGTCGCAGAGTGGACGGCCCGGCCCGGTGCTGGTCTCGGTCCCGATGGACCTCTTCTCGGCGGATCTCGAAGTCGGCGCGTTTGCGAAGACGCCGCCCGTGATTACCAAACCACCGCTCGACCCCTCGACCGCCGCGCACATCGTCGGCGAACTCGCGAAAGCGCAGCGGCCGGTGATCTACGTCGGCGGCGGCGTGCTGTCGTCGCGTGCCACGTCTGAGCTCGTCGCACTGGCCGAAGCCCTCGACATTCCGGTCGGCCATACGCTCATGGGCAAGGGCGTCATGCGCGAGGATCATCCGCTGTTGCTCGGGCAGTCCGGTTTCTGGGGCACACCGATCTGCAACGAGAGCTTGCGCACCGCGGATCTGATTCTGGCCGTCGGGACGCGCCTCGCGGAAGCGAACTCCAGCTCCTGGGAGCCGGAGTTCACGTTCGAGATGCCGCCGACGAGGCTCATCCACATCGATATCGATCCGGCAGAAATCGGCCGTAACTACCAGACCGAACTCGGCGTCGTGGCTGACGCGAAGCTCGCGCTCGAAGCGCTCGTCTCGGCTGCCAAGGGCGTGACGCATCGCGACCGCGGCACCATGCGCGCCGACGTGGCTCGCGGACGCAAAGCGTTCGCGGCGAACTGGGCGGATCAGTGGACGTCCGATCAGTTCCCGATGCGCCCCGAGCGCATCCTCGCGGAACTCCGCAAGCACGTACCGGATGACGGCTTCATCGTGACCGACGTCGGCTGGAACAAGAACGGCGTCGGACAGCAGTTCTCGTTCCCGGTGCCCGGCACGTTCATCACGCCGAGCGGGCTTGCAACGATGGGCTTTGGCCCCGCGGCGGCGCTGGGCGTGAAGATGGCGCAACCGCATCGCGCGGTCGTCGCACTGATTGGCGACGGCGGCTTTGGCGCCAATCCTTCCGTACTTGCCACGGCGATGGAATCCAATCTGCCCGTCATCTTCCTCGTGATGGACAACGCGTGCTTCGGCACGATCGCCGGCCTCGAAAACATGCACTACGGCACGAAGTTCGGCTGCATGTTCGAGCGCAACGGCAAGGAATACCGTGTCGACTTCGCGGCCGTCGCGCGCGGGTATGGCGCCGAAGGCGTGATGCTGACATCCGCCGATCAACTCGGTCCGGCGCTCGCCAAAGCCCTCACGTCCAAGCTGCCGACGTTGATTCAGGCGCCCATGGAAAACGCGCCGACGCCGACGCCGGGCCACTGGAACATCAACGACATCTACCGTAAGGGCGAGTAGTGCCCCCATCCGCGCCCCGGCGCGCCGGCAAACCCGGCGTTGCCATGCCTGCCGCCGCCAAGCGTCGTCGTCAGGTAGGATGGCGTATGGCTGCAAAGGGCAAGACTGTCAGCGTCAAGACCCGCCAGGACCCGGCGCACGACGCCACGGCGGAGCTGGCGCGTGTGCTCGGCAGCCAGACATTCCGTCAGGTTGAACGCCTCAAGCGCTTCCTCAATTTCGTCGTCAGCGAAGCCACAAGTGGGCGCGGTGATCAGCTCAAGGAATACGTGATCGGCGTCCAGGTCTTCGACAAGGAGCCTTCGTTCGATCCGCGCGCTGATCCGATCGTGCGCGTGCAAGCGCGGCGCCTGCGCGCGCGGCTCGTGCGGTACTACCGCGACGAAGGCCACGAAGATCCGCTCGTCATCGAGATGCCGAAGGGCGGCTACTCGCCCGTCTTCAAGCCGCGCGCACTGGCTGCTGACCAGACACGTTCGATCAGCGCCACGCTGATGGCGCACAACAGCGTGGCCGTCGGCCAGATCGCCGACCTGACGCCGGGCCGCGACCTCGGCTATTTCTGTGACGGCCTCCGACAGGAAATCATTCACGCCCTCACGGCCTGCGGCGGTTTGCGCGTGCTCGCGTGGCGGCCCGATGACGGCACGGAAGAAAAGCCAGCGCCGTCCGCGGCCCTGCTGGTCACGGGCAGTGTGCGGAAATCGGGCACGGTGCTGCGGATCTCCGTGCACATCAGTAGTGGTTCGAGCGGCTCGTACTTCGCATCTGAGTCCCGCGACTGCTCCACCGACGACATACTGACGGCACAAGAGACGATGGCGCAGCTGGTCGTGAGCAAGCTGGAGCCTGAGCTGATCGGGCGTGGCGACGGCCGTCGCGGCGCAAAGCCGGCAGACAACCTCGCGGCGCGCAAGTTGTATCTACAGGGCCGCTATCACCTCAATCAGCGCACCGAAGAAGGCCTGCAGAAAGCGATGGAATTCTTCGAGCACTCGCTGCTCGAAGATCCGCACTACGCCGAAGCGCACAGCGGCCTCTCGGACGCGTACGGCTTGCTCGGCAACTACGGCGTGCTCGGCCCTGCGGACGTGTGGACGAAAGCGGCGTCACTCGCGGCCGCGGCGGTCATGCTGGACGGCAACTCTGCGGAAGCGCGCACCACCCTTGCCCACGTGAAAGCCGTGCAGGACTGGGACTGGCTCGGTGCCGAGCGGGAATTTCAGCTGGCTATCGGTCTTGCACCAGGCTATGCCACCGCGCATCACTGGTACGCGATGTCGTGTCTCGTGCCGCTCGGTCGGTTCGACGAAGCGCTGCAGGAAGTGTTGCTCGCGCAATCACTCGACCCCGTCTCATCGATCATCGCGCGCGACCTCGCCGTCGTGCACATGTACAGACGCGATCTTGAGGCGGCGCTGGAGCAGTGCGACCACACCATCGAGCTCAATCCACACTTCTCACCTGCGTATTGGACCCTCGGGCTGATTCAGGAACTGCGGAACGATCTCGACGAGGCCACGGCAGCGATCCATCGTGCGATCAGCCTGTCGCCGAACAGCCCGCGCATGCAGGGCGCGCTGGCACGCGCGCTGGCGCTCGCCGGCAAACGTGACCAGGCGCTCAGCATCCTTCGCAAACTCGAGGAACTCTCGAAGCAACGTTACGTCTCGCCGTTCGATTTCGCCTGCATTCGATTCGTGCTGAAGCAGGAAGACCTCGGCTTCAAGTGGCTCAATCGTGCTCACCGCGATCGTTGCTTTGAGATGATCGCGCTGCGCTTCGATCCGCGCTTCGACGTCGTGCGCAGCGACAAGCGACTCGAGACCATCGCCAGACAGATGGGCCTGAAATAACCCTTAGAGAGAGTTGCCGTGAAATACACCACCCTCGGCCGCACCGGACTCACCGTTTCACGACTCGCGCTCGGGTGCATGAGTTATGGCGACGCCAACTGGCGGCCGTGGACGCTCGGCGACGCAGCGGCGCAGCCGTTCTTCCGCGCCGCCCTTGATGCCGGCATCAACTTCTTCGACACCGCGGACATGTACTCGAATGGCGTCAGCGAAGAAGTCACCGGGCGCGCACTGCGGTCGATGGCCCGTCGCGAAGACGTCGTGATTGCCACCAAGGGTTTCTACGGCACGAACGGCAGCGGACCCAATCGCCAGGGCCTCTCACGCAAACACATCCTGGATGCGTGCGATGCGAGCCTGCGACGCCTCGGCATCGAGACGATCGACCTCTACCAGATTCATCGCTGGGACCCGACGACGCCGATTGAGGAAACGCTCGAAGCACTGAACGACATGGTGCGTGCCGGCAAGGTGCGCTACATCGGCGCGAGTTCCGGCTGGGCGTGGAAGATGATGCGCGCGCTGTCGGTCAGCGAGCGGCACGGCTGGGCCCGGTTCGTCTCGATGCAGAATCACTACAACGCGATCTACCGCGAAGAAGAGCGCGAGATGATGCCGCTCTGCCGCGAATTGGGGATCGGTGTGATTCCCTGGAGTCCACTCGCGCGCGGCTTGCTCACGCGGCCTCGGCCAGCGGGTTCGACGGTGCGCACGCAGGACACGGCGCGCTCAGCCAGCGATCAGTACTCGCTCGATGTCTATGACGGCACGGCGCAGTGGGACGTCGTCGACGCGGTAGAGCGTGTGGCGAAGGCACGCGGCACGGGCATGGCCGAGGTGGCGCTGGCGTGGCTGCTCGCGCGGCCAGGCCTCACCGCGCCCATCATCGGCGCGACGAAGCTTTCACATCTCGACGCGGCGGTGCGCGCGGTGGAGATGGTACTGACGGCAGAGGAGATCGCTGCGATCGACGCGCCCTATCGCGCGCAAGCGGTCAAAGGGCACGAGGACTAGCGACGTGCTTTGCCCCAGAGGGCGCCGTAAAACGCCATCGTGTCGAATGTCTCGTACTGCAACAGCTGATCGTGATTGTGGGGCGAGCCGACAACGGGAAAGAACTCGTGCGGCACGGCGAGCTCCGTCAGTCGCGCGTGGAGCTTCCTGGCCACTTCGATCAGGTTGTCCTGTTCGCCGGCGATGATCCTGATCTTCTGACGACGCAGTTGCGTCGTGTTGCGCGCGGCCAACGTCGATGGCCGCTCAGTTTCCCAGAAACTCGGGCTACCCACACCGTCCGTCACGTCCTCCACAAGCGCCGGGGAGTTGCCGGTCACGGCGGCGAACAGGTCCGGATACTTGAAGCCGAGGTGCAATGCGCCGTAGCCTCCCATCGAGTGTCCCTCGATCGCCCTCGCCTCCCGGGTCGGTGTGGTGCGATACGTCCGGTCAATGAACGGGATCAGGTCCTTGATGATGACCGACTCCATCGGATGCTGTCCGTCTTCCGCGTCGAGGTACCACCCCGTGATCAGCCCCTGAGGAATCACGATGATGGCGGGCGGCATGACGCCGCTACGAATCGCCGCGTCGACACGTGAGATATACCCAGCCGTGAGCGGACGCTTCGAGTCCACGCTTCGACCGTGAAGGAAATAGATCACCGGGTAACGCCGCGACGCGCTGGTCTGGTAGTCGGGCGGCAGATAGACGCGGTAGCTTCCGAACGTCCTGGCTCCACGCGCTGGTGTGGGATAGAGCCGGTACTGCGTCCCGCCCAGATCAAGCGCGATCGGATCGATGTAGGTGTCGGCGGGGGTCGAAATGAAACTCGACAGTGCGGCGACTGTTCGAGCGCCGAGCAGCTGCTGGTTCAGAAATGTGCTGATCGTCTGCATCGCGGTTGGCGACAGCAGGGCGCCAAGGTCATGACCGACGGCCATCTGCAGATCCAGCGTGGCGGTGACGCCGGCGACCTTGAGCGCCGACACCAGCGCCTGACTCTCGCGAGTCGAGACCTTGGCGTCTGCCGTGCCGTGCAGAATCAAGGTCGGCGCGTCGTCCTTGGTCGCGTAGGTCGCGGGATTGACGCCGCCGGCCGTGACCGATCCCGCCAGATCCACAACCCCCTGAACCCGGCTGGATTGATCAGCATTGCCGCCGCCGCCTTCCAACGCGGCGACGTCACCAGTCGTGCCGAGCAACGCCGCGAGCTGCCCGCCTGTGCCGTATCCCATGGCGGCGATGTGTTCAGCGTCAAACTTGTACGCGGTGGCATTTGCGCGCAGCCATCGCACGGCCGCTTTCACGTCGGCCAGTTGCATCGCGAGTGACGTACCTGCACCCGTCCGGTATTCGACACTTGCAACGGCGAACCCTCCGGCACTGACGAAGGCCGCCGCTGGCGTCGTCGTCTTCGACCCGGAGGATGACTCACCATGAATCCACACAACGACGGGGGTCGGCCCTGCGGCCGGATCAATGCGATACAGATCGAGCGACAGGGAGCGCCCGCCGGCTCTCGCATACTCAATATCGGTTTCGATCTTCAGCCGCGGACCCGCTTGCCCTCGGCCTTCGTTGGGCGCGCCGGCCTGGCCGCCTGGCCCTGCGCCGCGTTGCCCTCCGCGACCAGTCGGCGGCGGCTGTTGCGCCGCATTCAGCGCGGTCGACAGCACGATGACAGCGAGCGTTCCGAATACACTCAAGCGTTTCATGAGTTCATTTCTCCATGGACCAGTCGCACCGCTTCACAACGCGGCTAGTCCGACCCTGAGCGGCCCAAGTATCCCTTGTACTCCTCGGGCATCAGCACGGCCGCGGCTCCACATTCGTGCGCCACGCTCAGGTAGCCCTGAACGACGTCCGTGCCGACCACATAGGGATTCGGATCCCCGGGCCGGCGCTTCAATATCAGCGGGAGCTTGACGTCCGAGCTGTCGAGCTGCGAGTGCGTCGACAGCACCACGTCCGCGCCGGCCTTCGCGGCGATATTGCGGAAGCGCGCCGCCTGCGTGCTGTAGTCCGCCGCGCTAAACTGCATACCCGTCCCGCCCCACAACGCCGCCAGATGCGGGACGCCCTTATCGATGACGGGAATCAGCATGGAGACGGTCCCGGCAGTGTGTCCCGGCGTCACGTACAACGTGATCGTCACGCCGCCGAGCGTCACCTTCTGGCCATCGGCGGCCGAGATGTCGCGGATCGGGGGAGCCGCCGCGACTCCGCGCGCGTTGGGCCGCAGCGCGGCGTCCCAGTCCGGGCCGCCCATGATGACCTTCGGATGGTAGGTCGTCTGGAGATACGACAGACCCCCGGTGTGGTCTGGATGGTTGTGGCTGATCAGGATGTACTTGATGTCGGCCGGATTCAGATTCAGCTTCGTGAACCCTCCGAGAATCTCATCGTGCATCGAGTTTTCGAACATCGTGTCGATCAGGATGATGCCCTCCGACGTGACGAGGGCCCACGCAGACGGCGAGCCGCCGTGCTGCATTTTTTCTCCGACGTAGTACAGGTTGTCGAAGACTTTGACCGGCTCGGTATGAAAGTTCTTGGGATCGCGATCGTTGGGTGGCGGCGCGATGCGGCCGTACGGCAGCGCCGCGCCGACAAGCAGACGCGAGCACGTGTGGTCGAAGAGCACCGCGTTGTCGTACCCCGCGGCTTTCTTGGCGGTCGCGATGTGGGCGAGGCCTTCTTCTCTGGGGGAGCGCTGGGCGATCCCAGTGCCCGCCATCGGCGCCGCGATTGCCAGCGCGGTCCAAAACGCGATGTCCTGTACCCGTATTTTCATTGGTGCCTCCCCAAGTTGAGCCCCGCAGCCAACGCTGCGAAACTTCGACCAATCATACTGACCATGACCCAGTCGTTAGGGCGATAATCGCGCGGATGGCCGATATTCGTTGACATGTCGAGCGAGTTCGAGTCGGCGTTCCAACTTGATGGGAAGATGCCAGGCGGCGATCGAAGAGCGCGAAGCTCGGCTGTTCTCTCTCCGAGCCGATGGCGCTACGTAGTGTTACGGTAGTCGGCTTGACACCGCCGGTCTTTGATTTTAGTGTCGCGTCCGCAGACGGCCTGACTCCTGTGGGCTGCCCTTTCGTCGTACTGAATTGTGATCGGAGCCAAACGTGATGCTCAGTCCGTCAAGAACGATCGGCGCTTTCGCCGTGATCAGTGGTCTGGCGTTGGCACTCCTCTCAACTCACGTGACAGCGCAACGCGCTGTGGGTGCGCCGGCGCAGACGACGCCGCAGGCTCCGGCGGGTCGCGGCCAGGGCCGGGGACAAGGTGGGGCGGACCCGTGGCCGGGCATGAAGCACCTGTTGGCCGTCGCGGACGTGCAGTCGGGTTATCACCACGACTCCATCTCGCACGCCTTGGCCACCGTGGAACAAATGGGCCGGCGGTCTGGCTTATTTTCGACGATGATCCGCACGGATTCACAGCTCGTCACCAACACGCCCATTGCCGGTAAAGATCGATACGAAGGACGAGCGGTCAACGCGCGTGTGTTGCCGTTCTACGACGCCGTTTTCATGCTGCCGAGCGGCTTCGGGACGATGTCCGAACAGCAGAAGAAAGAGCTGTTGGCGTACGTGCACGACGAGGGCAAGGGGCTGATCGTTGGACACGCGACGGGCGTGGCATTCACCAACTGGCCGGAGTTCGCCGAGATGGTTGGCGGCTACATGGATGGCGAATTCCTCTCGGACGCGCGGGTCATTGTTGAGGATCCGAAGTTTCCTGGTGGCGATGCCTTCGGGCCCGCACCCTTCATGTTCAACGAGCAACATCCGGTGCTGAAGGCGCCCTACGCGCGCGACAGGGTGCATGTCATCATGCGGCTCGATCCGTCGTCGCTTGACGCGACGAACGCGGCGCGGCGGCCGGATGGTGACTTGCCGCAAGTATGGGCGGTCCAGTACGGCAAGGGACGTGTGTTCAACACGGGGTGGGGCCATCTCGACGCGACGTGGGACGACCCCCGTTTTCAAAAGATGATGCTCGAAGGCATCAAGTGGGCCATGGGCCTGACGCCCGGCGACGCGACGCCGCGGCCATTTCCTGGGAAGTAGACGATGCGACGATTAGGACTGACGATTGCGGCGACCACGGCGGCTGCTGTTGCAATATCCCTCCCTATGCTGGCGCAACAGCGCGGTGGCGGCGCTGCACCGCGACCCGCATCGACCGCCGCGGTCGGCGATCAATGGCCGAACAGTCAGGCGAACTCCAACTTCTCACCGCTGACGCAGATCACGGCAGAGAATGTCGGCCGGTTGACCAAGGCATGGACGTTCAGTTACGGCGGCGGGTCGCAACCATCCGGCTCGCTGGGCTTGGACTACCGCTTCGAGATCCAGCCGCTCTTGATCGGCGGCGTGATGTATATCTCGACACCGGCGTCGCCGCTAAAACCGGAGCTCATGGCCACGGTCACCGCCCTTCAGCCGGAGACCGGCAAGGTGCTCTGGCAGTACAAGTCGCCGCGCGGGATTCACGGGCGCGGGCTCGCGTACTGGAAGGGCAGCGGCACGGTTAAGCCGCGCGTGTATTTCGCGACCGACAAGGCATATCTGGTCGCGCTGGACATCACGACAGGTGAACCCGTGTCGGGGTTTGGCAACAAAGGCGAAGTCGACTTGTTTTCCGGCGTGACGTCGCCAAACGTTCCGGCGAGCGCGCGTGACACGTTCACGGTGCCCAACCCTGTCTCGGTTTATAAGAATCTCCTGATCAGCGGCGCGCGTCCTGGCGAAGGATCGCCGCCGCAACCGCGCGGCGACATCCGTGCGTGGGATGCCATCACCGGAAAACTCGTCTGGAGTTTTCACACGATTCCACAGCCCGGCGAACCGTTTCACGACGAATGGCCCGGCGATACCTGGAAGGATCGCAGCGGCTGCAACGTCTGGGGGAACATGACCGCCGACGAGACCAGTGGTCTGGTGTTCGCGACGACGGGTGAGTCCAATCACGCGGACACCTCGCCCGGCCGGAACCTGTTCTGCAATTCGATCATTGCGCTCGACGGCGCGACCGGCAAGCTCAAGTGGTTCCATCAGCTCGTCCACCACGACGTGTGGGATATGGACATGCCCACGCCGCCGATTCTTGTGAACGTGAAACGCGACACGCGTCAGATTCCCGCGTTGCTCGTGACCGGAAAGACGAACTACGTCTATGTCTTCGATCGCGTCACCGGCGTGCCGTTCTACGGTATCGAGGATCGTCCGGTGCGCCGCAGCGATGATCCCGACGATCAGTCGTGGCCCGTGCAGCCGTTCCCGCTCAAGCCCGGCCCGATCGGCCGCGTTGGCATGACGCGTGACGACATCAGCAAGCTCACCCCGGAGATCGAAAAGTTCTGCACCGAGTATTGGGATTCACACAACATCCAGCCCAGTACCGCGTACATGCGCCCCATCACCGGGGCTTCCTATATGCGGTTTCCGTCCTCCGTCGGCGGACCCAACTGGGGGCCGTTGTCGTACAACCCGCAGCTGGGGTACGTCTTCATCAGCCTGCATAACACCGGCAGCCTGCAGACCGGTCGCGCGGCCGGCGCCGGTGGCGCCGGGGGCGGACGTGGAGCCGCAGCTGGTGGCGCCACGCCTCCAGCAGC
>CANIII010000015.1 GCA_947467605.1 Acidobacteriota bacterium
CTGGCGCGCCAACTGCGGGAGGCGCGCCGGCCGCGCCGCCGCCACCGCCACCGCCGCGACCACCACCGGCCACACCGCCACCGTTGAAGACCAGCACGTCAAATTTCGCGCGCAGATTGCCCTTGTCGAGATCCGGCGGATAGACGACTTCATACGGCAGCTCGAAGTTCTCGAAGATCAGCCGCGTCCAGCCTGACGGCATGCCACCACCATACGTGTCGAAGAGACCGACGCGCAGTGGCTTGAGGTGCTTCATGGGGCCGGTCGGCGCGGACGCCGTTGACTCAAAGCTCACACCGAGGTCCGTCGCGGCCTTCTGTAACACGGCCAGCGTCGTCGGCCGCGCCGTGACGTAGAACGTGCCGCGGCCCATCGGGCCGTTGTCGAGCCACATCACGTCGTCGCCGGCTTTGAGGAGGCGAGTGATCGCGGTGAAGCTGTCGTTGCTCTTGTGGCTGAAGTAGTAGCCCACCGGGCCCTGCGCTGTCTTGATGACGCCGGCCGGCACCTTCGCCAACTCGGTCGTGATCTTCTCGAACGGACCGTCGAAGCCATCGAGGATGCGATCGAATTCCACGCCCATCGTCATGGCCAGCGTCCAGCCGGCGTTGTCGTACGGACGGCTCGGCGGCGCGCCCGGATACGCGAAGTCATCCGGATGATCCTGCGGTTCGAACATGTCCATCACGTGTGCGCGGAACGGCTGCGCCGCCTTCACGACGTAGGAGTCTTTCGGATACTGCTTGCCCGCCACGGTGAAGGCCGCGGTCGCGCGATGGATCGTGATGCCCGACTTGAGCAGGGCGTTCACGAACTTCGTGGCTGTGCCGAAGTCGGCCTGACCGGCCGACATGATGAAACCGCGCGGATCGCGAGCCGCCGGCTCATGCAGCTTCTTCCACAGCGCGTTGTCTTCGGGCAAACCGCCGCCCGCGCCGCCGCGTCCACCACCACCGCCACCGGGCGCCGCGCCAGCGCCGCGACCCGCCGCCTGCCCCGCGAGCGGCATGCCGAGCGCCTTCTTCGCGCGCTCAACTTCGTGGGGCGTGATGGTCCAGTGGTCTTCGCTGCCCCACTGAATCATGTCTTTGCCCATCTGATAGATGTTGAAGTTGTTGACCTCGCGGTAGCGCGACGCGAAGTCGAGGATCGAGCGGTTGGCGGTGATCGAGTAGTCGATCGACTGGCGGAAGTGCCACTCGTTCTTCGGACCGATCGGCCACCACATGTTCATGTCGCCGATGAGCTTCGTCTCATTAAAGGGGATGTTGATCGGCGTCGGGTTGCCGATCGTCTCCGTCAGGATGCCGAGCTGGTTGTGGAAGTAGGCCGTCGTGCGGAGGCCGCCGTTCCACCACGTGGAGTAGCTCGAGCCTTTGCGCGTTGTGACGCCCGGCTTGTGCTCAGCGACGAATCGATCAGCCATCACTGACCCGATCAGATCCATGCGCGCGGCGATACCGGGATGGAAGTTGTAGTTGAACGGATCGCGGAACGGCGGCGCGAACATCACCGTGCCGGCCGGGCCGGTCTGGTGATGGTTGTACATGATCTGCGGGAACCACTCGCGATACATCACGCGGCTGATGTTGGTCGTTTCCGACAGCGCGTTCATGAAGGAGTCGCGGTTGTCGTCGTGACCGGCGTACTTGTTGTAGAGCACGGGCACGTTCATGTTGCCCTGCTTCATGTACCAGTCGCTGACCAGGTCCTGGCCGTCCGGGTTGACCGGCGTCGCGAGGATGATCACGTCGTTCAGGAATCGCTGCGTCTCTTCGTCGTTGAGGCTGACCATCTGGTAAACCATCTCGATCAGCTGCTGCGCGCCGAGCACTTCGGTCGCGTGCAGGCCGCCGTCGATCCAGATCACGGCCTTGCCTTCTTTCGCCAGCGCGCGCGCCTCGGCGTCGTCTTTCACTTCATTGAGCGACAGGCGGCGCGAAATCTCCTGATACCGCGCGAGCTTCGCGTAGTTGGCCGGCGCGGTGATGACCGCTGTGATCATCGGGCGGCCTTCCGACGACTTACCGATGTCTTTGATGTGGATGCGGTTCGACTGCTTCGCGAGCAGGTTGAAGTAGTCGTACTCTTGTTTGTAGTTGGCGAGGAAGTAGTCGTCGCCCACGTTGTGGCCCCAGGCGTCTTTGGGGCTCGTGATCTTTCCGAGCGCCGCCGGCGCGGCCGGCTTGACCTGCGCTGCCGCGGGAGCCGCGGGCTTCGCCTGCGTGGCCGCGGGTGCGGCGGCCTGTGGTGCCTTGGCCAGCAGCATCGCTCCGGCCACCGGCATCAAGATGATCGTGCCTAGGACTATCAGTCGTCGTAGATTGCGCATTGGGAAACGTCCTCCGGGACGCGGTAACGATAGCAGAAACCGCTATGGATACGCCCTTGGCACGATCTTCTTGCTTGACCCGGTCGTGGGACGATGAGAGCGTCGTCGTCATGACGGTCCCCGAATATCAGCAGACGCCCGAGGTCGTGTACCCACAGGAATTGGTCTTTGGCCACGTCGTCGCGCGCGATGCGCCGGCGGTGTCACATCAGCGAGTCGTGCTCACGATGGCCGTCGCGCTGCTGGGGTACTGCCGCGAACACGGCGGTGAAGTGCTGATCGCGCCCACGGACGTCGTCCTCGACGAAGAGCTGGCCCTGGTCCTGCAGCCCGACCTGCTCTATGTCGGGCCCGCCGGGCCGGCTCGGATCACCGACCGTGTGCAGGGGCCGCCGAATCTCGTCATCGAGATCATGTCGCCGGCGCCGCGTATCGGCAGGGTCGACGAGAAAGTGCGCTGGTACGCACAGTACGGCGTTGAGGAAATCTGGCTGTGTCATCACCTGGTCGGCACGCTGGATGTGCTCCGGTGCGGCAAGGGCACGGTGTTGCAAACAACGCGGTTTGGCCTCACCGCGCCGATTCAGTCTCGCGTGCTCCCGAACTTCAGGGCGACTACCGCAGAAGTTTGCGGTATTTGAGCCGATGCGGCTGGTCGGCCGCGGTGCCCAGGCGCCGATGCCGGTCGGCCTCGTACTCCTGATAGTTCCCCTCGAACCACACGATGCGGCTGTCACCTTCGAACGCGAGCATGTGCGTCGCGATGCGATCGAGGAACCAGCGGTCATGCGAAATCACGACGGCACAGCCGGCGAAGTTCAGGATCGCATCTTCCAGGCTGCGTAACGTATCGACGTCAAGGTCGTTGGTCGGTTCGTCGAGGAGCAGCAGGTTGCAGTCTTTCTGGAGCAGCTTCGCCAGATGGACACGGTTCCGCTGTCCGCCTGACAGTTCGCCCACCTTCTGCTGTTGATCACGGCCGCGGAAGTTGAACCAGCTGACATACGCACGCGAGTTCACCTTCTTCGTGCCCAGGATGATCTCGTCTTCGCCACGCGAGATCTCGTCGAACACGGACTTGTCTGGATTGAGCGAGTCACGCGACTGATCGACGTAGCCGATCTTGACCGTTTCACCGAGCTTCAGCGTGCCGCCGTCCGGCTGCTCTTCGCCCACGAGCATCCGGAACAACGTCGTCTTACCCGCGCCGTTCGCGCCAATCACACCAACAATGCCACTGCGCGGCAGCGTGAAGTTGAGATCGTCCATGAGCAGGACGTCGCCGTAGCCCTTCTTCAGATCGCGGGCTTCGATAACGACATCCCCCAGTCGCGGACCGGGTGGAATGTAGATCTCGACGCGATCGATCTTCTGCGCTGAGTCTTCGGCCAGCAACTGCTCGTACGAATTCAGTCGGGCCTTGCCCTTCGCCTGACGTGCGCGCGGCGACAGACGGATCCACGCCAGCTCGTGCTCGAGTGTGCGCTGACGCTTCGATTCGGTCTTCTCTTCGAGGATGAGGCGCTTCTGCTTCTGCTCGAGCCACCCCGAGTAATTGCCTTCCCACGGATACGCCTTGCCGTGATCGAGTTCCAGAATCCAACCGGCAACGTTATCCAGGAAGTAGCGATCGTGCGTGATCGCGACGACGCTGCCCGGGTACTTGTGAAGGAACTGCTCAAGCCAGGCCACCGACTCGGCGTCGAGATGGTTCGTCGGTTCGTCCAGCAGCAGGAGGTCCGGCGCTTGCAGCAGCAGGCGGCACAGCGCCACGCGGCGGCGCTCACCACCCGAGAGTTTCGTCACGTCGGCATCCGGCGGCGGGCAGCGCAGCGCGTCCATCGCCTGCTCAAGCTTCGCGTCGAGGTCCCACGCATCGGCGGCGTCGATCGCGTCCTGCACGCGCGCCTGCTCGTCGAGGGTCTTCTCCATCTCCTCGGGGGACATCTCGGTGGCAAACTTGTCGTTGATCTCGTCGAAACGCGTCAGGAGCGCGCGGGTCTTCGCTACGCCTTCCTCCACGTTGCCAAGGACCGTCTTGTTGGGATCGAGCTGCGGCTCCTGCGCGAGGTATCCCACGGTCGAGCCTTCCGCGCGGAACGCCTCGCCCATGTAGTTCTGGTCGAGGCCGGCCATGATCTTCATCAAGGTCGACTTACCGGCGCCGTTGCCACCAATGATGCCGATCTTGGCGCCGTAGATGAACGACAGCCAGATGTCTTCGAATACCTTCTGGTCGGGCGGATACATCTTGCCCAACCCCTTCATCGTGTAAATAAAATGCGACACGCTAGTTGCTCCTGGTGGTGGATGATGGCGCCGGGGCCGGCTGTTTGGCAGCAGTGATCTCAGCCGTCAGCTCCTCGCCCGGATTCACGAACCGGTCTTTCTCAAATCGATACTGCTTGTCGTACAGCTGTCGATACCGCCCGTTGGCCGCGAGCAGCTCCTCGTGCGAACCGCGCTCAACGATCTCGCCGGCCTCGAGCACCAGAATCTGATCAGCGCTCTGAATCGTCGAGAGCCGATGCGCAATCACGAACGTGGTGCGGCCCTTGCGGAGGGTGTGCAAGCCGTCCTGAATCTTCGCTTCACTCTCGCTGTCGAGGCTCGACGTCGCTTCATCGAGCAGCAGGATGCGCGGATCCGCGAGGATCGCTCGCGCGATCGCCACGCGCTGCCGCTGCCCGCCAGACAACCGCACGCCGCGTTCACCCACGACCGTGTCGTACTGCTTCTCGAAGCCGCTGATGAACTCGTCCGCATGCGCGACTTTGCTCACGCGCACGACGTCGTCGCGTGTGGAGTGCGGCGTGCCGTATTTGATGTTGTCGGCGACCGTGCCATCAAACAGAAAGTTGTCCTGCAGCACCACGCCGAGGTGACGACGGTAGTTGGCCAAGGTGAGCGACTGCAAATCGCGACCATCGATGGTGACCTTGCCCGAAAGCGGCGTATTGAAGGCCATCACCAGACTGATCAGCGTCGTCTTGCCCGAGCCTGACGAGCCGACGAGCGCGGTTGTGGTACCCGCCGGCGCCTTGAAGCTGATGTGCTTCAACACCGGCACGCCTGCGTTGTACTCGAACATCACATCGTGAAATTCCACCTCGCCGCGAAAGGCATCGAGCGTGGCGTTGCGCGCTGGATCCGCGTCTTCACGCGGCGTGTCGAGAATCTCGCGGATGCGGTCGAGCCCGGCAAACGCCTCGGTGAATTGTGTGCCGATCGACGCCAGCTGAATGATGGGCATCGCCAGGTAGCCGGTAAAGAAAATGTACTGAAATAGGTCGCCGACCGTCATCGTGCCCGCGGCGATCGCATGCCCGCCGACGATAAACGTGATCAAGCCGATCGTGCCGATCACGAGGCCCGACAGCGCGCCGATGCCTGACACGCCGGTCATCGACTTCGCCACATTGCGCAGCAAGCCGTGCACGCCTTCCGTAAAGACCAGGTCTTCTCGCTTCTCAGCCGTATAGGTCTTGACGATACGCACGCCGCCGAGCGATTGGTTCAGTCGGCCAGTCACTTCAGCTTGCAGCTTGCCGCGCTCTCGAAACAACGGACGCAGTGTCGTGAATGCCCACGCCATGAAGCCGCCAAACAGGCCGAGTACGCCGAGCGTGAGCAGCGTCAGTTTCCAGTTGATGTAGAGCAAGAAACCCATCGCCAGCACTGACGTAAAGAGGCCGCCCGTCAGCTGCACGATGCCGGTGCCGACGAGATTCCGAATGCCTTCGGCGTCGTTCATGATGCGCGAGATGAGCTGTCCGGTCTGCGTGGAGTCGAAATAGCGCACGGGCAGGCGCAGGATGTGTTCTTCCACGCGGCGGCGCATGTCGGTAATGGCGCGCTGCGCTTCGATGCCCAGCACCTGCGATAGCGCGAACGACGTGGCGGCCTGAAGCACGGCCGCCAGGCCCACGCCCCACGCCAGCTTGGTCAGCAGGCCGAACTGACCCTTGCCGATCACATCGTCGATAAAGGACTTCGTCGTCCACGGCAGCACGAGGCCGGACAACGTGTTGACCATCATCAGAACCATGCCGAGCGCAAGCCGCCAGCGACGCGCCCAGATGAGCGCCTTCGCTTCCTGCCACGCCATGGACCAACGAACCTTCTTTTTCGGGGGTGTCGCCATATGAGGAACCCCTATTGTACGTCCCGCAAAGAAAAAGGCCGCCGTCCCGTGAAGGACGACGGCCCAGAGTGGCCCCGAATGCCGGGTCTTACTTCTTCGGCATGTTGATCTTGAGTTCCGCCACGATCTGACGCTTCATGATGTCGCCGAAGATGTGCTGCTGCACCTTCGCGTTGCTGATGTTGTTCACGCGGATCTGCACCGTCGTCTTGCCCTTGAGCACGGTGCCGATCACGAGGTTCGTGACGGCGTAGCGCGACGTCTCACCGTTGTAGCGCGCGTCGAGCACGTCCTGCCAGAAGGCCTTGCCGACAAAGCTCGCGTTCATCGAGTAGAAGATGCGCCAGATGCTGGACGTGATGCCGTAGTTGAAGCGGTGCTTCGCGGGCAGGTTCACCTCCGCGAGCGCCTGGGTCTCGGTCAACCCCGGGAACTCCGGTTTCGGCTGCGCCTGGTAGGAGTAGTTGGCGTAGAAGGTCATGTCTTCGCCGACGCCCGACTCGAGACCAATTTCGAGGCCCTGATTGGTCTGTGTGCCGAGGTTCTTGTAGGTGAACTCCTTCGGGAAGTTCGCCGACTTCTGCACCGCCGACCAGGTACCAATCGCGGTCGGGACGTTCGGGAAGATCGACAACGACGTCCATCCGGGGGGCGGGGTCGTCAAGCCGTAGTTCTCGGCCACGGTGAAGAAGATCTCGTTCTTCGCCTTGTTCATGTAATACGCCACCGACAGCAGCGTGCGTTCGGTGAGCTTGCCGGTGTAGCTCAGCTCAAAGGCGTCAACATGCTCTTCAGTCAGGTCTTTGTTGCCTGACGCGTGTGTCGGGACCAGAAAGAACTTGCCAGCCAGCGCCGGGTTGAGCGCCGAGAGCGGGAACGGGTTGGTGATGGTCACGTCGAGGTTGTTGTTGATCAGCGACGGCGCACGGAACGCGCGGTTGTAGCTGACGCGAACCGTCTGGGCCGCTGCCGGTTTGAGCACGAGTGCGATGCGCGGCGAGAAGACCGCCTTGCTGATCGACGAGAACTTGTCGAGACGCGCGCCAGCCACCAGACGCACGTAGTCGCTCAGGAACAACTCGTCCTGCACGTACCCGCCGCCTTCCGAGCGGCTGGTCTCACCCGGGGCGAGCGTGAGGTTGAACTTGTTGTAGCGGATGTTGCCGCCGTAGGTCAGCACGTTCTTGCCGATCGCGCGGGAATCTCCGGCTTCGAAGTCGAACGTCTTGGTGTTGAAGAGGAACTGCACCGGCTGGCCAGCGGTATCGGAAGCCAGCAGACCGGGCGCCTGACCGTCGAGCACGTTCAGGAACGCCTGAGCATGGAATGCCTTGTTGTTGTAGCCGACCTTACCAAAGCTCATCCGTGTGCCGCTGTCGATCCGGAACGGCCCGAGGCCCGTTTCCATGATGCCCGACGTGGCGCCCGTGCCGGCCGAGAACGTCAACTTCTGGCCATTCGTAAAATCGCGATCAAGACGCGCTTCGAACTTCGGCTGCTTGGTGCCTTCGTTGGTGAATGACGGATACGACGTCGTGCCGCCGTTCGGGATCAGACCGGTCGGCCGTGCAAACGCATCGGTCTGCGAGTAACCGGCCGACAGCTTGTAGGACCAGTCCTTGTTGATCGCGTCGGCCAATGTGCCGTTCACGAAGAACATGTTGCCGCTCTTCGCGCCGTCACCCTTGGTGACTTCCTTGTTGAACGTCCCGACACCCATCGACACGTGGCCCCCGCGCATCTCGCGTGGCGACTTGGTGATGATGTTGACTACGCCGCTGAGCGCATTCGCGCCCCAGACGGCTGATGCCGGTCCACGAATCACTTCGATCTGCTTGATCTCATTCAAGTCGGCGGGCATGAAATCCCACATGACGAACCCGAAGAAGTCCTGGTAGAGGCTGCGGCCGTCGAGCACGGCGAGCTGTCCGGTGGCCAGCGAGCTGGTCGCGGCGCGTGACGTGATGTTCATGTCGCGGGCCGAGAACTGCGTGACGTTGACGCCGGGCACGCCGCGCAGCAGGTCCGCGTAGGACACCGACGGTGTGTTCTCAAGCATCATGGGGGTGAACACGGTCATGGTCGCCGGTGCGTCCACAATCTTCTGTTCGGTCTTTGAGGCCGAGACGACGACGGTCTCTTCATAGGCCCCTGGCGTCGTGGGCTTGGGCGGCGCGGGCGGTGGCGCCTGCGTCTGCGGCGTTTGGGCCGGCGCAGCCGGCTTGGGGGCCTGGGCAGCCTGTTTGGCGAACGCGGCCGAGGAACCCGCAAATGTCAGCGCCATCGCCACGGTCAACACACGAAACGGTTTCATACATTCTCCTGGCGCCACAAAAGGGGAACAACAGCGGGCGCTTTGGTGATTCAGCGGACTATCATAGGCGATTAGTCCCCGTAATCAACCAGTGACTGAGCGTCCACATCCGGCCACCCGCCCCGTCCCCGACGACTGGGCCAACCTCCCAGACGAGGTGCTTCTCAACCTGCGTCTGTGCGACCTGCCCCTCACGATCGAGGGCAGTGGCCTTGAGCCGCGCATCGCGCAGCTCTATGAGGAACTGACCGCGCGTGGCCTCACGTTCCGCCCGCACTTCTGGATTTCGTCCGAGTGGTTCTCGCCAGACGGCGTGCCCGGTGTCGCGATCCCGTTCTACCTCGCGCATCCGCGGCTCATGAAACTCGAAGAGTCGCAGATGCTCGAAATCGAAGGCGGCGAACCCGAGTGGTGCATGAAGATTCTGCGCCACGAAGCCGGACACGCGTTCGACAACGCCTACGATCTTCGGCGCCGTCGTCGGCGCCTCAGACTCTTCGGCTCGCCCAAGCAGGACTATCCGGATTTCTATCTGCCCAAGCCGTACTCGAAGAGCTTCGTCCTGCACCTCGACTCTTGGTACGCGCAAAGCCATCCGGACGAAGACTTCGCCGAGACCTTTGCCGTCTGGATGGCGCCCAACAGTGATTGGCGCAACCGCTATCAAGGATGGCCGGCGCTCAAGAAGCTCGAGTACCTCGACACGCTGATGAGCGAAGTGGCCGGGCAGCCGCCCACCACGCGAGCTCGGCGCGAAGTCGAGCCTCTCCGCTCGCTCAAACGCACGCTGCGCGCGCACTACAAGGAAAAGCGCGAGCACTACGGCGTCGAGTACCCGAATTTCACCGACAAGGACCTGCGCAAGCTCTTCTCGGATGATCCCGCCTTCGCGAAGAACAAACTCGCGGCAGCCTTCATCCAGCGCGTGCGTCGCAACGTGCGTCGCGTCGTGGCGGAATGGACCGGCTCCTACCAGTACACGATCGATCAGGTCATCGAAGACATGATCGCGCGGTGCCGCCAGCTCAAGCTGCGACTGAAGTATCCCGACGAACGCACGCAGCTCGACTTCACCATCGTGCTCACCGTACAGACAATGAACTACCTGCACTCGGGCCGACACCGAGTCGCGCTGTGACGACGCCCACGATGCTCTATGACGGCACGTGCCGTTTCTGCGTCGCGCAAGTCGTGCGCCTGCGCCGACTGATGCGCGATCGCGTTGCGTTCGAGTCGGCCTACGCTGACGGCGTGCGCGCGCGGTTCCCGATGGTGCCGCAAACCGGCATGCTCGGCGAAATGAAGTTCGTTGATGCGGACGGCCGTCTCTACGGTGGCGCCGCTGCCATCGCCCAGGCCTTCATCGTCAGCGGCGGTCTGCTCGGCCTCGGCGCGCACGCCTACCACCTGCCACCGGTCCGATGGGTCGCCGACCGCGCCTACCGCGCCGCTGCCGCCAGGCGCATGCGTCTGAAGCAAACCTGCGTCGACGAATCCTGCAACCTGTAAGGCGTCGTTCTATACTCCACCGCATGAAACGCACTGCACTCGTGGCCGCTCTCGTGGCGCTGTCCGCTTCTCTGTCGGCGCAGGCTCCCAACTGGATCGATCCGTACAAGCCCATCGCCCAGCGCATCATCGCGGCCGCGCAGGCCGATGACTTCGCGTGGCGTCGGCTCGCGGAACTGACCGACACGTTTGGTCCGCGCCTCTCGGGATCCGACAACCTCGAACGCGCCATCGACTGGGCCGTCGACACGATGAAGAAGGACGGATTCGACAACGTCCACAAAGAACCCGTCATGGTGCCCAAGTGGGTGCGCGGCAATGAAAGCCTCGACCTCGTTGAGCCGGTGCGACAGACCCTGCCGCTGCTCGGCCTCGGCAATTCCGTCGGCACGCCCTACGGTGGCTTTGAGTCTGACGTGATCGTCGTCAAGAACTTCGACGAGATGGAAAAGCGCGCGGCGGAGATCAAAGGCAAGATCGTGCTCTTCAACGCCGAGTTCGTCAGCTACGGCGCCACCAACGTGTATCGCACCTCCGGGCCCTCACGCGCAGCCAAGGTCGGCGCCATCGCTGCGCTCGTCCGCTCCATCGGGCCGACGGGTCTGCGCACGCCGCACACGGGTGCGACCGTCTACACCGACGACGCGCCGAAGATTCCGGCGGCCGCGATTCCGGCGGAAGACGCGAACCGCTTTCAGCGCCTCGCCGATCGCGGCCTGAAGATCCGCGTGCGCCTCTCGATGCAGGCGCACTTCGAAGCCGACTCGCAAAGCTACAACGTCGTCGGTGAAATTCGCGGACGCGAACTGCCCAACGAGGTCATCGTCGTCGGCGGCCATCTGGATTCGTGGGATCCCGGCGCCGGCGCGAGTGACGATGCGGGCGGGTGCGTGGTGACGTGGGAGGCGCTGCGTCTGATGAAGAAGCTCGGCTTGCAGCCGCGGCGCACGGTGCGCGTCGTGCTCTTCACCAACGAAGAGAACGGGTCACGCGGCGGCAACGGCTACCGCGATGCGCACACGGCGGAGTTGCCAAATCACGTGATGCTGCTCGAATCCGACGGCGGCATCTTCGATCCGGAGGGCTTTGGTTTCACAGGCCCGGAGAAAGCCAAGGCGACGGTCGTGTCGATCGCCGGGCTGCTCAAGTCGATCGGCGCAGATCCGGTGCGTGACGGTGGCGGCGGTGCCGACGTGAGCCCGGCCGGAACGGTCGCGAAGGCACCGTTGATGTCACACCTGGCGGAAGCCAACTACTTTCAGATTCACCATACGCCGGCCGACACCATCGAACGCATTTCGCCGAAGCAGGCCAGCAACAATGCGGCAGCCATCGCCGTGATGGTGTACGTGATCGCCGATCTGCCTTGGCGGCTGGGTACAGAAAAATAGTCAGCTCCCAGAGATCCGCAGATCCTGTGTGAGCTTCGCGCCTTCACCCAGCGTCACGCGGGTGGAGGTCACGATCAACGTCTTCAACAGTTCCGGATCAAACTGCGCGCCCGGCTCAACATCGCTGAGCGCGGCGATGTGATAGTCGCCCGGCTGCAGGCCACGCAAATTGTATTTGCCGTCCGTACCCGGTCGCTGCGTGAAGATGCGACGTGAATTCGGCGTCCAGAAGCGTTGATCCGCACTGAACACGAGGATCGTGTAGTCGCTCACCGGCTTTCCCTGCGCATCGGTCATCATGCCGCTCAGTTCGACGGGCGGACCCGGCGGCGTCATGGTGATCGCCGCGCCGACGATGTCTTCACTGTCCACCTCAAACGGAAAGTCGAGCGAGTCGCGTCCGGCGACGATCGACGAGCGCATCGACCAGCCAGTGGGCGTGTTACTCACGCGCAACGAGTAACGGCCGGGCGAGATGCCGACGATCTTGAATGTGCCATCCGGCGCAACGTCCGCGGGACTCGGATTGGGCATGAACTGTCCGTTCGGCGCTTGCTGTTGCTGCAGCGTGACCTGCACGCGCGCGCGCGTCAGGTCTGGAGGCACTGCGCCTTCGAAGGACACGCGGCCGGTCAGCACGCGGCCTGGGTCGAGATTGATCAGGACGCCGGACAGCGGCTGGCCGTCGACCGACACGCTCGCGCGTCCGGTCACCGTTGTCGACTGCGTCGTCTGAATCGTCTGAACGCCCTGGACGGCCAGTGGATTCCCGGCGCCAATGCCGGCGGCCGCCAGCGGCACCTCCGCACGCACCGTCGTCGTCGCGCGGGCCATGACGATGTATTGCCCGGGCGGCACTGCGCGCATCGAGAAGCGGCCGTCGGGACCCACGCGCGCGGACGGCAACGACGCGTTTTGTTGCGTTTCATCGGCTGGCTGCAAGGACACCATGATGTTCTGTGGCAGCGGCCCGGCTGATGAGGTCACCTGGCCCGACACCGTGGCCGTCTGCACCTTCTGCATCGACACATCGATGCCGCTGCGCTCTTCGCCGCCGCGCACGGGAATGGTGACGGCACTGCTCAACGACGGACTTCCTGGGTAGTACGTGGGCGCATAGGTCACAGGCGCCGGCGCTTCGATGGTCTGGCCGTTCGACAACGTCACCGAACCGCTGTTGACGCTGGTGATGTTGAGATTCACGCCGGTTTGCGACGCGCGCTCAATCGCGGCCGCCATCTCCGCCGTCAGCGAATTGCCGTTGTCACTTTGATTGGAAGTCGCCGTGACGATGTAGTCGCCCGGCGTCAATCCGAAGATGCGATACGCACCGCGATCGTCCGACTGCGCCGTGTTTGCGTTCTGCAATCGGCGCACGCCTGACGCCATGATGTATCGGTAGGCGCGCACTTGCGCGCCCTGCACGGGCTCGCCATCTTCGTTGTACACGTTGCCGGTGATCACACCGGCGCTGAACAGCGTGATCGAGAGGTTCTTGAGTTGCTCGCCGTCGGCCAACTGCAGCGGCGTGCCGGACCGTTCGGGTCGCTTCTGTCCGTAGCTCCCAGCCAAGAAACGCGATCGCGACGCCGTCACGGCATAGCGGCCTTCAGGCAGCTTTTCAAAGGTGAACGCGCCCATCGCGTCCGACGTCGTCGTTCGGCCGAGTGGTCCGCCGGACAAATTGACTCGAGCGCCTTTGATGGGTTGGCCGTTCTCCCCGACGATCACGCCGGAGATGCTGCTCTTGCCCACGAGCGGCGGGCGCTGCGCCTGATCGCGATTCTGTCCCGTGGGCGTCTGCCCGGCCACGGGAGGCCGCGGCAGTGGCGGCACAGGCGGCGTCTGCAGGAGAGCCAGCAGACCGATGGCAGGCAGAACGAACATGTGGGGATTAGACACCAAACGGCTGAGGGTGGTTGGGGGACGCGCCTCACGGCCGGACCTGAAGGTCCGGCCCTCTGTCCTGCAGGAGCCCGGACCGCGCACGATGGAGCCCCGGACCTTCAGGTCCGGGGAATCTACTTCTTGATCGGCGCGGGCGTGTACACCAGATAGTCACCTCGACGACGCTCCGTCGCGTCGGGTGTGGGTGTGCTGATATCGGCCACAGGCACGACCGTCACGACTGCGATGCGTTTGCCGGGCAGCCGACGCTGCGTGCGCGACGCCGTGCCGTAGTGGAAGTCACTGTGAAACGCGCCGTTGACGTGCAGGATCAGTGGCCGCTTCCCGCCGATCGATCCGATCGCGTAGGACTGCGCGATCGACTCGCCCATCGTTTCGTCCTTCACGCACTGCGCGAAGTAGAACTTGTCGGCCGACGCGTCGGGATGCGTCCCCATCGCTTCAAGAAACTTCCGGTAGTACTCGTCATCGCCGGTCGGGCACTGCAGATCTGCGGCGAACCATCTCTTCTCGTCAGCGGACTTGGTCGCGAGCGGTGCGAATCCGAGCTTCGACACTTCCGAGGCAATCGGTCGCGGTACGTTGCTCGCAATGACGGGCAGGTCCTTGCTGTTGGCAAAGTCCACGAGCGGCTTGTAGTCGGTCGCATAACGCGGCCACGGACGCGACGACTTCAAAAACTCCGCCTCGTCCATGTGTCCCATGCCGAAGTGCAGGAGCGGATCCTGCACATCGCGCTCGAACATCTCCATCGCGAGCGTCACGGGGCGGCCCTTGGCCGACAACTCCTGGAGCATGGCCAACTCGAGCTTGTGGGTATTGGGATCGTCGTGATTCTCGCCGACGAAGACCACGTCGGCCTGGGCGAGATCATCGATCATCGCGGCCCACGGCCGCGTTTCACCGGTTTGGCCATCAACCACGCGGCGCGGGGGATCCGCCTGTGCCTGAAGACCGGCGGCCGCGAGAGCGGCGAAGGAGAAAATGAGTGCGGGCAAGACCTTCATGCCCGCACTCTATCGCACACGCGCTATTTCTTGGTCACTTCCAGATCGATCGTGACCTTGACGTCCGGGCCCACGACCGCACCACCGGCCTCGATCAAGCTGTTCCACTTGAGGTTGTAATCAAACCGATTGATCGTCGTCGTCGCCGTCGTCGCCGTGCGCTGCACGCCCTGCGAGGTCACGGCCGCGGCCGGCGCGTCCACGTCGAGCGTCACTTCCTTGGTCACGTCGCGGATCGTCAGATCGCCGACCAGCTTGAAAGTGCCATTGGCGCTAGGCAACACGCGCTTCGACTTGAACTTGATCGTCGGATACTGATCCGCAGCGAAGAAGTCCGGCGTGCGCAGGTGCCCATCGCGCTGTTCGTTGCCCGTCGAGAGCTTCTTCACATCAATCGTCACGTCAGCCGTCACCGACGAGGTGTTTTTGCCATCCCAGACGATTGAACCGGAGACCGGACCGAGGACGCCGCGGACGGTTGAGACCAGCATGTGCTTCACGGCAAAGTTGGCCGCGCTGTGCGACGAATCCACCGTCCACGTGTTGGCCGGCGTCACCGCTGCCGGGGCCGCGGCCGCCGGCTTGGCCTGTTCAGCCATCGGGGCCGCGGTCGTCATCGTCACCACGGCCGCAGCCGCCACCATTCCCATCACTACGCGCGTCATTGCTTGAGCTCCAAATCTGTATCGGTCCACCATTGACTTACTTATTATTAGTCGATTCCACTTTACTAGTCAACGTATGGCTGATGCAGCGTCACCGGCTTGCTCTTGGCGTGCATCCGGATGTTCATCATCTCGACGAAGACCGAGAAGCCCATGGCGAAGTAGATATAGCCCTTCGAGATGTGCTGACCGGCACCGTCGGCTACAAGGGAGAAGCCGATCAGGAGCAGGAACGACAACGCCAGAATCTTGATGGTCGGATGGGTCTCGGTGAACTGACTGATGGGCTCGGCGGCAAACAGCATCACGCCGACCGCGAGCACGACGGCCGTCACCATCACCGTCAGGTCGTTTGCCATGCCGACGGCGGTGATGACCGAGTCGAGCGAAAAGACGATGTCGAGGACCATGACCTGGGCGATGACGCTGGCGAACGACGCGGCGGCTTTGCCGCTGCCGTGGCCAGTCTCGCCTTCGAGGCGCTCATGAATCTCGTAGGTCGCCTTCGCAATCAGGAAGAGGCCGCCGCCGATGAGGATAAGGTCACGGCCGGTCACGCCATGGTCTCCGAAGTTGAAGAACGGCGTCGTGAGGCGGGCAATCCAGGTGATGGAGAACAGCAGGCCGATGCGCATGATCATGGCCGCGGCAAGACCGACGCGGCGGGCGCGCTTCTGGTCGTCTTTCTTGAGTTTGCCGGAGAGGATGGAAATGAAAATGACGTTGTCGACGCCGAGAACGATCTCGAGAAACGTCAGTGTTACGAGGGCGATAATCCACTCAGTCACGCCGAAACCTCACCTGCAGCTCGGCCCAGCCGGTCTGCTCGAAATATTGCACGCTGATTCGATGTTTGCCGCCCGTCAGCTTTACCTGATCGAGCACCGACTCGTGCACCGACCACTTGTCGACCACGAGCTTCCCGTCGAGCCACACCTTGATGCCGTCGTCACTGATGATGTCGAGCCAGTAGTCGCCGCTCGGCAGCGCCACGTTGCCGTCAGCGATCAGCGCGAAGCGATCGCGCGGAAGCCCGTCGATCATCACGCCGCCGCTGACATAGTCGAGGCGGGCCGGCGCGAAGGTCTTGGTGGGCGGCGCCTTCAGCTTCGCCTCGTACGCGGCCGGCTGCGTCACCGGATCGGACGCTTCATCGAGCGCCCATGCGCGCACGCTCCAGTGCGTGGCCGGGTCGAGCAGGGTGTAGCTGAACAGATATGGCTGCCCCGCTGCCGCTCGCTGACCACGCGGACTGACGACTTCAGCACCGACGTACTCCAGAACGATTTCCAGATCGGTGCCCATCCCGGTCGGCGTCACCGTGATTTCGCCACCAGCGGTGGTCAGTGTCCATGCTGGAATGACGCCCGACTTCGCGCTCGCGGTCCCGCCGCGAATGGATTTCAGCGTCCACTTGCCTTCGGGTCCAAGGACGCGCAGTTTCAGCGGGCGATCGAACGGCTTGCCGACCGGCCACAGCTTCGGCGACTTGTAGTCGTACGGGCCCCACTCGTCGACGATGATCGTCGAACGGCCCTGACGGGCATCGGCAGACATGATCGCGTTGATGCCATTCGGCAACGGCGGCGGCATCATCGCGATCGGCAGAACCTTTTCGTGGTTCACATCGACCGCGTCAGTGCGCAACGTGCTGATGTCGAGCTTGTTGCTGTCGAACGTGTTGCCATAGATCTGATAGTTGCGGCTCCGCGTATCGCGCGCCTTGGCGTATCCCCACGATGGATCCTGGGTCGCGTTAGCCCAGAGACGAATCGCCGTTTCGTTGTTCTTGAAGGTATTCCCAGAAATATCGATGTTCTGACCGTGCTCGATGGCGATGCCATCGGTGTTGCCGACAAAGGAATTTCCGTGAAAGACCGTGTCGTAGCTATAGCCGCCCCAGACGCCGTGCCAGCAATCGTCTACGCGATTGCTGATGAACCTGTTGCGACTGAAAGTGGCCTCGATTCCATTGGCGACTGCGTGACTGAAGTCGTTGAGTACGAAGGTGTTGTCGTTCACACCTCCCTGTCCCGTGTCCATCGTGGTTTGACCGGCCCACAAGAACAGCCCATCGCCGCCATGTGTCGCGGAGTTGTACGCAAAGTAGTTGTTGTTCGACTGCTCGTAAATGAGGATTGCCGACGAGTCCTGCCCGCGGTTGTAGAACCCGTGGCTGTAGCCGCGCACATCCCAGTCGAAGCGGTTGTGCATGATCGTGTTGTCGCTCGCGCGATACATGCCGAGACCGAGCGCCGAATTCCACGAGAACGTGTTGTTCCACACCTTCGTGTGGCTCACGCGCGTCATCAGCAGGCCGTTGCTGCCCTGCACACCACGGCTGTTGTCGATCTCGCAGTTATCGCAGTCAGTCAGATAGATACCGGCGCCGTAGCGCAGCCACTCGTCATTCTCGTTCTGGTGGTACGACATCCAGTCGAGCAGGCTCTCTTTCTCGATGCCGCTCCAGAGCCGCGGCTTCCAGTTGTAGCTGACGTCGGCACCGGTAATGTGCAGCTTCGGCGTCTTCTTCGCGCGAATGCCGACCTTGAAGCCACGCACGGCGCCGCCTTTGATCGTGACGTTCGAACCACCATCAATAAGGATGCCGTTGCCAGCGGCGCGATCCGGATCGAGAAACGGGTCGAGGCCTTCGATGGTGACGCCGGTCAGGTCAATCGTGATGTCCGCGCCGCGGACGACGATCGCGGGCGCATCGAGACTCGCGCTCGGCACACGATACGTGCCGGGCTTCACGGTCACTGAGTGCTCGATGACCATTCCGGGTGTCAGCACCACACTGACCGGCACCTGCGCGACAGTACGGATGCCAAGAGCCATCAACATGGGGATCATGGGGAACCATGGAGAAGTGCTTTTGATCTTCAAAAAGAAATACTCCATGGCCCCCAATGGCCCCCCATGTTGAATGCTCTTGAACTTGCTTCTAGACGCCGAACTTGTCCGCGTCCCACGTGAGCCCAAGCTCAGAGGGCGGCGCCATGTAGCCGATGAGCGCCGACGCCGCAACGACAGCGGGGCTCGCGAGGTAACCCTCGCCGCCGAGGCCCATGCGGTTCTGCCAGTTGCGGTTGAACGTCGTGATCGCGCGCTGTCCCGGCGAGAGCGAATCTTCGCCCTGACCGAAGCACGGGCCACACCACGACTGACGAATCACCGCGCCGACACCGCGGAACACATCCGCGATCGACTCCCCGCCGAGGCGCGCGTCAGGCCGCTGAATCTGCAGGCCGACACCACCACTACCGGGGAACACCCGGAACTCCTTCGCCGACTTCGTGACGCCTTTGTCACGCGCAGCCCGAATCACGAGCGCGGCTTGCAACAGATCGGCGTAGCTGCCGTTCGTGCACGACCCGATCATCGCGAAGTCAAACGTGATCCGTTCTTTGGCGACGTCTTCGGCCGCGAACGCATTCCCGGGGCTGAACGGCTTCGCGATCATCGGCGCCACATCGCTCAGGTCAAACGTCTCGTCGATCTCGAAGACCGCGTCGGCGCCCGGCTGCAACACCGGATATGGCAGCGACGTCATCCCCTTCGCGCGGTACCACTCGTTTGTGATCTCGTCCTGCGCGAAGATGCCGTTAAACGCCTCGGCCTCCGCCATCATGTTCGCGATCGTGTTGCGATAGACCATCGGCAGCTGCTTGGCCGCATCCACAAACTCCACCGACATGGTCTGCGACTGCTTCGCACCCCAGCGGCGCAACAGTTCGAGCACGATGTCTTTGCCGCCGACCCACTCCGGCAACTTACCGGTGAACACGACCCGGCGCTGCTTGGCGAGTGTCGTGTAGATGTAGCCGGTTGACCATCCGAAGCCGAGCGTCGTTGAACCCACGCCGACGCCGATTGCGCCGTAAGCGCCATACGCACGGCTGTGCGAGTCGGCACCGGGGATGAACTGGCCCGGCAGCACGAGTCCCTGTTCAGGAAAATAGAAATGGAAGATGCCGTCGCCCGGGTCCGCGTAGTACGGCTTCTCCATCTCCTGCTGCTTCGCGAACGCGCGTCCGATCGACGTCTGCTTGTCGTCCTCGTCTTTGCCGGTGAATACGAAGTGGTCGTTCGCCACGGCGGCCTGGCGCGGATAGATCAGCTTGCCGCCGGTGATCTGGTTGAACGTGTGGATCGAGAACGGCGCGGTGCCGTCCGACGCCGGCAGCAGGTCGGCATACGCGCGAATCGTGGCACCCGGCTTGAAGTCTGCGCGCGACATGTTCTTGTCCACGCGATGCGCCCACAGAATCTGCTCTGTCGTCGTCATCGTCTTCGCCAGTTCGGCGTCCGGCCAGTCGAGGACGGGCGCCTGAATGACGGACGCGCGGAACTCACGGCGGCCCACGGCGAAGATGCCGCCGCCGCGGCGAATCTCTTCTTCTTTCGGCGACAGCGGCACCGGCGTGTAGGTCTTGCCCTGCGTCACGTTCGCGATGGCGCGCGTCACCGGATCAAACGTGAATTCGTCGTCGTCCTTCGCGTCGATCACCGCGTCGGGACACTGCACCACGTGCAACCCGAGGTTGAACGAGTTGCGACGAAAGATGTCGCCCATGTTGTTGCCGCAGATGATCACCATCTCGAGGCCGGCTTCTTCGGCCACGCCTTTGAGACCGGCAGGACTCATCTCGCGCGAGGAGCCAATGGCAAAGCGATCACCTGCAATGACAAAGGTCTGTCCGCTGTGGACGCGCTTGCGGAAGTCAGGCATCAGGTAGCGAAACGACCCGGCCTTCCACTTCTCATCCAGCGTGTCGAGACTCTCCGACACACAGTCGGCCGCCGGCGTGATCTGGTCTGTATCGATCGCATCAAGTTTCTTGGTGCCGGCCGGTGCTTTCGCATCCCAAATCACAAGGGCACGACCACGAATGACGATGGTGGACCCGGCCACTGGCGCCACTGGCGCGGGCAGATCGTTGTGTGTGACTCCAGCTTTCAGGCGGGCAGGCTGCACCGTTTGCATGGGAAACAGTTTAGCCCGGCCGTAGGGTTCCTATCGGATGGAGCCCCGGACCTTCAGGTCCGGGGCTCCATCTTGCCGGGTCTCATGCCCGTCACACCGCACGACCGGCACGGGCGGATAGCGCCGATAGTTCGGGTCGTCCTTGGCCCGACCGCACTGGAGAAAAGTGCTGCCCCGATCGTTGGCGACCACGTTGGCGTGGCCGCACGTGGCGCAGAGACCCCAGCGCCGCGCTTGCTCCGCCTTTGTCGAATCGTCCATCATGGTTCCCATGTTCACGTCCGAAGCGGTGACCCGTGGTGTGCGCGTGCTCGTCAATGCCGAGTATGCGGCCGCGCGTTCGCGGCCGGCCGACCATTATTGGTTCTTCCTCTACACGATCACCATCGCGAACGATGGCGATGACACTGTGCAGCTCGTGACCCGCCACTGGATCATCACCGACGGCAACAACCACATCGAAGAAGTGAAGGGGCCGGGCGTGGTCGGCGAACAACCGGTGCTCAAGCCGGGCGAGACGTTCACCTACACCTCAGGCTGCCCCTTGCGCACGCCGTTCGGGGTGATGACCGGCACGTACCAGATGCTGACCGGCGACGGCGTCGAGTTCGACGCGACCATTGCGCCATTCACGCTGAGCGAACCCTACACCGTTCACTGAGACGACTCCCGAGGTCGTCTCAGAACTCACAGCGTCGCGCCATGGCCGACGCCAGCCGGACCAAGTATGCCTCGCGCGGAATCTCCATCGCGCCAAACTGCTCGAGATGCGGCGTGGTCCACTGCGTATCCAACAGACTGAAGCCGCCCGCCTGCAGTCGATCCACCAACGCGACGAGCGCCACCTTTGACGCGTCGGTGACGCGATGAAACATCGACTCGCCGAAGAACGCACCGCCCAGATGCACGCCGTAGAGGCCGCCGACGAGCACGCCGTCCTGCCACGCCTCCACCGAATGCGCGAGCCCGCGGCGATACAGCGCCACGTAGCTCTCGATGATCTCCTCACTGATCCACGTGCCGTCATCACGATCGGCCGCACACGCGCGCATCACATCCTCAAACGCGCGATCGACCGCGATCTCGAACTTCTGCTGCCGCATGAGCCGAGTCAATCGACGCGACACCATAAAGCCATCAAGCGGCAGAATGCCGCGCGGATCGGGCGAGAACCAGCCAATGCTGCCGTCTTCCATGCTCATCGGGAAGATGCCCTGCGCGTAGGCCGAGATCAGAAGAGAAGTATCGATCACAAGGTTTCCAGCTAAGCTTGACTCTAGCATCGGCCGTTTGTAGCAAGGCATCACGGATCCGACATGACGCGTAAACGCGACTCACCCTGGTTGCCGAAGTCCGTTATTGCTCTTCGGCACTACTCGTCCGATACCTTCCGCCGCGACCTGGTCGCCGGCATCACGGTAGGGCTCGTGGCGTTGCCCCTTGCGATGGCCTTTGCCATCGCGTCGGGGCTCTCGCCACAACAGGGCATCTACTGCGCCGTCGTCACCGGCTTCGTGATCTCCGCACTCGGTGGCTCGATGGTCCAAATTGGCGGCCCGACCGGCGCATTCGTCGTCGTCATCTCGGGCATCGTGGCGCAATACGGCATCGGCGGCCTGTACGTCTGCACGTTGATGGCCGGCGTGATGCTGATCGTGATGGGACTTACCGGCACAGGCAGTGCGGTGAGGTTCATCCCGCGGCCCATCGTCATCGGCTTCACCAACGGCATCGCGCTCCTGATCGCGAGTACGCAGATCCGCGATTTTCTCGGCGTGCAGATGCCGTCGAATCCGAGCGCCTTTCTCGATCGCCTGGTGATGATCGGTCACTACCTGCCGACGGTGTCCATCCCGGCCGTCACATTGGCGGCCGCGTCGCTCGCAACGATCCTGATCGTCAATCGCTATGTCAAAGTGGTGCCGGGCACCGTCGTCGCTCTGGTCTTCGGCACACTGGCCGCGTATCTCCTGCATCTGCCGGTTGACACGATTGGCTCGCGCTTCGGCGGTGTGCCGTCGGGCTTGCCGCACATCAGCATTCCGCCGATGGAGCCAGGCCTCCTGCTGAAACTGATCTCACCCGCCGTCACCGTCGCCATGCTCGGCGCGATTGAATCGCTCATGTCCGCCGTCGTCGCGGACCGAATGACAGGCGACCGGCACAATCCCAATGTCGAGCTGATCGCACAAGGCATCGCCAACGTGATCTCGCCGATGTTCGGTGGACTGCCGGCGACAGGTGCCATCGCGCGCACGGCCACCAACGTGCGCTCCGGTGGTCGCACGCCGATCGCCGGCATCATCCACGCCGTCACGCTCGTCGTCATCCTGCTCGTGGGTGCGCCACTCGCCGCGAAGATTCCACTCGCGGTGCTCGCGGCCATCCTGATGATCGTCGCCGCCAACATGGGCGAATGGGCGGAGATTCGGCCGCTGCTGCGGCAAAGCTACACGGATCGCGCAGTGTGGGCCGTCACACTCTTTCTCACGGTCTTTGCCGACCTGACCGTCGCTGTCGAGGTGGGTATGGTCCTGGCTGCGCTGCTCTTCATTCGGCGTGTGTCAGAGACGACGACGGTCTCGCGCGTCACCGACGACTACGTGCGCGAGAGTAAAGCGCATGTGCTGCAGGACAAGCCGATTCCGGACGATATGGCGATCTTCCGGATTCATGGACCGTTTCTCTTTGGCTCGACGGATCAGCTCACCCGACTCTTCGACCACGTCGAGTCGATGCCGGCGATCGTCGCGTTTCGACTGCGCAATATGACGGCGCTCGATGCCACAGGGCTCAAAGCGCTCGAGGATGCCGCGGATCTATTGAAGAGGTCCGGCCGCCACGCGCTCTTCTGCGGCGCTCGTGAACAGCCAGCTCAGTTGATGCGCGCGTCAGGATTTGCCGATCATATCGGCCCCGACAACATGTGCCCCAATATCGACGCGGCCCTGATGCGAGCCGAGTGGATCAGGACTCAGCGCGCGATCAAGGCCGGTTAAGTTTTCAGTATTCGGCGGGTGGTTCGATGGCGTTCTGCGGCACGGGCCCGGCGTCCGCGCGACCGCTGCCTTCGAGGCGGCTGATGGCGCGCACGGTCATGTCGTGATCGCAGAGCATCTGGCAGGAGAGGCGCACACCGCTCAAACCGCGGGCGGCCAAGACCGTCTTCTCTGCCACCGTCATTGTGGACGGCTCGCCGTCGATGAACTCCACGCGGCACGTGGTGCAACGCGCGCGACCACCGCACGCATGCAACTGGTCGATCTTTGCGTCCTGCTCGAGGGCAAGGACCAGGCGCTTTCCGGATTCGACGTCGAACGTGCCAACGCCTTCAACTGTCAGTTTGGGCATACCGCGATCTTAGTCGTGTTTTTGTGGAGCCCCGGACCTTTAGGTCCGGGGCTGGCCGGACCTAAAGGTCCGGCCCTCCAATATAACGACGCTTGATCGTCGGAATCAGATACTCGCGAAACGCCGACTCGAATCCATACGTGGGCGTAAAGCCCCAGTCGCGTCGCGCGGCCGCATCATCCACATCGGCCGGCCACGAGTCGACGATGCCCTGGCGCTTCACATCGACCTTGTAGCTGATCTGGGCGCCCGGAAACGCGCGACGCACTTCGGCCTCAACTTCGGCCGCCGATGGCGCGAACGCGCCGAGGTTGTAGGCCGGCAGCGTCAGCGCAGCGCGCGGCGCCTTGGCCAGTGCCAGCAGCGCGGCGACCCCATCGGGCATGGCCATAAACGGAATCTTCGTATCTGGCCGTACGAAACACGCGTACGGCTCGCCTTTCGCTGCGGCGTGAATCATCTCTGGCGCAAAGTCTGAGGTGCCGCCCGACGGCACCGTCACCGCGGAGATCAGCCCTGGGAATCGCAGGCCGCGGAAATCGACCTGCCCCATGTGCTCAGCCGACAGTTGCTTGTAGTGCCGCGCGTAGTACCGGCCAAGTTGCTCGCAATACAACTTGTTACAGCCGTACATCGTCGTCGACTCCGTCCACTGATCTTCCTTCACGCGACCGGCCGCTGCCTTGATCTCGAGTGACGGCATGCCGTACACCGCGATCGACGACGGATACATGAAGACGACGGGGCGTCCGTGGGTGCTCGACTGTTGTTGCGCGAACTCGAGCAGGTTCAATGTGCCGCCGACGTTCACTTCGTGTGCCGTGAGCGGTGAGAACTCGGAGCGCGTCGACAGCAGTGCCGCGAGATGAAACACGAGGTCCACTTCAAACTCGGCCAGGATGCGCTCGAGCGCCACGCGATCGAGGATCGAGCCGATGATCTCGCTCTTCACCTTCTTCGCGAGCGATGGGTCGAGCGGCGCCAGGTCGAGCGTGACAATGGCGCGATCGCCGTCGGCAGCCAGCTTCTCGATGAGGCCGTGACCGATTTCGCCACTGGCACCAGTGATCAGAACAGCAGGTTTTCTCATGGACACCTACAGGGCAATCGGGACGAAGATCGACGCGATAATCGAGAGCAGCGACAGCACAATGCACGCCAGCGCGATGGCCATGTGGTTGATGCGCTCCGGCTTCAGCGGATCAAGGGCCAGCGCTACAAGAAAGCCCCCAATAAAACCACCGATGTGCGCGTAGTTATCCACACCGGCCATCAGAAAACCGAAGATCACGTTCGTGATGGCGATCGACCAGGCTTGCGATGAGATGTGGCTTGAGCCGGTGCGGCGGCCGTAGTGCACGAGCGCGCCGAGCAGCCCGAAGATCGCGCCGGACGCGCCGACGGTCAGCTGCACGCCGAACAGCGTGCTCGCGATGAAACCCGTGACGCCGGCCACCGTGTAGATGATGACCATTCGACCCGGTCCGTAGAGCTCACCCACCGACGGCGCCAGCATGCGGATGAAATACATGTTGAACACGATGTGCAGCAGGCTCCCGTGCAGCCACACCGCCGAGAGTACCGTCCACCAACGGTCCATGACCAGGATCGGGAATCGTCCGGACGCGCCCATTTCAATCAGCGCGTATTGGCTCGGTGAGAGGATCGAGAAGAGACTACCGCCGCCGATCGCGCCGCGCGAGAGCAGCAGCGACAACAGAAACGCGATGCCGCAGATGCCAATGACCAGTGGCACAAAGCCCATGTCGTTGCCGAGACGCCGGACCGCCGTCGCGTACCCCCACAGCCCGGGATTGCGCCGGCCACAGTTGTAGCAACGCTCGTCATTGACGCCGACGAGGTACCCGCACGACACGCACACGACGGAGCCCGTCGTTTGCCGCTTGAACATCCGTCGCAGAATAACACGCGCCAGCAGCCCCAGCGGCGCGGCCGCGACCACGCATGACGCTAGAATTGCCGCGTGCGCGTCCTCGTCACCGGCGGAACTGGGTATCTGGGTAGCGCCGTTTGCCGTCAACTGACATCGCGCGGCCACACACCGGTGCCGTTCTCGCGTGCCACCGGCGGCGATGTGCGTGATCGCGAGTCGCTCGTCAGCGCCGCACGTCACACCGACGCGATCGTGCACACCGCCGCACTCGTGAGCGTCTGGCGCCGTCGTGCGCAAGACTTCGACGACATCAACGTCGGTGGTCTTGAAAATGTCATCGCGGCCGCGCGAGCGGCCGGCCACTCGCGCATCGTCTACACGTCATCGTTCCTGGCGCTGCCACCGCGCGGGCGCAGCGCGCCGCTCCGCGCCAACGACTATCAACGCACCAAAGCCGATGCACTGATCGTTGCCAGACGCGCCGCCGATGCCGGCGCGCCGATCGTGTCGATCGTGCCGGGCGTCATCTTTGGTCCGGGCATCGCCTCCGAAGGCAACCTGATCGGACGCATGGTCGCTGACCACCTCGCCGGGCGACTGCCCGGTCTGGTCGGCCCCGACACGATCTGGTCGTTCGCGTGGGTCGACGATGTGGCGGCGGCGCACGCGGACGCATTGGAAGGCGGTGCACCCGGCGCGATCATTCCCGCCGGCGGTCACAACCTGCCGCAACGCGCGCCGTTCGAGTGGCTGCAGCGCACGCGTGGGCTGAAACTTCCGCGAACGCTCCCCGCATGGGCGGCCACGGCGGCCGGCTACGTCGAGCTCTCCCGCGCCCGGGTAACCGGCCATATGCCCCTGCTCACCCCAGCCACGGTCGACATCTTTCGCTACGACTGGCCCATCGACGGGCGACCGAGCGTCCCGTTCGACGTCCAAATGGCTCGCCTGACGGCTGAAATCGCGCCGACGCACTAACCAGTTCCTCATACCCCCCGTCGAATGACACAGATGCAGGACGACGCCGCTGCTGTCGCGCTCGCGCGAGACGGCCACGAGGAAGGATTTCGGATCCTTGTAGAGCGGCACAGCCGCCATGTGTTCCGCCTGGCCTGTCGTATGACGGGCCGGCAGGAAGACGCGGAGGATGTTGTCCAGGAGACGTTCATTCGGGCGTTCCGGCAATTGGGCCGGTTCGAAGCCCGGTCGAACTTCTCCACTTGGCTTTACCGGATTGCGTACAACTGCGCGATCGATTTCATCCGGGGCCGGCCGCATCGTGAGAACGCAGAAGAACGCGAGACCCTGGAGGCCATGAGCGAATCCGTCAGCACACCCGATGCGCACGACATGGTCTACGCCGGGGAGATCAGCGAGCGGGTCCAGACCGCGCTCGAGGGATTGAGCCCCAAGGAACGGGCGGCCTTTCTGATGCGCCACTACCACGGGCACTCGATTGAAGAAATTGGCGCGTCGCTCGGCATGAAGACGAACGCCACGAAGCACAGCATTTTTCGCGCCGTAAAGAAGATGCGAGTCGCATTGGAACCCTTGCTATGACGCCACACATCACTGACGACGAACTGATCCTGCACTTCTACGGCGAAGCGCCGACCGACGCGCCGAGGATCGACCAGCACCTGGCCCAGTGCGTCGATTGCCACACGAACTGGGCACAGTTGCAGCGCACCCTGCAGATGGTCGACAGCGCCGACGTCGCGGAAGTGCCAGTCGGTTTCGAACGCGTGATGTGGGCGCGGATTCAGCCGCAACTGCCCCAGAAGACCGCGCGTGTGTCGTGGTGGTCGCCGAAAGTGTGGGCGCCGGTGGCCGGTCTCGCGGCCGTCATCGCGCTGGCCTTCATCAGCGGCGGGCTCTGGCAGCGCACCGGCGGTGGCACGACGCCCAAGGTCAATACCGACGTTGCGGATGCAAAGACCGTGCGCGAGCGCGTGCTGTTGTCGGCACTCGGCGATCACTTTGAACAGACCGAGAACCTGCTCGTGGAAATCAAGAACGCGCCGGAGCCGGGTGGACCCGGCGGAAAAGATGTGAGGCGCGTGGACCTCAGTTACGAGCAGCAAGCGGCGCGCGACCTGATTGCCGCTGGCCGCCTGTATCGCGACACCGCCACGCGCAACGGCGACATGGAACTGTCGTCGGTGCTCGAGGACCTCGAACGTGTGCTGGTCGATGTGGCCGGCAGCCCGGAACACATGAACACGCAAGACCTGAAGTCTCTGCGCGCCCGTATCGAGGACGACAGCCTCCTCTTTAAGGTGCGTGCGCTCACGACCGCTGTGCGAGAGCGTGAGAAGACCCTGTCAACCCAATCCGCGAAGAGTGTGAGGACCCTATGAAGAAATTGTCGATGTTTGCCCTGATGTCTCTATTGGTGCCGGCCATGGCCGCTGCACAAGCGAAAGTGACACCGCCAACGCCAGTGGCGCCGATCGCAAAGCCCGCGCCGTTTGCGCAGGTGATGATCCCCGATCTCGACGCGCTGCGCATGAGCAAGGAAGACATGCAGGCGATCGCCGAACGCGCGCGCAATGAAGCCGAATTCAACCTGGCATCCCTGTACAAGGCAGACGCGTTCGCGCAGACGATGAGCACGAACTTCTCGCAGACGTATTCGAGCGACCGCGAGCGCAGCTTCTACGATCAGGGGCAGAACGCCCTGTCGTCGCGCCAATACGAACAGGCGATCACGCGCTTCGATCAGGCGATCCAGTCAAAGGGCACACGCACCGACGGCGCGCTCTACTGGAAAGCGTTTGCGCAGTTCAAGCTCGGCAAATCCTCGGACGCCAACGCCACGCTCGGCGAGCTGCAGAAATCCTTCAAAGACAGCAAGTACCTCTCCGACGCCAAGGTGCTCGAGGCGGAGATCAAGCGGACCGGCGGCCAGGCCGCGCGTCCGGAAAACGAAGACAACGAAGATCTGAAGCTGCTGGCGCTGCAGGGCCTCGTCAATTCCGATCCAGAACGCGCGATTCCGCTCGTGCAGGGTGTGCTCGCCTCCGCCGGCTCGCTCAAGCTCAAGGAACGCGCGCTCTTCGTGCTGGCGCAGAGCAACTCACCGCTCGCACACACGATTCTCGTGAACACCGCCAAGAGCGGCACGCCCGACCTGCAGACCAAGGCCATCAACTACCTCGGGATCAACCGGGGCCGCGAAGGCGGCAAGACAACGAGCACCGAGCTCATGGAGATCTACAACGCGTCGCAGAACGATGACGTCAAGCGTGCCATCATCCGCGCGTTCGGTTCCTCAGGCGATCGCGCTGCGCTCGTGAACGTGATCGGCGGCACGACCGTGACCACGCTGCGTAACGAAGCGGTCAGCCAGCTCGGCTCGGCGCAGGGCGGCACTGAACTCTGGTCGATCTACCAGAAGGAAGCGAACAAGGACCTCAAGCTGCAGATCCTCAGCACGCTCGGTTCGATGGGCGCCTACGAGCGGATCATCGAAGTAGCGAAGGGTGAGAAAGAGCTCGAGCTCCGCAATCGAGCGATCCGCAGCCTCGGCAACATGAAGGCCGAGCGCTCTGGCCAGGCGTTGATCGACATCTACGGCAGCGTGACCGACGTGGACGGGAAGAAGGCCGTCATCTCGGGCCTCGCCAACCAGAACAACGCCGAGGGCCTGATCGCCTGCGTGCGCAAGGAATCCAACTTCGAGCTGAAGAAGGACATCGTCAGCCGCCTGAGCAACATGCCGAAGAACAAGGCTGCGCAGGACTACTTGATGGAAATCATCAAGTAAGGATACCGCCATGAAACTCACGGCGCTGATGTTCCTGGCAAGTGTGGCCGCGCTCTCGGCGCAGCAACCACAGATTCAGAACGGACAGGTCGAGACTCGTCGGGTGACGAGTCTCGACAAGGATGTCGCCGCGATCAGCGCAGCAGCCACCGAGCCCACGTGGATCGGCTGGCGCGAGACGGCGGCGCCATCGCTTGGCAACTCGTGCTGCTACTACCAGTGGAACGATGAACCCGGCCAGCGCGGTTGCCCGGTTGAACCCACCGTCGGACCGACGGTGGATGGCAAGGGCAACGCCATACCGGGCGCACCGCGTCCGCAGTTCGCGGCACCAACGGGCCCGGCCAGACTCGAAGCAGGCACAGAGATTCTGGTGATGCTGCGGATCCTCGACAAGCACGTCGAGCGCGTGCGCACATTCTCGGACGACTGCCCGATCGACGCCGGCGGCCGCAAAATCGTGTGGCTGGATGGCGTGGCGGCGGCCGACAGCGTGCGCTATCTCGAAGGATTGATCAGCCTGAAGGAAGTCTCAGGCACGCCCAACGACATGCGCAAGCGGATCAACAGTAGCGCCATCTCTGCCATCGGTCAGCACCGCGACGGCAGCGTAGACGCCCTGATCAGTCTGGCCACGCAAAAGGTCGACGGCTCAGCGCGCAGCACGGCGTTCAACGCTTTGGGGCGTTCGCGCGACCCGAAGGCGATCGCCTTCATCGACGGAATCTTGAAAAGGTAGGGGCCTGCTAGAATCACGAGCTCATGCCTCTGTCTGCGGGTACGCGCCTCGGCCAGTACGAGATCCTCTCTGAACTGGGCGTGGGCGGCATGGGCGAGGTGTATCGCGCGCGCGACAGGAAGCTAAACCGCGACGTCGCCATCAAGGTCCTGCCCGACGCGTTCGCGGCCGACCCTGACCGGCTCGCGCGCTTCGAGCGCGAGGCCCAGGTGTTGGCATCGCTCAATCATCCGCACATCGGCGCGATCTACGGTGTGGAGGATGCGACTGGCCGTCCGGCGCTCGTCCTCGAACTGGTCGATGGCGCCACCCTCAGCGATCGCATTGCCCGCGGACCGATCCCGATTCAGGAAGTGGTGGCCATCGCGAAGCAACTGGCCAACGCGCTCAGCGCCGCGCACGACAAGAGCATCGTCCACCGCGACCTGAAGCCCGCGAACATCAAGCTCACGCCGGATGGCACGGTGAAGGTCCTCGATTTCGGACTCGCCACGGCCGTCGCGCGCTCGCAGCCGGGCGGCTCGGGAGAGCACGACTCGACGACCATGGCGCTGATTTCCCGGGCGGGGGTTGTCGTCGGCACGGCGGCATACATGAGTCCCGAACAGGCGCGCGGCCTGAGTGTGGACAAGCGCACAGACATCTGGGCGTTCGGCTGCGTGTTCTACGAGATGCTCGCCGGACGGCGGGCTTTCGAGGGCGCAACATCGAGCGATGTGATGGTCAGCGTGCTCGAGCGTGAGCCCGACTGGTCGTTACTGCCGGCCGCCACGCCGCCGGTGCTGGTGCGTTTGCTGCGGCGGTGCCTCGAGAAAGACGCACGACGTCGCGTGCACGACATTATGGACGCCAGCCTGGACCTTGACGAGTCGCTGGCGTCGGCCATACCGGACGACGCCGGCCGCGCAACCGCGCGCCCGTCGTCGGCTGTGCGCACCACCGTCATCATGCTGGCCGTCGCCGTGATCGCCGCGTCCGTCACGTGGTTGGTAAGACCGACGCTGCCGATCGCGCGACAGCTCGCGGCCGTGCGCCTCAGCTTCGCGCCGGATCGCCCGCTGGCCGACGCCTCGGATGCCTGTCCGACCAGCCAGTGCGCAGGCGACCTGGTCGTCGCCATTTCGCCCGACGGCTCTCGGCTCGTGTATGCCGCGGGCAGCGCGGCCGAACACATGCTCTATGACCGCCCGCTCGATCGTTTCGAAGGCCGACCGATCCCGGGCACCGAGGGCGCTCTCAGCCCCGCGTTCTCGCCCGACGGGCGTCACGTCGCGTTTGTCGCGGACCGGAAACTCAAACGGATTGCGCTCGATGGCGGCACACCGATCGTGCTCTGGCAGCTTCCGTCAGCCGGCGACGGCGTCAGTTGGTCCGACGACGGCACGATTCTCGTCGGGTCAGGAGTCGCAACGGGCATCTGGCGTGTGCCTGAAAACGGCGGCAAGGCGGAACAAGTCACCGTGCTCGGCGGCTCGGAGACCTTGCATCGGACTCCCGAGGCGCTGCCCGGCGGTAAGGCATTGTTGTTTTCGGCGGTCGACGGGATTACGAGCGAAGAGATCTTCGTGCAGTCGCTCGAGACCGGCGCGCGCACGCGCCTCCCTCGCGGCATCAATCCGCACTTCATCTCGGGCGACCGGTTGGTGTGGCTGCAGGACGACACGCTGTTCATGGCGGGTTTCGACCCTGTGCGGCTGGAGTTGATCGGCGCGCCGGTGCCGGTGGTTCAGGGCATCCGACACGGGTTCATGGGGGGCGGCCAGCTCGCCGTGTCGAAGTCGGGCTCCATTGCGTTTGTTCCCGCCACCGACGATCCGCACGTGCGATCGCTGGTATGGGTGAGCCGATCGGGCGTGGAGACGCCGACGGACGTCGCGAATCAGGGCTATATCGAGCCGCGCCTGTCGCCCGACGGCAAGCGAATCGGCGTGGTCATCGGCGATGGCACGGAGGACGTGTGGACGTATGAAATCGAACGCCACACCTGGTCGCGCATCACGACCGACGAGCGCAGTTTGTTTCCGCTCTGGTCGCCGGACGGGCATCGTCTCGCGTTCGCGTCGGCGCGCACAGGGGCGCACAACATCTACGTGCGGCCGTCTGATGGCAGCGGGCAGGATACCCGCCTCATCGCGTCCGACCGGATCAACTTCCCCATCTCCTGGTCGGCCAGCGGCATTCTCGCCTTCGTACGCATCGACGCCACGACGAAGACAGACATCTGGACGACACCGGTCGACCCGGCGCCAAATCCCACCCTGCTGCTGCAGACGCCGTTCCGAGAGGGCGCGCCAACGTTTTCGGCTGACAGTAAATGGATGGCGTACGTGGCCGACGAGTCCGGCCGACCCGAGGTGTACGTGCGCGCATTTCCCGGCCATGGCGAGCGGTGGACGATCTCGACGGGAGGCGGCAATGAGCCCGTGTGGAGCCGAGACGGCACACAGCTCTTCTATCGCTCGGGCGAGTCGATCATGGCGGTCGCGGTGAAAACCAGCCCGACGTTCTCTGCCGGCGTGCCCCAGCGCCTGTTCGACGGGCCCTACGAGCGAAGCACGAACTTCTGGTGCGACTATGACGTCAGCCCGGACGGCAGTCGGTTTCTGATGGTGAAGCGCGTCAACCGCACACCCCTGCCGCGGCAAATCAACGTCATCGTCAACGGACTGGCGGATCTGAAGCGCTGACCGTGACCTATAATCGTCCTCCTACGCCCTGTAGGAGGACGAGAATGCCCCGCTCCGCTCCACGCCTTGGTTTTCTTCTCACTCTTGCCACGCTCGGGTTCGTCGGCGCGCTGACGCTCAGCGTTGCCGCACGACAGGCTGGCACTCCGGTTCGCCAGGCCACGCCAACCATGGCCCCGGTTGCCGCACCGCTCGCGACCGGCCCGACGACGATCGATCCGCTCGTACTCGGCAGTCTCAAATGGCGCAGCATCGGACCGGCCGATCGTGCCGGCCGCTCGATCGCGATCGCGGGCGTCAAGGGCCGTCCCAACGAGGGCTACGTGGGCCAGACGGGCGGCGGACTCTGGAAGACAACCGACAAGGGCGAGAACTGGACGCCGGTCACCGACGGGCAGATCACAAGTTCATCGGTCGGCGCCGTCGCTGTCTCCGAATCGAATCCCGACATCGTCTGGATCGGCATGGGCGAGTCGTGCATCCGCGGCAACATCATGTCAGGCGACGGGCTCTACAAGTCGATCGACGCAGGCAAGACGTGGGTGCACATGGGCTTCGAAGACTCGCCCGTGATTTCGAAGATCCGCATCGACGCCAAGAACCCCGACATCATCTTCGTTGCGGCGTTCGGCAAGTTGAGCGCGCCGAGCGAGAAGCGCGGCGTGTTCAAGTCGATTGACGGCGGCAAGACCTGGAAGCGCACACTCTTTCGCGACAACAAGACGGCCGCGATCGACATCTCGATCGATCCGCACAACACGAACACGATGTACGCCGCGCTCTGGGAAGCGTTCCGCCTGGAATACACGGCGTCGAGCGGTGGCCCGGGCAGCGGCCTCTTCAAGAGCACGGACGCGGGTGAGACGTGGACCGAGATCACGCGCAACCCCGGCTTGCCGAGCGGCATGATCGGCAAGATCGGCGTCGCGGTCTCCGGCGCGGATGCCAATCGCGTCTACGCGATCGTGGAGAACGCCGACGGCGGTCTCTTCTCGTCAGACGACGCGGGCAGGACGTGGAAGCTGGTCAACGGCGGCCGCAACATCCGTCAGCGCGCGTTCTACTACACGCACATCAGCGCGGATCCGCACGCGAAAGACACGGTGTATGCCCTCAACGTTGGCACGTTCAAGAGCGTTGACGGCGGCAAGACGCTGACGAGCTACGTCGGCGGCGATTCGCACGAACTCTGGATCGATCCAGACGACTCAAACCATCAGCTGCATGCCAACGACAGCGGCGGCTCCGTGACACTCAACGGTGGCACTGCGTGGACGCAGCGCGACTACCCGACGGCGCAGTACTACCACGTGGCCACAACACGGCACCTGCCCTTCCACGCCTGCGGCGCTCAGCAGGATGGCAGCACCGTCTGCGTGTCGAGCGCGACCGGTTTGGCACCGGCCGGCGGCGGTGGCCGTGGTGGCGGCCGCGGCGGCGGCAACGCGGTGCCCGCACCATACGGCATCGGCGGCGCTGAGCCCGGCTACATCGCGCCCGATCCGAAAGACGCAGACGTCTTCTTCTCGGGCGGCAACAATGGCTCGTGGCTCGAGCGCCTGAACCGCCGCACCGGCGAGTCGCGCGAAGTCGGACCGTACCCGCTCATCTACTCGGGACAGCCGGCGAAGGAAATTCCGGAGCGCATCCAGTGGACGTTCCCGATCATGTTCTCGCCGGTCGATCCGAAGGTGATCTACACGGCGACGCAGCACGTGTGGAAGAGCACGAACCAGGGCGAAAGCTGGACACGCCTCGGTGGCGACCTCACGCGCCATGATCCGAAAACGATGGATGTGTCGGGTGGTCCGATCACGCACGACATGAACGGCCCCGAGGTCTACGCGACCGTGTTCGCGATCGGACCGGGCAAGACAGACGTCAACGTCATATGGGCGGGATCAGACGACGGTCTCATTCATGTGACGCGCAATGCCGGCGTCACGTGGACCAAGGTCACGCCAGCCAGCATGCCGGACTTCGGCCGCGTGAGCATCATCGACGCGTCGAAGTTCACCGTTGGCGGCGCCTATGCCGCGGTCAAGCGTCCGCTCCTCGACGACTTCTCGCCGTACATCTACCGCACACGTGACTGGGGCGCGACTTGGACCAAGATCGTGAACGGCATTCCGGCAAACGACTACGTGCACGTCGTGCGTGAAGATCCGACGCGCAAGGGCATGCTCTACGCGGGCACGCAGCACGGCGTGTACATCTCGTTCAACGACGGCGACAACTGGCAGCCCTTCAACCTGAACTTGCCCGACACGCCGGTCGCCGACCTGGTCATCGAGCGCAATGATCTGGCGATCGCGACGCATGGGCGCGGGTTCTACGTGCTCGACAACGTCGGCCCGCTGCGTCAGTCGGGCGCCGGCATTCCGGCGAATGACGTCGTCCTGCTGAAGCCAAACAACGCGATCCGCTCGTACAACCAGGCGACGGTGCAGTACATCCTGCGCAAGCCGGCGACCGCGATCACGATGGAGTTTGTGGACAGCAAGGGAACCGTCATTCGCACGCTGACCGGCGGAACCGCAACACCTCCGGCACCAGCGGCCGGCGCGGCCGGTGCTGGCGGCGGTGGCCGTGGCGGACGCGGCGGCGGTGGCGCGGCCGCAGCGCTCTCCACAGCGGTCGGCATCAACAGCGGCGCCTGGAACCTGCGGTATCCGGATGCGACGTCGTTCCCCGGCATGATCTTGTGGGGTGGCAGCGTCACGGGCCCCATGGCCGCGCCGGGCACCTACACGGTGAAGCTCACCGTCGACGGCAAGTCGTACTCGCAGCCATTCGTCATCGAGCGCCACCCGCTCTACTCGGCGACCGACGCGGATCTCATCGCGCAGTTCAACTTCCTGATTCAGGTCCGCGACAAGACGAGCGAGGCCAACAACACGGTGATCAAGATCCGCGACATGAAGACGCAAATTGCCGACCGGCTGGCCAAGTCGAACGGCGACGCGAAACTCAAGTCAGTGAGCGGCCTGCTCATCGAAGGCGTCAGCTCGGTCGAGAGCGAGATTTATCAGGTGAAGAACCAGAGCGGTCAGGATCCGCTCAACTTCCCGATCAAGATCAACAACTGGCTCGCGGGCGTGCTGTCGATGGTTGGCAACGGCGATGGTCGCCCGACGAGCGAAGCGCCAAAGATCTTCGCGGACCTCACGGCCAAGCTCAAAGTGCAGACCGACAAGCTCGCCACGTTCATCGCGAAGGACCTGGTCGCGTTCAATGCGGAAGCGAAGCGCCTCGGCCTCGACCCCGTCGTCGTGAAGTAAGTAGGTCTGCGATCTAGTGCACCCCACTTCCTGGTTGCAGGAAGTGGGGATCTACCCCCAGCCGCTTCATCGCCATTTCCCAGCACACTGCCGGCGGAATCTCAAAGATCAGATCCAGTTCGACCGGCGCAATCAGCCACGCCGACTGCGCGAGCTCTTCATCCAACTGCCCTGGCCCCCAGCCGGCATAGCCGGCGAGCACGACCGTGCGGCGCGGCATCGGATGCGCCTGAATGACGCGGCGCAACAGCAGCGGCGATGCCGACAGATGCAGGCCCGCACCGATCTCCTTCGACAGCATCCCATCTGAACGTTTGTCGGTCTCGTACCCCGGCAGGTCGGGCGCGCGGCTCGTCAGGATCCATCCGCGCTGAGGTTCCACCGGGCCACCAATCAGCAGCGGCATGTCATTGGGTGCTTCCAACTCCGGCTGCAATTGCACGGCCTCGGCCGCCATAAACTCCGACGGATGGTTGACGATCAGACCAAACGCGCCTTCGGCTGAATGATCACAGAGCAAAATCACGGACTTCAGAAAGTTCGGATCCTGCAGCTGGGGCATCGACAGCAGGAGGCACGGCGCGAGCGACATGTCTCAATCTTATCGAGTCTGCGGCGCGGCGAAACCCGGAGGATGTGAGCAGGCCGGAAAGAGCGATCGCAGTGCCGCGTAGTGCGGGCTCGCTCGTCGGAGGGCGGTCGCTGAATCGGTGTGTGTCAGCGCGCCATCGATCGTGTCGTACTGGGCGATGAACTCCGGGCTCGACAGGATCTTCGCGCGGATCGTTGGAAAGTCTTTCGTCGGGACGAACACCACGTCGGGATGACGCGCGAGCATTCGGCCGACCTGAAACGGCTCGCGAATCCAGTCCCGTTCATTGAGCCCGGCCAGGTCAACGATCTCCTTCCGCGGGTACATGGCGCCGGTCGCACCCACCTCAGTGGTCGCGATCACGAGATCGTCAGGAAACGGCGAGAGCACGTCGAGGCAGGCCAACTGCACGGCTGTCAGGTCGTGGTAGAGCGCCGGCAGATCAGCACGTCCCCACACCTGGCGAGCGCGCTCCTCGGCCAGGCCCGCGGCTTCCCGACGAATCGCCGCCGTGACGACATAGACACCGGACGCGATCAAGACGGCCACTATGCCCGTGACGATGAACCGGCGACGCTCGGCGAATCGCCTGTCGAGCGCGCGCCACGCGGGCTCGCCGAGCCGCACGCCAATCAGCAACAGCATCGGCAGGCTCGGATAGTGAAAGCGTCCAACGTATTCCATGGCCAGCACCACGCGCAGCGCGTAGAAACCACTGAAGACGGCACACGTGAAGATGGCCCCCTTCACCAACGGACTCGACGACCGCCACGCGGGGCGCGGACCGAGGATCGCAACGGCGATCAGTGACAGCGCCGGAAAGCGCGCCCACCAGAGGAACTGCTCGAGATCGCGCAGCCCTTCGCCCATGGTCGTGGTCACGAGCGGGTCATAGGCGCGGCCGGCCTTGGCCCAGAACGGTAGTGGCAGCGGCGAATGTAACCACGCGACCGACACCAGCACCGCGGCGATCACCATCGGGATCGCGATGGTGAAGATGCGTCGCGCCTGTGCGCGATGGTGCGGCCGATCGGGAAACACGGCGAGCGCGAGCGGCAGACCGAGTGTGAAGACGAGGAGGTCGGGACGTACCCAGGTGGCCGCGCCCGCCAGGACGCCGGCGATGGCCACGGTACGGCTGGATGACCCGCGCTCGATCTCGATCATCACCAGCGTGAACGCGGCCAGATACGTGAGCGACGTCATCGTGTCCATGCCGCTGACGAGGTGCATCGTCAGGATGGGATGCGAGCCGGCCAACACGACGAGCAGCAGCGTGGTGGCGGCCAGCGCCGCGGCTCTCGAAGACGCCGCCCGTCTCGCAATGACCACCATCAGCGCGATGCCGATCGCGCCGATCGTGAGTGACGACATCATCACCACACGCGTGGGATCGCCCGCCACCAGCTGCCAGGGCAGCATCACAAGGAGGTGCCCGAGCGATGACACGCCGTAGGTCGGCGGACCCGCCGGATTGAATGCGATCTCACCGTGCTGCAACAGGTTGGTGACGTACCGATAGAAGATCAGCGCATCGTCCTGCACCCACTCGTCGGACCACATCGACATCACGCCGAACACGATCGCCACGAGCGACGCGATCGACAGCGCACGCAGCCAGCGCGTCATGATTCCCCGGTCCGCGACGCCGCCGCGTAGCGCAGCGTGCGCCGGATGCGGGTCAACCCGGCCCGCTTCATCGAGCTCCCCTTCAGCTTCGTGCTGAGCGCCTCGTCACTAAGGGCGGTCAGATCGGCCAGGCGAGGAAACAGAAATCCTTCGCGCGGCTGCCACGCCGGATCGTCAGACACCGCGGCCTTGCGATTCCACGGACAGACGTCCTGACAAATGTCGCAGCCGTAGACCTGCGTCTTCACGGATGGCTGCAGGCCGCGATCGATCTCGCCGCGCGTCTCGATCGTGAGATAGGAGAGACAGCGCGTGGCGTCAACGGTGTACGGCTGCGGAATCGCCTGCGTCGGGCACGCCTCGATGCATTTGGTGCAGGTGCCGCACATGTCGGCGATCGGCTCGTCAGGCTCGAGCTCGGCATTCGTAAACAACTCGCCGAGAAATAGCCACGACCCAAGCTGCGGATTGATCACGCACGTGTTCTTTCCGATCCAGCCAAGGCCGGCCGCTTCCGCGAACACGCGCTCTTGCACGGCTTCGTGATCTACGCATGTGAGCCCTTCGAAGCCGGGCCCGGCTTCCGCCGCGAGCGCAGTCAGCAGCCCGCGGAGTCGCTGCCGAAGCACCAGGTGGTAGTCGTCACCCCAGGCGTAACGCGCGATTGCCACCACATCCGGATCGGTGACGGTGGCCGAGTACGGCGTGGCCGTGTTGTAGACCACCGCCACGGAGATGACCGACCTGGCCGTCGGCAGTGTTTGCGAGGGATCCATCCGCTCTTCGAGCGAATCGGCCAGATAGCCCATTTCGCCGGCATAGCCCTGGGCAATCCAGTCGGCCAAGCGGGCCAGTTTCGGGTGGCGCTCAGCTCGCGCGATGCCGCACAGGTCAAAACCTGCCTCAGCTGCGAGAATCTTGACGCGCGTGGACGTAAGCACGGCCCATTGTCCTGCATCGGCTACAATCGACGGTTGTGATTTCCGTTCAAAACGTCTCCATGCGCTTCGGCAACAAGATCCTCTTCGAGGACGTCACGACGACGTTTTCGCAGGGTCGCCGCTACGGCCTCACCGGTCCGAACGGCGCCGGTAAAACCACCTTCATGCGGCTCCTCACTGGCGATCAGCCGCCGCAAAAAGGCACGGTGATCAGGCCCGACAAGTTCGGCGTCTTGCGACAGGATCAGTTCGCGTACGACAAATTCACCGTCGCCGACACCGTGATCATGGGCAACAAGCGCCTGTGGAGCGCATTGCAGGAACGCGAGCACCTGTACGACAAGGGCGCCGACATGACCGACGCGGACGGCATGCGCCTCGGCGAACTCGAGGGCGTGGTCGGTGAAGAAGACGGCTATGAGGCGGAAGCCAACGCCGCGATTCTGCTGCAGGGCCTCGACATTCCGAACGAGTTGCATCAGCGAAAGATGGCGGAACTGCAGGGCGGTCAGAAAGTGCGCGTGCTGCTCGCACAGGCGCTCTTCGGTCAGCCCGAAGCGCTGCTGCTCGATGAACCAACGAACCATCTCGACCTTGAGTCGATTCACTGGCTCCGCGATTTCCTCATGCGCTACACCGGGGCATTGATCGTGATCTCGCACGACCGACACTTTCTCAACGCGGTCTGCACGCACATCGCCGACATCGACTACCAGACGATCATCACCTACACCGGCGGGTACGACGACATGGTGCTCGCGAAGATTCAGATGCGCTCGCGCATCGAGTCGGAGAACGAACAGCGCGAGAAGAAAATCGAGCAGCTGCAGGACTTCATCGCACGTTTCTCTGCCGGCACACGCGCGAGCCAGGTGATGTCGCGCAAGAAAGAAGTCGAGCGACTGCAGACGACGGAACTCGCGCGGTCGAACATCCAGCGCCCATTCATCAAATTCCAGATGAACCGCCCGTCAGGACGCATCGCGCTCGAGTTCGAAGGGGTGACCAAGACCTACGGCGGCGCGTCGGCAGTGGATGGCTTCAGCGCCATCATTCAGCGCGGCGAGAAGATCGTACTGACCGGCCGCAACGGCGTCGGCAAGACGACGCTACTGAAGGCGCTGCTGTCAGACGCGCCCGGGCTTCCCGCATCGCCGGACGATCTTGACGCCGGCACGGTGACATGGGGCCACGAGGTATCGGTCGGGTACTTCCCGCAGGACGCGACGGGCCTCATCAAGAAAGGCCTGACGGCTGTCGAGTGGCTCCACCAGTGGGACCCCGACGCGCACCGTCAGGACATTCACGGTCTGCTTGGCCAGATGCTGTTCACCGGCGAAGAAGGCTTGAAGCCGACGGAAGCGCTCTCAGGTGGCGAAACCGCGCGCCTGCTTTTCTGCCGCATCATGCTGCAGAAGCCCAACGTCCTGATCTTCGACGAGCCGACCAACCACCTCGACCTCGAGTCGATCAACGCACTCAACATCGCCCTTCAGAAATTCGAAGGCACCGTCTTCATCGTGACCCACGACGAAGACGTGATGGACGAAGTCGGCACGCGCATCTGGAGCTTCGACGACGGCGAAATCGAAGACTGGCAGGGCACGTTCGAAGACTGGCAGAACAAGTCAGGGAAGAAGTAGCTACTTCACCACGGTCACGCGTCCGCCGGCTTCGACCTTGCACTCGTGCTGCGTGCCGTTCTCCAGACCGAGGATCCAGTCTTGACCGGCGTCTGATCCGCTGATGGCGGCCGCGTCGAAGACGAGCCCGCCGCGGATGGCGTCCTGGCAGCTCCGCGTGGAACCCGACGGGATTCGCAGCCGCGCATCTGGTGCCGCGGCTGACCGCCCGTCCGAAAATCTGTAGCTCGCATCCTTGCCCGAGCAGCGATACGTCATCGGCCGGGCCGCACCATCCACCCAGCGATCGTTCCCGTTGCCCTGCACCGATTGTCCATCCGAGCTCACGTCCGGAAACCTGTCGAAGCTCACCAGCACGCGACCACCTGCGTCCTTGTGGATCAACTCGAGCACGCGGAACTGACATGCGAACGCCGTGTCGAGCTTGCTCGTCGTGGCCGGAGCCGGTGACGGCTTGGGCGCTGGCGCGGGCGGCGCCGTCAGGTGATTCCGAAACTCCGATGAATTCACGAGATCAGCAATCACGGTCGCGTATTGCCTCCGCTGCACGGGTGCGAGATACGCCTGCACGCCCTCGGTGTCGGGCAAGCGGTCGAGCATGCCTTTGTAGAACTGCTCGAGAATCACCGCCGGCGCTTTCCCCGATGTGCCGTCACGAAATTCTGCCGAGCCGACGAGCGCGTCGATCGTGCCTTTGAGCGCGCCGCGCTGGATGTCTGCCGTCGCCACGCTCAAGCCCGACGAGTCGGCCTCACGACCCAGGATCGCCTTGTAGAGACGCTTGCCGATGGCCTCAGCGTCCGCGCGGTTGTACGTGGCCGACGTCGTTGCCGGCGTGGTGGGTGCCGGCGGTGTCGGCCGCTGACGCTGCCCACCCTGTGCCGACAGCACAACGGTCATCGATGCCATGGCGAACGCCATCGCGGTGCCCTTCAAGATTCGCATTGCAAACTCCTGTGCCTATTGGATTCCGTGACAGGCGTCACACGTCTGGCTGATCACGCGGCCGTCTTTCGCCTTGTGGCTGTCGTCATGACAGCGAAAACACCCAGGGAAGTCCATGTGTCCAATGTTGTTCGGATAGGTGCCAAATGTCACGTTCATTGCGGGAAAGACATTTCGCGAATAAATCGCTAGGACCGAAACCACCGCGCGCTCCACCTCGGGCCGCCGCGTCATGTAGACCTGCGGTTGCTGGGTCTTGTAGAACTCCCGCACTTTGGCGGCGATCGCATCCGTCGCAGTTTGCTGGTTGGGGTACGTCCCCTTTACCGCCGCGACCGCTTCGCGACGCACGAACGGCAGAGATAACGGCAGGTCGCCGGACGCCAGCGCCGCATCCACGGCCTTCTCGGCCGTTGAGGCAAACGGATGACCAGGCCGGTTGTGGCAATCGACGCAATCCATGCGGCGACGTTCGCCTTTGGCGAGGTCAGCGGCCGTCACGCCCTCAGCGGTGTACTCGCGCACGTTGCCGTCGCGGTCCTTGAGGCGGACCCACGGAATCACCTGCCGCTTCGCGTCGGTGGTGATGTATTCGATCTCGGTCGCCAGGCTCGTGTGCCAGTGAATGCCGGTCACGGGCCGGTTCGCGCTTTGCCCGCCACCAATATGCATCTGGAGCGTGGTCTCGGTGACGGTGTTCTTCTCATCGGCGGCGTACTCACGGAAGACCCGCACCTTGTCGCCATGGAATTTCTCTGGCCAGTGGCACTGCTCACAGGTCTCGCGCGCCGGTCGCAGGTTTTTCACCGGCGACGGGATCGGCCGTTCGTGCGTGTTGAAGGCCACGGCAAAGACCTGCCGCGTGCCCGACAGTTTCGACTTCACGAACCACGACGCACCCGGGCCGATGTGGCATCCGACGCAGCCCACCCGCGCATGCGCGCCCGCCTTGAACGCCTCGTGCTGGGGCTGCATCACTTCATGACACACCGTGCCGCAAAACGCCGTCGAGTCCATCACTTCCACGCCGGCGTACGCGGCCATCGACACGATCATGATGTTGACGACCGTCAGACCGAACGCCATCGCCGCGATATTGCGATGCCGCGGGTTATTGAAGTCAATCTTCGGCCACACGTCCGGCTTGCCGGCCGCGAGTCGTCGCCGGTGCAGCCAGCTGCCAATCGGAATCAGCAGCAGCCCGAGGACGAAGATGCTGGGCAGGACAATGAAGAAGACGATCCCCATGTAGGGGTTCGAGTGGAGGCCGAAGGCATCGGCCAGAAAGAAAATGAGGAAGAGGACCGCGCCGAGCGTCGTGAGGAGCACACCGACGAGCGAAACGGGGTTTCGGGGCAGAGGCAGTTTCATCATTTACTTGAGCACAGCATACAAGATGAATCCCACAAGCAGCAGTCCTGTCGTGACGGCGATGGTCCCGATGACCGTGCCCAGCCGAACCAGCCAGGGTTCAGGCGCAGACACCCTCAGGGCATCGAGCCCTCCGGTCGCGATGAGGCGCGCGTATTCGTTCGGGCGCTCCTCTGCCAGTTCTTCGATCGACACCCGACCGGTAAAGATCACGCGGTCCATCGGAAACTTCTCGGGCCGCAAATGCCCGTTGAAGAAGTGCATCGTGAAGATGAAGCCAACGGCGAGCAGGGCCTCTTCTCCGTGGATCAGCAACGCGATATTGAAGATCCAGCCCGGCACGAGCCGGGCGAAGAACACCGGGAACCACAGCAGCAGTCCCGACGCGCCGATGATGCCCATGCCCCAGAACACCGCCCAATAGTCGAACTTCTCCCAGTACGTGTAGCGATCGAATCGCGGACGAGGGCCGAGGCGCAGAAACCATTTCACGTGGGCGACGGCTTCCCTCGCGTCACGCCATTGGGGCACCATCGACTGCGGGCCCCACAAGACGCCGACATCGCGTTTGATGATGAGGCGTACGCCGAGGCGATACAGGTGTGCCGCAAACACCGCAATGAGCAGCGACGCGCACACCCGATGCAGCCAACCGGCCACCTCGAAGCTGCCGAGGATCGACGCCATGCGGTGCGCCCACGACTGATCGCTGAAGATGAGCGGCAACCCGGTGGCGGCCAGGCCGAGAAAGCTCAGCATGAGCAACCCGTGCAGCACCCGATCGACCCCATCGAACCGACGAACGAATTGCGTGCTCATGACCGCCCGGCCTTCTTTCGTCGTTCCGCAAACCCGCGCGGAAACCACAACACGGCGTGCAGGCCGAACACCCCGAAGACGCCGATCAACAACCACTTCATGAAGCCGGCGGCATAGAACAACACCGGGTTGCGCTCCGCGTCGTGCTTGTCGGCATGCGGATCGTATTTGGCGAAGTTCTCGCCGGCCGTCGCGTGACACTTCCGACACGTGCTCAGCACGCGCGCGGGCGAGACCATCGACTGCGGATCGCCCTTGCCGTGAATCTCGTGCGCACCGTGGCAATCCGAACACGCCGCGACGCGCACAAACCCGAGTGAGGTCACCTGACCATGGAACGTGTCGCGATAGGTCGTGATCTTGTCGACGTGGCAGGTGCCGCATTCCCGAATGGTGTCGAGCTTCCACGACGCGACGTCCGCACGCTGAATCTGGTGTGCGGTGTGGCAATCGGCGCAGACCGGCGCCTTGTCATTACCCTTCGCGCTGGCCGCGCCATGCACGCCCCGGTCGTATTGCGCCTTGATGCCCTCGTGGCAGCCGCCGCACACGTTGGGGATAGTGCGTCGGAACACGCGGCTCTCGGGATCTGACTTCTTCCGAATATCGTGACTGCCGTGACACGACGTGCAGTTGGCCGCCACCATCAGCCCGCTCTTGCTGACGGCCTTACCGTGAATGCTGTCCTTGTAGAGGTCTGCCACGTTGCCAATAGCGATATGCCCTTCCTTGATCACGGCCGGATCACCGTGACAGCGTCCGCACGTGGTCGGCAGATTCAGCGGATACGTCAGGGACTTCGGATCGGTCTTCGGTCGCATCTCATGCGTGCTGTGGCAATCGACGCACGTCGCCGCGACGCTGCCCGACGACTGTCGCCGCGCCGCGGCATGAATGCTGCGGTCGTACTCGACGACCTTCTCTTTGTGACAGCTGGTGCAATCGGCCTTCGCCAGCTTCGACTCGTGCGGAAAGTCGGTGAACTTCGCAAGATCTGCATGACAGTCCGTGCACTTGAGATCGAGCGCGCCGTGCACCGAGTCGGTGAACTTCGCCGGATCAACAGCGATCCGGCGTCCCGCGTCGTTCTTCGCGTCCGGATCGCCATGACAGGCCAGACAGTCGTCATTGCCCGGCCCCGGAGCGGGCTTCGCGGCGGCCGACGTCGTGGCGGGCGCTGACGGCGTCTTCTTCGGCGTGGCCTGTCCGCTCGCGGCGACGAACGCCAACGCCGCGACAAACAGCACCGAGAAGAACACCAACCAGCGCCTGATCATGACGCCCTACTTCTTGTTGAGCGACAACATGTACGCGACGAGCGCGTCCACGTCTTCCTTGGCGAGCGTCTTGTATTCCTTCATCGCCGGCTTGCGCTCGGCCTTCATCTTGATGGTCATCGCCTTCGGATCGGTGATCCACTCGCGGATCTCGGCAGCTTTCAACTTGGCGCCCACACCATCGAGCGGGCCCTTGGCCATGCCCTTGCCGGCGACCGAGTGACAGAGCGCGCATTTCTGCTCGGCGTAGACCTTCATGCCTTTGTCGACCGCCGCTTTGTCCTGTGCGTACGCCGCGGAACCCACGGCGAGCCCAACCACTACTCCGAGCGCCGTTACCAACGTGCGAGTCATACCAACGTCCTTTCCCACCCACGAAATCAGGGGCGGTATGACTACCGGTAATGCACGTTCGTTGCCGTCGCGTCAGCGGCCGATGTGCGTGATCGTGAGAGACACCGTGCGTGCACGCAGCGAGACGACGCGCCAGCGCTGGGGGATATTCCGCAAATGCGTTGACGATCTCGCAGGCTCAGCGCATCGCTTGGGCGATCGCGGCTTCCGCCAGCGGTGCCATGACCGAATATCCGGCAGCATTCGGATGCAGGTCATCGGCGCTGAACTCGGCCTTGAGCAGCCCCGCCGCATCGGTCATCGCGGGGAAGTAGTCGAGGTAGACGTGGCCGTGCGCCGCCGCGTACGACTTCATCCACGCATTGATCGCCAGAATCCGCTTCATCGGTCGCAGCGTCGTCTGCGGCACCGCGGCGGGCGTGGCCATGTGGTATTCGCTGACGGGTGTGATGCTCGAGAGCACGACCTTCACGCCGTTCGCGACGGCCAGCTCGCTCATCGACATCAGGTTGCCTTCGATTTCTTCATCGGTCATCGGGCCGGTGTTGCCGGCGATGTCATTCGTGCCAGCCAGGATCACGACGACCTTGGGTTTGAGATTCAGCACATCGGCCCGCATCCGCAGCAACATCTGCGGTGTGGTCTGGGCGCTAATGCCGCGCCCGACATATTTCTTCCCGGGAAAGAAGGCGCCGAATCTTGGCTGTGGCCACGAATCAGTGATCGAGTCGCCCATGAAGACGACGTCCACGGGACCCGCGGCGGTGGTGACGTTGCTGTCGCGATACCGCGCGAGATTCGGCCAGTCCTTGAGTCGCGCGTCGTTGGTGGTGACCGTCCGCAGCGCCGCGGCGAGTTCCTGACAGCTGGGCACGGGTGGTACCGGTGCTTGTGCAGCAGGCGCCTGGGCGGACGCACCGGTCGACAGCGAGAGGCATGTGGCAGCAACAACGGCGAGGGAAAGGCGCATGGTCAACTCCTGAAGGTGGATTGTGCAGCGTGACGGCGGCGAAGCTCAAGACGCAGGCTTTCCGCACCCATCCGCATCGCCCATCGGTGATTCCACGCAAACACCGGTTTCACGAGCCAGGACAGATACTTGAGCAGGCCTTTCTCGGCCGAGATCTTCCAGTCGTAGGCCACACGAACAGCGTTGCCTTCTGGCTGAATCGTCCAGGTCCCACGACCAACAAAGTCTCCGGAGGCCTCGAGCGAGAAGCCGTGCGGCCGGCGATTCTCCGTGATGACGAACGTCCAGCGGAGTGTGTACGGCAGCCAGCCTTTGGTGAGGAGCGCGACGCGTTTGCCGATGCCATGCGCATCACCCGAGTGCGTGACCCTGACATCGAGGTACACGGACGGCCACCACCGCGGCAAATCCTCCGCGTTGGCCAGCACATCACTGACATCTTCACAGGTGGTCGCGGCGAACCGCCAGACCGTGACGAAGTGGTAGTCGTTGGCCGCCATGCCCGCCTATTATGAACAACGAACCTTGGCGTTCCGACACACGTATCGAGAGACATTACCTATGAGACGACACCTTCTTTCTGTAGTGATCCTTCCAGCGCTTGTGGCCACCGTTCTGGCCGGCCAGGCGTTCGCCCAGACCTTGACCGCCGAGCAGGTCGTCGAGAAACACCTCGCTGCCGTCGGCGGCCGAGAGGCCCTCAGCAAGATCACCAGCCGCAAGGCGACCGGCACCATGATCATCGGCACGCCGCAGGGCAATCTCTCCGGCCCCGTTGAGATGACGGCCAAGAGCCCGAACAAGATGCGCGCATCGATCCGCGTCGACCTCGCCGCCCTTGGCGCCGCCGGCGAGATGGCCATCGATCAGCTCTTCGACGGCACGACCGGCTGGATGATGAACTCCATGTCTGGCGACCAGCCCATGTCGGGCGACCAGCTGGCAGGCGCGAAGAACGCCTTCTTCCCGTCCCCGTTCCTCAACTACGCAGAGCACGGCTTCACCATTGCCGTGAAGCCATCGGAGAAGGTCAACAACAAGGATGCCTACGTGCTGCTCATGACGCCGAAGGCCGGCCCGGCCGCGCGGATGTATTTCGATGCCGAGACGTTCATGCTCGTCCGCAGCGTCAGTCGCATCGTCAACCCGCAGCTCGGCGAGGTCGAGCAGATCAGCGAGCCCAGCGACTACCGCACGGTAGACGGCGTGAAGGTCGCGTTCCTGATCCTGCAGTCGGCCGGTGGGCAGGATGAAATTCGACAAGATCGTGAACAACGTCCCGGTCGACGACGCGGTGTTCATCAAGAAGTAGTTCGAGCTGTTTCGGCGGCGCCGGGGCGTTAAGATACGCGCATGACGCGTATCGCCCTGGCGCTCACTGCCCTGCTCACCGTCTCGCTGTCTGCGCAACAGGCGCCCGCACTGCCGGCACAAACGCCACCCGCACCAGATCTCACCTTCGACGGCAACGTTGATTTCCTCACACTTCCCGTCGGCATGAACTTCGGCGAGGTCGCCGGCGTGGCCGTGAACTCGAAGGGCCACTTCTTCATCTACGACCGCTCCCGGCAGACACGCCTCCTCGAGTTCGACAAGCTCGGCACGTTCGTGCGCGAGATCGGCAAAGACGTCTACGGATTCGAATTTGCGCACGTCGTCCGCATCGACAAGGACGACAACATCTGGTGCGTGGACGAAGGCGCCAACGTTGTCATCAAGTTCAATCCCGCCGGGCGCGTCACGATGGTGGTGGGCCGCAAGTGGGAATCGGTGGAAGGGCGCCCGATACAGGAAGAGGCGGCCAAGGCGCCGCCGCGCACGAACGCCTTCAACCGTCCGACCGACGTGACGTGGGATCCCGCGGGCAACATCTACGTGGCCGACGGCTACAACAACTCGCGCGTCGTGAAGCTCGACAAGCTCGGCAACTGGGTCAAGACGTGGGGCGAGCGCGGCGCGGCGCAAGGCCAGTTCAACATCCCGCACACGATCGCGTCAGACGCCGCGGGCAACATCTATGTCGGTGACCGCACCAACCGACGGATTCAGGTGTTCGACGGCGACGGTAAATTCCTCCGCCAATTCAGCAACGTCGCGCAGCCATGGGCAATCTGCATCACGCCGGGCGCGAAGCAGTTTCTCTACAGCTCAGATGCCAATTCCGGCAAGGTCTTCAAGCTCGACCTCGACGGCAAGTTGCTCGGGACGTTCGGCTCATTCGGCAAGCAACCGAAGCAGTTCGGCTGGATCCACGAAATCGCCTGCCCGACGGAGAACGAACTCTACGTCGGCGAACTGCTCAACTGGCGCGTACAGAAAATCACGCTGAAGCCGGCGAAGTAGCTACGCCTGCGCCGCCAGCCGGCGCAGCACGTACGGCAGGATCCCACCGTGACGGAACGCCGTGAGTTCTTCCGGCGTGTCGACGCGGATCATCGCCTTGAAGTGCTTCACGGATCCGTCAGGCGCGGTCGCCTTCACCGTCAGCGTGCCGCGCGGATGGAGCGCCGCGCCGGAACCTTCGAAGTCGAACACCTCGTGGCCCGTCAGCGCCAACGCGGCAGCAGACTCGCCCGGCATGAACTGCAGCGGCAGCACACCCATGTTCACGAGGTTGCTGCGGTGAATGCGCTCGAAGCTCTCGGCGATGACCACCTTGATGCCGAGCAACATCGCGCCCTTCGCGGCCCAGTCGCGCGACGAGCCTGATCCGTATTCCTTGCCCGCCAGCACGACGAGCGGCACACCGGCCGCCTGGTATTTCATCGAAGCGTCGTAGATGCTCATCACGTCCGTGCCGGGCATATAGGTCGTCCAGCCACCTTCTGTGCCGGGGGCGAGCTGATTCTTCAGCCGCGTGTTCGCGAACGTACCGCGCATCATCACTTCGTGATTGCCGCGACGCGCACCGTACGAGTTGAAGTCTTTCACCGCCACGCCATGCGCCTGTAGGTACTTCCCGGCCGGACTGTCAGCCTTGATCGAACCGGCCGGTGAGATGTGATCGGTCGTGATGCTGTCGCCGAGCACCGCGAGCGCTCGCGCGCCGGTGACGTCCTTCGGCGCCGCCGGCTCCTTCGAGAGATTCTCGACGAATGGCGGACGACGGATATAGGTCGAGTCGGCTTCCCACGTGAAGCGATCGCCTTCCGGCACAGGCAGTTGCTGCCAGTGCTTACTGCCTTTGAACACATCCGAATACTGCTCGCGATACATGTCGGCCGACAACGCCGTCAGCAGTGTCGTCTGAATCTCCTGATTGGTTGGCCAGATGTCGCGCAGGAACACGGGCGTCCCGTGCTTGTCGTGCCCCAGCGGCTCAGTGGTCAGGTCGATGTTCATCGAACCCGCAATGGCGTACGCGACGACCAACGGCGGCGACGCGAGGTAGTTCGCGCGCACATCCTGCTGAATACGGCCCTCGAAGTTGCGATTGCCTGAGAGCACAGAGGCGACAACGAGGCCGCGCTCGCGGATCTCGGCGGCGACCTCGTCTGGCAATGGACCGCTGTTGCCGATGCACGTCGTGCACCCGTATCCGACCAGGTTGAAGCCCATGTCGTTGAGGAACGGCGTCAGCCCGGACTTGTTGAGGTACTCGGTGACTACCTTCGAGCCAGGCGCGAGTGACGTCTTCACCCACGGCTTGCGCGTGAGGCCACGTTCGGCAGCCTTCTTTGCGAGGAGCCCCGCGCCGATCATCACGGACGGGTTCGACGTGTTCGTGCAGCTGGTGATTGCGGCGATCACGACCGAGCCATGCTCAAGCTGCGTCTTCGTCGCTACGGCCGTGCCGCCACCCGCCGCGGCGATCTTCTTCACGCCTTTTTCAAGTTCCGGCAGCGCCGCAGCGAATGACGCCTTCGTGTTGGTCAGCGCCACGCGATCCTGCGGACGACGCGGTCCGGCGAGGCTCGGCACGACGGTCGCGAGATCGAGTTCCATCGTGTCTGAGTACTTCGCTTCCGGCGAATCGGCTGTCTGGAAGAGTCCCTGCGCCTTTGCATACGCCTCAACGAGCTCCACCTGCTTGCTGTCGCGGCCCGTGAAGCGAAGGTATTCGAGTGTCAATTCGTCGATCGGGAAGATCGCCACAGTTGCGCCATATTCCGGGCACATATTGCCGAGGACGACACGATCAGAGATTGTCAGATCTTTCAGGCCCGGTCCGAAGAACTCGACAAACTTGCCGACAACGCCCTTCTTGCGAAGTGCTTCCGTGATCGTGAGCACCAGGTCCGTGGCCGTCGCGCCTTCCGGCAACTTGCCCTTGAGACGATAGCCGAGCACCTGCGGAATCAGCATCGAGCTCGGCTGACCGAGCATCGCGGCCTCCGCTTCAATGCCGCCCACGCCCCAGCCAACGACGCCAAGTCCGTTGACCATCGTCGTGTGCGAGTCGGTACCGAAGACCGTATCGGGGAACACGACGCCGTCGTGCACACAGACGACGCGCGCCAGATATTCGATATTCACCTGATGCACGATGCCCGTCTCGGGCGGCACCACGCGGAAGTTGTTGAACGCAGTCTGCCCCCAGCGCAGGAACACGTAGCGTTCGCGATTGCGCGAGTATTCGAGATCGGAGTTGAGCTGCAACGCATCGGCGGACGCAAAGTGGTCGACCTGCACAGAGTGATCGATGACGAGCTCAACCGGCTGGAGCGGATTGACTTTGTCGGGATTGCCACCGAGTTGCACGATGCCGTCGCGCATCGCCGCGAGGTCCGCGATGCAGGGCACGCCGGTGAAGTCCTGCAGGATGACACGGGCGGGCATGAACGAGATCTCGTTGTCGCCGACCTTCGCCGACGCGAGCGCTTCGATGTCGTGTTTCTTGACGGCGCCGCCGTCTTCCCGTCGCAGCAGGTTTTCGAGCAGCACTTTCAGCGAGTACGGCAGCGTCTCGACCGACGGAAACGCTTTGGCGAGTTCCGGAAGACTGAAATACGAAAGGTTCTCTGAACCGACCTGCAGCTGACGACGAGTCCGAAAGGTATCCATGAGTGCCTCTATTTTATAGCTTCAGGATGAATGCGACCGAAAACCCGGGTGTGACGATTCGAGACTGTTTTGCCAGATCCAGACCGCCACTGCGGGCGTTCAGCCAGAAGTCGGCGCGCACGCCGTAGGGCGTGACGTGACCGGCCTTCTCACGCCAGGCATAGCGCACACCGCCACCCAGGTCGGCCGTGACGCCATCCTGGTAGAGCGTGTTGTCGCTCGACAGGTGACGCAACCATCCCACTGCACCGCGAGCGAAGGGTGTCCATCGCCCGCGCGGGGCAAATGACACCACCACGCCTCCGTTCGCGCGAAACTGCGACACTCGCTGCGTGGCCGTCGTGTCTGCCGCTCCTTCAAAGTCGCTGGTGATCTTCGAGCGAATCTCCGGGCGGGTCCAGTCGCCGCTGATCTCCAACGCGACGCGCGGTGCCACACGGATCTCGAGATGGCCGATGATGCCCTCGCCCGATGACCACGACTGTGCGGTGGAAAACAGCGTGAACGATGCGCCGGTGGACGTCGTGTAGGTCGCATCGGCGCTCCCCACGGCACCGCCACCGAGCAGCGTGCCGCCGACATCGACCAACACACGCGGTTGCGATGGCGGCGTCTGCGCCGCCGAGGGCGACGCAGCGGCCGTGATCGCAACAACGAGGGCCGCGATGACGAGCTTCACTTGCGGGTCACCTTGATCTCGACCGACTCGCCGAAGCCACCGTACGGCACGGTGACCAGTTTCGAATGAAATGTGGCCTTGAACCCGAGCTCGACCCTGGCATCGCCATCGAAGAAGCTCGACACGTCGGCATCGTCGAGCGGCTCAACTCGCAAAACGTAAATGCCCGGCGTCAGTCCGTCAATCGCGAACTCACCATTGGCGTTCAGCGAGAAGCCTCCCACCAATTCCTGCGTCTTGGTGTTGAAGGCGACCACGTGCGCACCGAAGATTCCCGCACCGTCAAGCGTCACCCGTCCAGACACGCTGCCGGTATTCTGCAGAAACTGCGGCGTCGGGTACGTCACCGACAGGGCGGCCTTGTCATCGTCATGCAGAAAGCGATCTTGGGTGGTGCCCACGGCGTACGCGATCGGAAACATCACCGATGACTTGCCGAGCACGCGACGGCCGCCGGTCGGTCGAATCTCCGTCTCACCGAGCAGCGAGTGCCCAAGCCCGAGCAGATGACCGAGTTCATGCGTCACGATCGACTGCACATCGAATCGGTTCGTCTCGCCGTTCGCTGCGGTGGACCAGTCAAACAGACTGTTCAGGAAGATATCGGCTTCGACGAGCGCACCGGTCGTCCGATCCAATGTGAACGTGGTGACGCCCAACGTGCGATCGAGTTCAGGGTGCGCCTGAAAGCCGATCACCGTCGCGCCATCGTCGCGGACCGGCTCAGCGTTCGTAAACCCGGTGAATGTGGCCGACGTGTTCGCGGTCGGCACCGCGGCCCAGGTCCCGAACGACTGCGCCACCACGGTCTGAAGCTGATTCGCGGTCACGCCGTCGACGGAGCGGTTCGTGACGAAATACTTGATGGGTGGCGTCCACCGCGTGGTCACCGACCGACCGTTCACGGTCGTGCCGAGCGTGAGGTACGCCGACGTCACCGCGGGCGCGACGATGAAGACGGCCGCAGCCAGAAGCGCGAGGGCGCGGCGGCGCTCTCCAGCGCTCACTTGATCACCACGCCGGGCCCCAGGCCACCCGCGCCACCGATGACACCGCTGCCGCCCGTGCCGGCGGCCATCAGCAGTTTCACGACGCCGGAAAAATCGCCGATGCCCATGGGCTTTCGACGGGAGTCACCGCGAGCGACTTGTGCGCCAGCGGTTGCGGTGACGCCCGCGACGAGCGGCGGATTCACGACCAGCGGACCCGACACTGAGGAAATCTTGTAGACGCCTGCGCCCATCCCAACCGTCCACAGCAGACCATCGGGTGCGCGCTTCAGAAACAGATACGCGTCATCACCGGCGGCAAATGTCGGCGCGCCTATCACCATCTGGCGATAGCGACCCAGTTCTCCGCCGTGCACGCGAAAGGTCACCGCCCGATCGGGGGCGCCCTTCAGTGTCTCGGTGACACTGACCGTGACCGCGGTCACGACCGGACCGTTTGCGATTTCGGTGAAGGCGCGCGTATCCACCACGCGCCCGCGAACAATCAGCGTTGCGGAAGCGACGACATCGGGCAGGTCTGTGGGAATCGATACGGTCGCATGAAGCGCCGCGGCCAACAGCGTCACGCCGATGATCGCGCACACGACGGTCGTTCGAATCGTGCGCGACAACGCCATCAGGCGCATCAGTCTATCTTTCTCTGACCGGAGCGAGCGACACCCAGAACAGCCTCGGCCGCGCGTGCTGTCGCACCGGCACCGCCCAGCTTGGCTTTGACATCAAGCAGATCGCGACGCATCGCGTCGGCGCGCGTCGGCGACGTCAGCAATGCGACCGTCTCAGCGGCGACAGATTCGGCGGTCAACTCATGCTGAATCAGTTCTTTCACAATCGACTTGCCGGCGACAAGGTTGACCATGCCGAAGGTGGAGACACCAACCAGGCGCCGGGCGATCGCGTAGGTCAGTGATGACACGCGATAGACGATCACCATCGGCGTGTCGTGCAGCGCCGTCTGGACCGTCGCCGTCCCGGACGCGACAATCGCGACATCACACGCTGCGAGGACATCGTCTGACTGTGACACGACCGATCGCACCTGCGAGGCGGCGGCAAAGAGTTCGTCGTGGAGGCCAGGCGCGCGCGCGAGCAGGAACTGCACACCGGGCACGGCCGCGGTGATCTTCGGCACGGCCGCGAGCAACGTGGGCAACACGTGGCGGATCTCGTTGGGCCGGCTGCCGGGCAAGAGCGCCACGACGGGCCGCGCCGGATCGAGGCCGGCGCTGCGCAGGAAATCTTCGCGCGACGTGCGCGCCCCGACAAGTTCGATCAGTGGATGCCCGACAAATTCCACCGGCACATCGGCGCGTTCGTAGAGTTCGCGCTCGAACGGGAAGATGACCAACATCTTGTCGACGTAGCGCTGAATCGTCTGGATGCGCTTCGGACGCCAGGCCCAGAGTTGGGGGCTGATGTAGTAGACGATCGGGATGCCGAGCTTGCGCATTCGCGGCAGCAACCGAAAGTTGAAATCGGGAAAGTCGATGGCGACGAACACGTCAGGCTTCTGCTCACGGGCAGCGGCTTCGATCCGATTGAGCATCGCCAGCGACTGCCGCAACACGAAGAGCGCTTCAGTGAGCCCGGTCACAGTGAGCCCTTCGTAGGTGCCGACGATCGTGGCGCCTTCGGCGGCAACGCGGGGGCCGCCAAAGGCCGTGACGTGCAGGTGGGGTTCGCGTGTGCGCAGTGCACGTATCAGCGCGGCGGCATAGAGATCGCCTGAGGCTTCGCCGCAGGACAGCAGCACACGCAGGCCGCCGATGGTCACGCGGCTTTTCGAATGAAGGCGGTCGTGGGCAGCGGCGCGTTCATGCGCACGCTCGTGATCTGGCGGTCAATCAAGAGACCTTCGCGTTCCACATGGGCGCGAAACGCCACGCGCAGGCCCGACACGTCGCGATAGTCGTCATACGTTTCAATCGCCTGCGGCGCGTTCGGCGCGAGGTCCGTGGGATAGCGCATGCCGCGCACCTCGAATGTCTTCGGGTCCACGAGCAGCACCAGCGGACCGCCGGAGTCCAATCCGAACTGCAGCAAGAACACCGGCTTGCCGGCGGACATCTCGTCCGGCAGCTGCGTCACTTTCAACTTGCCGTCGACCGCATTGACGATGAGCGGCACGAGGTCGCGCGCCGCCGAGAGGCGATAGTCTGCGCGCGCATCCGCGTCAGCGTCCATCACACCGGCAGGTGTCTCGACCCAGGCCTGTGCCCCGGAGAAGACCTGCACCATCGTGCCGCCGGGCGTGTTGGCCTCGACGCGGTACTGGTCGGGGTAGGCGATGAGGTTGCGCGTCTGCATCTTCACCGGCATGCCCGCGCCAGAGATGGTCACGTCGGCCTGCACATCAATCGTTTTGAGCGCGCGCAACACCGTGACCCCGCCTTTGGCGTCCGCGATCTTCTGCACGAGCGCGATCGCGCTGTCGGTGGAACGTATCTGTGGCACTGCGCTGACACCAGCGGGCGCGCTCGCACTGGGTGCGGGCAGAGCGGTGCCGCCCTTGCGCAACGTCGGCGACGTGAGATCGAGCTGCTCGATCGGAATCCGCTCGAAGTCGTTAAACCCCTGCGCCTTGAGCTGACCCACAAACTTGGCGGCATCGCCGACCAGCACGATCGACAGCCGATCAGGCTTCACATACTGGCGCGCGACGGCCTGCAGATCCTCCACCGTCACATCCTCCACACGGTCGCGCAGCTTCTCAAGATCCTTGAGATCGAGACCGTAGAAGATCTGATTGAGCACCTGCAGCGCGATGGCGCTCGGCGTCTCGATCGTGAGCGGAAAGCTGCCCTGAAAGTAGTCCTTCACGCCGCGCAGTTCGCGCGGGTCGACCTTCTCACGCTGCAGTCGCCACATCTCGTCGATCACTATGCGCAGCGCCTCACCGGTCGTCTCCGTGCGTGTGTTGGTCGATGCGAGAAATCCGCCGGCAAATTTGAATGTCTGAAGATCGGCCGACGCGCCATACGTGAGGCCCTTGTCCGAGCGGAGCACGCCGAAGAGGCGGTTCGCACCTTCGCCACCGAGCACGCGGATCAGCAACTCCAGATCGAGCCACTTCGGCGACGTGCGCGGCAGCGTCAGGCTCCCCGCGCGAATCTCAGTCTGCACCGCGCCGGGCTTGTCGACCACCACCACGCGATACGTCGGCGTTGGAGGATCGGCCTGCGTCTGCACCGGCACGTCATGCTTCGGCCAGCTGCCAAACGCCTTCTCGGCCGCCGCAAACATTTCCTCGGAGGTGAGGTCGCCGACGACAGCGAGGATCGAGTTGTTCGGCGCAAACCAGGTGCGATGAAACGCGACGAGATCGTTGCGGCTGATCTTGGCAAGCGAGTCCAGCGTGCCGCCTGGCGGCCGGCCGTACGGATGGAATCCGTAGATGAGGCGATCAAACACCACACCGGCCACAAACTCCGGGCTGTCGTAGCTGACCTGCATCCCGGAAATCGCCTGCTGCTTCGCGCGATCGAGTTCCTTCGGATCGAAGGCCGGCTGCTGCACCAGCTCGGACGCCAGTGCCATCACCGAATCGATCTTGTCTTTGATCACGCCGGCATTGACGTAGCTCAGCTCGTTGCCTGCGCCAACACCGAGCACACCGCCGGCCGACTCCACCAGATTCGCGATGCCCTCGGCCGTCTTGGTCGCCGTGCCCTGATTGAGCAACGACGACACCAGACTGGCGACACCCGGCTTGTCGGCCGGATCCTGCGCGGCGCCCGCTTTAATGATGAGTCGCATGCTGACCGACGGCTGCTCGTGCCACGGAATCACCAGCACCTGCAGCCCATTGGGCAGCGTCTTCAATTGATACGGAGGGAACGCCACCGGCCGCGACGCGAGCGGGCTCGGGATGCGCTCGCGCGGCCAGCCCGCGGCCCCGATGGTCTGGGCGCCCGCAACGACGGGAACAAACAGGAGCAGCCCGGAAATGAACGAAACGAAAGGCTTCATCGCGCACCTCCCACACGAGCCGCTTTGGGCATGATTGTGAGCAGGGTCCGATTCGCCGGCGTGAAATACGTCTGCGCGACGCGCAACAAATCAGCGACGGTCACATTCTGAAAGAGATCGAACTCGCCGTCGGCGCTCTTGATGTCGTTGTGAATGACAATCGCATGCGCCAGATGCAGCGCCTTCTGCTGCACGGTCTCTCGACCGAGGATGTAGTCGCGCGCCCACTGTCGCTTCGCGCGGTTGAGCTCGACCTCGGTCACCGGCTCGGTCTTCATCTTTTCGATCTGCGTGATCAGTTCGCGCTGCACATCCGCCGGCTTGTTGCCGGGCTGCACGATCGCCACCGCGAAGAACAGATTCGGCTGTTCGATGATCTTGGCCTCGGCGAAGGCGGCCAGCGCCATGCGCTTCTCGTACACGAGCGAGCGATACAACCGCGAGCTGTCGCCGTCACCGAGGATCTTGTCGAGCACGTGCATCGGATAGGCGTCCGGCGTGGCATCGGGCGCAATGTGGTACGCCACGATCACGGCCGGCAGCGGCCAGTCTTCCTGCACGGTGAACACGCGCTCGGCCGTCTGCACCGGCTCTTTCGGAATGTCGCGCGGCACTGGCTTGCCCTTCGGCACGCGCGCCAGATACTGCTGCACCATCGCCTGCGCGTCCTTGGTGTCGAAGTCGCCGACGATCGTGACCGTCGCATTGTTCGGCACGTAGTACGTATCGTGGAAGTCGATGACATCCTGCGTCGTCGCCGCCTGCAGGTCTTCCATGCTGCCGATCGTCTCGTGCTTGTAGGGATGCGTCGTGAAAGCCTTGTCGTACAGAATCTCTGACAAGCGGCCGAATGGCTGGTTGTCGAAGCGCATACGTCGCTCTTCCTTCACGACCTCGCGCTCGTTCTTGAACTTGTCCGCGTCAATCTGCAGCGACGCCATACGATCGGCCTCGAGCCACAGCACTTGCGGCAAATACTGCGACGGCACCGTTTCCCAGAACACCGTCGCGTCTTCATCCGTAAACGCGTTGCTCTGGCCGCCGATGCCCGTAATGCGCGACGGATGCTCATCCGGGCCGACGTTCTTCGACCCCTTGAACATCAGATGCTCGAACAGATGCGCAAAGCCCGTGCGCCCATTCTTCTCGTCTTTCGAGCCCACGTGGTACCAGACCGAGAGATGCACGATCGGCGTCGAGTGGTCTTCAAGGTAGACCACCTGCAACCCATTCGGCAGGGTCGTCATCGTGTAATCAAACTTGGGAGGCCGCACGGTTTGATCAGCCGGCACAGCGCCGACAAGCGGCAACAGGAGCACGAGCGCGCCGGACACGGCCAGCACGCGACACACGAGTCTGCGGATCATTGAAGGAATTATGTCACCGCTTGGCGCGGCGGAGTTTTCGGCGAACAGCCTTGCGACGTGTCGGTGTGGGCCCCTTTTGACGCTCGACGGGCGGCTTCGGCTTCGGCTTGAGAATCGGCTTCAGCGCTGGCCGCTTGCGGCCACTGAGCCTGAACACCACGCTGGCCTTCTTCCACTCCGACAGATCAAACGCCGGGAAACCCGACACGACGGCGTTCGGCGGAAGGTCATGCGTCACGCCCGACTTGGCCGTGATGATCGATCCCTTGCCGATGTGCACGTGGCCCACAGCCCCCGACTGCCCCGCGAACACCACATCGTCATCAATCGTCGTGCTGCCCGAGATCCCGACTTGCGCGGCGAGGAGCGCGCGGCGACCGAGCTTCACGCCATGCGCGATCTGCACCAGGTTGTCGATCTTCGCGCCGGCGCCAATTCGCGTCTCGCCCACCGCGGGACGATCGACCGCGGTGTGCGCGCCAATCTCGACGTCGTGCTCGATGACGACGCGCCCCACCTGCGGGATCTTCTGGTGGGTGCCGTCAGCGCGCTTGGCAAAGCCGAAGCCATCACTGCCAATCACGGCAGCATCCTGCAGGACGACGCGATCGCCGATCACGACGCCTTCGCGAATCGACACCTGCGCGTGCACGACGCAGTCTTCGCCGATGACGGCGCCACGTCCGACGGTGACGTGCGGAAATAGCACCGTGCGCGCGCCGATGATGGCGTCAGCGGCGACACTGACGAACGGGCCCACAGATGCGCCGGCTCCGATGGTGGCGCTGGCATCAACAGCGGCGAGGGGGCTGACGCCGGGGCCGGGCAATGACGATGGCGACAAGACGGCGATCGCCTGCGCAAACGTGAGGTACGGATTCGCGCTGCGAATGATCGGGCACGGCGCTGACAGCACCGAGCGGTCTGCGATCAGTGCCGACGCGCGTGTCTGCGACACGTGCTTCGCATATTTCTTGTTCGAGAGGAACGTGACATCACCAGGCTGCGCGTCTTCAAGGCCGGTGACGCGGCGTACGTCTGCGGTGCCGGCACCGTCCAGCTCACACCCCAATAGTTTTGCCAGCTCAGACAGCAGCATCGCCGGGCTCGATCGCTACTTGCGGATGCGCGCCGGGGTACGCGCGGCGTCAACAGGCATTTTGGGCTTGCCGGCTTTTTCCCAGGCCGCGGCCCAGACACTGGCCACGCCACTGGCGGAATCGCTGTATCGCTTCTCGGCAATCGCGAGCGCGCCGTGCTTCGCAAAGTCCGCGAAGAACGCATCGTCATAGAACTCGCGGCCCTCGGCGGCTTTCTTGTCGGCGTCGAGAATCTTCGGCACCAGCGGCTGATCGTCGATCAGCGTGTCGAAGAAGAAGGTGCGGATGTCGGCAATCGGCTTGATCACGACGGGCGTCAGCTTGAGCGTCGACTTGTTGCGCAGCACGAGTTCGGTTTCAAATCGCGAGTGGATGCCGCGCTGATTGGTGGCCTGCCCGTCGTACGACGTCACTGCATGGAACGGCTGATGCGCGTCCTCGGTGTAGTGGGCCATCACCGCCGACAAGTACTTCACGTTGTCGGCCGCATAGCCGCCCTTCGGCACATCGGTGAAGGCCGTCACGAGTTTGTTGAAGATCTCTTCGGCGCGCCAAGGCAGGCGACCGTTCTTGTTGGCCAGGTCGGCGCCGTACTTCTGCACCACCGCTTTCCATTCACGCGGCACACCGGCAAACGGGGCCGGCTCGTTGAAGCCGTCGTAGTCGAGGAAATGATTCGGCGATTCGTTGCCCAGTTCACCGCGCAGATCCGCGCTGATCCACAGGTCCGGATCCGCCGAGTGTTCCACGATGAAGTCGCCATTCGCTGCGTAGAACGGCTTGAGATCGGCCGGCACACCTTCGATGGCGCGTCTGGTGATGAGCCGGTGCACATCCATGCCCCACGCCGACACACCTGCCTGCAGCGCCAGCGCCGCGAATCCGACCGCCACCACCAGAAGCTTCTTCATCGCCACATGCTAGCATTCTCGAACGATGTCGTCAGACACCAAGCGCGCCGACGGCGCGCGGTTTTCCCGCCAGGATGTGGCGCGTATCGCCACACTCGCCCGACTCGCACTCACGGAACCCGAACTCGATCTGTACGCGCGCCAACTGGGCGGCATTCTCGAACATGCGGAACAGATGCAGGGCGTCGACACCGCTGGCGTGCCGCCCTACTCAGGCGCAACGACTGAGGACGCCGGCGATGCGTTGCGCGAGGACGTCCCCGTCGCGTCGTTGTCTATGGACGCCGCGTTACAGAATGCGCCGCAAGGCGATCGCGTGGCCGGCACGTTCGTCGTACCGAAGGTGATCGGCTGATGGCAGCACGGGAAACCACCATCGCTCTGCGCGATTCGATCGCGCGCGGTGAGCGCACGGCCACCGACGCGTGCAACGCCGCGCTCGCCACCATCGACGCATTGGACGCGTCGGGCCCGGCACTGCATGCATTCCAGCTGGTCCTCGCCGACCGCGCTCGCGCGAAGGCGGCGGCACTCGATCACGCGTTCGCGAAGGACGCCACCCTCGCCGGCCCACTCCACGGCGTGCCCATCGCGCTCAAAGACAACATCGTCGTCAGCGGCACGATCGCCACGGCCGGATCGAAGATGCTTGAGCACTTCGTCTCGCCCTATGATGCGACGGTCGTCGAACGACTCGAGGCGGCCGGTGCGGTCATCATCGGCAAGACCACCTGTGATGAGTTTGCGATGGGATCGTCGACCGAGAATTCGGCGTACGGCCCGTCGAAGAATCCCGTCGATCCCTCGCGCATTCCCGGCGGATCGAGCGGCGGTTCGGCCGTGGCCGTTGCGGCGGGCATGACGACGGTGGCGCTCGGTTCAGATACGGGTGGGTCGATTCGCCAGCCCGCCGCGATGTGCGGGATCACGGGCCTCAAGCCGACATATGGCCGCGTCTCGCGCTATGGCTTGATCGCGTATGGATCGTCGCTCGATCAGATCGGGCCGTTTGCCGGCAATGCGCGCGATGCAGCGCTGGTACTCGAAGTGATTGCGGGCCACGATCCGCACGACTCGACAAGCGCCCGGCGGCCGGTGCCGTCATTTGCTGCGGCGTTCACTGGATCGGTCGCGGACATGCGCATCGGCGTGCCGTCTCGCCTCCTCGAACAGGGCGTGGATCCTGAAGTCCTGTCGGCGTTCCGCGACGCGATCGCCTCACTCACGACGCAGGGCGCGACGATCGTGGACATCGAGCTGCCGCACAGCCGCCATGCGATCTCGGCGTACTACCTGATCGCCACCGCCGAGGCCAGTGCCAACCTCGCGCGTTTTGATGGCGTGCGCTTCGGCGCGCGCGTCTCCGGCGGATCGCTGACTGAGATGTACGACGCCACACGCGGTCGCGGATTCGGTGCTGAGGTGAAGCGTCGCATCATGCTCGGCACGTACGTGCTGAGCGCCGGCTACTACGACGCGTACTACCTGAAGGCGCAGCAGGTGCGCACGCTGATCCAGCGTGATTTCACCGCAGCGTTCGCGACGGTCGACACCGTATTGATGCCCACCAGCCCCGTGCCCGCATTCCGGTTTGGCGAGCGCGTGGACGATCCGCTGCAGATGTACCTTGCGGACGTATTTACGGTGAGCGCTAATCTCGCAGGCATTCCGGCGATCAGCGTGCCGTGCGGCACGACGACGACCGGCCTGCCCATCGGCATGCAGTTTTTGGGTCGGGCTTGGGACGAAGCGACAATCCTCTGCGCGGCCGACGCCTGGGAACGCATCGCTGCGCGCGCGTAGCATCCATACACAGAAAAAGGGCGCCAACACCGTGAGGTGCTGGCGCCCTTGTGCGTTCACGTTCGATTCGGTCTAACCGTTCACCTCAATCTGACGCGGCTGCGCTTCGGCCTTCTGCGGCAGCGTGACGGTCAGCACACCATCGGTGTAGCTGGCCGAGACGCGCGACGCATCGAGCGTGGCCGGCAACGTGAAGCTCCGACGGAAGGCGCCGAACCCGCGCTCCAGGCGGTGGTACTGATCACGCGCGACCTCCGAGTCGAACTTCCGCTCGCCCTCGATGGTCAACACGTTCTGCTCCACCGTGACCTTGATGTCTTCCTTCTTCATCGCCGGCACTTCGGCCTTGACGACCAGATCGTGATTCGGCGCCTCGAAGATGTCGACCGCGGGCGTCCAGCTACCCGACGCCAACGGCTCTCCGCCGAACACGTTGCTGAACATGCGATTCAACCGGTCCACTTCCACTGCTGCGAGATCGTGAATGGGGCTCCAACGAGTGATTGTCATGACTGTGTCCTCCTGCACCACTTGGTGCTGAAGCCATATTCACAAGAAATAGAATGCCAGTCAACGCATATTATCTAAGTCATATAGGCGCATATTTTACGCAACATGCCCGGGCTATCATCATTAATAGATACCGTGACTGATACCGACTTGCTCGCCGACGATGCCCGCCGGCTCCTGGATGAACTGGATCGAGATGTTCCTGGCGCTGCCTCTTCAAGCGGTGAATGCCGCCCCGCCCTCGACATCGTCGAAACGGCAGATGCCACGGAAGTAATCGTGGATGTGCCGGGCCTCTCGGCCGCTGCGCTGCGGGTGGCCATTCGTCAAAACACGGTGCTCGTGGTCGGGGCCAAGTTGCCGCAGAGCGCGCAGCCCGACACGCGCTTTCATCTGGCGGAGCGCAACTACGGCCGTTTCGCACGCGCCGTTCGCGTGACCGGCGCCTTCGACTCGAGCCGATCAAAGGCGATCCTGTCGAACGGCCTGCTGCGCATCGTCCTGCCGCGGATCGAAGATCGGCGCGGCCGACTCGTGCACATCGACGTGGAGACCGCGTGACCCGCCTGCTATTCATCGGCGACGTCGTCGGCCGCCCAGGCCGCGACCTGGTCACGCGTGGAATCAAAGCCATCGTCAGCGCGCACAAGATCGATTGCGTGATCGTGAACGTCGAAAATTCCGCCGCGGGATTCGGCGTCACGCCAGAAATCGCGAACGAGTTTCTCGATGTCGGCGTGCATGTGATGACGGGTGGCAATCACACGTTCGACAAAAAAGAGATCATCCCGTTCTTCGCACAGGAGTCACGGCTCCTCCGTCCGGCGAATTTGCCGTCGGGCGCGCCCGGCGCGGGCCATCACGTGGCGCGCGCGACCAACGGCGTCAACGTCGGCGTGATCAATCTGATGGGCCGCGTGTTCATGCACGCGATCGACGATCCGTTCAAGGTCGTCCTTACTGAAATCGAGAAGGTCAAGAAAGACGCGAGCATCGTGTTCGTCGACTTCCACGCCGAGGCGACCTCTGAAAAGGTGGCCATGGGCTGGCATCTCGATGGGCGCGTCACGGTCGTCGTCGGCACGCACACACACGTGCAAACGGCGGACGAGCGTTTGCTGCTGCAGGGCACGGCGTACATCACGGACGTCGGCATGACCGGTCCACACGACGGCGTCATCGGCGTTGAACGTCAGGCCATCGTCACGCGATTCCTCACCGGCATGCCGCAGCGTTTCGAGACGGCACGCGAGAATCCGCGACTGAACGGCATCATCGTCGATGCCGACGAACGCACCGGCCGCGCCACATCGATCACGCGGTTGAGTCTGTCGCTCAAAGAAGTCGACGGGCTCATCGCGCAGGCATCCTCCGGGCGCTGAAGTCATGACCGACGACTGGCATATCTTGCCGTTCGACGACTTTGACGATGTTCCTGCGAAGGCGCCGACGCCACGCCGGCCCGCCGGCCCTATCAGCGTCAGTGAACTCACGACGCGTCTCAAGAACCAGATCGAATCCGAGTTCGGCGCCGTGCATGTGGAGGGCGAACTCTCCAATTGCAAGCAGTGGAGCTCGGGGCATCTCTACTTCACCTTGAAGGATGATCGCGCGCAGTTGCGGGGCGTCATGTTCCGCACGACCGTGCAGCGGCTCAAGTTCAAACCCGAAGACGGCATGCGCGTCGTCGCGCGCGGGCGCATCAGCGTTTACGAGCAAAAGGGCGAGTATCAGATCGTTGCAGACGCCTTCGAACCCGCCGGCGCGGGCGCGCTGCAGGTCGCTTTCGAACAGCTGAAGAAGAAGCTGCAAGGCGAAGGGCTGTTCGACGCCGCGCGCAAGCGTCCGCTGCCGGTGCTGCCACGACGCATCGGCGTGATCACGTCACTCGACGGTGCGGCCGTGCGCGACATCGTCCGTGTGCTGACACAGCGCCATCCCGACGCGCGCATCGTGATTCGACCAGCGCGCGTGCAGGGCGACGAGGCGGCCGCGGATCTGATTCGCGCACTGGCCGCGATCGTGCGCGTGCCCGAAATCGACGTCGTCATCATCGGCCGCGGCGGCGGCTCGACCGAAGACCTCTGGGCCTTCAATGACGAGAGGCTGGCACGCGCGATTGCCGCGTGCCCCGTACCCGTGATCTCCGCCGTCGGACACGAAGTCGACTTCACCATTGCCGACTTCGTCGCCGATGTGCGCGCCGCGACGCCATCCAACGCCGCCGAGATCGTCGTCGATCGCGCCGATAACTTCCGCACGCGGATCCGTCAAGCTGAGCGGCGCCTGACGCTGGTCGCATCCGCGCAGATCGATCGCCGCCGAACGGCGACCGGCCGGCTCGATACGCGACTGCTCCAGTGGCCAACGCGCGTCGTCATGCGCGATCGCGATTGTCAGGAACTCGGATTCCGCCTGGAGGCTGCGGCCATTGATGCGCTGGCCTCCGCCGGACAGCGATTCGATGCCCTGCGCCGACGACTCGAACAGCGCGACCTGCGCCGCATCACCGGCGACCTCCGCACGCGCATCGTCCGCGCCGAGGGCCGACTCACTCAGCTCATCAGCACGCGGGCACTGGCCAAGGAATCACGGGCGCGCGAATTGGCCGGACAGCTCAACAGCCTGAGCCCGCTCGCCGTGCTGGGCCGCGGCTACGCGGTCTGTTGGAACGAATCGCGGACGAGTATCATTCGAAGCGCCGGCGCAACGACGCCCGGTGACACCGTGCGTGTGACGCTGGCCGATGGCGAGATCGCGTGCCGGGTCACAGAAAACACATAAGTTATGGCCACGACACCCACAAAAGACACCGCCGCCAAAGAGACGTCGATCAAAGATTTTGAGAGCGCGATCGCCGAGCTCGAGAAAATCGTCAAGCAGCTCGAAGACGGCGACCTGGCGCTCGACAAGTCGCTCGCGCTGTTTGAGCGCGGCGTCGAACTCTCGCGGTTCTGCCACGCGCAGTTGGGCGAGGCGCAACGTCGAATCGAAGTGCTGACCGAGCGCGGCGAGCTGAAAGACGCTGCGGCGCTCGCCGACAAAGAGTGACCTCACTCGACGACCTCCGCCGCATGGTCGAAACGGCACTCGAGCGATCGCTCCCGGCGAGCGCGCCGGAGCCAATTCTCGACGCCATGCGCTACGGCCTGATGGGCGGCGGCAAACGACTCCGCCCCTGCCTAACCCTCGCCACCGCAGAAGCCGTCGCCATGCGCGACAAGACGCCGCTCGGTGACGCGCGCAGTCGCGCACTACCGGCCGCGTGTGCCCTCGAACTGATTCACTCGTATTCGCTCGTGCACGACGACCTGCCCGCGATGGATGACGACGTGCTGCGACGCGGTCGACCGACGACGCACGTGGTGCATGGCGACGGCATGGCGGTGCTCGCGGGCGACGGGTTGCTCACACACGCGTTTGCCCTGCTCGCGGAAGGACCCGCGCCAGCCGATCGCCGGATCCGGGCAATCACGGTGCTCGCGAGCGCGGCGGGCGCGGTCGGCATGGTCGGTGGGCAGGCCATCGACCTGATCGCGGCTGGCAAGGTGAAGAGCTATCCCGCGACACCACTCGACGCCGAGACACTGCAGGATATGCACGCGCGAAAAACTGGCGCGTTGCTTCGCGCGGCCGCCACGCTCGGCGCGATCCTGGCCGGCGCGGATGCCGCCACGATCAGCGCCATCGATCGGTATGCAACGGACCTCGGCCTCGCATTCCAGATCATCGACGACGTCCTCGACGTCGAGAGCTCGAACGAAGCACTCGGCAAGACCGTCGGCAAGGACGCCGCCGCCGGCAAGCCGACCTACCCGGCGCTCTACGGGCTCGAGCAATCGAAGCAACTCGCCGCCGACAGCATCGCGCGCGCCAAGCGCGCGTTGGCGTCTGCACGAATCGCGGGCCTTTTGCCGGACATCGCCGACTACACGCTGTCGCGCACCAACTGATGGCGCGCACCCGCCTCGACCAACTGATCGTTGCGCGCGGCCTCGCTGCGTCGCGCGAACGCGCGCAGGCGCTCGTCATCGGCAATCACGTCACCGTGAACGGCGTCGCGATCACCAAAGCCGGCACGCAAGTTGATGACACGGCCGATGTGCAGATGAAGACCGCGGACCATCCCTGGGTCAGCCGCGGCGGGCTGAAGCTCGTGCGCGCGCTCGACGCCTTCGCGATCGACGTCTCCGGCGCGCTCGCCCTCGACATCGGCGCGTCGACCGGCGGCTTCACCGACGTGCTGCTCCACCATGGCGCCACCCGCGTCGTCGCCATCGATGTCGGCCACAATCAGATCGACTGGAAGCTCAGGCAGGATCCACGCGTCGTCGTGCGCGAAGGTGTGAACGCGCGCTACATGGTGCCGACAGATCTGCCTGAAGATGCCAGACAGTTCGACATCGTCACCATCGACGTGTCGTTCATCTCGCTCGCGCTGATTCTGCCTATCGTGCCTGCCCTGCTGAAACCCTCGAGCCGCGTGGTCGCGCTCGTCAAGCCGCAGTTCGAGGCGGGTCGCGACGACGTCGGCAAAGGTGGGATTGTGCGCGACCCGGAGATTCACGCGCGCGTGGTCGCCGACGTCACGCGCGCAGCCACTGAAGTAGGATTGAAACGCCTCGGCCTGGAGCCCTCGCCCATCGAGGGCGCCGAAGGCAACAAAGAGTTCCTGCTGTGCCTGGCATTGGCCTGATCAGTCGTGAAGGTTCCCCGGTCGCCAACGCGGCGCGCACCGAAGCCGCGTCGTGGCTGACGGCGCATGGCCACACGGCGGTACTGCTGACGCGCGAGTCTGACACAACCGCGCTGTCCACCGTCGGCGTGGTGATCGCGTTCGGTGGCGACGGCACACTGCTCGGCGCCGCGCATGCGGTCGCCGTCGCAGGCCTCGACGTTCCGGTGCTCGGCATCAACCTCGGCCATCTGGGATTCCTGACGGAAGTCAGCCGCGCAGAGATGCTCGATGCGCTGCAAGCCGTCCATGACGGCCGCACACGTCGAGAAACGCGACTCATGCTCCGCGGCCGCGTCGAACGCGGCGGCCTCATCGTGGCGGAGCGGCTCGCACTGAACGACATCGTGGTCACCCGTGGCGCGTTGTCGCGGATGATCGAAGTCGATGTGTCGGTCGACGATGCGCCGGTGACGCACGTGAAGGCCGACGGCGTCATCGTCGCCACGGCCACGGGATCCACCGCGTACAACATCTCTGCGGGTGGACCGATTCTGCTGCCCTCGGTCGACGCCATGGTGCTCACACCGATTGCCCCACACGCGCTGAGCCATCGCCCGGTCGTCCTGCCGGCAACCGCGACGGTTGTGCTAAAGCCGGACATTGATCCTCAGGAAGATCTCGTCGCGACCTTCGATGGGCAATTCGGCGTCAAGCTCCAGCCCGGCGACGCCATCATCATCGCGCGTGCCGACCGCGTGGTCACGCTGCTGCGCGTGTCGAATCGCACGCACTTCGACATGCTGAGAGAAAAACTGCGCTGGGGTTAGCTACTTCCGTCTGATCTGCTGAAACGTATGCACGTTCTTGTTGTGCTCGGCGAGCGTCGTCGAAAATACATGTGTGCCGTCGTTGCGACTCACGAAATACAGATACGGCACGCTCGCCGGATGGCGTGCGGCTTCGAGCGAGGCTTTGCCCGGCGATGCGATCGGTCCGGGCGGTAGTCCCGGATACCGATAGGTGTTGTACGGGGAATCGAGCGAGAGGTCGGCTTTGCGGATGTTGCCGTCCCATTTCTCACGCAGCATCATCGCGTAGATGACGGTGGGATCGCACTGCAGCGCCATGTGGATGCGGAGGCGGTTCGTGTAGACGCCGGCAACGGTGGCACGCTCAGCCGGCTGCGCGGTTTCCTTTTCCACGATAGACGCGAGCGTGACCAACTCGCGCGGTGTCATGCCTGCAGGCAACGGCGCTGAACCAAGCGCCTTCCGAAACTCCTTCACCATCGCGCGAATCACGCCGTCGGCGCCCGCTCGGCGCGGCAGCGAATAGGTGCTCGGAAACAGATAGCCCTCGAGGTTGCCGGCGTCAGGATCGATGTCCGAAACCAAGGACGCCGTATTGGCCGCGTGCACAAAATCATCCGCCGCGCCCATGCCGGACTTCTCGAAGATGCCCGACATCTCGCGAATCGTCAGCCCTTCCGGGAACGTCAACGCGCGGGTGAAGGTATCGCCGCGAATCAATCGACTGATGATCTCTTCTTGTGTCGCGGCTTCAATGAAGCGGTACTCGCCGGCTTTCAGCGTGCGATCGGCCTTGGCGAACCGCACCGCCAGGCGAAACGTCAGGGCATCAGACACCACGCCGGCACCCGCGAGCGACGCGGCGATGTCTGCCGTGCGCGCGCCCTGCGGAAAGTCGACAAAGACTTCAGGATCCGTGAAGCCCCGATAGGGCTCGTGCATGCCGCGCCACAGGGCCCAGCCGCCGCCCGCCGCCAATGCGGCCAGCACAACGACGAGCACGATCAGGCGCCGCAGCATCAGCCGCGGACTCGCGAGTCGAGAAAGTCCTGCAGGATGATCGCCGCGGCGACCGCATCAATCTGCTGCTTGCGCTTCTTCCAGTCTTTCTCACGCGTCGCAAGCTGCGCTTCTGCCTCGACGCTCGTCAAACGTTCATCGACGAGAAATACGTCAATACCCGTGATCACCTCGAGCATTTTGGCGAACACGCGGACATCGGCAGTCTGGTCCGTGTCTTCCCCACTCAACCGTTTCGGGAGGCCAACGACGATGCCATCGACACTTTCTTCTTCGATCATGAGTCGCGGAAAGAAGTCCGCAATCATCGCAGCGGACGTCTCCGGATCCGCGTCAGGCATCGACACGACCTGCCATGGCCTAGCAAGAAACGCCGTCGCATCCGAAATGGCGAGCCCAATCCGCTTTCTACCGTAGTCTACGCCGACAAATCGCACGAGTATGAGGATACGGCATTTGTCATAATCGCCGCATGCGCAAGCTCGCACTTGTTCTGGCTCTCGCCGTGGCCGCATCGTGCGGGGGCAACGCCCCGGCACACACGGGCAAGCCGAAGATGGTCATTCTCGGCTTCGACGGCATGGATCCAGATCTGGTCCGTGACTTCATGGCGCAGGGTCTGTTGCCGAACATGAAGAAGTTGTCGGACCAGGGTGGCCTCTACGACCTCGGCACCACGGTGTCCGCAGAATCGCCGACCGCATGGGCGTCGTTCGCGACCGGCTCGAATCCCGGTAAGCACAACATCTACGACTTCCTGGTGCGCGACACGTCGACGTACGTCCTCGACCTCGGCATGGTCAGGCGCATCCCCGGCGAGTTTCTGTTCGACTACATTCCGCTCAAGCGGCCGCGCGTCGAGAGTTTGCGCGGTGGCGAGTCGTTCTGGGTCACGGCCGGGCGCGCCGGCGTGCCGTCGAGCATTCTCACCGTGCCGATCACGTTTCCGCCGGAGGACGTACCTAACGGCGAGTTGCTCTCTGGCCTACCGCTCCCTGACATCCGCGGCACGATGGGCACCTTCTACTATTTTGCGACCGACCTGAGCCGCTATGAAGAGGGCGACACGGAATTCGGCGGCATCCTCAAGCACCTCACGTTCGAGGGCAACACGGCGAAGACCGAGTTCATCGGACCACCGAACCCGATCGTCAAGACGAAGATCAAGAACATCTACGCCAAGGGCGGCACGTTGTCGGATACCGATCGCGCGGCGATCGGCGAGCTCAAGAGCATCGAGTACGCGAATCTGCCGCTCTCCATCAACTGGACGCGGGGATCGAATCAGGCATTGATCGATCTCGACGGCCAGAAGATTGCGCTCAAGACCGGCGAGTGGAGCCAGTGGGTCTACCTCGACTTCAAGATCAACTTCCTTATTCGCGTGCACGGCATGGTGCAGCTGCTGCTCATGAACGCGAACAACGAGTTGCAGTTGTACGTATCGCCGGTCAACTTCCGGCCGGACAATCCGCCGACACCCATGTCATCGCCCGCGGGCTTTGCCGGAGAGATCTTCAAACAGATGGGCCCGTTCCGCACGCTCGGCTGGGCCGAAGCCACGTGGCCGCTCAACGAGAACCGTATGGACGAGGGCACGTTCATGGCGGACATGTACAAGGCGTTCGACGATCGGGCGCACGTCATTCTCAATCGTCTCGTCGCGAAGAACTGGGACGTGCTCGTCGGCGTCATCGAGGCCACCGATCGTGTGCAGCACATGATGTGGCGCCTCACTGACAAGAAGTCGCCGCTCTACGACGCGGCGCTCGCTGCGAAATACGGCGATTCGATTCAGAAGGTCTATCAGCGTGCCGATGCGTTTGTGGGTGATGTCGTGTCGAAACTCGAGCCAGGCACGGAACTCATGGTCGTGTCGGACCATGGCTTCCACGCGTGGAACAAGGCCGTCAACGTCAACACGTGGCTCGTGGAGCAGGGCTACATGGTGCTCAAGAACCAGAACGCCTCGCGCGACAAGAAGCTCGACGACCTCTTCGGCGGTGGCGAGTTCTGGGAGAACGTCGACTGGTCGAAGACGCGCGCGTACGCGATGGGCCTCGGCCAGATCTACTTCAACGTCCGCGGCCGCGAAGGTCAGGGCATTGTCAGCCCCGGAGCCGAGTACATGGCACTCGCCGACGAGCTCGTGGGCAAACTCAAGACCGACCTGATCGACCCGGCCACGAAGGACCACATCGTCCGCAACGTCTACAAGCGCGACGACGTGTATGCGGGTGAGTTTCTGGGGAACGCGTCAGACCTTCAGCTCGGGTTTGCCGATGGCTACCGCGTCTCATGGCAGACGGCCCAGGGCGGCACGCCGAAAGGCATCGTCTACGACAACATGCAGAAGTGGTCGGGCGACCACGGCGGTTTCGACTACGAGACCACCTCGGGTGTCCTGATCACCGGCCGCAAGCTCGCCATCGACAAGCCCAGCATCATGGACATCGCCCCGACCGTGCTCCAGCACTTTGGGGTCGCCGTGCCAAAAACGATTGATGGGAAACCCTTGTTCGGGCCGGTCAAATAGCCAGCTACAATCGTCACCAGTCTATGTCGCCACGCTCCCGCTGGATCCTCTTCGGTCTCTCGACACCGCTCGTCGTCATTGCCGCCGTCGGTGGCCTGCTCGGCGCGCCGGCCGCACCGCAGAAGGGCTTTGAGCACCTGCGGGTGTTCGAAGACGTTGTGTCGCTGATCAGCGGCGCGTATGTCGAAGACGTCAACGTCGACAAGGTCATGGAAGGCGCCATGCGCGGCCTGGCGGAGAGCCTCGACCCGTCGAGCGCGTATCTGCCACCCGATGAAGTCGCGCTCATTGAGAAGAAGACACCGCTCGGCGACGGCGATCCGGGCCTCACGATCACGCGGCAGTTCTATCTGCGCGTTCTTGGCGTGAAAGACGGCTCGCCCGCCGCGCGCGCCGGCCTTCGCAGCGGCGACTTTGTGCGCGCGATCGACGGCAAGCCAACACGCGACATGTCGGCGTTTACCGGGACGCGCCTGCTGCGTGGCGCCGTCGGGTCCACAGTGAAGGTCGTCATCATCCGCGGTAATGCGGCAGAGCCGCACGACATCACGCTCACGCGCGACAAGATCGACGCGACGAGTGTCACGAGCGAGATGATCAGCAAAGACATGGTCGGCGTTCTGCGCATCAAGACATTCGCGGCGACCGGTGTGGCTGACGCGCTCCGTCAGCAGGCCGAGAAGCTGCAGCAGCAAGGTGCAAAGGGCCTCGTCATCGACATCCGCGGCATCGCCGACGGTTCGTACGACGAAGCGATCAAGGCCGCGCAGGTATTCATCGCCTCGGGCACGATTACCATGCGTGCCGGGCGCGACAACGCGAACAAGGAAGAGATCACGGTGCCGGCCGGCAACACCGCGATCACGCTTCCCACCGTCGTGCTGCAGTCATTCGGCACGTCGGGCCCGGCAGAAGTATTCGCGGCGGCGATGTCTGGCAACAAGCGCGCGGAGCTCGTCGGCGAACGCACGGCGGGGTTGGCCGCCGAACAGCATCTGGTGAAGCTGCCGCAGAACTTCGGATTGTGGATGACGTATCGCCGCTACTTCACGAGTGCCAACGTCGCGATTCTCGAGAAGGGTCTTGCACCGGATGTGGTCGCGGAAGAACCGAATGTGGAATTCGGCGACGCCGCACCGACGACCGATGACATGCGCGCGAAGGCAATTGAGCGCGTGAAGGCCGCGAAAGCGTCGTAAGATTTAGTTCATGAACAAACAAGAGCTCGTTGCAAAAATCGCGAAAGACTGTGGACTCTCGAAGGTCGGCGCCACGGCGGCCCTCGAATCCATGATTGATGGCATCGTCAAGACGCTGAAGAAGGGCCAGACGATCACGTTCGTCGGCTTCGGCACGTTCAAGACTTCGATCCGCAAGGCGCGCCTCGGCCGCAACCCCCAGACGGGTGGCACGGTCAAGATCCCGAAGCGCCGCGTCGCACGGTTCACCGCCGGCAAGGGTCTCAAAGAGACCCTGAACTAAGCCACCGATCAGGTTTATTGGGGCCGCCGGGCATACCGGCGGCCCTTTTTGTTGGCACCGTACGGTATACTTCCCTTTCGTATTTGGCGCGATGTTCGCGACAGATAGGCGCGTAGCTCAGCTGGTTAGAGCGCCTGCTTGACATGCAGGAGGTCCGCGGTTCGAGTCCGCGCGTGCCTACCAACTTTTACTCATGATCACCATCACTCTGCCCGACGGGTCCCAGCGCAGTGTGCCCCCGGGCACACCAGTGCGGGACTTTGCCTCCGGTGTGCTGCCGATGGCGGTGGTCAAGAAAGCCATTGCGGCGTATGTCGACGACAAGCTCGTCGACCTGACGCATCCGCTCAATGCGGATGCCCGGCTCCGGCTCGTCTTGCCGGATGGTCCTGACGCTCTGCAGATGTATCGGCACTCCACCGCGCACCTCCTGGCGGCGGCCGTGACCAACCTGTTTCCCGGCACCCAGTGCGGCATCGGCCCAGCCACCGACGAGGGTTTCTTCTACGACTTCGTCGTTGAAAAGCCCTTCGTGCCGGAGGACATCGAACGCATCGAAAAGAAGATGCGCGAGATGGCGCAGCAAGACCTCGTATACGAGCGGCAGATCTGGCCGCGCGACGAAGCCATCGAGTTCTTCAAGAAGCGTGGCGAACCGCTCAAAGTTCAGCTGATCGAAGAGAAGACCGCCGGTCAGACCGAAGTCTCCTGCTACACGATCAAAGACCGCGAGACCTTCGTCGACTTCTGCGTCGGTCCGCACGTGCCGTCCACCGGCAAGCTCAAAGCCTTCAAGCTGCTCACCACCTCGAACGCGTACTGGAAGGGCGACGCCCACAACCAGCCGATGCAGCGGGTGTACGGCACCTCGTTCTTCAAGGACGAAGACCTCAAGGCACACCTCACGCAAGTCGAGGAAGCCAAGAAGCGCGATCATCGCAAGCTCGGCAAGGATCTCGGTCTGTTCATGTTCCATCAGTGGGCGCCGGGTGGCGCGTTCTGGTTGGGTAAGGGCACGCTCGTCTACAACCTCCTCGCCAACTACATGCGCGAAGTGCTCTTCCCCGCCGGATACGACGAGGTGAAGACGCCGATCATCTTCAACAAGGCACTCTGGGAAACCTCCGGCCACTGGGCGCACTACCGCGAGAACATGTTCCTGGTTGAATCGCGGGATGTGGCCGCGCACGCGCACACGGATGGCAAGGCGGCCGAGCCCGATATGGCCACCAAGGCCATGAACTGCCCGGGCCACATGCTCCTCTTCGGCAGCGAGACCCGCAGCTATCGCGATCTGCCGTTGCGCTTCCACGAACAGACGGCGCTGCATCGCAACGAAGCGTCGGGCGTCCTGTCTGGCCTCACCCGCGTGCGGCAGTTCTCGCAAGACGACGCGCATTGCTTTGTGATGGAGTCGCAGATCGGTGAAGAAGTTGAGCGACTGCTCAACCTCGTCAAGCGCGTCTACGGCGACTTCAAACTGCAGTACAGCGTGAAATTGTCGACGCGGCCGACCGAGTATCTGGGCGAGTTGGCGACGTGGAACCACGCTGAGAGCGAGCTGAAGAAGGCGCTCGAAGCGGCGGGCGTTCCGTACACCGTGGACGAAGGCGACGGCGCGTTCTACGGCCCGAAGATCGACTTTGACATCACGGACGCGATCGGCCGGAAGTGGCAGTGCGGCACGATCCAGCTCGATTACCAGATGCCGGCGCGGTTCGGCCTGAAATATGTCGGTGCCGACAATGCCGAGCACCAGCCGGTGGTCATCCACCGGGCGATTTTTGGCAGTTTCGAACGGTTTATCGGCATCCTGATCGAGCACTTTGCCGGGGCATTTCCCCTATGGCTGGCCCCGATTCAGGTCACCGTGCTGCCCATCGCCGACCGGCAGCTTGAGTATGCCGAGCGGGTCCTCGAACAGGTGGCCGCCGCCGGCCTCCGGGTCACGCTGGACCGACGCGTAGAGAAGATTGGTTATAAGATTCGAGAGGCCCAGCTGCAGAAGGTCCCCTACATGCTTGTGATCGGCGACCGCGAGGTGGCCGAAGGGACCGTTTCTGTGAGAACCAGGGCCGGCGGCGATCAGGGCGGGTCCCCGGTTGACGCGTTTGTGACGTCCGCGCGGGATGAAGTCGCGCGGCGAGTGTAGAAGGTAGGGGGCAGTTATCGCTTTTGATCGCACGCCGCGTCGAGACGATCGCACGCGGATTAATGAGCGCATCCGAGTCCGCGAAATTCGCGTGATTGACGATGACGGCCAGCAGCTCGGCATTATGCCGCCGCCGCAGGCGCTGGCTCTGGCAAAGAGCAAGGGACTGGATCTGGTGGAGATCTCCCCCACGGCCATGCCGCCGGTCTGCCGGATCATGGACTTTGGCAAGTTCCAGTACGAGCAGCAGAAGAAGGCCCGCTCGGCGAAGAAGCACCAGAAGGTCATCCTGGTGAAGGAAATCAAGTTTCGTCCGAAGGTGGACGAGCACGACTATCAGTTCAAGAAGAAGCACATCGAGCGCTTCCTGGCTGACGGCGACAAGGTGAAGGCCACGATCTTCTTCCGCGGGCGCGAAAATGCGCATCCGGAAATCGGGCGCCGGATCCTCGACCGGTTGATGGACGAAGTGGACGACATCGCGGTGGTGGAATCTGCCCCGCGTCAGGAAGGCAATCAGCTCCACACGATTCTCGCGCCGAAACCCGGCGCCGCGAAGCGGGTGGCTGAAAAGCATAAAGGCGACGGCAAGCTGCAAGACTTGAAGCCGCACGACGACGAAGAGCAAGAAGCAGAGCAGTAAGCAACGAAAAGAGACGAACGACGATGCCGAAACTGAAAACTCATCGAGGCGCGGCCAAGCGCTTCAAGAAGACCGCGACGGGCAAGTTCACGCGGACCAAGGCGTTCAAGCGCCACATTCTCACCAGCAAGCCCTCGCAGCGAAAGCGTCACTTGCGCGGAGCCGTGGTGGTTTCTCCGGCGGATGCGCACAAGATCAAGCGCATGCTGCCGTACGATTAAAGGAAACGTAGACCATGCCGCGCGTTAAACGAGGAACTGTCAGGGCCGCCAAGCGCAAGAAGCTGCTGAAGCGAGCCAAAGGTTATTTCCTAACCAAGAGCAAGCTGTACCAGTCTGCTCAGGAAGCCGTCGCCAAGGCGGACAACTACGCGTTCTCGGGTCGTCGTCGCAAGAAACGCGACTTCCGTGCACTGTGGGTCGTCCGCATCAACGCCGCTGCCCGTCTGCACGGCCTGACCTACGGCAAGCTGATCAACGGCATGAAGATCGCCGGGATCGAGCTCGACCGGAAGACGCTGGCTGAACTCGCGGTGAACCACGCCGGCGCGTTCGGTGTGGTGGCCGAGAAGGTCAAGGGCGCCATCGCCAAGGCGGAGCCGAAGAAGACGGCCGCTGCCAAAGCGAAGAACGAAGGCTCGATCGCGAAGGCAAAAGCCGAGCGCAAGTAACGATAGCCCAGCCATCCCAAACGGCAGGAGGCAGATACAATGTCTCCTGCCGTTTTCTTATGTACACCCAAGAGACGAATAACCTATTAAACGAATTCCATCAGGCTCTCGAGCGCGTGGCCAGCGTCGAAGAGCTGAGGGGGCTGCGTGAGCTCTACCTCGGGCGAAAGAACGGCCTGATCGGCGTCCGGCTGAAGTCGCTTGGGACACTGTCTCCTGCAGATCGACGGACGGTCGGAGCTGAACTAAACGATTTGAAGGGGTTTGTCGAAACGGGGCTGGCGAACAAAGAGGCCGCCCTCTTAGACTCGCTGTCTGTCCTCACTCGGCCAATCGACGTCAGCTTGCCCGGCATCGCACCACTCGACGGTGGGCTGCATCCGACGATTCAAATGATGTACGACCTCAACGACGCGTTCGCGGCGTTGAACTTCGAGATCTTCGAAGGGCCTGAGGTCACGAGCGAGCTCTACGAGTTCGACCACATGAACTTTCCGCCGGACCATCCGGCGCGCGAAAGCATGGACACGTATTGGCTTGAAGGCTCCGGCATCTCGGCAGATGCCAGAGGCGCCGACCGGCTCGCGATTCGCCCGCACCTGACGGGCGGGAGCGTGCGCTACATGCAGCGTCACACGCCGCCGTTCCGCTTCGTGTATCCCGGCCGCGTGTACCGCAACGAGACCACCGACGCGCGCCACGAACGCGCCTTCTTCCAATACGAAGCGCTCATCGTCGAAAAGCACCTGCCGTTCAGCGCGGGACAACTGCTGATCAAGACCGTGTTGAGCACAGTGTTCGGGCGACCGGTCACCACCCGCATGCGCGCGGGCTTCTTCCCGTTCGTCGAGCCAGGATTTGAGATCGACATGCAGTGCCTGATCTGCGACGGCGCCGGATGCAAGGTCTGCAAGCAGGTCGGCTGGATCGAAGTGATGCCGGGCGGCATGCCCCATCCGAATGTGTTCAAAGCCGGTGGCCTCGACCACAACGAGTGGATGGGCTTCTACGTGAACGTCGGCCTCGACCGCCTCGTGATGATGCGCTACGGCATCGACGACGTGCGCCTCTTTCATAGCGCGGACCTGCGCTTTTTGTCTCAGTTCAGGTAGCCGCGATGAAAATTTCACTGAACTGGATCGCCGACTACACGACACTGCCCGCCGGGCTGACGCCGAAAGAGATCGCGCATCAGTTGACGATGTCGACGGTGGAAGTTGAAGGGGTTCACGAAGTCGACCTCGCCGCCGAAGGCGGCGTTACCCAGAAAGACGTGATCCTCGAAGTCGACAACAAGTCGCTGACCAACCGTCCCGACCTCTGGGGCCACTACGGCGTGGCGCGCGAACTGGCAGCCATCTATCAGGTGCCGCTGAGACCCCTTCCGACTGAAGAACCCGAGCGGCCCAGTGCGACACTGGTCGGCGACGTCGACGCGACCGTGTGCCGCCGCTTCACGGCGACCCGGATTGAGAACGTCACCGTTCGCGAGACGCCGGCCTGGATGAAGCGGCGCCTCATCGCGATCGGTCAGCGATCGAAAAATCTCTACGCGGATCTCACCAACTACGTGATGCTGACGACGGGCCAGCCAACGCATGCGTTTGATGCGGACCGACTGATGCTGCCGCTGTCTGTGCGTCGCGCGGTACCGGACGAGGCATTCGATGCCCTCGACGGCACGCACCTGACGCTGTCAGCGGCGGATTGGGTCGTCGCGGATCAGTCCACCGCGGTAGGTCTCGCCGGCATCATTGGCGGCCTCAACTCGGCCATTCAAGGTGACACCAAGAACGTCATCTTCGAAGCCGCGAACTTTGATCCGCTGGCGGTTCGCCGGACATCAGCAACGCACGGCGTACGCACTGAAGCATCCTCGCGCTTTGAGAAATCGCTCTCGACGCACCGGATCGACGAAGCGCGCCGGCTGTTCTTCCACATCCTGAACGCGATCGACCCGGGCATCCGGGTGACCGGCTTCGACGATCGGCTGAACGTCGCGACGTCCAGTGGCGAGATCTACGCAGACGCGGGCTACCTGCGCGATCGCATCGGCAAGGACCTGTCGATCGATGAGTTGCGCACGCCACTGACGCGACTCGGCTTTGACGTGGCCGTGTCGGGCGACGATCTGACGGTCACCGTTCCCGAGTGGCGCAATACGGGCGACGTCTCTGGCCCCCACGACCTCGTCGAAGAGATTGCTCGGCTTTACGGCTACGAGCGGTTTGAGTTCCAGCCGCCGCAGGTGCGGCTCGACAAATCGGCTCGGAGCTACGCGCGCAGCACCGAGCGCCGGCTGAAGGAGTACCTCGCCTTCTCGTGTGGCATGCAGGAAGTGATCAACTATCCGTGGACGGAAGACCGCTTCGTCGTGGCCGCGGGTTTCGACGTCGCGACCGCTCCGTTGCGCCTCACCGCGCCGCCCGCGCCCGATCAGGCGACACTGCGCACGTCGATTGTGCCGGGCCTCCTGCGCGCGATCGAGTCCAACATCCGCTGGCATAGCGCTTTCCGAGTCTTTGAAACAGGAACCGTGTTTCTGCCAGGTGCACGCGCAAGCATCGACGACCCGCGAGAGCAGCTGCCCCAGCAAACCAAGCGCGTGGCCGCGGCCTTCGTCGGCGATGACGCCGAAGTGCTGTTCCGAGAGGCCAAGGGCGCGATCGAAGCCATTGGCGCACACGTGCATGTGGCGCCGGTCACCGCCGCGTCCGCCACGTCCGCCCCCTGGGCCGACCCAGGCGCAGGTCTCGCCATCGTCAGCGGCGACCGCACCATCGGCGCGCTCGGCGTCCTGAGTCGTCGCGGCACGAGAACGGCCGGCCTCAAGCATGCCTTCGCCGCCGTGTTCGAGTTTGATCTCGACGGGCTGGTCTCGTTGCCGTCGCGCCAGAACCTCTACGTGGCGTTGCCAGAACTGCCGTCGGTCGAGGTCGATGTGTCACTCACCTATCCCGACGCGGTCACCTGGGCGACGATCGCCGATGCGGCCCGTGGTGTCAGCCCGCTGGTCGCGGCCATTGAGTTCGTCGATCAGTATCGCGGCAAAGGTATCCCGGACGGGCACCGCTCTGTCACGCTACGCGCACGGTTGCAACCGACGACACAGACGCTCACGTCCGAAGAAGCCGCAGCCGTCGCCAACGCTATCCGGCTGATCGAACGGCAACAGCTCGGCGCGATAGAGCGGTAAGACTCGCCGTATAGGCTTGCCTGCTGCGTACGTTCGTGGCACGATTTCCGCAATGGCCAAGACCTCAGTCGATTTGCAGCCGATCGATCGGCTCGAAGAAAAAATCAAACAGCTTGTCGGCATGGTGGATGCGCTCCGCGCCGAACGCGCGAAGGCGCTCGACGAAGTGACGCGGCTCCAGCGCGACGCCGACACGATGCGTGCCCGTCTCGGTGATGCCGAAGGCGCCACCGCCGAAGCCTCCACGCTGCGCGAGGAACGCGAACTCATCAAGAGCCGCGTGGCCGAGATGATCGCGCAGATCGAAAAACTCGGAGTCTAGCGACCCATGAGCCAAAACGGACGCGTCGTCACGGTCGATGTGCAAGGCCAGAAGTACGCCGTCCGCAGCGAGCTCGAGCCGTCCTACATCGCGGAGCTCGCCAACTACATCGATCAGAAGATGCAGCTGGCCGCGAGCGAGCTCACAACGGCAGACGGCGTACGGGTCGCGGTGATTGCGGCCATGAATGTCGCCGACGAACTCTTCCGCACCCGCGCGGCACACGATGGCGTCGAGCGCCGGGTGCTTGACCGCACGACCGAAATCGAACGCCTCGTGGACGCCGCGCTCGGAAATACACCGACAGTTCGCATCGAGAACGCGGGTTAGCTATACTCAAGTTCCTGCTTTGCTCGTGAATGGTCGGAATGTCGTCTGGGCCGATGTCTTTCACAACAAAGTGAGTCGCGATCCCGTGTGGTGAGCATGCCTCCGTGGTGAGGAAGCCTAAAGCGCGGTTTTTATAGCGGCTCCACCTGCTATGCAGGTCCGCTCGACTTCCCCACACGGCAAAGCGGGGTTTCTCTCCCAAATGTTGATCTCCGACACAACTGAACGCGCCCTGATCGAACGCATTCGCTCACGCGTCCCGACCTCGCCCGACTGGGTCACGTTGGGCATTGGCGACGATGCCGCCGTGCTTGAACCGGCGCGCGGCGAACTGGACGTCGTCACCACCGACGGTCAGGTGGAGGGCGTGCACTTTGATCGCACGTGGATGTCGATGTACGACGTCGGCTGGAAGGCGCTCGCCGTCAACATCAGCGACCTCGCCGCGATGGGGGCCACGCCGCGCGGCGCAACGCTGAGCCTGGCGCTCCCGTCGACATTGCCGATTGAGGAGTTCGACGCACTGGTGGACGGCTTCCTCGCACTGGCGAAAGAGACGCGCGTGCCACTGATCGGCGGCAATCTGGCGCGATCGCCGGGCCCGATCATGATCGATGTCACGCTCATCGGCAGCGGACGTCGGCGACGCCTGCTCACGCGCGGCGGCGGACGCGCCGGACATCTGCTCTACGTCACCGGCACACTGGGTCGAGTGGCGGCGCACGTCGCCGATGCACAGCGGGGCGCCCTGACGCGCGGCGCGGTCACGCCCTGCCCGTTGCTGCCGGTGTCGCCCGCCTCGCGTTTGCAATGTGGCCAGCAGGCCGCGTGGAACAAGGTGGCGAGCGGCTGCATGGATATTTCCGACGGTCTGGCCGACGCCGTGAGCCAGATGGCCGCCGCGTCGGGCACCGGCGCGCGCATACTCTCGTCCAAGATACCTGTGGACGTTGCGTCGACACTCGATCTGGCCCTTTCTGGTGGCGAAGACTATGAGCTCCTGTTCGCCGTGCCGCTGCGCCGACGTCGAGGATTCGAGCAAATCGCTGGTCGGCACGCCGACGTGACCTGCATCGGCGAACTCACCAACAAGCCTGGTGCGATCCTCGATCGCGACGGCGTCTCTGAGCCTCTGGGCCAGGGCTTTTCCCACTTCTAGACCGGCGATCTCATGGTCTGGCAGCTCACCAAATCCGCCCTGCAGCGATGGACCGAGAAGCTGCTCCATGTCCACGACACGCCGGAGCGCACGGCGGCGGCCTTTGGGATGGGCGTCGCGCTGGGGTTCTCGCCATTTCTCGGGCTCCACACCGCGATCGGCCTCGTCCTCGCCTTCGCCTTCAACTTGAACCGCGTCGCGGTGCTGATCGGCGTCTATCTGCATCTGCCGTGGATCATGGGCCCGTACTACGCCGGTGCGACCGCCCTCGGGGCGCTCCTGACCGGCACGCGAATGCCCGCGGATTTCCTGCCGCGGCTTGAAGCCGTGTGGCGCCTCGATGGCTGGTGGGTCCGATTCGAAGCGCTCGGCAGTCTTTTGCGTCCGCTCCTACCCGCGTATCTCATTGGATCTTCGATACTTGCGCTGATTCTTGGTGCCATTGGATACTGGGCCAGCCTGGCCCTGATCCGCGCCAGACGACGGGCTCATCCCCATCGTCCTGAGCTACCCTAAGAAGGTCAGGACGCCGATAAACGGGTCGGCTCTGACGGCCTTCCCATGTTCCTCACGCGATCGATTCGCTACCAGCTCGTGGCCACAACCCTCGCGGTTGTCGGCATCCTGTTGCTGTACGACGCGACGGTCATCGACTCGCGGAAAAGCTCCGTCGTGACCCCGCCGGCCGACGTCATCAAGCCGACCGCGGGCGCGCGCCTGAAGTTCATGACCACGGCCTACTGCCAGGGACAGACCACGGCGTCGGGAGTTGGGGTCACCACGGGAATTGCGGCCGCCGACAAGAAACTGCTACCGGAAGGATCGGTCATCGAGATCGACAGCCTCCCCGGCCGGTCCAACACCCTGCCCGACAAGTACAAGGGCATCTACACCGTCATGGACACTGGCCCGGCTGTCACAGGCCGGCACATTGACCTCTACCTCTGGAGTTGCACCGAGGCCCTCAGCTTCGGCCGCCGCGACGCCGTCATCACCGTCCTCCGCCTAGGCTGGAACCCCAAAAACACCCGCATCGAATAGATCCGACGTCCGAAAAAACATCGGGAGTTAATTCAATGAATTAACTCCCGATGTTTTCTCGGACGCGGGAGAGTTCGTAGAGGCGGAAGTAGAGGCCTCGGAGGGCGAGCAGTTCCTGGTGAGTGCCGCTTTCACGGAGCTCGCCTTTGTGGAGGACCAGGATGCGGTCCATGTCCTGGATGGTCGACAGGCGATGGGCGATGGCCACGACGGTGCGGTGCTGCATCATCACCTTCAGTGCATCCTCAATGAGGGCCTCCGTGGCGGTGTCGACGCTGGACGTGGCCTCGTCGAGCACGAGGACGCGCGGCTCAAAGGCCAGCGCGCGCGCGAACGACAGCAGCTGCTTCTGCCCCACAGACAGCGTCGCGCCGCGCTCGGCGACTTCCGTGGCATAGCCCTGCGACAGACGGCCGATGAACGCGTCGGCGTGCACGGCGCGAGCCGCGGCAGCAACGGCCTCATCGGCAATGTCATCGCGCCCCAGCCGGATGTTGCTGGCCACGGACCCGGCGAAGAGATGCACGTCCTGCAGCACGAGGCCAAACGTTCCGCGCAGCATCGCGAGATCCATCTCACGGATGTCGACGCCATCGACCAAAATGCGGCCGCGCTGCACGTCGTAGAACCGCATTAACAGGCTGAGGATCGTCGTCTTCCCCGAGCCGGTCGCACCGACGATGCCGATGCGCTGGCCGGGCTGAACGACAAACGACACATCCTTCAGTACCCATTGAGGTTCGCCGTCCGCGTCGACGTAGGAAAACCAGACGTGGTCGAACTCAATGACAGGGCGCGTAGGGTTCGGGTGAGGCGGGTTCGTGGGGTTCGTGATCGCAACAGGCGTATCGAGCACCGTGAAGATGCGCTCGGACGCCGCCATGGCGGCTTGGAGGATGTTGAATTTCTCTGACAGGTCGCTGATGGGCTGGAAGAAGCGGCGTGCGTATTGGAGAAACGCCACGAGGACTCCGATCGAGACCACGCCGTCGCCGGCCCAGCCGCCGCCGATCCATATGATCAGTGCCGCCGACAGCGCCGCCATCGTCTCAATGATTGGATAGAACAGCGCGTAGTAGAAAATGGATGCGATGTTCGCGTCGCGGTGGTCGCGGTTAATGCGATCAAAGCGCTCGAAGGCGTTCGATTCCTGTCGAAAGAGCTGCACAGTCGACATGCCCGTCAGATGCTCCTGCAGGAACGCATTGATCTTGGCCACGAGGCCGCGCACCTGTCGGTACGACTCGCGGACGTTCGTGCGAAACCACTGCGTCGCGGCCAGGATACCGGGCAAGACGACGAAGGCGACGAGGGCGAGACGCCAGTTCATCCACAGCATTGCCGTGATGATGCCGACCAGGGCGAGCACGTCGCCGAAGACCGTCACCACGCCCGAGGCGAAGAGGTCATTGAGCGCGTCCACGTCGGTCGTCACGCGCGTCATCATGCGACCCACGGGATTCCTGTCGTAGAACGCGAGATCCAGCTTCTGCAGGTGGCCGTACACCTCGAGCCGAATCGCGCGCATGATCTTCTGTCCGATCGTCTGCATGACGACCGTCTGCACGTACTCGAACACGAAGTTGGCCACGAGCAGGCCGAAGAAGACCGTCGCGATCCATCGCAGGCCGTCAACGTCCTTCTGCGCGATGTAGGTATCGATCGCACGCTGCGTCAGCCAGGGCTGCGCCAGTTCCACAAGCGCCCCTGCCACAATCACGACAAACGCGACGGCCACCGCCGGCAGATGGGGCCGCAGATACACGAGCAGACGCCGCATCAATCGCGCGTCGTACGCCTTCCCGATGACGTCGTCCTGCGGACCGCTCACGACGCCGCCAATTCGTCTTCGAGTCGCTGTTGCTGATCCATGCGCGCATAGAGGCCGGCGCGACGTACGAGCTCGTCGTGGGTGCCACGTTCCACGACGCGTCCGCTATCGAGCACGAGGATCATGTCGGCGTCGCGTACGGTCGAGATGCGATGCGCGACGATCAGACAGGTGCGCCCGCGCCGCACCTCTCGCAGGCGTCGCAGGATCGTCTCCTCCGTCTGCGTATCAACCGCCGACAGCGCATCGTCCAGAATCAGGATGCGCGGATCCGCGGCCACCGCACGCGCAATGGCGGTGCGCTGCTTCTGTCCGCCCGAGAGCGTGATCCCGCGCTCACCCACCACGGTCTGGTAGCCGTCGGGGAAACTGGACAGATCGGCGTCGAGGCCCGCGGCATGCGCGGCCGCGTCGACCCGCGCGCGATCGCGTACGGGATCAAACCCAAAGAGGATGTTACCGGCGAGCGAGTCTGAGAAGAGGAATGGCTCCTGCGGCACGACGCCGATGGCGCCGCGCAGTCGCGCGAGTGGAATTTCGCGCACGTCGATGCCGTCCACAAACAGGGTGCCCGGCGCCGGATCGTGTAGCCGGGGCAGCAACTGCACGAGCGTCGACTTGCCGGATCCGGTTGGCCCGATGATGGCGACGGTCTGTCCGGCCGCGATCGTGCATGAGATGTCCGCCAGCATCGGGGCCGCGTCGTCCGCGCCCTCACCGGCGCGGGGTGGGTAGCGAAAGGACAGCTGGCGAAACTCGACGTCGCCCTTCACGCCATCGGCGAGCGCGTCGGGTCGGGCGTCGCGATCGTCAATCGCCGGCGCGGTATCGAGAATCTCGATCATCCGCCCCCACGACGCGAGACCGCGTTGCGCAATGTTGATGACCCAGCCAAACGCGATCATCGGCCACGACAGCATCACGAGGTAGCGGAGGAACGCGACAAACGAGCCGAGGGTCATCGTGCCGGCCATCACGTCGCGCCCGCCCATCCACAACACAATCAGCGAGCTCACACCGAAGCAGAACGTGAGGCTGGGATAGAACGCGGCCTGCAGCCGGATCAGCCCACGATTGCGAGCCACATACTCATCATTGGATCGTCGAAACCGCGCGATCTCGGTGTCTTCCTGTCGATAGGCGCGCACCACGCGCACGCCGGAGAGCGACTCCTGCACGACGGCGCTCATGTCTGCGAGCTGGGCCTGAATGCGCTCAAACCGGTCGTGAATGGCTTTGCCGAAATAGCGCGTGGCGACGCTCACGATGGGCATCGGCAGCAGCGCGATCCACGCCAGCCGCGCATCGATCGAGAACATAACTGCAAGCGCGATCACGAAACCGAGCGCCGTGCTGGCGAAGTACATCACGGCCGGCCCGATCATCATGCGGACGGCGCTCAAGTCATTGGTGGCACGAGACATGAGATCACCTGTCCGGGTCGACTGGAAGTAGCCGAGGGGCAGGCGCTGCAAATGAGCAAAATAATCATTCCGGAGGGCATATTCGATGGTGCGGGATGCGCCGATAAGGTGTTTGCGCATCAGATATCGAAAACCGCCGTCGACGACCGCCAGGCCGAGCATCGCGAGCGCATACCCGGCCAGACAACCGCGGCTCGCACCGCTGATGAGACCGTCGATGGCGTACTTGAGAACCCACGGTGAGGCCAGTTGCATGACACTCGCGACGAAGATGCAGCCCACGCCGATGATGAACGCGCGTCGCGACTCGCGTACGTAGGGTAGCAACCGGCTCAGTGCGCGACGCATCAGAAAATTATAGGGGACACAGGGATGACACGGATCGGACGACTCACGATTGGCATGGCTTTCTTGCTCGCCGCGATGGCCACACCGGCGGCGGCGCAGTACTCCGCACCGCCTCTGAAACCACAGGGCACGATCGGAGAGTCGTACCACATTCAGGCATCGGCAGGCCTCTGGAGCCCGGGCCTGATCGGCGTGATTTCCAGTGAGCAATTCGGACTGGCCGGATCCAAGATCGACTTCGTCACCGACCTGAAATTCCAGCAGACCCGCTTCGCCGACTTCCGGGTGGAGTTGCGGCCGAGCAAGCGCAACAAGCTGTTCGCGCAATACACGCCCATCTCGTATTCATCCGACACGACGCTGTCGCGCGAGATCATCTTCAACGGTCAGAAATTCACGGCCAACCTGCCGATCAAAGCCACGTTCGACTGGAAAGTGCTGCGGGCCGGCTACGAGCTCGACATCATCTCGATGGAGCGCGGCTTCATCGGCGCCATCATCGAAGCGCGCATCACGGATTTCGGTGCCACCTTGACGGCACCCGCGACCGCAGAATTCACACGCGCCAAGGCGCCACTCCCCGCATACGGAGGCATCGCGCGCGCCTACATCCTGCCGCGCCTCGCTGTCACTGCGTCGGCGACCGGCTTCAGCCTGCCGCAGTCACTCGCCGACAAGCTCGACGCGACCGGCAACTACCTTGACATCGATATCTACGCGACCTTCAACCTCAACAACTACATCGGCATCCAGGGCGGCTGGCGCAAGATGACGACGACGGTGACGTTGAAGAAAGACTTCGGCGACATGGAATACAAAGGCATTTGGTTCGGAGGCGTCGTTCGCTATTAGCGCGGTTGAATCCAGGCGCCGAGCAGCCGGTGGTCACCGTTGCCGGCTGTCTTCTCTGCAGGGACGAAGCCCTCGCCTGAGGCAATACGCACGGTGGCGGTGCCGGCCGGGGTCAGCGGGATGTCCACGTCCTGCTCCTGGAACGGCGTCAGCACCAGCAAGCGCTGAAACGTTCCCGACTCAATCGTGATCGTGTTGCGGGCGCCGCCGTTCCGGACGAGGATGCGCACGGTCAGCGGTGACACCGGGCTGTTGACCGACGGCACCAGCATCAGCTTCGCGGCCGACCGACCGTGCACCCAGAAGCCTTCACCTTCCAGAAACACCTGATCATCAAGGAACATGACGTCGGTGCTGCCGTAGTGCGCGGCCGACTTCATGGCCACCGCCTCCCGCTGCGGCATGGCGTCCTCAACAGCCAGATCAACTTTCAGCGCGGCGCGGGCGGCGGCGTCAGTGTCGAGCACGACGCGCGGCACCGCTGTCGGCAACACAACCGGGAACACGAAGTCGCCAGGTCCGGGCACGGTGAATTCGCGCCACGGTGATCCGGAATCGCCCACAAACAGTCGCAGCGGCCGGCTGAATGACGATGACGAGTGGACGCGCACATTGAAGCGGGCGCCGGGGACGTTGCGCATTTCGAACAGCGGCGGCACCGGGCATTCCTCAGACGGACCGGGTGCCATCGCCTGCAGTGTCATGGCGTTCTTCAGCGAACGGAGTCGCACGAAGCGGCCATTGTCGATGGTGTAGACGCGCGCACCTCGGCCTTCGCCGTCGATCACCTGCAACTGGGCCCGTACCGGATCAAGGCTGCGTGCGTCCGTGACCGCCCAACCGATCGGCGCCACGCACAGCAGTGTCACGATCGACCACAGCACCACGGCGACACGCGGTGGCACCACCACGCGCTTCACCACCAGCCACACCACCACGGCGACGGCCACCCAGGCAATCGTCTGCACCGGGAACCGCGACTCGTTCCAGAAGAAGCTGGGCCACACGCGCGTGAGATTCACGACGGGCGACAGCCACTCAAGCCACGCAGCGTTGTTGCAGCGATAGTTCCACGCGAGGCCGGCGCGGTCGACGCTCAACAGCACCGCCGTCATGCCCCCACCGATCGCCACGAGCGTCGCTGCCAGCGTTCGCGTCGCGGCACTGACGCGGGTCCAGGCCGCTGCAATCGGCACGGCGAGGAGCGGCAGGATCGCCATCAGGAAGCGTGCGGGCGATGCGGGATTACCGGCCCACCACATGCGCACAGTTGTGACGGCGGCGAGATAGACGAAGACGATCAGCGCGAGTTCGACCGACAGTCGCCATGTGAATGTCGCCGTGCGGCGGCACCAGCCGACCAACGCGAGTGCCACGGCCGGTGCATACGCCGCAATCCCATACTGCCCGTCGAAGAACAACGCGAGAATGGCTGGGATGATCCACGTCAGTCGCTGCTCCTCCGGTCCATACGGTGCGCGCGGATCGATCGTGCCGTAGTGCGCCTTGAAGAACCAGAACCAGAGGCCGGCGCTGATCACCGGGATCACCAACAGCGCGATGAGTCGAATGACACGATCCTCACGCGTGATCACCGGATCGGGATCGAGCGCCGCGGTCAGCTCACTCTTGCGCCGCGATGGAATGGCGGTCGGCGCCAGCAGGCGCAGCGCTATCGCGGCGCCGAGGCCCGCCGCGAGGATCGCAAACCGTGTGTGCAACCACGGCAACAACGCGAGCGCGACGCCGGTCAGAAACACGGGCACGGTGCCCGGCAAATCTCCGCGCGACAACTGCACGAGCAACAGCGCCGCGGCCGCGACGACAAGTAGACCCGGCGCATCCGGGAACACCATGAAACTCTGCAGCGCAAACGTCGGCGTGAGCACGACCGCAGCCCATCCGCACCACGCCGCCGCCGCTGAATCGGTCACTCGCCAGCACAACCGCCACGTGAGCATCGCGCCAATGGCCGTGAGCAACACCAGCAGACACCGCGCGCCCGTGTAGCCGAAGAACTGAAACACCGGGGCGACGAGCACCGAAACGCCCGGCGCATGGATCGAGTACGCCTCGCCGTGCAGGCCACGCACGCGCAGGTCCGGGCGCAGATCACCGCCGATAAACGACTCCCAGTCGCGCGCGTCGTGGTTGTTCTGAATGTCGATGTCACCGTCCTTCAGGATGCTTTGGGTGATCATCAAATAGTGCGGCTCGTCGCCACCCGGCGTGCGTGGATCGGCCGACCATGCCGCGAGGCCACCGAGCGTCGCCGCCAACACAAACGCTGCGACCGTCGCGTCATCGGGCTCGAACAGATTGAGAATGCGCGCCACGAATCGGAGTGGGGTGAGCCCCACCGCCAGCGCCAGCGCCGCGATGATCGGCACCCACGCCATCGGCCCCGTGAACAACAGCGCGATCGCGGGCAACGGCATCGGCAGCCACGGCAGCACCGCGAGCAGTGCCGGCAACGTCGTCAGCGGGCGCGTCCGCCAGGCAGGGATCGCTGCGCCGATCACGGTGCCGAGCACAAACATCCACCACGGTGCCGCGACGGCAAGTCGCGCGGTCGCGGAATCCGGCGACGCCACGGCGAGCGTGCCCGCCGCACACCACACCGCGATGCCGATGAGCAGCGAGCCGATCACCGCAGCCGCTGCAATCTCTGCTCCGCAGCCGCGAAGGTCGCTTCCTTCTTGCAGAAGCAGAAGCGCACTTTGTTCCGCACGGGATGAGTGCTGCGGTAGAAGCTACTGCCCGGCAGCGCGACCACACCGATCTCGGTCACCAGATGGGTCGCGAACGACTCATCGTCTGCGAAGCCAAAACCGTCGATGTCCGCCATGATGTAGTAGGCGCCGCGCGGGGAGTAGCATCGGAAGCCCACGCCCTCGAGGATGCCGAGCAGGCGCGCGCGCTTGGCGTGATAGTCCGCCGTCAATGCCTGAAAGTAGCTCGCCGGCAGATTCAGTGCCATCGCACCGGCGGCCTGCAGCGGCGCCGCCGGCCCCACGGTCAGCTGCTCGTGCACTTTGCGAATCGCCGCCGCCCGATCGGCTGGCGCAATCGTCCAACCGACGCGCCACCCGGTCACACTGAACGTCTTCGACAGACTGCCGATGGTGACCGTGCGATCCTGCATGCCGTCGATCGTCGCCATCATCACGTGCCGGGCATCGTCATAGACGATGTGTTCGTAGATCTCATCCATGATCGCGACGACGTCCCATTGCTGACAGAGCGAGGCGATATCGGTGAGTTCCTGCCGGGTGAAGACTTTGCCTGTGGGATTGTTCGGCGTGTTGATGATGATCGCCCGCGTCTTGTTGTTGAACGCCGCGGCGAGTTCCCGGGAATCAAACGTCCAGTCCGAGCCGGGCGACGTGGGTTCACGGAGCGTGACGTAGCGCGGCGTTGCGCCGGTGAGCAGCACGTCGGGGCTGTAGATCTCGTAGAACGGCTCGAAGATGATGACCTCGTCACCGGGATCGACGATGGCGAGCATCGTGGCGATCATCGATTCGGTGCCGCCGCAGCAAACGGTGATGTTGACGTCTGGATCCACCGCAAGACCGTGCCGGCTCGTGACACCGTTGGCGATCGCATCGCGCAGCGCTTTCGCGCCGGATGTCGCGGCGTATTGATTGATGTCACCGGCGATGGCCGCGCGAGCGGCGTCTTTCACTTCAGCTGGTGCAGGAAAGTCCGGAAATCCCTGCGAGAGGTTGACGGCACCGTGCGTGATCGCGAGTCCGGTCCATCGGGGAAACACCGAGTCGCAAAGATGCGACGCTTTCTCGGACGTGCGAGCACGAGACATGAACGACGACCTTGGCTAGTGCCCGCGCGTGGGCGATGTGCGCGGATACAGCGCGCGGAAGTCATCGGCCGTTCCGAGGATGCGTTTCAGATAGTTGGCCGTCTCGAAGAACGGGATGTTGTCGATGAACTCGTCGCGATCGGCGCCGGGATAGTCCTGCACCCATTTGCGGTAGCGGCTGCCGCCGGCGTTGTAGGCCACGAGTGCGCCGACGACGCCATCGTAGGTCTTCATGAGATCAGCGAAGTAGGCCATGCCAATGCGGATGTTGATGTCGGGATTGGTGAGCTTCGACACCCGCCAGGGCGTCACGCCCACTTTGGTCGCGTAGCTGCGCCCGGTGGACGGCAGGATCTGCATCAGTCCCCACGCATTGGCGCCTGATTTCACGTCGGCCTGGAACGTGGACTCCTGAGTGATCAGCGCGGCCATCAGATGCGCGTCGAGCCCACGGCCGTCCGCGTATTTCTGAATCAGATCCCAGTACGCCATCGGGAACAGCACGCGGCGAATCTCGACGGGCAACGTCTCACCGCCGGCGGCCATGAACTGCGGATACGCGCGCTTCATGAGGTTGATCGCTGTGCGCAGTTCGCCCTTGCGATTCCACGCATACGCCTGAGTGGCGGTGACGAGCGGCGTCGGGCCGAGGTCGCGTTCGGCGCGCTTCAACTCGCCAATCGCGTAGTCGTACAGCCCCACCTCAAGGAGTCGTGTGATCAACACCGCATTCGGTGGCGGCTCACCCGGTGCGAACGCCACCGGCGCGTCGGCGTGGGGCGCCGGCGTGGCCGCCTTCGCGCGCGTCACCGTGGCGCCAGGTGCGGCGGCCAGCGCGGTCAGTCCCTTGTTCGCTTCACGCCCGTAGTACGAGTTCTTGTAGAGCGCGATGACGCGCCGGTAGCCCTCAACGGCCGCCTCGCGCTGCCCCATCTGTTGACGCGCGCGCGCCGACCAGTAACTCCACGCCGAGCGGTAGTCCGAGCGGCCGTAGCGCGTGAACGCATCATCAAACACACGCGTCACCTCCGCGTAGTTGCCGCGCAGGTATGCCCACCAGCCCGAGCGCCAGGCCGCGCGTTCCGCAAACGCGCCCGACGGATAGCGCCGATACATGTCCGAGAACACCTGCGCCGCAGCCGCATCGTCATCTTCGAGAATGTAGAACGTAGCGAGGTCGTTCAGCGCCGCTTCCGCCCAGGACGTGTCGGCCGCCTCGGCGGCGAACTTGCGTGTCTCGGCGACGAACTCTTCCTTGCGCCCGAGCCCCTTCGTCGTGCCGAGCAGCGCATAGCCGGCTTCAGCGCGACGGTCGCCACTGGCCGTGAGCGGCAACAGCGCGGCGCGAGCCGCGGCAAACTTCTTCAGGCCGAGGTCGCACTGCGCCAGACGCAACGCGATCTGCTCGCGCTCCGCACCGATCGCCACCGGACGCACGGCCTCGTAGATCTTGTGCGCGTCAGCAAACCGCTTCGCCGCGTACAGTTGCTCGGCGCGACCAATATCCTGTTGCGCCGTCTCACGGCTCGGCACCGCGCCGGGATCCGCCATGAGCACCAGTTCCGACTGCGCATCAGACGCTTCGGTCGACAGCGCAAACTCGTAGACAATCTTGCTGAACGCCGCGCGCGCCACCGTGCGTTCGCCCGCTTGTTTTGCCGCGCGACCCAGACGCAAATAGACCGGCGCACCGGCGAGCGGTTTCATCTCCGCCGCGCCCTGCAGCGCCCGCATCTCAGCGGCCGCATCGCCCGCGGCCTCCGCGACATCGGCCTTCAATATGTAGGCCATCTCGCGCAGGTAATCCTTGGGTTCGACTTTCAGCAATTGGTCGGCGCTGAACTTCGCGTCAACCGGCTTGTGCAGCGCGAGCTGTGCGCGGCCCTGCATCAAGAGCGCGTAGCCACCGATGACCGGGTCGGCGACCGACTTGGAAAACACCGGAAGGGCGAGCGCCGCCTTGCCGTCCGTCATCTGGCCGACCGCAGTGGCGAATGCGGTCGATGAGGCATTGGGTTTACCGACGGGCGCCAGCCACAGGATCGCGGGCGCCTCTGTGACGGCCGGTGTCGGCCACAAGACCGCGGCCAGTGCCACGCCGATGGCCGTGGCGCGCGCCATGCCCACCATGCGCATCAGCCGAAGACCTCAGACGTGCGCACCGAGGTGAGATTCTCCAGGCGAATCGATGCATGTCGCACGAGCAGATCGATTTCTTCGGTCCAGACCGGTGCGTCTTCCTGCTCTTCCGCCGCGCCGACATCATCGGCGTAGAGCACCGCGACGACATCGCCGCCGACGATGACCGGCACGACGAGCCCGGTGTGGCCAACGGGAACCTGCATGAATCCTGGCGTCGTGATTTCGCGCGCAATCAGCGGCTTCACAAAGGAGGTCTGCTTGAGCGCCACCGTCGCGGTGAGCAGGCCCGACGTGCCGATCGTGATCTCGCGCGGTTCGTGACCGGCGACAAAGCCATGCACCTGCCACGGCTTGAGCACGTCGCCATCGACGAGCATGAGCGCCACACGCGCGGTCTGTGCCGAGGCGCCGTGGGCGAGGGACTCGAGAATGCCGGACAGCGAGGTGGACTCGTCGATGCGGCGGACGGCGCCCAGCAAGCGCTCGAGCGTATCGACGCGGGCGTCGCGCGCGCTGCCACCGAGATCATCCCGCAGGGAATGTACGAGCGCTTGTGCCTGGGCCGCTTTGGCCTGAGCGGCATGCGACTGGGCCGATTGCGCCGCTTCGGCGGCGGCCTGAGTCGCCTGCACGGCGGCATTGGTTGCGGCCTGCAACTGCTGCCGTTCGGTCGACAGCCGAACATCCATTTCGCGAGTCAGTTCGTTACGGAGTGCCTCGAGCCGGGCCTTGAACCCGCGTTCGGCGTCCTGCCGGGCATCGGTGACCGCCCGTTCGAGGGTCGAGCGCCAATATTCCTGATTTTCGGTGCCGAGCCGGAGCAGGTCGGCCGTGAGCCCCTGGACGTGCGCGTCCAAGTCTCGGCGCACGCGCGCGACAAACGCATCAACGACTTCCCGAAGGCGATGATCCATAGTCATGGACGTGCCGCCATTATAGATAGGACGGGCTCTCAGTACCAGCCCTTAGACCCTCCCTTGGCTACTCTTTTGGTCCTCTTTTGCTTATCCGGCCTCGCGTGAGGCGGTTTACACTTCCCTTGATGCGAAGGCTCATCCCCGTCCTGGCTACGGGTCTGCTCGGCACGGCTCTGGTTCTTCGGGCCGGATCGGCGACGCCGACCCCCAATTGGTCTCCGGCTCCGGCCGTCGAAACGGCGCCACCCGCGCCGATGTCATTCGACGCGCAGAACGAAGCCATCAAGAAGTATTGCCGCGATTGCCACAACGATGGCGAGCTGGCGGGCGACATGTCGCTCGACACGTTTGACGCGGCACGGACGGCGGATCGCGCACCAGTCGCCGAGAAGATGGTGCGCAAGCTGCGCGCCGGCATGATGCCGCCGCGTGATTCGGCGCAGCCCGACGCGGCCACACGCGTCGCGCTGATCGCCGCGCTGGAAACCTCACTCGACAAAGCGGCCGCGACGCCCAACCCCGGTCATCGATCGTTCCAGCGACTGAACCGCGCCGAGTACAAAGCGGCGATCAAAGCCCTCGTCGGCATCGACGTCGACGTGAACGCATTCCTGCCCGCCGACACCATCAGCGCCGGCTTCGACAACATCGCCGATGTGCAGATGCCGTCTGCCACCGTGATGACGGGCTACATGCGCGCCGCCGCCTACGTGAGCCGCGCGACGCTCGGTGACCCGACCGCCGACACGAGCTCCACGACGTACGACGTGCCGCGCACGATGTCGCAGAAGGACCGTCTCGAAGGCGCCCCCTTCGGCACGCGCGGCGGCACGGTCGTCACGCACAACTTTCTCGCGGATGGCAAATACAAGTTCCAGATGATGCTGCACGGCGAGCCGCAGGGTGAACTCTTCGGTCGCACTGCCGGCAAGATGACGATGGAAGTGGCGATTGACGGTGCGCGCGTGTCACTCGTCAAGGTGGACCGCTGGATCAACGAGTCGTCGCCGCTCGGCCTGATGGTGCAAACCGAGCCGGTGTTTGTGGCGGCCGGTCCGCACAAAGTCGCGGCCACCTTCCTGCGCGAGTTCGAAGGCGAGGAAGATGACTTCGTCAAACCGATCGACCATTCCCTGGCCGATACGAACATCGGCATCGGCTATGGCGTCACGACCCTCGGCCATCTGCGCAACCTGGCGATCGTGGGACCGACTGAGGTGACTGGCGTCTCCGACAACCCCACACGCCAGCGCGTGTTGATCTGCAAGCCGGCGACGAAAGCTGACGAGCCCGCGTGCGCAAAACGCATCATCGAACGGCTCGCGACTCAGGCCTATCGTCGTCCGACCACACCGCAGGACATCGCCGAGTTGATGCCGCTCTTCACGCAGGCGTCGTCGAAAGGATTTGACGCCGGGATCCGCGCAGCACTGCAGGGCATGCTGTCGAGCCTGCATTTCGTGTTCCGCGTGGAGGAAACACCGGCGACCGCGAAACCCGGCACGGTCTACAAGATCGACAATCTCGATCTCGCCTCGCGGCTGTCGTTCTTTATCTGGGGCACGATTCCGGACCGCGCACTGATTGACGCGGCGGCCAATGGCACGCTTGTACAACCGGCGGTGTTTGAACGTCAGGTGCGCCGCATGCTGGCCGATCCGCGGTCCGAAGCGTTGTCGACGCGGTTCGCGGCGCAGTGGCTGCGCCTGCAGGATCTGCGCAAGATTGAGCCGGACGCGCTCGACTACCCGTACTACGACGAGATTCTGGCCGAATCGATGGAGCGTGAGACGGAGTTGCTCTTCGATCATCTTGTGCGCGCCGATCGGCCCATGCTCGAGCTGGTCACGGCCGACTACACGTTCCTCAACGAGCGGCTCGCGAAGCACTACGGCATCCTCGGCGTCAGCGGCTCGGCATTCCGCAAGGTGATGTATCCGAACGACACGCGCCGCGGCGTGCTGGGCCATGGCAGCGTGCTCACGCTCACGTCACATGGCAATCGCACGTCGCCGGTGCTGCGCGGCAAGTGGGTGCTCGAAGTGCTGCTCGGCACCCCCCCCCCACCGCCGCCACCGAACGTGCCCGACCTCGAAAAGACCAGCGATGCCAAGGGCGGCCGGATGTTGTCTGTGGCTGAACAGATGGCGATGCACCGCGCGAATCCGGCCTGCGTGTCGTGTCACAAGGTCATCGACCCGATCGGGCTCTCGCTCGATAACTTCGACGTCACGGGCGCCTTCCGCATCAAGGATCGCGGCGTTCCGGTCAATACCAAGGGCGAGCTCTACGACGGCACGCGCCTGAATGGCGCGACCGAATTGCGCGCGGCGCTCATGACGCGCTCGGACGTGATGGTGACGCACTTCACCGAAATGCTCATGGCGTACGCCATCGGCCGGCGTGTGGACTATCAAGACATGCCGACGATTCGCAAGATCGTGCGAGGCGCGGCACCGCGCCAGTACCGGATGACCGACCTGATTCTTGGCGTCGTGACGAGCCCGGCGTTCCGGACCGCACGCGCTGAAACGATCAATGCAGGCACGAAGTAGTTCCGAGTGTTCGAAGTAGGAGACTGACATGATTCTGACCGGCAAACACCTGTCTCGGCGTACCGCCCTCAAGGGCCTCGGCGCCACCGTCGCACTGCCGCTGCTCGACTCGATGATCCCGGCGCAAACGCTGTACGCGCAGTCGGCGGCCGCCAAAGCCGCGAGCCGCACACGTCTGGTCTGCATCGAGCAAGTGCACGGTGCCGCAGGGTGCAGCCCGTTTGGTGCCGCCAACTACCTCTGGAATCCGAAGGAGACGGGGCGCAACTTCGACCTGAGCCAGGGCAGCCTCAGCTCGCTCGAACCCTTCCGCAAACAACTGACGATCGTCAGCAACACCGACGTGCGCATGGCCGAAGCGATGGCCCCGGCCGAAGTCGGCGGCGATCACTTCCGGTCGAGCGCGGTGATGTACACACACGTGCATCCCAAACTCACCGAAGGGTCCGATGTGCACGTCGGCACCTCGATGGATCAGCTCTACGTGCAGCGGTTCGGCAAAGACACGCCGATCCCATCCATGCAGCTGAGCATTGAGCCGGTCGATCAGTCGGGCGGTTGCGCCTACGGCTACGCGTGCGTCTACACCGACACGATCAGCTGGGCGGCGCCCGATCAACCGCTGCCGATGGTGCGCGACCCGCGCATGGTCTTCGAACTGCTCTTCGGCGCCGGCGGTACACCCGAGCAGCGCGCAGAGCGCCGGGCGACCGACAAGAGCATCCTCGATCTGCTCACGCAGCAGATGAAGAGCCTGATGAAGTCTGTCAGCCCGAGCGATCGCCTGCGGCTCGATCAATACGCGAGCAACATCCGCGAAGTGGAACAGCGCATCGCGCGCATCGAAGCGCGCAACCTCAGCGGCGAGTCGCGCGAAATGCCAGGCGCGCCGGCCGGCGTGCCCGACTCGTTCGACGACCACGTGAAGCTGATGTTCGACCTGCAGGTCCTCGCGTTCCAGTCCGACACGACGCGCGTCTTCTCATTCAAGTTCGGTCGCGACGGCTCCGGCCGCGTGTATCCGGGCAGCGGCGTCGCCACCGGCTTCCACAACGCCTCGCACCACGGCGTGGCCGAGAAGACCATCCGCGACTTCGGCGAGATCAACAAACATCACGTCTCGATGCTGCCCTACTTCCTCGGCAAGCTGAAGGAAGCGACCGAAGGCGAAGCGACGCTGCTCGACAAGACGCTCATTCTCTACGGCTCGCCAATGGCCAACGCCAACGTGCACAACCACCGCAACTGCCCGCTGATCATCCTCGGTGGAGGCAACGGCGCGAACCCGGGCGGCGTTCACGTGAAAGCCGCGGACGACACGCCGATGGCCAACGTGATGCTCACGCTCATGCATCGGCTCGGCATCGACGACGTCAAGACCTTCGGCGACTCGACCGGCGAGTTCTCGTTCGCCACGGCGTAATCAAGGACATCCCTATGCGTCTTCGACAGTTCGGCACGGCCCTCTTCGTCACCAGCGCTCTGGCGCTCATGTTCGCGGTCACGCACGCGGCGACATCGCCGATTGCCGACGCCGCAGAACGCAGCGACATCGCCACGGTGCAGGACCTGATCCGGCGGCACGCGGATGTGAACGCTGCGCAAGGTGACGGTATGACGGCGCTCCATTGGGCGGCGCTCAACGGCAATGCTGAACTGACGACCGCCCTCCTCACGGCGAAAGCCAAAGTGGACGCCGTGACGCGCCTCGGCGACTACACGCCGCTGCACCTCGCAGCCGAACGCGGCAACGCGGTCGTCATCACGCGCTTACTCGCCGCGGGCGGCAAAGCCACGGCTGTGACCAGCACAGGCGTGCAGCCGATTCACCTCGCGGCTGAAGCCGGCAACCCGGCCGCGGTGACCGCGCTCCTCGACAAGGGCGCCGACGTGAATGCGAAAGACACGACACATGGCCGCACACCGCTGATCTTCGCGGCCTCAAAGAACCGCACAGACGCGATCAAGTTGCTCGTGTCGCGCGGCGCCAATGTGATGGCCGCCACCACGGTGATCGACTACGTCGAGCGCTCGAAGACTGACGCCGCCGAGCGTTCCGCACGCGCGCGCGAGACATCGTCGGGCCCAGGTCGCGGCGCCGGTGGTGGAGCTGCAGGTCGCGGTGGTGCGGCTGCGGGCGGTGGTGCCAATGCGGCCGCCGGCGGTGCGGGCCGTGGCGCGGGCGGGGGCATCAACCCCGCAGTGCTCGACCCGAATGATCCGGCGTACGACCCCGATCTGGCGGCCCAGGCGGCCGCGCGTGGTGTGGGTGGTGGACGCGCCGGTGGGCGTGGCCCGTCGGATACCGAGATCATCGGCAAGCAGGGCGGCCTGACGGCACTGCACTACGCCGTGCGTGACGGCTATGCCGAATCGGTCGCGATCCTGCTCGATGCCAAGACCGACATCAACGCGCGCTCGGCCGACAAGTCCACGCCGATGGTCCTCGCGATTGCCAACGGTCAGTACGACATTGCCGAGACGCTGCTCAAGCGCGGCGCCAATCCGAATCTGGCGAATGACGACGGCATCGCGCCGATCTTTGCGGTGCTCAACAACGAGTGGGCGCTGCGCACGTGGTATCCGCAGCCCACCGCCGGCACGCAGCAGCAGGCGTCGTATCTACAGCTGGTCGAGGACCTCCTCAAGGCCGGCGCGGATCCCAACGCTCGCACGCTCTCGCATGTGTGGTTCGCCGCCTACAACGCCGGTCGGATGGGCGTGGATTTCGCCGGTGCCACGCCCTTCTGGCGCGCCGCCTATGCTCTCGACGTCGACGCGATGCGTCTGCTCGTGAAATACGGCGCCGATCCGAGCGTGTGCACGATGTCTTTTGGCAACGCGAAGCGGCCGAATGATCCGTCGGGTCTCGAGTCGGTGCCCGCCGGTGGGCCGCACGTGCCGCCGTTCCATGCCGCCAGCGGTGTCGGATACGGCACCTCCCGCGTCGCCCAGCAGCATCGTCACGTGCCGGATGGCTGGATGCCGGCGACGAAGTACTTCATCGAAGAGTTGAAGGTCGATGTGAACGTGCGCGATGCCGACGGCTTCACGGCAATGCACCACGCCGCGGCGCGCGGCGACAACGAGATGATCAAGTACCTCGTGTCAAAGGGCGGCAACGTGATGGCAGTCAACCGCGCGGGTCAGACCACGGTCGACATGGCCAACAGCCCGGAACAGCGCACGCAGCCCTTCCCCGAGACGATCGCGCTGCTCGAAGGCATGGGCGCAAAGAACAACCACAAGTGTCAGGCGTGTAAGTAGCTTCCAGGATCATCGGGCGCCCATTTCTTCCTGACGGGCGGAAAGAATGTCCCGTCAAGAAACGGTCGCGGGCGCCAAGTTGCTTGTCGTCAATCACTTAGCACTTGGCAATGAAGTTGCTACTCATTAAGCCAGGAGGCACCGTCATGCGACGCTCTCTCTTGGTTTTCGCCATCTGCTCCACGCCCTGGATCACCGCCTGCGGCTCGAGTCCGACCGCGCCGTCCACACCTCCGCCCCCGTCGTCGTCACTCAACACCGACACGGCGGTCGTTGCCGCATCGTCGATTGCCGTCACAACGCCCGGCGACATGTTGGTGCTCGGCGCGAGCGAAACACTCACGGCCACGGCGACGATGACGGATCGATCGACGCGCGTCGTGAGTCATGGATCGTGGCGATCACGCGACGAGTCGGTGGCGATCGTGAATGCCGGCGGCACAGTGACGGCGGTCGGCACGGGCGAGACATCCGTCGTCGTCGCGTTCGGCGGCGTCGAGGCAGCAACGCGCATTGCGGTGCGCGCCGACTATCAGGGTGTGTTCACCGGTCACTACGTCGTCACGGACTGCACATCGACCGGCGACTTCGCGAGCTTCCACGTGTGCACGGACATGTTCCCGATCAACTCGGACGTGCCCTACAACGTGACGTTCAATCTGACGCAGGACGGCAGCCAACTGAGCGGCGCCGCGTCGTTCGACACGCTCTCGCAGACGCTGTCGCCCACGACCATTGCGCACGACGGCTCAGCGCGCACTACATCACACCTCGAATTTGCCCGCGCGCCGATCGCGGTGGCGTGGAACCTGACGCAGGTCACCCCCGGCCGCATTGGCGGCACGATGGTCATGGTTTGGACGCACCCGGTCCGCACGGGGACGATGACGGTGACGACCGAACTGCGGGATGTGGCGCGGGACACGAAGGCCGCGGGCGTTCGCGCCGCGCGCGGTGGGGCGTGGCGTTCGCTGACGGAGATTTGGGGACGGTAGGCTCTTCAACAACAACGGGCGCCTCGCGTAAGCGGGCGCCCGTTGTGGTCTGAACCACTTGGTGGAGGCGGCGTCTGTAGAACTCGCGTACCACGCCAATTCATAGCGCGTCACATGGCCGGTGTTTCCCCTATGAAAATGCGCCTAACCCCTTCCTCTGTCGCTTCAATTCGCGTCTAGGCAAGTCACAAGACGGCAGATAAAATGAGGGAGCATATGAGGGAACAAGCCCCCCGCCGCCATCCCCGTGAACGCTTCACTGATCGCACGATTGCATCCCTCAATACGCCGGGTCGCTATGCCGACGGCAAGGGGCTGTATCTGCTCGTCGGGCCGACGGGCGCCAAGTCGTGGGTCTTGCGCGCGAAGGTTCGCGGCGGGCGCCGTGAGGATATGGGCCTCGGTAGCGTCAGAACCTCGCAGCTGACTAACGAACAAAAGGCCGAATTGGAGAGCGTTCCGGTTCACATGCGACGAACGCTGACGCTCTCTGAGGCTCGCAAGAGCGCCGAGACGTGGCGCGACAAGGCAAAGGCCGGGCAATCCCCCGCTCAGGTTCGCCGCGCTCAGATCGAGAGCAATGCGATTGAGAAGGCCATCCCCACGTTTGAGAAGGCCGCGCGCGAGTATCACGCGCTCCACGCTCCCGGCTTCCGCAACGAGCACCACCGCGAACATTGGCTCTCGTCCCTGAAACCGGTGTTTGCTTCGTTCGGCGCCAAGCGCATTGACGAGGTTCGTAGTAGCGACCTGATCGCGGCGCTTGAGTCTCGATGGACCGCTACTCCAGAAACGGCGCGCCGAGTGTTGCAGCGCATTCGCGCGGTCTTTGAGCGGGCGCGCGGTATGCAGTTCGTGAACGACGACCCGACGCGTGGGCTTGAACGCGTGTTCCCGAAGAATCACAAGGCCGCCCAGCATTTGGCAGCATTGCCGTATGCGTCCGTTTCCGAGTTCATTAAGTCACTGCGGGCCTCGGATTCAGGCCTCGTTGTTCGCCTCGCGTTTGAGTTCTTGATTCTGACGGCGGCGCGCACGTCGGAAGTACTGCGCGCGACGTGGGCCGAGGTCGACCTCGACGGCGCGATGTGGACGATTCCGGCGGAACGGATGAAGGCGAAGGTAGAGCACCGCGTCCCCCTCTCGCCGCGCGCCGTCGAGATTCTCCGAGAGGCTCAGGGCTTGAGCAACGGCGGGCCGTTCGTGTTCCCCGGACGATTCAAAACCAAGCCCCTTTCCAACATGGTGTTCTTGATGGCACTTCGGCGCATGGGTAAGGACGCTTACACCGCGCACGGTTTCCGCTCGACGTTCCGCGATTGGGTGGAGGAACAGACCCACACGCCCCACGCGGTCGCAGAGGCCGCCCTCGCGCACACCGTGAAGAACAAGACCGAGGCCGCCTATCGACGCTCGGACCTGTTCGACAAGCGGCGCGAACTGATGAACACATGGGCGACGTTCGCCATGCCGAAGCGGGGCAAGATTCTTGAGATCGGCGCATGACTCGATTCCACTTACCGTCTAGCTATTCAGGAACTGGCGACCCCGTTGACGGGAATCCGTTCCACCCAGAAGACCCCCGACATGCGGTGTGGAACGAAGCCACCCTTCTAGCGGAGGAGGAAGTAGCGCGAATCAACTCGGCTGAACTCGGAGCCTCTAAGCGGGGCGATGCTCTTCAACTGACCTTGATTGTCATCTCCGAGCAGTTCAATGTTTGGGCTAGGCGCGGCGTCAAAGTCGTCTGGTCTGATGCGGACTTGCGCTACTACCGCAGCTGGCTTGTTGCCTACGCCAACGCCTTCATTGATTCCCTCGGTGAGGTTCACAAGTCTCCTGGAGTTCCCAGGATTTAGTGGAGAGAAGCTAAATGCATCCGTTTAGGAGCGGAGCACCATGCCGATTTCCATCCAGGCGAGTCTCGGACGAGTACGGGCGACCTACCAGTTCATCAAGGGCCAGCGACAGCACTACAGCGTCGAAGC